>NZ_JODT01000008.1 GCF_000720835.1 Streptomyces achromogenes subsp. achromogenes | reverse complement strand
CACGGGCCGCGAGACCGTCGTGGTCGAGGTCGGCGGCAAGCGCCTGGAAGTCTCCCTCCCCTCGTCGCTGGGCATGAGCCTGGCCCGCACCGGCCTCGCGGCCGGGGCCAAGCCCAAGCGGCGCGCGGCGAAGAAGTCCGGCCCCGTCGCCTCCGGCGACAGAGGGCCAGGAGGTCAAGGAAGGCGACCTGATCGTCGTCCTGGAAGCCATGAAGATGGAACAGCCCCTCAACGCCCACAAGACCGGCACCATCAAGGGCCTGACCGCCGAAGTCGGCGCCTCCCTCACCTCCGGCGCCCCCATCTGCGAGATCAAGGACTGACGGGACCGAGGCCGAGGCGCGGGGGAGCGGTCAGTTGGGTACCGCTCCCTCCAGGTCGATCAGGAGCGTGCGCAGATCGTCGTTGAGCCGCTGCTGGGTGGCGAGGTCGAGGGCGGACAGCACCCGCGCCTCCGTCTCCGTCTTGGTGCCGAAGACTTCGAGCGCCCGCTGCTCCCCCTCGTCCGTGAGGCAGACCAGCACCTGGCGGCGGTCACCGGCGTCGACCTCCCGGCGCACCCACCCCTTCTTCTCCAGGGCGGCCACGCGCTTGGTGACCGCGCCGGTGGTCAGCTGCATGATGTCCTGCAGCGAACCGGCGGTCACCTGGTGCGGCGGTCCGACCCGGCGCAGGGAGGCGAGCAGCTCGATCTCCCAGGGTTCGATGCCGAAGACGGCCAGTTCGCGGCGGAGCCGGGTCTCCAGATGATGGGCGACGCGTTGAATCCGCTGGCAGAGTTCCTTGGACGTCAGGTCGGGTGCCGTGGAGACCTGCGCGACTTGCTTCATGATCACGTCGACGCGATCGACGGCTTGCTGGCGATCACCCATGGGTCTACCCTAGCTGCTGCCATTATCTTCCTGGTCGTTTAACTACCAGGAAGCGACGCAGTCGAAGGAAGGTGCCTTGCCGATGACTCGTAGCGTCTCCGCATCCGGCCCGCTGGAGGGCAGGATCGCGCTGGTGACAGGCGGCAGCCGGGGGATCGGGGCCGCGACGGCCACCACTCTCGCCGGGCTCGGGGCCGACGTCGTGCTCACGTACCGAAGTTCGCTGGCCGAGGCAGAGGCCGTGGCGGCCACGTGTGAGGAAAAAGGTGTAAAGGCCACGTTACTCCGGGCGGACCTGGACGCGGCCGACGGCGCCGAGGAACTGGTCACCGCCGTGCGGGAGCGGGTGGACCACCTCGACATCGTCGTCAACAACGCGTGCGCCTCGTACCCGCGCGTGCCGCTGTCCGACATGGACCCGACCGCGCTCGGCGACAAGGTCCGCAACGACGTCGTCCTGCTGCACCGGCTCACCACCGCCTTCGTGCCCGCGATGTGCGAGCGGGGGTACGGGCGGCTTGTCGTCATCTCCAGCGGCTCGTCCTGGGGTCCGACCGCGCCCGGTCTCGCCGCGCACGGCGTGACGAAGGCCGCGCTGGAGGGCTATGTGCGCTACGCGGCCGACGAGTTCGGCGCCGGTGGCGTCACCGTCAACGGCCTGGCCCTGGGCTTTGTCCTCACGGACGCCTCCTCCGTGGTCCCGCAGCCGGCGCGCGACGCGCTGGCCAACGCGACGCCGGCCGGACGGCTCGGCACCCCGCAGGACATCGCCAATGCCGTGTCCCTGCTGGCCCGCCCCGAGTCCGAGTGGATCAACGGGGCGACCCTGCCCGTGACCGGCGGCCTCAACTACCCGCTGAACCTGTCCCGCGTCCGCGGGCACTGACACCGGCGCGCCACTCCGGCTTGCGCGCCGTTCACGCCCGTACGCCCGTACGCCCGTACGCCCGTACGCCCGTACGCCCGTGACGTTTTCGCGCCGCGCGCGGCCGCGTGCCACTCCCGTGCATACGCGCCGCGCGCGCTCGCATAACGGGGACCGGCTGCGCGCCGTGCGCGCCCCTACGCCCGCGCCGCTCACGCGCCGTGCGGGCCCGTACGGCGCTCTCGGCCCGCGTGCCCTGGCGTGCTTCTCTCCCCCCACCCCTCGCCCGTACCGCACCGGAATCCGTGATGCAGCGATCCTCCTCAGAAGCCGCGGCCCAAGCCGTGCCCCCCACCTCCGACTCGGGCGGATCCGGCCCCGGGGACGTACGGCGTCCCGGTCCGGCCGACGACCGGCCACCGGCCCGCTGGGCGCACCGGCCGGTGATCGCCTACCGGGTCGTCTCCGTGCTGTTCACCGTCAACACCCTCGTGCAGGCCGCGCTGGCCGGGCTGTTCGTCAACGGCGACGTGGGGCTGCTCACCGCCCACGACGTCAACGCGCACGTTCTCACGATGATGCTCGTGGCCGAGACGGTCGCCGCCACCGTCGCCTGGAGGGTGCGCGCGAACCGGGTCTGGCCCACGGTCCTCGGCGCCGTCCTCCTCGTGCTGATCGTCGTCCAGCAGATCGCCGGGTACTCACGCGACCTGCTGCTGCACATCCCGCTCGGTGTCGCCCTGTTCGGCGGCGCGTGCACGATGACGGTCTGGGCGTTCACCCTCACCCTGCCCGTCCGGACGCTCAAGGCGCTGCACCGATGACCGCCCCCGTACCCGCATCCGCCCCCTCCCGCCGCGGCTTCCTGCGGCTGGCGGCGCCGGCGCGGTTGCGCTCGGCGGGCTGGCCGGTTGCGGCACGGACCGCCCCTCGACCGGTGTCCTGCTCGCCAGCGACCCGGAGGTGGAACTGCCCCGCCCGTTCACCCTGCCGCTGACCGTGCCCGCCGTGGCGGAGCCCACGCACGGCACGCACGGCACGCACGGCACGGACGTGTACGAGGTGACCCAGCGGCGCGCCTCCGTGGAGATCCTGCCCGGCACCCGCACCGAGATCTGGTCGTACGACGGCACCTTCCCCGGCCCGACCTTCCGCGCCCGCTCCGGCCGCCCCGTCCGGCTCCGGATGACCAACACCCTCCCCACGCCGACCGCGACCCATCTGCACGGCGGTGTCACCCCGCCCGGCTCCGACGGCTACCCCACCGACCTGCTGCACCCGGCGGGGCACCGCGCGGACTCCGCGCACCCCATGCGGGGGATGGCGGGCACGCACGGCGGCACGATGTCCGAGGGCGAATCCGCCACCGGCACGCGCACCTACACGTACCCGCTCCAGCAGCGGGCCGCCACCCTCTGGTACCACGACCACCGCATGGACTTCAGCGGCCCGCAGGTCTGGCGCGGGCTCGCCGGGTTCTTCCTCGTGGACGACGACGAGGAGGACGCGCTGCCGCTGCCGAAGGGCGACCGCGACATCCCGCTGCTGCTCTGCGACCGCTCCTTCGACGCCGACGGCGCCTTCCGCTACCCGTCGCTCGACCCCACCCTCACCCGCACCCCCGGCGTCCGGTCCGGCTACATGGACGGCGTGCTCGGCGACGTACAACTGGTCAACGGCCGCCCCTGGCCGTACCTGGAAGTGAGCGCGGCCCGCTACCGGCTGCGGCTGCTGAACGCGGCCAACGCGCGCCGCTACCGGCTGGCGCTCACCACCTCCGACGGCCGCCGCCTGCCCTTCGTCCAGGTCGGCAGCGACCAGGGTCTGCTGGCCCGCCCGCAGACCCTCCACTCGCTCACCATGGCCCCGGCCGAGCGCTACGACGTCGTCGTCGACCTCTCCGGCTGCGCGCCGGACACCACCGTCACGCTCGTCAACACCCTGGCGGACGGGGCGATGCGCGACGTGATGCGGTTCCACGTCACCAGCCGGGGGCGTGGCCGCGACGACAGCAGGATCCCCACCCGCCTGTCACGGCCCGAGACGCTGCGCGCGGAACAGGCCGTGACCACCCGGCACTTCGACTTCCGGCTCGGCTCGGACGACATGTGGACCGTCAACGGCCATCCCTTCGACCCGGCGCGCACCTGGGCGACACCCCGCCTGGGCACCGTCGAACGATGGCGGCTGACCAGCGACTTCCACCACCCCGTCCATCTGCACCTGGCGCACTTCCAGGTGCTGTCACGAGCCGGCGGAGCCCCCGACGCGGGCGACCGCGGCTGGAAGGACACGGTCGACCTGCGCCCGTACGAGGTCGTGGAGATCCTCGCGCGGTTCGACGGATACCGGGGGCGCTACATGCTCCACTGCCACAACCTCGAACACGAGGACATGGCGATGATGGCGAATTTCCGCGTGGTGTAACGGAAAACGATCCGGAAGGACGTACGCAATGCGCAAGAAGCAGAGCACCACCACCATCGGCGGACCGACCGCGCGCCGCGCCGTGGGCGTGGCCCTGGCCGCCGGGTTCCTGACGCTGGCCGTGGCCGCACCGCAGCCCGCGCTGGCCCTGACCGCCGCCCCGACCGCGACGACGGCGAAGTCCGCGCCGGCGACGGAGTCCGTGACGGCCACGACACCCGGGACGGCCACCCCGGCCGCGACGGCCACCACCGTTCCCTCCCCGGTGGGCACCTGGTCGGTGACGACCCAGGAGTCCGACCACCCGGCCTCGACGGGCACCCTCTTCTTCTACGCCGACCACACCCTGCGGCTGGAGGCGCACCCCGGCCCCGACGGCAAGCCGGTGTTCATCGGCACCGGCGAGTGGCACAGCGGCTACGGCGGCACACTCCACTACGAGTTCACCCACCCGCTGCCGGGCACGCGCACCGGAACGGCCTACGTCGAGCTGGACGGCGTCCTCACCTCGTCGACCGGTTTCTCCGCCTGCGGTCTGACGAAGCGCGTCTACGACGACGGCGGGACCGAGACGGTGACCATCGTCATGACGGGCACCAAGACCGCCTGACGGGCACCGCGAGAAGAGGCCGAGGGGAGGCCGAGGGGCGCCGGAGCCGCTCGGCGCCCCTCGGGCCACGGAAGCCGGCGTCGGCGGGACGCGACACCGGCGGACGCGCCGCGCCGACGGGACACGGCGTCCGCCCGGTGCGGGCGCTTCCGGTCAGCGCCGGCTCATGGCGCGGCGGCCGGGCGGGACTCGACGGCCGAGCGGACTCGGCCCGCGAGCGGGACCCGGCGGCCGGCCGGGGAGGAGCCGGGCGCTGTTCACGTCGTCCATCGAAGCCGTCCCGCGCACCCCGGGCAAGCCGGAACGGGGACCCCTGACACATCCCTGACGCGCGTGTACGGCTCCTTGACGGCGAGTCGGCACGGTCACCCGGGGCCGCGCGCAACGGCTCCGGGGCGGTGTGCGCCGGCGTGGTGCCGGACGTACACCGCCCCGGAGCGGGACGCGTCAGCGGGGTGGCCGCTACTTCGGTTCGCGGGTGAAGAGCGAGGTGGACCAGACGTAGCCGAGCACCGCCAGTCCGACGCACCAGGCGACGGCCAGCCACCCGTTGTTGCCGATCTCGGTGCCGAGCAGCAGTCCGCGCAGGGTCTCGATGGCCGGCGTGAACGGCTGGTACTCGGCGATCGGCTGGAACCAGCCCGGCATCGCGTCGACCGGCACGAACGCGCTGGACAGCAGCGGCAGCACCATCAGCGGCAGGGCGTTGTTGCTGGCCGCCTCGGCGTTCGGGCTGGACAGGCCCATGCCGACCGCGATCCAGGTGAGCGCCACGGAGACGAGCGTCAGCAGGCCGACGGCCAGGAGCCAGTCCAGGGCGGTGGCGTCCGTGGCCCGGAATCCGATGGCCACCGCGACGGCCCCCACGAGCACCACGCTCATCACGCACTGGAGCACGCTGCCGACGACATGCCCGACGAGCACCGACCCGCGGTGGATCGCCATCGTGCGGAAGCGGGCGATGATGCCCTCGGTCATGTCGGTGGCCACGGACACGGCGCTGCCGATCGTGGTGCCGCCGATGGTCATCAGCAGGATGCCCGGGACGAGATAGGCGAGGTACGCGGACCGGCCCGTCCCGCCGTCGCCGATGCCCGCGCTCATCACGTCACCGAAGATGTAGACGAAGAGCAGCAGCAGGACGACCGGCGAGAGCAGCAGGTTCAGCGTCAGCGACGGGTAGCGGCGGGCGTGCAGCAGATTGCGGCGCAGCATCGTCGAGGAGTCGCGCACGGCGAGGGACAGGGAGCTCATCGGACATCCTCCGTGGACAGGGCCGGCTTCTCGGCGCCGGCGGTGAGGGCGAAGAACACGTCGTCGAGGTCGGGGGTGTGCACGGTCAGCTCGTCCGCCTCGACCCCGGCGGCCTCCAGCCAGTCGAGCAGGGAGCGCAGTTCGCGCTGGCTGCCGTCGCTGGGGATGCGCAGCGCCAGGGCCTCGTCGTCCGGTGTGGCCTCGCGCAGCGCGGAGGCGGCGGACCGGTACGCGGACGGGTCGGAGAAGCGGAGCCGTACATGGCCGCCGGGGACCAGGCGCTTGAGCTGGTCGGCGGTGCCCTCGGCGGCGATCTTCCCGCCGTTGAGCACGGCGATGCGGTCGGCGAGCTGGTCGGCCTCCTCCAGGTACTGCGTGGTGAGGAAGACGGTGACGCCGTCCGCGACCAGCTCGCGGACGATCTGCCACATGGTGTGCCGGGAGCGCGGGTCGAGGCCGGTGGTCGGCTCGTCGAGGAAGATGATCCGCGGGGCGCCGACGAGGGTCATGGCGATGTCCAGGCGGCGCTTCATGCCGCCGGAGTAGCTCTGGGCGGGCTTCTTGGCGGCCTCGGCCAGTCCGAACCGCTCCAGCAGCTCGGTGGCCACCCGCCGCCCCTCGCGCTTGGGCAGGTGGTGCAGGTCGGCCATGAGGAGCATGTTCTCCTCGCCGGTGATCAGGCCGTCGACGGCGGAGAACTGCCCGGTGACCCCGATCGCGGCGCGCACGGCCTGTGCTTCGGCGGCGAGATCGTGGCCCGCGACCGTGGCCTGCCCGGCGTCGGCGGTGACGAGCGTGGAGAGGATCTTCACGGTGGTGGTCTTGCCGGCGCCGTTCGGCCCGAGCAGCGCGAACACGGAGCCGGCGGGGATGTGCAGATCGATGCCGTCCAGGACGGTCTTGTCGCCGTAGGACTTGCGCAGCCCGGTGGCGGAGATGGCGGCGGCGGACCGCCCGGTGTGGGACGTGGGATTGGACGTGGGCATGACAGGCATGGCGGTGGAGCCCTCCCGTTCGAGTCGGGTAAGTAAGGGGGAAGCGGAGGTGTGGCGGCGGCGAGCGGGGAGGCCGGCGGGCCCGTGGCCCGGTGCTCAGCTCCGGGCGCGGCGGATGTCGATGTTGCCGTAGCGGGTGCGGGCGCGGACCTGGACGGTGTCCTCGGCCGTGTCCGGGGCGCCGGAGGCGGTGAGCGTGTTGCGCACCTGCCCGGCGCCGGAGCTGACGTCGAGCCAGGCGGCCGTGCCCTCGCGGATGCCGAGGTCGATGGCGCCGTAGGAGGTCTCCAGCTGGACGCTGCCGCGGGCCACGTCCCCCACGCGCACGGTGCCGTGGGCGGTGGTGGCGGTGACCGAGTCCTCCGCGCGCCGCACCTCGATGTCGCCGTTGGCGTTGCTCACCCGCAGTGCGCCGGTCGCGACGTCGACGGTCGTGCCGCCGTGCGAGTTCTTCAGCACGGCCGGGCCGTCGAGGAGGCCGACCCGCAGACTGCCGGTGCTGGTGCTGATCTCGGCCCGCCCCTCGACCCGGTCCACGGTGATCGAGCCGTGCGAGGCGGTCAGCTCCAGCGGGCCGGTCGCGTCCAGGCGGACATCGCCGGACGAGGTCTTCACCCGCACCTCACCGAGCCGGCCCTCGCCGAGCACCTGGGTCCAGGCCCCGGTCATGTCGACGCGGGAGCCGGCGGGCAGCTCGACCGTCACGTCCACGACGCCGGTGCGGCCGAACAGGTTGGACTTGGGCGTCCGGATGGTCAGCGTGCCACTCGCGCAGGAGACCTCGGTCTGGTCGGCCGTCCGTACGTCCAGGTCCTTCTTCGGGTTGCGGGGCCGCACCTCCACCACGGTGTCGGGGCGGTCGCTCGCGGTGAACTGGATGGACCCGGCGTCCACCCGCGCGGTGACCGAGATCGGTTCGGGAGTGTCGAAAGAAGGCATGGCTGTCCCGTCCTCGTGGGTCTTGGGAACGTCCCCGCAGGTGGGACGTGGTGTGAGTGAAGTGAGGTGAAGTGGAGCGAGGTGAAGGGGAGCGGGTGGGGCCCGGTTAGCGCACCCAGCCCGTGAAGCGCTGCCCGACGGTCTGGGTCTTCTCCGGCGTACGCGGCCGTGCGCCACCGTCCACCGCGGCCGACACGGCCCGCACCAGCCAGGCGTTGACCGACAGCCCCTCGCGGCTCGCGGCCTCCTCGGCCCGCGCCTTGAGCTGGGCGGGCAGCCGCAGATTGACGCGGGCGGTCCCGCCCTCGTCCCCTTCGGCCGGCGCCTTGAAGGTCTCGACGGGCACGGCCGCCGCCTCCGCGGGGCCCCCGGCGTCGACGGCCGGCAGCGCCACCACGAATTCCGGGTCGAGCCCGCGCAGCCGCACGTCCACCGACCCCGGGGCGAGCTCCCGGGTGACTTCGTCCATGGCGGCGGACAGCACGTTCAGCATGGTCAGCCGAGCCGCCGACTCCAGCGGAGCGGTCAGCCGCTCGGCCAACTCCCGGGCATTCTCCCCGCCGGCTTCGGCGGCCACCGCGAGTTCGCGGCGAAGGGTTTCGACGTAGGGCGTGAGGTCCATGACGCCATCATGGCACCATCGTGGTGCCATGGGCAACCCCGTGGCACCACGAGGGGTGCCACGCATGCCGGGTCCTCCGGATATCCCCAGGTCAGCCCCGTTGCGGAATGCTCCGAGAAATCTCGGCATCGACGCCAATCCGCCCTATGGGGTGGCGCGCCGCCACAACGCGGCGCCACGGTGACACCATCTGGCACTACCTGACGCCACCATGGCGCCAAGCGCACGGCAGCCCCAGCCGACGCACGGCTGGGGCTGCGGAAGGCGGTGACTCAAGGTGTCGGCGGACCACACCCGCCTAGCGACGGCGAGCACATGGGTCGGCGCGGGTCAGCGGGCTGATGTCGTTGGTCCAGCCGGCGCCGCTGTTGGCCTTGCCCGCGAAGGGGTTGCTCTCGGTGGCGGCCTGCGGGGTCCAGGACCCGCTCAGGCTGGAGGCGGTGAAGGAGCGGAAGTAGCGCCCGTTCGCCCCCAGGAAGTTCCCGATCGGCATGCTCGCCCGGTAGATCTTGCCGTTGTCACCGGCGAAGAACAGGTACATGTTCTTCTCGTCGGCGATCAGGGTCTGGTCGAGCGGGGCGCTGTCGGGGATGCCGCCGGTGAACAGCGGCTGCGGGGCGGACCAGCCGTCGGGGTCGGTGGGGTCGCTCGACGTGCGGTAGATGAAGGGCGAGGCACCCCACTGGGAGGCCAGCACCCAGATCTTCTTGGGCGCGAAGTAGAACAGCGTGGGCGCCACCGCGGACTGGCTCATCCCGGTCTGCCCGGCCGTAGCCATGTCCGGCCAGTTGGTGAAGGGACGGAACGCCATCGAGCCGTACGACGTCCCGCCCGACACGTTCGAGCCGTACACCAGGTGCTTGCCGTTGTACGTCACGGTGGTGAAGTCCTTCAGCGAGGTCCACCCGTACGCCGGCTGCGCCAGCGCACCGGTCGACGTCCACCGGTAGGCCGAGGGAAGCGCACAAGCCGACCTGTCCGCGCCGGAGGGCGGCTGGTTGGCTCCGCCGTGGCAGTCCCGGACCGACGAATTCGTGCCGTCGGCCTGGCCGGCGTCCGGCACGTCGGGACACCGGCCGGAACCGACGCCGCGCACGGTGCCACTGGTGGCCGCCTGAGCCGGGCCGGCGACGAGCAGCGCCGCCAAGGAGGCCAGGGCCGCGATCACGGCGGCGAACACCGCGGGCAGACGCCCGCGGCTGAACTTTCCTAAGTGCATGGGAACCTCGTCATCCATGAGCCGGCGATCCCGGCGTGTTCGCTATATCGAACAAGGGTCGAAGAGTCGAGCAAGCTGGATGATGAGAGAACCGGAGAACAGCGTCAATACCTCAAGCACTGTTCTCGGAGCGCATCGCGCCGGCGCCGGACCACGCACCGGCGCCATGTCGACCGGGCGACGCCATCGGCAGACGTCAGCCGTCGAGGAGACGCTGGAGTTCGTCCAGCGACAGACGCGCTTCCCGTGCGGCGGTGTCTCCGTCGAAGCGGACTCCCTCGGCGGCCAGGATGTCCGCCGGGGTGTCCGTACGCGTCGGGTCGGCCCAGCGGAAGTTGGAGCTGACACGTCCAGCGGCGTTGAGGACCCGCCAGGGACTGGGGCACCGGTCGCAGGTGGCCAGGTGGGTGCCGACGGGTTGGGCGTGGCTGCCGATGACGGTGGCCACGTCGCCGTACGTGGTCCAGCGTCCGGGAGGAACGGCTCTCAGCAGCGTGTGCAGGCTCGTCCAGTCCTTTCCCGCGCCGCGCAGCCGCCTGGCCAGGGACGCGAGATCGGTCCCCGCCAGTGTCGCCCACTCGTCCGGGTCGACGCTGTCCGGGACGTGGCCTGTGTCGACGTCCCACCAGGTCGTGCCCTGGATACCGTCGGCCTTCCTGCCGGTGACGGCGGTGAACACGTGCTCGGCCAGTCCGCTCGCCGAGTACGACGTGCCGTCGCCGTCCCAGATCAGGGGCTTGGCGGTGTTGTTGCTCCAGGTCGCTGTCGCGCGGCTGGGATCCTCGCCCACCCAGTCGACGATCGCCTCGCGGATGGACTCGGTCGTGCCGTGCCGTGGCGTCAGCCGCAGCCTGGTTCCGTCCGGCAGCAGCCCGGCGTCTCGACGAGTATGTGGACCGCATTGCGGGCCCGCGAGCGCTCCTCCAGCTTCTTGGCGGCGGCTTTCGCCTCGTCCCGGGCCGGCGCGAGGGTGAACTCCTCGACCTCCGGCGTCGGGTAGACCTTGGTGAAGCCGGCGACCAGGTGCCCTTCAACTTTCCACAGGCCGACCTGGACGAGGTCGATGTCCAGGTTCATCTCCGACAGCCACACGACGGTGTGGGTCACCTGCTTGGGGAAGCCGGCGGCGATGATGACCTGCCGGGGGCGCTGAAGCAGTTCCGGGCTCCACTCCCCGTCGACGTGGTCGAGGAGTCGCTGCCTGCACGCCTCCAGGCCGACGTCCTGCCCTCGGCCGGCGAGGAAGTCACGGTGTGCCTGGGCCAGGGTGCCGAGGTCGAAGCGGGACACCAGCGCGGCGTACGTGATCGCCTGAAGGTGGACGTCCCGGTCGGCGGTCCCCCGCTTCAGCTCGACCACCACGAGGCGGCCCGTGGCATCCAGCCCCAGCACGTCCAGCCGGTCCCGCGCCGGTATCCCGTCCGTGTCGGCCCACCGGTCGAACTCCGCGGTGATCACCAGCACCGACTCGCCCAGGATCTGCGGATTGCCGATCACCCACTCCTGAAGGTGCCGCCGCTCGAGCAACCCCTCCGCGGCCAGCCCGGTCGGTGAGACCGGCATCGCGGTCGCCCCCGAAACCGTGAAGAGATGATCCACCCTGCCCCCTCCTCCACCCGACGCCACAAGCCGAGCGATCAGAGCCTACGGCGAGCACGACTCCCGACACACTCATCCTTCAGGACGGCGGCCGGCTCTCCCGCGTGCAGGCAGCGTTCAGAACCGCTTATCACCTCCCGCGGGTCGGCTCCATCGCCGTGGGCACCGACGAACCGAACCACCTGGGGGAACTTGTTGGAGCGCTGGCGGGCCAGGTGGAGGAGCGGACCGTGCAGGAATACCGAAGGCTCCTCCGCGACCGCTCGGGTGATCAGTCCTCCTGAAGCTCCTCGATGACCTGCCCGGCCATGCGCCGCGCGGGCTCCAACCGGGGATCCTCCGGGTGCGCGTACGGCCCCAGGATCTTGGAGCAGACGAACAGCGTCATCAGCTTGCCGTCCCGGCTCTCGAAGTCCCGCCGACGCTCCTGCCGTACACGATCGGCCAGAGACGGGACGGCGAGCGAGCTCCTCCACAGGGAGGCGGAATCCAGCCCCTGTGGGGCGTTCCCCCAGTCCTCCCAGTCGAAGAGACTGAACACCGGCGCCGTCACGTTGGCCCAGTTCAGGTCGGCGTGGGCCGGCACCCAACGCTGGACGGTCGTATCGAAGTCGCCGGAGAAGACAGCTCGGATGGACTCGGTGACCGACGCCTGGGTGATGGTCTCGGTGTCAGGGGTGGCGACTCGCCTCGTCTGGTGCGCTGCCAGCGCGTCCAGAGAGGCGTTCAACCCATCCCACCACTCGTCCGGGAGTTCCGGGGCCTCGCTCAGAATGGCGTTTCCGACGGGCGCGGCCGGCAGGAGGTCGGTTTCGTCGGCTCGCCACATGACCGGTTCGTTCGTGTCCCGCCAGACGACGCACCCCCGCCATGTCGGCTGGGCGACGCCATCCAAGCGGGCGGCGCATTCCGCGCCGTTCCATCCTTGATCGGTGATCTTGCCGAGCAGGCGTCGCTCGATGCGGACCCAGGTCTCGCGGTCTGTCCGGGCTCCCACGGACCGGCGCTTGCGTACCACCGTACCCGGGAGGAATCGCACCTGCAGAGACCGCGCGACGCGATCCAGAACCTCGTCAACCGGCTGTTCGCGTAGGTCAACAGCCTGACTCGTGCAGACCGAGAGCGTCATACACGCGACCGTAGCAGCGGGGCAGCGAGAGGTAGTCCAACAGGAGGCACCAACGATTACGGTCCGACTCCGGGCTCGTCTGCGGAAACCACTCAGGGGCCTGATCCACTAACTGGATCAGGCCCCTGACCTGGTACTACGGCGTCGGGGTGGCGGGATTTGAACCCACGACCTCTTCGTCCCGAATGAGGTTCGGTTGGGGAGACTGCCAGCAGCGACGGCATTTCCGCAGGTCAGATGGGTGGGATCGGTTGGTGTCGGGTGGCCTGGAAGGGGTTCGGGGAGCGGGTTGGCTCCCAGATGGCTCCCAGGCAGGGGGGTAGCCCTGGCGCCAGGGCGGGGCGACCCCCGTGCCTACGCGTTGCCCGTGGCGCGACGCCGAAGGTCGTCAATGTAGTCGGGACGGAGAATGTGGCGGCATCGCGGACGCTTCCCCGCGTTGATGTCCCTCACGTACTTGGCGAGACGCTCTGGGTTCTCGCCCGACCACCCATGCGCGAGAGCCCACCCCTGCATGGCTTCACCGTCCATCCGGATGCCGGCGTCGTGCAGAGCCAGAAGACTGCTCACGACCACGTCCTTATCGCGGCCGGCAGAGATCGTGTTGTTGTGGTTGACGGTCAGCGTTAGGCTCTTCAGCGCTTCGACGACGATCGGGTCGAGTGCCGGCGTCAAGTCTTCCCACGCCGAACCGTCGCCAAGGATTGATGGCCTGACGGCTGTCACCCACGGCCGGATCTCGTCTTCGTTCCACGTGATCACGCAAAGCGCGCGAATGCGGCTGCCACCGTGCTGAACCAATTTGCCGATGTCCGTCATGTCTGGCCAGGCCATGAGTACTGGACCGTTTCCACGGACGGACCCACCGCCCCGGCCGGTAACGTGCTCGACGTTGGGGTGCCGGGCCACAAGCTGTTCCAATTCGGAGCAGTTCCTCAGGTTGGACCTGAGGCTGGTCCAGACAGTGAGTCTGTCGCCGTCCTCCATGTGCTCGTAGCACCAGTCGACTGCCGCGTCCACACCTTCGGCGTCATAGCTGGCGACAGCGCATGGAAAGTTCACGTCGCGATCGAACATCCCTGCTCCCTGCTTCTCGGGCCGGACAGGGCTCACGCTACGCGCGGGCACTGACAAACGCTCACTTTCCCCAAGGCTCAAGTGCGGGGTCCTGGCAGCCTCCGTTGGCTGGCTGGACGGCGGACGTCACCTGGTTTGGGTCGCCAGCCGACGGTGTCACCGCTTCTCCGTTATTGGGCTACAGGGTTCCGTGCTCCAGGATGTCGTCGAGGGCGTCGCTCTGACGGCGGATTACAACTCGTCCGTCACCGTCGCTGTACACAACGACGGCGGTTCCCGGATCCAAGCCGGCCTCGGCGAGTACGCCCAAGGGGATCTCAACGGCACCGGCTTCGGACACGACCGTTTCGGCTGGCTCCCTAATCATTCCGCCAGTCTGCCACCCTGGGTGCGGCCGTCGTCGTGTCACCCTCACGACCTGGTAGCACTTGGGTGCTTCCGCGAGGGAGAGATGCCTCGTCAGCTCACTCGCCGACCATGGGCGGGTCGGTTTCTACGAAACCCGCTGGATCCGCCTCGGGTACGTCCTCGATGCGCTGACCACCGCGGTAGTACCGCCAGGCGCTCTTGTAAGTTCGAGGACTGTCGTCATACATGATCACGTATCCCATGAGAGCGGTGATCTGCCACTGGTCCGGTATCTCCGCGGAGATCAGTTGGAAGACCTGGTCAGCGGTCATTGACTCCGAGGGGACAGTCACATATCGACTCTTGAAGCCGTCATGCTTCCCATAGCGGAAGTTGTAGGGCAAACCGACCTTAACCGCTTCCAGGAGCTCCTGCAGTGTCGTTTCCCCGGCTCGTAGGCCCTCGACCGGTCGGTCGAGGTCGATGGGGAATAGCACGTCAAAGTGATTCCGCTTTAGTACGGTGCTGTCCCGCTGGCGCCCGGGGTCCTTATTGCCGAACCCGTTGTTGTTCCAGGGAATGTCTCCCATGCCCTTGTGGTGGCTGATCAGGAGCTGTTCGGGGGCGAGTGCCGAGAAGTCTTCGGCCACGTAGAGACAGGAGAAGGCCATCTCGTCGAGCGAAATCCTCCGACGCCCCGAGATCTTGCGCTTATGGTTGCGGAGCCGCGCGGGCAACGACCTATCAGCCTTGCCGACGTAGACGAAGCTGCCGTTCAAGTAGAGCTGGTAGACGCCGGGCTTTTCCTTGAGGGCCGCGATGCTCCGGTCCGTCAGGGGGGCCCTGTCTAGCCCGTCCAGAGCCGCTGCCAGCTGGTCACCGAGCGCCTTCGTGATGCTGAGAGTGAAGTCCTTGTGGTACTGCGTGCCATCGTCGGGGCTCACCACCGGCGCCATCCGTCCCGCTCCCCTTGGTCGACCTGATCCCCCGCAGACCCTATCGGTGCCCCTGCCATGACAGGAAACCTCCTCCCTGATATGGCTTGATGATCGCTAACTCCGCGGTATGCTTTTGGAATGGCTGAGCTGCAAGAAGGATCTAAGAGGGATCGCACGGGCGTTGAGCTGTTCGCTGGCGCTGGCGGTCTGGCCATGGCCGTTCACCGCGCGGGCTTCCGTCCGCTGCTCTTCAACGAGTTCGCCAAGCGGGCGTGCGAGACCCTGGAGGCGAACGTTGCCGTGCGGGTGCCCGCCAGTGAGAGGCCGGCTGTGCCTGGCCCCGGGGAGAGGGTCCCTCTTGTCGCGGGGGACGTCCAAGAGCTGGACATGAGGTATCTGGCGGGCCGGGTCGACGTGCTCGCTGGAGGGCCGCCCTGTCAGCCGTTCAGCCTCGGTGGTGTCGCCAAGGGCGACGAGGACAAGCGGAACATGTTCCCGCAGATGTTCAGGGCTGTGCGCCAGATCCGCCCGAAGGCGGTCATCTGCGAGAACGTGCGAGGTTTGCTCAGGCCGTCCTTTAAGCCCTATTTCGACTATATTATGCGGGAGTTGGAGCTCCCCTTCGAGGAGCGGGCAAAAGGGGCTACCTGGCAGCAGCACGACGCTTACCTGCTGGAACGACTCAAGCGGGAGCCTGATGACCCGACGGAGCGCTACGACATCGTGATGATGCCGGTCAATGCTGCGGACTATGGGGTTCCCCAGATCCGCAACCGCGTGATCATCGTCGCCTTCCGTCGGGACCTGAAGGTCGACCTGGCACTGTTCAGGCGACTCGTTCAGCCGACGCACTCGGAGACTGCCCTGATGCGGTCCATGGCGGACGGCGGTTATTGGGAACGGCATTCGGATGTTCCTGACCATGTGCGAGAGCGGGTCATGGCCCGTCTCCCGGCGACCCTGCCCATGGGCGACGGTCTGCGGCCCTGGCACACTCTGCGAGACGCGATCGCGGGCATCGGCGACAACAAGCCTCTGCCTGAGGTCCCTGACGAGTGGTTGGATCGGACCGAGCACCTTCTTGGCGGCTTCACGGAACACATCGGATGGCCCGGAGCTCGCATCTACGATGGGCATACGCCCAACGAACTCGACCGCCCCGCGAAGACCGTAAAGGCTGGCGTGCATGGTGTTCCGGGTGGTGAGTCGGTGATGCTCCTGGATGAGTTGGTCGCCGACAGGGATGCCCCCGACGGAGTCAGGTATAAGCACCGGTACATGACTGTGCGGGAGACGGCGCGAGTCATGACATTTCCCGACTCCTGGATCCTGAAAGGTCCCCGCGGGGAAAAGATGCGCCAACTGGGCAATGCCGTACCCGTTGCCCTTGGGGAAGTCTTCGCGAGAGCTGTAGCCTCTGTGTTGGATGAAGCGGAGGAGCGTAAAAAGTGACTGGGCCCACAAAAAGGGCGCAGAGTGGCTGGAACCAAGCTCTACCCTCCGACCGGGCTTGGAAAGGGCGCCCAAGCAGAAGCCGGACGGCTGTCGCGGCGGAACAGGACCGGGCCGCCGGCGGACGCCATCGACGATTGGTAGACCTCGGCCAGGGCCGAGTTGCTCGGGCCTCTGTGGAGTTGAAGGTCCTTCCGGGTACTCGACGTATTCGCGCGTACCTGCGTTGGTCTGACAGTGGGAAGTCGCCAGCCCGCTACCTCGGACAAGTCGAGCACGAAACCCGCGCCGAAAACCTCGCCGAGGGCTGGAGGATGGCCCGGGAAAAGGGATTGCTTACTGAGGAACCGGTCGCAGAGGGATCGTGGGCTTCTTCGTCTGCGGTTCGGGCCTCAATGCGAGGTAATCGGAACAAGGACACTAAACCTGAGCTGCGGCTACGGTCATTGCTCCACCAACAAGGTCTTCGCTACCGCGTCGCGACCCGGCCCCTACCCGATCTGCGGCGTACGGCCGATATCGTCTTTTCTAAGGCGAAAGTCGCGGTATTCGTTGATGGCTGTTACTGGCACGGCTGCCCGCAGCACTTGCGTCCCGCGACCGTGAACGCCGGATTCTGGAGCGCGAAGATCGAGGGTAACCGGGCCAGGGACGCGGAGACGGACCGGCTGCTGCGAGAGGCTGGGTGGACGGTCGTGCGTGTGTGGGAGCACGAGGACCCAGTGCAAGCTGCTGCTCGCGTAGCCGGGATTGTGCGAGGTGCGCCTGGTCCAGCCGCCTGAGTCCTCAGGCGGACGTGGAGGTGGCTTCGTCACGTGGACGACGCCCCCCGGTCCGCTCTCGGCTGGGGAGGCCACGATGCGAGGCCGGCCTGTCCACCGCGGGTGAGTATCATCCCGCGCATGGCACCTAGCCCCGACGACAAGACACCCACGCACTTCAACCCTCTGGACATCGATCTCCTCAGCCGGAACCTCCGGGAGGAAATGGACGGACGGCCAAGAGTCTCCTTGGACTCGGTCAAGCCGTTCCCCGGGGCAGGGCTATACGCGCTCTATTACACCGGCGACCTCAAGATCTACGAGCGCTTGAGAGACGCCGATGTTCCCATCTACGTGGGTAGGGCCCAGGCCGGGAGCAGTAGTTACGGAGAGCCTCCGAACGAGTCAGAACCGAAGCTATACAAGCGCATAACCAACCACCGCAAAAGTATCAACGAGGCGGAAAATCTCAGCGCCTCTGACTTTGACGTCAGGTATCTCGTCCTTGATGATGTATGGGTCATCTTGGGCGAGCGGGCTCTGTTGCGCACATATAGGCCAGTTCTGTGGAATAGTTTGATGACTGGCTTCGGTTCCAATCATCCCGGGGGAGGGCGTAAGAACGGTCGTTCTGTCTGGGATTCCATCCACCCAGGCCGCAAGCGTGCCGCAGCGCTTCTGTGCAATCGCAGGTATAGTCGTCCCGAAATGGATCAGCTCATCGCGGATGCGATTGATATCTCTTTCCAAGAAGAAGGAGATCAGCGTGAGCTGGCGTTGACGGAGTTGAGGAATCGGCCAGTTAAGACCATCTGGCGGCAGCCTGATGAGGGCGGAGACCCTATTCTCGTATTTCGGGAAAACGCCTTTGTGGAAGAAAATGAGCGTTTCGGGGTTGACATCAGCGGCATCGAATGGGTTCACGCCGACAACGTGGAGATCACGACGACTGAGATGGCGACATCCGACGCCTCCGAGGACTGACTTCCGACACCTTGCCAAGCTCTAAAGTCACGCAGCGAATCGCTCACCGCTCGGCAATGTATCGGCCGGCGAGGTCGGCGAGGTGCAGCTGGGCCGGGAGGCGGGTCGGGACGGTGGTGTGCAGGTGGGCGGTGCGCAGCGAGTGGACGTACAGAGCCCAGGCAGCCGCGTCGGTGTCTTCTGGTTGAAGGAAGGGCAGGGCGATTTCGAGGGCTCCGGGGTTCCAGGCTCGTTTGGCGGCGGCGCGGGGTTGGGCGGGGTCGAACTTGTCGAGACCGATGGGTGCCTTGGCCTGGACTGGTTTGGGCGCCAGGGCGTAGTAGAGCCGCTCGTGGATCTCGAAGAGCCCCGAGGTGATTCCGTAGGGGCGGTCGTCGTCCTGGGCGAAGACGTGCGGTACTTCGCGAGCGCTGTCTCGGGGGATGACGCGGGCGATCCGGAGGCCCGGGCACTTGCTGGGCAGGCGTACGCCGAGTCGGGCCAGTGGCTGCTGCACCGCCATGTCCTCCACGGTCAGGTCTGCGCTCTCGCGGGGGTCCGCGCCGGGCAGGACTAGGACGTCGCGCCGCATGTGCTGGGTCTGGAGCCAGGCCCAGCCGCGGCTTCGCAGGTTCCGGCCGCCGACGAGCAGGAGCCTAGGTGTGGGGTCGTCGAGGATCAGGGCTCGGCGCAGGAAGTCGGTGTACTCGCTGTCGGCTCCCTTGCCTCTGGGAAGCCGTCCACGGCCGGTGGCGAGTGACAGGTGCAGGGCGCTGTAGGGCATGGGGGGCATGCCGGGAAGGAGGGTGGTGAGAGTGCCGTCAGGGCGGTGGCGGAGCAGGATGGGGATGGCGCCCCCGCGGACGGGTTCGTACCACAGTGCCCAGACCTCGATCGGTACGCCGGCTGGGGAGGTGTGCGGCGCCGGGACGTGGCCCAGTTGGCGCAGGGCGTCCCGGATGGCGTTGGCAGCTCGGGGCAGGTCGCGGTCGGCGGGTGTCTCCTCGGTCTCCTCCGGTGGGAGCTGGATGTCGAGGTCCAAGTCGTCGTCCGCGGCCTGGGCGGCGTTGACCACGTCATCCGCGTCGAGGAGCTCCTCGTCGTTGATCTCCTCGCTGGCCGCGGTGTTCGTGGCGGTGACAGGCCGGAGGAACTGGGTGACACGGTCGCCGTGAGCGAAGCCCTTTCGCAAGGTGGTCTTCGGGTCGGCGATGTCCTTGCCGGTGAACGCCCGGGGACCGTCAAGTTCGATGAGGGCCGCCGTATGCCCTGTGCAGGGAGGAGCGCTTGGCGTATCGCGGTGTGGCAGGGCCGCGAGGCGGGTCCGGATCTTCTCAAGGCGCTGTTGAGCCGCGATGGCCGTCCGGGCGGCTTTGCTTTCCTGCCCGTCGGGCAGGCGCAGAGCGGCGGCCAGTTCGCCGATGTCGTGGAAGCTGACCGACAGGGCCAGTGATCCGTCGTTGAAGGACCGAGTGGGGCCTTCGGCTGTTGGTGCTGGGGTCAGCGCGAGGCCGTGTTTGTTGTCCTGGAGGGCATTGAGCAGCATTCGGCGGGTAGTGTCCGTCTGGTTCCAGAACTCCAGCTGGTAGCGGCGCCCTTCCGGGGCAAGGCGCGGACTGGTGCTCCGGCCACGTGGCCGCCGACGTGAGTAGGTCTGGGTGGGGGTCACGCCAACGGGAGCGAGCGCGTTGGTGACGGCCTCGAAGAGCTGGTGGTGGTTGATTGGCATGAAGCCCGGGTTCACGGGGTGATCACACGTCTTGGCGTTCTGCCGGCGGCCGTCAGGAGGTGGCGGGGTTTCAGCGCGGAGCATCCGCATGCCGCTCTGATACTGGATGGCAGCGTAGGGCAACCGATCGCCTTCACCGTCAGAAGCGCTGTTCGGCTCGCTAGAAGCGCTGTTCGGCTCGCTGTCGTGGGGCAGGTACCGGAGCGGGTCGCCGAGGACGTCAGGGAGTGCGGGGTGCGGGAGCTGGCCCAGGCGGGTGAGGAGTTGTTCGAGGCCGTTGGACCACGTCCAGCGGCCGCGCCAGGTGCCAGGGACGCGCAGGAAGGTGGGGCGCTCGCTGGGACGAAGGATGCCCCCGGGGCTCAGCAGCCAGGCGTGCAGGTTCAAGTTGGGGGAGTAGCTGAGCGGCAGGTGGAGCCAGCGGTGCAGGACGAGATCGATATGGATGCGCGGCTCGGACTCCTGCCAGGCGGTTTGGGCGCCGATCCGTACGCCGAGCGACCAGGGGGCGTCACCGTTGCGGTCGGGCATCCACCGCGGTGGCCACTCCACAGCCTCTCGGGGGCCGTCGAGCGTGGGGCCGAGCACCAGGTGCCGCGGGGACGACTCGGGGTGCAGCAGGGGCAGGCCGGCCTCGGCGAGGTGCGCCGCGAGCATGCCCGGCAGAACTTGGAAGAAGCCGCGCGTGGGTGCCGCTGTTCCGTTGGGCGCGACCGTCCAGGCGGTGACGGGGACGTCCTCCGTGTCGCGGGTGCGTTCGAGGTCGTCGGGGTCCAGGAGCTGGTACCAGTCGATGTGCGGACGGTCGGCGGTGACGAAGACACCGGCCCAGGTCGCGACGACAGTGTGGACGACGACCGTGGGTACGGCCTCGGTGGAGGCGATCCAGTACTTGTCCTGGTCGTCCAGCCCCCAGTTGGCCACGTCCACGATGTTGCGGTCAACGGCGCGCAGGAGGTCGGCGAGAGCGCGGACTGGCAGGTCGTCCCGCGTGTGGCGCGGGCGGTACTGGCTTCGTAGCAGCCGCAGCCAGCGGGAGGGAAAGCGCAGCGTGTCCAGCCGTCGTGGTGGCAGCGTGCCCTGCTCGATGGTGCAGGTCATGCAGGCGATGCGGGGGTAGGGTTGCGGCTTCGTCGTGACGGTCACTGTTCCCAGTCCATGTTCTCCAGGCACTGCAGCATCAGCTCGTAGAGCACCTCGGCGGCAGCGCGATCACGTTCGTCGACCGGCTCGCTGGGCCGGATCTTGTCGCGCAGGGCGCGTTCCATGGCAACGAGGATGCTCGTGTTCGCGGTATCCGCAGCGGTGTCGTGGCGCGCGTGTCGCGGCGCGAAGGCGGGATCACAGAAGTACACCTCGACCGGTTGGCCACCGCGGATGCACCGGCAGATCGTCTGCCACATCGAGGTGATCGAGTTCCACACGAACGCGCGATGGGCCCGGCCGCGCAGGCGGCGGAAGACCACCGGCCGGCCCACAAGGAGGTGCCAGTCCATGCGGCTCTCTTTGCGCAGTTCCGCGGCTGCTCGGGCGATCGACGCGGGCGCGAGGGCGGGATGGAGTAGCTGGGCCATTGAGGAGCGGTTGGACAGGCCCATGGCCAAGTCCAGCTCGTCGGGTGGCGGATGCTGCCGGCTGAGGAAGAACTCGGCGCCGAAGGCGGCCACACCGTCGGCGTTGAGCACGTTGACGGCGCGTTCGATCGACAGCTGGGCGGCCGTGAGGACGTCGTGCTCGCTCAGTCCGAAGCGGTGGACGTCACGACGCTGGATGCCGTGTGGTCCCGGCGTCTCCGCGTCCTTCACGACGTGCTGGGCGGTGAAGGCGGTGCCGCGCACCAGGTACTCGGCCGTGGTGCGCGCGTCGTTGCCGCTCTGAGCGACCAGCAGGGCCTTACGGCGTTGCTGGGGTAGCCGTTCCAGCACGCTGCCGAGCAGTCCTTCCCGGCCGCCGGGCGGGGCGACGGAGGCTGCGACGCCTCGTACGGCTTCCTGACGCTCGTCGCCGAGGCGTCCCGAGGGTGAGACCAGCCGTCCGTCCGGGGTCCGGGCGGGGCGGAAGTAGAAGTGGCTGCGTGCGATCGCCTCGCGGTCCTCGTCGGGCTCACGCAGCAGGAAGTCGACGGGAACGTCGACGTGGTAGGTGGCCGAGTCTCCCGCCCAGCTCGTCGCCGAGAGCAGGAGAACGTTGGGTCCCTCGATGCCTTCGGCGGCCAGCAGGTCGTGCATGTGGTGTAGCAGCCAACGGCCCACACCGCGGACCCAGAAGATACGCAGGTCGCCGCTGCCGACCCGGTTGTCCAGCCACTGGAAGGCGAGCATGTTGCCTTGCAGGGCCTCGGGCACGAAGGCGTCGTAGTCGCTCGGCGGCCGGCTGCTCCAGAACTCCTCGTCCCGCGAAAGCCCCAGCAACGGCTCCACCGCTGGGCGGATGGTCGCCATCCTGAGATACGAGCTTCCCAGAAGCGAGGTGTGATAGGCGGCGCGCAGCAGGTGGCGCGCGAACGGCAGGTTTCTTCCCAGCTTGCTCTCCGCTTCGGGGCCGCCCGCCGCCCTCGCGTGCTCGATCAGCCAGGCATCGACGCGCTTGCGCAGCTCTTCGTCCGAGAGCGCCGGGTTCTCCAGGTCGGGGATGATGGCCTGGAGAGGACCCGTCACCGGGTCAAAGGTGTGGAAGACGAACGTCTCGAAGTTCTTCCGGTAATAGTCCAGCGCCTTCTCTTCCTGCGCCTGCGGTCCTTCGCCGTTGGGGCTGAGGCCGTGGAGCAGCCGCGCGAGGTCGTTGAAGAGGGAGTGGCCGGAGAAGTAGGTCTCGTGCAGGTGTTTGCGCAGTCGGGCGCTGCCGCCGCCCTTGTCGGGCTCCAGCAGGGTGTTGTACAGCAGATTGACCTCGTCGTCCGCCTTGCCCTTGAACCGGTAGTACTCCATCGCGCGGCGGTCTTCCAGGGGTCGGCGGCCGGTCGCGCGTAGACTGTTCTGAGCCGTGATGACCTCCTGGTCCCACCAGCTCCCGCCCTGTGCCACCAGCACCTGGCTCTGTAGGAACTCGTCATCCAGGGTCTGCTGGACCTTGTCCGCCTCGTCCACGATCAAAAGGTCGGCCCAGTGCTGCACCGCCTCCAGCCAGCGCAGACGCGCGTGGACGGGTTGGGCCCAGCTGACCAGCAGCGCCTGCGGGGTCGTCAGCCACACGTCCGCGCCAGCCATTTCCTGCTCGGCCCGGTGGACCGGACAGATAGCCAGCAGTGGGCAGTTGTACTGCTTGTCCTCCGCGTCGAGCAGCTTCTCCCGGCAGGGGAAATCCTTGACCGGTAGCGGCGGGCGCTTGCCACCCGGCGCGTCGCGGAACGGCTCCAGGAGACAGTTGCACGACACGTAGTCCGCGGCGACATCGACGACACTCGGGAAGGCAGGCGCGTGGTCGGCGAGCACCCCGCGCCAGTATCCCGACGCGTGCGTGAAGCGGCTTCCCGCTCCGAAGATCGGAACGGCCTTGACGCCGAGGGCCCGGAAGAGGGCCGTCTTCTGCAGACAGTCGCTCACCGATGGCAGTACGAGGACCACGGTGTGCCCCCGCCTGACCGCGGCGTACGTACCGATCAGCGCGTAGCTCGTCTTGCCGCTGTTCGGCAGGCCGATACCGTGCACCAAACCGCGCACGCTGCAGCCGGTGGGCTTGGTGCGGAACCTCGACATCTCAGGCGACCACGGCTGGAAGGCGACCTTCCGCAACCGACCCGCGAAGTTGCGTTCAGGGATGTCCAGCCGGTTCGCCAGCACGCGATCCATCCTCTGTGCCGCTTGACGCAGCATCCTCGGCGTCAGGCGCACCGGGCGTCGCCGTCGTGCGGTGAGCAGAGGCAGCGAGCGAAGCTCTACCGGGATCTCGAACTTCGGGATGGCGACCACTTCATCGGAGCCCGTGAAGGAGTTCGTGAACCGGTACACCTCCCCGGGCTCTGCAGCCCGGGTGACTCGCGGAGGCGCGTAGGGCACAGGCCGGTCGAGCACCGCTCTGTATAGCTCGAAGCGGGTGGCGAGCGCCGCGGGATCCCGCATCCGGTACCGGACCGCTGCCGCCTCTCCGTCTTCGCTCTGGCCGCGTATCGGCAGCCTCCGGAAGGCACGCAGCCGTTCCGACAGCTTGTCGTACTCCCCGAGGCTTCGCAGCCAGCGGCTCCCCGACCGGTACCGTCCCAGCAGCAAGCCCAGGCGGTGCAGCCGGCCGGCCATCACGGGGTCGCCGGGGCGCGGGACGATGTAGTGGGACAGCATCGACCACAGACAGTCCACTGGCTCGTCGGGGAAGTGATCCGCCATGAAGGTCAGAGCGAGCTCGACGTCGAAGAACTCGCGTTTCTGCAGCGGCCGGACGGCGTCCTGCGAGATGCCCTCGGCTTTCGACAGGTCTTCGTACCAACCCGTCACCTCGCGCATGAGCCACCGCCTTGCCGAGCCAGTGCGCGCCTGATCTCCGTCAGCAGCTGCTTCTCGGTGACCACCTTGAAGGGGCGTGCTGGATCCGTGCGGCCGGCGAGCTCCGTGCGCAGGTCCGTCAGGTAGCCGGGGACCTGGGCGCGGTGCTCCGGCACCACGAGAAACCGCCGATCACATTCGGGCTCGATGGGCCACTTGAACGACCTGGCCAGAAGAACCGGGCTGGCCCAGTCCTTCTCGTCGGTGCCCCACAGCTCGCTTCGCTTCCCTCGTGGGACGCGAAAGGACACATCCAGCGCGTCGGGCTGGTCCGTGCCCAGCCACAACTCCGGCTCCAGCCCCAGCGCGCGTACCTTCTCGTAGACGCGCAGTTCGAACACGCCGGGGTCATGGACGAACCGACGGGCACCGCGGTGGAGCACCCAATGGAAGCCCAGCGTGGGCAGATGCAGGATCTTGGGGCTGGTGTCACAGTTCGGTGTGCCGCAGCTGTGGCTCCGGCTCCCCCCGCCAGGGGGCAATGGAATGCCGCACTGCGCGCACACGGTCAGCGTCACGCCGTTCTCGGCCGGCCGCCGCTCATATGCTGTGCGCACGAAGTCCATCACATACGGTTCGCCGGCCGTCGGCCCTGCCGGTAGTTCCTGCTGCAGCGCCCGTACCTCCAGGTCGCTGATCACCGGCCGCTCGATCACCAGGCGGCGCATTCGCACGTAGATCCGCCAGGTGTCGCGTCCTTCGCGGGCATTGGCCTCCGCCACGAGCAGTAGCGCTTGGTGCACGCGCTGCTCGGCGATGTGAGCCTCTGGATCACCCCAGGCGCCCCGCACAGCCTCCTCGGCGAACTCGCTCGGCTCGTCGTCATCCAGCAGACACACGTCGGCGTCGGCCGACGAGAGAGTCATCCGCAGCGGCCACCGGCCCAGCGGTACCCGGCACAGCTCTAGCACTGCGTAGTCGTTGCGCGGTGGCTCAAGCCCTGCCCAGAAGAACCGCCACCACAGACGAGTGACCGCCTCCTGCCAAGCTCCTGGCAGACCGGTGTCCCGCCTCTCCGCCCGGGACAAGGAATGACGTGGCTCTCCGAGGCTCGCCAGCCGCCGCTTCATCTCGACGAGGCCGTGAGAGAGCAACGCGAGCAGGATGTAGTCGTCCTCCCACACGGCCGCGCCGCGCTCTGGGCCGACTTCGTCCACGCTCAACGCAGGCACGGAAACCCCCTACCGCCAACACGTCAAGTAACATCATTGTCGCAAAGAGTGGCAAACCCCGTTGCGGTCGTCCGGAACTCCTCCCAAAGGGTGACGCGGGCCCTGAGTTCATCGTGCGTCCCACTCCCCGCTTTTCGCACGCCCACAGCCTCATCGCGCGGCGGCGGAGGCAACACCAGGCCAGCCGAGCTTTCGCGGTGCAGTACGGCCGAAAAACGTTGGCGCGGCGGCGCGGAGAGTGGTCCGAGGCGTAGGTCCGGCGTCGGTACCCTGGAGCGCATGTCTACTGCCCCGGTTCGCGTTCGTTTCGCCCCGTCCCCGACCGGCATGTTCCATGTCGGTGGTGCACGGTCCGCTCTCTACAACTGGGCGGTGGCGCGACAGTCCGGCGGCAGGTTCGTGCTGCGGATCGAGGACACCGACGCGGCCCGGAACAAGCCGGAGTGGACCGAGGGCATCATCAGCGCGCTCGCGGCGATCGGTATCCATGGCGAGGATGCGGCTTTCGAGGGGCCGTACTTCCAGTCGCACAATGCCGAGCGGCACCGGGAAGCGGCTCAGCAGCTCTTCGCGGCCGGCCGGGCGTACTACTGCGACTGCACCCGGGAGCGGCTGAAGGAGCGCACGGGGTCGGAGCACCTCGGGTACGACGGGTTCTGCCGGGACCGGGGGCTGGCCTTCGAGGAGGGGCGGGCGCTGCGGTTCCGGACGCCGGACGAGGGGGAGACCGTCGTGGTCGACCTGGTCCGCGGGGAGCCGGCGTTCCCGAACAGCGCGATCGAGGACTTCGTGATCGCCCGTGGTGACGGGTCCCCGGTCTTTCTGATCGCCAACGTCGTGGACGACCTGGACGAGGGAATCACGCAGGTCATCCGAGGCGAGGAGCACCTGTCGAACACCCCGAAGCAGCAGCTCCTGTGGGAGGCGCTCGGTGCCAAGCCGCCCGTGTGGGCGCACCTGCCTGTGATCGTGAACGAGAAGCGGCAGAAGCTGTCGAAGCGCCGGGACAAGGTGGCGCTGGAGGACTACCTCGCCGAGGGCTTCCTGCCCGAGGCGATGGTGAACTACCTCATGCTTCTCGGCTGGGGCCCGGGTGACGACCGGGAGATCAGGCCGTACGAGGAGCTGGAGCAGCTCTTCCGGATCGAGGACGTCAACACCGCGCCAGCCTTCTTCGACGTGAAGAAGCTGACGGCGTTCAACGGCGAGTACATCCGCGCCCTGTCGCCGGAGCAGTTCGCCGCCGCCTGCGCGCCGTGGCTCGTCGCCCCGTACGCGCCGTGGCGGCCGGAGGCGTTCGACAAGGACGTCTTCGAGGCGGCGGCTTCCCTGGCCCAGACCCGGCTGGCGCTGCTTTCCGAGATCACCAGCTATGTGGACTTCCTGTTCCTCGACGAGCCGGTCGAGGACGAGGCGTCGTGGAACAAGGCGATGAAGGCAGGCGCCGGCGACATCCTGTCGGACGCCCGCGCCGAGCTGGCCGACGTCGCGGACTGGAAGGCGGACGACCTGAAGGCCGTCCTGCTCGCCGTCGGGGAGAAGCACGGGCTGAAGCTGGGCAAGGCCCAGGCGCCCATCCGGGTCGCGGTCACCGGCCGGACGATCGGACTCCCGCTGTTCGAGTCCATGGAGCTGCTCGGCCGGGCCCGCGTGCTGGCCCGTCTGGAAGCTGCCAGCAAGAAGCTGGTCGCGCAGGCTTAGCCGCTGGTCAGGCGACCTGCGTCAGGAGGTTGCCCCAGGCGTCGCCGAAGTAGTTCAGATCGAACCGGGCCAGGGCCTCGTACCCCGCCTTGGCCTCGGTGTGGCGTGCCGCCGCACGCTCCCGGACCTGTGCCGGGAGACGGCGGAGGTCCGGGGCCGGCTGGCCGGCCAGTGCGGCGAGGTCGCCCAGGCCGGCCACCGGACGGATGAGGCAGGGCAGGCCGAGGAGTAAAGCCTCGGCGGCGCAACGGCTCCAGCCCTCCCGCATCCGTGGAAGGAAGACACCGACGTCACAGGCGCGCAGCAGACGCAGGTACCGCTCGCGTTCGACGTCGTAGTGCGCGCTGTCGAGGCCGATGGTGTTGCTGCCGCTGGTGATCACCCGCAGTCCGGGAACGCCGGCCAGTGCTGCGGAGACCTCCTCGGCCCCCTTCCAGTGCACGGCCTTGCCCGCGTAGACGCCGATCACGTCGGGTTGTAGGCCGAACTCGGCGCGGCACTCGGCCCGGTCGTAACCGCGTGCCTGCTCTACTTCGGCCATGTCGAAGGCGTTGTAGATCACCCGTACGTTGCGGACGCCTCGGGCGCGAAGCTGGTCGGCCCAGTACGGGGCGACGCACACGACGGCGGCGCACTGCGGCAGAACGCGGAACAGCCGCTCCCAGAGCATGGCCTCGATGGGGGCGGAGTCATGTTGGAGCGGCTCGTAGTGGTGCAGGAGGAACACCGTGCGGGCGCGCATCTCGGGCGTGAACAGCAGCAGGCTGAGGTCGTCCCACACGAAGGTGCCGGTGGTGCCGTGCAGCGCCCGTATGGAAGGTGCCAGGCGGGCGAGGTGGCGGAGCTTTCGCCAGCGGCGGACCCGGTAGGTCCGCTTGTGGTCCGGGACCGTGCGCCATTCCACGTCGTCGGCCGTCACCTCGTGGAGCATCCGTAGGTAGACCCGGCCGCCGGTCCGGCCGACCGGCTCCATCGAGTAGACGACCCGTTTCACGGACGTACCTCCTGTATGTGGTGGACGTACTCGGCGTGCAGGCGCGCGTGCATGGTCTCCAGATGGGGGCCGAGGTCGCGGGCGGCGTCGGCGAGGGGGAGGTGGAAATCGCCCAGGGTCTGGAGAAACCGTCGGCGTCGGTCGAGGTTCGGGGACGCGGCGAGGTCGCGCAGGTTGTGCAGGCGGTCGGCGAGCCGGACGAGGAGCTCCTCGGGCGGGAGCGCGGCCTGCTTCGCGCGCCAGCGGGTCTCGTCGCCGACGGACTTCGTGCGCTGTTCGAGGCGGTGGTCGGCCGTCATGGCACGCAGGCGAGCGGTGAACGGGCCGCCGAGGTGATGGACGAGCAGTGCCTCCGACTCAGGGGACACCTCCAAGGCGTCATGGAGGAGAGCGAGGAGGAGGGTTTCGGGGCGCCGGATGCCGATCTCCGTTCGCAGAAGCCTGACGACCGCCAGCGGGTGCTTCAGGTAAGGCGTGCCCTGGTCGCGGGTGTGGCCGTCGTAGACCGTGAGAGCGAGGCCGGCGGCCACGCGGGCGCGGGACTGCTCGTTCAGGCTCCACGCCGCGGCACCGAGCACGGTCAGGACGTGGTCGAGATCGATGGGATCCATCCGCCTCACCTCGTACGAAGGGACGCGGCACGGGGATCGGGGACGTGGTCGGCGAGCAGCAGGGTGTCCCCGACGGCGAGGGCGTCAAGGCGCAGCTCCACCGTCGCCGCCACGGCCTGCTCAGCGGTCCGCAGGATCGGGGCGCCTTTGCGGTTGAAGGATGTGTTCAGCAGCAGCGGCAGTCCAGTGAGGTCGCGGAACTGCTCAAGGAGATCGCGCAGGCCCTGGTGGTCGGCGGCGACGGACTGGACGCGGGCGGTGCGGTCGTGGTGGGTGACCGCCGCGACTCGGTCGGCTCGGCACCGTCGGACGGTGGCGACACGGTTCATGAACGGGTCGCCCGCCGACATGAACCATTCCGTGGCGTGCTCGGCGAGGACGGCCGGCGCGAACGGGCGGTACGCGGCTCGCTTCTTGATCGCGTTGAGTCGGTCCCTCGTGGCGGCGTGACCGGGGTGGGCGAGGATCGAGCGATGGCCGAGGGCACGCGGCCCGAATTCGAGCTGCCCCTGCACCCAGCCGACGATGCGGTGCTCGGCGAGCAGTGCCGCCACTGTGGCCGGCAGTCCGAGCCCGAGGTGGGGCAAGGCGTGATAGCCGGGCGGCACCGTTATCGTTGGCAGCGCGCCCGGGTTCGGGCCCCAGGCCGCGTCGGTCGGCGCCGGCAGGCGCTCCTGCCCGAGCTGGTAGTGCCAGCCGTAGAGCGCGGCACCAACGGCTGTGCCGGCGTCGTGCGGGGCGGGTGCGACGAAGAGGGTGTCGAAGCCGCTGTCGGCGGCCAGCTGGCCGTTGAGGTGGGAGTTCAGGGCGCATCCGCCGGAGAACACCAACGTTGAGGCCCGGGTGAGTCGTTGCAGGTGGCGGGCGATGTGGACGACCGATTCGGCGAAGATCTCCTGGACGGCGGCGGCCAGGTCGGCACGCTTGTGTTCCGGCTGTTCCGCGACGTTGTCGGCGGTCCAGGCCCGGCCATCGAGCAGCAGCGGTGTGCTGCTGTCCGCCGAACCCCACGGATGATCGATGCGGACCTCGCCCTCGTCTCCGAGCCGGACCAGTTCGCGGACGTGTGCGCCGTAGCGCTGGGGATCGCCGAAAGCGGCGAGCGCCATCATGCTGCCCTCGGGCTCGTCGTCGGGTGGGATCACCCGCCGGGCGAGGTTCCGGTAGAAGTGCCCGAGGGAGGAGTGGACGCGCCGAGGCCCGACCGGGCCCGGCACGACGGTCGGCATGCCTTGGTGGAGGCGGTCGATGCGATCAGGCCACAGGTCGTACCCCGTGATGCGCTCCCGGCCAGGGCCGAAGTCGGATCCCAGGGAGGAGCCGCCGGCGTCGATGACGAGGCCCGCGGCGTGCTCGTGCCCGGAGAGCAGGTAGCCGGAGAGAACGTGGGCCGTGTGGTGGGAGAGGAGGCGGAGGTTTTCGCCGAGCGGGGCGGGCAGGAGGGCGGCGAGTTCCTCCCGCTCCTCGGCCAGCCACCAGCCGGCTGCGGGGTTGGGACGCATGGAGGCCGCCCAGACGGCGTCCACGTCCTTCGGTTCGATGCCGGCGGCCTCCAGGCACCACTGGAGTGCGCGGGTAGGGGTGGTGAGTGTGCCCTTGCGGGTGGGGTGGTTGTGCTTGACGCCGCTCCAGCGCTCCTCTTCGGCCGCGTAGATGCGGCCGTCGACGACTAACGCGGCGGCCGTGTCGTGGTGGAAGTTCAGTCCGAGGACTGCGGGCATGGTGGTGTACCTCCCGATCAGACGGTGAGGGCGGGGACGAGTGCGGCGCCGGAGTCGGTGTACTCGTGGCAGCGCAGGCAGAACCGGAAGTGGTGCCTCCGGGGCGCGAACACCTTGGCCGCGAAGTCCTCGTCCCAGATGCTGAACTCGCTGTCGTCCTTCGCCATGGCGTTGAAGCAGCGGTAGCAGGATCCGTCCATCTCGATCATCAGGTGCTGGTCGAGGTAGCGGTCGCAGAGGCCGCGCAGCGCGTTCGCGGGCTGGCCGACGTCGACGTGGTGCACGTGGTTGGTGACATGGATGGCGCCGTACTTCTCGCACAGCGTCCCGAGCTGCGTGAGCCGCGTGGAACTGATGCCTTCCAGGACGCTGTTGACGACCACGGTCTTGCCGGCTTCGCGGAGGCGGGGGACGACGGCGTGCACCTCGTCGTAGTTCCCGTGTTCGTCGTCGCAGCCGATGAGGATCTGGTCGTAGGAGCGGAGGGTCGCTTCCATGATCGGCTGGTTGCGGGCCAGGGTGATGGCGTTCGTGCCCAGGACCATGACTTTGTCCGGCAGTCGCGTGCGGGCGGCGTCGCTGAGCGCCGGGAAGTCCCGGTGCACGGTGGGTTCGCCGCCGTTGATGTGCAGCTGTTGGAAGGGGATGGTCTCCAGTCGGGTCAGAATGGTGGAGAACAGGTCCAGGGGCATGTTCTCGCCCTGGGCGCCGTCGGCGAAGATGCAGAAGTCGCAGTGCCGGTTGCACTTCGTGGTGATCTTGACCTTGGCCGTTTTGAGGGTGCGGGGCACCGGCGCACGCGGGGTCATTGGCGAGACTCCTTGGGTCAGAGGTGGACGTCGTCGGGGGTGAGGCTGAGGAAGTCCTGGACGGTGGACTTCTGCTGGTGCCAGCGCGCGAGGGCCGCGCGCAGGGTGTCGGCGGTGGTCGGTCCAGTGGGGATCAGCGCCGCCATCCGGGCGGCCAGCTGCTGGGCCGCAGTCGCCTCGTCTGCCGCGAGCGCGGTCAGCGTTTGCGTGGCGGAGTGGAGTTCCTTCGCCTCCCGCCGGATCAAGTACTCGGTCGCTACCCCGGGTGGTGGATCGAGGTAGTACAGCCAGCGGGCGATGCGTACACGGAGCATGCCGGCCGTCATCACCCAGTCGGTACGGGCGTGATCTTGGCCTTGGCCCCCTGGGCGGTCCCCGCTGGGAACGCGGTGCATGGCCGCCTCCAGGGCGACATGGGCCGCGCGGAGCAAGTGGCGCAGACTCCGTGGTCGGACATCGGAGCGGTTCTCCGAGTGCCGAAGGAACAGCTCGGCATATCCGTCCAGTCCCTCCGGCCGCCACTGGGTGAGGGCCGCCGTCTTTCCGGGGCAGCGGGTCCGGGTCGCGAGTGCGGCGGCAGCGAACCAGCACGGTGCGAGGTAGTGCCACGCCACGCAGTGGCGCCGGTACGCGGCGATGCCCTCGACCACGTTGTCCGTGCTGTCCGCAGCCAGCTGGTATCGGCCGCCCATCCGGGCCTGGAGGATTCCCCGATAGAAGCGCTCGTCCACCGCGCACCAGGGCGCCATCTGGGCCCGGGACTTCCAGCGTTGGAAGTCCCGCGCGCTGCCGCTGATCAGTGACCAGGTCGCGAGTTCGGGCGCGGACACGAGCCGCCCGTCCGCCTCGGTCACGGTGAACACGAAGCCGGGCGGGTGCTCCAGGAGGCGTCGATGGGAGACTTCCCGGTCGACTGCGGCGGCGTGTGCGGCGGCTAGGCGGTGGTTCCACTCTTCCCAGTCCGCAGGCGCCTGGCGCAGGATGACGCGTACGTCGATGTCGGAGTGCGGAGCCAGCAGGTCGGCCGGCTGCCACTTATGGGTGAGCATCACGGCCCCGACGCCGTGAGCGTCCAGCTCGCCATCGTACAGAGCGCCGAGCTCCTGGTAGAGAGGCGGCGCGTCGACCACGACCATCACCGCTCCCCGGTGGAGGCGCGGGCGCAGGAGGGGCCGGCCGCTCCCGTGGGGAGGACGGGGAGCAGGGGTAGGACCGGAGTTCCTTCGGGGCGCTCCATCCGGTCCCAGCGCAGGTCGTAGTCGACGTAGTGGAAGCCCTGCCAGGCGTCGTTGGTGTTGCGGTCGAGCATGGCCTGGAAGAGGTGGGCGAAGGCGTCGCCGAGGGTGCCGTCGGCGAGGTGGGGCTTCAGGGGGATGTCGCGGTTGTGCAGGATGCAGGGTCGCGCCACTCCGGTGGGCGTGATTTTGATCCGGTTGGCGTCGGAGCAGGTGGCGCAGCTGGAGTTGGAGATGAAGCCGATCGACCCCGCCCAGCCGTCGGGGCGGAGGTACTGCCCGGGGCTGCGGACGCCCAGCTGGTCCCGGGGGACTTCGCCGGCGTTGGTGAACCACTGGTGGAGGCGGTCGCGGACCTCTGCCTCGGTGATGAACTCGGTGTCGAAGAGCGCCTGGGCGGGGCCGATGTTCTGGAGTTCGATCAGGCGGACGGCGATGGGCAGGTCGCGGGCGAGTTCGGCCACGGCGAAGGCGTCGTCCAGGTAGGTGCGCTGGAGAACACAGTTGATCTTCACTCGCAGGCCGAGGGAGAGGGCGGTGTCGAGGGTGCTCCGGGTGGTGCGCGGGTCGCCGCCGCCCATGATCGTGGCGGACCGCGCCGGGTCGAGGCTGTGGAGGCTGAGGTTGAGGTAGGTCAGGCCGGCGTCGTGGAGCTGTTCGACGCTCAGTCCCCGGCGCAGGTTGCCGTGGCTGGTCATGCCGATCGCGGCGTCGGGCCCGAGGCCGTCGGCGAGGCCCGCGATGACGTCGAGGATGTCGGCTCGGAGGGTCGGTTCACCGCCGGAGCAGTGTGCCTTCCTGATCTTCCAGGCCCCGGCCTCGGTGGCGATGGCCGCGTAGTCGGAGGCGGTCAGGGGCCGGTCCTTGTGCCCGTAGTCCGGCATGCACCGGGGCTTGCAGAACACGCAGTCCAGGTTGCACAGCGAGTTCAGGGTGAAGGCCAGGTAGGGGTGGTTGCGGCCTGCGGCGGCGAAGGCGGCGGCCAGGTCGTCGTGGTCTGCGGTGGGCATTGGTCAGCCTCTTACGAGTGGAGAGCGGGTGGCGGGCGCCTCGGCCAGGCCGTTGAGGGGCTGGCCCGAGAGGTAGCGGTGCAGGTTGTCGGCGAAGAACGCCACCGCCTCGTCCATGTACGCGCGGCAGAACACCGAGCTTTTCGGGGTGAGTACGACCCGGGGGTGGAGCCGAAGCGGATGGCGGGCGGGCAGCGGTTTCGGATCGAACACGTCCAGGGCCGCCCCGCGCAGGTGGCCGGTGTCGAGGGAGGCCAGGAGGGCCGACTGGTCGACGGTTGCCGCGCGGCCGAGGTTGAGGAAGAGAGAGCGGGGCTTGCACGCCGAGAAGAGGTCGTGGTCGAAGTAGCGGTGCGTGCCAGGGGTCGCGGGCAGCAGATTGACCACGACGTCGGCGACGGATACCGCCTGGTGCACTGCCGTCGTGTGCACCCATGTGATCCCGTCCTCGGAAGCCGCAGGTGGTGTCCGGCGCACTCCGATGACGTTCATGCCGAAGGCCCGGGCGGCCTGGGCGAGGTGGCGTCCGACGCTGCCGCAGCCGACGATGGTCATCGTCGCCCCCGCCAGGTCGAAGAACTCCTCGGCCAGGTCGTCCTTCCACCAGCCACGGTTCCGCTGGACGCGCTGGCTGATGAACAACCCGCGGGAGAAACCCAGGACCAGGCCCATTGCATGCTCGGCCATGGGCCTGCCGTGGAAGCCGTACGAGCGGGTCAGGGCCACGCCGACGGAGTGCGCCTCGGCGACGGGCAGATGGTCGGTGCCGGCGGCCGGGGAAGCGATCCACTTCAGATGTGGCGCGGCGAACAGCCACGAGGGCGCGAATCGCCATCCGAAGTAGACGTGTGCGTCGGCCAGCTGGTGCGGCACGGCCCCCTCGGTCGCCCTGCGGAACTCGACGCCTGGGAAGGCGGCGGACAGCGCACACTCGTGCTCGGAGGACAGCCGCCAGAAGGAGTGCGGGGACTCCAGGCTGATCAGCACCACCGGCTGGTTCATCGCGCGCGGCCCTCCACGGTGGCTGACCGCGCCAGCGCCCAAGGGGCGATGCGGTCCATGACGGAACCGATGCTGGCCTCGTAGTCGTGGCGGGAGCGCACCAGGGCCGCCCCGGTGCTCCGGAGTCGATCGCGTTGTCGGGGCAGGACGGTCAGGGCCCGGTGCAGGGCGGATGCCAGGGATCTGGGGTCCTGCGGTGCGGCCGTGAAGCCGGTCTCGCCGTCGATGACGGTCTGAGCCAGGCCGCCGGCCGTGGTTGCGACCACCGGGCCCGCACCGGCTGCGAACGCCTCCAGGGGTATCCGGCCGAAGGGCTCCTCGCGAGAGGGAACGATGACCGCGCGTAGGGCCGGGCTGTGCAGCCAGGCACGGATCGCGGGGGTGAAGCGAGTGATCAGAGTCGCGTCCAGATCGTGCGCGCGGATGTGTACCGCCAGGTCCTGCTGGTACGAGGAGGGGTGCTTGTGTTCCTCCGAGGTCACGGCAGCCAGCAGCAGGTGAGGAACGGGGACACCGCGTTCCTTCAGCAGGCGCAACGCCTCCAGGAGGTCTTCGAAGCCTTTCGTCGGGACTGCGCGGCCCATGGCGAGAAGGAATCCGGCGCGGGCCTTGAAAGGCAGCGGCAGAGCCGTGGTCGGCCTGACCATCTCCTCACGGATCAGTCCGTTCGGGATGCTCACGATGCTTGACCGAGGGACGGCGTAGTTGACGACGAGGTGGCCTCGCATGTGGGAGGAGATAGCCCCGACGCGCGCACCTCGGAGTGTCGCCGCTCGCAGGGCGTCTCGCTCCCAGCGGACGCGGGAGACATCGTTGGGCCGCGTCAGCGCGGTCGTGGAGCGGGGCACGAGCAGCAGGTCCGTGGTCGGCGACGTGTAGGGCGCGAGCCCGAGGAACGGGATGTCGAGGCCGACGAGGAGGCACCGGCTCGCCCGCGCGGCGATGCGTATGGCCGCCTCGCCCGCCAGGTCGCACAGCTGAACCGAGCCGCGGACCGAGTCCGGCGGCGCGTTGACCTTCGGGATCGTGATGACCTCGGCTGCGGCCTGCCGCAGCATCTGCCGCACCTCGCCGGCCCACCGCTGATCGTGCGCTCCCGCGGCCTCGGGCACGTGCGGGGTGATCACTGAGAGGCGGCCTGCCGGCAGGAGCCGGGCCAGTGCCGTGAGGAAGGCGCGGTTGCTGAAGCCGGTGCCCGACTCCGCGCCGTAGAAGCCCTCGTGGAGAGCGACGACGACCCTGGGCTGGCGAGCGGCCTCCGGCACAGCCGTGAGTGAGGGTGGGGAAGTCGCATGGTCGATGCGCACTGTGTGGTGCCTCCTTGGAGGACGGGTTTGGGCAGGCGTGGACATCAGGCGCCGGCAGACGAAGGGCACGGCCTGTGGGTGAGTCGGCACCAGGCACGAGAGCCGTTGGCGCCAGTCGTCAGCGACCAGGCATCGGCCAAGGCATCGACGATGACCAGTCCCCGTCCTGATTCGGCCTGCTCGTCGGGAGCGGTAGGAGAAGCGGGTGCCGGGCGGGAACAGCCGCCGTCGGTGACGGTGATCTCGATCTCCAGGCCGCCGCTGGCCAGACTCCTGCGGTCGACGCACAGAACCAACGGAGGACTGCCCGAGACGAAGGCGTTCGTCGCGAGCTCCGACCCGATCAGGCGGGCGTCAGCAAGTACGTCCGTCTCAGTGCCACGCAGCGCCAGCGTCACGGCGCCCCGGGCGACCTCGGCCGCTTCCGGTCCGTACGGCAGATCCGTGATCAGGGTGGTCGTGCCGTCGCCAGCGACGAGCCCGCGTCCGGGGGCGGAGGTTGGTCGTCCGACGTCACGGTCCAGCACATCGCCCGGTCGGCCTGGGGAGGTGCTCGTGTGCTGTCTCAAGGCCCACCTCTTTCTCCGTCGGCTCGGAAGACGGGCGCCTCCGCCGGGATCCAAGAACACAGGAGGGGGACGGTCAGGCAGGACCCGATCAGTGGGTCAACTCGGTCAACTTCCATGCGGCGGTGGTGAATCGTCCGTCCAGGGGCATCACCATTGGGCTCGCGAAGTGATGGACGAACCACTGGAGCGAAGGGTGGTCGCACGTGGCACCGCAGACAGGCGAGCCCAACGCCGTACTGGCGGAGTGCCTCGACGAACTCGGGTGGAGCCCGAAGGCGCTCGCTCGCAAGCTCAACCGGGTCTTCGGCGCGGGGACGGTGGCCGAGTCGGCGCCGTACCACTGGAGGGACGCCGGCTCCCTGCCGCGCTCGCCGTTGCCGATGATGGCCGCCTACGTGCTCACCCAGGAGCTGGGTAGGAATGTCTCGGTGGCCGAACTGTGGCAGGGCCGTGTGGGCGACTCGTCAGCGCTGGTCCCCGCGGACACGGATCTCGCGCGGCCTTGGACCGCGCAGGGCATGGAGGCGATCGTGGAGGACTGGGTGATGGGAGGGCTTGTCGACCGTCGCCGGTTCCTCGCGATCTCGGGCGCGGGACTCCTCGCGATCGTCGCCCAGTACCTCGACGGCACCGCGGGACGCGGCCAGTACACGCCTCGAATGACGTCGTCGCTCGGCACCGATCCACTCGTGGACCAAGTGGAGCAGCATCTCCCCATGCTCCAGTTGCTCGATGACGAGCACGGAGGGGCACGTCATCTGCCCTACGTTGGAGCGCAGTTCCGGGCTGTCGGACTGCTGATTCGCGAAGGCGGCCACCCTCCGGCTGTCGCGAGCCGTCTGATCCGCGCGCTCGCGGAGATCGGTCAGCTGGCCGGCTGGATGGCCTTCGACGCGGCCGACCACGGACTGGCGCAGCGCTACTTCGTCACGGCGCTTCGGGCCGCGCATCAGGTCAATGATCTCCCTCTGTGTGCCCACATCCTGGGCGACCTGTCCTTCCAGGCGGCGAGTCGAGGACACCCCGCGGACGCCATCGCCCTCGGTGAGGCCGCCCGCCGTGCGAGCGACGCCGCCCCGCTGGCCGTCCGGGCGTCCGTCCTGTCCCGGCTCGCCTACGCGTACGCCGCCGCCGGCCGTGACAACGACTTCGCCCACACTCGTGGCGCTGCCCGTGAACTGATCGCAAGCCGGGACGGCCGCCAAGAAGAGCCCCGCTGGATGTACTTCCTCACCGACAACCACCTGGACTGCCAGGCTGGTTACGGCCTCATCCAGATGGGTCGTGCACAGCAGAAGGCGGAGAGCGGAAAGAAGAGCCGTCGCTTCCTCGCCCAGGGGACCGAGATGCTCAGGTCCGGGGCGTACGACGTGCCGCGCGGCGACCCAAGCCAGCGCCGAGCCATGTTCGAGGGAGCCTGGCTGGCCCTGGGACACAGCGCGCACGGGGACCTGGAGGCAGCCTGCGAGATCGGCCAGATCGCCGCCGACCGCCTCAATGTCGTCCGCTCGCCTCGCAGCGCGGCGCTGCTCCACCAACTTGCCGCCGACCTCCGTCGCCGACAGCGCAACCCTCATGTGCGCGGCTTCCTGCCAGCCCTGGAGAACGCCCTCGCCCAACACGCCCCATCGAGGCAACCCGGCCGTTAGGGTCAGGTTCATGACCGCAGGGGAGCGCGCTGTCGTTGTCGGGGCTGGGGTGGCTGGACTCACCACGGCCGTTGTTCTCGCCGAGGCCGGGGCTTCGGTGCACGTGATCGCCCAGCAGGTGCCGGGGGTCACGTCGCTGGCGGCCGGGGCGATGTGGGGGCCTTACTTGGTCGAACCGAAGGACAAGGTCGACCAGTGGGGACAACGGTCCCTGGAGATCTTCCGCGAGCTGGCCCAGGACCCGGCGACGGGCGTCCGGCTCACCAGTGGCATCGAGGCGTCCCGCACGGCCGAGGCCGCGCCGGACTGGGCCACCACTTTGCCGGGTTTCCGACCGTGCGAGCGGGCCGAACTACCGGCCGGGTTCACGGCGGGTTACCGGTTCACCGTGCCACTGATCGACATGCCCACCTACCTCGACCACCTCCTGCGCCGACTCCGCGACGCCGGAGGTGTGGTCGAGCAGCGACGGCTGACCTCGTTCACGGACGCCGGTCCCGCTTCGGCAATCGTCAACTGCGCGGGCCTCGGGGCACGCGACCTGGTCCCGGACCCTGACCTCCGGCCCATCCGCGGTCAGCACGTCGTCGTCACCAACCCCGGGCTGACCGAGTTCTTCTCCGAGGACACCGGCCTCTCCCCGGACCTCCTGTGCTTCTACCCCCACGGCGACACCGTCGTCCTGGGCGGCACAGCGATCGACGGCGAAGGCGATCTGGCCCCCGACGACAAGGCGGCTGCCGGCATCCTCGCCCGCTGTGCCGAGGTCGAGCCCCGCCTCGCCGAGGCCCGTGTCCTGGAGCATCGGATCGGCGCTCGACCGACCCGCGCCACGATCCGTGTGGAGAGCGACCGGTGGGAAGACGGCACCGTGGTCGTGCACAACTACGGGCACGGGGGTGCCGGCGTCACGCTGTCGTGGGGATGCGCCGAGGAGGCTCGGGCGTTGCTCTCCGCCAAGTGATCTGCATGTGGAAGAACAGACGTTGCGATGTCCGCAGCGCGGGATCGCTCAGGGCGCCCCGACACGCTTGTAGCCGAACCACAACCGGCCACCGGTCTGTCCGAGCACCTCGTCCACGACGGCCACGAGGGTCTCTGCTCTCCCGTCTAGTACCTCCTGTAGGCCGTGGTGGAGGCGTGTGCTGAGCCCTGGCGCGGTCGTCTCAAGACGGCGTGCCAGCCACTTCCCACCGCCACCCCACGACCCGCCAACGGCCAGTGCCAGCTCACCGGTGCGTCGGACCAGTTCGGTCGCGATGAACAGACGCTCGCTCTGGTCGTTGGTTCCCGCTAGGTCGTCGAGGAGGTCGGTGATCGCGTAGCGGCGGTCGTCGATCTCTTCCGCCAGCACCGGGGCGGTCCCGCGGCGGTCAGCTTCCGGGCCTGTGCGGCGAGGCGGGCTCCGAGTCCGTCGGTGTCGAAGAGCAGGAGCCCGTCGGCACACATCCACAGCAGCGGTGATCTGCGCTTGCGTAGTTCCCGTTCGGCGTAGGCGTGCCACGTCGCCTCGGTGTGCACGAACATCTCCACCGGCCAGTCGGCGTACTGGAGGCTAGCGCGGTAGGGGGCGGGGGTTCCGTGGAGCAGGGCCACGATGTCGAGGTCCGATGTGGCCGTTCGGCGGCCGGTCACGACGCTGCCGCCCAGGAACGCGGCGCGCGCTTCGGGGTGCTGTTCATCTACGACGGCGCGTGCGGCATCGATCGCATCCATGCGGCAACTATCAGCACTGCCCCCACCGCGCGCACGCAGTTTTCCGCAGTTGGACCGTGATGTCGGGCGCTCTGAATCTTTAGTTCGCCGGGGGCAGACAGCAAAGATCCACGAATGACTGGTCAACGCCGCAGCGGCATGTGAACCTGGACGACCTTCTCGTAAGACGGACCAGGTCAGAGAGGTGATTGGCTGTGACTGCGGCACCCCAGGGTCCCGGATTCTCCACCACGGTAGAGGCCCTGCGGCTGCGTGAGTGGCTGCTCGGCCCGGGCCAGGCCACGGTCGTGATGGATCAGTTTTCCGCCGACGACTTCCACCTGGTCGTCGACGACCGCGCGGACGTACACGTCAACTCGAAGGATGGATCCTTCTATCTCGGTTGGTTTCCATCTGGCCGCCCTGGTACCGACGGCGAGGGTTGGAAGATCGCCGTCACCGGTACGGCCAAGGTGCGCGGCTACCAGATCTCCTTCGACACCGAGACGCCGGCGGACGTCGTCGCCGCCGCAGTCGCTCGTGTGCTGGAGACGTCCCAGCGGGTGTGACAGCCAGAGGCTCGAGTCAGCGCTCTTGGGGGAGCCCGTCGTCTGATCTGTCTGTTGAGGGAGAGACGGGCGGCCCGGTCGTCTGCCACCCGAGGCCGCCGCGAAGCCGGCCCGACACCTCCATCCAGTCGCACGCACCGCTGGCGGCATCAAGCCTCCGGCCCCCAACCTCTTGGAGGCGTACCTGCATTCCGATTTCCCGATCGATCCACCTGCTCTGGCTGGTGTCCCGTCCGCGTACTGGGTCGGTCCCCGGCACCTGGCCGGTGACGACGGCCGCCTGTACGACGCCGTCGCTGACACGCTCGCCGGCCTGGGTTGGACGAGCCTGACGATCGTCCGCGGGCGCCAGGAGCCGGACGAGGCGCCGGAGGACCGCCAGGTCCTGCGCAGCACCGTCCTGCACATCAGCCCCGACTCCCTGCGGTGGGCGCAGTGGGGCCTGCCGGACGAGCCATTCCACCTGGGGAACCTGCCGATCGCCTGGCAAGTGTCCGCTCGTACGGACCCGAGCAGCCCGCTCGCCCAGTGGTCGGCCTACTTCACCCCCGAGGTCCCGGGGGAGATCATCGCCGGCTTCCTTGCCGCGCTCGACGCCCGCGATCGGCCCGCCCTGCCGTGCGGTGGGCCCGAGCTGGTCCTCGACGCTGTTTCGGCGCACGGGTGGCTGCGCGACGTCGACCAGCCCGGCACAGGCGCGGTGGATCCAACGTTCGCCTCCCACGTCCGCCTCGGTGAGGTGCCGCCCCTCATCCAGGACGGCAACCTCCTGGGGCTGGTGGCTGAGGCTGACGAGGCGGCCTTGGCCGGGTGGCAGGCGTGGGCCGAGCCGGTGCTCGGCGCGGGCTACCTGTGGGCCGCGTCGTTCAGCAGCAGCGTGCCGCACGACCTCGTCGCCGCCTTCGCCGACTCCCTCAGCTCCAGCGCACCGGTCCTGCGGCGGGTGCTGCCCGAGAGCACACGCGACCGGCTCCTGCGCGCTCCAGCCAACTGAGGGCCATCCAACGCATGGAAGCCGGGCCTCCCCTCGGGGAGGCCCGGCTACGTGCTGCTGTGCCGTGGCTGGCGTCACCGTGGCGCCACGGTCCGCGGTTACAGGGAGCGGTTCGTCACTGCGCGCCCCGTGCTTCATTCGCGGCAGCGCGTTGGGCCGGCTACCGCCTGAACTCCCATGGCTCTGTGTGTCAGAGGCTGGCTCCGTCTTGGGAGCGGAGCACCGCCATGTTGGTCCTGTGAACCCTGGCTAGAAGGTGTACGGGGCGAAGGGATGGACTGGTTCGACGATGAGCCCGAGGAGGTGATCGAGCTCGGCTCGCTCCTCCTCGTTCATGAGCTCGACGGCGTTGCCAAGCTTCTTCTCGGTGAGCCGCTCCATGAATGGGGCCAGGAAGCGCTCCAGAGCATCCGGAGCTTCGTCCATCGTGCGCCGGTACTCCCGGTATCGCTTGAACTGCTCCTGAATCTCTTCGAACTCGACGCGGGTGGCACTGAGGACCAGGGCCCGTTCCTCCTTACTGAACGGGCGCCCGTCGAGGTGGTTCCACGTGTTGGCTTCACGCTTGCGCTTGATGTCCGCGTCGCAGAGCAGGACGACGATCTCGGGCCGGGCTTGCATTGTGGGCATACGGGTGCTCCTCACAGGAGTGGGGTGGGTGGAGGCATCAATGATCCGGAGAATCGGCGGTTTGCCCAACCGGCGATCGTCGGCTATGTTCCGCCGGCTTTTCGCTGGTCAGCGCCGACGGCTGGGGTCGTTCAGGCCGCCCTGCGTCGGCAACGCGCGGGGCGCCGAGGACCCTTGGCGCCGACTGCCTCGCGCGGGTGTGTCGTGCGGGGACTCGGGCAGGGCGGGCAGGTAAGCGCTGCGCCGCAGACGCCATACCAGGACGTCGCTGATGGAGGTGGCGGTGTCGAGCTCGCGCCGTCCGGCGGCCTCGGTCAGCAGGGCTGCCGGGTCATGGCCGGCCTTCCGGGCGTCGTCGAGGGTGGCGGCAAGGGCGGGCCAGCCGGGCTCCGCCTGGACCCGTGCGGCCAGATCCGGCAGCACCTCATGCAGGAGGTCGGCTTGCCGCTGCCGAGCACGCAGGGCCAGACGTTGGCCTCGCTGGCGGAGGACGGCCATGGACTCGGCCGCAGCGGCTTGGTAGGCGGCGCGCAGGTGTTCGGCCGCCTGCTGGGCCGCTGCGGCCTGCTGGCTGTGATGCTTCTTCGCGTGCCAGTTCGCCGCGGCGATCGCGAGGAAGAAGGCCATGTCGATGAGCATGGCGGTGGTGGCGCCGTCTTCCCCGCGGCCCAGGGCGGGTCCGCTGTGGACGAGGTCGCGGGCGGCCTGACGCAGGGCGCGGTCGTGCCCGCGTACAGCCTTCACGTGGGAGCGGCTGGCACGCTCGAACACGAACGCCGCCTCGCGCAGCTCAGCGCGGGTGTGGGCGGCGGAGGTCTTGGCCAGCGCGTCCAGGACCTCACCCGCCGCGGCGATCTGGGCCGCTGCTGCACCGTCGTCACCGTTATCGATGATCAGCAGCGCCTGCCAGGTAGCGGCGGTGGCCCGACGCCGCGCGAACGCGGGACCTGTCACGTCCGGCAGGACCGGCTGCTCCGGCCGCGAACCGTCCGCCGAGGCTGCGGCCTCCCCGGGCAGGGTCCAGCGTTCGCGGATGCGGGGCAGGGACAGATCGGCTGCGAGCGTGGAACCCGCGTAGAACACCGGCTCCTTCTCACCGTTGCGGTCATCGGGCAGCGCGACCTTGTAGCCGAGCAGATCACCTGAGGGCGCGACGCGCTTGCGGATCAGCAGACCGGCGGCGGCCAGGCGGTCGAAGAACTCCTCCTCGCTGCTCGCGCCGGCCACCGCGCGCCGTACGGTCTCCCGCAGCTCCTCGCGTGCAGGGCGCTCCCTGCCCTGTCGTTCGGCCTTGTGCCGTTCCGCGCTGGTGGCCCGCTTGGCGGCGGTGCCGTCCCCGGGCGCGACTTGGTGCAGGCCGAGTTCCTTTTCGATCAGGCGGCACTCGGCCTGGGCGCGTTTGCCGGAGCGGTGGTGGTCGGGGCGGCGGCCGTCCTCGCGGACGAGGGTCGCGATGATGTGGATGTGGTCGTCGGCGTGACGGACGGCTGCCCAGCGGCAGCCGGCGCCGTCGCCGGGGTCGATGCCGGTGGCGGCGACCATACGGCGGGCGATGTCGCCCCACTGCTCGTCGGACAGGATCGGATCGTCAGGCGCGGCGCGCACCGAGCAGTGCCAGACGTACTTGTCGGGACGCCGGTCCGCGTCGAGCAGGGACAGCGTTTGGTCGAGGAGGTGCTGGAGGTCCTTCTTCGTGACCGAGGGGTCGCGGCCGGGGTCGGGGGCCATGCCGTCGAAGGAAGCGACAAGGTGCGGATCGATGTGCTCCTCGTGGGTGCCCTTGCCGTACAGGTAGTGCAGGAGCCCGAGGGCGTTGCTGCCCTGCTGGTGGATCCGAGGGATCAAGCCGCCTCGCCCTCCTGCCCGTTGGCAACCCTGTCGGCTGCCCGCTGGACGGCCTGTGCGGCACGCTGCAGATCGTCGAGGGCAGCGGCGAAGTGCGGTGCGTCGGCACCGGAGTTGAGGGCCTTGGCGATCTGGTTGACGTTGCCACCCGCCCAGCCGAGCTGACGGCGCACACCGAACAGGGCAGTCAGGATGTCCCGCTCGGTGGCGATGGCCGCTGCGGTGCGGGACTGGTCGCGGGCAGCGGCCAGCGCGGAGTGGGCCATGAACCCGGCCACGCTCATGCCGACGTGGTCGGCGCCGGACTGGATGATGGCGAGTTCTAGCTCGTTGAGGCGGACGCTGTGAGCGGGGCGCTGCTTCTTGTCACGCGGACGCGACTTCCCCCTCCTGGCCTTGCCCTTGCGGCTGGCCTTGCCTGGCTGCGGTCCGCCCCCGGTCGCAGCCTTCCCGTCCGGCGCCCCCTGGCGCCGGACGGGCCCCGCCACCCCCGGGGCGGGGTCAGGCTCGGGCGCTCCCCCTGCGGGGGAGTGTCCGGACCTCCAACTTGCTCCGCCTGGGGCAGGGGTGATCGGCAGCGATTCACCGTGGGTGGTGGGGTCTTCGTGGTGAGGGGTGTGCATGGGGCCTTTCGGGTCGGGGTCTGGTCGGGAGTGCTGGTGCTGCGGGGATCAGCGGGACGCAGTACCGGCTACGGCTTTGAGGTGGGCCTTGAACTCGCGGACGACTCGTCCGACGCCGTCGCTGGAGACGGTGTAGCCGACGGCGCGCAGGGCGTCCTCGACCCGGTCGCGTCCGACGCTGCCGGTCTCCTCGTAGATGCGGCGAGCGTGCTTGAGGATGACCTCGTCGGAGGCACGGGCTTTGCCGACGTCACGTTTCTTCCGGGCAGCCGCCTTCCGTTCACGCCTGCCCGACCCGTTGCCCGCGCTGTTGCCCGTCGGTGCTGGGCTGTCTTCGGCTTCTGCGCGGGCGGGCAGCCCGGGAACCGGGCGGGCAGGCTGCGGGCGGGCAGCCGGAGGGAGCTCGTCGTCACCCGGATCTGACGGGTGCGGGCGGGCAGTTTCCTCTGCCCGCGGCAGTTGTGCCGTGCGGCCGGAGCGCAGGCTGCTGTGCCCGGATTCCCGGGCGGGGTTGGAGGCCGGGACTTCCCAGCGCGGCGGGAGCGCGATGGAAGCGAGGCCGAGGGCCTGCTTGCGGGTGGCGAGCTTGCGCAGCAGCAGCTTGTCCTGGAGCGGGTCGCTGTCGACGTCGGCCCGCTCCAGGGCCTCGTGCAGGCGCTCTGTCAGACGTCGGCCCCGTCGCTTGCCGCGCTGGCGGTCGGTCATCGACTCGGCGCGCAGGATCAGGGCGACGGCTTCGCTCAGCGCGCGGTCGCGGATGAGGCGGGCGGCATCGGCGTCCTGGTCGGCGATGCCGAGCCGGGCCAGGAGGCGTTCGCGAGCCTGGCGAACGAGGATGGCGGCCAGGCCGCGTGAGGCGGCGTCGGGGGCGCGGTGGCGCAGCTCGATGCCCATGGCCAGGTGCCACAGCATCGCAGCCATGACCGGGCCGACGAAGGCTCGCACGGTGCCGCCGACCAGTCCGGACTCGGCGTAGGCGGGCAGAACCTGGACTGCGGTGATGACCCAGGTGAGGGTGCCGGGCAGGCCGGGAGCCTGTTTCGGGCCGTTGAGGTTCTGCCGGGCCATCAGGGCGGTGGCGAACAGGGCCAGCTCGGCGGCGGCGAACATCGCGACGCGCTCGGCGGTGCCGCCCATGTCGAGGTAGTCGGCGGCGAACCGCCAGCTGGTGTCCGCGCTGTAGGCGGTGCAGCCGAGGGCGGCCACGGCCGCGACCGGCACCGCGACAGTCCCGCGCCAGCGGTTGGTCTGATGCTGCCGGCGGCGCTGCTGGCGGATCAGCCACACGGCGAGCAGGACGAGCAGCACGGGCGGGATGAGGAGCGCCACGGTCATCACCGGGGAGGTGGCCCAGTCAGGGAGGAGCGGCGTGCCGCTGATCCGTATGGCGAGGTGGACGGGGCTGTGAGGAGGCAGGAGGGGGCTCCAAGGCGTCAAGGATTGAGGGCGAAGGGCGAATCGACGGAGCGTTGAGCACCGCCTGCGCGAGTGGCTGGCGCGGGCAGGGCTGGTGTGAGCGCGGGTGATGCGGCGGGGTCGGCCAGGAGAGGGCGCTGAGGCGGCCAGTCAGGCGGCGGGCGCTGTGCGGCGTCGTCGGTCGGGGCCGTCGAGGATGACGCGCTCCGTCATCTCGGCGAGGCGGGAGGCGACGCGGTCACCGAGGGTGACGCGCAGCTGCTCCATCGGAAGGTTGGTGGTGATGAGGGTTGGGAGCATGTGCTCGTACCGGTGGTTGATGAGCCGGTAGGTCAGCTCCTCGGTCCATTCGCTGGTCTTGGCCGCGCCGAGGTCGTCCAGGAACAGCAGCGGACAGCGCGCCAGGGTCTGTAGGTCACGTTCGGCGTCGTGACCGGCGCGGGGGCGCAGGCGCGCGTGGAAGTCGGCGGTGGTGGTCGCTTCCCAGCGCAGACGGACCCCTCGGGCGAGCAGGGTGCGGATGGCGCCGTACGCCTGGTACGTCTTGCCGGTGCCCGTGGGGCCGGCGATCAGCAGCGACGGGCCTTCGGCGATGCCCGGCCCGCCGGGGCCGGGGCGTCCGGCGCGGGCGATCTCGTCGGCCCAGGCGGTGACCTTCGAGTGGTCGGCCAGGGCTCGGCGGTAGCGGGCGGGGATCCTGGCGTCGGCGAGTTCCAGCGCGGTGACGGGCTCGGCGTGCCCTTCCTCGACGGCGGCGGTGGCGAGGTCGATGCCGCGACTGGCAAGGATGCCGTTGAGCCGGTCGGCGAGCGGGCCGACCCGGTGGGGCTCGCGTGTGAGGGTGGCGGTCAGAGGTCACCTCCGTAGGCGGCTTCGACATCGGCGGGGTTTGTCCACGACCTGTGGACAACCGGCACGGTGGGGGTCGCGTTCATGGCCTCGTGCACGAGGCTCGGCAGCGTGCTGGGATGCAGGCCCTTGGCACGGTGCCGTTCCAGGCCGGCCCGGATGTGGGCGGGGGCGATGCCCTCGCCGAGCAGCTTGCGCACCTCGCGAGCGAGATGGCCGAGGACGTCCTTGGGCGGACGGTGTGTGCAAGCGGCGGCGTACTCGGCGATGAGCTCGTTGGCCGAGACGGCGTGGGGTGCGGGGGCGCTTGCGCCCCCCGAAGGGGTATTTCCTAGATCCATGATCCTAGGTCCTAGATCCGGACGCTGAGGAGTCACCGCTCCCTCACTGAGCCCTCCTCGCTGCCTCACGGAGGGCTCACTGAAATCGCCCTGACCTGCTGTTTCGTCATCGGTGACCGGATTCACCGCAGGCTCGCGTATTCGCCTGGAGCCCTCACGGAGGGCTCCGTGAGGCTGCGGTGCGGGCTCCGTGACGCCCACTCCTGCAGCCGACGCATCGACGCCAGGCGCGGTGCGAGCCTGCGTGTCGTGGTGCGGGCAGGCTGGAAGACGGCTCGCGCTGGGGCGATTGATCTTCTGATGCTGCCGCCAAGTGACGATGTGCAGGTAGCGCTTGTCGCCCGGACCCTTGTAGCGGCATATCAGCCCAGCGTCGGCGAGCTGGGCGAGGTCCTGCTCGACAGCGCCAGGCGTGTGTTCCGGGCGCAGAACCCACAGCTGCCCGGCGATGATCGCGGCGTGGTCGCGGTGGCGCCCCTGGTCGTCAGCCTGGGTGAGCAGGCCGAAGAAGGTGCGCTCGGCGGTCAGGGAGACGGCGGCCAGGGACTCGGAGACGAAGGCTTCCGGCTTGATGGTGCGGATTCGTGCCAAGAGGGGCGGTCCTCACTCGGTGACCGGTGGGCTGGGTGCCCACGGTTCACCGTCGGTCGGGGGCGGGTCGGGCGTGAAGGGCGGGGATGTCGGGCCGTTGACGCGGGAGCGTTGATGGCCGCTTGCGCTTTCCGAGGTGTCGTCAACATAGCCACACCCACAGCGCGCAAGTCCAGCCCTATCTGGCGCAATCTCTCACGGCAGAAATGCCGCTGGAAATCGAGTCGGCGAGGGCGGTGCGAAAACGGTAGGGCACGATCGGCGGTTGACCAAATAGTTGCCCCGCATCCCGAGCCAGAAGGATCACATCGGCAAGCCGTTGACGTCCCGCGAGCGACGAAGCTACAACACAACACCCCACGTCAGAGAGGCTCTCTGGTGTCGGGGCACGTTCGGGGATCCGGCCCTGCGCAGCACCCCGATCGCCTCGCTCACCGATTGAGCGCGGCGCAACATAGCCGACGATCGCCGGTTAACCAAACCGGCGAATGCACGCTACAACTGGAGCCATGGCAGCACGATCTCTGGAAATAGGGCCCGCAGGAATGCTGGCGGCTCGCACCATCGAAATCCTTCGCACGGAACGCGGCCTTGGGCAGCGCCAACTCGCCGCGCGGTGTACCGCTTTGGGCCGTCCTATGTCCAACACAATGCTGTCCCGCATCGAACTCGCCAAGCGGCGATGCGATATCGACGACCTCGTCGCCATCGCCACAGCCCTGCAGGTGTCACCCGCCGCCCTCCTCCAGGGGCCGGGTGCCGCCTGAGCCGCCCACGCAGCCCTCCCCAACCTCCCGACCAGGAGCCGCCCCCTTGCACCGATCCACGCCCGCGCCCGTCCCCCACAGGCCGTCCGACGCCCCTCCACCCCGCCTCTACCGCCCCGAAGAGATCGCCGACACCCTCGGCTGCTCGGCCTGGTGGGTCAAGGACCGAGCGCGACGGCGCCTGATACCGCACACCCGGGTCGGTCGTGCCTACCGCTTCACCGCCGAGCACCTCGCCGAGATCATCCGCCTCTACGAGCAGCGGCCGGCCCAGCCCGCGCAGACACCCGCACGGGCGACCGAGCCGCTCTCCGAGCCCGGTACGCAGACCGGCTCCGCGCAACCTCGCCGCCCTGCCGTTGCTCCGACGACCCGCCTACGGGCCCGCCCGCCGCGTCGACAGCAGCAGTACGGCACTGTCGCGTGACCCGATCGAACCTGCCGTAGCCGAGGACAACCAAGAGGGGGACAGCGGAACTTGGGTTTCGCGGAGAAGCGCGGAAACTACTGGCGTGGCCGGTACAAGGTCGCGCCCGGCAAGCACAACACGGTCGTCGACAACAACGGCAAGGCGATCAGGTTCGCCACCAAGGGCGAGGCCCAACGGGCAGCGGCCGAGGCCGAGAACAAGTACCGTCGCGGCGACTGGCGCGACCCGGCCCTCGGCCAGGAGACCTTCGGCGAGTACGCGAACCGCTGGTACGAGGCCCAGGACCTGGCCGCCTCGACCATGCAGAACTACAAGCGCCACATCGAGGAGCACCTGCTCCCCGAGTTCGAGGACAAAGCGCTCGCCGGCATCCTGCGCACGGACGTCGACCTGTGGGAGAAGAAGGAGAAGGCGCTCTATGCCGCTTCCAGCGTAAAGACCTGGCGCTCGACGCTCCACCTGATCTTCGAGGACGCGATCGACGAGGGCCTGATCACGTCCAACCCGGCCGCTCGGCGGCGCGGACGGGGTAAGCGCGCCGGCCGCTCCCGAGACCGTGGTCCGGAGAAGGTGGTCACCGACGCGCTCGGCATCCTGCTGACCGCCGAGCGCGCCGCCCTGCTCTCCGGCCGCGACGACGAGTTCGTCGCCGTGGTCCTCAAGGGATACACCGGCATGCGCTGGGGCGAGATCGTGGGCCTGGAGACCGCGTTCGTCCGCCCTGGAGCCGTCCGGGTCGAGTGGCAGCTGTACGAGCTCGACACGGGGGAGCTGGTGCGCTGCCCGCCGAAGGACGACAGCTACCGCACCATCGACTCGATGGACTGGCTGTCGGCGCTGGTCGCCAACCACATCGCCCGCACGAAGCCCAAGCCGTGCCCCTGCCACGGCAAGACCTACGTCTTCCGAGGACAGGGCGCGGCCCGCACAGGCGGCCACCAAGGCGCGAAGCTCGTCGACGTCGCCCGCCGTGCCGACGTCTCGACCGGCACGGTGTCCAACGTGCTCAACCACCCGGAACGGGTCACCGAGGCCACGCGAGAGAAGGTCGAGCAGGCCATCGCGGACCTGGGGTTCGTGCGGGGCGGCGTCGTACCGGAGCATGCCGCCCACTGGCGCAGGAACGGCTTCGCGACCTGGCTGTTCACGCCGGCGGTCTCCGGCTGGTACCCGAAGAAGGCGCCGCAGGAGCCACGGCCGGTGCCCCTACTCGGCGAGCCGTGGCCCGGCGTTCCGGCTCGAGGCCGAGGTGCCACCGATCGGGCCGACGCCTGCTGGCTCCCGATAGCCAAGGGACTTACGCCCCACGGCCTTCGCCACACCCACCGGACGATGATGGAGGACCTGGGAACCGAGAAGGTGCTCATGGACGAACGCATGGGCCACATCGACGGCTCGGTCTCGGCACGCTACGCGCACGTCACCCATGGCATGCGAAAGCGGCTTATGGTCGGGCTGACCGAGCAGTGGGAGATGGCACTCGACGCCCGGCTGGCGATTCATCCCGCGTCCCCGGTGCGCGTCCTTAACAATCTCCTGCACGCGCGGGAGGAGTCCGCAGTCTGACGACGCCTAAGTGATGCGTGACACCCGCCCCCACGCGATTCACCGTGTGGGGCACAGTGCTTGCTTCGTGTAACCGCTGCTTCGATTGTCTGGGATGAGATGGCGAAAGCTTCACTCCCGTACGAGGCAGTGACAAGGGTTCATGACCTGTGGCGCGTTCGAGCGGTTCCTCGTCGTATCGGCGGACGGCGCGAGTGCGCATCGAACTGGATAAGTCCGAGCCCGAGGAGGAGCCAGTAGATGTGCTCGCCATGGCGGACTAGGAGAAGGAACTGGGCCCGGACTGACGGCGCTTACCGGAACGTACCGCAGCAAGATCGCGGAACCGCAGGTGCCCGGCAAGGCGGAGGCGCCGAGCCGGAGGATTCGCCAAGTAGTCGTTCATGCGCTCCCAATCTTGCCGGTCGATCGGAAGGGCCTCATACCAGGCAACACCGCGCATGTTGCATCCGGCGCACAGGAGGCCCCGGACACACCCGCCGCAAATGAAGTCCCACGGCTGACAGCACTGGTGGTCGTGGTCGACGTGCCAATACGAAGTCTCTTCGTCTCCTCGGGGCCCCCGCCCACACAATGCACATACATGGTGTTGGTGTTCCAGGATGGCGTGCATGTCGCTCGCCTCTAGGTTGTACCGCCGCGCCTGACGCGCTATGACGCTACAGCTCAGGCAATGGCCCCTAACCCGTCCGCCGACGCCAAACCGGTAGGGGGCATCGCACGCCTCACAGTCCAGCAACGACTCGTCGGTGAGCGGAATCCCGTAAGACATGCCCTGACAGTAGCGGGAGCCACTGACACCAGTTCACTCTCGATCGCGCAGGCTTCACTCACCGCGCACGGGAAACGCGGGGGCTGAACTCTGCGTGAGTGGATCACTGCCGAACAGATTGAGACCCTGGAGCCGACGTTCATCGGGCCCACGCGACTGAAGGACTCTGACGGCTTCTGGACATTGCCCGATTGCCCCCTTGGCTGTAGATCGCGGGTTGGTGTGCTGAGTCCTCATTGGGGAGGATGGCGGCCGCTGGCGCTCCCCCGGGCCTTTGGCTGCGGCTGGCCTGAGGAGCCCGTTCCGCGCTGCTTCCGCAGAGCCGCCGGTTCCGGCTGGTCCGGATGATGACCGTGTTCCGGGTAGGGGCGTCCGCGTCAGTGATCTCCGCCCGACACTTCCCATTTTGCTGGGCATGGTGATCAGGCGCCGCTCCTTGAGCGCGCGGGCGGCGAGAGCGAACCCGGGCTGTCCGATGTGACGGAGCCGGTTCTGTCCCCGACCCGAGTGAGGGGTGTGAGCTGCCGGTCACTCATCCCGCTGGGAGCCCCTGGGGAGCCGCTCCCCGAAGTCGGCTCCCAAATGGCTCCCAAAACGGGGCCACAAAGCAAATCAGGCCCGGTGCTGATCTCTCAGCACCGGGCCTGACCTGGTGTTTCTCTGTCGGGGTGGCGGGATTTGAACCCACGACCTCTTCGTCCCGAACGAAGCGCGCTGCCAAGCTGCGCTACACCCCGGTGTCGCTGCTTCCCGCGGCGACGACGTTTACTTTAGCCCACTGGGGGCTGTAGACGAAATCCGGTTCAGAGGCGGTGGCGGGTGGGGGACGGGCGGGTGTGGTCCAGGGCCACCAGGAGGACCGCCAGGGCGTAGATCCCGAGGCCCAGGAGGAGGGCGTTCGCCAGGGTGCCGCGGTAGCCGTGGGCCGTCACGTCCAGGAAGGGATAGAGGTGGCGGGAGGGGTCGGACGGTGACAGGAGCGCGGCCCGGGTGAAGGTGAAGGCCAGGTAGGCCAGGGGGTACAGGAGCCAGGCCGCTGCCTGGCGCAGACGCAGGCGGGCCGCCGGGGTGAGCAGGAGCCAGTCCAGTACGGCCGCCGCCGGGACCAGGACGTGGAGTACCTGGAGCGCCGTCCACTGGGAGTGCCAGCGTTCCGGGGCCGTCGTCGCGCCGGTCATGGAGAACGGCGGCGTCGTGTGGGCCAGGAGCAGGTGGTAGACCAGGGCGCCGATCACCACGTAGAGGAGCGCGGCACCGGTCACCGCCGGCGGGAGGGGGCGGCGGGCCCGCCAGGCCCTCGTCGCCGACAGGAACGTGATCACGGCCAGCAGCGCGGTGGCCTGGACGCTGAAGTAGCTCAGCATGCGGGGCGGGCTGCCCAGCAGCAGTTCCAGCGCGACCCCGCCCGCCGCCGTCACCGCGATCAGCAGGCGGAACACCGCGGCCGTCGGGCGGCGCACCGGGGCCACCACCGCCGTGGCCGGGACCGGGGCGGGCAGCAGGACGGGCGGGCCCGGGACCGCGGGCAGGTCCGGGATGTCCCTGGGTATCGGGGCGGTCATGCCCTTCACGCTAGGAGCGGGGGAGGGGGGCGGCCAGGCGGATTGGGCCGGGTGGGTTACGGAACGGCGACCGGCTTCTCCGTCATGCCCGCCTGTCCGTCACGCCGGCTTCTCCGTCATGCCCGTCTCTGCGTCAAGCCCGCCTCTGCATCAAGCCCGCCTCTCCGTCACGTCGAACTCCCCGGCCTCTCCGCCCGTCACAGGCCTCTCCGCCCGTCACACCTTCTCCACCAGCGTCAGCAACGTCGCCTCCGGCGGGCAGGCGAAGCGGACCGGGGTGTAGCGGTTGGTGCCGCAGCCGGCCGAGACGTGGAGGTAGGACGTACGGCCCTGCGCCGTGTGCGTGGACAGGCCCTTCACGCGGTCCGTGTCCAGGTCGCAGTTGGTGACCAGGGCGCCGTAGAACGGGATGCACAGCTGGCCGCCATGGGTGTGGCCGGCCAGGATCAGGGGGTAGTCGTCCGCCGTGAACGCGTCCAGGACCCGCAGGTACGGCGCGTGGACCACGCCGAGCGAGAAGTCGTACGCCCCGGAGGGTCCGCCGGCCACCCGGGCGTAGCGGTCCCGCTTGATGTGCGGGTCGTCCAGGCCGGTCAGCTCGATGGAGACGCCCTCGACCTTGAGGACCCCCCGCGTGTTGGTCAGGTTCAGCCAGCCCGCCGCGTCGAAGCCGTCCCGCAGGTCCTCCCACGGGTTGTGGATCGCGCCCACCGCCGGCGCGTTGCCGTTCAGCCCGTGGCGTCCGCTCGCCTTCTCCAGCAGGTAGCGGGCGGGGTTGCGCAGCTTGGGGCCGTAGTAGTCGTTGGAGCCGAAGACGTACGCACCCGGGAACTCCATCAGCGGGCCCAGTGCGTCCAGCACCTCCGGGACGCCCTCGGGGTCGGACAGGTTGTCGCCGGTGTTGATCACGAAGTCGGGGCGCAGCCCGGCCAGCGACTGCAGCCAGCGCTGCTTCTTGCGCTGGCCGCCGACCATGTGGATGTCGGAGACCTGGAGCACACGCAGCGGGCGCATGCCCGGGGGCAGGACGGGGACGGTGACCCGTCGGAGGCGGAAGGAACGGGCCTCGAAGCCCGCCGCATAGACCAGGCCGGCGGTGCCGGCCGCCACGATTCCCAGGGGGATTCCATATCGCGCGCGCATCTGTCCATCGTGTCAGACGGGTTGGGCGCGCCGGGACCGGCCGCCACCGGTCGAGCGGACGGACCGACAGGTGGGCGGGTGGGTGGCGGCGGTCATGAGGGGGCGGGCGCGGGTGACCGCCCGCCCCCGGCTAAATGGACGGGCACGGGTGACCCCGCACCTGCGACAATCGGGCCATGACCACCACGCTCAAGTCGAAGCTGCAGGACGACCTCAACGCCGCGATCAAGGGGCGCGACGAGCTCCGCTCCTCGACGCTCCGGCTGACCCTCGCCGCGATCACCAAGGAAGAGGTCGCGGGCAAGGAGAAGCGGGAGCTGTCCGACGACGAGGTCCTCAAGGTGATCACCCGCGAGGCGAAGAAGCGCCGTGAGGCGGCCGATGCCTTCGCGCAGGGCGGCCGTACCGAGCAGGCCGAGCGGGAGAAGGCGGAGGGCGAGGTGCTCGCCGACTACCTGCCCAAGCAGCTGTCCGACGAGGAGCTGAACGAGATCGTCGCCCAGGCGGTGGCGGAGGCCAAGGCGGCCGGTGCCGAGGGGCCGCGGGCCATGGGTGCCGTCATGAAGATCGTGAACCCGAAGGTGGCCGGCCAGGCCGAGGGCGGCCGGGTCGCCGCCGCGGTGAAGAAGCTCCTCCAGGGCTGAGCCCCGGGGCCGGTCCCTTTCCGAGCCGAGCCCCCGGGCCGGCCTCTTCCAGGACCGGCCTCTGTCTCCCTTGTCTCCCGTTTCTACGACGTCGTCGGCGTCGTCTCCACGGCATCTCTACGGCCGCGGGGCCGCACCCCTCCCAGAGGTGCGGCCCCGCTCACCCGGCTCCGAACTTGATCGGCCGGCCCGTCCTAGTGCCGCCGGCCCCCGTTGCCGTTGCCGTTGTTCCCGCCGATGCCGCCGCCGTTCCCCTGCCCCTGGATGATGTTCTCGGGGAGGGAGAACGTCGGCGTCGGGAACGAGCCGCCGAGGGCTCCCGCGGTGGGGCCGCCGTCAGCGGTGCCGCCGTTCGTCAGGCCGCCGAGCAGTCCCCCGGTCACCCGCCCCCTCGTGTCCCCGTTGTGGTCGTCCGTCTCCCCCCGGTCGCCTTTTCCCTCGTCGTCCTCGTCGTGGCTGTCGTCGGGAAGGTCGACCAGATGGAAGTCCGGGGCGGGCCGGCCCTCCAGCGCGCCGGACATCATGTCGCGCCAGATCGGACCCGGCACCTCACCGCCGTAGACCTTGTCGTGCGGGACGCCGCCGATGGTGATGTTGGTCATCTTGCGCTTGTGCTGCGGGTCGCCGACCCAGACCGCGCCCGCCATGTTCGGGGTGTAGCCGACGAACCAGGCCGCGAAGCGCTCGTCCGTCGTACCCGTCTTGCCCGCGCTCGGGCGGCTGCCGAGGCCGGCCTCCTGGCCCGTACCGTCCTCGACCACGCCCTTGAGGAGCGTGCTGATCGTGTCCGCGGTGTTCTCCGACATCGCCCGTGAGCAGGTCGACTTCGGCACCTGGAGGGATTTCTGCTCGCTGCCGACCTTCTGGGTGACCGACTCGATGGCGACCGGGGTGCAGTACATGCCGCGCGAGGCGAAGGCGGCGTACGCGCTCGCCATCGTCAGCGGGGACATCTCCTGGGTGCCGAGCGCGATGGAGGGCGCCTGGACGATCTTGCGGCCGTCCGCGCGGGCCACGCCCATCTTCTTGGCCATGTCGATGACCGGGCAGATGCCGATGTCGCTGATCAGCTGCACGTAGTAGGTGTTGACCGACTTCGCGGTGGCCTCCGCCATGCCGTACGGGCCGCGCTCGGAGTCGTTCTCGTTCTTCAGCTTCTCCGGCCGCCGCGGGTCGTTGCGCCACACCTTGCCGTCGCACGCGGCCACCGGGCTCGGGTACGCCATCTCGTACGGCGACGAGTACTCCTGCGTCGCGGGCTTGCCGCCCTCCACGGCCGCCGCGGCGACGATCGGCTTGAACGTGGAGCCGGGCTGGTAGCCGGCGCCGCCGCCCATGTCCTGGTCCACGGACAGGTTGATCGTCGTCTCGCCGTTGTTGACGTTGACGCCGTACGGGCGGGACTGGCCCATGGCGAGGATCTTGCCGGTGCCGGGCTCGACGATGGTCGCGGCGGTCGCCACGGCGTCGCTGCGGTAGACGTGGTCCTTGACGGAGTCCTGCACGGACTCCTGCGCCTGCGGGTCGAGCGTCGTACGGACCGTCAGGCCGCCCCGGTTCCAGAGCTTGGCCCGCGCCTCCTTCGTCTTGCCGAAGACCGGGTCGGTGAGGATGACCTGGCGGACGTAGTCACAGAAGAAGCCGGCGCCCTTGACCGCGGTGATGCAGCCGTTCTTGGGGCGGCTGGTGTGCAGGCCGAGCGGTTTCCGCTTCGCCTGGTCGGCCTCCTGCTGGGAGATGTCGCCCAGCTCCGCCATCCGCTGGAGCACGATGTTGCGCCGCTTGGTGGCCTCGGCCTCGTCGTTGACCGGGTCGTACCGGCTCGGGGACTGCACGATGCCGGCCAGCAACGCCGACTCCTGGAGGGTGAGGTCCTTCGCGTGCTTGGAGAAGTAACGCTGGGAGGCCGCCTCGACGCCGTAGGCCTGCTCGCCGAAGAACGTGATGTTCAGGTAGTTCTCGAGGATCTTCTTCTTGCCGAGCTTGTCCTCGATCTGAATGGCGTACTTCAGCTCGCGGATCTTGCGGCCCAGGGTCTGCTGGGTGGCCTCGGCGACCTTCGTCGGGTCGTCGCCGGCCTCCTCGATGAAGTAGTTCTTCACCAGCTGCTGGGTGAGCGTGGAGGCGCCCTGGGCGACCCCGCCCTCCTGCGCGTTCTTGTTCACGGCGCGCAGCACGCCCTTGAGGTCGACGGCACCGTGCTTGTAGAAGCGCGAGTCCTCGATCGCGACGATCGCCTTCTGCATGTACGGCGAGATGTCCTTGAGGTCCACCACCGTACGGTCGCGGGAATAGACGGTCGCGATCTGCTTGCCCTGGCCGTCCAGGATGGTGGTGCGCTGGCTCAGCTGGGGGCTCTTCAAGTTGGCCGGGATCTCGTCGAAGCCCTTGACCGAGCCCTTGGCCGCGAGGCCCAGCGCTCCGGCCGCGGGCAGCGCGATGCCCGCCATGACGGCTCCGGCGAGCACACTGACACCGAGGAACTTGGCGGCCTGCTGCATGGGCGACAGGCCACCGCCCGAGGGCTTCTTTGGCATGGAGGCAGCCTAATCCGTACTGTTGAGCGTTCCGAGGGAGCGACCGCTTCTCGGGATGTTCCGAGTGCCGATCGTGACGTACCGCCGAGGGCTCGCCGGTGCGCCGGCCTCCGTCATGGCCCCGTGAAGCGGCCCGCGAAGACGCCCCCCGTGGAGACGCCCCGCAAAGACGGCCCCGTGCAGACGTCCCGCAAAGATGCCCCGCAATGATGCCCCGCAAAGAGGGGATGTCCGCGTTCCCATTCGCCGGACACGCGCACAGGCATTGGCCTAAGCTGCTCTCGACTGTCACAACCGTGCGGTCGCCCATTCCTGCGTCCGGCTCCCCCGAATCGTTCCGGACACGGCCGGGAATTCCGGGGCAACGGCCCTGTTTCCCTGTCGGGGACCGGCACGAGCCGCGCCCCGAGTGCCGTCCGGCGCCTGGTGCGGCCCACCGCGACTGCCCCGGTTTGCCGGGATGATCACGCATGTCGCCAGGTCACTCCCGCGGGTGATCTGCCGCTTACCCATAGTCCGTTCGGGCCATTCAAGATTGGGCCCGAAGGGGGTGTTGCACTGTCCCCACCTTCCGTAACGTCCTCAACTGGCGGCGGTGAATATGCCGCTGCCGCCGTGGGGGAGCCTCGATTCGGGAGAGGACGGCGCCGGTATGGGCTGGGTAACCGACTGGAGTGCGCAGGCCGCCTGCCGCACTACCGATCCAGATGAACTGTTCGTTCAGGGAGCAGCGCAGAACAGGGCCAAGGCGGTGTGCACCGGATGCCCGGTACGCACCGAATGCCTGGCCGACGCGCTGGACAACCGCGTGGAGTTCGGCGTGTGGGGAGGCATGACGGAGCGTGAGCGCCGTGCGCTGCTGCGTCGGCGGCCCACCGTGACCTCTTGGCGCAGACTCCTGGAAACCGCCCGCTCGGAGTACGAGCGGGGAGCGGGGATCGTATCCCTCGACAACGACGAGGTGTACGAGAACTACGCCGCGGTGAGCTGAGGGCTTCCCCGCTCGGGCTCGCCGCGTCTTCCCGTGGTGCCCACACACAGGTACGTGCCGCACGTACGCCTGTACGCCTGTTCGCGTGACGCGAGCCGTGGCCTAAGCCGCGACGCAAGCCGTCTGCGTGTCCGTCCGCGCCGATGCAAGCCGCGGTGCGGTGCCGTGGGGTGCCGTGGGGTGCCGTGGGGTGTCGTGGGGTGCCTATATGTGCTCCGTTCGTTCAGGTCGTCGGGCCGCCAGCCGGTCTCCGATGTCGCGCAGGCCCGCCAGGTCGTGGACATCACCGGGCAGCGCGGGTACCTCGACCATCGCCACCTCGGGGTGGCGGGCGGTGAAGCGGTCGCGTGTGCGCCGCTCGCGGGCGAGCAGCCGCATGCGCTCGGCGTGCAGCCTCAGCAGGCCCGCGGTGAGCCGGTCGACCGAGCGCTCCGTGTCGGCGGGGGAGCCTTCCTCGGGAGCAGGGGCCGCGGTCTCCGGTGCGGAAGAGTGCGAACTGCCTTGCGTGTCGGGAGAGTTACGAAGTCCAGCTTTCCCGCCCCCCTGATCCACAATGCGGGGGTCCTCAAGATTTTCCGCGGCCGCGAGCGCCCGCTCGGCCGACAGCGAGCCCGCACCGCTGCCATGGACGCGGTTCAGCACCAGGCCCACCAGGGGCATGCGCTCCGCGGCCAGCCGCTCCACGAAGTACGCGGCCTCGCGCAGCGCGTCCCGCTCCGGGGCGGCCACCACCAGGAACGCCGTGCCGGGCGCCTGAAGAAGCTTGTAGGTGGCGTCCGCGCGGGTGCGGAAGCCGCCGAACGTGGTGTCCATGGCGGCCACGAACGTCTGCACGTCCTTCAGCAGCTGACCGCCCAGCAGCTTGCCCAGCGTGCCCGTCATCATCGACATGCCGACGTTGAGGAAGGCCATCCCGGCCCGGCCGCCGAGCTTCGCCGGAGCGGTCAGCAGGCGGATGAGCCGGCCGTCCAGGAAGGAGCCGAGCCGCTTGGGCGCGTCCAGGAAATCCAGCGCCGAGCGGGAGGGCGGGGTGTCGACCACGATCAGGTCCCACTCGTCCCGCGACCGCAGCTGGCCCAGCTTCTCCATCGCCATGTACTCCTGCGTGCCCGCGAAGCCCGCCGAGAGCGACTGGTAGAAGGGGTTCGCCAGGATCGCGGCGGCCCGCGCCGGGTCCGCGTGCGCCTCCACGACCTCGTCGAAGGTGCGCTTCATGTCGAGCATCATGGCGTGCAGCTCGCCGTCGCCCTCGGTGCCCTTCACCCTGCGGGGCACGTTGTCGAGGGAGTCGATCCCCATCGACTGGGCCAGCCGCCTGGCCGGGTCGATGGTGAGGACGACCACCTTGCGGCCCCGCTCGGCGGCCCTGAGCCCGAGCGCCGCCGCGGTCGTCGTCTTGCCGACCCCGCCCGAGCCGCAGCACACCACGATCCGGGTCTTCGGGTCGTCCAGCAGCGGGTCCACGTCCAGCACGCGCGCGGAAGACAGGCGGCGGGCCCGCTCGGGCTCCTGTGCCGGCTCGGATGCCTCGGCCGGGTCCGGACTCATGACAACCCCTGCTTCCGCAGCTCGGTGGCGAGTTCGTACAGGCCCGCCAGGTCCATGCCCTCGGCGAGCCGCGGGAGTTCGTGCAGCGGCAGGCCCAGCTCGGTGAGGACCGCGCGCTGCTCCTGCTCCAGCGTGTACCGCTCGGTGTACTCCGCGGCCTGCTCCAGCAGCGGGTTCACCAGCTTCTCGGCGTTCCCGCCGCGCCGGGCCCCGCCCAGCCCGGCCGCCGAGAGCGCCTGTGCGACCGAGGAACGCTCCACGGTCCGTACGAGTTCCAGGTCGGCCGCGTCCAACACCTGCGGCCGGACCATGTTGACGATGACCCGGCCCACCGGCAGCCGGGCCGCGCGGAGTTCGGCGATGCCGTCGGCGGTCTCCTGGACCGGCATCTCCTCCAGCAGCGTCACCAGGTGCACCGCCGTCTCCGGCGACTTCAGCACCCGCATCACGGCCTGCGCCTGATTGTGTATCGGGCCGATCTTCGCCAGGCCCGCCACCTCGTCGTTCACGTTCAGGAAGCGGGTGACACGGCCGGTCGGCGGGGCGTCCATGACCACGTAGTCGTACGCGAACCGCCCCGAGCGGTCCTTGCGGCGCACCGCCTCGCACGCCTTGCCGGTCAGCAGGACGTCCCTGAGACCGGGCGCGATGGTGGTGGCGAAGTCGATCGCGCCGAGCTTCTTCAGGGCCCGGCCCGCGCCCCCGAGCTTGTAGAACATCTGGAGGTAGTCCAAGAGGGCCAGTTCGGGGTCGATGGCCAGGGCGTACACCTCCCCGCCGCCCGGAGCGACCGCGATCTTCCGCTCTTCATAGGGCAACGCCTCCGTCTCGAAGAGTTGTGCGATGCCCTGCCGGCCCTCGACCTCCACGAGAAGCGTCCGCTTCCCCTCGGTCGCGAGGGCCAGCGCGAGTGCGGCGGCGACCGTCGTCTTTCCGGTCCCGCCCTTGCCGCTGACGACCTGGAGCCTGCTCACGTCTTCGAGACTAACCAGTCCGGCCGACGGTCACGCGCGAGGCTGTGGATAACGCAGGTCACCGTCCCCGTGGCCACAGCGGCTACAGTCGGCCCATGACCAAGTGGGAATACGCAACCGTGCCGCTGCTCGTCCACGCCACGAAGCAGATCCTGGACAACTGGGGCGAGGACGGCTGGGAACTCGTCCAGGTCGTCCCCGGGCCGAACCCGGAGCAGCTGGTGGCCTACCTGAAGCGGGAGAAGCAGGCGTGAGCGCGGTCGAGGCCAGGCTGGCCGAGCTGGGCCTGACCCTGCCGGAGGTGGTACCGCCGCTGGCCGCCTACCAGCCGGCCGTGCGGTCCGGGGCGTACGTGTACACCGCCGGGCAGCTGCCGATGGTGGAGGGCAAGCTGCCGGTCACCGGCAAGGTGGGCGCCGAGGTGACGCCGGAGGAGGCCAAGGAGCTGGCCCGCACCTGCGCGCTGAACGCGCTGGCCGCCGTGAAGTCCGTCGTCGGCGACCTGGACAGCATCGCGCGCGTGGTGAAGGTCGTCGGCTTCGTCGCCTCCGCGTCCGACTTCACCGGGCAGCCCGGTGTCGTCAACGGCGCCAGCGAACTGCTCGGCGAGGTCCTGGGCGAGAAGGGCGTGCACGCCCGCAGCGCGGTCGGCGTCGCGGTGCTGCCGCTGGACGCGCCCGTCGAGGTCGAGATCCAGGTGGAGATCGCCCAGTAGACCGCCGCCCTCCCCGCCGGCCCCGGGCACCTCTCGAACAATCGCCCGGCACGGGATAGCCTCCGGCCATGGCGAACGGTCAGTGGTATCCCCCGGAGTGGCCGGACCGCATCCGCGCGCTCGCGGACGGCTCGCTCACCCCGGTGGCCCCCAGGCGCGCGGCCACGGTGCTGCTCCTCAAGGACACCCCGGACGGCCCGGTCGTCCACATGCTGCGCAGACGCGCCTCCATGGCCTTCGCCGGAGGCGCGTACGCGTATCCCGGCGGCGGTGTCGACCCGCGCGACGACGACCGGCAGATCCGCTGGGCGGGCCCCCCGCGCGCGTGGTGGGCACAGCGGCTCGGCGTCGACGCCGCGGCCGCCCAGGCGATCGTGTGCGCGGCCGTACGGGAGACCTACGAGGAGGCCGGCGTGCTGCTCGCCGGTCCCCGCCCGGACTCGGTCGTCGGCGACACCACGGGGGACGACTGGGAGGCCGACCGCGCCGCCCTGGTCGCGCGTGAGCTGTCCTTCGCGGAGTTCCTCGACCGGCGCGGCCTGGTGCTGCGCTCGGACCTGCTGGGCGCCTGGGCCCGCTGGATCACCCCGGAGTTCGAGGCCCGCCGCTACGACACGTGGTTCTTCGTGGCCTCCCTTCCCGAGGGGCAGCGCACCCGCAACGCCTCCACGGAGGCCGACCGCACGGTGTGGATCCGCCCCGCCGAGGCCGCCGCCGGGTACGACCGGGGCGAACTGCTGATGATGCCGCCCACCATCGCCGCCCTGCGCCAGTTGCTGCCCTACGGCACCGCCGCCGAGGCACTGGCCGCCGCGCCCGCGCGCGAGATGACGCCGGTACGGGCGACCGCCCGCCTCCAGGGCGACGAGATCGTCCTCTCCTGGCCGGGGCACGAGGAGTTCACCAAGCACATCCCGGCGGCTGCGGAGCCGGTGCGGCCCACGGACCCGGGGTCGATGGGGCCGACGGGGTCGACGACCGCCGAGCCGTCGCGGCCCACGGCGCCGGAGACAGCCGTAGCGCCCACGACGCCGACGGTACCTACGACGCCCACGACGCCTACGACGTCCGAGGCGCCCACGGTGCCCGGGACGCCGGCGGGCGGTCCGGCGGGCGCCTCGGCCGGCATCCGCCCCGCCGTGCCCACGACCATCCCCACGACCACCCCCTCGACCCCCGGTGGAGGTCCCGCATGACCGACGCCAGCGCGCTGCCGGGTCAGCCCCGGGGCGGAGCGCTGTCCGGGCCGGCCACCGCACGGGCGGTGAACGTCCTCGCGCCCAACGCCTCCGCGATGACCCTGGACGGCACCAACACCTGGATCGTCGCCGAGCCCGACTCCGACCTGGCCGTGGTGATCGACCCCGGCCCGCTCGACGACGGCCACCTGCGCAACGTCGTGGACACGGCGGAGAAGGCCGGCAAACGCATAGCCCTGACCCTGCTGACCCACGGTCACCCCGACCACGCCGAGGGCGCCGCCCGGTTCGCCGAGCTGACCCGTACGCGCGTGCGCGCCCTGGACCCCGCCCTGCGGCTCGGCGACGAGGGCCTGGCCGCCGGGGACGTGGTCGCCGTCGGCGGCCTGGAGCTGCGGGTCGTCCCCACCCCCGGGCACACCGCTGACTCGCTGTCCTTCCATCTCCCGGCCGACCGGGCGGTGCTGACCGGCGACACCATCCTCGGGCGCGGTACGACGGTCGTGGCGCACCCGGACGGCAGGCTCGGGGACTATCTGGACTCCCTGCGGCGACTGCGGTCCCTGACGGTGGACGACGGCGTGCACACCGTCCTGCCGGGCCACGGTCCGGTCCTGGAGGACGCCCAGGGCGCCGTGGAGTTCTACCTCGCCCACCGCGCCCACCGGCTCGCCCAGGTGGAGACCGCGGTGGAGAACGGCCACCGCACCCCGGCCGAGGTCGTCGCCCACGTCTACGCCGACGTGGACCGCTCGCTGTGGCCGGCGGCGGAACTGTCGGTCCGGGCCCAGCTGGACTACCTCAGCGAGCACGGGCTGATCTAGCCCGGGCACGACAGCGGGGCCCGGCTCGTGCGAGCGGGGCCCCGGGGACGTACGGCGGAGGCCGGCGTCAGCGCGACCGCTTGGCCAGCCGCTCCACGTCCAGCAGGATCACGGCGCGCGCCTCCAGGCGGAGCCAGCCGCGCTGGGCGAAGTCCGCGAGGGCCTTGTTCACGGTCTCGCGGGAGGCGCCGACCAGCTGGGCCAGCTCCTCCTGGGTGAGGTCGTGGACGACGTGGATGCCCTCCTCGGACTGCACGCCGAAGCGGCGCGAGAGGTCCAGCAGGGCGCGGGCCACCCGGCCGGGGACGTCGGAGAAGACCAGGTCGGACATGGCGTCGTTGGTCTTGCGCAGACGGCGGGCGACGGCCCGCAGCAGGGCGCCGGCCACCTCGGGACGGGCGTTCAGCCAGGGCTGGAGGTCACCGTGGCCGAGGCCGAGCAGCTTGACCTCGGTCAGCGCGGTCGCGGTGGCGGTGCGGGGGCCCGGGTCGAACAGCGACAGTTCGCCGATGAGTTCGCCGGGGCCGACGACGGCGAGCATGTTCTCCCGGCCGTCGGGGGAGGTGCGGTGCAGCTTGACCTTGCCTTCGGTGACGACGTACAGCCGGTCCCCGGGGTCGCCCTCGTGGAACAGGGAATCGCCGCGTGCGAGGGTCACCTCACTCATGGAGGCGCGAAGCTCCGCGGCCTGCTCGTCGTCGAGAGCCGCGAAGAGCGGGTTGCGCCGCAGAACGTCGTCCACGAGTTCTCTCCTTGTCGACCTGCTCAGGGGATCTTGCTCCCCCGTGTGCCAGGGGACCGTGTTCCCCATTTTGCCGGACGGTCCAAACAGTGTGATCTGTCACAAGGATGCCGCACCCGTCTCCCGGGGTAAGCGTCAGGGGTCCGATCGGGGGCCGCTTCGCGGGGTCCGGGGCGGATGTCGGTGCCGGGCTTTAGGCTGGCCGGGTGTCCAAATCGCCGGTGACAGCACAGGACAAGGGGGCTGGGCGGGTGGTTGTACGTCGCGATTCCGCTGTGGGCGAACGCGAGCCCGATGGAAGTAGTAAAACGGGCAAATCGGCTAAAAAGGCTGTCGGTGCGGAGGGCGGGACCGCGTCGGTGAAGAAGACCGCGAAGAAGGTCACGAAGCGGGCCGCCACGCCCGCCGCGAAGTCCGCCGAGACACCGACCGAGAAGCCGACCGAGACGCCGACCGGGAAGCCGACCGGGAAGAAGGCGGCACCGGCGGCCAAGAAGACGACCGCCGGCAAGAAGGCGGCTCCCGCGAAGAAGGCCGCGCCTTCCGAGTCCGCCGCCGAGAAGAGCGCGCCCGCCAAGAAGGCCGCGGTCACCAGGAAGGTGAAACCGGCCGACGTGGTCCTCCCCGCCGATACCGCCGTCAAGGCCGATGCCGCCGGCAAGAAGGCCGCGTCCGTCAAGAAGATCGCCGTCCGGCCGCCGGGCGGCGAGTCCCCCACGGCCCTGGTCCGCCGCGCCCGCCGCATCAACCGCGAGCTGGCCGAGGTGTACCCCTACGCCCACCCCGAGCTGGACTTCGAGAACCCCTTCCAGCTGCTGGTCGCCACCGTGCTGTCGGCCCAGACCACCGACCTGCGCGTCAACCAGACCACCCCGGTGCTCTTCGCCCGGTACCCCACCCCCGAGGACCTCGCCGCCGCCGACCCGGAGGAGGTCGAGCAGATCCTGCGCCCCTGCGGCTTCTTCCGGGCCAAGACGAGGTCGGTCATAGGGCTCTCCAAGTCGCTCGTCGAGAACTTCGGCGGCGAGGTGCCCGGACGGCTGGAGGACCTGGTCACGCTGCCCGGCGTGGGCCGCAAGACGGCCTTCGTCGTCCTCGGCAACGCCTACGGCCGGCCCGGGATCACCGTCGACACCCACTTCCAGCGGCTCGTGCGGCGCTGGCGGTGGACCGACGAGACCGACCCCGACAAGATCGAGGCCGCCGTCGGCGCGCTCTTCCCGAAGAGCGAGTGGACCGACCTGTCCCACCACGTGATCTGGCACGGCCGGCGCATCTGCCACGCCCGCAAGCCCGCCTGCGGCGCCTGCCCCATCGCCCCGCTGTGCCCGGCGTACGGCGAGGGCGAGACCGACCCGGAGAAGGCGAGGAAGCTGCTCAAGTACGAGAAGGGCGGCTTCCCGGGCCAGCGCCTGAACCCCCCGCAGGCCTATCTCGACGCCGGCGGCAAACCGGCGCCGCCCCTGGGGGCCGCGTGACGGAACGATCTCGGTGCCCTCGGGCGTTGGAGAGGGCAGGACGACGGGGGTGGCGATGACGAGGACGAGCGGTACACAGGACGGTCCGCTGACGCTCAGCAGCGCGGGGCTGCCGGACTGGCTGGCGCCGATCCTGCGGGTCGCGGAGACGGTCGAGCCGACGCAGCTGAGCCGCTTCCTGCCGCCGGAGAACGGCTCGGGACGGCAGTCGGCCGTGCTGATCCTGTTCGGCGAGGGCGAGCGCGGCCCGGAGCTGCTGCTCATGGAGCGCGCGGGCTCCCTGCGCTCGCACCCCGGCCAGCCGTCCTTCCCGGGCGGCGCGCTGGATCCGGAGGACGGCGATCCGCAGGGTGACGGGCCGCTGCGGGCCGCGCTGCGCGAGGCACGGGAGGAGACCGGGCTGGATCCGGCGGGCGTGCGGCTCTTCGGCGTGCTGCCCCGGCTGTACATCCCGGTCAGCCGTTTCGTCGTCACGCCCGTGCTGGGCTGGTGGCGCGAGCCCAGCCCGGTCGGCGTGGTCGACCCGAACGAGACGGCCCGGGTCTTCACCGTGCCCGTGGCGGATCTCACCGACCCCGCCAACCGCGCCACCGCCGTCCACCCCAGCGGCCACACCGGCCCGGCGTTCCTGGTCGAATCCGCCCTGGTGTGGGGCTTCACGGCCGGGGTGATCGACCGCCTGCTGCACTACGCGGGCTGGGAGCGTCCCTGGGACCGGGGAAAGCAGGTCCCGCTCGACTGGCGCGCGTGACAGGGTGATCCCCGTGCTGAATCCCCGGGGGGCGGCCCCGGGCCCGGCCGAGCTGCTGGGAGCGGAGTGAGTAGGCGAGGCCTGAAGCAGTGAACGTGCTGGACATCCTGTTGCTCGTCGCGGCCGTGTGGTTCGCGGTGGTGGGTTACCGCCAGGGCTTCGTCGTCGGCATCCTGTCGGTGACCGGGTTCCTCGGCGGCGGTCTGCTCGCCGTGTACGCGCTGCCCGTGATCTGGGACGCGACGACCGGCAAGGAGGAGGTCGGCACCACCGCCGCCGTCGTGGCCGTGGTCGTCGTGATCGTCTGCGCCTCCGTGGGCCAGGCCCTGACCACCCACCTGGGCAACAAACTGCGCCGGCACATCACCTGGTCCCCGGCCCGCGCCCTGGACGCCACCGGCGGCGCCCTGGTCAACGTCGTCGCGATGCTCCTGGTGGCCTGGCTGATCGGGTCCGCCCTGGCCGGTACGACCCTGCCCACGCTCGGCAAGGAGGTCCGGAGCTCCAAGGTGCTGCTCGGTGTCTCCCGGGCGCTGCCCGAGCAGGCCGACACCTGGTTCGCGGACTTCTCCTCCGTGCTCGCGCAGAACGGCTTCCCGCAGGTCTTCAGTCCGTTCGCGGACGAGCCGATCAAGGACGTGCGGCCGCCCGACCCGGCCCTCGCGGGCAGCCCGGTCGCCCAGCGCGCCCGGAACTCCATCGTCAAGGTCACCGGGACCGCCCAGAGCTGCGGCAAGGTCCTGGAGGGCAGTGGCTTCGTCTTCGCCGACCGGCGCGTGATGACCAACGCGCACGTGGTCGGCGGCGTCGACGCGCCACGGGTGCAGATAGGCGGTGAGGGCCGCAAGTACGACGCCCGGGTGGTGCTGTACGACTGGGAGCGCGACATCGCCGTACTCGACGTGCCCGACCTGCGGGCGACCGCCCTGCGGTTCACCCGTGAGGACGCGGCCGGAGGGGACGGCGCGATCGTCGCGGGCTTCCCCGAGAACGGCGCGTACGACGTGCGCGCCGCGCGCGTGCGCGGGCGCATCACGGCCAGCGGCGCGGACATCTACCACCGCGGCACGGTCCGCCGCGATGTCTACTCGCTGTACGCCGTCGTCCGGCAGGGCAACTCCGGTGGCCCGCTGCTCACTCCGGACGGAGAGGTGTACGGAGTGGTGTTCGCCAAGTCACTCGACGACGCGGACACGGGGTACGCGCTGACGGCGGACGAGATCCGGGCCGACATCGAGCGGGGTCGTACGGCGAACGAGCAGGTGGGTACGGACAGCTGCGCCCTGTAGTGCGGCGCGGTGGCGGTCAGCCGCGCGGGTGACGCAGACGCACCGAGACCCAGCGGGCCCGGCGGCGCAGGATGCGCGGAATCCCCACCCTGGGGTCGGCTACCGCCAGTTGCGGCGTGACCCGCTGGGGCGTGCCCGGGCTCATGGCCGAGCGGCGGTTGCGGGGTGCGTCACTGTAGTCGTGCGTCCAGCCCATACCCCGACGTGTGCCCCCGCCCGAAGGTCGATAACCTCCCGCGCGCCCCCTAATTGGCCTATGCGCAAGGCATGTGGCGGTTTAAGGGACACGGGTGTGCAGCCGGATGCCGGACGCGGCGGAACCCGCGCCGGACGGTCACCGGTCCGGCTCGGGATCCTTCAGCCAGTTGACCAGTTCCGTGGAGAACGCGGCCGGGTCCTCCTCGTGCGGGAAGTGGCCGAGACCGTCGAACAGGCGCCAGCGGTACGGTGCTTCGACGTACTCTCCGGAACCGGCCGCGCTGCGGGTCCGGGTCACCGGGTCCAGCGAGCCGTGCAGATGCAGCGTCGGCACCCGTACGGGCCGTTTCATCCTGCGGTAGAACTGCACACCGTCGGGGCGGGCCAGGGAGCGCACCAGCCAGCGGTACGGCTCGATGGAGCAGTGCGCGGTGGAGGGGATGCACATGGCCCGCCGGTACGTCTCCACGGCCGCGTCCTCCGGCGGCCGCGGCCCGGACCAGTCCCGGATCAGCCGGCCCACCAGCGCGCCCCCGTCGGCGGTCAGTTGGCGCTCGGGCAGCCACGGCCGCTGGAATCCCCAGATGTAGGAGTTGGCGGCCGTCTGCCGGGCGTCCCGCAGCATCGCCGCGCGCCAGCGCCGCGGGTGCGGCATGGACACCACCGCCAGGCGCCGGACCAACTTGGGCCGCATGGCCGCCGCCGTCCACGCCAGATAGCCGCCGAGGTCGTGGCCGACCAGCGCGGCGTCCGGCTCGCCGAGCGAGCGGATCACCCCGGTGACGTCGAGCGCCAGGTTGGCGGGGTCGTACCCGCGGGGCGTGCGGTCGCTGCCGCCGACGCCCCGCAGGTCCATCGCCACCGCCCGGTAACCCGCGCCGGCGAGGGCGGTCAGCTGGTGCCGCCACGTCCACCAGAACTGCGGGAAACCGTGCAGGAGCAGCACCAGGGGCCCGTCGCCCAGCTCGGCGATGTGGAAGCGGGCGCCGTTGGCGGCGACATCCCGGTGCGTGACCCGTGTCCCGTCCGGGAGGTCGATCCGCACGGGCGAGGGGGCGGCTGGGTCCGTCATGACGACGAGCGTGCCACAGCCTCGATGGCGGCGGGAGCCGGTTCACCGGGCAGCTCCGGACGCGGGTGCGGCTTGGCGTTCTGCAGGACGCCCGCCGACTCCTTCATCGAGGCGGCCACCTTCTGCGGGCCCTTGCCCTTCTTGGCCTTCTTCGCGAACACCACGCCGATGAGCCCGAGCAGACCGGCCACCAGCACGTTGGCCGCGAAGGACAGCACGAAGCAGATCGCCAGGTTCCAGTGGCTCCAGGTGCGGATGCCGTACGCCAGGGCGAAGTTGAGCATCGGCAGGGAGAACACCAGGACCGCGCCCGCCATCGAGAAGGCGCCACCGCTGACCGCGCCGCGCTTCACGTCCTGCTTGAGCTGGGCCTTGGCCAGCGCGATCTCGTCGTGCACCAGCGCCGACAATTCGGTCGTCGCCGAGGCGAACAGCTGGCCGATGCTGCGTTCGGCGCCGACCGGGCTGCCGTCGGGTGCGCTCATCGCGTTCTCCCTCAGAGGTTCTCGTGCCCACATGCGCTGTGGGGACGGCCGTGGTGCTCGTACGGCCATCCGGGTAGCCGTCGCGCGTGCGGCCGTCTTGTTTTGTACCGTCTCGTCAGATCATGCCGGACGGTCGCTCTCCTCGCCTGCCCCGCCCGGCACTTCCGCAAGCCCGTGGCGTGCCTCGGCGGCCAGCCGGCGGTGTTCGGCGGCCTTGCGCTCGTGGATCTGCGCCATCCGGAGGTGGTACGCCGGGTCGCCCTGCTCGTAGACGTCCGGGATGCCGTCGAGGTCCTCGTCGCGCTCCTCTTCCTCGCACAGCCTGCGATACCGGTCGTTGCGCAGCTTCAGCAGCATCGTCGCGCACACCGCCGCGATCAGCGATCCGATGAGGACGGCCGCCTTCACCTCACCGGTCAGGACGGTGTCGCTGCCGAAGGCCAGCTCGCCGATCAGCAGCGACACCGTGAAGCCGATCCCGGCGAGCGAGGACATCGCGAAGACGTCGGCCCATGCCAGCTCCTCGCTGAGCCGCGCGCGGGTGAAGCGGACGGTCAGCCAGGTGCCGCCGAATATCCCGAGCGTCTTGCCCACGACCAGGCCGAGGACGACACCGAGCGTCTCGGGCTTCGCGAACACGTCCCCGAGCGCCCCGCCGGATATCGACACACCGGCGCTGAACAGGGCGAACAGCGGTACGGCGAGCCCGGCGGACAGGGGCCGCACCAGATGCTCGATGTGCTCGCCCGGCGAGTGCTGCTCCCCCTCCCGGGTGGTGCAGCGGAGCATCAGGCCCATCGCCACGCCGGCGATGGTGGCGTGCACGCCGCTGTTGTACATCAGCGCCCAGATGACGACGGCGAGCGGTACGTACACGTACCAGCCGCGTACGCCCTTGCGCAGCAGCAGCCAGAAGACGGCGAGCCCGGCGGCGGCCCCGCCGAGCGCGGGGAGGTTCAGCCGGTCGGTGAAGAAGATCGCGATGATCAGGATGGCGAAGAGGTCGTCGACGACCGCAAGGGTGAGCAGGAAGGCGCGCAGGGCGCTGGGCAGGGAGGTGCCGATGACCGCGAGCACGGCGAGCGCGAAGGCGATGTCGGTGGCGGTGGGCACCGCCCAGCCCTGGAGGGAGCCGTTCCCGGCGACGTTGGTGAGGGTGTAGACGAGCGCGGGTGCGGCCATCCCGCACAGGGCCGCCACCACGGGCAGCACGGCCGCCTTCGGGTCGCGCAGGTCCCCGGCGACCAGTTCGCGCTTGAGTTCGATGCCGGCGACGAAGAAGAACACCGCGAGCAGCCCGTCGGCGGCCCAGTGGGCGACGGACAGGTGCAGGCCCAGCGCGCCGGGGCCGAAGTGGAAGTGGCTGACCGTCTCGTAGCCGTGGTGCAGGCCGGGGACGTTCGCCCAGAACAGCGCGGCCACGGCGGCCAGGAGCAGCAGGACGCCGCCGACGGTCTCGGTGCGCAGCGCGTCCGCCATGAAGGTCCGCTCGGGCAGGGACAGGCGGCCGAGGGCCTTGCGGACGGTGGTGGGGGTGCGGGGCGCGGTCACGGGAGACCTCCGGAGGCAGGCAGGCGGAATCACATGCCGACCAGACTTCCCGGCGCACCTGACGTGTCACGTCACTGCGACACTTTCCTTAGTTTACCTAAAGTAGCGCGCGCCGGTCCGATGATCTTCACGGTAGCCGCCCCTGGGGCACCCGGCACGTTCGCCGGCCGAGTGCCCCGTAGGACGCCGTTCGACTCCTCCCGGTCCGCTCAGTCCTCGCTGGGGCCGGCGGGCAGCTTGGCCTGGATGAGGTCCATGACCGTGCTGTCGGTCAGGGTGGTCACGTCGCCGAGCTGGCGGTTCTCGGCGACGTCCCGCAGCAGGCGGCGCATGATCTTGCCCGAGCGGGTCTTCGGCAGCTCGGCCACCGGCAGGATCCGCTTGGGCTTGGCGATCGGGCCGAGGGTGGCGCCGACGTGGCCTCGCAGCTCACCGATGAGCGTCTCGGTCTCCGACGCCGAGCCGCGCAGGATGACGAAGGCGACGATGGCCTGGCCGGTGGTCTCGTCCGCGGCGCCCACGACGGCGGCCTCGGCGACCGCCGGGTGCGAGACCAGCGCCGACTCCACCTCGGTGGTGGAGATGTTGTGCCCGGAGACGAGCATCACGTCGTCCACCCGGCCCAGCAGCCAGATGTCCCCGTCCTGGTCCTTCTTCGCGCCGTCGCCGGCGAAGTACTTGCCCTCGAAGCGGGACCAGTAGGTGTCGATGAACCGCTGGTCGTCACCCCAGATGGTGCGCAGCATCGACGGCCACGGCTCGGTCAGCACCAGGTAGCCACCGCCGCCGTCGGGCACCTCGTTCGCCTCGTCGTCGACGACCGTCGCGCTGATGCCGGGCAGCGGGCGCTGCGCCGAACCGGGCTTGGCCTCGGTGACGCCGGGCAGCGGCGAGATCATCATCGCGCCGGTCTCGGTCTGCCACCAGGTGTCCACCACGGGCGTGCGGTCGGCGCCGATGTGCTTGCGGTACCAGATCCACGCCTCGGGGTTGATGGGCTCGCCCACCGAGCCGAGGACCCGCAGGGAGGACAGGTCGTACTTGGCGGGGATGTCGTCGCCCCACTTCATGAACGTCCGGATCGCGGTCGGCGCGGTGTAGAGGATCGTGACCCCGTACTTCTGCACGATCTCCCAGAACCGGCCCTGGTGCGGGGTGTCCGGCGTGCCCTCGTACATCACCTGCGTCGCGCCGTTGGCCAGCGGGCCGTACACGATGTACGAGTGGCCGGTCACCCAGCCGACGTCCGCCGTGCACCAGTACACGTCGGTCTCCGGCTTGAGGTCGAAGACGGCCCAGTGGGTGTAGGCCGCCTGGGTGAGGTAGCCGCCGGAGGTGTGCAGGATGCCCTTCGGCTTCCCCGTCGTGCCGGAGGTGTAGAGGATGAACAACGGGTGCTCCGCCTCGAACGCCTCCGGGGTGTGCTCGGCGGACTGCCGGCCCACCACGTCGTGCCACCACAGGTCCCGGCCCTCGGTCCAGGCGACCTCCTGGCCGGTACGGCGCACCACCAGCACGTGCTCGACCTGGGCGGCCTTGCCGAGCGCCTCGTCCACGGCGGGCTTGAGCGCGGACGGCTTGCCGCGCCGGTAGCCGCCGTCGGCCGTGATGACGACCTTGGCGTCCGCGTCCTGGATGCGGGTCGCGAGCGCGTCCGCCGAGAAGCCGCCGAAGACGACCGAGTGGGCCGCGCCGATCCGGGCCGTGGCCAGCATCGCGACCGCGGTCTCCGGAATCATCGGCATGTAGATGGCGACCCGGTCGCCCTTGCGCACGCCGAGCTCCAGCAGGGCGTTGGCGGCCTTGGAGACCTCGTCCTTCAGCTCCGCGTAGGTGATCGCGCGGCTGTCCCCGGGCTCGCCCTCGAAGTGGATGGCGACGCGGTCGCCGTGACCGGCCTCCACATGGCGGTCCACGCAGTTGTAGGCGACGTTCAGCTCGCCGTCCTTGAACCACTTCGCGAACGGCGGGTTGGACCAGTCCAGCGTCTCGGTCGGTTCCTTGGCCCAGGTCAGCCGGCGGGCCTGCTCGGCCCAGAAGCCGAGCCTGTCAGCCTTGGCCTGCTCATACGCCTCCGCGGTGACATTGGCGTCTGCGGCCAGGTCGGCGGGGGGCGCGAACCTGCGTTCTTCCTTCAGCAGGTTGGCCAGGCTCTCGTTGCTCACGACATCTCCCTTTCCAAGGGTGTCCGTTGTGTCCCAGGCCACAGCTCATCAGACCCGGGGGGCCGATGACAAGGGTCGCCGGAAAAATTGGTTTAGACCTGTCGAGAGGCTGTTGTCTGTCACCTCCGGCCTCTGGAGGGCCAGTTGGCCGGACCGTGCCCGGCCGCACCGATTCGGTAAAGGAATAGTAATGCCACGTAAAGGTACGGAATAGGTTTTCGGCGTAAATGGAGGAAAGGATCCCCTCTGGGAGTGAATTAATCATTTGATCGGCTTGTCATCTTCATCCCTTCTCGACCCCATGCGACCTTGGCCGCGCCGCCGGGACAAGTCCGGCACATCTCCAGAAACGGTCCAAGTCAGCGTGTGCCTGAGAGAAGGAAGAAGGTGGGCGGAACATGGCCGCCACCCAGAGGATCGCCGTCGGCGCCATGGTCGCCGCGGCCTGTGCGGCGTCACTCGCCGGCTGCGCGGGAGACGCCACCGCCGTGAAACCCGGGGCGCCCGGCCCGGAGCAGGGCGCCCCGGCGCCGGGCAGCGTGTTCCGGCCGATCGGCGACGGATCGACCGCGTACACCGGAGCCCAGCCGCATCTGCCCGGGCCGGAACGGCTGAGCCCTGGTCAGAAGCCCCCGCAGTTCGTCGTGTTCTCCTGGGACGGCGCGGGCGAGGACAGCCAGAAGCTGTTCTCGCACTTCCGCGAGGTCGCCAAGGAGAACAACGCGACCATGACGTACTTCCTCAGCGGGGTGTACCTGCTGCCGGAGGAGAAACGCGACCTCTACAAGCCGCCGCAGCACTCTCCGGGCCGCTCCGACATCGGGTTCAACGACGAGCGGGGCATCGCCGACACCCTTGAGCAGCTGCGGCTGGCCTGGCTGGAGGGCAACGAGATCGGCACCCACTTCAACGGCCACTTCTGCGGGCCCGACGGCGGGGTGGGCACCTGGTCGGTGGAGGAGTGGAAGAGCGAGATCGCCCAGGCCAAGAGCTTCGTGAAGTCCTGGCGGTCCAACACCGGCATGCGGGCGGAGGACCCGCTGCCCTTCGATTACGACAAGGAGCTGATCGGCGCCCGCACCCCCTGCCTGGAGGGGCGGAAGAACTTCGTGAAGGCCGCCCGCGACCTCGGCTTCCGCTACGACTCCAGCGGAGTCAACGACCAGGTCTGGCCCAAGAAGAAGGACGGGCTGTGGGACCTGTCGATGCAGCTGGTGCCCTTTCCCGGCCACACCTATGAGCAGCTGACCATGGACTACAACTTCATGGTCGGCCAGTCCGGCACCCAGACCCAGGGCGACCCCGACAAATTCGACTACTGGGGCGACCAGATGCGCGACGGACTCCTCAAGGGCTTCTACCGCGCCTACGACGGCAACCGCGCGCCCCTGATCATCGGCAACCACTTCGAGTCCTGGAACGGCGGCACGTATATGCGCGCCGTGGAAGAGGTGGTGAAGGAGGTGTGCACCAAGCCCGAGGTGCGCTGTGTCTCCTTCCGGCAACTGGCCGACTGGCTCGACGCCCAGGACCCGAGGACGCTGGCGCGGCTGCGTTCCCTGGAGGTCGGCGAGGCGCCCCGGCAGGGCTGGGCGTCCTTCCTGTCCGGCAGCCCGGCCCCGGCGCCCAAGGGAGTGCCCGGGGCGCCGGCGGACCGGCGGTAGGCGTCAGGCGGGGGTCGCCACACTCTCGCCGAGCACGAAGCCGGGGTCGACCTGCGCCGCCAGGTCGGCCCCGGTGCGCTCGTTCCCCCAGGACTCGGCGTTTTTCAGGTGGAAGTGCACCATCTGACGGGTGTAGCGCTCCCAGTCGCGCCGCTCGTACGTGGCGTCCACGGCGGCCCGGAGGGTCTCCAGGGCACGGGCGTTGGCCTCCTCCAGGAGGTGGAACCGGGGCGGACGGCCCTTCTCCATGGCGCGCACCCATTCCGAGCGCCCGACCGTCACGAGCAGGTCGTCCCCGACCTCCTCGCGCAGGAAGTCGATGTCGTCCGGTTCCTGGATCTTGTTGCCGACCACCTTCAGGGCCACGCCGAAGTCCCGGGCGTACTCCTTGTACTGGCGGTAGACGGAGACGCCCTTGCGGGTCGGCTCGGCGACGAGGAACGTCATGTCGAAGCGGGTGAACATGCCGGAGGCGAAGGAGTCCGAACCGGCCGTCATGTCGACCACGACGTACTCGTCGGGGCCGTCGACGAGGTGGTTCAGATACAGCTCCACCGCTCCCGTCTTGGAGTGGTAGCAGGAGACCCCCAGGTCGGAGTCCGTGAAGGGCCCCGTGACCATCAGCCGGACGGCGCCGCCGTCGAGTTCCACCGGACGCGCGCAGGCGTCGTAGACCGGGTTGGGCTCGCGCACCCGGACCAGCCGCGATCCCTCGCCGGGCGGGGTCGTCTTGATCATCGTCGCGGCCGAGGCGATGCGCGGGTTGGTGCCGCGCAGATAGTCCTTGATCAGCGGGAGCTGTTCGCCCATGGCGGGCAGCGCCGCCGCCTCGTCCTCGCCGAGGCCGAGGGCGGGGCCGAGGTGCTGGTTGATGTCCGCGTCGATGGCGACCACCGGGGCGCCGGCGGCGGTGAGATGGCGGATGAAGAGGGAGGAGAGCGTCGTCTTGCCGCTGCCGCCCTTCCCGACGAAAGCAATTTTCATGTTCACCAAGGGTAGTCGGGTGATAGCTGTATGTGTCACGCTCACGTGAAGAAGACCACTCCTTCGTGGGGTGGGCCGCCCGGGTGCGTACTGTCGTACCCATGAGTACGACAGGCGCGACCGCCGACCCGCTCTCCGCCTTGGGCGCACTGCCCGGTGTGGCCGAATCCGTGGAGTCCGTACGCAAGGCCGTGGACCGGGTCTACGGCCACCGCGTCATGCGGCGGCGCAGCAACGAGATCACCTCCGAGGCGGCCCTGCGCGGCGCCCGTGGCTCGGCGGCGCTGTCCGGGGCGGACTGGGCCCTGGAGGAGGTGCGGCGGCGCACCGACTTCGGCGTCGACGCGGAGGCCCGCGCGATGGGCGCGGCCCTGCGGCTCACCGCCGAGGCGGGGCAGCTGCTGTCCATCTGGCGCCAGTCTCCGCTGCGGGTGCTGGCCCGGCTGCACCTGGTGGCCGCGGCCGGCGCCGCCGAGCAGGTGGGCAGGCCGCGTCAGGCCGGCGAGCCGGTGGACGAGCCGTTGATCGAGCTGCCGCTGCCGGACGCCGGGGAGGTCTCCGGCCGCCTGGAGGGGCTGGCGGACCTGATCATCGCCGGCACCTCGGCCCCCGCGCTGGTGACGGCCGCCGTCGTGCACGGCGAGCTGCTGGCGCTGCGCCCCTTCGTGTCGTACAACGGCCTGGTCGCGCGCGCGGCCGAGCGGATCGTGCTGATCGGCAGCGGTCTGGACCCGAAGGCGGTCTGCCCGGCCGAGGTCGGCCACGCCGAACTGGGCCGCGCCTCCTACCTGGCCGCCCTGGAGGGCTACGTCTCCGGCACGCCCGAGGGCATGGCGGCGTGGATCGCTCACTGCGGACGGGCGGTCGAGCTGGGCGTGCGCGAGTCCACGGCGGTCTGCGAGGCGCTCCAGCGCGGCGCGGCCTGAGGGAACGAAGATGCGGCGGTACGAATTCTCGTACCGCCGCTGGCATGCCCACCGGGTTACCAAGCGTCCTCGATATGTCGCCCATCAGGTCGGGGTGCTTTGCCCGTCCTGGTGCGGCTGGCCCGTAATCGACGGGTCGACGTCGCGTGGGTGCCCGGTGTTCATGCGAGGTCCGTGGGCCAAGTGCGTTGAGACAGGGAATCCTCCCGGATGTCCTTTTGGTCTCGCGGGCCTACGTTCTTTGTACCGCGAGCCGGGAGGAAGCGGAACCCCTGCCCGCACTTCTTTACTTTCGCCTTCAAACAGGGTGAAAGGGGTTCCGCTCGGGGTGAAACTGGCGCTGCTCAGGCCGTGGCGCGGCGCCGGCTGGCGTACCAGACGAGCCCGGCGGTCGCCGCCGCCGCGCCTATGGCCGCGGCCGCGACCAGCGCGGGGCGCGGCGGTACCGAGAACGCCGGCAGCCGCTTCTTGAGCGGGACCGGGCGGCGGAACTCCAGGACCGGCCATCCGTGCGCGAGGGCTTCGCGGCGCAGTGCGCGGTCCGGGTTCACGGCGTGCGGGTGCCCGACGGCGCGCAGCATCGGCAGGTCGGTCGCCGAGTCGCTGTAGGCGTAGCAGCGGTCGAGGTCGTAGCCCTCGGACGCGGCCAGCTCCCGGATGGCCTCGGCCTTGGTCGGGCCGTAGGCGTAGTACTCCACCTCTCCGGTGAAGCAGCCGTCCTCGCCCACGACCATGCGGGTGGCGACGACCCGGTCCGCCCCCAGCAGTTCGCCGATCGGCTCGACCACCTCCGCGCCCGAGGTGGACACGATCACCACGTCCCGGCCGGCCATGTGGTGCTCCTCGATGAGGGAGGCGGCCTCGTCGTAGATGATCGGGTCGATCAGGTCGTGCAGGGTCTCGGCGACGATCTCCCGCACCTGCTGGACGTTCCAGCCGCGGCACAGCGCGGAGAGATACTCGCGCATGCGCTCCATCTGGTCGTGGTCCAGACCGCCGGCCAGGAACACGAACTGGGCATAGGCGGTACGCAGGGCGGCCCTGCGGTTGATCAGGCCGCCTTGGTAGAAGGACTTGCTGAAGGTGAGCGTGCTCGACTTCGCAATGACCGTCTTGTCCAGGTCAAAGAAGGCCGCGGCGCGGGGCAAGGAGTGGTTTTCCACACCCCTGAGCATAGGGGCCCACCATTCGGCGTAAGGTGGGGCGCGTGGGTTTGCCTGAGAGGGCTCTCGGGTACACCATGGAAGTCACGGATCGTTCGCGACCGTGCTAACCCGGTCCGACTCCTCCCCCCCCCCGAGTCGGCCGTGGGGACGACCCCCGCTCTCCCCCCCGGCGGGGGTCGTCGCATGTCCGGGCGGGTTTTCTCGCTCTTCCCCGTTCCTCACGCGGCTGTACGGCCGGCGTCACGCCCCCGTTGCCGCTCCTTCGGCATGCCCATGATCGCTTACCGAGAGTAATCGTCGGGCTGCTCTGTGGAAGTCGCCCGCGGATCGGCGCAGGGGTCACCGGTATGGGTGACGAAGTTATTCACAGGGCCTGGGTTGTCCACAGTTTTCCACCAAGATCCACTTTATTTCGCCGTTCGCGCCACCGTGTTTCCAGCGCGCTCCGGTCGCGGCGAGTTCTTGGCCGGTTCCGATTGCCCGCAGCGCGTATGGCCGGTTTCCGCCCGCCCTTCACAGGGAGGACGCCCGCCGGTTCTTCACACCTTTGGAAATCGCGTGGCCGAGGAAGTCACGCGGCCCACCCAGCGAAGGGGGAACACCCGTGACCGGAACCGTCACCCACGGCCCGCCACCCGGCCCCGCGGACCGGCCCGGACGGCCGCTCATCATCACCGAGGACGCCGACCTCCTGGACGATCTGCTGCGCCTGTGCGCGGCGGCGGGCGCCACTCCGGAGGTCCGCCACGACGTGCCGGATGCCGGCGGCGGCTGGGCGGCGGCCCCGCTCGTGCTCGTCGGCGACGACGCCGCCCGCCGGCTGAGCGGGGCCGCGCGCCGGCCCGGCGTGGTGCTGGTCGGCCGCGACCAGGACGACCCCGACGTGTGGAAACGGGCCGTCCTGATCGGCGCCGACCACGTCCTGATGCTTCCCGACGGCGAGGCCTGGCTGGTCGACCGCCTCGCCGACGTCGCCGAGGGCATCGGCCGTCCGGCCCTCACCGTCGGGGTGATCGGCGGCCGGGGCGGGGCCGGGGCGTCCACGCTCGCGTGCGCGCTCGCCGTCACCTCCGCGCGCGAAGGGCTGCGCACCCTGCTGGTCGACGCCGATCCGCTCGGCGGCGGACTCGACGTGCTCCTCGGCGGCGAGAGCGCCGAAGGGCTGCGCTGGCCCGCCTTCGCCGCCTCACGAGGCCGGGTCGGCGGCGGCGCCCTGGAGGAGTCGCTGCCCGCACTGCACTCCCTGCGCGTGCTCAGCTGGGACCGCGGGGACTGCGTCGCCGTGCCCCCGCCCGCGGTGCGGGCGGTGCTGGCGGCCGCCCGGCGGCGCGGCGGCACGGTCGTGGTCGACCTGCCCCGCCGGCTCGACGACGGGGTGGCCGAGGCCCTCGCCCAGCTCGACCTGGTCCTCCTCGTCGTCCCGGCCGAACTGCGGGCGGTCGCCGCGGCCGGCCGGGTCGCCTCCGCCGTCGGCATGGTCGTCCGCGATCTGCGGGTGGTGGTGCGCGGCCCCTACGCACCCGGACTGGACGACCACGAGGTGGCCCGGCTGCTCGGTCTGCCCCTGGCCGGCCAACTGCCCGTCGAACCGGTGTTGCTGCGCCCGCAGGCAAGCGCCAAGGCCCCCGGCGCGACCGGGCGCGGCCCGCTCGCCCGGTTCTGCGCGCACTTCTGGGAGCGCGTGCTGGTCGAGTCGGGAGGCACCCGATGAGCCTGCCCGGACTCGACCGGACCGACGGCGCGGCCCTGCTCGACGGCGTCCGCCGCTGGCTCGCCGAGAGCGGTGCCGAACCCACGCCCGCGCGCGTGGCCCAGGCGCTGCGCGAACAGGGCCGGGTGCTCGGCGACGCGGAGGTGCTCGGCGCGGCGGAGCACCTGCGGTCCGAACTCGTCGGCACCGGCCCCCTGGAGCCACTGCTCGCCGACCCGGACGTCACCGATGTGCTGGTCTCCGCCCCCGACCGGGTATGGGTGGACCGCGGCGGCGGCCTGGAGCTGACCACGGTCACCTTCCCCGACGCGGCGGCCGTACGGCGTCTCGCGCAGCGGCTGGCCGCGGTGGCCGGACGCCGGCTGGACGACGCCCGGCCCTGGGCGGACGCCCGGCTGCCCGACGGCACCCGGCTGCACGCGGTGCTGCCCCCGGTCGCCGTCGGCTGTACCTGCCTCGCCCTGCGCGTGGTGCGGCCCCGGGCGTTCACCGTCGGGGAACTCGTCGCGGCCGGCACGGTGCCGCCCGGCGGCGACCGGATCCTGGAAGCGCTGGTCGAGGCCCGGCTCTCGTTCCTCGTCAGCGGCGGCACCGGCTGCGGCAAGACCACCATGCTCAGCGCCCTGCTGGGACTGGTCGGACCGGGCGAGCGGATCGTGCTCGCCGAGGACTCGGCCGAGCTGAGGCCGGACCATCCGCACGCGGTCCGGCTGGAGACCCGGCCCGCCAACCAGGAGGGAGCCGGCCTGGTCACCCTCGAGGACCTCGTACGGCAGGCGCTGCGGATGCGGCCGGACCGGCTCGTCGTCGGCGAGGTGCGCGGAGCCGAGGTCGTGCATCTGCTCGCGGCCCTCAACACCGGTCACGCCGGCTGCTGCACGGTCCACGCCAACGCCGCCGCCGACGTACCGGCCCGGCTGGAGGCGCTGGCCACGGCAGCCGGGCTGGACCGGGCCGCGCTGCACAGCCAGCTGGCGGCCGCCCTCTCGGTGGTGGTGCACCTCGTGCGGGACCGGTCCGGGCGGCGCCGGATCGAGGAGGTCCACGTCCTGGAGCGGGACCCCACCGGGCTGGTGCGGACGGTACCGGCCCTGCGCTGGGGCGAGCGGGCGTTCGTCCGGGAGCGGGGGTGGGGTCGGTTGCGGGAGCTGCTGGGGCCTGGTGCGGAGGCCGGGGGCGAGTGAGGACCGGCCGGTGAGGGCCGGGGACGGACGTGATGCGGAAGGGGCGGGCGTGCCCCGGGACCGGCGGGGCCGCCAAGAGGCCGTGCCCGGAGCGACGAGAGAGGGCGAGGGGATCGGTCGGATGGCGATGGAAGTGATCGGCGCGGTGTCGACGGGGGCCGCGGTGCTCTGCCTCGGCGCGCTGGTCCGGCTGCTGGGCGGCCGGCACCACGGGGTGCGGCGGGCCCGGCTGCTGCTGGCCGGCGGCGGGGTGGTGGCGGCCGGACCGCCCGCCTGGCAGCAGGCCCTCATGGACCTGCGGCGAGGGCGCGGCCGATGGGGACCCGAGTGGGCGGCCCTCGGCGTCGGGCTGGTGATCGCCCTGTGGGGCGCCTCGGTGATTCCGGTCGTCGCGGGGGCGGCCGGGGTGCCGGTGCTGCGCCGGGTGCGGCTGGCCCGGCAGGCCCGGGACGCCCGGGAGCGGCGGGCCGGCGCGGTGATCGCCCTGTGCGGGGTGCTCGCCGGAGAGGTCCGGGCCGGACGGCAGCCGGGGGCGGCGCTGTCGCGGGCCGCGCGGGACTCGGACGGGCTCGGTGACGCCCAGGCCGCGGTGGTGGCGGCGGCGCGGTTCGGCGGAGACGTGCCGGGTGCGCTCGCGGCGGCGGCCCGGCAGCCGGGTGCCGAGGGGCTGCTGGCACTCGCCGCGTGCTGGCGGGTGGCCGTGGACCAGGGCGCCGGACTCGCCGCGGGCCTGGACCGGCTGGACGGTGCCCTGCGCGCCGAGCGGGACGGCCGGGCCGACCTGCGCGCCCAGTTGGCGGGCGCCCGGGCCACCACGGTGCTGCTCGCCGCACTGCCCGTCCTCGGGCTGCTGCTCGGCACGGCCATGGGCGCGGACCCGGCGCGCGTCCTGCTGCACACCGGGGCCGGCCTGGGCTGCCTGACGGCCGGGGCGGTGTTCGAGGCGGCCGGGATGTGGTGGGCGACGCGGATCGTCCGAGGGGCGGAGGCGGTGTGAGGGCGGAGGGGAGGGCCGTGGGAAAGCGGCTGGTCCGTGTGGCGGGGCGGGGAGATCGGTGCGGGACGAGAGAGGGGTGGGCCGGGTGAGCGGGGACGTTGTCCACAGGCTGGGGATGGTCGGAGCTTTCGTGCTGGCCCTCGGCTGGGGTGTCCGGCGGCTGGAGCTGGCGCGTCGGCGGCACCGGGCGCGGCGCCGGGTGGCCGGGTTGCTGGGGCGCGAGGTGCCGCCGGGTCCGGTGGGTGCGGTGCCGTTCGCGATGCCGCGTGGCGTAGGGCGGTTGCTGGTCCCGGCCGGTGCGGCGTGCGGGGCGTGGGCGTTGGTCGGCGGGGTCTTCGGAGTGCTGCTGGGGCTGGGCGTCGGGGTCGCGCTCTGGCGGTGGCGGGACCGGCGGGCGGCGGCCGGGCGGTTCGAGACGGTCGACACCGCCGAGGCCGCGCGCCGGCTTCCGCTCGCGGCCGATCTGCTGGCCGCCTGCATCGCCGCCGGTGCCGCTCCGGTGATCGCCGCGCACGCCGTGGGGGAGGCCCTCGGCGGGCCCGTCGGGCAGGCGTTGGCGCGCGGCGCCGCGGAGGTCCGGCTCGGTGGCGCCCCGGCGGACGCCTGGCGCGGCCTCGCCCTGCTGCCCGGCGCCGGTGCCCTGGCCCGGCTGCTGGAGCGGGCCGACGACTCCGGGCTCGCCGCGGCCGGCCCGGTCGCCCGTCTCGCGTCGGACGCCCGCGCGGAGTGGGCCCGTACGGCGACGGCCCGGGCGCGGCGGGCGGCCGTACTGATCTCCGCGCCGGTCGGACTGTGCTTCCTGCCCGCGTTCGTCGTGGTCGGGGTGGTGCCCGTCGTGATCGGTCTGGCGGGCGGAGTGACGGGAGGGGGGTGAGAACGAGGCGGAGACGAGAACGGACGAGCAGGAAGCCGTCCGGCAAGCACGGAGAACGACTGAAGACCCTAAAGACCCGAAACCTTACGGGGGTTGGGATGTTCGGAAAGATCAGGAAAGCGGCGGCGAGGCTGCGTGGGACGTGCCGGCAGGACACCGGAATGGTGACGTCCGAGTACGCCATGGGAATCATCGCGGCCGTCGGGTTCGCGGTGCTGCTCTACCAGGTGGTCACCAGCGGCCAGGTCCAGGCGGAGCTTCAGGCCATCGTGAAGAAGGCCCTCAGTGCGCGGATGTGAGGAAGGAGGAGAGCGGGGCGGGGACCACGGTTTCGTGACCGTGGAGGCGGCCATGGTGCTGTCCGTGCTGGTGGCGTTCACGATGGCGCTGGTCTCGGTGCTGCTCGTGGCGGCTGCGCGGATCGAGTGCGTGGACGCGGCCCGCGCGGGCGCCCGGGCCGCCGCCCGGCAGGATCCGCCCGACGCGGTGGTGCGGGTGACGCGGGAAACGGCTCCGCGAGGAGCGCGGGTGACCGTCGCCCGCGAGGACGACCGGGTCCGGGTCACGGTGGTGGCCCGGACCCCGCTCCTGAACCGGCTGCCCATCGAACTCCGCGAGGAGGCGGTGGCGCTCGCCGAGGACACCGTGCGCACGGGGGAGGAGGGGCGGTGAAACGCGGGTACGAGCCGACCGGCGGACAGCGGCCCGCCGACGGCGTAAGGGAAGACGCGAGGTCGCCCGGGCGCGGCCCGCTGGGCCGGTGGCGGGCCGGTCGACGGCAGGGTGAGGAAACGCCCGGTCCAAGGCGTGGCCGGCGAAGGTGTGGTGGGGCCCGTGAGCGCGGGCGTGCGCCGTCGGGCCGGTGGTGGGCCTGCGCGGAGGCGGGGCGGGCGGTGTCTTGGCGGCCGGGGTCCGGCCGGAGGCGTCGCGCGTCGGTGCCGGGCCGCGTGCCCGCGGGCGTGGCGCGGCGGTGGGGGACCGACCGGGGGTCGGCCACCGTATGGAGCCTCGGGGCGATGGCCTTGCTGTGCGCGGTGTTCGGCGCGGTGCTCGCTTACGGGCAGGCCGTCGCCGTACGGCACCGGGCGGCCGGCGGCGCGGACCTGGCGGCGCTCGCGGCGGCGGACCACTGGGCCGAGGGCGGCCCGGCGGCCTGCGCCCGCGCCGGACGGCTGGCGGCGGTCCAGGGGGTACGGCTGGTGCGGTGCGCGATCGTGGGCGACACCTCGGACGTGACGGCGACCGTGCGGACGGGGCCGTTCACGGCGCAGGCCAGGGCGAGAGCGGGCCCGCCGGGTCCGGTGCCGCCAGGGAGTCCTGAGGGACTCCAGGCCGTACCACCTGCGCCCGCACCGCCGGGGCCGCTGCCCCCGGATATCCCGGACGGGTTCCGGGCCCTGCCGCCCGCCGAGCTTGGACCGCCGGGGCCGGTACCGGTGCCGCCCGGGATTGCGGACGGAGTCCGGACCGTCACCGCCTGTCGGCCCCCGAACGCCGGGGCCGCTGCCGCCCGGGATCCAGGACGGCCCCCGGAGCGTGCCGCCCGCCGAACCGGGAACGCCGTCGGATCCGCCCAGCCCCTGACCAGCACCCGCCCTGTCCGTCAACCAACACCCGCCCCAACCCCTAACCGGCCCCCGCCCTCTCCGTCCCCTCCGTGGGCTCCGTCGCCGCTCCCCGCAGCAGCGCCGTGAGGAGGCGTACCGCGCCCCTCTTGTGCAGTGGGTCGTTGCCGTTGCCGCACTTGGGGGACTGGATGCAGGACGGGCAGCCGGCCTCGCACTCGCAGGAGGCGATGGCCTCGCGGGTGGCGGACAGCCAGGTGCGGGCGGTGTGGAAGGCGCGCTCGGCGAAGCCCGCACCGCCGGGGTGACCGTCGTAGACGAAGACCGTGGGCAGCAGGGTGTCGGGGTGCAGCGGCACGGACACTCCGCCGATGTCCCAGCGGTCGCAGGTCGCGAAGAGCGGCAGCATGCCGATGGAGGCGTGCTCGGCGGCGTGCAGGGAGCCGCCGAGGATCTCCGGGGTGATCCGGGCCTCGTCCAGCTGGTCCTCGGTGACCGTCCACCACACCGCGCGGGTGCGCAGCGTACGAGGAGGGAGGTCGAGTTTCGTCTCGCCCAGCACCTCGCCGGTGATGAGGCGCCGGCGCAGATAGGAGACCACCTGGTTGGTGACCTCCACCGAGCCGAAGCACAGGCGGCCGGAGCCCCACGGGATCTCGGTGTCCGTCTCCAGGATGGAGATCGACGTGGTGTCGCGGGCGACGGTCGAGTACGGCGGGTCGGCCTGCTCGACCAGGGCGACGGAGTCCTCCAGGTCCAGGGAGCGCACCAGGTAGGTGCGGCCCTGGTGCAGATGGACGGCGCCCTCGTGGACCGTGGAGTGCGCGGCGCCCGCGTCGACCGTGCCGAGCAGCCGGCCCGTGCCGGACTCCACGATCTGCACCGGGCGGCCCCCGGCGCCGCGGATGTCGGTGAGGTCGGCGGCCCGCTCCCGGCGGGTCCAGTGCCAGGCCCGGGTGCGGCGGCGCAGCAGCTTCGCGGCCTCCAGCTGCGGCAGCACGTCCGCGCAGCCGGGACCGAAGAGCTCCAGGTCCTCTTCGGTCAGCGGCAGCTCCGCGGCGGCGGCGCACAGGTGCGGGGCGAGGACGTAAGGGTTGTCGGGGTCGAGGACCGTCGATTCCACCGGTTGGTCGAACAGGGCCTCGGGGTGATGGACGAGGAAGGTGTCCAGCGGGTCGTCGCGGGCGACGAGGACCGCGAGGGCGCCCTGGCCGGCACGGCCCGCGCGGCCCGCCTGCTGCCACAGGGACGCGCGCGTGCCCGGGTAGCCGGCGATCACCACCGCGTCCAGGCCGGAGACGTCCACGCCCAGTTCCAGGGCCGTCGTCGCGGCGAGGCCGAGGAGTTCGCCGGAGTGCAGCGCGCGTTCCAGGGCGCGGCGTTCCTCGGGGAGGTAGCCGCCGCGGTAGGCCGCGACCCGCCGGACCAGGGAGCGGTCGACCTCGGCGAGCCGCTCCTGGGCGATGACCGAGATCAGCTCGGCGCCGCGCCGGGAGCGGACGAAGGCGACCGAGCGCACACCCTGCACGGTCAGGTCGGTGAGCAGATCGGCGGTCTCGGCGGTGGCGGTACGCCGTACGGGGGCGCCCTTCTCGCCCTGCAACTCGGTGAGCGGGGGCTCCCAGAGGGCGAAGACCAGCTCCCCGCGCGGGGAGGCGTCGTCGGCGACCTCCACCACGGGCAGGCCGGTCAGCCGGCGGGCGGCGGCCGCGGGCTCGGCGGAGGTCGCCGAGGCCAGCAGGAACACGGGGGAGGAGCCGTAGCGGGCACACAGGCGGCGCAGCCGGCGCAGCACCTGGGCGACGTGCGAGCCGAACACGCCGCGGTAGGTGTGGCACTCGTCGATGACGACGTACCGGAGCGACTTCAGGAAGGAGGACCAGCGCGGGTGGGAGGGAAGTACCCCGCGGTGCAGCATGTCCGGGTTGGTGAGGACGTAGTTGGCGTACTGGCGGATCCACTCCCGTTCCTCGAACGGGGTGTCGCCGTCGTACACGGCCGGGCGTACCGAGGTGCCGAGAGATTGTGAAAGTTCCTTCACCGACCGGCACTGGTCCGCCGCGAGCGCCTTGGTGGGTGCCAGGTAGAGGGCGGTGGCGCCGCGCCCGTTCGGGGCCTCGGCCCCGTCCAGAAGGGTGGACAGGACGGGCACGAGATAGGCGAGGGACTTGCCGGAGGCGGTGCCGGTGGCGACGACCACCGAGTCGCCGTCCAGGGCGTGCTCGGCCACCCGCGCCTGATGTGCCCAGGGATGCTCGATTCCGCACGCCTGGACGGCCGCGATCACCTCGGAGCGAATCCGGTCGGGCCAGACGGCATGGCGGCCCGGGCGCGGGGGCAAGTGCTCCGTATGAGTGATGCGCGCAGCCCGGCTCGGCCCGGAGGCGAGCCGGTCCAGGACCGCGCCCGGAGACGGTCGGGACGCCGGGTCCGCCGGGGTTCGATCGGATCGGTGATTCTTGGCCATCGGCACCGAGTGTGTCACTGGTGTGACGGACAATGGGGTCAAGGCGTCGTGCACGCCTGCCGGTAAGTGATTGAATGCCATCGCGGCTGGCGAAGCGTCCCGGGGGCCGCAAGCCGAGGTGCCCGAGGGACAAACGCTCGATAGCAAGGTGCTGGAGGATCCGTGGACCTGTCCCTGTCGACCGAGACCATCGGCGATCGTACGGTCGTCCGAGTCGGTGGCGAAATCGACGTGTATACCGCGCCCAAGCTGCGCGAGCAGCTGGTCGAGCTGGTGAATGACGGGAGTTTCCACCTCGTCGTCGACATGGAGAGCGTGGACTTCCTCGACTCCACCGGGCTCGGCGTGCTGGTCGGCGGTCTGAAGCGAGTGCGTGCCCATGAGGGCTCGCTGCGCCTGGTCTGCAACCAGGAGCGCATTCTCAAGATCTTCCGTATCACCGGCCTGACCAAGGTGTTCCCGATCCACACCTCGGTCGAGGAAGCGGTGCAGGCCACCGACTGATCGGCCGCGGGCCGATCCCGGACCTGTCGCCGGCGCGGGCTCCAGCCGGGGCCCGTCGTCGGCAGGTCCCGTCCTGGCCGCGCCGACGACCGCGCCGACGGCGCGGATGACGCAGACCAGACGCTGCGGACGGGGCGGCCCGGGGTACAGAAGGACACCAGGGGGTGCGGTCGCCCTGCGGCGGCCCCGACCCCGACCGCACGCCCGTAGTCGCGAGGGGGATGCATGGCCACCGTCGAACTCCGCTTCAGCGCGCTGCCCGAACACGTCCGGACCGCCCGGCTGGTGGCGGCCGCGGTGGCGCGCAGGGCGGGAGCGGACGAGGCCGTCCTGGACGAGGTGCGCCTGGCCGTGGGGGAGGCGTGCTCCCGCGCGGTCGGACTGCACCAGAGCAGTGGTGTCACGGCACCGGTGAAGGTGGCGCTGATCGAAGAGGAGAAACAGTTCTCCATCGAGGTCGGCGACGAGGCGCCGCACGCCGTCGCGGGCGGCGACACGCCCGGCACCGCGCAGGACGGCGAGACCGACGTCGAGGAGGACGAGATGGGCCTGGCGGTCATCAGCGGCCTCGTCGACGACGTGGAGGTCACCACCGGACCGAACGGCGGACTGATCCGCATGACCTGGCCGACCACACCGCCGGCCACGGCGCTCGTCTGACCGACGGCGTAGCCGCACCCGCGAGGGCCCTGCTGAGCAGGGCCCTCGTCGTATTTTCCGAGCGCTCCGGGAATTCGTGAAGGAATTCACGATCAATAGCCCGATAATTTGATCAAGCGCCAATGCGGCCGTCAATGCCCTGAGGGCATTACTTCTTTCGGGTTCCATGTCGTTCTCTCGATCATTTGCTGTAGAGCGCGAGCAGGCCGAATCCGTTTACCGTCCCCTGTTTAGATCACTCCGCGGTACCTACAATCCGTCCACATCTTGAGCTCAGCCCAAGCGTCAAGGAGGACGAATGGCGGGGCTTTCTACCCCTCATCTGGGCCATCCCACTTCTCTCGCAGCAGCGGTCCTGACCGACGACAATCGGATCATCGTCGCCGTTATCGCGGCCGTCGCCCTGGCCGCGCTGGTGGTCGCGGGGATCCTGGTCCGGCAGGTACTCGCGGCGGGCGAGGGAACCGACAGCATGAAACGGATCGCCGAGGCGGTCCAGGAAGGTGCCAAGGCCTATCTCGCCCGGCAGTTGCGCACGCTCGGCGTATTCGCCGTCGTCGTGTTCTTCCTGCTCATGCTGCTGCCCGCGGACGACTGGAATCAGCGGGCCGGCCGCTCGGTGTTCTTCCTGATCGGAGCGGCTTTCTCGGCGGCCACCGGCTATATCGGCATGTGGCTCGCCGTGCGCAGCAACGTGCGGGTCGCCGCGGCGGCCCGGGAGGCGACTCCCGCGGAAGGCGAACCCCGAAAGGATCTCACCACCGTCTCGCACACCGCGATGAAGATCGCGTTTCGCACCGGCGGCGTCGTCGGCATGTTCACGGTGGGGCTCGGCCTGCTGGGCGCCTCCTGTGTGGTGCTGGTGTACGCCGCCGACGCGCCGAAGGTGCTGGAGGGCTTCGGCCTCGGCGCCGCCCTGATCGCCATGTTCATGCGAGTGGGCGGCGGCATCTTCACCAAGGCCGCCGACGTCGGCGCCGACCTGGTCGGCAAGGTCGAGCAGGGCATTCCGGAGGACGACCCGCGCAATGCCGCGACCATCGCCGACAACGTGGGCGACAACGTCGGCGACTGCGCGGGCATGGCGGCCGACCTCTTCGAGTCGTACGCCGTGACCCTGGTGGCCGCGCTGATCCTCGGCAAGACCGCCTTCGGCGACTTCGGACTGGCCTTCCCGCTGCTGGTGCCCGCCATCGGTGTGATCACGGCGATGATCGGCATCTTCGCGGTCGCCCCGCGCCGCGCCGACCGCAGCGGCATGAGCGCGATCAACCGCGGCTTCTTCATCTCCGCGGTGATCTCGCTGGCGCTGGTCGCGGCGGCCGTCTACGTCTACCTGCCGGGAAGCTACGCCGGCCTGGACGGCGTCACCGACGCGGCGATCAAGGGCAAGGACGGCGACCCGCGCGTCCTCGCGCTGGTCGCGGTCGCCATCGGCATCCTGCTCGCCGCCGTCATCCAGCAGCTGACCGGCTACTTCACCGAGACCAACCGCCGCCCGGTGCGGGACATCGGCAAGACCTCCCTGACCGGGCCGGCCACCGTCATCCTGTCCGGCATCTCGGTCGGTCTGGAATCGGCCGTGTACACCGCCCTGCTCATCGGGCTCGGTGTGTACGGGGCGTTCCTGCTCGGCGGCACCTCGATCATGCTGGCGCTGTTCGCGGTGGCCCTGGCCGGCACCGGCCTGCTCACCACGGTCGGCGTGATCGTCGCCATGGACACCTTCGGGCCGGTCTCCGACAACGCGCAGGGCATCGCCGAGATGTCCGGCGACGTCGAGGGCGCGGGCGCGCAGGTGCTCACCAACCTGGACGCGGTCGGCAACACCACCAAGGCCATCACCAAGGGCATCGCCATCGCCACCGCCGTCCTCGCCGCGTCGGCGCTGTTCGGGTCGTACCGCGACGCGATCACCACCAACGTGCACGACGTCGGGGTCAAGCTGACCGGGCCGGGCTCGCCGCTCAGCCTGTCGCTGGACATCTCGCAGCCCAACAACCTGGTCGGACTGGTCGCGGGCGCCGCGGTCGTCTTCCTGTTCTCCGGGCTGGCCATCAACGCCGTGTCGCGCTCCGCCGGTTCGGTGGTGTTCGAGGTGCGGCGGCAGTTCCGCGAGAAGCCCGGGATCATGGACTTCACCGAGAAGCCCGAGTACGGCAAGGTCGTCGACATCTGCACCAAGGACGCCCTGCGCGAGCTGGCCACGCCCGGTCTGCTCGCCGTCATGGCGCCGATCTTCATCGGGTTCACGCTCGGCGTCGGCGCGCTCGGCGCCTACCTCGCCGGTGCCATCGGCGCGGGCACGCTGATGGCGGTGTTCCTCGCCAACTCCGGCGGCGCCTGGGACAACGCCAAGAAACTGGTGGAGGACGGCCACCACGGCGGCAAGGGCAGTGAGGCCCACGCGGCCACGGTGATCGGGGACACGGTCGGTGACCCCTTCAAGGACACCGCCGGACCCGCGATCAACCCACTGTTGAAGGTCATGAACCTGGTCGCGCTGCTCATCGCGCCGGCGGTGATCAGGTTCTCCTACGGCGACGACAAGAACCTCGGCGTACGGATCGGTATCGCGGTCTTCGCGCTCCTGGTGATCGTTGTCGCCGTGTACGTCTCCAAGCGGCGCGGCATCGCCGTCGGTGACGAGGACAACGCCGAGCGGGTCACCAACTCGCCCGACGCGGCGGTGGTCTCCTAGCCCGGACCGGCAGGACCCGGGTGACGGACGGGCGGGCGGCGCGTGCTGACGCGCCGGCCGCCCGTCTCGCCGTGTGGGCCCGGCCACGTCGTGAGCCTTCTCTCTCATGGCACAAAAGGTCATAAAAGCTGACCGATCTCTCGGCCGGTAGCGGGGCCGGGGCCGTCCGCCGTGTAGATTCCGGGGGCCGAGAGCCATGGAAGGGACCAATCCGGTGAACAAGAAGCTCGCGGCCGCACTGTCCGGCGGTGCGGTACTGGCAGTCACGGTGACGGGGTGTGGCGGCGGCGAAGACAAGGGGCCCGACCCCAAGCTGGTGTCCTGGGCCAAGACGGTGTGCGACGCCGTGCCCGCCCAGAGCGCCAGGATCAAGTCGGCCAACGCGTCGATCGCGTCCATCGCCACGGACGGCAACCTTCCGCCCAAGGACGCCCAGAAGACGTACGTCGAGGCCTTCCAGAACCTCGCCGACGGCTACAAGGCCCTCGCGGACGCCCTCGACAGCGCGGGAGCGCCCCCCGGGATCGACGGCGGCGCCAAGCTCCAGAAGGACGCCGCCAAGAACCTGGCCGGCCTCTCCACGTCGTACGCCGACCTGAAAAAGACGGTCGAGGGGATCGACACCAAGGACCAGGGCAAGTTCGCCAAGGGTCTCAAGGCGGTCGCCGGGCAGACCAAGGAGATCGGCGAGCAGGGCGACGACGGCACGGAGGCGCTGAAGCGGCTGGAGCAGGGCGAGGTCAAGGAAGCCATGGCCGAGCAGCCCAGCTGCAAGGTCGCCGCGTCCGCGGCGGCACAGCCCACGGCCCCGGCGACGACCGGCTGACGTCGGCGAACGGCCCGCGCGGAGTCCGCCCCGGCGGGCCGCCGCGGGCCACAATGGGGGCGTGACTGACACCGGACCCGCTTCCCTGCCCGCCGCCGACCGGCCCGACATCGCCGCGCGCCTGAGGGACGCGCTGCTGGCCGCCTCCTTCACCGCCGACGGACTGCTCGACCTGCTCGGCGCGCCCGCGTACGCGGCACTGGCCCGCAGCGAGACCGTGCCCGCCCTGCGGGCGACCCGCGGCGACACACCGCTGGAGACGCTCGTACGACTGTTCCTGCTCCAGCAGCCGGTGCCGCACGCGCGTGTGGCGGCCGTGCTGCCGGTCCGGGAGGCGCTGGAGGCCGGCTGGCTGCGGCGCGTCGGCGGCGACGAGGTGGCCGCGACCGTGGACGTACGGCCCTACGGCGGTCCCGGCGGCGAGGACTGGTTCATCGTCTCCGACCTCGGCTGCGCGGTCGGCGGGGCCGGTGGCATCGGGCAGCACGACGAGGGCGTCGTCCTGGGCGTCGGCGGAGCCTCCACCACCCTCGCCGGCATCACCGTGCGCACCCCCGTCGCCTCCGCCCTGGACCTCGGCACCGGCTCCGGCATCCAGGCGCTGCACGCCGCCCAGCACGCCACGCGCGTGACGGCGACCGACCTCAACCCGCGCGCGCTGCACATCACGGCGCTCACGCTGGCGCTGTCCGGGGCGCCCGCCGCCGATCTGCGTGAGGGCTCGCTCTTCGAGCCGGTCCGCGAGGACGAGAGGTACGACCTGATCGTCTCCAACCCGCCGTTCGTGATCTCCCCGGGTGCCCGGCTGACGTACCGGGACGGGGGCATGGGCGGGGACGATCTGTGCCGCTCGCTCGTCCGGCAGGCGGGGGAACGGCTGACCGAGGGCGGGTTCGCGCAGTTCCTCGCGAACTGGCAGCACGTGGCGGGGGAGGACTGGCAGGACAGGCTCAGGTCGTGGGTGCCGCGCGGCTGCGACGCCTGGATCGTGCAGCGCGAGGTGCAGGACGTCACACAGTACGCCGAGCTGTGGCTGCGGGACGCCGGCGACCACCGCGGGGACCCGGCGGAGTACCAGGCGCGCTACGACGCCTGGCTCGACGAGTTCGAGGCGCGCAAGGTCCGGGCGGTCGGCTTCGGCTGGATCACCCTGCGCAGGACCGGCTCCGCCGAGCCCGTCGTCACCGTGGAGGAGTGGCCGCACCCGGTCGAGCAGCCGCTCGGCGAGACGGTCCGGGCGCACTTCGACCGGCTCGACTACCTCCGGGCCCACGATGACGCGGCGCTGCTGGACAGCCGCTTCAAGCTCGCCCCCGAAGTGGTCCAGGAGCAGGTCGGGCTGCCCGGCGCCGAGGACCCCGAGCACGTCGTGCTGCGCCAGCACCGCGGGATGCGGCGGGCTACGAAGGTGGACACGGTCGGCGCCGGGTTCGCGGGCGTGTGCGACGGCACGCTGAGCGCGGGCCGCATCCTGGACGCCATCGCGCAGCTCGTCGGCGAGGACGCGGTACTGCTCCGCGACCGCACCCCCGCCCAGATCCGGCTGTTGGTGGAGCAGGGCTTCCTGGAGCCGGCGGCGGACTGAGCGGCCGCGTGCCCCGGTCGTCCACCGACGCACACCGACGTGCACCGCGCTCCGGGCCCCGGAAAAGGGTCCCGGAGCCGCGGGGCGCACCGCTCTTCGGAAAACGGCCGGAAAAATATGGCCGGGGATGCGGAGGGTGCCTGCCCGCTTGCATGTTCGATTATGCGCAGACCCTCCGTTCACCCCCGTGTCGCCCGTCCGTTCCCCGTGCGTGCCACTCTCCCCACGCCGGGCGGAGCCGGCGGCGGAAATGGGGTGGGCGGCCGATGGAGAGTGGACCGGCGATCTTCGCGGGAGCGGTGTTCGCCCTGTTCGGAGCCGGTGTGCTGACGTGGACCGGGGCGCGGCTGCGACACCGTGAACCGGTGGGCCTCGGTGTGAGCCGGATCGCATCCGCCGCCCTCGCGGGACTGGCCGGAACCGTCGCCCTAGCCCTGGGCGGGTACTGCCTGACCCGGCTCTGAGGCCGTGGAACGCCACTCCGGCGGGTAAGGGGAGCGTTACGCTCCGGACAGGGGTACGGAGGCGGCCGGGCAGTCCGGGCGGCAGGAATGCCGGTAGTCGGGTTACCGTTCGAGTGGCCGTTGTGGGCTTTTCCCGTTTGACACGGGGGCGGGATGTAGCGTCACACTCCGCAGCGTCACACGAGCCAGCAGTACGCCGCGACCCCGGGACCAAGGCCTGGGGAGGCCCCAGCGTCGACCGGAGAGAAGAGCGAAGTTGTCCCCGACCAGCGAGACCGCACACGGCGGTCGCCGACTCGTCATCGTCGAGTCGCCTGCCAAGGCGAAGACGATCAAGGGCTACCTCGGCCCCGGTTACATCGTCGAGGCGAGCGTCGGGCACATCCGCGACCTTCCCAACGGTGCCGCGGAGGTACCCGAGAAGTACACCGGTGAGGTCCGCCGCCTCGGTGTGGACGTAGAACACGACTTCCAGCCGATCTATGTCATCAATGCGGACAAGAAGGCCCAGGTAAAGAAGCTCAAGGACCTGCTGAAGGACTCCGACGAGCTGTTCCTCGCCACCGATGAGGACCGGGAGGGCGAGGCGATCGCCTGGCACCTCCAGGAGGTCCTGAAGCCGAAGATCCCGGTCAAGCGGATGGTGTTCCACGAGATCACCAAGGACGCGATCCGCGCGGCCGTCGCCAACCCGCGCCAGCTCAACCAGAAGCTGGTCGACGCCCAGGAGACCCGCCGCATCCTCGACCGCCTCTACGGCTACGAGGTCTCCCCGGTGCTGTGGAAGAAGGTCATGCCCCGGCTGTCGGCCGGCCGCGTGCAGTCCGTCGCCACCCGGCTCGTCGTGGAGCGGGAGCGCGAGCGCATCGCCTTCCGTTCCGCCGAGTACTGGGACCTGACGGGCACCTTCGCCACCGGCCGCGCCGGAGACCCCTCGGACCCGTCGTCGCTGGTCGCGCGGCTTCAGACGGTCGACGGCAGGCGGGTCGCGCAGGGCCGCGACTTCGACTCCGTGGGTCAGCTCAAGGGCGCCAACATCCTGCACCTCGACGAGGCGACCGCCCGCGGCCTCGCCGCCGCCCTGGAGAACACCCGCTTCTCCGTGCGCTCCGTCGAGTCCAAGCCGTACCGCCGCTCGCCGTACGCCCCGTTCCGCACGACGACGCTCCAGCAGGAGGCCAGCCGCAAGCTCGGCTTCGGCGCGAAGGCGACGATGCAGATCGCGCAGAAGCTGTACGAGAACGGCTACATCACGTACATGCGTACGGACTCCACGACCCTGAGCGAGACCGCGATCTCCGCGGCCCGCGCCCAGGTCACGCAGCTGTACGGCGCCGACTACCTGCCGCCGCAGCCGCGCACGTACGCCGCCAAGGTCAAGAACGCGCAGGAGGCCCACGAGGCCATCCGTCCCTCGGGTGATCGTTTCCGCACGCCCGCGGAGACCGGCCTGACCGGCGACCAGTTCAAGCTCTACGAACTGATCTGGAAGCGGACCGTCGCCTCGCAGATGAAGGACGCGACCGGCAACAGCGTCACGGTGAAGATCGGCGGCACGTCCGCCGACGGCCGGGACGTCGAGTTCAGCGCGTCCGGCAAGACGATCACCTTCCACGGCTTCCTGAAGGCCTACGTCGAGGGCGCCGACGACCCGAACGCCGAGCTGGACGACCGCGAGCGCCGGCTGCCGCAGGTCGCCGAGGGCGACGCGCTGTCCGCCGAGCGGATCACGGCCGACGGCCACGCCACCAAGCCTCCGGCCCGGTACACCGAGGCCAGCCTGGTCAAGGAGCTGGAAGAGCGCGAGATCGGCCGCCCGTCCACGTACGCGTCGATCATCGGCACGATCCTGGACCGCGGCTACGTCTTCAAGAAGGGCACGGCCCTGGTGCCGTCCTTCCTGTCCTTCGCCGTGGTCAACCTGCTGGAGAAGCACTTCGGGCGGCTCGTCGACTACGACTTCACCGCCAAGATGGAGGACGACCTCGACCGGATCGCCGCCGGTGAGGCGCAGGCCGTGCCGTGGCTGAAGCGTTTCTACTTCGGCGAGGGCCGGGTCGGCGTCGGCAGCGCGGCCGACGCGGGCAACGGCGACGGCGACCACCTCGGCGGCCTCAAGGAACTGGTGACCGACCTGGGCGCGATCGACGCCCGCGAGGTCTCCTCGTTCCCGGTGGGCAACGACATCGTGCTCCGCGTCGGCCGCTACGGCCCGTACATCGAGCGCGGCGAGAAGGACACCGAGGAGCACCAGCGCGCCGACATCCCGGAGGATCTGGCGCCGGACGAGCTGACCGTCGAGCTGGCCGAGGAACTGCTGGCCAAGCCCAGCGGCGACGTCGAGCTGGGCACCGACCCGGAGACGGGCCACCAGATCGTCGCCAAGGCCGGCCGCTACGGCCCGTACGTCACGGAGGTGCTGCCGGAGGGCACCCCCAAGACCGGCAAGAACGCGGTCAAGCCGCGGACGGCCTCGCTGTTCAAGTCCATGGCGCTCGACACGGTGACGCTCGAGGACGCGCTGAAGCTGATGTCGCTGCCGCGGGTCGTCGGCACGGACGCCGACGGCGTGGAGATCACCGCGCAGAACGGCCGCTACGGCCCCTATCTGAAGAAGGGCACGGACTCGCGTTCGCTGCAGTCCGAGGACCAGCTCTTCACGATCACGCTGGAAGAGGCCCTGGCGATCTACGCCCAGCCGAAGCAGCGGGGGCGGGCCGCCGCCAAGCCGCCGCTGAAGGAGCTGGGCGAGGACCCGGTCTCCGGAAAGCCGGTCGTGGTCAAGGACGGCCGCTTCGGCCCGTACGTCACCGACGGCGAGACGAACGCGACCCTGCGCTCCGGCGACAGCGTCGAGACGATCACTCCTGAGCGTGGTTTCGAACTGCTCGCCGAGAAGAGGGCGAAGAGCCCGGCCAAGAAGACCGCGAAGAAGGCGACGGCCAAGAAGACCGCTCCGGCGAAGAAGACCGCCGCCAAGAAGACGGCCGCCAAGAAGACGACGGCCGCCGCGAAGAAGACGACCGCCAAGAAGACGGCCGCGAAGAAGACCACGGCCTCCAAGGCGTCGGGTTCCGGGGCGGAGGACTGACGGCGGACCCGGGGGCGGCGGCCGGCTGAGGCCTCCCGGCTCCCCGGGGCCGTCCGCTGCGGGCTTCTTCGGGGGTGGCCGGTGTCGGTTCCTCCGCGGGGGACGTGTTCGCGCACGCTGCCCCGGCCGGCCGCCGCCGCGCTTCGCACTCGGCTTCGCGAAACGTACGCCCGCCCCGGTGCCCCCGCGGTGCCGGGGCGGGCGTACGTCCGGACACGCGAGGTGTGGTGTCAGCGGCTGCGGATAGGCTGAACGCATGACGCGAGCCGAGCAGCCAACGGCCCACCCCACAGCCCCGGACGACGCCCTGGTCGCGGACTCCCGCGAGCGCGCCGTCCGTTCCCTGCTGCGCCGACCGCAGCTGAGGCGCCTGTGGAGCGCGCAGCTGGTGAGCGGTGTCGGCGACACCCTGTCCCTCCTCGTCCTCGTGGTGCTGGTCCTCCAGGCGTCGGTCGCCGAGGGTGCCCTCGGCGGCGGCTACCGAGGCGTGGCGTTCGCAGTGGCGACGGTGTTCGCCGCGCGCATCCTCGCCACGCTGCTCTTCGGCGCCGTCCTCCTCGGCCCGCTGACCTCCCTCATCTCCGAGGAGGGCCCGCTCGACCGCCGCTGGACGATGGTCGGCGCCGACGGGCTGCGCGCCGCGCTGCTGATCGTCGCGCCCCTGTGGATCGACTGGATCCCGGGTGACGCGCTCACCGTCCTGCTGGTCACCGCCTTCGTCACCGGCGGCGCCGAGCGGCTGTGGACGGTGTGCCGGGAGAGCGCCGCACCCGCCCTGCTGCCGGCCCCGCCCCCCGAGGGCGCGACCGTGCGGCCGCTGCCGGACCACCTGGACGCCCTGCGCCGCCTGACCCTGCGCACCACCTTCCTCGCGGTCCCGCTGGCCGCCGCGGCCCTGATCGCCGCCGCCCTGCTGAACAACCTGCTGGGCACCGGCGTGGCCTGGTTCGACCAGCACCATGCGGCCCTCGGGTCGTATGTCGCGGCGGGCCTGTTCGCCGCCTCCCTGTCCGTGCTGACCTCCCTGGAGGTGCCCGGCACGCGCACCCCGCGCGCGCGGTCCCCGCTGGAGGGCCTGCGCCGGCCGCGCACCGGCACCGGTGTCGACAAGGGCCGTACGGGCGCCGCCCCGCTGCTGGTCCCGGCCTGCGCCGGGGTCGCCGGCGCGATCGCCGCGGCCGTCTCGGTGTGCGTGCTGCACGCCCGGGACCTGGGCGGCGGCCCGGTCCTCTACGGCCTGCTGGTGCTGGGCCTGACCGGCGGTGTCGCCGTCGGCATCCGGACCGCCCCCGCGCTGCTGCCCTCCCTGTCCCGGCGCCGCCTGCTGGCCCTGGCGATCGCCGTCACCGGTATCGCGCTGCTGGCCGCCGGCCTGGTCCCGGACGTCACCACGGTCCTGCTGATCGTCACGCTGGCCGGTGCCGCCGCGGGCGTCGCCGCGAACACCGGGCACACCCTGCTCGACCAGGAGACCGAGGACTACCGCCGGGCGCGCACCACCGAGCACCTGCACGCCGTGGTCCGCGTCTTCATAGCGCTCGGCGTCCTGATCGCGCCGCTGTTCGCCGCGCTGATCGGCCCGCACCGGCTGGAGAACGGCAAGTTCGTCTTCGCGCACGGCGGCGCCGCCTTCACGCTCATGCTCGTCGGCGCGCTGCTGCTGCCGGTGGCCGCGCTGGTGCTCGCCAAGGTCGACGACCGCTCCGGTGTGCCGCTGCGCCAGGACCTGAGGGACGCGCTGCTCGGCGGCGACGACCCGGTCACGGCACCGGCGGCCGGCGGCTTCTTCATCGCCCTGGAGGGCGGTGACGGCGCCGGCAAGTCCACCCAGGCCGAGGCCCTCGCCGAGTGGATCCGCGCCAAGGGCCACGAGGTCGTGGTCACCCGCGAACCCGGTGCCACCCCGGTCGGCAAGCGGCTGCGCTCCATCCTGCTGGACGTGTCCTCGGCGGGGCTGTCGCACCGCGCGGAGGCGCTGCTGTACGCCGCCGACCGCGCCGAGCACGTCGACACCGTCGTACGGCCCGCCCTGGAGCGCGGCGCGGTGGTCATCTCCGACCGCTACATCGACTCCTCCGTCGCCTACCAGGGCGCCGGCCGCGACCTGTCCCCGACCGAGATCGCCCGCATCAACCGCTGGGCCACCAACGGCCTGGTCCCGCACCTCACCGTCCTGCTGGACGTCTCCCCGGAGACCGCCCGCGAGCGGTTCACCGAGGCGCCGGACCGGCTGGAGTCGGAGCCGGCGGAGTTCCACGCGCGCGTGCGGGCCGGTTTCCTCACGCTCGCCGCGTCCGACCCCGGCCGCTACCTGGTGGTGGACGCCGGACAGGAACCCGAGGCCGTCACCACCGTGATCCGGCACCGGCTGGACATCGTGCTGCCGCTGTCCGAGGCCGAGATCAAGGCCCAGGAGGAGGCCCGGCGCAAGGCCGAGGAGGAGGCCCGCCGCAAGGCCGAGGAAGAAGCCGCCCGCAAGGCCGAGGAGGAGCGCCTGGAGCGCGAGCGTCAGGAGCAGCTCGCCAAGCTGCGCGCCGAGGAGGAGGAGCGCAAGCGCCGCGAGCTGGAGGAGGCGCAGCGCCGCGAGGCCGAGCGGCAGGCGGAGGAGGCCCGGCAGCGGGCCGAGGAGGCGCGTCGGCGCGCGGAGGAGGAGCGGCAGCGGCTGCTCGCCGAGGAGAAGGCGCGCGCCGAGGCGGAGGCCCGCCGCAAGGCCGAGGAGGAACAGCGCCGCAAGCAGGCCGAGGAGGAGGCCCGGCTGCGCGCCGAGGAAGAGGCCAGGCAGGCCCGGCTCCGCGCCGAGGAGGAAGCCCGGCAGGCGAAGCTGCGCGCCGAGGAGGAGGCGCGGCGTCTGGAGGCGCAGCGCAAGGCCGAGGAGGCGCTGCTGCGCGCCGAGGAGGCCCGGCGGCAGGCCGCCGAGGCCGCGGCGGCGGCCGACGCGGCGGCCCGCAGGCCCAGCGCGCCGCTTCCCACGGCACCGGCCGTGACGCCGGACGCCGCCACGGCCTCCACGCCGGCGGTGGCCCCGGGCACGGCCCCCGGCGCCGAGGGCGTCGACGAGACCGTCCCGACGCCGGCGGTGTCGCCGGACGCGCGGACAACGGGTACGGACGCGCGGACGACAGGTACGACGGGACGGCGTACGGACGGACCGGCCACGGACGACACGACGGTGCTGCGCCCGGTGCGCGAGGAGCGCGACCGGCCGGCCGACGGCATCCGTGACACCTACCCGGACTCCGAGGTGACCGCCGAGCTGCCGCAGCCGCCGGCGCCGGCGCCCGCCGGACCGGGGGAGGAGACGGCGGTGCTGCCGCGGGTGACCCCGGGCGCGGCGGACGAGACGGCCGTGCTGCCGCCCGTACGGAGCGACGACCCGGCGGACCGGGTGCCGCCCGGCTTCTTCCGGGACGAGCGCCCCGCCGCGGGCCCCGACGGTTCCGAGGCACGCACGCGTGAGATGCCCCAGCTCGACGCCGACGGCACGCCCCGCCGCCGCCCGCGCCCGGACTGGGCCGAGGAGACCCCGCTGGACGACCTGCCGTCGCTGGCCGACGAACTGCTCGGGTCGTACGACGAGGGGGAGCACGGCGAGCGGCAGTACGGCGAGCCGCAGTACGGCGACGGGGGCGGGAGCGAGGAGCAGGGCGGCCGGGGCCGAGGCCGGGGCAGGGGCCGGGGTCGACGGAGCTGACTGGCCGGCGGCTGACGGGCCGGTCGGGGACGAGCGGGTCGCGTGGTCGGGTGCGGGGTCTTCCGGTCCGGGACGTTCGGCCGGTGCCCCGTCGCCCTCGGCCGGTGCCCGGTCGCCCTCGGTCGGCGTCCCGTTGTCAGTGGCCACCCGCACAATGGATTCCGGAACGCGGAATGTGACGGAAGGGCGGCGTGACCCATGACCGTGTGGGACGACCTCGTCGGGCAGGAGAAGGTGAGCGCGGTGCTCGGTGCGGCTGCGCGGGACGCCGACGCCCTCGTCACGGCCGCCTCGGCGGAGCAGCCGCTGCCCGAGGCGTCGAAGATGACCCACGCCTGGCTGTTCACGGGCCCGCCCGGCGCGGGCCGGAACCAGGCGGCCAGGGCCTTCGCCGCGGCCCTGCAGTGCGTGAGCCCCGACCGCGCGCTCGGCGGCGCCCCCGGCTGCGGATTCTGCGACGGCTGCCACACGGCGCTGCTCGGCACCCACGCGGACGTCACGACGGTCGCCGCGGTCGGTGCCGAGATCCTGGTCAGGGACATGCGGGACACGGTCCGCAAGTCGTTCACCGCCCCGGCGAACGGCCGCTGGCAGATCATCCTGGTCGAGGACGCCGAGCGGCTGAACGAGAAGTCGGCCAACGCCGTCCTCAAGGCCGTGGAGGAGCCGGCCCCGCGCACGGTCTGGCTGCTGTGCGCCCCCTCCATCGAGGACGTCCTGCCCACCATCCGCTCCCGCTGCCGCCACCTCAATCTGCGCACGCCCTCCGTCGACGCGGTCGCCGACATGCTCGTACGGCGCGACGGCATCGAGCCGGAGGTCGCCGCGTCCGTCGCCCGCGCCACCCAGGGCCATGTCGACCGGGCCCGCCGGCTGGCCACCGACCCGGCGGCCCGCGAGCGCCGCGCCGCCGTACTGCGGCTGCCGCTGCGGCTGGACGAGGTGGGTGCCTGCCTCAAGGCCGCCCAGGAGCTGGTCGACGCCGCGGCGGAGGACGCCAAGCAGCTCGCCGAGGAGATGGACGGCAAGGAGACCGAGGATATGAAGGCGGCGCTCGGCGCGGCCCAGGGCGGCCGGCTGCCGCGCGGGACGGCCGGGGTGATGAAGGACCTGGAGGACATGCAGAAGCGCCGCAGAACCCGCACGCAGCGCGACAGCCTGGACGTGGCCCTCGGTGACCTCACCGCCTTCTACCGCGATGTCCTCGCCCTCCAGCTCGGCACGCGCGTGGCGATCGCCAACGCCGACGCCGAGGACGCCCTGGAGCGGCTGGCGCGCGGCAGCAGCCCCGAGTCCACGCTCCGCCGCATCGAGGCGATCTCCGCGTGCCGCGAGGCCCTGGACCGCAATGTGGCCCCACTGCTGGCGGTGGAGGCGATGACGATGGCACTGCGGGCGGGCTGAGAGGGTGACACCGCGGGGCTGACGCGCTCAGGAACAGTGAAGCGTGGAGCCGGGGTCGGGAAACCGGCAGTCGGCCCGGGTGGCGCGCGTGTCCCCCGTAGGAGGCACAATGCCCACGCACCGCACCCGACGCATCGCGGAGCGTTACGCTCGCCTGATGCGAACCAGGCCATCTCCCCGTACCAGCGGTCCCCGCCGCGCCCACCGGATCCGAGGCGCCCGCCCCCGGGCGACGGCCCGTCTCACGGCCACCCTGCTCGCGGCCGCCGCACTGCTGGTCTCCGCCTGCTCCCCCGGGAACCCGGCGGCGTCGGCCGACAGGACGGTACAGGCGGCACTCGCCGCGCTGCCGCGTACGACACCGGCGGCGCTGACGCCGTACTACAGCCAGCGGCTGCGCTGGCGCGAGTGCGGTGTCCCCGGATTCGAATGCGCGACGATGAAGGCCCCGCTGGACTACGCGAGCCCCGACGCGGGCACCGTCCGGCTCGCCGTCGCCCGCAAGAAGGCCACCGGTACGGCCGGGCGGCTGGGATCGTTGCTGGTCAACCCGGGTGGGCCGGGCGGCTCGGCGGTGGACTACCTCCAGCAGTACGCAGGCCTCGGCTACCCGGCGCGGATCCGCGCCCGCTACGACATGGTGGCGATGGACCCGCGGGGCGTCGCCCGCAGCGAGCCCGTGAAATGCCTCGACGGGCGGCAGATGGACGCGTACACACAGACGGACATGACGCCCGACGACCAGCGGGAGCGGGACGCGCTGGTGACGGCGGACCGCAGGTTCGCGGAGAGCTGCGGGGCCCACTCGGCGCGGCTGCTGCGGCACGTCTCCACGGTGGAGGCGGCCAGGGACATGGACATCCTGCGGTCGGTGCTCGGGGACCGGAGGCTGAACTACGTGGGGGCGTCCTACGGCACGTTCCTCGGAGCGACGTACGCGGGGCTGTTCCCCGAGCGGGTCGGCCGGATGGTGCTGGACGGCGCGATGGATCCGTCCGTGGACGCCCGCAGGCTCAACCTGGACCAGACGGCGGGCTTCGAGACGGCGTTCCAGGCGTTCGCGAAGGACTGCGTACGGCGGACCGACTGCCCGCTCGGCGGCAGGGGCGCGGCGCCCGCGCGGGTCGGCGACCGGCTGCGGGCGTTCTTCCGCGAGCTGGACGCCCGCCCGTTGCGGTCGGGCGACGCGGACGGCCGCAGGCTGGGGGAGGCGCTGGCCACGACCGGGGTGATCGCGGCGATGTACGACGAGGGGACCTGGGCGCAGTTGCGCGAGGCGCTCACCTCGGCGATCAAGGAACGCAACGGCGCCGGCCTGCTGGCCCTCGCGGACACCTACTACGAGCGGGACCCCGACGGCCACTACAGCAACCTGATGATGGCCAACGCGGCCGTGAACTGCCTTGACCTGCCGTCGGCTTTCTCGGGTCCCGAGGAGGTCGAGAAGGCGCTGCCCGCGTTCGAGAAGGCGTCCCCGGTCTTCGGGCCCGGCCTGGCCTGGGCCTCGCTGAACTGCGCGTACTGGCCGGTGCGGGCCACGGGGGAGCCGCACCGCATCGAGGCGGAGGGGGCGGCGCCGATCGTGGTGGTCGGCACGGTCCGCGACCCCGCGACGCCCTACCGCTGGGCCCGCTCCCTGGCCGGCCAGCTCTCCTCGGCCCGCCTGCTGACCTACGCCGGCGACGGCCACACGGCGTACGGACGGGGCAGCGGCTGCATCGACACGGCGATCGACACCTACCTCCTCCGAGGCACCCCGCCACCCCCCGGGAAGCGCTGCTCCTGACCCCTCCCGCCCACCCCGGAACCCCCTGCTCCGGGGTGGGTACGAAGCACCCCCCGAAACTGTGTAGACTTACCGTCGTTGCCGATCGCACCATGGTGCGAGCAGCACGCCGCTTTAGCTCAGATGGCCAGAGCAACGCACTCGTAATGCGTAGGTCTCGGGTTCGAATCCCGAAAGCGGCTCCACCTCTGACCAGCGGTTTCCCTCGGGAAGCCGCTGAGTCGTTTCGGGCCTAGTTGCAACGCAAGTTGCGGTTACCGTTTCGTGTCGCACGCCCGCTCGAATTTCGGTTACCCCCACAGCGCGTCCCCCATCCGCTTCGCCGCGTCGTTCGCAAGGACGGAAGCGACGTGCGTGTAGCGGGTCATCATCCGCATGGAGCTGTGCCCAAGGATCTCCATCACCACCCGCGGCGAGACGCCGGCCTCGATCAGCAGCGTCCCCGCAGTGTGCCGGTTGTCGTGCACCCGCGCGTCCCGCAGACCCGCGGCGCCAAGGATGTCCTTGAACTCCTCCCAGTCCATCCGCGGATCGATCGGCCGGCCGTTGGGCTGGCAGAACACAAGGTCGTGCTCCTCCCACAGCTCGCCAGCCGCCAGACGCTCGCGCAACTGGTCCTTCCGGTGCGCCTTCAGCAGGGGGATCAGCGGCGGGGGGATGGGGGCCAGCCGCTTGTTCTTGCCCTTAGGCTCCCGGAACACCAGACCGCCGCCCGTGCGCTGTGGGCAAGACTTCGCATGGCCGGTGCAGTCCTTCGGGCAGGGCTTCGGGCAGCCGCGCTTGTAGTTCTTGTGGGCGGTGCAGCCCTTCCTGCACGCCTTCCGGTGGTGGGCGGCGCCGCAGGCATGGGGGTCGTCGCAACCGTGCTGCCACGTCAGCCGCTGGAGCTGCCACCAGACCTTGGCGACCCCGTTGTCCAGGTCGACGTACTTCCAGCGCAGCCCGAGGGCCTCGCCTTGCCGCAGGCCGAGGGCGAGCGCCACCGACCAGCGAGCGCCATTGCGGCGCTCGGCGGCCTCGGCGAGCAGCGCGCGCGCCTCGGCCTGGGTGAAGGGCTCGATCTCCTCTTCGGCGGCCTGCGGCGGTTCCACGAGGGTAGCGACGTTCCGTGTCACGATGTCTCGCTGCATGGCTACCTTGAGCGCACGGGCGATGATCCGGTGCGTCTTGAGCACCGTGCCGGACGCGAGTCCCTGCTTGATCATGCTCAGGTAGAGGGCGTCAAGGTGCTCGGCGGCGAGCTTGTCGACGCGGTGCTTGCCGATGCCGGGGAACAGGTACAGCTTGCACTTCGAGCGGTAGTCGTCCAAAGTCCGTGGGCTCATCGTCCCGTCGGCAACCTTCCGCGCGCACGCCGTGTCCATCCAGGTGGTGAGCCACTGCTCAACGGTCGGCGGCCGGCCGGCCTTCTTCGTCTTGCCGGCGTCGCGCTCGCGCTCCAGCTGTCGCACCTTCTCACGGACGACGGCCTCGTCCGACCCCATGCGGTGCCGACGGTCGGGGGCGCCATTTGGCTTCACGCCGACCGTCACCCAGCCGTGCCACTTCCCATCCGACTCGGAGAAGTAGACGCTGCTCTCTCCGTTGCCGCGACGTCCGCTCACCCGGCACGCCCCGTCCGCGCGGGCGGCAGGATGCCGCGCTTGCGGGCCTCGTATACCCAGCGGTGCACGGTGCGCACGGGCACCCCCGCCAGCTCGGCGAGAGCTGGAGCTGGAGCTTTTTGCGCGTTCGTAGCCCACCGATATGCGTCCGCTACGTCCTTCAGGAAGTCGTCCGTCATACGGCCTTCCGGGGCGGCTAGTTTGGGAACGCGCCCGCTTTCCGTAACAACCATGCCGCTCGGTACAGGGCTGAAGGTAATCATCCGGTACGCGTCGGTGGCCTCGAAGTAGTCGTCAAGTACGTCAAGGGACGGCGATGGAACGTCGGGTGCTCCGTGGGCGAACAGGTCTCGGTTGCGTTGCGCCGTTACCGCCGAGTGCGTCTCAGGCAGGGCGCTCGGCAATCGAATGAGTACCCAGGTGAGCCACTCCTCTAGTTGGGCTAGAGGGATGCGTCGCCACACACGCCCGCTGAGGGGCTCATCGGTGCCTGAACGCATGACGACGGAGCGCAGATCAAGACGTTCATGCCCCTCTTCGCCCACGACTCCGTAGCACAGATACACGGTTGGACCTTCGCCAGATCTCTCCCGGAGCCGTAGCCAGCCGTGGGGGCGCATCTCGATATCCCACTCGTCGGTGAGGTTACTCATGGCGCGAGCATCCCATCAGCGGCCGTAGGTGAGCAAGTGGCGCCACGCGCACGAGCAACCGAACCCACATGCTTGCGCGACCCTCGGCGACCGTCTACATTGTTCATGAGCAAGCGGCGCCACGAACGCGCCGCCACCTACTCGGGAGTCTCGTATGACCCGGATTCTGTACCCCACCAACGAGGTCGCGGAGCAGCTCGGCGTGGGTCTCACCACCGCAAAGGCGCTCATCAAGAGCGGGGAGCTGCGCAGCGTGAAGATCGGCCGCGCCCGGCGCGTACCGGCGGACGCCCTGCACGAGTACGTGCAGCAGCTCGACCGCGAGCAGAACGGCGAGAACGCCGCATGAAAGCGGCCCCCAGCAGGTGCGCCAACACCTAACGCCAGGGGCCCAATCCGATCCAGCACACGCCGAAGCCCCGGCTCAGACCTCTCACAGCCGACCGGGGCTCCAACGAAGAAACGGACACCAGCCATGATGGCACAGAACATCAGCATCCCGCGCGATGTCTTCCAGCCGACCGGCCGCGCGCTGCCGTTCATCCCCGAGCAGCCCCGCGAGTACGCGGACGACAAGCAGGCGCTGCCCGACCTGGCCCGCGAGTGCCGCCAGCGCGGCCTCACCCTGAAGGTCACCAACACGTCCGGCCTGGCCACGCTCGACGGCCGCACGCTCGTCGTCCCGCGAGACAGCGTGGCCGAGACGCTGGACGACATCCGTCTGATCGGCCACTGCGTCGACTGCCGGAACGAGCTGGACGACACGGCGACCGCGTACGCCCCCGGTTACGCCCACGTCGACGGCACGCCGATCCGTCTCTGCCAGCCGTGCCGGATCGAGCGGAAGACCGCAGTCGCCGCAGCCGCTCCGTCTCGGCAGGCGTTCGCCGCCGCGCTCAGCGCGATCGAGGCCGCGTTCAAGGTGTCGCAGGACCCGGCGCGAACCCGTGAGGCGCTGGAGACGTTCGTCGGAATGCTCGCCGCCGAAGCGCACGCGTGACCTGCCGCCCCGACCCCTGTCGGCCCCGCCCGGCCATCCGCGCCGAGTGGGGCCCGGGGCCGTGAGCCCCAAGCGGTCCGCCACCCACCGCGCAGCGATCCAGTCCACAGGCCGCGCCGCCCAACGGCCTACGCGAACCGACAGGACGAACCACATGAACCACAAGCTGACTGGTCCCACGGGGGACGGGCCACAGCCACGCGGCGGCATGCGCTCGCTGAACCACGCTGACGACCCCACCGCTTTGTGGGCCGGTGCCCGCATCGCGGCCCTCATCGGCCACGACTCCACGCCCGCGCCGAAGTACGGCAGCAGGGAGTGGCAGCAGACCCCCAGCAACGACCCCCGGCGCGCCGTGGCCGTGATCGAAGCGGCCGAGCTGTGGCGGCGCTACGGCGACGAGGAAGGGCTACTCGCCTGGTTCCGGGACGCGCAGGTCGTCCGACCGTCGCTCGCCAGCAGGAAGACGGTGGCGGAGCTGAACGAGGCCGCGAAGCCGAAGCCGGCCGTCCCGGTTCAGGCGGCCGAGGGCTGGCCGCCGGTCGCAATCCCGGGTCGCCCCGGCTGGTACCGGTGCCTGGTCAACGGCCGTCAGGTCGACGTGCCGAAGGGGCAGGTGGCGGCATGAACGCGACCGTGACCAGACTGCCCTCGGTCCCTGCTCGGCCGGGGATCCGGATCGTGGGCGTGGTCGTCGTTGACCTCTCCGCGTACGTCGACCGAGGCACCCTGATGAGCTTTCGGCCGACCGTCGACATCCCCCCGCATGGGTACGCGCCCGGGGCCACCATCGAGATCCACATCGGCCGGGCGCACCGGGTGTACGAGGGTGACGCGAATCTGCGGGCCATCGTGACCGCCGCCCAGGCTTGCACGCTCGTCGTGAAAGGCCGGTACGCCGAGGGCGTGATCGAGGCGCAGCGGGTGCTGACCCGGCTGGCCGGCATGACCCCGCAGCCCGAGCGTCTCGGGTGCGAGCGCGGCGGCTGTGAGCTGCTGTACGGCCCGTCCGACCAGGAAGGGTCTCGCCCGTGACCGACATGCCCGACCTCTGCGTACACCCCACCAGTGACGGTGGGGTGTGCCAGCTGGCGTACGCGACCCACGCAACTGGACTGCTGGGCCACGAGTTCGTCGGCAGGGAAGACCTGTGGGCCGCCGAGTCTTACGGCGGGTCAGACGCAGGTGCGGGCGCAGCGGGATCGGATGCCCCTGAGAGCGCCAATCGCCGCCGCTTTCTGCTTTTGCGGCCAGCCTCTGGGATCCGGATCCGTCCGGTGCGCTGGTTGTGGGACACCACTCCGGAGGGGGCTCTCCCGACATCGCACGGCCGGATTCCGATGCACTCCCTCGTGCTCGCGGCTGGCGGTCCCGGGCTCGGCAAGTCGCAGTATGCGGTGTGGCTCACCGCGCAGATCACCCGCGGCCTGCTCCCCGGAGAGCTGTACGGCAAACCCCGCCCGGTCATCTACGCAGCAGCAGAGGACTCGTGGGCGTACACCATTGCTCCGCGCCTCATCGCCGCTGATGCCGACATGGACCTCGTCTTCCACGTCACCGTGCAGGACGACGAGCAGCTGCACGCACGTCTCAGCCTCCCGGTCGATACGGCTTTGCTCGCCCGCGAGGCGGAGGCACACAGCGTTGCTCTGCTCGTCATGGATCCGCTGCTGTCGTACATCGACAAGACCATCAACGACTACAGGGCGGCAGAAGTCCGGCAGGCGCTGGAACCCCTTGTGGAGGCAGCCGACCGGCACCGGTTCACCATCCTCGGCCTGGCCCACTTCACCAAGTCCGGAGGCGCCGACCCGCTCGCCCGGGTGGCCGGATCCGGCGCGTTCGGTCAGCTGATCCGCTGCCTGATCGCGTTCGCTCGGCACGAGGACGAGCAGGGTGAGGAACGGCTCGTCATGTCGCTTGAGAAAAACAACCTTGGCCGCCTCGGGCTGCCCTCCCACGAGTACACGATCCAGCCGGTGACCATCGACACCCCCGAAGGGCCGTCCTACGTCTCCCGGTTCGTCCTCGGCCCGGAGGTCACAACCTCCGTCCGGGAGGTCATGCGTGCCGAGAACGAACCCGATGTCGGCCGCGAGGAGACCAACGAGGCGTCCGTCTGGCTGCGCGACTACCTCACCGACCTCGGCGGCGAGGCGGACGCCAAGGAGATCAAGCAGCACGCCAAGGCCGCCGGGTTCAGCAGCTCGGCCATGGACCGCGCGAAGAGGCGCCTCAAGCTCACCTCCACGAACACCGGCTTCGGGAAGGAGAAGCGCGCCATCTGGTCCCTGCCGACCTCCCTCGACACACGCTGACGTGATTGACGGGATTGACGGCATTGGGCTTGACCTGCGATTTCGCAAGATCCCGGGGGTGACGAGATTGACGAGATTGAGTGACGAGATTGACGGCCCAATCTCACCAATCTCGTCACCCCGATCCTCAATCTCGTCACCAATCTCGTCACTACAAAACAGCAGGTCAGATCCAATAACACCAATTTCGTCACCCCCCAGCGTGTGTAGAGGGGCGAAGCAGACGGCTACGAACCGCCCCCAACTCCCCTTCCTGCCGTCCCTGACGGCAATCACAGAACAGGACCCCCGAATGACCGACCTCATCCCCGCCGCACCCGGTTGGTACCTCAAGACAGACGGAGACCTGGACCCCGTCATCGCTTGGCAACCCGGCGTGCAGCACACGTCCGCCGGTGGGGACCCCACGGTTCTGCTGCCGTACATCGCAAACGGTCCCGGCCTGGCCCCGAGCCTCGTTTCCGCCGAGTCGTTCGAGCGGGTTGGGTGGGAAGTTGTCTACCTCCCCAGCTATGACCCCGCCGCTGACACGGGGATGCCGGAATGACGAGCAACATCGATGGCCAGGTGCAGGCCCGTATCGCCCAGGCCCGGCAGCGCGCGGACGAGCAGAAGCGGCGCCGGCAGGAACTCGCCGAGGCCCGGCAGCACGGCCTCGCCGCCCGGCACGCACAGCGCCTCGCCAACCAGGCCCGGCGCCCGCTCACCAACGAGGAGAAGAAAGGGCCGGTCGGCTACCTCGCCGCCTGCCTCGCCATCCTCCGCACCGGTCGCAGCCTCGCAGGCGCTGGCGCCGTGCTCGCCGCGGTAGTGCCCGCACCGGACGACATCGCCGAGGCCCGCCGCATCGCCGAGGGCCTCGCCGCACTCTCCCCCAACCCCTCGGCCGCCGACCCACGGCCGGCCAGCCTGACAGATCAAGGAGAGACCTCATGACCACAGCAACGATCTTCATGCAGGCCGTGGCCGCCGCAGCGTGGACCGTGGAAGCCGTGCGCGCATGGCGGTTGGACCGGGAGGCCGCGCGCGCCCGCACGGCCCGCAGACGCGGCCAGGCCACCGCTCCCGTCGCCGAGCCGGTGCCGGCGCCCGTGCCGGTCTCGTCCGGCGCTTACTGAATCGATGTCCAGTTGGGTGCCCTGGTGCGCTGGTAGCGGTGTGCGGGTGCCACAGGTTCGAGTCTTCGGTCCGCGGTGGCGCGGACCCGGTCGAGAAGGAGTGATCAGGTGAACGGGTACGGGTTGGCCGCGGTGGTGGTGGCCTGCGTGACGGTGCTCGCGGTGGTGCTGCTGTGGGCCATGGTCCGGGTCGGTCAGGCGGCGCAGCAGCGGCCGGTGGATGGGGCCGGCATGGAGCTGGTGGAGCTGTCGCCGGACGAGGAGTTCCAGGCGATCCAGGCGCACAACCGCGCGGGCCGGGAGGAGCTGCGCCGGCAGATAGCGGAGGCCGCAGAGCGTTCGCGGCGTCGGCAGGGCGGCGAGTGATGGGGCGCGGGCAGCGGCTGCTGCGGGCTCTGGGCGGTGCGCGGTCGGACCTGATGGACGCGGCGGGGCTGGGGTTGCTAGCTGCGGGCGCGTTCGTGTGGTCGACGGTGGCCGGGTTCTTCGCGGCGGGCGTGGCTGTGCTGGCGCTGAACTGGCGGATGTCGGAGGGCCGCGAGTGAGCGGGCAGCGCCACGTGTTCGGGGCGCCGCTGGTGGCGTTGGGGATTCCGCCGTTCGTGTGGGAGGCGCGGGAGCGGTTGTTGTGCCGGGATGACCCGGATGCGTTCTTCGCGGACGGGGTCCGGCCCCGGCAGGCGCGGGCGTTGTGCGCGGGCTGCGCGTACCTGGACCCGTGCCGGGTGTACGCGGTGGAGCGGCCCGAGTTGGTGGGCGTGTGGGGCGGGACGACGACGCGGGAGCGGCAGGCCCTGCGGCGGTCGGCGGCCGGGAGGTCGGCGGCCTGATAGCGGGCGCGGTTGGTGTGGCAGTGGGGGCCGGGCGGACGTGGGTTCACCCGGTGGGCAGATCGGATCGAGGAGTGATGGAGATGGCAGTGCAGATCAGCGAAGAGCAGGTGCGGCAGGCGGAGGCTCGCGCGGTCCAGGCGGAGGAGGTGCGGGACCAGGCGGCGCGGCGGCTGGATGTGAACCCGTACAGCGACGTCGCGGCGATGGAGCACAGCGAGGCGGCGCGGACGGCGGCGCAGCTGCGGGCGAACGCCCGGGAGGTCCGGCAGGCGTACGAGCGGCAGGTGGAGGAGGAGCGGCGGCGGCGGTCGCGTCCGGAGCTGGAGAAGGCTGCGGCGGCGGAGATCCGTGCGGCGGGTCGGGAGATGGAGGGGCTGGAGAAGGGACTCGTCGGCGCGGTGGCGCAGGCGGAGGCGGCGTTGGTGGCGCTGCTGGACGCGGGTGTTACGTATAACGCGGGTGTCGTGAGGCACGCGCAGGCGTTGGCCGGCGCGGGCCTGGATCGGCGTGGGGGCGAGTCTGGCGGGGAGGAGACGAGTCTGGGCGAGTACCTGTTGCGGGTGAAGGGGCGCGAGTTCCGCAGGATGGACCCGGGGTCTGTGGCGGGGTGGCTGCTGCGTCGGGTGGCGGAGGAGCGGTTGGGGCAGTTCCACCACCTCGTGGGCGCGCTGTTCCCGGCGCATATGACCGCAGAGGACCAGGCGGAATGGCTGGTGGAGAAGGCGAGTAAGGGCCAGTAGCGGCCCCGCCTGTGCGCGACGCCCGGTTCCTCTGTGGGGGCCGGGCGTTTCGCGTTGTAGGTATCTGACAACTCGGAACCGGTTTTGCTTGCGTTCGTCCGTACGATCTTTGTATGGGACGGACAGATTTGGACAGTGACGGACTTGAGGGTCTGCCGCCGAAGATGCGGGCGGCGGTGCTGCTGGCGATGGGCCGGCCGACCGAGGAGATCGGGTCGGTGGTCGGGGTGTCGGGGCGGACGGTGCGCCGGTGGCGTGAGCGGCCGGAAGTGCGGGCGGACATACGGCGGGTGCGGGCGAGGCTGCTGAAGGGCGCTGTGGCGTCCGTCAGGGCGGGCGGCGTCCGATGAGCCGGGCGAGGGTGCGCGGGCGCCGTACAAGGCCCGTGAAGCGCGCCACGATCCCTTTGGTGGCGGGCGCTGGTGTGGGCGTGACGCTGACCATCACCGGGTTGAGCAACGAGGACGTCGCCCGCGCGCGGCGGCGGGCGCAGGCGGGCCACGTCGATGACCCCCTGGTGATGCAGATCGTGGCCACGCTGATCGAGGCGACCGGCGTGCGGCTCACGTCGTACGACTGGAGTAGCGACGAGTACATGGCGCTGCTCGACATGCTCGGCATGGCCCCGTCGCAGTGGACGGCGCGCGATGAGCGCAGCCTGGAGCAGCTGCTCGCCGACATGGCGGGGGGCGGCGGTGAGTAACAACGACGTGGAGATCCGGGTCAGGGTCACCAACAACACCGCGGCCGGGATCGCGTCGGTCAACCGGTCGATTCAGCGGCTCGGCGACGACGCCCGTGCGGCTGGCCGGGGCCTGGACGGGCTGACCGAACGAGCCACGGCCGCCAGCCTGTCCCTGCGCGCGCTGCGGGACTCGGCGCAGGATGCATCCCGGTCGCTGCGGTCGTTGAACAGCGCGGCGCGGTCCGCCGACACCCGCCTCACCACCCTCTCGGACCGGTCCCGCACGCTCCGCCGGGACACGGACGAGCTGGACGGCAGCATGCGCCGCCTGGGCGGCTCGATGGGGTCTCTGCGGGGCGGTGGTGGCTCGCTGCGCGCCTCGATGGGTGAGAGCGGCGACAGCATGGAACGGCTGCGGAAGTCGGCGCTGCTGCTGGCTCCCGCGCTGCTGCCGATCGCGGCGCAGGCTGTGCCGCTCGCGGCGAACGTCGGGGCCGCAGCGCTGTCGGTGGGCGCGTTCGGGCTCGCGATCGCGGGCCAGCTGAGCGCGGTGAAGGAAGCGTCGGATGCCGAGAAGAAGCTGAACGACGCGATCGCGCAGCACGGCGCGCACTCGGCGGAGGCGGCCAAGGCGCAGGCGGACTACTCGCAGCAGCTCCAGCGGATGGACCCGGCGACGCGTAAGGCGGCCGTGGGGCTGAGCACGCTGAAGGGGCAGTATGAGGCGTGGTCCCGGTCGTTGGCCGGGGACACGATGCCGGTGGTGACGAAGTCGTTCGTGCTGCTCGGTGACGTGCTGCCGCGGCTGTCGCCCATGGTGAAGAGCACGGCGACGCAGATGGACCGGCTGATGAACGTGGCGGCGGGCGGCATGCAGTCCGCGGGCTTCGACCGGTTCATGAAGAGCGTCGCCGACTTCTCGGCCGGCGCGCTGGCCCGGATGACGACCGGGCTTGTGCACCTGACGCAGGCCATGAACGCGGGCGAGATCGGCGGCGGCCTGCGCTCCCTGATGGACTACGCCCGTGAGAACGGCCCACTGGTCGCGGACACCCTGAAGAACCTGGGCGGGGCACTCGGGCACCTGGTGGTGGCCGCCTCCGACACCGGCGTCAGCATGCTCACGCTCGTGAACGCCTTCGCCAAGCTCGTCAACTCGATCCCGACCGGGCTGATGTCGAACGTGCTCCAGCTGTACGCCGGGTTCAAGCTGCTCCGGGTCGGTATGGAGGCGGTCTCGGCTGTCGCGTCGGCATCGGCGCTCGGCCGGCTCCGCGCGTACTTCCAGCTGATGGGCCGAGCGGGAATCGGTACGACGCTGCGGGCAACGGCGGCGTCGCTGACGACGATGCAGAGGCTCGGCGCGGTCGGTGGCGTCCTCGGTGCGGTTGCGATCGGCATCGGCGCGCTCGCGGAGAAGGCGCGCGGGGCGCCCCCGGACGTGGACAAGCTGACGACCAGCTTGAAGCAGCTGGCGACGACAGGGAAGTTCACGGGCGAGCTGCGGAAGACGTTCGGTGACGTAGACGGTCTCGTCGCCAAAATCGGCGAGCTGGGCAAGAAGTCCGAGCAGATGAGCAGGACGCCGTTCGGGTTCCGGATCCCGGGACTGGACGATGTCGCCGACAAGATCGAGGGCGCCGTCCACGACATCACGGATGGCGACAAGTCGCTGAACGCGCTGAAGGACGACTTCGAAGTGCTGGACAAGGCCATGGCCGGCCTGGTGTCCAGCGGCAACGCGAAGCTGGCCGCCAAGGACTTCAGCACGATCAAGGACGCGGCCCTGAAGGGGGGACACAGCCTGAAGGAGGTCAACAAGCTGTTCCCCGAGTACAAGGCGGCGCTAGCCGACCTGAAGGCGGAACAGCAGTTGGCCGCGGAGGGCATGGGCCTGTTCGGGTTGGCAGCGCAGACCGCGCAGGCCAAGCTGGACGCGCAGAAGGCGTCGGCGGACGGTCTGCGGCAGAGCATCCAGGCGCTGGCTGATGTGGCCCGTGGTGCGTACGACGCTGAGACCCGGTTTGCTGAGGCCCAGGACAAGCTCTCGCAGTCCATCAAGGACAACGGGAAGACGCTGGACATCAACACTGAGAAGGGGCGAGCGAACCGGGACGCGCTGTCTCAGATGGCATCGGCAACGCAGGAAGCTGCGGCGAAAGCCGTTGAGAACAACGAGGGCTGGACGAGAGCCGCGGCCATCTACGACCAAGGGCGCGAGGCGCTTGTCCGCAATGCGATGGCCATCACTGGCAACCGGATAGAAGCCGAGAAGCTCGCGGATACCCTGCTGAAGTTCGACGGCACGACGCGCACGGCGATGATCAAGGGAGACATCAAGGATCTCCAGGAGAAGATCGCAACGGCTCGGCAAAAACTGAAGACCGCTACTCCGTCACAAACTGCCAAGCTGCGAGGTGACATCAGAGACCTGCAAAGCAAGCTCGCTCAGGCGCAGCTGGCCCTGATGGGCTACGACGGCAAGACTGTCACGGTCACCCTGCAAGCGAAGATGGTTGGGTTCACCGCGGCGAACGCGGCCATTGCCGCGATGGGTGGCATACCTGTCTTCGCGCGCGGCGGCCCGGTGCGCGGCTACGCAGATGGTGGCCCGGTGCAGGTCTTCCCTGGCGGCGGCCTGGTACAGGGGCCAGGGACCTCAACGTCCGATTCCATCACAGCTCTGTCCCCTGCTGGCGGCGCGTACCGGGTGTCGGACTCGGAGTACGTTGTCCAGGCGAGCGCGGTACGAAAGTACGGCGTTGCGTTCATGGACTTGCTGAACTCCGGACGGCTGAAGGTCGCCGGGTTCGCCAAGGGCGGCAAGGTCTCCGCCCAGGCTAAGGCGGAAGCCGAGGCCCGCCGCGACGCCTACGGCGACCTGACCGTCTCGCACTTCGGCTACATGGCGGGCTACCGGCGCTCGGAATTCGGCAACGCGCTCGGCAAGCCGGACTCGGTCGGCTCGCTGGTGTCGACGCTGAACCAGTGGCGCTCGATCATCCAGAAGGCCACCCACGGCAGCACCGAGTCCCGGCTGCTCAAGCAGTTGGACAGCGCCGGCCGGTCGCTGTTCAAGTGGGAGCGGCAGCTCATCGGCGTGACGAAGTCGCTGGACTCAGCGAAGTCCAAGCTCAGCGACCTGAAGAACGCCAGCGCTCAGCTCGCGTCGTCGGTGAAGGGCAACCTCCTCAGCTCGGCGAACATCACCAAGGGCGCGTCCGGCGAGGGCACGGTCACGCTCTCCTCGATCCGCGCCGGGATGCGCACCAGCAAGGACAAGGTCACCGCGTTCGCCTCCGCGTTGAAGCAGCTCAGGGCGAAGGGTTTCTCCGCCAGCATCATCCAGCAGGTCGCCGAGGCCGGCATCGACGGTGGTGGTCTGGAGACCGCGGGCGCCCTGCTCCAGGCGTCCGGGTCCGAGGTCCAGACGATCAACCAGCAGCAGGCGCAGATCGAAGCTGCGGCCGGGTCGGCAGGGAAGAGCGCGGCGGACGCCGTGTACGAGCGGCAGATCAAGGCCCAGGAGCGGTACGTCAAGTCCCTGGAGGCGCAGCAGAAGAGCCTCCAGAAGAGCATGGACCGGCTCGGGCAGGCCATGGAGAAGGCCATCGAGAAGGCGTTCGGCAAGAAGGCGGCGGGCGGCATCGTCGGCGCGGCAGCCTCCGGCGGCCTCCGCTCCTCCCTGACCTGGGTGGGCGAACAGGGCCCGGAGCTGCTGGACCTGCCGGCCGGGTCCCGCGTGTGGTCCAACCCGGACTCGCGGCGGAAGCTCGCGGCGGCTCAGGCGCCGTGGGCGTCGATGCTCACCGCACCCCGCCGGGGAGGCGCCGCGGGTGCGACGGGCACAGGTGGGCAGCAGCAGCCGCAAGTCGTCGTCCTGGAGATCCGCGCGGGTGACAGCAGCCGCTACACCGAGTTCCTCGTCAGCGAACTACGCAGAGCCGTGAAGACCCGTGGCGGGGTGGAAGCTACGTTCGCGCCGCCGCGCGGCAGGTAACTCCCGCGGGACCCGTCCGCCCTCTCGCCTGGGGGGCGGGGGTGCCGAGGGCGGACGGGCGATCGTGGGCGGGTCCGCCCCTGAAGGGGGATTCAGGGGCGGGCCCTGGCCACCCGGGCAGGCCCTTCGCGGGTGGCCGCCGACGCCCACTCCCGGGCGCCGGAGTCTGACCGCTACCTCCGTAGGCGACGCGAGAGGTAGCTCTGCCGTGGAGGAGCCTTGCAGGGCCGTGTGTGGACGTACTGCGTCGGCTTGGCCCCGGACCCGCCGTGGCTGATGACCGTGTCGTAGCCCTCGTCCTCGCGGATCGGCCCGTCGCAGCGAGCGCAGATCATCGGCTCAGCCCAATGAAGAGTTCATGGAGAGCACGGCGTACGTCGCAGATGTCGGCGTTGTCGGCGCACTGCTCGCAGCTCCCCGGGTGGTAGTGGCGCGCGGCCCGCACGGCGGCGCGCGTGCAGGGTCGGCAGGCGCGGGGGAACCAGCTGAAGCCGCCGTCGGTGTGCTTGCCCAGGTCGATGGCCGTCTCGCCGGTCAGCCGTTCGCCGCCCCAGACGCACTCAGCGCCCCGCGTCCGGGCCTCCGACAGCAACTCCAGGCGTGGCAGCACGATGTGCGGCACCAGCGCGGCGGGGATCTCCAGCAGCTGAGTGCTCTGAGCCGATGTCACTCCGGGTCCCTCGCTTCCTGACGGTAGCCTCCGGGGCCTAGGGCGGCAGCGAGCAGGGTGGGGTCGGTGAGTCGGCCGGACCCGTCCGGGATGGTCAGCCACCATCGGCCGCCGAGTGAGTGTGTGACCGGCGGGCATTCCAGTGGCCAGCTGGCCGGGTGCACGGTGAGGCCGGCGATGTCGTCCAGCTGGTCCGCGAGATCGGGCAGCAGCAGCCACCACGCTGTGCTGCTGTGGATGTCGGTGAGTACCGGGCCCACGGGGATCGAGCCGAGCCTGCCGAGCGCGTCCAGGGACCGGGACAGCTCTACCTGGGCCACGCGCCAGTGTGGGCCGGACGGGATCGCGGCCAGTTGCCCGGCATCCCATGTCTGCTGTACTGCCGTCGGGTCGGGCGTGCACGACAGCAGCCAGGCTTGTCCTTCGCCGACTGGGGCGATGGGGAGGAAGGTCGCCATGACGCGACCGTATGCAGGGCGGTTGCGGGCCCGTGCGCCGATTGCGCGCGATTGCGCATGGTGCTGGACGGGTTGCTGCTGGTTGCTTACGAGAGGTCGAGAGAGGCCCTCGCGCGGCCGATCAGGCGCCGTGCCGGGGCGCCGTACTCGGCGGACTCAGCGAGCCACTCCCAGGCCCGTTCGTACAGCTGCACGTCCTCGTCGCCGGTCAGCCACAGTTCCTCGCTGATCGTCTCCACGATGACCAGGCGCCGGTCGTAGATCCAGAAGGCGTGGGGGGCGGTGCGGCGCAGCTGCGCACCGAAGGGGATGATGCCCAGCTCCACACGCTTCTGTCCGACGAGGTTGTACAGCCGGTCCAGTTGCTCGGCCATCACGTCCACCGGGCACGGGCGGTGGTACAAGGCCGCCTCGCACAGCACGAACCGGAACGACTTGTCCGGGTCGTACAGAGCTTCCTGCCTGCGCATCCGCTTCTCGACCGCTGCGTCGGTGGTGGCCGGGATGCCGCGGAACTCCGCGAGGGAGTCGAAGACGACGCGCGCGTACTCCGGTGTCTGGAAGAGCCCCGGGATCCGGGACACTTCGAGACCGCGAATCTGCTGGGTGTTCTCCGTCAGCCGTACCGCGATCTCCTGACGGCCGCGGTGCCCGCCAGCCAGCTGCTTCCGCCACGACCGGTTTCGCTGCTTCATATCGAGCCCGGCCAGCAGTCCGTGCAGCTCAGGCTCGATGTCCGGCCGGTCCAGTGCGCGGGCCCACGCGGTGAGGTCGTCGCGGGTGGGGGTCTGCTTGCCGTTCTGCAAGCGGCTTACCTTGGACGTCTGCCAGCCGAGCCGGGCAGCAAGGTCTTTCCCCTCCAGCCCGGCCTCGGTACGCAGCTCACGCAGCCGCGCGCCGAGGGCTTCACGGGCCGTCTGGAAGTCGGTTGTCACACAGTCGACGCTACCCGCCGCGCGAACTCCTGCGTAGGCACAGCGTGGTGCCAGGCGGCATCGCGGGCCTGGCAGGCGGCGAGTACCTCGGCGGGGTCCTCGGTGACGTACACGCCGAGGGTGGTGTCGTCCTCGGCGAACGCGAATCGGGCGACGAGCTTGGAGTCGAACAGCCAGAAGTCGCAGTCGGGGAGGCGCAGGTGCTCGGCCTCCGCGCGGGTGAGGTTGCGGATGTCCTCGCCGGCCGCGACGTTGCCGGGCGCGCTCGCGAGCAGGAACTGCTGCCCCTCAGTGGGTGGGTCGTCTACCAGGCGCACGCGCTCGATCCTTTTCCCGGCCGCCGTCTGCTCGGCGACGTTCTCCAGCCACGTGCTCGCCTCCCCCGCGATGTCCTCGCCGGCCTGCCAGCGTGCCCACTTCGTGCTGCGTCGGTCGGAGGCGTACCCGCGGCGGGTCTCCAGCCGCCATGCTGTGTGGCGGAACTCGCGGAACAGGTGGCTGATCGCCGAGAACGGTTGAAGCTCCGGGGCTGGGGTGCGCGGGGCGTATCGGGTCAGCAGGCTGCGCGGTACCCGGACGAACGTTTCGGAAGGCTTCACGTCGCGGAGCTGGACCAGGTGCTCGGGGTCGGTCTCTCTGTCGCCCTGGACGAGTACCTCGTCGGTGCCCTCGATCTCGTACAGGGTCGGGCAGTCGCCTTCGTCGCTGGTGGTGCCGATGAACCTGAGCGTCATCACGCCTCCGCTACTGGGTCGTTGGAGGTACCAGAATGCGCGGGATGGCTCGGCGGTGCCCCCTGATTGCAGCAGATTGCATAGTCCGCCTGGCGATGGTGGATTGCGCGCAACTGCGGCGGCTGGGCGAGCAACGCGTGGTGGCAGTACGGTGTGCGCACTCAACTCTGGGGGCCTGATGAGCAGGGGAAGCAACGGCGCGGTAGACGCCGGGGTGTTCGTGGCGGCGTTCGTCCTGCTGCTGGTGAGCATCGCCAAGGGGTGGCCGGTGCTGCCGTGGGTGTTCGGGGCCGTGCTCATCGGCGTGATGGTGACCACGGCCGCACGCCGGCAGCGGACCGGCGGACGGACCCAGGAACCGGGCGAGCGTCCGTGGCGAAGGTGATAGGGCGGACCGGTGCGCTGGTCGCGACCTGCTGTTTCTCGCGAAAGGGCACGACGCTGGCACGCCTTGGGGTGGCGCGCTGCGGACACGCAAAAGCCCTCGCGCGGTCGTGGTGACCGGGCGAGGGCTGGGCGTCCGACGAGTGCTCAGTCGGCGAGCGTCACGTGGATGCGGGTATAGACGAGGGTCGCGTCGTCCTCCGGGCTGACGGTGTATTCCGTCTCGACTCCGACCACGGACAACGGCGTGTCAACGCCGTGCAGGCGGACCGTCTGTCCCACGAGCGGCGCCGGCACGCTGCCGAACTGGGCGATCGTGACGTCCTCATACACGAACTGGGTGTACTGGATAGTGCGCTCGTACTCGGGGTGTTCGTCGGCAGCGGCGACGATCGCCTGGACCGCGGGCGGTAGCGCACCGACGATCTCCTGCATCTCGTTGGACAGCTGGTTCATGGGGTCATCCTCTCGTGGAAAGGGGCTTCGTGCCGGGCTGCCTGCTGAGCCGGTGGCCTACTTCTTCGGCTTGCCGGGGACGGGCTTTTCGGCACGCTTCACCCAGCCGCCGCGCGAGCTGCTGTACGTCGTCTCGTGCTCCTTCAACCGGGGGTCGTCGGGCTCGATGGGCCTCTTGAATCCGAGTGCCATGATGATGCTCCGTCTCTCTGAGGGATGGAGCCGGGGCGCCCCGCTGCTTGGTCGTGGAGGGGCGCCCTCGGCGTACCCCGGCCCGGCCGGTCCGGGGAGTTGAGGGGGCGGCGGCTACTGCTGCTCGATGCACCAGGCCGGGGCGAGGTCCTGGATGTCGTAGCCGAGGCCGTACCGGCGGGCCAGGTCCTCGTTGAGGTCGGGGTAGAGGCGCTCCCGAACCGACTCGCTGGTCGCGTCGGCCGAGGCGATGGTCTCCCCCTGCCGCGTGATCCGGCGGCCCGTCCTGGGCTCGTCGCAGACCACGGTCCAGGTCCAGTACGTGGTGGTGGGCATGAGATCTCCTTGGTCGCCTGGTCCCGCTCCCCGGACCGGGAGCGGGGGTAGAGCGGTGGGTAGACGGCTAGGTAGCCGGAGGTAGACGCCGGGGTAGAACCGCAGGTCAGAGGCGGGGTAGCCGGGGCTACGCCGCTCCCTGGGCGGACCCCTGGGAGCCACCCGAGGGGAGGGGCTCAACCAGGGCCAAGCGGCGGTCCGTGCCGGGCGCTGCGGCGGCCGGGAGCGGGGCCTCGGCGGGAGCCGGAACGGGAGTGCTGACGGGGGTCTCGGCGGGGGCCGGCGGGGCAGTGCGGGCGCCTCCCCCGAGGAGCCGGGCGAGAGCCTCCCCCGGGCCCATGCCGAGGGCCTCACGGACCCGGTCGACGCGGACCCCGTAGTCGACGGTCCCGCCCACCTTGACGCTCTTGGTGACGGGCAGTCCGCTGGCCTCCAGCCACCGCCGCATCCCGCCCTTGTCCAGGGACTGGGGGGCGAGGATCTCCGCCTTCTCGGCGGAGGCGATGAGCGCGGTCACGTGGATCGCGGACTTCCCCGCGCTCTCCAGCGCGGCCAGCTCGCCGAGGACGTGCCGGGCCAGGCGGACGGACATGGTCTCCGCCGGCTCGTCGGCGGGACCCTCCCCCTCCTCCGGGTCCTCCTCGGCGAACTCGGCGTCGCCGTCTACCCCGTGGTCCTCCGCCTCCAGCTCGTCTACCTCCTGGCCGTCTACCTCCTCGGCCGGGGCCTCGGCCGGGGCCGGAGGAGGGGCGACCATCCACGCGGCCGCCATCCAGGCCAGGCCGCCCACCGTGAGGATCACACCGCGCCAGGGGGCCAACATCTGGAGGTAGGGCACCACGTGGGGCCAGGCGAGGGTGACCGCGGTGCCGAGGGCACCGGTGGCGAGCATCCCGGCGATGGCGAGCATGCCGAGGGTCTCGGGCACCGGCCGGCGCACCGGCGCCACCCGAGGGACCGTCACCGTGGGCTGGTCCTCAGGCTCCTCGGCCTCGTCCTCGTCGCCCTCGTCGCTCTCCGCCTTCACGGCCTTGGCCTTCGCGTCCTTCTTCGCCTTCGCGGCCTTGGCCCGGGCCCGTTTCGCAGCGGCGGCCTGGGCGGCGGCGGTGGCCTCAGGGTCGACGGACGCCTGGTCCCACGCCCACCGCACAGCGGTGGTGACGCAGCCGCAGACCTTCCCGCCGAGGACCATCGAGCCGGACTTGAGCGCGGTGAGCGCGGCACCACTGCCCCGGATCACCTGGAAGACCTCGCCGGTGGTGCTCACATCGCCCCCACGGCGGACGCGATCCGCAGGACAAGGTTGTGGCCGATGGCCCAGATCCCCCCGGCCTGCCCGTAGACGACCCCGGCGGAGATGCCCAGCAGGGACGGCCAGATCAGGCGGCGCCATTTGAACAGGAAGGTCCAGCCGGTCAAGGCCAAGGCGACGCCGCCCAAGCCCATGTTGCCGGTGAAGGTGCCCTGGATGAGGGAGGTGGGGACCTCGGCCACGCCGCTGGTCAGGTCGGCCCACAGGTCACCGGCGGCGCCACCGAAGGTGCCCAGGGCGATGCCGATGCCACCGGCCTTGTCACGGTCCAACTTGACTCGGTCGCTGCCGCGCAGTCCGGCGAGCATCACCATGCCGGTCGTCAAGGTCAGACCTGAGGTGCCGACCGAGCCGAGGATCGGACCGGCGGCGATCACGGTGTTGAAGGTCTCGGGCGTGGTCACAGCACAACTCCGGGGATGTAGAAGGGGGACGACTGGGAGCTGGTGGCGGTCACAGGACCCACCACAGTTCGACGGCGATCAGCACCGCCATCAGCAGGGACATGCGCGCGAGAAAGCGCATGTCGGACGCCCGTGAGCGCCAGCCGATCAGGGCGAAGAGGGAGAAGGCGCCGAGGAAGACGAAGCCGGTCACAGGGCCACTCCCGGGGCGTACAGGAGGGAGGAGAGGGTGACGGTGGCGAGCGGGACCCGGGCGAGCCAGCGGACGGCCGGGACGGACTGGCGGCAGGGGCGGTCGAACGCCCACACGCAGAAGGCGGCGACGGGACCGGCGGCCAGCAGCGGCGCGACGAGGGAGCCCCACGGCTCGACCGAGTACATGAGGTCACGGACGACGGGGGCGGTGCCCTGCCCCCACAGCGCCGCCGCCAGCGCGGCGGCCGGACGGGCAGCCAGCCCGAGCACGCCCGGGAGCTGGTGAAGGCGGACAAGCCCGGCGCCCTTCCAACCGGCCACCACGGCACCACCGGTGATGGCCGTGGCCGCCAGCTCGGGCACCGACCTCGTCATGTCGCCCATGAGGTGCGCGCCGGACATCGGGTCCCCGGTCACCGACCAGATCACCAGGTGACCGGCAGCAGCGGCACCGCCGTTGAACGCGGCCCACCTCAGGCGCGGGTCACGGACCTTCGGCTCGGGCTCGGGCGCGGCCGGCGGAACGTCGGTCGTCTCGGTGAACTCGATGTCCACCAGCTCGACCATCTCCGGCCCGCCCGCGCCCGCCTGCGCCATCCGGATTCGACGGGCCCGAGTCCGCGCGCTCTTGGTGCTGCTCTGCGGCGGCACCGTCGACGTCGACTCGGACTCCGCCCCGGCCGTGGCCTCGGTGCTCGGGGCGGGAAGGACAGCTGACTTGGGCCGCCACCAGGCGGGGAGGCGATTCCCGCCGGGGCTCGGGGGTGACGTGGTGACCACTGGAAGCCTCTTTCAGCGAAGGGTTGCCGCGGCGAGCGCGGCGAGGGTGAGGATCAGGGCGCAGGTCCCGGTGGCGGGCGGGACGGCGCGGGGGTCGACCAGGGCCAGGCCGATGAGCCCGGCCCCGGTGGCGACGGCGAAGAAGAGCGCGAGCATCAGCTGCTGCCCTTGAGCGGTACCGGCTTGATCAGCCATGCCGCTTCGTCATCGGGGTACTGCGGGCCGGTCCCGCCCTGGGTGTACCAGGCGGCGGGGTCGGCCCCGTCCCGCTCGGCGGCTTCCTCAGCTGCCTCGCGGGTCTCGTGGAGGCTGTGAAAGGAGCCGTACCGCAGCAGGACGTACATGCGCTGGGGCGCGGTGGCCGCCTTCCGGGCCTGGCGGAGCAGCATCCGCAGGACGGCGCGGTCCTCGGTGTCGAGCAGGGCCTGGGAGCGCAGGGCCTTCAGTTCGCCCTCAACGCGGGCGCCGTCGGCGATGCTGCGGGCGTGCGCGTCGCGCAGGCTCTCCAGCGCGGTCTCCGCGCGGATCGCCGAGTCCGTGGCGGTCTCGGCGTCCCGCCGGTGCTGCTCGGCCAGCGCGCGAGCGGTCTCGGCCGCGGAGTCGGCGGCGGCCAGGTCGGCGCGCAGGGCGCGCAGGGTGCGGGTACGAACGATGGCGATCATCGGGTTCCTCGAAGATGTGGAAGGTCCAGATGCGCGGTGGAAGGGGGCCGCGGGCGGGGACCGGCACCGCGGCCAGTCAGAGCACCAGCAGCAGGCTGCGGAGAGACCTGCCGGCCGATCCCTTCAAGCCGCTACGGCCTCGAAGTTGGGCAGGTCGTCCGGGTGGAACAGGTTGCGTCCGGCGGCGTCCTTGGAGTGGACGGGGATGCGTCCGTCAGCGACCCAGTTGCGGACGGTGGACGGCTTGATGCCGTAGTGCTGGGCGACGTCGGCGGACGTCATCAGGGGCGGCGTAGGACGCGGGCCGTCCTGGGCGTCCTCGTCGTCGTCGCGTCCCAGGTCAGGCGTGGATTTCGGACGGGCGACGATCGGCAGGATGCGGGCGCCGGCCGGGGCGACGACGGGGAAGAGAGAGGCGCTCCGGACGGGCGCGGACGCGGGCGCGTCCGCGGCGTCCTGCGCGTCCTCGGCGGCGTCCTGCCACGGAGAGCGCAGGTTGATCGTGGCGAGATCGGCCGCGTTGCGCCGGGCGGCGAGCAGCTCCAGCAGCTTGTCCCGCTGCTCTTCGGACGCGCCAACCTGGGCCTTGCCCACCGCGACGGACAGGCGTCGAGCGACCCGGGTACGGCCTCGCGCGCCCGGCTCCATGTCGGCGAGCTTGGCGGCCAAGCCGACAGCCTTCACGGTCCACCGGTCGCGGGTGATCTGCTCGGCGGTACGGTCGCGGGTGGCCAGGCCGAGGTAGGACAGCAGTCGTTCGCGCAGCTCGCGGGCGAGCAGGGCCGGCAGGCTGCTGGAGTCCGTGCCGGGCTTGGCGTGCCGCAGCTCGATCCCCATCGCGAGGTGCCACAGCAGGGCTGCGAGGACGGGGCCGACCACGGCGCGGACGGTGCCGCCGACGATGCCCGACTCGGAGTAGGCGGGGATGATCTGCACGCCGGTGATGACCCAGACCAGCAGGCCCGGGGCGCCGGGGGCGCCCTTCTTCGGGTCGCGGAGGTTCTGCCGGGCCATGAGGCCGCAGGCGAAAAGGGCCAGTTCGGCGGCGGCGAACATCGCGGCGCGCTCGTTGGTCGACGTCATCCCGAGACGGTGCTCGGCGAAGCGCCATGAGGTGTCGGCGCTGTAGGCGGTGCAGGCCAGGGCCGCGAGCGACGCCATGACAACGGCGATCGGTGTGCCGATGGCCTTGCGGCTGACACGGACGAGCAGGGCAGCGGCGGTCAGGGTCAGGAGACCGGCGAGTGCTGCCGGTACAGGGTGGGTCTGGGCCCACGTCATCAGGGAGTTCATTCGCCCACCTCCGGGGCGGTAAATCAAGGGGATGGCGCTGAAGGCCGTCCGTGGCCCGGCCCCGGGGAGGGGCCGGGCTGGGCGGAGTTAGCGAGTGGCGGCGCGCACGGCGCGGTGTGCGGCGAGGCAGACGCCTTCGCGGTCGCGGCGGTCGTTGGCGACCAGCAGCGCGGCCATCAAGGCGGGGACCGGGGGGAGGGGCCGGGCGGACCGGGCGGCTGCGCGGATGGCGGCGCGCTCGGTCGGCCGGGGGATGTGGCTCTTGCTCACCGGTCGCCCCCGTCCTGGAGTGCGTCCAGCTCGCGGGCGAGGCGGCGCAGCTGCTCGGCGTGCACGGCCTGGGTGTCGGCCAGCTCGCGCAGTCCGGCCGCGTCGAGCGTGCCGGCATATCCGGTCTGCTCGACGTACACGCCGACGTGCGGGGAGCGGCTGAACGGGGCCTGCACGAGCATCGCGACCCACAGCAGCTCACCGCGGAAGTGCAGCGGCTGTTCGGCCCCGTAGTGCGTGAAGTCCTCGCGGTGGCCGTCGAACGGGTCGTGGTTGATGCACCAGGCCGGTTCGGGCACGACCACGTCTCCGTGGTCCAGCGTGTGCACCGTGACGGTGCGGGGCGCGGTCATCGGCCCTCCCCGGCGGGGAGGGCGACGGCCTCGGACCAGGTCTTGCCCGCGCCGAGCGCGGCGTGCGCCTGGTCGCAGGTGACGTAGCCGGTGGGCGGGTGCTCGGCGAGTCGCTCGCGCAGGTACTGCGTGTTCCAGTCGAGGCCGAGGACGTGGTCTTCGAGGGCGCTGCGCAGCGCGATCTTCGCGTGCATGGCGCGTTCGCCGAGGACGCGGTCGTACGCCTCTTGTCCGCCGTAGGTGGCGGGGTGGGGGATGTCGAGGGCGTCGGCGATGGCGGTGAGGAATTCGGTGACGGCCGGGGGCAGGGCGCTCAGCCTCACGCTGGGCGCCGTGGTGTTCTCGGTCATCGGGCACCGCCGGCGAACGCGGCGATGAGCGCGACGGCGGCGACGTACTCGGCCTTGCGCGGCCGGTAGGCGGCCGTCAGGCGGCTGATCTGGGTGAGGGTCCAGCGGGCAACGGTGTGGGTGCGGTGGGCGCGGCCACCGGCGACGGTGCGGCGGGTGCGAGCGGTGGCGGCCGGGGTGAGGCCGAGGCGCTTCGCGACGGAGCGGAGACCGTTGGCGACGCCGGTCACGGTGTCCTTCGCGACGCCCGCGGCGATGGCCACGGTGGCGAGGGAGCGGGGCCGGCGGCGGCAGCTGGAGGCGAGGCGGTGCGCGGCGGTGCGGCGGCGCAGCTCAACGCGGAGGGTACGGCGGTTGGCGCGACGGGCACGGCGAATGAGAGAGTTCTGCACAGCGGACTCCTGTGTAGGCAGGTGATTCCGTCAGGCCCCGTTCGGTGTTGGTAGCACCGAGCGGGGCCGCTTGCGTAAGCGGTGTCGCTTGCTTAGAGCGTAGGGGGTCGCGGCGGGTCACGCAAGTACGTGGAGCCACTTACTTGCATCGATCTTGGGCACGTGGCGCCGCGCCCGCGACCCATGGGCGGTGGTAGTTGCGTTCCCAGTTGCGGTTCGCCCTCGGTCGGGGTCGGTCGTGACCGAGAGAAATGGCCGATGAACTGGGGATACGGCCGCCGGTGACGCGCTACGACCACTCGTCATGGAAACTCGTAATGCGTAGGTCTCGGGTTCGAATCCCGAAAGCGGCTCCACTGGAAACCCAGGTCAGATATCAGCTGACCTGGGTTTTTTCATGCAACGGATGCAGTGGATGCGGCGTCGGCGGGGGGCTCGTTTCGCTCGGGGGGGCGAAGGCGGTCGCGCCGGGACGGTCTTGGGCGTCGGCTGGGCGCGTTCGTCGGGGCACCGTGGGAGACGGGCTGTGGGGGGTGGGGTGGCGAGGAGCGGCGGCCGGGTGAAGGCGGGCGCGTGGGTGCGGGAAAGGCGGGACGGGGCCCCGGTCGTTCACCTCCGCCGGCCGGGGCCCTTGTCGTCCCCGGATCCAGCCTGCGGCGACACTCCCCCGAGTTACGCGACATACGCGCGCGCCGTCGAGCCAGATCCGATGGAATGATCACATCAGGATTCGCCAACGGATCGCTAACATGTGGCCAACGGTTCGTCAGCTGACCGCTGGGCGGTTGGCGCGAACTCGCCCTTCAGGAACGGGAGCAGACCCTCGGACGAGGGGGTTCCGCAGGCCGTTCGGTGGGCATGAAGTGGCGGGAAACCGTTGGGTACAGGGCGGGTTTCCGCCAGACATCGGCGGGCAGACGTTCGCCGCGGAGTGCGGTCGGCCCGGCCGCGCGGGAAGGCTGTGGAGCGGCGTGATGCGGCGGTGCGAGCTGCGCTTCGGACTGCTGGGACCGCCGGTCCTCTACGACCGACCGTCGTACGGGGTTTCGTACGAACCCTCTCCCGGAGCCTCGGGTGGCCCCAGTGCCGGGGCCTCGGGTGCCCCCTCCGCCGGTGCCTCGGGTGCCGTATCCGCTGTGCCCTCCGCTGGTGCTCCGGACGGATCCCCTGCCGGTGTTCCCGGTGGCGTTTCTTCCGGCGTCCCGGGTGATGCCTCGCCCTGGGCCTTCGGTCCCACCGGTTCCCGCCGCGCTGCCGAGGAGGTCGGTGGTTCCGGGGCCGGTGCCCGGGACCCGCGCGTCCGGTCCATCGGCAGCCCCAAGGTCCGTGCCCTGCTCGCCGCAATGCTGCTGGAGCCCGGCCGGGTCGTCTCCGTCGAGGTGCTGAAGGACGCGCTGTGGGGCGGCGCGCCGCCCGTCTCCGCGCGGGCATCCCTGCACAACCACGTCACCCGGCTGCGCCGGCTCCTGGACGGCCCCGAGCGGCTCCGGGCCGTACCGCCGGGCTATGTGCTGCGGGTCGACCACGGCGAACTGGACGTGCACGTCTTCGACGCCCGGGTCGCCGAGGCGCGGGCCGCGCACGTCCGGCGGGACTGGCCGGGCGTGCTGCGGGCCTGTGCCGGCGCGCTCGCGCTGTGGCGCGGCACCCCGCTCAGCGGGCTCCCCGCCGACATCGGCGGCTACGCCTTCGTACAGCGTCTGGAGCAGGCCCGGCTGCTCCTGCTGGAGTGGCGCTACGACGCCGAACTCGCCCTCGGAGGCGCCCGCCTGGCCGCCCTCGTACCCGAGCTGACGGCCCTGGTCGCCGAGCACCCGCTGCGCGAGGCGTACCACCGTCAGCTGATGCTCGCCCTGCACCGCACCGGGCGCCAGGCCGAGGCCCTCGCCGTCCACCGCGACCTGCGTGCCCGTCTGGTGGAGGAACTCGGTATCGAACCCGGTCCGGCGGTCCGCGAGGCGCATGTCGAGGTGCTGCGCGACCGTGGTGGGCAGGTGCGTGGTGACTCCTCGTCAGAGGCCTGGCCGGGGGAGGAGCCGCGGGCCGGTGGCGCCGGTGACCCGGCCGCTTCCGGTGGTGTCGGCACCGACGACGGCACCGGCTCCGGCAGTACCGTCAGTACCGGCAGCGATGGCGCCGGCCTCGGAAGCGCCGTCGGCGGACCCGTCTCCGCCGCGGAGCCCGGCACCTCTCCCGCGACCCCGGTCCCACAGCCGGCTCCCGGGACCGCCCCCGGCCGCACGGCCTCCGACTGCCCGCAGGACGGCGCCGCCCCGCCCGTGCCGCAGACCCCGCGTCCGGCCCAGTTGCCCGCGCCGCCGGCCCATTTCACCGGGCGGACGGACGTACGGCGCGAGTTGCACCGGGCGCTGACCGGGCCGCCCGCCTCCGTCCCCGCCGTCGCGGTGATCAGCGGCATGGCCGGGGTCGGCAAAAGCGCTCTGGCCCTGCACGTGGCCCATGAGCTGCGGGAGCTCTTCACGGACGGTCAGCTCTACGTCAATCTGCACGGCGCCACCCCCGGCATGACCCCGCTCACCGGTGCCCAGGCACTCGCCGCACTGCTGCGCGACCTCGGCGTAGACCCCCGGAACATCCCCGAACACCCCGACGCCGCCGCCGCGTTGCTCCGCTCACTGCTCGCCCCCGCCCGCCTCCTGCTGGTGCTGGACGACGCGGCGAACGCGGCCCAGGTCCGGCCACTGCTGCCGGCCGGGCCCGGCTGTGCGGTGATCGTCACCAGCCGCTCGCCGCTCACCGCCCTCGACGGCGCCCGGCGCTTCCCGCTCGCCCCGCTGACCGGCGAGGACAGCGCGGCCCTGCTGCGCGCGGTCAGCGGACGCGCGGGGCTGGACGCGGGCCACCCGCTGGTCGAGCTGACCGGCCGGCTCCCGCTGGCGCTGCGCGTGGTCGCCGCCCGGCTCGCCGCCCGCCGCGCCCTCACCCCGGACGTCCTGGCCGGTCAGCTGGCCGATACCGGCAGTCGGCTGCACCACCTGGAGTACGACGATCTGAGCGTCCGCCGTTCCCTGGCCGTCGCCCACGACGCGCTCGCCGCCGCCGAGCGCGAGGCCGACCGGGACGCGGCCCTCGCCCTGCGCCGTATCGGCGCGCTCGACCTGCCGACGTACGGCGCCGCGCTGATCGCCCGCCTCACCGGCACCGACGAGCGGCGCGCCGAGGCCGCACTGGACCGACTGGTCGATGTCGCCCTGCTGGAGGAGACGACGTACGGCCGTTACGCACCCCACGACCTGGTCCGCGACTTCGCCCGCGAACTGGCGGACGCCGACGCGCGGGCCGGCCATACGCGAACCGCTCATCCGCAGACCGCTCATCCGCAGGCCGCGCAAACGCAGGCTGCCACCCACACACAGGCCACCCATCCGCAGACCACCCGTACGCAGACCACCCACACGCAGGCCGGCGCGCCCGCGCGGGCCGCTCGGGCGGGGGCCGCCACCGGGGACGCGTCGCCGGCGCCGGACGAGTCCGCCACCACCGACCCCCACGACTGTGCCGACCTCGTCGCCCTGCGCTGGTACGCCGCCGTGTCGGAGCGGGTGCTGGAGGCGATCGTGGAGCCCGGCATCGACCAGGACGACCGACGGCGGCCGACCTCGGCACAGCCGGCCGAGCACGCGGCGGACGTGGCCGCCCTCGCGTCCTTCGAGTCGGCCGAGGAGGCGTTCGCCTGGGGTGAGACGGAGCTGGAGAACATCGTCGCGCTGGTGGCGCGGAACGCGGACACCGAGGATCCGCGCAGGGCCGCCCACCTCTCGGTGCTCACACGGCTGCTGTCCCCGTACGCGCAGCGCAGGGGCCGGGTCGCCGAGATGGAGGTGCTGGGCCGGGCCGGGCTCGCGGCGGCGCGTCGGCTGGAGGACCCGGCGGCCGAGGGGTACGCGCTGTGCGACCTCGCCGCCCTGCACTTCCTGACGGGCCGGCAGAACGACTCCCTCGCCCTCACCGACGAGGCCCTGGAGATCTGGGGGCGGCTGGGCATGGTCTCCCGGATCCGGCGCTGCCTGAACAACCGGGGGCTGCTGCTGGAGGGGCTCGGACGGTTCGCGGAGTCGGGGGAGGCGCTGCGCCGGAGCCTCGCCTACTCCCGGCTGCTGAACGACCCCTACGGCGAGGCCGTCACCCGCAGCCACCTGGGCAACCTCTACGAGCACACCGACCCGCGTGCCGCCATCGAGCAGCACCGGCGTTCGCTGGCGATCGGGGACAGGATCGGCGCGGTCATCGTGCGGCACTCGGCGCACTGCAACATCGGTTACGCCCATCTCACCCTCGGCGAACCGCGGTCCGCCGCCCGGCACTTCGAGGAGAGCCTGCGCATCCTGGGCGGTCACGGCGACTGGCACGGCGAGGCCCAGACCCGGCTCGGTCTGGTCCGCGCGCTGCGGCAGCTGGGGCGGATTGGGCGGGCGGCCGAGGAGTGCGCCGAGCTGCTGCGCCGGGCCGACGCCCGCGCCGACCGCTACATGGGCGGGCTGGCCCTGCACCAGCACGGGCTGCTGCTGCGCGAGCAGGGGCGGCGGACGGAGGCGTACGACGCCTGGCGCGCGGCACACGCGGCACTGGACGGCACGGACGAGCAGGCGGTCCTGGCGGAACTGCGGGACCTGCTGGGCGAGGATTCCGACGCGTCCGACACCGCTGACACCGCCGACATCGCTGACACCGCTGACGCCGATGACACCGCTGTCCGAGCGGGGCCGTCGGGCAGCGGCCCGGACGCGATCGGCGGACGGGGCGGTCCGTAGCCCCCCTCCTCCCGCATCCCCTCACTTGGCGTCGGCGTAGCACTCCACCACCGCCGTCGTGAACGGGAACCGCACCGGGGTGTCGCCGAAGGTCAGCCGGCCGGCCAGGGCGGCGGAGTCGCGGATGGCCTGGACGACCGCCTCGGCCTCCCGGGCGGGGCAGTGCACGATCACCTCGTCGTGCTGGAAGAAGACCAGCTCGGCCGCCATGTCCCACAGGGTCCGGCGCAGGGCGGCGAGCAGCAGCAGGGCCCAGTCGGCGGCACTGCCCTGGACGACGAAGTTGCGCGCGAAGCGGCCCCGCGCGCGGGAGTCGGTCGAGGCGTATCCGGGGACCCAGCCGGACCGGCCCTCGGGCTCCTCCTCGCCGCCCGGGATGCCCGCCTCCTCCGCCGTGTCCTCGCCCGACCCGGCGGCCGGCGGGCAGGTGCGGCCCAGCCAGGTGCGCACCAGCCGGCCCTCCTCGCCCGCGCGGGCGGCCTCGTCGACGTAGGCGACGGCCTTCGGGAAGCGGCGGCGGAGCGCGGCGAGGTTCTTCAGGCCGTCGCCGGAGGTCTGGCCGTAGACCGCGCCGAGCACGGCGAGTTTGGCCTGCTCGCGGTCGCCGGAGAAGGCGCGGTCGGAGACGGACTGGTACAGGTCGCTGTCGCGGCCGGCCACCTCCATCAGGCCGGCGTCGCGGGAGATCGCGGCCAGTACGCGCGGCTCCATCTGGTCGGCGTCGGCCACCACCAGCCGCCAGCCGGGGTCGGCGACCACGGCCCGCCGGATCACCTTGGGGATCTGCAGCCCGCCCCCGCCGTTCGTCACCCAGCGGCCGGTGACCGTACCGCCGGCCAGGAACTCGGGGCGGAAGCGGCCGTCGCGCACCCAGTCCTGGAGCCAGGACCAGCCGTGTGCCACCCAGATGCGGTACAGCTTCTTGTACTCCAGCAAGGGGGCGACGGCCGGGTGGTCGACGGACTCGATCTCCCAGCGGCGGGTGGACTTCACCTTGATCCCGGCCTGCGCGAAGGCCCTCACCACATCGGCGGGCAGGTCCGGGCGCACCCGGCGGCCGAAGGCCGCGGACACCTCGTCGGCCAGTTCGGCGAGGCGGCGTGGCTCGCCGCCGCCCGCGTACCGCTCGCCGAGCAGTTCGTGCAGCAGGGCGCGGTGCACCTCGGCGCTCCACGGCAGACCGGAGCGGTTCATCTCGGCGGCCACCAGCATCCCGGCCGACTCGGCGGCGGTCAGCAGCCGCATCCGGTCGGGGTGGGCGGCCTCCTGGTGGCGGCGCTGCTGCTCGGCGTAGACCGCGAGCAGGTCCGGCAGGGGCAGATGGGCGCCGGCGGGTTCGAACAGCGGGGACTGCGCGCCCGGTTCGGCCGCGCGCTGCGGCGGGTCGGGCGGGACGGGGCCGCCGCGGAGGCGGGCCAGGGCGGCGGCGGCCGAGCGTGGCTCGCCGTACCGGCCCTCGTGGCCCAGCAGGAGTGTCTCGGCGTCCTCGATGTCGTAGCACCGCTCCACTCGCACCCCCGTGGCGAGCAGACGCGGATAGACCTCGGCGGTCGACCGCCACACCCAGCGCGTCACCTCCGGGCGGCTCCGCACCGCCCCGGCGAGATCGCTCTCCCGCCGCACCGGCCCGGCGGGCAGCCCGTCCGGGCCGAGGGGGGCGACGTCCACGCCTCCGTCCTCGGCCGGTGCGAGCGCCCACCGGTCGGTCATGTCCGCGAGTGTGGCAGGTGGGTCTGACAATCGGCCTCGACCTGCGGTTCTATCTGCGGTTCTACCCCTGCGAGCCGTCCGGACCGGGGGTGTTCTCCAGCAGCAGCGCCAGCATCTTGCGCAGTTCCTCCTCGGTGGCCGGCTTGGTGATGCCGAGGCCGCTGAGGACGCCCTGGCCGTTCTCGTGTTCCAGCAGCGCCAGCAGGATGTGCTCGGTGCCGATGTAGTTGTGGCCGAGCCGGAGGGCCTCGCGGAAGGTGAGTTCCAGGACCTTCTTGGCGTCGGGGGAGTAGGGGACGAGGCCGGGGACGTCGTCGGCGGCCGGCGGCAGCGCGGCGGTCGCGGCCTGGCGTACGGCGTCCAGGAGCACGCCCTGCGCGGTGATCGCCTTGCCGGCCAGGCTCTCGGGCTCGGACAGCAGGCCGAGGACGAGGTGCTCGGGGCGGACCTCGGTGTTGCGGGCGGCCAGCGCCTCGTTGTGCGCGGCCATGACCACGTTCTGCGCGCGCTGGGTGTAGCGGCTGAAGCCCTGGCTTGGGTCGAGGTCGGCGGACTCCTTGGGCACGAACCGCTTCTGCGCCGCCTGCCGGGTCACGCCCATGCTGCGGCCGATCTCGGTCCAGGACGCGCCCGAGCGGCGGGCCTGGTCGACGAAGTGTCCGATCAGGTGGTCCGCCACGTCGCCCAGGTGATCGGCGGCGATCACCGCGTCCTGAAGCTGGTCGAGGGGTTCGGGATGGACCTTTTTGATGGCCTCGATGAGGTCGTCGAGGCGCACGGAAGCCGTGACGTTCGGGTTGGTCGCCATAGTGTCAACCGTAGGTTGCCACCGGAGGGGTGTCAACCGATGGTTGTCAGTTGGGGGAGGGTGGTGACGGCTCGGCGCCGACGAGCCCCCGCGAGTTGTCCACAGCCTGTGGACGGCCGTGCCCGCCTGTCGGTGCCGCGTGGCACGATCGGGTCTGTGACCAGTACTGCCAGCACCGTCGAGCGGGCCTTCCGGGCCGCCCTCTACGACGACACCGACACCGGGCTCGACACGGGGGCCTCCCTGCTCGCCGCCGATCCGGGGGCCGACGCCGAACTCGTGCGGCGCGGCGAGGAGTTCGTGGCGGCGGCCTGGAGGCGCGGCTGGCAGCCCGCCGACGTCGTCCGACTGGTGCGGCGCGAGCTGGAGGAGGCGCACGTCCATCTGGCCGCCGCGCTGATCCGGGCGCAGGCCGGGCGGGACCGTCCGCGCGGGCGCCGCTGGGCCGGCCAGCTGGCCGCACTGCCCGCCGGCCCGGACCGCGCCACGGACCGCTTCTCGCACGCCACCACCGTCCTGGAGCTGTACCGTCTGCTGCTGCGCCTGCCCGTCCTGGAGCCGCTGGACGACGAGCCCCGGCGCGCCCTGGGCCCGGCCGCCTCCCGCATGCTCACCCGCATCCGCGCGCTGCTCGCCAAGGCCGAGGCCACCGGTTATCCCGAGGAGGCCGAGGCGCTCAGCGCCAAGGCGCAGGAGCTGATGGCCCGGCACAGCGTCGACGAGGCGCTGCTCGCCGCCGAGGCACCCGCGCCGGACGCGCCCGGCGCCTGCCGGATCGGGGTCGAGCCGCCGTACGAACAGGCCAAGGCGGTCCTGCTGGACGCGGTGGCCACGGCCAACCACTGCCGCGCGGTGTGGAACGAACCGCTCGGCTTCTCCACGGTCGTCGGCTTCGAGGCGGACCTGGAGGCCGTCGAACTGCTCTACACCTCGCTGCTGGTACAGGCCACGCACGCCATGACCAGGGCCGAGGCGGCGCAGCGGGCCGGCGGACGCAAGCGGACCAAGACCTTCCGGCAGTCGTTCCTCGCGGCCTACGCGCACCGCGTGGGCGACCGGCTCGCGGCTGCCGCCGAGACCCAGGTGACCCAGGACCTGCTGCCGGTGCTGGCCACGCGCGCGATAGCCGTCACCGGCCGGCTGGAGACCATGTTCCCGCAGACCACGACGACCCGGCTGCGGGGCGTCAGCGACGCGGCGGGCTGGGACGAGGGCGCCCGCGCGGCGGACCGGGCCCAGGTCAGGGCCCGTCCGCGGCTGGAGTGAGCCTCGGTGGGGCAGCAGATCAGGGTCCGCTCGCGGCCGGAGCGAGCCCCGGTGCCGCACTGCGCCGCACCGACCCCGACCCCGCGCCTCAGTCCCCGACCTGCTGGAAGGCGCTCACCGAGGCGTCCGGCCCGCTCCCGTCGGCCTTCCCGGCGACCGGGCCGTACTTCCACGGGAAGCTCCGGCCGGTGTCCGTACCGGGCAGGGTGATCTTCACGGTCTTCGCCGCGAGGGTGTTCCCGGCGCCCTCCTTGCCACGCACGTAAGTGAGGGAGAAGGACGCGGAGTCGCCCTTGGCCAGCTTCAGCTTCTGGGCCTTCGCGCCCTTGAGGGCCGGCACGGTGGTGTCGCTGCCGTCGCTCAGCACGACGTCCGGGAAGTGGTCCAGGGTGCAGGGCGCGCTCTGGTTGGTGAGGCTGACCGGGATCTCGCCGGTGTCCCCGGCGGCCGGAGCCACGCTCGCCGAGCCGATCTGCACCGAGACCCCGCCGATCTCGCAGGCGGAGTCGGCGTTGTTCCCGCTCTTTCCGCCACCGTCGTCGCAGGCGGTCAGCAGCAGGGCGGCGGCGAGAGCGGTGACGGTGAGCGGAATGGCGCGCATGGGCGGGTCCCTGTCCTGGTGGTGACGGTGCCCTTGCATCATGGCGCCTGCCCCCGCGCCCCGTACGCCCGCCCCTCCGGAACCGGGTCCCGGGCCCGGGTGAAGCCCGCCTGACCGGGTTCCCTCCCCTCCGGCTACCAGGACGGCTACCAGGACGACTTGCGCACCCCGGGCAGAAAGCCTTGGTGGGCCAGCGTGCGCAGGTTCACCCGGGACAGTCCGAAGGCGCGCAGGTGGCCGCGCGGGCGGCCGTCGATGCGGTCGCGGTTGCGGACCCGCGTGGCGCCGGCGTCCCTCGGCTGGGCGCGCAGTTCCCGCTGGGCGGCGAGCCGTTCGGCCTCCGGTGTGGCGGGCCGGCGGATGATCTCCTTCAGCTCGGCGCGGCGCTCGGCGTACCGGGCGACGACCTCCCTGCGCCGCTCGTTCTTCGCGATCGTGCTCTTCTTCGCCATCAGACCCGCACCCCCCGGGCGCGGATGCGGGCGACGGCCGCCTCCACACCGATCGCGTCCACCGTCTTGACCGCCTTCGCGCTCAGCCGCAGCCGGACGTACCGGCCCTCGCCGGGCAGCCAGTAGCGCTTGGTCTGGATGTTGGGGTCGAAGCGGCGGGAGGTGCGCCGGTGGGAGTGGGACACGCGGTTGCCGAAGCCCGGGCGGGCCCCGGTGAGCATGCAGTGCGCGGACATGGTGACGTAGCTCTCCTCGTAGCGGCTCAGCAAATGGAATTCATTTTCAGTAAGGTAGCAGCATGCCACGCAACGAGCTGCGCCCGGTCATCAAGCTCCGGTCCACCGCCGGGACCGGCTACACCTACGTGACCCGCAAGAACCGCCGCAACGACCCGGACCGTCTGACGCTGCGCAAGTACGACCCCGTCGCCGGCCGGCACGTCGACTTCCGAGAGGAGCGCTGAACCACCGCCATGCGCAAGGGAATCCACCCCGCCTACGGACCGGTCGTCTTCCGCGACCGCGCCGCCGGCCACGCCTTCCTCACCCGGTCGACCATGACGAGCGACAAGACGGTGGAGTGGGAGGACGGCACCACCTACCCGGTCGTGGACGTCGAGATCTCGAACGTCAGCCACCCCTTCTACACCGGCACCGCGCGCGTGCTGGACACCGCCGGACGCGTCGAGCGCTTCGAGCGCCGGTTCGGGAAGCGGGGCGGGGCGTGAGCCTGGCGGTGGCCGTCGTCGGCGGGCTGCACGCCGCGGCCCGCACGGCGGCCGTCGACCGGCTGCTGGCAGACGTGCCCGGGAGCGTCGTCCTGCACCACGACCTCTCCGCGGCCGGCGCCGGCCGGGTCGTGCGGACCGTCCGGGACCGTGACGGCATCGTGTCGAGCGGACAGACGCCCCTGGTGAACGACTGCGCCTGCTGCGCGCTGCGCGAGGATCTGGTGCCCGAACTGCGGCGGCTGGCCGACGCGGCGAGCACCCGGCTGGCGATCGTCGAGCTGTGGGACTCCGTCGAGCCCAAGGCGATGGCCGAGGTGATCGCCTCCGGCGGGCTGACCGTCACGTCCGTGATCACGGCCGTGGACCCGGCGCTGGTGCTGCCGTACCTCGGCAACGGCGACGACCTCGCCGAGGCCGGGCTCGCCGCGGCGGCCACCGACCGGCGCACGGTCGCCGACACCTTCGCCCGGCAGCTGGAGTACGCGCCCGTGCTCGCCGTGGCCGACTCCCCGGAAGCCGACGACGAGGACATGGAGCTGCTGGCGCAGCTGCATCCGACGGCCCGCCGGGTGCCGATCGGCGCGGACGCCGGGCACGGTGAGCCGCCGGCGGGGCCGTGTCCGACGGCCCGGCCGGGTCCGGGCGGCGCGGACGGCGGAGTCCCGGGACCGCTCGCCCGGGCCGCCCTCGCCGGCTTCGACGTGGAGGCCGCCGCCGCTGCCCAGCACCCGGCCTGCGCGCTGCTGCCCCAGGAGGCCGACGACCACGGCGTCTCCACCCTGGTCTGGCACCGCCGCCGCCCCTTCCACCCGGAGCGGCTGTACGCGGCGCTGGAGGACCTGACCTGTGCCGCCGCCCGCAGCCGGGGCCGGTTCTGGCTCGCCGACAAGCCGGACACGCTGCTGCACTGGGACGCGGCGGGCGGGGCGCTGTGCGTGGAGAGCGCGGGGCCCTGGCTCGCCGCGCTGCCCGACGCGGCCTGGGAACTGGTCCCGCCGGTGCGCCGCGCCGCCGCCGCGCTGGACTGGCACCCCGAGCACGGCGACCGCTGCAACCACCTGGTGTTCACCTCGCCCGGCCTCGACCGCGAGGGACTGACCCGGCTGCTGGAGTCCTGCCTGCTCACCGACGCCGAGTACGCCGCCGGACGTAACTCCTGGCGCCGGCTCCCGCCCGCCTTCGACACCCTGCTGGAGGTCTGATGCCCCGCAAGAGCGACCGTTCCTCCGGACGCGACCGCCCGAACCCCCTGGACGAGGCCGGGGTCACGTACATCGACTACAAGGACACCGACCTGCTGCGGAAGTTCGTCTCCGACCGCGGCAAGATCCGCAGCCGCCGCGTCACCCGGATCACCGTCCGTCAGCAGCGGCTGCTCGCGCGGGCCGTCAAGAACGCCCGCGAGATGGCACTGCTGCCGTACGCCGGCCGCTGAGCCCCCCGCACCGGCAGGCGCCGCCCTGCGCTCCCCCCGCATGGCGGCGCCTGCCTCTTGCCGTACCCGCCGGTGCCGGGCGGCGGCCCCCTTCGGAGCGCTGCGCCGACCGGTACCGGATGATCTCCGTCACGTCTCCCGGCACCCGTGTCCCGCTGTCGTAGCGGTGGATCGGTGCGGTGGACCGGCGGGTCCACGCCACCGGGCGGAGGCCGTCCCTCCGGTCGACGGACGCCGTTCCGGCCGGTGCGCCGGGCCGATCGGCCGCCGGACAGGGGAACATGAGCGGTGCGGTACGCGTCTCCTTCTGTGCGGGGCGGGGCATGTCGTGCCTGCTCCGGGGCAGACGCCCGAGCGGTTCCGGTAAAGCACCCGTCAAGGCTGTAACCACGGGAACACCGCTCGTGCACGTGCATCTGCTCATGCATGCGCACGTGAACAGAGCTATGATCCGGGTCAGTTGACCACAGCACCTATGGCCTCACCAGCCAGTGCACCACCGGGGAGCGACCTGTGGACCGCGACGTTGACAGCGTGTACGGGGGGTACGACGTGTACAACGGCATGGCTGCCACGCAGCTGGACGGAGTGGCCTGGCAGAAGAGCAGGCACAGCAATTCGCAGGGCTCCTGCGTGGAGTTCGCGCGACTGCCGGGCGGCGATGTCGCCGTGCGCAACTCGCGCTTCCCGGACGGGCCCGCGCTCGTCTACACGCGCGCGGAGATCGAGGCCATGCTCCTCGGGGTCAAGGACGGCGAGTTCGACCACCTGATCGCGACCTGACCGCCCGCCCGCCGATGCCCGTGCCCGGCCGGAGCCACGGGTGTACGCGCGTAGAAACCGGGCACGCGCCCGCCCCGTACCGGATCAGCCCGCCGCGGGCATCCGGAACAGCGCCCAGACCACCTTGCCCTGGAGGGTGCCCGCGAGCGGGTGCCAGCCCCAGCTGTCGGCGAAGGAGTCGACCAGGAAGAGGCCGCGGCCCGACTCGGCCGAGAAGTCGTCCGAGTCCCTGGGGACGGGCGTCTCGTGGCTCGGGTCGCGCACCGCGCACACCAGCCGCTCGCTCCAGCGCATCAGGTGCAGCCGCACCGACGGGAGCCCGTCGGCGGGACGGATGTCCGCCGGCACCGCGTGGCGCAGGGCGTTGGTGACGAGCTCGGAGACGACCAGGCACACGTCGTCGAAGCGGTCGCCGATGTCCCACTGCCCCAGGGTGTCGCGGGTGAAGCGCCGGGCCTCGCGCACCGCCTCGTAACGGGCGGGGAGGGCGCAGGAGGCGGCATCGGACACGGCCGCGGGATCCAGCGGCGGAAGGCCCTGCCGTAACGGCTTGAGCATGGTCGATCCATTCGTCCCCATGCGAGGCACTCCCGGGAATTCGCGGTCGTTGCGATGCAGCGGTGGCGCGGCACCCATGGTTTCGGATGCGCAGAGCAGATGCAAGGGCAGATGCACGTGCACGCGGCCGAAATGGCACATCCCGTACCGCTTCTTGGCCATTTTTTCCGCCGACTTCACCCGGGTTCCCGCCAGAGGTCCGGACCTCTGGGCCGGTCAGGGCAGGGTGGAAACGGCCGAGCTCTTTCCGTTTGCGTAACCGGGCGAGTACTGCTCGGAGTGTTTTAGTGGCAGACTTCGGCCCCTGAGAGACGGTTGGGGAGGCTGGCGAAAGTGAGCGCGGGAGAGCCCGGATCGGTGGTGCGGCGGATGCTGCTCGGCTCGCAACTCAGGCGACTGCGGGAAGCGCGCGGGATCACGCGCGAGGCGGCGGGATACTCGATCCGCGCCTCCGAGTCGAAGATCAGCCGGATGGAGCTGGGCCGGGTGAGCTTCAAGACCAGAGACGTCGAAGACCTGCTGACGCTCTACGGCATCACCGACGAAGCGGAGCGCGAGTCGCTGCTGTCCCTCGCCCGGGAGGCCAACGTGGCGGGCTGGTGGCACAGTTACACCGACGTCCTGCCCAGCTGGTTCCCCACCTACGTGGGCCTGGAGGGCGCCGCCTCGCTGATCCGGGTCTACGAGGTGCAGTTCGTGCACGGACTGCTCCAGACCGAGGAGTACGCCCGCGAGGTGGTCCGGCGCGGCATGAAGGGCGCGAGCGCCGCCGACATCGAGCGCCGGGTCGCCCTGCGCCTGGAGCGGCAGCGGCACCTGCTCTCCGACAACGCCCCGGAGCTGCACATCGTCCTGGACGAGGCCGCCCTGCGCCGCCCCTACGGCGACCGGGACGTGATGCGCGGCCAGCTCCAGCACCTGATCGACATCTCCGGGCGGCCCAACGTACGGCTCCAGGTCATGCCGTTCAGCTTCGGCGGGCACTCCGGCGAGAGCGGCGCCTTCACCATCCTCAGCTTCCCCGAGTCCGACCTGTCCGACGTGGTCTACCTGGAGCAGCTGACCAGCGCCCTGTACCTGGACAAGCGCGAGGACGTCGCCCAGTACGAGCAGGCCCTGAAGGAGCTCCAGCAGGACAGCCCCGGCCCGGACGAGAGCCGGGACCTGCTCCGCGGCCTCCTGCAACTCTCCTGACCCGAGAAGGCTCTCAACTCGCCTTACCCACCAGTACGATGACGTCCTGTCAGACACGGTGTGGAACTGGTGTCCGCTAGCGATTGAGGGATCACATGGCGTCCTACTTCAGCGACCTGGCCCAGCAGTACATCGACGGCGAGTGGCGCCCGGGCACGGGCTCCTGGGACGTCATCGACTTCGACCCCTACAACGACGAGAAGCTGGCCTCGATCACCGTGGCCACCGTCGAGGAGGTGGACCTGGCCTACCGGGCCGCCGCCCGCGCCCAGAAGGAGTGGGCGGAGACCAACCCCTACACCCGGCGGGCCGTGTTCGAGCGCGCGCTGCGGCTGGTGGAGGAGCGCGAGCAGGAGATAGCCGATCTGATCATCGCGGAGCTGGGCGGCACGCGGGTGAAGGCCGGCTTCGAGCTGCACCTCGCCAAGGAGTTCCTGCGCGAGTCGATCCACCTCGCGCTGCGCCCCGAGGGCAGGATCCTGCCCTCGCCGGTCGACGGCAAGGAGAACCGCGTCTACCGGATGCCGGTCGGCGTCGTCGGTGTGATCAGCCCGTTCAACTTCCCCTTCCTGCTGTCGCTGAAGTCGGTCGCCCCGGCGCTCGCGCTCGGCAACGGCGTGGTGCTCAAGCCGCACCAGAACACCCCGATCGCCGGCGGCACCCTGATCGCGAAGATCTTCGAGGACGCCGGGCTGCCCGGGGGCCTGCTGAACGTCCTGGTGACCGACATCGCCGAGATCGGTGACGCGTTCATCGAGCACCCCGTCCCGAAGGTGATCTCCTTCACCGGCTCCGACAAGGTCGGCCGGCACGTCGCCACCGTCTGCGCCAAGCACTTCAAGCGCTCGGTCCTCGAACTCGGCGGCAACAGCGCGCTGGTGGTGCTGGACGACGCCGACATCGACTACGCGGTGGACGCGGCGGTCTTCAGCCGGTTCGTGCACCAGGGCCAGGTCTGCATGGCCGCCAACCGGGTCCTGGTGGACCGCTCCGTCCAGGAGGAGTTCACCGAGAAGTTCGTCGCCAAGGTCAGGACCCTGAAGACCGGGGATCCGCGCGATCCCGAGACCGTGATCGGGCCGGTGATCAACTCCGCGCAGGCCGCCGCGATCTCCGGCACCGTCGAGCAGGCGCTCGCCGAGGGCGCCACCGCCCTGGTGCACGGCGGTACGACCGACAACCTGGTCGAGCCGAGCGTGCTGACCGGCGTCCCGGCCGAGTCCCCGCTGCTCCAGCAGGAGGTCTTCGGCCCGGTCGTCTTCCTCATCCCGTTCGACGGCGAGGAGGACGCGGTGCGGATCGTCAACGGCACCCCGTACGGCCTGAGCGGCGCCGTCCACACCGGGAACATCGAGCGCGGTGTGGCCTTCGCCAAGCGGATCGACACCGGCATGTTCCACGTGAACGACGGCACCGTGCACGACGAGCCGATCGTGCCCTTCGGCGGGGAGAAGCACTCCGGCGTCGGCCGCCTCAACGGCGAGACCACGCTGGAGGCGTTCACCACCGTCAAGTGGATCTCGATCCAGCACGGCCGCAGCGGCTTCCCGTTCTAGCCGCGTCGCCTTTTCCAGCCCGGGGGTCATTGCGGTCAGGATCCGACCTCAATGGCCCCTAGCGTCTTTCCCGTCGGGGCGGAACGTCCCGGCGGACGGTCAGACGAGAGGCGGCGGGCCATGGTCATGCACGTGCCGGCGGAGGACAGGGGCGACGAGCGGGGAGCGCTGCTCGCGTTCATCGAGGAACAGCGCGGCGGCATCCGCAGGGCGCTGCTCGGACTGAGCGAGGAGCAGGCCCGTACCCGGCCGAGCGCGAGCGAGCTGTCCCTGGGCGGCCTGCTCAAGCACGTCGTCGAGGTGGAGCAGGGCTGGGTGGCCCGGGCGAAGCAGGAACCGCCCGCGGTGCGGCGCGACGCGTCGAACTGGCACGAGACGTTCCGGCTGGCGGACGACGAGACGGTCGCCGCGCAGCTGGCGTACTGGGAGCGGGTGGCCGCCGCCACCGATGAGCTGATCCGCTCCGCGCCGAGCCTGGACGACACCTTCCCGCTGCCGCCCGACCCGTGGTTCCCGCCCGAGGGCCGGGTCTCGCTGCGCTGGCTGTGCCTGCACCTGATCCGCGAGACGGCCCGGCACGCCGGTCACGCCGACATCATCCGCGAGTCCCTGGACGGCAGGACCGCGTTCGAGCTGGTCGCCCAGGCACAGGGCGGCTCCCGGGACTGATCGCGGGTCCTAACCTGGACGGCATGTCAGCGATCCGTCTCCTCGTGCTGGGCGCGGTCCGCCAGCACGGCCGGGCCCACGGCTACCAGGTGCGCAACGACCTGGAGTACTGGGGCGCGCACGAGTGGTCCAACGCCAAGCCCGGCTCGGTCTACCACGCCCTGAAACAGCTGGCCCGGCAGGGACTGCTGCACGCGCACGAGACGGCGCCGTCCACGGCCGGCGGGCCGCCGCGCACCGAGTACGAGATCACCGGCCGCGGCGAGGAGGAGTTCCTCCGGCTGCTGCGCGAGTCCCTGGTCGCCCACGACCAGAAGCCCGACGTCCGCGCGGCGGCCCTCGGCTTCCTGGTCGAGCTGCCCCGCGCCGAGGCCCTGGAGCTGCTGCGGGAGCGCATCCGCCGGATCGGGCGGTGGCGGGACTCCGTCACCGGGGAGTACCTCCCCGAGGGCGGCCCGCGGGAGCTCGGCCACATCGGCGAGATCATGCGGATGTGGCTCCACACGGCCGACTCCGACGCGGCCTGGACCCAGGGCCTGATCGGCCGCCTGGAGGCGGGCGCGTACACCTTCGCGGGGGAGGGCGAGCGGTTCGTCGGCGTCCTCGCCGAGGGGCAGGAGAACCCGTACGCGACGGGGGAGCGGCACCCGGAGGACGACCGCTGAGCGGATCCCGCGGCAACCGGCTTGCACCTCACGCGACGTGAGGCCGCAGGGTGGACGGCGTACCGACCGAAGGAGCGGAAGAAGTGAGCCACCCCGTGGGACAGGACCACCCCGTGGGACAGGACCGGTCACCGGACCGGGTCTACTCCGTGGGGCAGGTCGCCGGGTTCGCCGGGATCACGGTGCGCACCCTGCACCACTACGACGAGATCGGACTGCTCGTGCCCGGCGCGCGCACCCACGCCGGGCACCGGCGCTACACCGACGCCGATCTCGACCGGCTCCAGCAGATCCTGTTCTACCGGGAGCTCGGCTTCCCGCTCGACGAGGTCGCGGCCCTGCTCGACGATCCGGACGCGGACCCGCGCGCGCACCTGCGCCGCCAGTACGACCTGCTGACCGCCCGGATCGAGAAGCTCCAGAAGATGGCCGCGGCCGTGGAGCACGCCATGGAGGCACGCAAGATGGGCGTCAACCTGACCCCGGAGGAGAAGTTCGAGGTCTTCGGCGACTTCGACCCGGACGAGCACGCGGACGAGGTGGAGCAGCGCTGGGGCCACACCGAGGCCTACCGGCAGTCGCAGCGCCGGACCGCCGGCTACACCAAGGAGGACTGGAAGCGGATCAACGCCGAGCTGGACGCGATCCACGGCCGGATGGCCGGTCTGCTCGCCGAGGGCGTGCCCGCGGACTCGGAGCAGGCCATGGAGGTCGCCGAGGAGCACCGGCTGTTCATCACGGGCGCGTACTACGACTGCGGGCACGAGCTGCACGCGTGCCTCGGCGAGATGTACGTCACCGATGAACGGTTCACCGCCACGTACGAGGCCATCCGTCCCGGTCTGGCCCGTTATATGCGGGATGCGATCGTGGCGAACACGGCCCGGCACACCACGTCCTGAGCATGACCGGCCCGGGAGCGCACGGGGTTCGCTCCCGGGCCGGAACCCCCGCAAGTCCCCTGAGTCACAGCTTTCTCAGGGGCCTCGCACAGGGCATCCTGGAGCCACCGGTGGAACCTGGGGCGGTCACCTCGCGTTGATAGCTTTGTGCGGCCGCACTTGGACGCCGTAGCCGCCCTCACCCCTTCAGGAGCCCGGACCCGTGATGACACTCGCCCTAGGCCCGAGCTGGCTCGATCCCAACTACCTGCTCGACACCTACAGCATCTGGGGCCTGCTGCTCATCGTCTTCGCCGAGTCCGGCCTGCTCATCGGCTTCTTCCTGCCGGGCGACTCGCTGCTGTTCACCTGCGGTCTGCTGATCACCTCCGGCGATCTGGACTTCCCGCTGTGGGGCGCGATCGCGCTGATCTGCGTCGCCGCGATCCTGGGCGACCAGGCGGGCTACATGTTCGGCAAGAAGGTCGGCCCGTCCCTGTTCAACCGCCCGGACTCCCGCCTGTTCAAGCAGGAGAACGTCACCAAGGCGCACGAGTTCTTCGAGAAGTACGGCCCGAAGTCCCTGGTCCTGGCCCGTTTCGTGCCGGTCGTGCGCACGTTCACGCCGATCATCGCGGGCGTCAGCGGCATGAAGTACCGCTCGTTCCTGGTCTTCAACGTCATCGGTGGCGTCCTGTGGGGGGCCGGCGTCACCCTGCTCGGCTCCTGGCTCGGCAACATCGCGTTCGTCAAGACCAACATCGAGGCGATCCTCATCCTGATCGTCCTCGTCTCGGTGATCCCCATCGCGATCGAGTACCTGCGCGCCCGCGGCAAGGAGAAGAAGGCCGCCCAGGCCCGGCCGCAGCCCCAGCCGGTGCCGGCACAGCAGCCCGCCCACCAGCAGCCCCAGCCGTCGTACCGGCAGCAGCCCCCGGTCATGGACGACGCCACGGCCCAGCTGCGGCGCATCGAGCCGGAGCAGCCGCACCACGAGGAGCAGCGGTACGGGCAGCCCGGGTACCGGCAGCCGCAGCAGCAGGACTGGAACCAGCAGCAGGAATGGAACCAGCGGCAGGGCTACGACCAGTACTACGACGGGCAGCAGCAGTACCAGCAGCCGTACGCCCCGCAGCAGTACCCGCAGCAGCAGAACCGGGACCAGCGGCAGGGCTACGAGCAGCACCAAGGGCACGAGCAGTACCAGGGGTACGAGCAGCAGCAGGGCTACCCGCAGCAGCAGTACGGCGAGCAGCAGCACCAGTACGACGAGCGGCAGCAGTACGACGAGAACGGCTACCCGTACGACCAGCGCCGCCAGTAGCCCCGGGGCCCCGGTCCGTACGGCGCTCGGCGCTCAGAAGCCCCTGGTGCGCTTCGCCGCCCGGCGCTTCCCGGCGGAGCCGATGCGCAGGAACAGCCGGGAGATCTCCGACCCCAGGTTGACCCCGATGGCGATGGCCATGGCCAGCGAGACGGCCTTGGCCAGCGACACCAGCCCCTTGTCCACGTCGTTCTGGGCTATGGACAGCAGCCCGAAGTAGGTCGAGGAACCGGGCAGCAGCGGCCCGATCGCCGCCGTCGTGTACGGCAGCGCGGAGGCGAACCGGTACCGGGACAGCAGCTGTCCGAACAGGCCCACCAGGCCCGCCGCGACCGCCGTGGAGGCCACCGGCGAGATGTCGCCGGCGTAGCGCATCGCGCCGTACACCGACCAGGCGACGCCTCCGTTCAGGGTCACCCAGAGCACGGTGGAACGTTCCTGCTGGAGCAGGATGGCGAAGGTCAGGGACAACAGCATCGAGGCCGCGATCTGGAGCAGCGGCTCCTCCGAGACCCTCAGCGCGGCCTCCGGATCCAGCTCGCCGCCGATCTTCACGCCGAAGTACAGGACGGTCAGCACCCCGGTGACGATGCCGACGAAGAAGTACATGACCTCCAGCAGCCGCGCGGAGGCGGTGATGTAGAAGCCCGTCAGGCCGTCCTGCACCCCCGCGACCAGCGCCCGTCCCGGCAGCAGCGCGAACAGCCCACCGGTGATCACCGCGGAGCCCTGCACGTTCACATGGGCCAGGGTCAGCGCCACCCCGATCGCCGCGGGCGGCATCGCGGCGACCGTGAACTGGTAGAACTCCGGCAGCCCGCGCCCCGCGCACAGCCACGCCAGCCGGTCGCCGAGCATCGCGCCGACGGCCGCCGCGAGGAACACGACCGGGTCGCCCCGGCCCGCCACCAGCAGCGAGGCCGCGCCGGCCAGCAGCCCGCCGGCCAGGGTCAGCGCCCAGCCGGGGTACGGGTGCCGGTTCCGGCGGATCTCCGCCAGGCGCCGGTAGGCCTCCTCCAGGGAGACCTCGGTCTCCGGGTCGCTGAGGTCGTCCACGAGGTGGTAGACGGCCGCCAGCCGGGTGTAGTCGGTGCCCCGCCGCCGTACCGTCCTCGACGCCGTCACCGGGTCCTCCACCAGGGACGGCTGGTGCGAGATCGACAGCAGGGTGAAGGTGACGTTCGGCTCGCACCGGTCCAGGCCGTAGGACCGGCACACCGCGAACATCGCGGCCTCCACGTCCTCCGCGCCCTCGCCGCCGGCCAGCAGCAGCTCGCCGATGCGCAGGGTCAGGTCCAGCACGCGCGGGACGGCCGGACCGCCCTCCTCCTCGCGCTGCACCGGCTCCGGGGCCGGCCGCTCGGTCACCGGCATGCGCAGCATCGTGCGCATCCGGTCCTGCCAGGGCGCGTCCTTGATCAGGCTGACCAGCGGCACGCCGGTTGCCGGTGTGAACGCGGCCGGCGCCTCCTTCGCGCTGTAGGTGCGCGGCGGCGTGAACGCCGAGCCCTCCGGCTCGGCACCGGGCGGCTGCGGCGTCTGGAGCCCCTGCGGCACCGCGAACTCGGAGGTCGTCTCGCTCTCGCCGCCGGTCTTCGGGACGTCGAGACCCTGGGGGACGGCGAACTCGGAGGTGATCTCCGGGTCGTACCGAGCCTCGTCCGACCGGGGCTTGCGGTCCTCCGCCTCCGTCACTTCGCACCGCTCCCTGCACGACACCTTGCGTAGCCCTCAGTATGCGCACACGTACCCCGATGGGCCGCATGCGTGCACACACGCGAACGGGCCGCACGCCTGCGCGTGCGGCCCGTCCACGGGAGAGAGGGGTCAGTGACCGCCCTGCTCCTTGAAGCGCTTGTAGGACCGCTCGATCTCCGCCTCGGCGTCCGTACGGCCCACCCAGTTGGCGCCCTCGACCGACTTGCCGGGCTCCAGGTCCTTGTACACCTCGAAGAAGTGCTGGATCTCCAGGCGGTCGAACTCCGACACGTGGTGGATGTCACGCAGGTGCTCCACACGCGGGTCGGTGGCCGGAACGCACAGCAGCTTGTCGTCGCCGCCGGCCTCGTCCGTCATCCGGAACATGCCGATCGCGCGGCAGCGGATCAGGCAGCCCGGGAAGGTCGGCTCGTCCAGAATGACCAGCGCGTCCAGCGGGTCGCCGTCCTCGCCGAGGGTGTTCTCGACGAAGCCGTAGTCGGTCGGGTAGGCGGTCGAGGTGAAGAGGCGACGGTCCAGGCGGATCCGGCCGGTCTCGTGGTCCACCTCGTACTTGTTCCGCGAACCCTTCGGGATCTCGATCGTGACGTCGAACTCCACCGGTGGCTCCTCCATGATCAGCACATAGTTCTGGTGGTTAAGTGTCCCTCACGCAGGTGTGTGATCGCGAAAGGGGCTGGTGGTCGTGCCAGAGCTGGGGCCTTGGCGAGCCGCGGGACCGCGGGTGGCGCGGCTCGCGAACGCCGTCCGACCGGGTCTCGCGCGCGCCGTGACGGCCGTACGGCCGCGGCTCGCGCGGCTGTCGCGGGCCGTGCGGACCGGCCCTGTGCACCTCCCCCGTCTCCCCCGTCCGCGCACCGTCCGGACCTGGCAGTACACCGCGGGCGCCGCCACCGCCGGCCTGGCACTGGCCGCCGGTGTGGTGACCGTGGCCGGACCCTGGGACGCCTCGGGTCAGCGTACGGCCGAGCGGGACCGCGCCGCCGCCCTGGAGCGGACGGGTGGCGCAGATCACGGTCGCCCCGGTACGGCGGCCCGGCCCGCGCCGAGCGCCGGGCCGGTCCTGACGGGCCTCGGCGGCGTCACCGGCGCCGTGGGGACCAAACGGTCCGCGGCGGACGCCCAGGCCGTCTCGGACGCCCTGGAGCCGCTCCTGGACGCCTCCGCGCTCGGCGACAGTCACGCGGCGGCCGTCGTCGACGTCACGACCGGCGAACGCCTGTACGACGCCGACGCCGGCAAGGCCCTCGTCCCCGCCTCCACCACCAAGATCGCCACCGCCGTCGCCGCCCTGTCCGCCCTCGGCCCGGACCACCGCCTCACCACCCGCACCGCCCTGGAGCCCGACACCCGGGAACTCGTCCTGGTCGGCGGCGGCGACCCCACCCTCACCGCGCGCGCCCGCAGCGGCGGCTGGGCGAGCCTGCGGACGCTGGCCGCGGACACCGCCCATGCCCTGCACGAGCGCGGCATCCGCGAGATCACCCTGTCCTACGACACCACCCTGTTCACCGGCCCCGCCCTGCACCCCATCGGCGTCAACGACAACCTCGCCCCGGTCAGCGCCCTGACCGTCGACGAGGGCCGCACCGACGACTCCGTCAGCGGCCCGGTGATCCGCGTGGGCGACCCGGCGGCGGACGCGGCGATCCGGTTCGCGGGCTTCCTGAAGGAGGCCGGCATCACCACCACGCCCCCCGGCCCGTCCAAGGCCGGCACGCGCGCGCAGACCCTCGCCCGGGTCTCCTCGCCCCCGCTGTCCGCCCTGGTCGAGCGGATGCTGACCAACAGCGACAACGACATCGCGGAGGCCCTGGCCCGGCACACCGCCCTGGCCGGCGGACGTCCGGCGAGCTTCGCCGGCGGCGGCGAGGCCATCGCCATGCAGCTGCGGGGGCTGGGCCTGCCGACGGCGGGCGCCGTCTTCCGCGACGGCAGCGGCCTGGACCGCGCCGACCGGCTCACCGCCGACCTCCTGACCGGCCTCCTGGTCCGGGCGGCCGACCCCGGCCGCCCCGGGCTGCGCCCGGTCCTCACCGGCCTGCCGGTGGCCGGCTTCACCGGCACCCTGAGCAATCGTTACGCCGACGGCGCCTCCGGCGTCGTACGCGCCAAGACCGGCACCCTGACCGGCGTGAACACCCTCGCCGGCACGGTCGTCGACGACACCGGCCACCTCCTGGCCTTCGCCTTCCTGGCCTCCGGTACCACGGACCCGGCCGAGGCCCAGTCGACCCTGGACAGGGCGGCGACGGCACTGGCCGACTGACGCGCCGCCGGTCCCCACGGCCGGCCGCACCGGGTGCCGTGGCGACATCCTCGGCCCCTGCCGGCCCCTCACGGCCTGCCCCGAGCGGCGGTGAGCACGTACGGTTGACGACATGACTGGCTTCGGTGGCACCGCATCTCCCGGGATGGTCGACTGGAACCTCGCGGTGGCGACCGCGACACGGCTCGTACGGCCCGGCCCCGACGTCAGTCGCGACGAGGCCAGGGCCGTCGTCGCGGAGCTGCGCCGGCACGCGAAGGCCTCGGAGGAGCACGTCCGGGGCTTCACCCGGATGGGCACGGAGGAGACCCACGACACCCCCGTCCTCGTGGTCGACCGCCCCGGCTGGGTCCGCGCCAACGTCGCGGGCTTCCGGGAGATCCTCAAACCGCTGCTGGAGAAGATGCAGGAACGGCGCGGCGGCGGCCCGGGCGGCGCGGTCCTGGGCGCCGTCGGCGGCAAGGTCACCGGCGTGGAGCTGGGCATGCTCCTGTCGTTCCTGTCCTCCCGGGTCCTCGGCCAGTACGAGACCTTCGCCCCGGCCGGCCGCGACCTGCCGGCCGGACGCAACGGCGGCGGCCGGCTGCTGCTGGTGGCGCCCAACATCGTCCACGTGGAGCGCGAACTCGACGTCGACCCGCACGACTTCCGCCTGTGGGTGTGCCTGCACGAGGAGACCCACCGCACCCAGTTCACCGCCGTGCCCTGGCTGCGCGACCACCTGGAGGGCGAGATCCAGTCGTTCCTCGCGGAGACCGACGTCGACCCGATGACCTTCCTGGAGCGCATCCGGGACGCGGCCCAGTCCCTGGCCGGCGGCCGTCCCGAGGGCGAGGAGGAGGACGGCGGACGCTCCTTCGTGGAGCTGGTGCAGACCCCGGCGCAGCGGGAGATCCTCGGCCGGCTCACCGCCGTGATGTCGCTGCTGGAGGGCCACGCCGACTACGTCATGGACGGGGTCGGCCCCAGCGTCGTACCGACCGTCGCCGAGATCCGCGAGAAGTTCCAGCAGCGCCGCGCCAAGGGCGCCTCCCGGCTGGACGCGGCCCTGCGCAAGCTGCTGGGGCTGGATGCCAAACTGAGGCAGTACCGCGACGGCGAACGGTTCGTGCGAGCCGTCGTGGAGCAGGTCGGCACCGACGGCTTCAACCGCGTGTGGACCTCGCCCAACACCCTGCCCACCAAGGCGGAGATCGCCAAACCGGCGGACTGGGTCGCGCGGGTGCACGGCAGGGCCGAGGAGTGAGCGACGGGGCGGAGTCGTGAAGGGAATCCGGCCGACGGCAGGCGAACGCCCCTCCAATCACCCGTCCGAGGGACCGTATGCCATGCGTAGGCGTGCGATGCTCGGGGAACGCCCCGGTTCTGTCACCATCTACACACTCTGAGTGACCGTCCCGGGCTCACCCCCCGGAAAACTTCATGAAGGGAACCGGACATGGGTCCCCATCCTGCGGTCGCGGCGATACGCCTGGCGGTCCGCCGCGTCCTCCACGACATCCTGAACGACCAGACCTCCCGCGCCTCCGCGGGCCGGACGGCCGAGCGGCTCCCCTCCCCGCTCGTCCTCGTCGCGTGCTCCGGCGGCGCCGACTCCATGGCCCTCGCCTCCGCCCTCGCCTTCGAGGCCCCCAAGCTGGGCGTCCGCGCCGGCGGGGTCACCGTCGACCACGGCCTCCAGCCCGGCTCCGACCTCCGTGCCGAGGAGGTCGTCGTGCGACTGCGCGAGCTGCGCCTCGACCCGGTCGAGTCCGTCGCGGTGACCGTCGGCCGCGAGGGCGGCCCCGAGGCCGCCGCCCGGGACGCCCGCTACGCCGCCCTGGACGCCGCCGCCGAACGCCACGGCGCCACCGCGATCCTGCTCGGCCACACCCGCGACGACCAGGCCGAAACCGTCCTGCTGGGGCTCGCCCGCGGCTCCGGCATCCGCTCCCTGTCCGGCATGGCCGCGGTCTCGGGGGCCGGCGGCCGTTACCGGCGGCCCTTCCTGCACCTGGACCGGCAGACCGCCCGCAAGGCCTGCATGGTCCAGTCCCTGCCGGTCTGGGACGACCCGCACAACGCCGACCCGGCCTACACCCGCTCCCGGCTGCGGCACGAGGGACTGCCCGCGCTGGAGAAGGCCCTCGGCAAGGGCGTGGTGGAGGCGCTGGCCCGCACCGCCCAGCTCTCCCGCGACGACGCCGACGCCCTGGACACCTGGGCCCGGCAGGCCGAGGCCTCCGTACGGGACGCGGCCGGCCTGCTGGAGTGCGCCAAGCTGTACGCCCTGCCGCCCGCCGTGCGCCGGCGGATCCTGCGCCGCGCGGCCATCGAGGCGGGCGCCCCGGCCGGTGCGCTGTTCGCCCGCCACATCGAGGAAGTCGACCGGCTGATCACCGGCTGGCGCGGCCAGGGAGCCATCAATCTCCCGGGCCGGGTCGTCGCCCAGCGGCAGGGTGGCAGACTGGTGATTCGGCAAGGCTGACGACCGGACCCCGCGGAGTGCCCAGACCCGGTGCCCTCCGGCGGGCCGGGCGGCCCCCGGGGCCGTACACGCGGCCGTAGCCGGTGGCCGCGCACGCGGCCGTAAGTGCGGGACGACCGAAAGTGATGCGGGTGGACGCGAAAGACATGGGTGCCGACCTCCAGCGGGTGCTCATCACCAAGGAAGAGATCGACGCGAAGCTGGCCGAGCTGGCCGCGAAGATCGACGCGGAGTACGCGGGCAAGGACCTGCTCATCGTCGGCGTCCTCAAGGGCGCGGTGATGGTCATGGCCGACCTCGCCCGGGCGCTGTCCACCCCCGTCACCATGGACTGGATGGCCGTGTCCTCCTACGGCGCGGGCACCCAGTCCTCCGGTGTGGTCCGCATCCTCAAGGACCTCGACACCGACATCAAGGGCCGGCACGTCCTGATCGTCGAGGACATCATCGACTCCGGCCTGACCCTGTCCTGGCTGATCAACAACCTCGGCTCGCGCGAGCCCGCCTCCCTGAAGGTGTGCACGCTGCTGCGCAAGCCGGACGCCGCCAAGGTCGCCATCGACGTCGAGTGGGTCGGCTTCGACATCCCGAACGAGTTCGTCGTCGGCTACGGCCTCGACTACGCCGAGAAGTACCGCAACCTGCCGTTCGTCGGTACGCTCGCGCCTCACGTCTACGGCGGCTGAGCCACTCGGCCCAAGCCTGTAGGACGATCGGGAACCCCAGCGGGTTCCGCGCCGTTGAAGCAAGCGGAGACGGGTTTTCCCAGCCGTCGAATCGGCTCCGTGCGGCTTCGGGCAACAATGCTGGGGTACCGTCAGAAGAACTGTCTTATCAAACTCACTATGGCAGGAGGGACGGGGCGGCACCGCTCCGTATGGATGGACGTGAAGCGATACTTCCGTGGGCCGGTCATGTGGATCGTGCTGGCCGTCCTTGCCGTGGTCGTGTTGATGCAGGTCGTCGGCTCGTCCGGCGGCTACAAGACGGTGGACACCGGCCAGGTCGTGGCGGCGATCAACGCGAACAAGGTCGAGTCGGCCAAGATCACCACCGGTGACGATCAGAGCATCAAGGTCACGCTCAAGGACGGCTACAAGGTCGAGGGCAGCTCGAAGATCCAGGCGAGCTACATCGGCGACCAGGGCGTGCAGCTCGCCGGCACGCTGCAGACCAAGTACCAGGAAAAGCAGATCACGGACGGCTACACGGTCTCGCCGTCCAAGCAGAACCCGTTCGTCGGCGTCCTGCTCTCCCTGCTCCCCTTCGTCCTGATCGTGGTCGTCTTCCTGTTCCTGATGAATCAGATGCAGGGCGGCGGCTCCCGGGTCATGAACTTCGGCAAGTCCAAGGCGAAGCTCATCACCAAGGACACCCCGAAGACGACCTTCTCCGACGTGGCCGGCTGTGACGAGGCCGTCGAGGAGCTCCAGGAGATCAAGGAGTTCCTCCAGGAGCCGGCCAAGTTCCAGGCCGTCGGCGCCAAGATCCCCAAGGGTGTGCTGCTCTACGGCCGCCCGGGTACCGGCAAGACCCTGCTCGCGCGTGCCGTCGCGGGCGAGGCGGGCGTCCCGTTCTACTCGATCTCCGGTTCCGACTTCGTCGAGATGTTCGTCGGTGTCGGTGCCTCCCGGGTCCGTGACCTCTTCGAGCAGGCCAAGGCGAACGCCCCGGCGATCGTCTTCGTGGACGAGATCGACGCGGTCGGCCGCCACCGCGGCGCCGGCCTCGGCGGCGGTCACGACGAGCGCGAGCAGACCCTGAACCAGCTGCTGGTCGAGATGGACGGCTTCGACGTCAAGGGCGGCGTCATCCTGATCGCGGCCACCAACCGGCCGGACATCCTCGACCCGGCGCTGCTGCGCCCGGGCCGCTTCGACCGGCAGATCGCGGTCGACCCGCCGGACCTCCAGGGCCGCCTGGAGATCCTCAAGGTCCACCAGAAGGGCAAGCCGGTCGCGCCCGACGTCGACCTGTCCGCCGTGGCCCGCCGCACCCCGGGCATGACCGGTGCCGACCTCGCCAACGTGCTGAACGAGGCCGCGCTGCTCACCGCCCGCGGCGACCAGAAGCTGATCGACAACAAGGCGCTGGACGAGGCGATCGACCGCGTGGTCGCGGGCCCGCAGAAGCGGACCCGGATCATGTCGGACAAGGAGAAGAAGATCACCGCGTACCACGAGGGCGGTCACGCCCTGGTCGCGGCGGCCTCGCCGAACTCCGACCCGGTCCACAAGATCACGATCCTGTCCCGCGGCCGTGCCCTCGGTTACACGATGGTCCTGCCCGACGAGGACAAGTACTCGACCACCCGCAACGAGATGCTCGACCAGCTCGCCTACATGCTGGGCGGCCGGGCGGCCGAGGAACTGGTCTTCCACGACCCGACCACCGGCGCCGCGAACGACATCGAGAAGGCCACCAACCTGGCCCGCGCGATGGTCACCCAGTACGGCATGACCGAGCGTCTCGGCGCGATCAAGTTCGGCGGCGACAACAGCGAGCCGTTCCTGGGCCGTGAGATGGCCCACCAGCGGGACTACTCGGAAGAGGTCGCCGCGCTGGTCGACGAAGAGGTCAAGAAGCTCATCGAGACCGCGCACAACGAGGCCTGGGAGATCCTGGTCGAGAACCGCGACGTGCTCGACAACCTCGTCCTCCAGCTGCTGGAGAAGGAGACCCTGGGCAAGGAGGAGATCGCCGAGATCTTCGCCACCATCGTCAAGCGCCCGCCGCGGCCCGCCTGGACCGGCTCCTCGCGCCGCACCCCGTCCACCCGCCCGCCGGTGCTCTCCCCGAAGGAGCTCGCACTGACCAACGGCGCGAACGGCGCGACGGCGTCGATCAGCACCGTGAAGTCGACGGCGACGGAGTCCGCCCCGGTGACGGACCAGTCCCCGGAGGACCGCTCCGAGAGCTGACCGCCGCGCGGACACCGGCCCGGAATGAATGCCGCGACCCCCAGGTTCTAGCCTGGGGGTCGCGGCATTTCGCATGTCCGCAGTTTCGGCAAGGCGAGACACACGCGCGTCATGGCGCGGGAACGAGGAACCAGATGACCGACCCGGTGACGCTGGACGGCGAGGGCCGCATCGGCGAATTCGACGAGAAGCGCGCCGAGAACGCCGTGCGGGAGCTGCTGCTCGCGGTCGGGGAGGACCCGGACCGCGAGGGGCTCAGGGAGACGCCGGCCCGGGTCGCGCGAGCCTACCGGGAGATCTTCGCCGGTCTGTGGCAGCAGCCGGAGGACGTGCTGACGACGACGTTCGACCTCGGGCACGACGAGATGGTCCTCGTGAAGGACATCGAGGTGTACTCGACCTGCGAGCACCACCTGGTGCCGTTCCGGGGCGTCGCCCACGTCGGCTACATCCCGTCCGAGAGCGGCAAGATCACCGGGCTGTCCAAGCTGGCCCGGCTCGTCGACGTCTACGCCCGCCGGCCGCAGGTGCAGGAGCGCCTGACCACGCAGATCGCGGACTCCCTGATGAAGATCCTGGAGCCGCGGGGCGTCATCGTCGTGGTGGAGTGCGAGCACATGTGCATGTCGATGCGCGGCATCCGCAAGCCGGGCGCGAAGACCATAACGTCCGCCGTGCGCGGGCAGCTGCGCGATGTCGCCACGCGCAACGAGGCCATGAGCCTGATCATGGCGCGCTGAGCCGCCCGCCGCCGGGCGCGGCGGGCGGTCAGGCCGCCGGCTGCGCCCCCGGCGGGTTCTGGTCGTCGTCCTCGGGGAGCCGGCACACCCGCTCCAGGAACAGGGCGGCCGCTATCACGCCGAAGCCCGCCAGGGCCGAGAATCCGGCGTAGATCGCCTGGTCGCGGCGGGCCGGGAGGTCCAGCAGCTCCAGCAGGAAGACGCCCGCGCCGCCGTACATGCCGGCGACGAGGGCCGCGACCAGGGCGCTGGCCTGGCCGAAGACGACCGCCCGGGCGGCCATCAGCGGATCGACGCCCTTGGCGCCGGGCCGGCGCTCGCGCTGGGCCTTCAGCCGGGCGCGCAGCGAGAGCGCCGTGGAAAGCAGCACCACCGCGATCAGCGCGAGGACCACGGGGGCGGCCAGGGGGACGCTGGGGAGGGTCCCGATCGAGTTCCAGAGGCGGGCGCCCGCCCAGGACAGGACGCCGGCCACGACGAACACGCCCGCCAGCACCCTGATGCGCAGCTCTCTCACGGTGTCCCTTCAGTTGTTCCCCCGGACCGGCCCCGGACGGTGGTCGTTCTTCGGTCTTGATCCGTCTCGACCTTAACGACTACTCGGGCAGCCGGAGTTCCAGGTCCTGCCGGTGCGTCACACCTTCACGGGTGATCGTGGACAGCAGTTCGGCGACCGTGCCCCGGCCGGGGAGCTGGGCCCGGGGGTCGACGTCGTGCCAGGGCGCCAGCACGAAGGCGCGCTCGTGGGCGCGCGGATGGGGCAGGGTGAGCCGCGGGTCGTCCGAGGTGACGTCGGCGTAGGCGACGATGTCGACGTCCAGCGTGCGCGGGCCCCAGCGCTCGTCCCGGACCCGGTGGAAGGCCTCCTCGACGGCGTGCGCCCGCTCCAGCAGGGAGGCGGGGGGCAGGGTCGTCTTCAGGACCACGACCGCGTTGAAGTACGACGGCTGGCTGCCGGGCTCGACGCCCCACGGCTCGGTCTCGTACACCGGCGAGACGGCCTTCACCCGGACGCCCGGGGTGTCCTCCAGGGCGTCCACGGCCCCCTGGAGGGTATCCAGGCGGTTGCCGAGGTTGGAGCCGAGGGAGATCACGGCCCACTGGGGGTTGTGCAGGGTGGTGTCGGCGGCGTCCACCTTCTCGACGACCGAGGCGGGTACCGGCTGGACGGTGGGGTCGCTGTGACCCTGGCGGAAAGGTCGGGTCATACTCGGCTCCGGGTGATGGTGACGGTCACGTCGTCGAAGGGGACGGTGATCGGCGCGTCCGGCTTGTGGACGCACACCTCGACCTCCTGAACCCCTTCGTGCTTCAGGCAGGTCCGGGCGATCCGCTCGGCGAGGGTCTCGATGAGATCCACCGGCTCGCCCTCGACCACGGCCACGACCTCCTCGGCCACGATGCCGTAGTGCACGGTCTTCGTCAGGTCGTCGTCGGCCGCGGCCGGCCGGGTGTCCAGGCCGAGGACGAGGTCCACGATGAAGGTCTGGCCCTCCTCGCGCTCCTTGGGGAACACCCCGTGGTGCCCACGGGCCTTGAGGCCGCGCAGCGCGACACGATCCACGCGAATCACTCCTGCAATCGTCGGGAAGGACCGGCCCGTACCGCGTGCGGGCGGCACACCGGTCTCAGACGAATCTACCTGCGGGCACCGACAGAGCCCGGCCGCGGGGGCGCGGGCCCGGCCCGGGACCCGGAGGGTTCACCGCGGGTTTCCCCTGGGGAGCCCGGCCCGGTCACGGGCTGGTAGCCGCTTCTACCCGGAGGCGGGTGATTCAGACCACGTGTCCGTCCGCCGGCGGGTACGGGTGCCGGTCAGGCGAGGGGGCCGTCGTCCGGGTCCACGCCGTTCACGCCGGTGTCGTCCTCGTCGTCGGCGGTCTCGGCCAGGACGGGGGAGGCGTGGTGCGACCACAGCTTCCAGCCCGAGGGGGTGCGCCGGAAGACGTTGGTGGCGACGACGAGCTGGCCGACCAGCGGCCCCAGCTCCGCGCCCTCCTCCGGCGCGGGTCCGCCGCTGAGGATGTTCTCCGTGCAGGTCACCAGCGCGGTGTCGCCGGTCACGGAGACGTGCACATCGGTGAGGAAGAACTGGATGTAGTCGGTGTTGGCCATGATCAGGGCGTACGACCTGAGCACCTCGCCGCGGCCGGTCAGCACCGGCCAGCCCGGGTGCACGCAGGAGATCACGCCGGTGTCCGCGGGGTCGTGGTACGTCTCGTCCACGCCCAGTTCCGCGGGCGTCAGCCACAGCCCGGAGACCTCTTCGAAGTCGCCGCGCTCCAGTGCCTCGTAGAAGGCGGTGTTGGCGGCTTCCACCTGCTCGACGTCGGTGTGGGGGGCGCTCACCGGGTTCCTTCCGGTCCGCGCTCGCCGTCCGCGCCGGGCGTGCCGTCCGCGCCGGGCGTGCGCTGGGTGCCGCGCGCCTCTTCCACGGCGCGTGCGACCCGTACCGCGTCCGCCGTGGCGCGCACCTCGTGGACGCGCACTGCCCACGCGCCGGCGTGCGCGGCGAGCGCGGAGACGGCGGCCGTGGCCGCGTCCCGCTCCCGGGCCGGCGGGGGCGGGCCCTCCGGTCCGGCCAGCACCCGGCCGAGGAACCGCTTGCGGGAGGCTGCGACCAGCAGCGGGTGCCCGAGGGCCCGCAGCCGGTCCAGGTGGGCGAGCAGGGCCAGGTCGTGCTCGGCCTCCTTGGAGAAGCCCAGGCCCGGGTCGACGACGACGCGGTCCGGGGCGACGCCGCCGGCCAGCACGGCCTCCACGCGCGCGTGCAGTTCCCCGACGACTTCGCCGACCACGTCCGCGTAGACGCCCTTGACGTTGCCGCCCTGGAGGAAGCCGCGCCAGTGCATGACGACGAAGGGGGCGCCCGCGGCGGCCACCACCGGGATCATCGCGGGGTCGGCCAGGCCGCCGCTGACGTCGTTGACGAGGACGGCGCCGGCCGCGAGGGCCTGTTCGGCGACGGAGGCGCGCATGGTGTCGACGGAGACGACGACGCCCTCGGAGGCCAGGCCGCGCACCACGGGGACGACCCGGCGCAGCTCCTCGGCCTCGTCCACGCGGGTGGCGCCGGGCCGGGTGGACTCGCCGCCCACGTCGACCAGGTCCGCGCCCTGGGCGACCAGATCCAGGCCGTGTTTGACGGCGACGGTGGTGTCGAACCAGCGGCCCCCGTCGGAGAAGGAGTCGGGGGTGACGTTCACGACCCCCATGACCGCGCACCGGTCCCATGCCGGAAGGCCGGCCACCCGGCCGCGCCCGCTGATGCTGTTCATACGTTCAGCGTAGGCCCAGGCCGGTGCCGGGAACGCGCGGCGGCCCCCTCGGGGAGGGGGCCGGTCGGCGGGCCGTGACGTCCGGTGCGCGGGGCTCAGGCGGCCCGCACGTCCCGTTCGCCCACGTGCCCGCACGGGCGTCCGGAGGCGGGGCGGCGCCGGCGCAGGAAGCGCGGCAGCGGCACGGCGAGGTTGACGAAGCCCTCGGCCTGCATGGCGGCGAAGCCGATGCGGGGCAGGTCGGCGGGGGCCCGGTAGACCACGAACCGCGGTTCCCAGCGCGGCTGGAACTTGGCGTTGAACTTGTACAGCGACTCGATCTGGAACCAGCGCGAGAGGAACACCAGCAGCCCGCGCCAGGCACGCAGCACCGGGCCGGCGCCGATCTTCTCCCCGCGCGCGAGGGCGGAGCGGAACATCGCGAAGTTCAGCGAGACCCGGGTGATGCCGAACCTCCCGGCGGCCTGGAGGGCGGCGACGATCAGCAGCTCGTTCATGCCCGGGTCGGCGGAGCGGTCGCGGCGCATCAGGTCCAGCGAGACGCCGTCCTCGCCCCACGGCACGAAGTGCAGGATCGCCTTCAGGTCGCCGTACTCGCCCGGCTCGTCGTCCTGCTTGTGCGCGGTGGCGATCAGGCAGTCGCCGTCGGCCGGGTCGCCGATGCGGCCGAGCGCCATGGAGAAGCCGCGCTCGGTGTCCGTGCCGCGCCAGTCCTCCGCCGCCCGGCGGATCCGCTCCAGCTCGGTCTCGCCGAGGTCACGGATGCGCCGCACCCGGGTTTCGTAGCCGGCCCGCTCGATGCGCTTGACCATCTGGCGCACGTTGCGCATCGCGCGTCCGGCGAGCGAGAAATCCGCCACGTCCACCACCGCCTCGTCGCCCAGTTCCAGGGCGTCCAGGCCGGTCTCGCGGGTCCACACCTCGCCGCCGGTCTCCGAGCAGCCCATGACGGCGGGCGTCCAGGAGTGGGCCCGGGCCTCGTCCATGAAGCGTTCGATGGCGCCCGGCCAGGCCTCGACGTCCCCGATGGGGTCGCCGCTGGCGAGCATCACACCGGAGACGACCCGGTAGGTGACCGCGGCCTTGCCGCTGGGCGAGAACACCACCGCCTTGTCGCGGCGCAGCGCGAAGTGGCCGAGCGAGTCCCGCCCGCCGTGCCTGGCCAGCAGGGCGCGCAGCTTCTCCTCGTCCTCGTCGGTGAGACGGGCGGCCGGGTGCTCCGGGCGGAAGGCCAGGTAGATGGTGGTCACCGCGGTGATCCAGCCGAGGGCGCCGAGGGAGAAGGCGACCGTCCAGGACGTGTTGCCCTGGTAGTCGACCGGGCCCTCGAAGCCGAACAGGCCGTAGATGACGTGCGTCAGCCGGTCGGCCAGGCTCGGGTCGCCGATCGTCCGGCCCGGGTGGACGCTGACGATGACGAGCCCGAGGAGGACCGAACCGGCGCTCATGAGCACGAAGTTGGCGAGCGCGCGCCACCGGCTGCGCGGATCGGGCAGGGCGGCGAACTGGTCCCGGTGGCGCAGCAGCGGCACCAGCAGGGCGACCGCGATGAGCGCGCCGACGAGCGAGTGCCGGTACGCGAACTGGGCCGCCGCGCCCGCCGGGAGCAGTGCCACCGCGGCCCGCCACGCCCGGCGCTTGCGCCGCTTGAGCCCGTGCGCGAGCAGCAGCAACAGCACGCCCGCGCTGAGCGAGAGCGCCGCCGCGAACGGCCCGAACGAGCCCGGCAGCACCTCGGCCAGGGCGTGCATACGGCTGTGCCGGAAACGCGGGAAGACACCCGCGGCGATGTCCAGGAGGCCCACGAGCGTGGCCGCCCGGCCGACCAGAACGGGAACGGCCTCGGGACGCGGACCGCGCAGCAGGCGCCGCCCGCGGCTTGCCCGGCCCGGAACCCCGTCCGACACTTCCCCATCTATCCTGACAGACATCGCATCCCGTAGTTCGGCGAGAGACCTTGATTCCGGTGCCATCGGGGCATCCGGCGACATTGCGCCCTCTAGGACGGTGTCTGGGGGAGGGAGGTTCACTCCCCATCGGAAAGTCGGGTCAAAGGCCAAGGAAAGCCCCGGGCAAGCGCGCGCACCAGGCGTGGGTACGGCACGGGCGGAAAGCGCGGACAGGAAACAGCCCATGGGTCTCACGAGCAACAAAGTGCTGTGGCTGGCGATAGTGATCGCCGCCGTGCTGTTCATCGGCACGGTGTGGCTGTGGCCGCGCCTGGCCCGGCAGCACTGGCGGTCCGTCAGCGGGCGGGTGGGTCTGCTGCTGGCCACCCAGGTGGCGCTCTTCGCCTCCGTCGGCCTCGCCGCCAACCAGGCCTTCGGCTTCTACGCCAGCTGGGCCGACCTGTTCGGCACGGAGACCGGGCAGGGCGTGGTGGTCGACCACTCGGTGCACGGCAGCGGCGGTCCGCTCCAGGTGGTCTCCACCTCCGAGGTGCCCGGCGTGCGCGCCACGCGGCCGGAGCGGGGCGGGCAGATCCAGAAGGTGGACATCGTCGGCCGCAGGACGCACATCGCGACACCGGCGTACGTGTACCTGCCGCCGGAGTACTTCCAGCCGCAGTACCGCACGCGCACCTTCCCGACGACCGTCGTGCTGACCGGCTACCCGGGCACCGCGCGGTCGCTGGTGGACAAGCTGAACTACCCGAGCACCGCGCAGCGGCTGGCCAGGGACGGGAGCGTGCAGCCGATGATCCTGGTGATGCTCCGGCCGACCGTGGCGCCGCCCCGGGACACCGAGTGCGTGGACATCCCGGGCGGGCCGCAGACGGAGACGTTCTTCGCCAAGGACCTGCCGGACGCCGTCCTCGGTCACTACCGGGCCGGCAAGCGGCCGGGCGGCTGGGGCATCGTCGGCGACTCCACCGGCGGCTACTGCGCGCTCAAGCTCGCCATGCACCACCCGCGCGTGTACGCGGCCGGCGCGGGCCTGTCGCCGTACTACAACGCGCCGATCGACCCCACCACCGGCGACCTCTTCCACGGCGACGCCAAGCTGCGCCATCGCGCCGACCTGTTCTGGCTGCTGCGGCACGAGCCCGCGCCGGACACCTCCCTGCTCGTCACCAGCAGCAGGGAGGGCGAGCACAACTACAAGTCCACGATGGACTTCATCCAGCGGGTGCGGGCCACCGACCGGACCCGGATCTCGTCGATCATCCTCGACAGCGGCGGTCACAACTTCAACACCTGGCGGCGCGAGATCCCGCCCACGCTCCAGTGGATCAGCGGGCGGCTGACCGACCACTGAACCGGCGTACGGTCTGACGCCTCGTGAGGCCCCTGGTGTGGCCGTGTTTTTACGGGCCTGGGCCCACGATCCGCCTACGCGCGGTAAGTTTCTGGCCATGCCACGTGGACGCCACCGCCATTCCTCTCCCCTGCACCGGCTGTTGCCTCCCTCGGCGATCGCCGGCGTCTCCGTCGTCTGCGCGTCGGCTCCCTGGGTGTTCTCCGAGGCCACGCTGTTGCGCGCACTGGCCGCCGCGGCAGCGGCGACATCGGTCGTCGGCGCGTTCGTGATGCGCCGCTGGGACGTGCAGGCGGGCCGGCGGGTCGCCGAGCTGACGCGCGCGCGTGCCGGCGACGAATGGCGCTTCGAGGAACGGGTCGCCGAACTGGAGACCGACCTGGAGGAGTCCCGCGAACTGCGCGCGAAGCTGGAGCAGCGGCTGCGCGCCAAGCGCGCCGAGCTGGCCGGCCTGCGCAACGAGCACGCGGCCCTGCTGCGCCGGTACGCCACCGCCGAGACCGAGCGGGCCAGCGCCCTGGAGGGCCGCCGGCTGCTGGAGCTCGAGGCGACGGCGCCGGAGCCGGCCCCCGCGCGCCCGACGGCCCCCGCGCTGCCGCCCGCGCGCGGCGGCGAACCCTCCGGATCCGCCGGGGCCGCCCCGGCGGCACCCGCGGTGTTCTCCCCCGAGGGCGCCCGGCTGTACCGGCGGGCCCTGACGGCACTGGCCCGCTTCGAACGGCAGACTTCGGGCGAGCCCGAGGACGGTCCGGAGGGCCGGCGGGGCACGGCCACGGGGTCCGTTTCGGAGGGGGACGAGTCCGGGGCTGCCGAGGCCGGGGTTGCTGAGGCTGGGGCGACCGAGTCCGGGGTTGCCGAGTCCGGGGTGACCGAGGCCGGTTCGGGAGAGGCCGTGTCCCGGGAAGCCGTGACCGGGGAGGCCGTGACCGGGGAGGCCGGGGCGGTGGAGCCCTTGGCGGGGAAGTCTGGGGTGGTGGACCTCGGGGCGGGGACGTCGGGCGCGCTGGAGCCCGGGGCTGCTTCCGCCTCCGTTGCCGGGGTGCCCTCCGCGACCACCGGCCCCGCCCCCGAGGCCCAGGCCCCCACCTCCGGCACCCTGGCCGCTTCCGACTCCCCGGCCGCTCCCGACTCCCGGCCCGGTAGCGGCGACCCGGCGCGGGGCGGCGCGGACCGTCCGCGCGGTGCCGTCGACGCCGTATCCCCGGCCGGCGGGCCCGTGGTGCCGCCCGCCGGGAACCCCGGTGTGCCGTCGGCCGTGGCCGTCGTGCCGGCCGCGCCCGCGCGGCGGCCGGTGACCGAGGGCGGGTTCGACTTCTTCGGCACGCAGAAGGGCACCCCGAAGGCCGCGCTGGACTCCGTGCAGAACGAGGACCTGGCCGACGTCGTGGGCCCCGAGGCGCTCGCCGTGCACAAGGCCGAGGCCGAGGCCGGGTTCAAGCCCGCCGACGAGCGGTCCCGGGGGATCGGTCAGATCATCGACCTGACCGCGCACGACGAGACCGAGCAGATCGACGTCCAGGGGCTGCGCAGCGCGGCCTCCTGAGCCACCGGCGACAGCACCGCGACGGGCCCGGTCTCCCCCCGAGGGAGCCGGGCCCGAGGCATGCCGGCCCGCGGATCCCGCGCCGGTCAGCCCGCCGTCATCCAGCGGTCCGGCGGGGCGTCCCTGCGGCCCGTGCGGGACCTCTCCGCCTGCTCGGCGAGGAGCCGCGCGGCCTCCCCGGCGTCGCGCAGCCGGGCCGTGACGGTCTTGTCGGCGCCGGTGTCCACGTGGACGTCGGCGAGCCCCCAGCGCCGCTCCCAGGGCCCCTGGGTGAGCCGTACGCTCTGCACCTTGGCGTGCGGCACCAGCGAGAGCCGGCGGCACAGCAGGCCGCTGCGGGCGGCGAACACCGGGCCGGTGACCGCCAGCCGGTGCCCGCGCCACCACACCGGCACGCACCAGCGGGCCCGGCGCGGCGCGGGCGACAGCTCCGGCGGCACCGACGCCCCGGGCAGCACGCGCGCGAGGACCGCCTCGGCGATCGCGCGCGGGGCGACCGGCACCAGCACGGAGTTGTCGGATCCGGCCACATCGAGTTCGACCCGGACCCAGTCGCGCCGCCGCCACAGCAGCGGTTCCACGATCCGCACCGTCTGCACCCGGCCGGGCGGCACCGTCTCGTGGGCGCGGTCCAGCAGCCCGCGGTCGATGCGCAGCCCGTCCGGCGACTCGCTCACCGTCCAGTCGAACTCGGTGACGAACCGGCCCGCGCTGCTCGCCCCGGCGGTGCCGAGCAGCGGCAGGGCGGTGACGAGGACCGTCCACACGTTCTCCGTGAAGAGCCACAGCACGGTGGGGACGATCAGCGCGGCGCACAGCGAACCCCAGGTGGCGCCCGTCAGCACCAGGGAGCGCGCCAGCTCGCGCGGGGGCACGCGCAGCAGGACGTGCGCCGGTGCCTCTCCGACCTCACGCGCCGTCTCGGGCGCGAAACCGGCAGCGCGCGCGAGCAGCTCCGCGCGCAGGGCGCGCGCCTCGCGCTCGCTCAGAAAGGCCAGCTCGTCCTTGTCGTCGGTGCCTACGACGTCGATGCGCAGCTTGGCGACGCCCGCCACGCGCGCGAGGAGCGGACGGGAGACGTCCACGGCCTGGACGCGCTCCAGCCGGATGTGCGCGGTGCGCCGGAACAGCAGCCCGGTGCGTATCCGCAGCTCGGTGTCGGTGACCGCGTAGTGCGTGAACCACCAGGACAGGAAGCCGTAGAGGCCGGCCGCCGGCACCAGGACCGCGATGCCCAGCAGGAGCATGGTGTCCGTGAGCCGGGCGAGCTGCTCCTGCGCGCCGTTCGGGTCGTGCACCGCCCAGCCGGCCAGCACGGCGAGCGGCGCCCACGCCCGGCGCAGGGGCGTGACCGGGTGCAGCCGGCGCTCGACGACGGGCGCGCGCCCGGCCACGCCGGTTTCCGGATCCTCGCCCCGCCCGGGTATGCCGTCGTTCGCGCCCTCGGGCCGCTCCGGGGACGTCACAGGCCCGCCGATCGTGCCTCGCCCAGCTCGGTGAGCCGGTCGCGCAGCCGTTCCGCCTCGGCCGGGTCCAGGCCGGGGATGGTCGCGTCGGTCGCGGCGGCGGCCGTGTGCAGTTGTACGGTGGCCAGCCCGAAGCGCCGCTCCACGGGCCCCGAGGTCACCTCCACCAGCTGCATCCGCCCGTACGGCACCACCGTCTCCTCGCGCCACAGCACACCGCGGCTGATCAGCAGGTCGTCGGCGCGCTCGGCGTACCGCCAGGAGCGCCAGTTGCGTTCCAGCAGCCGCCAGCACGCGGCGGCGCACGCCGGTGGCAGCAGCGCGCACGCGGCCCACGCCGGGCCCGCGAGGAGTCCCGGCAGCAGCCCGGCCGCCACCGCGAGCACCCCCGCCCACACCGCCAGCAGCAGCCGCCGCACCCGCAACAGCCCCGGCTCCAGCCGCCGCCACACCGGCTGGTCCGCCGGCGCTCCGGTCCCGTCCAGGCTCCCCGTTTCCATGCGCCCAGCGTACGTAGGGGAAACTGGGCCCATGACTCCTACGACGGAGACCACGGTCGGCATCGGCGGTGCGGCGGAGAGCACCGACATGGTGCTCAACATCGGTCCCCAGCACCCCTCCACGCACGGTGTGCTGCGGCTCAGGCTCGTGCTGGACGGGGAGCGCATCGTGCGCGCGGAGCCGGTGATCGGCTACATGCACCGGGGCGCCGAGAAGCTCTTCGAGGCGCGCGACTACCGGCAGATCATCGTGCTCGCCAACCGCCACGACTGGCTGTCGGCGTTCTCCAACGAGCTGGGCGTGGTCCTCGCCGTGGAGCGGATGCTCGGCATGGAGGTCCCCGAGCGGGCGGTGTGGACGCGCACCCTGCTCGCCGAGCTGAACCGGGTGCTGAACCACCTGATGTTCCTCGGCTCCTACCCGCTGGAGCTGGGCGGGATCACGCCGGTGTTCTACGCGTTCCGGGAGCGCGAGGTGCTCCAGAACGTCATGGAGGAGGTCTCCGGCGGGCGCATGCATTACATGTTCAACCGCGTCGGCGGCCTCAAGGAGGACCTGCCGGCGGGCTGGACGGCGCGCGCGCGTGAGGCCGTCGCCGCGGTGCGCTCGCGCATGGACGTCTTCGACGACCTGGTGCTCGGCAACGAGATCTTCCGGGGGCGCACGCGCGGGGTGGGGGCGCTCGCGCCCGAGGCGGTGCACGCCTACGGCGTGAGCGGGCCCATCGCGCGCGCCTCGGGCGTCGACTTCGACCTGCGCCGCGACGAGCCGTACCTGGCCTACGGCGATCTCCAGGACGTGCTGGAGGTGGTGACCCGCGCCGAGGGCGACTGCCTCGCCCGCTTCGAGGTGCTGCTGGCGCAGACCCACAACGCCCTGGACCTCGCCGACGCCTGCCTGGACCGGCTCGCCCAGCTGCCGCCCGGGCCGATCAACCAGCGGTTGCCGAAGGTGCTGAAGGCGCCCGAGGGACACACGTACGCGTGGACCGAGAACCCGCTCGGCATCAACGGCTACTACCTGGTGAGCAAGGGCGAGAAGACCCCGTACCGGCTGAAGCTGCGCTCGGCCTCGTACAACAACATCCAGGCGCTGACCGAGCTGCTGCCGGGAACGCTGGTGGCGGACATGGTCGCGATCCTGGGCTCGATGTTCTTCGTGGTCGGTGACATCGACAAGTAGGCCGCGCCGGACCCGCCACGGGCCTACGCGTCCGGGCCCAGGGGGTCCGGGACGCCGACCGGCTGGAGCAGCCAGCCGAAGTCGCCGAGGCCGCCCGCCGCCGTGAGTTCGGCGGCCTCCCCGGCGCTCGCGAGGGCCCGTACGTAGCCGGCGGGGTCCGTGGAGGCCAGCGCGAGCGGGGGGCGTGCGCCGGTGATGTCCAGGGCGCGCAAAGCGGCGCGCTGCGTGAGCAGGCGCGGGCGGGGGAGTTCGCGCGCTGTCCCGGGAGTCCCGTGCGCCGCCTCGGAGGAGGACGCCCGCGCCGGAGCCGACGGCGGGTGCGGCGGGTACGGCGGGTTCGCCGGGTGCGGCGCGCTCGCTGCCGCCGCGCACGCGTCCAGCGCGACGTGCGCCGTGATGTCGCACGAGCCGTCCGGCACGGGCGCCGTCTCGCGCCCCTCCCGGAAGCCGGTGAGCGTCCCGAAGGGCGGGCGCGTGTCCACGGTGTGCGCGTAGTCCACGGCCACCGCGAGCCCCCGTGCCAGCCGTGCCACGGCCGACGCCCAGGCCTCGTCCCGGGGCAGCCCGATCTCCGCCCGCAGCCCCTCCTCGGCCGGCAGCGGCCACCAGCGCGCGAGCCAGTCGGCCGCCGCCCCCGTCACCGGCTCCCCGAGCCGCTCGGAGCCGTCCCGCGCGACGAGCACCAGCCGGGGCACACCGGCCGCGTCCACCTCCACGACGTCCACGGGGACGTTGTCCAGCCACTCGTTCGCGAACAGCAGCCCGGTAACCCCCTCCGGGATCTCGCTGCGCCAGACGATCCGTTCGTCCAAGCCGGCCGGGCGGCCGGCGATCTCGACGGCGTACACGCGCGTGCGCGCGGCCACCTCGGCCGGCAGCGCGGCGAGCACCCCGCGGGCCAGCTCGCCCCGCCCGGCGCCCATGTCGACGAAGTCCAGCACGGCGGGCCGGCCGAGTGCCGCGTCGACCCGGCACAGCAGCCGGGCCACGGCCCGTGCGAACAGCGGGGAGGCGTGCACGGAGGTGCGGAAGTGGCCGGCCGGTCCCTCCGGGCGCCGGTAGAAGCCGCCCGGCCCGTACAGCGCCGCCCCGGCCGCCGCGCGCCAGCCGCGCGGGCCGGGGTCCCCGGGGAGCGCCCCCGTCGTCTCATCCGTCACGGAGCCAGACTAGGCGCACAGGTGATCACGGCATCCACCTTGCGGAGTACGCGCGCCCGGCGCGGATCGGCCCTCCGGTTGACCCCTACACGCACCCGGTTTCCCTACGCTGGGTTACGTGCAGCGCCTCTATGACTTCCTCCGTCGCCACCCGACCTGGGTCGACACCTTCTGGGCCGTCGTCCTGTTCGGGATGTCCGGGATGAGCGAGGTCAGCATGGACGGCTCGCCGCATCACCACGGGTCGCTGCCCGCCGGTCTGGCCGTGTCCGCCGTCCTGTGCGTGGTCGTGGCGCTGCGCCGCCGCTTCCCGGAGCCGATGCTGCTGGCCGCCCTGGCGACCGGGCTGGCCCAGCTCGTCCTGGACGTCCAGACGACCGTCGCCGACTTCGCCATGCTGGTCATCACGTACACGGTCGCGGCGGTCGGGGCGCGCTGGGCCTCCCGGCTCGCGCTCGCCGTCAGCTTCTGCGCGGCGGCCGCGGCCCAGATCCGCTGGCCGCAGGAGCAGGCCAGTTTCGCCGGGCAGGTCGCCATCGCGGTCTTCCAGACGGTGCCCTTCGCCCTCGCCTGGGTGCTCGGTGACTCCATGCGCACCCGGCGCGCCTACTTCGCCCAGCTGGAGGAGCGCGCGTCCCGCCTGGAGAAGGAGCGCGAGGCGCAGGCGAAGGTCGCGGTCGCCGCCGAGCGCGCCCGTATCGCGCGCGAGCTGCACGACGTGGTCGCGCACAACGTGTCGGTGATGGTGGTGCAGGCCGACGGTGCCAACTACGTCATGGACACCGCGCCCGACCAGGCGAAGAAGGCCCTCGAGACGATCTCCTCCACCGGCCGCCAGGCCCTGGCCGAGATGCGCCGCCTGCTGGGCGTGCTGCGCACCGGCGAGCACCAGGAGACCGGGGAGTACGTCCCGCAGCCCGATGTCGGGCAGATCGACGACCTCGTCGAGCAGTGCCGCAGCTCCGGTCTGCCGGTCGACTTCAAGGTGGAGGGCACCCCGCGCCCGCTGCCCAGCGGGGTGGAGCTGACGGCGTACCGGATCGTGCAGGAGGCGCTCACCAACACCCGCAAGCACGGCGGGCCGGGCGCGGGCGCGAGCGTACGGCTGGTCTACTTCGACGACGGCCTGGGCCTGCTGGTGGAGGACGACGGCAAGGGCGCCCCGCACGAGCTGTACGAGGAGGGCGGCGCCGACGGCCGGGGGCACGGCCTGATCGGCATGCGCGAGCGCGTCGGCATGGTCGGCGGCACGCTGGACGCGGGACCGCGCCCCGGCGGAGGATTCCGCATCAGCGCCCTGCTGCCGCTCAAGCCGGCGCACTGACCTCGTCGCGCGCCCCCGCGCGCCCCACCGCCCCGCCAAGACGGCAACCTAGAAGACACGGAAGAGGACCCATGACGATCCGCGTGATGCTCGTCGACGACCAGGTGCTGCTGCGCACCGGGTTCCGGATGGTGCTCGCCGCCCAGCCGGACATGGAGGTCGTCGCGGAGGCGGGCGACGGCGTGGAGGCCCTCCAGGTGCTGCGGTCCACCGCCGTCGACGTCATCCTGATGGACGTCCGGATGCCGAAGCTGGACGGCGTGGAGACCACCCGGCGGATCTGCTCCGAGCCCGACCCGCCGAAGGTGCTCATCCTGACCACGTTCGACCTGGACGAGTACGCCTTCTCCGGGCTGAAGGCGGGCGCCTCCGGCTTCATGCTGAAGGATGTGCCGCCCGGCGACCTGCTGGCCGCGATCCGCGCGGTGCACAGCGGTGACGCGGTCGTCGCGCCCTCCACCACCCGGCGGCTGCTGGACCGCTTCGCGCCGCTGCTGCCCGCCACCGGCAAGGAGCCCCGGCACAAGGAGCTGGAACGGCTCACGGAGCGCGAGCGCGAGGTCATGGTGCTGGTCGCGCAGGGCCTGTCCAACGGCGAGATCGCGGCCAGGCTGGTGCTGAGCGAGGCGACGGTGAAGACCCACGTGGGCCGCATCCTGACCAAGCTCGGCCTCAGGGACCGGGTGCAGGTGGTCGTCCTGGCGTACGAGACGGGACTCGTGCGCGCGGGCGGCCACGGCTGACGGGAACGCCGGGCTCCGGGCGGTGGTTCGGCGTGGGGCCTCCTCGGCCGGTGCTGCGGGTTGCTCGGCGCGGGACACCTTTGGCCGGCTCCGGCCGGTGCTCAGCGCAGGACGCCCTCGATGAAGTCGCTGCCCAGCCGGGCCACCGCGGTCAGGTCCAGCTGGTGCTGGACGTACCGGCCGCGACGGCAGTCGGTGATCAGGCCCGCCTTCTTCAGCACCGACAGGTGCCGGGATATCTCGGGCGCGGTCATGCCGTGCGCGTCGGCCAGCTCGCTCGTGGTGTGCGGGGCGCGCGCGAGGTGCCGGCAGAGCCGCATCCGCACCGGGTGCGCCAGTGCCTCCAGCCGGCGCGTGAGCTGCTCCACGGACGGGCTCTGCGGCCGGGGACCGCTCGCCGGATAGGTGATCGTCGGCTGCCAGCCGTACCGGTGCAGGACCATCAGGTGCGGCCAGCCGAGGCTGGTCGGCACCAGCACCAGGCCGCCGTCGCCGGTGGCGGTGCGGCCCACCAGCAGCTTGTCGACCGTGATCACCCGGCCCTCCTCGTCCAGCGACACCGCCCCGGACAGGGAGGCGAGGGCTTCCCCGAGCCCCTTGCGGCGCAGCAGCTCGGTCTTGTGCCGGGCGTCCGCGGCCAGCTGGGGCTGGATACGGGCCCAGGTGTCGGCGAAGAACGCGTCGTCGCAGTCGAGCATCAGCTGCCGGAACCAGGCGCGCACGGCCGGCGGGTCCGTCAGCAGGCGGCGGGTGAACCGCTCCTGGACGGACCCGCGCGCGGCGGCCAGCTCCAGGGAGCGCCGGCGCAGCTCCGGATCGTCCAGCGGTCCGGTCTCCTGGACGTCGTAGCGCAACTGGCAGGTGAACTCCAGCGCCGCGTGGACGAACTGTTCGTCCGTCAGTTTGTCCAGCAGGTCCAGCTCTTCGGCGAGCGTGGCCCCGGGCATCGCGCGCCCGCCCGGGATGCCGGCGAACGGGGCGAAGACGTCCGAGAACGTCGTACGCCACAGGAAGTCCGCCTCGCACAGCCGGTCGGCCAGGCAGGGCTGAAGCCGGGAGGAGACGGCGGTCGCCCAGCCCCGCAGGTCGGGATGGTGGCCGGGCTCGCTCAGCGCGTGCAGCGCCATCCCCAGCTCCGCCAGCGGAGACGGCACGACGGCGACCCGCTCCAGGGGCAGTCCGGTGATGTCGATGGTCACGCTCATGCCCCCATCGTGCACCCGCCCACTGACAACGCCCCCGACGATTGACGGCTGCCGTCAATCGACGGGACAACCACGCGGGGCGGGCGGCAGGCTGAGGACACCGGGGCAGCCGCGGAGCCCGATCAGTCACCCGATCAGCCAACGTCCCGAGAAGGCGATCCGCCATGAGCATCACCCAGCAGTACCTCCTCGACAGCTACCGCGCCCGCCTGCACGGCGAGCCCGAACCGCCCGCGCCGGGCCGGCACGACCTGGACGCGCTGCGGGAAGTGCGGGAGTACCGGCGCTTCAGCGCCGTCGTCGCCGAGCGCCCGGCGCGCGGCCGGCTGCGGTACGCCCTGCGCCGGTGGCTGAGCCCGAGAACGCTGTGACGGCCCGCGCGGTGTGCCGTGGCGTGTCACGGCCATGGCGCGCGAGTGCCACAGCGCACCCGGCTCCCGCGTGCGGCCCCTTCCGCGCGCCGGTCAGGCGCCGGGCAGCCGGCGTGTGAAGTCGGCGACGGCCGCCCGTACGTCGTCCGCCGTCCAGTCCAGGCCCTCCGCACGCACCGAGACCTCGGTGAAGGCCAGCCCCGGACCGCCCCGGTCCCAGGCGTCGGCGAAGAGGAACGTGCCCGTCTCCTCGGCCTGGGACACGGCGGCCTCCATCAGGACGTCGGCGTCGTACGGCAGCCAGACCCGGAACTCGTTGGTGTGCGGCTCCTCGGGATGTACACGGGCCCACGGCACCCCGGCCTCCGTCAGACCCTCGCGCAGCGCGGCGGCGACCACGCGCGCGTGCCGCACGTACTCCGGCAGCCGGGGCAGCTCGCGCTCCAGCCCGACGAGCGCGGACAGGACGGTGGGGAACTGCTGGTAGACCGTGCCGCCGTACCGGTGCCGCCAGGTCCTGGCCTCCTCCACCAGCGTCCTCGGGCCCGCCAGCGCGGCCCCGCCGAAGCCGTCGAGGGACTTGTAGAACGACACGTAGACGCTGTCGGCGAGGCCCGCGATCTCCGCCAGGGGCCGGCCGAAGTGGAGCGTGCACTCCCACAGGCGCGCGCCGTCGAAGTGCACCACCGCGTCCCGCTCCCGCGCGGCCTCGACGACCTCGGTCAGCTCCTCCCAGGCGGGCAGCACGAAACCGGCGTCCCGCAGCGGAAGTTCCAGCATCAGCGTCCCGAAGGGCTCGGGGAAGTCGCGTATCTCGGCCGCCGTGGGCAGCCGGGGCTCCCCGGTCACGCGCACCGGCCGCAACCCGCTGACCTGGCTGAAAGCGTGCCGTTCGTGCACCTCGGGGTGGGCCAGGGCGTGCAGGGCCACCGTCGGGTTCCCGGTGCGGCCCGCCCAGCAGCGCAGGGCCACCTGCTGGGCCATCGTGCCGGTCGGGAAGAACGCGGCGGCCTCCGTACCGAGCAGGTCCGCGACCCGCCGCTCCAGGTCCTCCACGATCCCGTCGCCGTAAATGTCCGAGTACCGGTCCAGGTCGTACACCCCGGGCGCCGCGTCCAGGACCGCCAGCCGCTCGCGGACCGTGCGCCGGAACCCCGGCCGGCACAGCACCCGTCCGGCCTTCGCGAAGGCGGCCCTGCGCCGCTCCCGCATCCGCTCCGCCGCCGTGGGCTCCGCGCCCGCCCCCCGGTCGCCGGCCTCGTGTTCGTCAGGTACCACCGCATCAGTCATGGACGGATCATGCCGCCCCCCGCGCGCGCGGGCAGTCGGTTTTCCGCGCCGCAGCGTGTGGGTTTCCGTGCCGCAGCGTGTGGACAAACCCACAGCCTGTGGACAACCGGCCGCCGCCCGACCCGATAGCGTTAACATGACGAGAAATCGTCCGGTACCCAGAGCGGACTGGAACGGGAAGGCCGCCGTCGCGTGAGTACAGTCCACCAGCCAGACCTCAAGGACCGCCCCGCGCGGCTCACCGTCGGTGTCGTCGGCGCCGGCCGCGTGGGCCCCGCGCTGGCCGCGTCCCTCCAGCTCGCCGGGCACCGCCCGGTGGCCGTCTCCGGAGTCTCCGACGCCTCCCGCAGGCGCGCCGAGGCCATGCTCCCCGACGTCCCCCTGGTGTCGCCCGCCGAGGTGCTCCAGCGCGCCGACCTGGTGCTGCTCACCGTCCCCGACGACGCCCTGCCCGGCCTGGTCGCCGGCCTCGCCGGGACCGGCGCGGTACGGCCGGGACAGCTGCTGGTGCACACCTCCGGCCGGTACGGCGCGAAGGTCCTGGACCCCGCCCTGCGCGCGGGCGCGCTGCCGCTGGCCCTGCACCCGGCGATGACCTTCACCGGCACCCCCGTGGACGTGCAGCGTCTCGCGGGCTGCTCCTTCGGCGTCACCGCGCCCGAGGAGCTGCGGCTGGCCGCCGAGGCCCTGGTGATCGAGATGGGCGGCGAGCCGGAGTGGATCAGCGAGGAGAACCGCCCGCTGTACCACGCGGCCCTCGCCCTCGGCTCCAACCACTTGGTGACCCTGGTCGCCCAGGCGATGGAGCTGCTGCGCACGGCCGGCGTCGGCGCGCCCGACCGGATGCTCGGCCCGCTGCTCGGTGCCGCCCTGGACAACGCGCTGCGTTCCGGCGACGCCGCCCTGACCGGCCCGGTCGCGCGCGGGGACGCCGGCACGGTCGCCGCGCACATCACCGAGCTGCGCGCGCACGCCCCGCAGACCGTGGCCGGCTATCTCGCGATGGCCCGCGCGACCGCCGACCGCGCGTTGGCGGCCGGCCTGCTGAAGGCGGAGCTCGCCGAGGACCTGCTGGGGGTACTCGCCGACGGGGGCCAGACGGACCAGGGGGACGACGGCACGACCGGCACCGAGGGGAACGACCGATGACCACCGCCCTGCTGAGCACCGCCGAAGAGCTGCACGCGCGCGTGCGCCGCGGCCGCCGTGCCGTCGTGATGACCATGGGCGCGCTGCACGAGGGCCACGCGACGCTGATCCGCTCCGCGCGCGGGATCGCGGGCCCGGACGGCGAGGTCGTCGTCACCGTCTTCGTCAACCCGCTCCAGTTCGGCGCGGGCGAGGACCTGGACCGCTACCCGCGCACCCTGGACGCCGACCTGGAACTCGCCGGGCGGGCCGGCGCGGACGCCGTGTTCGCGCCCTCCGTGGATGAGGTGTACCCCGGCGGCGAACCCCAGGTGCGGGTCTCCGCCGGGCCCATGGGAGAGCGCCTGGAGGGTGCCTCGCGGCCCGGTCACTTCGACGGCATGCTCACCGTCGTCGCCAAGCTGCTGCACCTCACCCGCCCCGACGTCGCCCTGTTCGGGCAGAAGGACGCCCAGCAGCTGGCCCTGATCCGGCGCATGGTGCGGGACCTGAACTTCGGCGTCGAGATCGTCGCCGTACCGACCGTGCGCGAGGAGGACGGGCTCGCCCTGTCCAGCCGCAACCGCTACCTGTCGCCGGACGAGCGCCGGACCGCGCTCGCGCTGTCCCGCGCGCTGTTCGCCGGCCGGGACCGGCACGCCGCCCAGGAGGCACTGCGCGCGCGGGCCCGGGAAGTGCCCTCCACGCACGCGCGTGCCGAGGCGCTGAGCGCCATAGGCGAGTCCCGCGCGGCGGCCGACGCGCACGCCGTGGCCACCGCCGCGCCCGGCGGCCCGGCGGCCGTGCGCGCCGCCGCCGGCCAGGTGCTGGACGAGGCCGCCCGTCTCGACCCGCCGCTGCGGCTGGACTACCTGGCGCTGGTCGACCCCGCCGACTTCACCGAGATCGGCGACGACTTCACCGGCGAGGCCGTCCTCGCCGTCGCCGCCCGGGTCGGCTCGACCCGGCTGATCGACAACCTTCCTCTCACCTTCGGAGCCGCCTCGTGACCAGCACAGGCATACGACTGCACGCGCCCGCTCCCGGCTGGGCCATCTCCGCGGACGTGGTCGTCGTCGGCTCCGGGGTGGCCGGCCTGACCGCGGCCCTGCGCTGCCAGGCCGCCGGTCTCACCACCGTCGTGGTCACCAAGGCCCGGCTGGACGACGGCTCCACGCGCTGGGCGCAGGGCGGCATCGCCGCCGCCCTCGGCGAGGGCGACACACCCGAACAGCACCTCGAGGACACCCTCGTGGCCGGCGCGGGCCTGTGCGACGAGGAGGCCGTACGGATCCTCGTCACCGAGGGCCCCGACGCGGTCCGGCGGCTGATCTCCACCGGCGCCCACTTCGACACCGACGACGCGGGCGACATCCAGCTCGGCCGCGAGGGCGGCCACCACCGGCGCCGCATCGTGCACGCCGGCGGTGACGCCACCGGTGCGGAGGTCTCCCGCGCCCTGGTGGCGGCGGTACGCGCGCGCGGACTGCACACCATCGAGAACGCGCTGGTCCTGGACCTGCTGACGGACGCCGACGGCCGTACGGCCGGTGTCACCCTGCACGTGATGGGCGAGGGCCAGCACGACGGCGTGGGCGCCGTGCACGCCCCCGCGGTGGTCCTCGCGACCGGCGGCATGGGCCAGGTGTACGCCGCGACCACCAACCCCTCGGTGTCGACCGGCGACGGCGTGGCGCTGGCGCTGCGCGCGGGCGCCGAGCTGTCCGACCTGGAGTTCGTGCAGTTCCACCCGACCGTGCTGTTCCTCGGCGCGGACGCGGAGGGCCAGCAGCCGCTGGTCTCCGAGGCGGTGCGCGGCGAGGGCGCCCACCTGGTCGACGGCGACGGCGTGCGCTTCATGGTGGGCCGCCACGAACTGGCCGAGCTGGCCCCCCGGGACATCGTCGCCAAGGGCATCCTGCGGCGGATGCTGGAGCTGGACGCCGAGCACATGTACCTGGACGCCCGGCACTTCGGCGCCGAGATGTGGGAGCGGCGCTTCCCGACCATCCTGGCCGCCTGCCGCGCCAACGGCATCGACCCGGTCACCGAGCCCATCCCGATCGCCCCGGCCGCCCACTACGCCTCCGGAGGCGTCCGTACCGACGCCCACGGCCGCACCACCGTGCCCGGCCTGTACGCGTGCGGCGAGGTGGCCTGCACCGGCGTGCACGGCGCCAACCGGCTCGCCTCCAACTCCCTGCTCGAAGGGCTCGTCTACGCCGAGCGGATCGCCGCCGACATCGCCGCCGAGCGGGCGGACGACGGCCTGCGCGCGCGCGTGCCCGCGCCGGTCCCGCAGCCGGACCGGCCCGCCCACCCGCTGCTGGCCGCCGAGTCCCGGTTCGCCATCCAGCGGATCATGTCCGAGGGCGCGGGCGTGCTGCGCTCCGAGGAGTCCCTCGCCCGGGCCGCCGACCAGCTCCAGCGGCTGCACACCGAGGCCCGCCAGGCGCTGGAGGAGAACGGCAAGACCGCCGAGCCCGGCGTGGACACCTGGGAGGCCACCAACCTCCTGTACGTGGCCCGGGCCCTGGTCGCCGCCGCCCGGCTGCGCGAGGAGACCCGCGGCTGCCACTGGCGCGAGGACCACGCCGACCGCGACGACACCCACTGGCGCCGCCACATCGTCGTACGCCTCGACCCCGACCGGTCGCTGGCCGTACGCACCACCGACACCGCAGACTTCCCCCCGACCCGGCCGACCCAGCGCCCCCAGGAGCAGTGACAGACGTGAGCACCGACGACCTTCCTCTCGCCCCGACCGGCGGCTGCGGCGACGGCTGCGGCTGCGCCGCCGAGGGTGACGAGGAGTACCTGGAGTGCGGGCTGGACCCCGCGCTCGCCGAGCTGCTGGCCGCCGCCGGGCTCGACCCCGTCGAGGTCGAGGACATCGCCACCGTCGCCATCCAGGAGGACCTGGCCGGCGGCGTGGACGTGACCACGGTCTCGACCATCCCCGAGGAGGCGGTGGCCACCGGCGACTTCACCGCGCGCGAGGCGGGCGTCGTGGCCGGCCTCCGGGTCGCCGAGGCCGTGCTCTCCGTGGTCTGCACGGACGAGTTCGAGGTCGAGCGGCACGTGGAGGACGGCGACCGGGTCGAGGCCGGGCAGAAGCTGCTGTCGGTCACCACGCGCACCCGCGACCTGCTCACCGCCGAGCGCAGCGCCCTGAACCTGCTGTGCCGGCTGTCCGGCATCGCGACCGCCACGCGCGCGTGGGCGGACGCGCTGGAGGGCACCAAGGCGCGCGTGCGCGACACCCGCAAGACGACCCCGGGCCTGCGCGCGCTGGAGAAGTTCGCCGTCCGCTGCGGCGGCGGCGTCAACCACCGCATGTCGCTGTCCGACGCGGCCCTGGTGAAGGACAACCACGTGGTCGCCGCCGGCGGCGTCGCACCGGCCTTCAAGGCCGTACGGGAGGCCTTCCCGGACGTGCCGATCGAGGTCGAGGTCGACACCCTGCACCAGCTGCGCGAGGTGGTGGACGCGGGCGCCGACCTGATCCTGCTGGACAACTTCACGCCCGTCGAGTGCGCGGAGGCCGTCGGCATCGTCGGCGGCCGGGCGCTGCTGGAGGCCTCCGGCCGGCTGACGCTCGCGAACGCGCGCGCGTACGCCGACACGGGCGTGGACTTCCTGGCCGTCGGCGCGCTCACCCACTCCTCGCCGATCCTGGACATCGGCCTGGATCTGCGCGAAGCGGAGTAACGGCCATGCTGCTCACCATCGACGTCGGCAACACGCACACCGTCCTCGGTCTGTTCGACGGCGAGGACATCGTCGAGCACTGGCGCATCTCCACGGACGCGCGCCGCACGGCGGACGAGCTCGCGGTGCTGCTCCAGGGCCTGATGGGCATGCACCCGCTGCTCGGCGAGGAGCTGGGCGACGGCATCGACGGCATCGCGATCTGCGCGACCGTGCCGTCGGTGCTGCACGAGCTGCGCGAGGTCACCCGGCGGTACTACGGCGACGTCCCCGCCGTGCTGGTCGAGCCGGGCGTGAAGACGGGCGTGCCGATCCTCACCGACAACCCCAAGGAGGTCGGCGCCGACCGGATCATCAACGCGGTCGCGGCCGTCGAGCTGTACGGCGGCCCGGCGATCGTCGTCGACTTCGGCACGGCGACCACGTTCGACGCGGTCTCCGCGCGCGGGGAGTACGTCGGCGGGGTGATCGCGCCCGGCATCGAGATCTCCGTGGAGGCGCTGGGCGTCAAGGGCGCGCAGCTGCGGAAGATCGAGGTGGCCCGGCCGCGCAGCGTGATCGGCAAGAACACGGTCGAGGCCATGCAGGCGGGCATCGTGTACGGGTTCGCCGGCCAGGTCGACGGGGTGGTGGACCGGATGGCCCGGGAGCTGGCCGACGACCCGGACGACGTGACGGTGATCGCCACGGGCGGGCTCGCGCCGATGGTGCTGGGGGAGTCCTCGGTGATCGACGAGCACCAGCCGTGGCTGACGCTGATCGGGCTGCGCCTGGTCTACGAGCGGAACGTCTCCCGGCTCTGAGGCGGCGCCGGCGCCCTCGCGGGCGCCGGCCTGCTCCGGGGCGCCCGGCCGTCTCGCCGGTGGCCCCGGACGGGGGAACCGCGGAACGACACGCGGCGAAAGAGCATCCCGATCTGCGGCTTTTGTCCGATTAGCGATAGCGTCGCCGCATGCCCACGCCATACGGATCCCGCGGCGGCATGGCGTTCGGCGCGGAGGAGCTGCGTGTGCTCCGCCGCGCCCTCGCCCTCGCCCTCCACCCCGGCCACGCCTCCGCCGAGGACGTGCAGGACTGTCTCCGGCTCGCCGAATCGCTGGACGAGGCGCTGAGCGAGGGCGCCAGGCTGCGCGCCTTCCTCGTGGCCGATCTGGGCCGGTACCGGGCCGCTCTGCCGGGTACGGCCGCCGGATATCTCACCCTGCTGGAGGAGGCCCTCGGGGCCGGGCACCGGCCGACGCCGGACGATCTCGCCGCGCTGCGGGCGCTGCGCGGCAACCGGGTGGCGGCGGCGCTGCTGGACCGCTGCCAGACCCTGGCCGAACAGGACGTACGGGCGCGCTTCGCGCAAGGGGCGCGCAGGGTGCCGGCGCCCGCCGTGCCGCCCGCGCGGACCCGTCTGCTGGCCCTCGCGGGCGGTGCGGCGGAGCCCGGGGCGCGACGGGAGGACGGGGCGGCCGAGGAGCCGCCGGTGCCTCCGGCGGAGCGGCCGGGCCGGGAGCCGGGAAAGGGGAAGCCGGGGGAGCCGAAGCGGCCCATTCCCACGCCGGGGGAGGTCTTCCCGCGCCGCAAGCCGGCACCGCCGGCCGATCCGCGGCAACTGGCCGCGGTCTGACCCGGCCTCCGGCCGGGCTCGCCGTTCCCGCCCGCACCCCCTGTGCCGCTTTCGCGGCGGGGTGCGGGCGGCCCTGTTCGTGGACCGGGTGCCGTCGCCGGCCCCGGGCCGGTGGAGGCGTGTCGGGGGCCCGGGACACGTGGCGGGCGGTTCGCGCACCCCGCCCCTTTCGCCCGTTCCCCCGTGGCTACTCTGGAGGCATGGACTACGTCTCCGCGCTCGTGCCCCCGGTCGTCATGGCCGTGTTCTTCGTCGGTGTGGTCAGGGTGATCGTGAAGACCCAGGGCGGGGCCGCCAAGGCCAAGGAGGACGCGGCCGTCGACGCCGCGCTCGCCCGCGCGGAGGCCGCGCCCGAGAGCCCCGCCGCCGGCGCCTGAGCGGAACCCCCGGTCGGACAGAGCCCCCGCCGAGCCCCGCCTCGGCCCGGGGCGCCTCCCGCGTGCCCCCGGTCGTCCCGGTGTTCGCAACGGGTCCGCCCTTTCGACCGTGCGCCCTTTTTGATCAGGTTTGTGGCCATAGCGCACGTCCGGCACGCGATGGGGTGGTTCTCCCACTATTGTTCTGAGCTGTGCCTCGCCCATTGGGAGAACTCGAAGACGCGGTCATGACGCGGGTGTGGAAGTGGAACCGCCCGGTGACCGTTCGGGAAGTCCTGGAAGACCTCCAGCGGGAACGTTCGATCGCGTACACCACCGTGATGACCGTTTTGGACAATCTCCATCAGAAGGGCTGGGTGCGCCGTGAGGCGGAAGGCCGGGCCTATCGATATGAGGCCGTGTCGACACGCGCCGCCTACGCCGCGGCCCTGATGAACGACGCCTGGTCCCAGAGTGACAACCCGGCCGCCGCTCTCGTCGCCTTCTTCGGCATGATGAGCGAGGAACAGCGCCAAGCCCTCAGGGACGCCGTACGCATCGTCCAGGGCCCGGAAGAAACCCGGGAAGCGCCCGAAGCCAGGCAACCGGAAGCCGCCGAAGCCCGGCAAGAGGAGAACCCCGGCTCGGCAGAGGACGCCGACGGGCGATAGCGTCCGCTCATGTCAGCAGAGCGTCCCGAAGTCTCCGCAAAAGCCATCACCGTCCGGCGGGCCCGGACCAGCGATGTCCCGGCCGTGCGCCGCCTCCTCGACGCCTACGTCCGCGACCGCATCCTGCTCGACAAAGCGCCCGTCACGCTTTACGAGGACATCCAGGAGTTCTGGGTCGCCGAACGCGATGACAACGCCGAGGTGGTCGGCTGCGGTGCGCTGCACGTCATGTGGGAGGACCTGGCGGAAGTGCGCACTCTGGCGGTGAAGCCCGGCCTCAAGGGCGCCGGCGTGGGCCATCAGTTGCTGGAGAAGTTGCTGGAGACCGCGCGCTGGCTCGGCGTTCGCCGGGTTTTCTGCCTGACCTTCGAAGTGGACTTCTTCGGGAAGCACGGCTTCGTGGAGATCGGCGAGACGCCGGTCGACACCGATGTCTACGCGGAGCTGTTGCGTTCCTATGACGAGGGCGTCGCGGAGTTCCTCGGTCTCGAACGAGTGAAGCCGAACACCTTGGGCAACAGCCGGATGCTTCTGCATCTGTGATCGCCAATGCCCTGGTGCCCTATGTCCGAAACGCGCATGTTTCCGGGCGGGGCCGGGGTGCGGAGTCGACGCCGAGGGTTTGTGTTTTTCCGGCAAAAGCGGTTTGCTTTCCGACGTACTGCAGTACTGCATATAACAGGGGCGGCGAAACGGCGGACGCCGCACACCCCTGGTCCTCAACGTTATCGATGAAAGGAAATGCGGTGGCACAGAAGGTTCAGGTCCTTCTTGTCGACGACCTCGACGGCGGCGAGGCGGACGAGACCGTGACGTTCGCGCTGGACGGCAAGACGTACGAGATCGACCTCACGACCGCCAACGCGGACAAGCTGCGCGGTCTTCTGGAGCCCTATGTGAAGGGCGGACGCCGTACCGGTGGCCGTGCTTCCGGCGGGCGTGGAAAGGCGCGTGCCGCTTCCGGCGGCAACCAGGACACCGCGGCCATCCGCGCCTGGGCGAAGGAGAACGGTTACGAGGTCAACGACCGGGGCCGTGTCCCCGCGTCGATCCGTGAGGCCTACGAGAAGGCCAACGGCTGATCCCGCCGGCCGGCGGGACGCCCGGCACACCCGCGCCGCAGCCGGACCCGGTGACAGTGCGCTGCCACCGTGTCCACCAGCCGTACGAGATCGGGGGCGCTCCCCTCGCGCCCCACGGCCGGCGCGGCCGTCACACCCGGCATGCCCGGCATGGCCGGCAGCGAGGTCTCGACGTCCTCGCGTCCCGGCCCGGGGGGCCGCAGCCACACGGCGGCCCCCTGCGCTGACGCCGCCCGCCCGGACGCGCCCCCCGCGGGGCCGGCCGGTGCCGGAGCCTCCAGCGTGCCGCCGGGCCCCAGGGCCCGCAGGTCCAGGCAGACGGGGCCCCACTCCAGCCACTCCAGCAGTCCGGGCAGCTCCTCCGCGCTGCCCGCGGCCACCAGCAGCTCCATGCGGTCGCCCCGGAGGATCACCGGGGAGCCCGGCGCGAGATGCCGCAGCGCACGCGCGCCCGCCTCGGCCGGCATCTCCAGCACGTCGAACCGCACCCCCGTGACCAGCCGCAACGGCCGTCCGGGCACGGTCGGCCAGCCCAGTTCGTCCTCGTACCAGCGTCGGGCCCCGGCATCCGGGCCGGCGTCGGCGCCGGGACCGCCGGCCCCCGGTGCGTCCGGGACGACGGGCCGGCGGGGGAGGGGGATCGCGGGTGTCGCGGGGACCGGTCCAGCCATGCCAAGCGCAACCGCCGAAGTGGCATCCGGGTTACGCTGGGTGCCCCGCTGGCTGCTCTGTGTGCCGGAGGAGGGGGTGCGTGGGGGTCCGGGGAGGCGCAAGGTTGTTCGCCCATAGCGGAGGGAACCGGTGCGCGCGGCATGGAGTGTCAGTCCCTGCGGGTAAGACATCCCTAGTGGGAGGGGGCGACACGCAGGACAGGCCGTCTCACGTTCGCCAACGGCGTACTGGCGAGTGGGGTAACTGCCTGGCCTGCGGGAACATCGTCTCGCACCATCGGGTTGGAGCAGATGTCGGCGCACACGGTCAGGAGGCCATCGACGGTGTCGGCAGTTGGAATGAGCGGTCCCCGCTTGCGGGACTAAGCTGCGGAAGGACAGGGAGGGGAAGTTCCCCCCACTGCCTGACCGCTCTGAGGAGCGATTAACGATGTTCGAGAGGTTCACCGACCGCGCGCGGCGGGTTGTCGTCCTGGCTCAGGAAGAAGCCCGGATGCTCAACCACAACTACATCGGCACCGAGCACATCCTCCTGGGTCTCATCCACGAGGGCGAAGGTGTCGCCGCTAAGGCCCTGGAGAGCCTCGGCATTTCGCTTGAGGCGGTCCGCCAGCAGGTGGAGGAGATCATCGGTCAGGGCCAGCAGGCCCCGTCCGGCCACATTCCCTTCACCCCCCGTGCCAAGAAGGTCCTGGAGCTGTCGCTCCGCGAGGCCCTTCAGCTGGGCCACAACTACATCGGCACGGAGCACATCCTGCTCGGCCTGATCCGCGAGGGCGAGGGCGTCGCCGCCCAGGTCCTGGTCAAGCTGGGCGCAGACCTCAACCGGGTGCGGCAGCAGGTCATCCAGCTGCTCTCCGGTTACCAGGGCAAGGAGACCGCCACCGCGGGCGGCCCGGCCGAGGGCACCCCCTCGACCTCTCTCGTCCTGGACCAGTTCGGCCGCAACCTCACCCAGGCCGCCCGTGAGTCCAAGCTCGACCCGGTCATCGGGCGCGAGAAGGAGATCGAGCGGGTCATGCAGGTGCTGTCCCGCCGTACGAAGAACAACCCCGTCCTGATCGGTGAGCCGGGCGTCGGCAAGACCGCCGTCGTCGAGGGCCTCGCCCAGGCCATCGTCAAGGGCGAGGTTCCCGAGACGCTCAAGGACAAGCACCTCTACACGCTGGACCTCGGCGCGCTGGTCGCCGGCTCCCGCTACCGCGGTGACTTCGAGGAGCGCCTGAAGAAGGTCCTCAAGGAGATCCGCACCCGCGGCGACATCATCCTGTTCATCGACGAGCTGCACACGCTGGTCGGTGCGGGTGCCGCCGAGGGCGCCATCGACGCGGCGAGCATCCTCAAGCCGATGCTGGCCCGCGGTGAGCTCCAGACCATCGGTGCGACCACGCTGGACGAGTACCGCAAGCACCTGGAGAAGGACGCGGCCCTGGAGCGCCGCTTCCAGCCCATCCAGGTCGCCGAGCCGTCCCTGCCGCACACGATCGAGATCCTCAAGGGCCTGCGCGACCGGTACGAGGCGCACCACCGCGTCTCGATCACGGACGAGGCCCTGGTGCAGGCGGCCACCCTGGCCGACCGCTACATCTCGGACCGCTTCCTGCCGGACAAGGCGATCGACCTGATCGACGAGGCCGGTTCCCGGATGCGTATCCGCCGGATGACCGCTCCGCCGGACCTGCGCGAGTTCGACGAGAAGATCGCCGCCGTCCGCCGGGACAAGGAGTCCGCGATCGACTCGCAGGACTTCGAGAAGGCCGCCTCCCTGCGCGACAAGGAGAAGCAGCTCCTGGCCGCCAAGGCGAAGCGGGAGAAGGAGTGGAAGGCCGGCGACATGGACGTCGTCGCCGAGGTCGACGGCGAGCTGATCGCCGAGGTCCTCGCCACGGCCACCGGCATCCCGGTCTTCAAGCTGACCGAGGAGGAGTCCAGCCGCCTGCTCCGCATGGAGGAGGAGCTGCACAAGCGGGTCATCGGCCAGAACGACGCCGTCAAGGCGCTGTCGAAGGCGATCCGCCGTACGCGCGCGGGCCTGAAGGACCCGAAGCGTCCGGGTGGTTCGTTCATCTTCGCCGGCCCGTCCGGTGTCGGTAAGACCGAGCTGTCCAAGGCGCTCGCCGAGTTCCTCTTCGGTGACGAGGACGCGCTGATCTCCCTCGACATGTCGGAGTTCAGCGAGAAGCACACGGTCTCCCGCCTCTTCGGCTCGCCCCCCGGCTACGTGGGCTACGAGGAGGGCGGCCAGCTGACGGAGAAGGTCCGCCGCAAGCCGTTCTCGGTCGTCCTGTTCGACGAGGTCGAGAAGGCCCACCCGGACATCTTCAACTCGCTGCTGCAGATCCTGGAGGACGGTCGGCTGACCGACTCCCAGGGCCGGGTCGTGGACTTCAAGAACACGGTCATCATCATGACGACCAACCTCGGCACCCGGGACATCTCCAAGGGCTTCAACCTCGGCTTCGCCGCCGCGGGTGACACGAAGACCAACTACGAGCGCATGAAGAACAAGGTGTCGGACGAGCTGAAGCAGCACTTCCGCCCCGAGTTCCTCAACCGCGTGGACGACGTGGTCGTCTTCCCGCAGCTGACGCAGGAGGACATCCTGCGGATCGTCGACCTGATGGTCGGCAAGGTGGACGAGCGCCTGAAGGACCGGGACATGGGCATCGAGCTCTCCCAGTCCGCCAAGGAGCTGCTGTCCAAGAAGGGTTACGACCCGGTGCTGGGCGCCCGGCCGCTGCGCCGCACGATCCAGCGCGAGATCGAGGACACGCTCTCGGAGAAGATCCTCTTCGGCGAGCTGCGTCCCGGTCACATCGTGGTCGTGGACACCGAGGGCGAGGGCGACGCCGCCACCTTCACCTTCCGCGGTGAGGAGAAGGCGGCCCTGCCGGACGTCCCGCCGATCGAGCAGGCCGCGGGTGGGGCGGGTCCGAACCTGAGCAAGGACGCGTAAGCCTCCGGCGGTTCAGCCGGGTGAAGGGGCCGGTGCCTTCGGGCGCCGGCCCCTTCAGCCTTGTACGAGGGTCACTCGCGCCTGGGGGAAGAGAGCCTCGACGTGGGAGAGCGTGAAGTCGAGGTGGGTCACCACGCTGACCGAGCGCAGGCCCGGGAGCCTGGATGCCAGTACGGACAGCCCCTCCGCGCCGAATGCCGAGGAGACCCGCAAGCTCCGGATGCCGGGAAGTTCCGGTACGAGGCGCAAGCTCCAGCGGGGGCTCCACTCCAGGTGGAGCCGGACGAGCCCGGGCAGTTCGGCGACCCGGCTCCAGTCGTCGGCCGTCAGCTCCGTGGTCAGCAGGCCGAGACTCAGCGTGCGCAGATCCGTCCAGTGCTCCAGCCCGCGCAGCCCTGTGTTGTCGACGCTGCGCTCGCCGAGGTGGAGGAATTCCAGCGGAGCGTCGATGGGCAGGGTGAGGCGCAGATCGGTGCCCGGCAACGGCTGGCTCACGGCGAGCCTGGTGAGCGAGCGCAAGGCCCGCAGTCCGGTCGGGTCCGGAATGCCGGCGCAGTCGAACTGCACGAGCGGCAGCTCGGCGAGGCGGGCCACACCGCGTGCCTCGGGACAGCCGAAGACCGACAGAGCGCGCAGGGAACGGAACCGCGTCAGGGCTCCCAGATCCATGGGATACGGATTGGCCGACAGGGTGAGGGCGAGCACCGCCTCGGGGTCCGGCACCGTGGCGATGATGTCCTCGGTCAAGTGCTCGCCCCGGAAGTACAGGCGCTGCCAGGGGCGCATCCGGGCCAGTGCCGCGCGCTGCTCGGCCGACTCGCAGGTCAGGATGAGGTCCGTGCGGTCCAGGTGGTCCAAGACCTCGGTCGCGTAGACATCGGCGTCGAAACGCGGCCATGTCCCCACCAGTTGCCGCCGCACATCCAGGTCCGGATGGTCCCGGAACCGCCGCAGCACCGTCAGGGCCCCCTCCGGCTCCTCCTCGCCGAGGAGTGAGGCGGTGACCGTGACTCCGTGGGCCTCCTCGGCCGTGAGGTCCTCCGGGCTCGGCAGCAGCTCCAGTACCAGGGGACCCGCCTCCGCCAGGGCCTTCGCGTCCTCCGTCGTCCGGGGCGGGATCAGCGTGCCCGCCCGCTCCTCGGCCTCCGCCCGGACGCCCGGGTCCAGGGCCGTCGCGTGCTCCAGGCAGGCCAGGGCCAGCAGGGTCAGGCGAGGGGTGTCACGGGCCAGCAACTGCCGGAGCACCGACGCCCGTTCACGTGGTCTCGCGTGGGCCACCGCCATGCGGATGACGTCCTCCCACTGGGTGTCGTCGGCGTGGCTGACCAGGACCTCCAGGTGGCCCTCCTCCACCGCGTACCGCGCGCCCAGGTAGTCCTGGAAGGTGCGGTGGACGAAGTGGACCACGCCCTCCGCCGGCTGGCGCAGCAGGCCGCTGCGCAGCAGCAGGGCGCGCAGCACCGTCGCCGCGTCCCCGGGCGCCGACGCGATCGCGGGAAGGCAGCGCTCCACGATTCCCTCGGCCGTATCGAGGTCCATCTCCGTGCGGCCGCTCAGCACCAGCGCGTACGCCAGTCGCTGGAGCAGCTCCAGCTGGGCTTCCTCGCCCAGCTCGGTGTCCATGCCCCGCTCGCGGTCCCGGCGGGCGAGGAGCATCGTGAGGGCGGCGTCGTACAACTCCTTGCGGCCGGTGGGGAGATAGCCCCGGCGTTCGCGGTGCAGGGCGCAGATCAGGCCGCACATCAGGGGGTTGGTGGCCAGCCGGGCCAGGTCGCGTTTGGTGCGCAGCGAGTCCAGGAGCGGCTGTTCGTACTCCGGTGCCCGCGCGGCCTCGTGCCAGCGGCGCACGAAGGTGGCGACCTCGGTGCGGCGCATCGGGGCCAGGGTCAGTTCCCGGAAGCCCTCCTCGGCCAGCCAGTCGGGGCGTACGGCGGTCGGGCGGGAGGTCAGCAGGACGGCGTTGCCGGGGTAGGCCGCGAGCAGGGAGCGCAGCCAGTCGCGGGTGCGGTGGCGGTCGGCGGCCGGGATCTCGTCCAGGCCGTCGACGAGGATCAGGCCCCGGCCCGTGGCCAGGACGCGTTCGGCCCAGCCCTGGGGCGGGGTCAGCGGGCAGCCCACCGCCGCCAGGAAGCCGTCCGGCGCGGGCAGCGGGCCGGTGCGGATCAGGGTGCGCAGCGGGAGGACGTACGGGATCCGGCCGGCGGCGCGGGCCGCGGTGACCGCCAGCCACTGCACCAGCGTCGTCTTGCCGGAGCCGGCGTCCCCGCGCAGCAGTACCCGGGAGGCGCCGGCCAGCGCCGCCTCGGCGGGCAGCCGGCCGGGCGTGGCGGGCGGGTGCGCATGGGGCTCCAGGCCGGACGGCCGCTCGTCCTCGGTGGTCGCCTCCAGGCTCAGATAGGCGACTTCGAGCGGCCACCGGTCGGGGGAGTCGCGCAGGTCGATGCCGTAGATCGTGATGTGGTCGTGGCGGTCGGCGAGGTAGGGGAGGTAGCGGCGTTCGAAGGCCGCGTCGCGGGCGTCGGGGCGCGGGGTGCGGGCGATCAGCTCGTCCACTTTCGCTATGAGTTCCGTCTGCGCACGGCTCTGCTCGACCAGGGTGCGGGCCACGAAGGACGACCGCCGGGTGAAGAACTCCAGGATGTGCAGGCAGGCCCACTCGGTGGCGGAGTCGAGGAAGTGGCGGGCGTCCGCGGAGAGGGGCTCCGGGTTCACGTAACCGAGGTGGTGGCGCAGCCGCCGGGCGAGTTCCGCGGCGCCCAGCCGTACGGCCTGTACGTCGTCCATCTCCAGGTCGCCGAGGGCGAGCAGGCGGCGGGCGAGCGCGTCGGCGACGGCCGCCCGCTCGTCGGCGGGGAACGGGGGCTCGCCCGGCGACTCCACCGCCTGGGTCACGATCCGTTCGGCGAGCCGGTGGACCTCCTTCTCGCCCAGCGTCCGCTTCTCGCCCCGGAACGACACCAGCGCCGACAGCCGTACCGGCCGGTCGACCAGGCCCGCGCCCGGGCCGTCCTGGACGAACAGCTTCCGCACCAGCGGGCCGATCAAGCCGGAGACCAGCTTGCCGCCCAGTACGACCGGCTCCATCCGTCACCCCCGTGTGCGTACCGCGTACGGAGGGAGCCTAGCCAAGCGTGCGCGGGGAGGGTTACGACAACTGGCCGTCGTAGTCGGGCAGCTTGAAGGTCTTCTCGGCGTGGCCGCCGGAGAGGTCGGTGGCGTTGTTGCCGATGTTGGCGATGATCGTGTAGCCGTCGTTCTCGATGCCGGCGCGCTGGGCGGTCTTGTAGGCGGCGACGTCCTTGAAGAGGTCGGTCAGACCGCGCACGTGCAGGCCGGAGACCTCGTAGCCGTCGTGTTCGAGGTTGTACTCGGTGGGCCAGTACAGGACGCCGGGGCGGGCGGTGACGAAGAAGAGGGAGACGCCGTGCTCCTGGGCGTAGCGGGCGGCCTCCAGGACGGGCCGGTTGGCGGGCTGGGGGTAGCTGAAGCCGAAGTCGGTCTCCAGCGTGGTGTTGTCGATGTCGAAGACGATGGCCTGCTTCTCGCCGGGCCGGGCGGCGGCGATGCGCTGCCTCAGGTACGGCAGGGCCTGGTCCATGACCGCCTGGCAGTCCTTCTGCCAGGTGGCGTAGTCGACCTTCGCGGCGGTGGCGGTGGCGGTGGCGGCCGTGGAGCGGGCGGGGGTCGCCGCCGGGCCGTCCGCCGCCTGAGCGGCCGGGGCGGTCTGTACGGCCAGGGCGGCCAGCGCGGTCAGGGAGACGGCGGTCGCGGAGCCGCGGCGCGCCCAGGGGCGTCTGGTCATCGGTGGGGGTCCTCTCACGTCCGGACGCGCGTCCGTACGCGTCCTGAATGTCAGGGGCATGATCTGAGCCGAGGGTGGCGCGAGAGGAACCGTAGGGTTACCGGACGGTAGGTGGATAGAGGTCTGCGTCACAATTCCGCGCCCGCCGGTTTATCCGGCCGGTGATGTGCCGCACAGGACGTAAGTCACCTACTAAGGCGGCCAGTGGATGGAAATAGGCGGATAAAAGGGACTTTTGTCGCGGAAGTCGCGGCGGAGGGCGGGGGAAAGTCCGATGTCAGGGGCGGTGTCCGCCGGTCGGGGAGAGTGTCGGGAATTGCCCGTTTTGAGGCACCTACTACTCGTCGCCGTAGAGGGGCCCTTTGTCAGGCTTCGGGGTGCTCGGTTACCAAGTAATGGCCGCTTCGGTGGATGTCCTTATGGACCTCTGCGCACCGGGCGGCCGACCAGTCCCCGAATTCACGAGGTCACGATGTTCCGACGCTTCACGTCCCGCTCCGCCCGTACGTCCTCGCTCCGCACCCGCGTGGCCGTCCTGGCCGCCGGCTTCGGCGCCACGGCCGTGCTGGGCACCGGGGTCGCGAGCGCCGCCACCGCGTCCGCCACGTCCTGGGTCGACCCGGTGAGGCACTACACGCTCTCCGCCGGCTACATGCAGGCCGGCAGCCACTGGGTCGCCAAGCACAGCGGCCAGGACTTCGCGGTGCCCACCGGCACCGAGGTCGTCGCCGCGCACGGCGGCACCGTCGTCAAGGCCGGCCCCAACGGCGCCGGTGACGGCCCGGCGTACGGCAACGCCATCGTCATCAAGCACGGCAACGGCACCTACTCGCAGTACGCGCACCTGTCCCGCATCGACGTGCGGATCGGCCAGGTCGTGGCGACCGGCCAGCACATCGCGCTGTCCGGCTCCACCGGCAACTCCACCGGTCCCCACCTGCACTTCGAGATCCGTACCACCCCGAACTACGGCTCCGCCGTCAACCCCGTCGCGTTCCTGCGCACCCACGGTGTGACGGTCTGACCTAGCCCTCCTCGCGGCAGGCGTGTTCGTGCGCCTGCCGGACCATGTCCAAGGCGACTTCGAGAACGGCCTCGCGCCGTTTCCCGGGGTCGCCTTCGATGTCCTGCATCACGAACATCCCGGCGTGCAGCGTGAACATCGCGCTGACCGAGCGGACCTGGTCCACCAGCTCCGCCTCGGGGGTGATGAGGATGTCCCGCAGTCCGCGCATCCGGTCCTTGAAGGTGTCGCCGATGCGCAGTTCGCGCACCGTCGCCTGGTTCTCCTGCATGAACCGGAAGAGCGGTTCCGCGCCCGCGAGCGCCTCGCTGTAGCGGCGGATGATCTCCTCTTTGGTCTCCAGGGTGCCCGGCTGCCGTCTGCCCCACTCGATCAGGTCCTCGATCGGCTTCGTCAGGTCCTCGAAGAGGCTGACGATGATCTCTTCCTTCGTCTTGAAGTGGTAGTACAGCGCCGCCTTGGTGACGTCGAGGCGCTCGGCGATCTCCCGCAGGGAGGTCTTCTCGTAGCCCTGCTCCGCGAAGAGTCCGAGGGCAACGTCCTGGATGCGCTGGCGGGTGTTGCCGCGGCGCTGCTGCTTGGTGCCGTCCATGGTGCCGCCCATCCTCGTACTCCTCGCGCCCCCGCGGAAACTTACTTGACGCCCGGCTAGTAATCCCTCTACCTTGCCAGTGTACTGAGCACTAGCCGGGCGGCAAGTAAGTTCCGCCCAGGGGGAAACGGGAAGACGATGGCGGACACGGTAGAAGGCGTCATAGCGGGCAAACGCCCCAGAAGTGTGCGAGTAGTGCTGCTCGCGCTCATGATCGCGATGATGCTCGCGATGCTCGACAACATGATCGTCGGTACGGCGATGCCCACGATCGTGGGTGACCTGGGCGGTCTGGAGCACCTCTCCTGGGTGGTCACCGGTTACACCCTGGCCACCGCGGCCTCCACCCCGGTCTGGGGCAAGGTCGGCGACATGTACGGGCGCAAGGGCGCCTTCCTCGGCTCCATCGTGATCTTCCTCATCGGCTCGGCGCTGAGCGGCATGGCCCAGGACATGGGCCAGCTGATCGGGTTCCGGGCGGTGCAGGGGCTCGGCGCCGGCGGCCTCATGGTCGGCGTCATGGCGATCATCGGCGACCTGGTGCCGCCCCGGGAGCGGGGCAAGTACCAGGGCATGATGGCCGGCGTCATGGCGCTGGCCATGATCGGCGGTCCGCTGGTCGGCGGCACCATCACCGACAACTGGGGCTGGCGCTGGGCCTTCTACATCAACCTGCCGCTGGGTGCGGTCGCCCTCGCGCTGGTCACCGTCGTGCTCCAGCTGCCGAAGAAGCGGTCCAAGGCGGGCATCGACTACCTGGGCGTCGTCCTGCTGACCGTCGGCATCACCGCGATCGTGCTGGTCACCACCTGGGGCGGCACCGAGTACGCCTGGACCTCCGCGCGGATCATGGAGCTGACCGGCATCGGCGTGGCCGCGCTGATCGGGTTCGTGTTCTGGCAGACCAAGGCCGCCGAGCCGGTGCTGCCGCTGCACATCTTCAAGAGCCGCAACTTCACCCTGATGGCCGTCATCGGCTTCATCACCGGCTTCGTGATGTTCGGCGCCACGCTCTTCCTGCCGCTGTACCAGCAGGCGGTGCAGGGCGCGTCCGCGACCAACTCCGGTCTGCTGCTCCTGCCGATGCTCGGCGCGATGCTCGTGACCTCGATGATCGCCGGACGGATCACCACCAACAGCGGCCGGTACAAGATGTTCCCGATCGCCGGCGGCGCCTTGATGATCGTCGGCCTGTACCTGCTGTCGACGATGGACACCGGCACGAGCCGGTTCACCTCCGGCGTCTTCATGGCCGTGGTCGGCGCGGGCATGGGCTGCCTGATGCAGATCACCATGCTGGTCGCGCAGAACAGCGTGCAGATGAAGGACATGGGCGTGGCCTCCTCGTCGGCCACCCTGTTCCGCACGCTCGGCTCCTCCTTCGGTGTCGCCATCATGGGTGCGCTCTTCAACCACCGCGTCCAGGACGTCATGGCCGAGCGGGCCGGTTCGCTCGGCTCGCAGATCACCGCGAAGTCGGCGCAGCTGGACGCGGACAGCCTGAACAAGCTGCCGGCGGCGGCCCGCGAGGCCTACCAGCACGCGGTGTCCTCGGGAACGCACTCCGCGTTCCTGCTCGGCGCCGTGATCGCGGTGCCGGTGCTGATCGCGGCCCTGTTCGTGAAGGAAGTGCCGCTGAAGGGCGGGCCCAAGGCGGCCGGCGAGGGCGCCGACGCGGCACCGCAGCCGATGGCCGAGGCCCTCTGACCCTCCCGGCCCGATCCTTGAGGCCCTCCGATTCGTGAGGTCCCCCAGTTCCGAAGGCCCCGGTGCGTGTCCGCCACCGGGGCCTTCGGCCGTCCCCCGGCGCCTTCATGTCGTCCCCCGGCGCCTTCGGGGCGTCCGTCTCCCACGGCGTTTGTGCTGGTCGGTGCCGCTCTGACCGCGATGTCAGACCCTCGTGCCACCATCGGCATCGAGGCGATCTTCCGCGACGACAACGGCAACTGGTACTCGCTGACCGAGCGCAGCGCGGAGCTCGACTTCTCCAAGGACTTCGGATGACCGCGGGCCGGCGCCGGCTCGACCGCCAGACCGCGCCCCAGCCCCTCGATCGCGGCGTTGCAGGCCGCGTAGGCGGGCGCGGGGACCGGCGGCCGGGCACCGGCCGCGCCGGACATCAGGACCACCGAGCCGTCGACGGCCGGCTTCGGCGCGGCGGCGGCCAGCCGTTGCGCCGTCCGCCCGCCGAGCACCACCTCCGCACCCGCCGCCACGACCTGGTGCGCCACCCGCAGCCCGATGCCCGAACCCCCGCCGATCAGGACCACGGTCCGCCCCCGGGGCGCCCGGCACGGCGCCGGGGCCGGGGGCGTGCTCGCTCATCGGCGCTCCGTACGGTCCGCGGGCGGGCGGGGACGACCGTGATCAACCGGCCCGCCCCAGCGGTATTCCGGCTCCCCGAGGGTTCTAGTTCGCCCCGGACACCGGCAGCACCGGATAGCTGCCCGTGTTGGTCGGGGCGTGCTCCGGCAGCCACAGGACGGCCACCGCGCCCTCCGCGGGCTGGTCGGCGGGCGTGCCGACGGGGCGTACGTTGCGGAAGGTGAGCCGGGCGCCGAGGACGCGTGCCTGGCCGGCCGCGATGGTCAGCCCCAGCCCGTGGCCCTGCCCGGCGCGGTCCTTGCTGCCGGTGCGGAACCGGCTCGGTCCCTCGGCCAGCAGTTCCTCGGGGAAGCCGGGGCCGTGGTCGCGGACCCGGATGACCCGGCCCTCCACGGTGACCTCGATCGGCGGCCGGCCGTGCCGGGCGGCGTTGGCGAGCAGATTGAACAGCACCCGCTCCAGCCGCCGCGGATCGGTGGTGACCTCCGACTCGTGCACCACCCGTACGGCGACGTCCGGGTCCTTGGCCGCCACCCGGCGCGCCACGAACTCGCCCAGCATGAGGTCCTGGAGTTCCGCCCGCTCCGAGGCACTGTCCAGCCGGGCCACCTCCAGCACGTCCTCGACCAGGGTGCGCATCGCCTTCGCCCGGTCCAGGACGAGCTCCGTGGGCCGGCCGGGCGGCAGCAGCTCGGCCGCCGTCAGCAGTCCGGTGACCGGGGTGCGCAGCTCGTGCGCGATGTCGGCGGTGACCCGCCGCTCGGCCTCCAGCCGCTGCCGCAGCGCGTCCGCCATGGCGTCCACCGCGCGCGCCAGATCGTCGGTCTCGTCCCGTACGACCCCGCCGATGGCCTCCCGCACCCGCACGTCGGTCTCGCCCTTGGCGACCCGGTTCGCCGCCGCCGCGGCCTTGCGCAGCCGGCGGGACAGCTGGCCGCCGATCAGCACGCCGAGCGCGCTGCCGCCGAGGACCACCGCGACCGAGCCGATGACCAGGGCCTGGTCCAGGTCCTTCAGCATGTCGGTGCTGCGGTCGGGCAGATGCATGTGCACGGACAGCACATGGCCGCCCTTGACCGGCACGGCCGCCCAGATGTCCGGGTCCTCGCCGTGCCGGGAGACGTCACTGGCCCGCCGGCTGCGCCCGACGCTCTCGCGCAGCGCGTCCGGCAGCTCCGGGTCGTCCACCTTGACGTAGGGGAAGACCGGCCCCCGGTTCAGCTCGTAGTTGCGCTGGGCCAGCACCAGGCGGTCGTTGGCCAGCTCGCGCGCGTTGTCCAGCATCGACACCCGGGCCGCGTTGTGCACGACCAGGCTGAGCACGACCGCGACCAGACCGGCCACCAGCGCGATCGCCGCGCTCAGCTTCCATCTGAGCCCCGTACGCAGTCCCGCGCGCTCCATGCGCCGGACCGGGGTCCGCAGGATCCCCCGCATAACCGCCCCGCTCAGGCCTTCAGCTTGTAGCCGAAGCCGCGGACCGTCTCGATCCGGTCCTGGCCGATCTTCTGCCGCAGCCGCTGGACATGCACGTCCACGACCCGGGTGTCCCCGCCCCAGCCGTAGTCCCACACGCGTTCCAGCAGCTTGTCGCGGGAGAGCACGGTGCCCGGCGCGGAGGAGAACTCCAGCAGCAGCCGCATCTCGGTCGGGGTGAGCGCCACCGGCCGCCCGGCCCGCCGCACCTCCATGCCGTCGGTGTCGATCTCCAGGTCCCCGAAGGCCAGCGTGCCGGTGACCGCGGCCCCGGGCTCCTGCGCCCGCTCCCCGCCGGCGTGCCCGAAGCGGCGCAGCACGGCGCGGATCCGGGCGACCAGCACGGCACCGTCGAACGGCTTGGTCACATAGTCGTCGGCGCCCGCCTCCAGGCCGAGCACGACATCGATGGAGTCGGCGCGCGCCGACAGCATGATCACGGGAACGGTGGACTCGTCCCGGATCCGCCGGCACAGGCTGACCCCGTCCAGGCCCGGCACCATGACGTCCAGCAGGGCGATGTCGGGGCGGTTCGCCCGGAACGCCTCCAGGCCCGACAGGCCGTCGGGCATCGCGGTGACCGCGAAGCCGTCCCGCTCGAGGGCGAGCTGGGTGGCCTCGCGGATGACATCGTCGTCCTCGACGAACAGGACGTGGGTCTGGTCTGCCATCCCGGTGCTCTCAGTCCTCGTGGTGTGCGTGTGGGGGGATCAGGTGGCCGGCACGGGCCGCGGGGACCCGTCGGCGGACTTGCCGTACTCGTTGCGGGTGGGTTTGCCCGGGACGAACCGCCCGGACTTCCAGGTGTAGGGGGTCACGACGTCCCCGGACGGGCTGGAGATCGGGTCGTCCTGCTCGTAATACTGCCTGGTCACCGACAGCGTGCCGCGGTCGATCTCCGCGTAGACCGGGGACTCCTCGCTCTTGAAGACGTTCTTGAACACGCCCTTGTCGTCCCGGTACACGTACGAGCCGATGCCGACCCAGTCCGCGCAGGTCATCACGTTGATGACGACGTCGTCCACCGGGGCGTCGGTGAGATCGCCGTACGAGACGTCCACCTGGTAGTCGTCGCCGTCGCACGGCTTCAGCTCCCGCTTGACCGCCGGTGACACCTGGGGGTCGCGTTTGAGCAGCGCCACCGCGTCCACCCGCCGGAACTTGCCGAAGGCGCTCGCGGAGGGGGAGGCGCCGGCCACCGCCGCGGCCGAGGCGTGCGCCGGGCCCTCGTCCCGGGCGCCGGTGCCGCCGCTGCCGCAGGCGGCGAGGAAAAGGGCGAGGGCGGCGAGCGCGGCCCCCACCGCGATCACCGCCTGTGAACTCCTTCGGACCCCTTCGGGTCCGGCCCCGGTCAGGCCGCGCAACGCTCCCGCTCCTCACGCTCCAGCGCGCGTGCGTCCAGATCGCGGGCCTCCAGCTCCTCCCGGAGCCGGGCGAGCGCCCGGTGCAGCGTGCTCTTGACCGTACCGGCCGACATGCCGAGGGCCGCGGCCGTCTCCTCTGTGGACATCTGCTCCCAGTGTCGCAGCACCACGACACTGCGCTGCTTCGGTGCGAGCACCTTCAAGACGTCCATCAGCAGGGCCCGGTCGGCGTGCTGCTCGGTGGCGTCGTCCACGGAGGCGTCCGGCAGCTGCTCGGTCGGCACCTCCTCCAGCTTGCGCGCCCGCCACCACTCGGTCCGCGTGTTGATCATGACCCGGCGCAGATAGGCGTCGGCGAGCCGCTTGTCGGCTATGCCCTCCCAGCGGCCGTACGTCCGCACCAGCGCGGTCTGCAGCAGGTCCTGGGCGTCGACCGGGTCCGGGACCAGCCGGCGTGCGCTGCGCAGCAGCGCGTCCTGCCGGGTGCGGACGTACTCCTCGAATTCGAGCACCTCGCCCTGCGCCATGATCAATCGCCTCCCGTTCCCCGTCGCGCCTCCGGCTCGTGCCGGAAGTCCCGCTGTTCTCCGCGCCCGGTGGTCCGCCGGGCACGGAGAAGAAGCTACGGATCGGTTGTCACGGGGCTGTGCGGACCAGCCTGCGGCCGGCAATCGGCTATCCGTCGGTTGTGTAACGGAAGCCGCAACGGGGTAGAGCGCACGGGAGTTACGCCCGATTATGGGAGGCTTTGCCGTATCGGATCCTTCGTAACGGACGCCGTCGGCACTGTGGCTCGGCTGTGCGTCAGCCCAGCGGCAGCCGGTACAGACCGCCGGGCAGCGGCTCCACCAGCCCGTCCGCCACCAGCCCGTCCAGCGCGCGGGCCCGCTGCACCGGCTCGTGCCACACCCGGTCCAGCACCGCCTGCGGCACCGGCACATGCGCCTCCCGCAGCACGGCCAGCAGCTTGCCGCGCACCTGCCGGTCCGTACCGGCGTACGTCTGCCCGCGCCGCGGCGGCCCGGAGTGCTCCGGCTTGCCCGCCAGCCGCCAGGCGCACTGCCCGGCGATCGGGCACCGCCCGCACCCCTCGTTCTTCGCCGTGCACACCAGCGCGCCCAGCTCCATGGAGGCGGCGGCCCAGCGCGCGGCGGTCCGCTCGTCCGCGGGCAGCAGCTCCCGCGCCAGGCGCCGCTCGGCGGCCGTGGTCGCGTTCGGCGGGTACTGCACCCCGGTCACCGCCCGCGCGATCACCCGCCGCACATTGGTGTCCAGCACCGCGTGCCGCTGCCCGTACGCGAACGAGGCGACGGCCGCCGCCGTGTACTCCCCGATCCCGGGCAGCGCCAGCAACTGCGCGTGGTCCGTCGGCACGTCCCCGCCGTGCCGCTCCGTTATGGCGACCGCGGCGCCGTGCAACCGCAGGGCGCGGCGCGGGTAGCCGAGCCGGCCCCAGGCGCGCACCGCCTCGCCCGGCGCCTCCTTCGCCAGGTCGGCGGGGCGCGGCCAGCGGGCCAGCCATTCCTCGTAGACGGGCAGGACCCGGTTCACCGGGGTCTGCTGGAGCATGAACTCGCTGACCATCACGCCCCACGGGCCCGCCTCCGGGCGGCGCCAGGGGAGGTCACGGGCATGGGCGTCGAACCAGGCGATCACGGGGGCGTGGAGCTTCTCAGTCATGGCCCTTCGATCCTGCCACGGGTGGCCGGGCGTCGTGCGTGAGGGCGCGGTCACCGAGCGTGGCGGAACATGAAGAACCGTGCCTTCCAACGCAGTTACCGAAATGATGATCCGGAAAAGTTGGCGCGGGCACGGCGGGTGACGCGAGCGAGCGCGACGATCTCTCGTACAGTTTGCGCGTGGGATCTCTGCGCAATCCGGTCGGGCCGCTTCCCTCCTCCATCTACTGGCGTCGGAGGGTCGTACTGCTGTCCGTGGTCGCCCTGTTGGCGCTCGTGATCACGCTGATCGTCACCACCGGTGGCGGGGGCGGCAAGAAGGACACCGCCGGGTCCGACGGCAAGAACCCCACGCACGTCATCACGCCCGGACCGGGCCAGTCCGGCCCCGCGATCAGCCAACACCCCGGCGGACGCGACGAGTCGGGCGGCGACGGCACCGGCGGCGGCACGGGATCCGGGGGCTCCGGCGGCGGCGCGACCGGGTCGGCCGGGTCGGCCGGGAGCTCCGGCGGCTCGTCCGGCGCCGGTGGTTCCTCCGGCACGGCCGGTTCCTCCGGCGCGGGTGCGGGCCCCGGTGCCGCCGTCGCCGCGGGCGACGCGCTCCCCGGATCCTCCACGCTGCCCGACTGCCCGTCCGGCGCGGTGGAGTTGGGCCTGCGCAGCGTACGCAACTCCTACTCGCCGGACCAGACGCCGACCTTCGAACTCACCGCGAAGAACGGCTCGTCGGCGGACTGCAAGGTCGATCTCGGCCCGGACCACGCGGTGTTGACGATCACCCCGGCGGACGGCGACGACACCTTCTGGTCCTCGGACGACTGCGTCAAGGGCCCGGGCAGCCTGGCCTTCCGGGTGCCGGCCGGCCAGAGCGTCACCTACACCGTCAAGTGGGACCGCAAGCCGAGCGCCCCCCACTGCGGCACCCCGACCGGCGGCCCGGCCAAGCCCGGCACGTACCTGCTGGAGGCCAAGACCCCCGGCCACGGCGAACTTCAGGCGTCGTTCGTCCTGTCGGCGGACTGACGGCGTCCCGAAGGGGCGCGGGGCCGTGACAACATGCGGCTCCGCCGCGTGGGCGCGAGCAACCACAACGCACCCGCAGCCGCCAAGCGACCGGCGGACCCGATCTCTCAGGCGCCCGGCCGAAACCTCAGACGTACCGCTCCAGGATCGACGACTCGGCCAGCCGCGACAGCCCCTCCCGTACGCTGCGCGCCCGCGCCTCGCCCACGCCGTCCACGGTCTGCAGGTCGTCCACGCTCGCGGCCAGCAGCTTCTGCAGGCCCCCGAAGTGCTCCACCAGCCGGTCGATGATCGCGCCCGGCAGCCGCGGCACTTTCGCCAGCAGCCGGAAGCCACGCGGCGAGACCGCCGAGTCGAGCGACTCGGGCGACGCGGTGTAGCCCAGCGCACGCGCCACCGTGCCCATCTCCAGCAGCTCCGCGTGGGTCAGCGCGTCCAGCTCGGCCAGCGCCTCCTCGACCGTGCGGGACCGCTTCGCCGTCGGCTCGGGCACGTAGTCGCGGACGACCAGCTCGCGGTCCGGCTCGACCCCCGCGATCAACTCCTCCAGCTGGAGCGCGAGAAGCCGGCCGTCGGTGCCCAGCTCGACCACGTACTCGGCGATCTCGGTGGCGATCCGGCGGACCATCTCCAGCCGCTGCGCGACCGCCGAGACGTCCCGGACCGTCACCAGGTCCTCGATCTCCAGCGCCGACAGGGTGCCCGCGACCTCGTCCAGCCGCAGCTTGTACCGCTCCAGGGTCGCCAGCGCCTGGTTCGCGCGGGAGAGGATCGCCGCCGAGTCCTCCAGGACGCGCCGCTGACCGTCCACGTACAGGGCGATCAGCCGCATCGACTGGGAGACCGAGACCACCGGGAAGCCGACCTGCTTGCTCACCCGGTCCGCCGTGCGGTGCCGCGTGCCCGTCTCCTCCGTGGGGATCGTCGGGTCCGGCACCAGCTGGACGCCCGCGCGCAGGATCTTCGACAGGTCCGACGACAGCACGATGCCGCCGTCCAGCTTGCACAGCTCCCGCAGCCGGGTGGCCGTGAACTCGACGTCCAGCACGAACCCGCCCGTGCACATCGCCTCGACCGTCTTGTCCGAGCCGAGGACGATGAGACCGCCGGTGTTGCCGCGCAGCACCCGCTCCAGACCGTCCCGCAGGGGCGTGCCCGGCGCCACGGCGCTCAGCGAGGCGCGCATCAGACCGTCGGAACCGGCACTCCCACCGGACTTGCCGGGAGCCGCTGCCCGGTCGTTGGCTGCCACTGCACTCCTCCGGTCGCAGGTTCTGACGCGCCCCCGTACCCGCACTCGGTTCGTACGGACGGGCGAGACCAGGGCAAAGTCTACCGGCGCTCCTCCGCCTCCCGTGGGGCCTCTCGGCGACGGGAGCGCGGCAGAACCCGCAGCGCGTCCCCTATGTCGGCGACCTCCAGCACCTTCATACCGGGCGGCACCTTCCCCGGGTCGGACGGCACGAGGGCGTGCGTGAAGCCCAGCCGGTGCGCCTCGGCGAGCCTGCGCTGCACCCCCGTGACCCGTCTGACCTCCCCGGCCAGGCCCACCTCACCGATCGCCACCAGGTTCTTCGGCAGCGGGGTGTCGCTGGCGGCGGAGGCCAGGGCGAGCGCCACGGCGAGGTCGGCGGCGGGCTCCGACAGCTTCACCCCGCCGACCGTCGCGGAGTAGATGTCCCGCTTGCCGAGCGCGCTGATCCGGCCGCGCTGCTCCAGGACGGCGAGCATCATCGACACCCGCGAGGTCTCCAGGCCGGACGTCGTACGCCGGGGAGAGGGGATCTGCGAGTCCACGGTCAGCGCCTGCACCTCGGCCACCAGCGGACGGCGGCCCTCCAGGGTGACGGTCAGGCAGGTGCCCGGCACCGGCTCGGCGCGGCGGGTCAGGAACAGGCCGCTGGGGTCGGCGAGGCCCACGATGCCCTCGTCGTGCAGCTCGAAGCAGCCGACCTCGTCCGTCGCCCCGTACCGGTTCTTCACACCCCGCACCAGGCGCAGGCGCGCGTGCCGGTCGCCCTCGAAGCTCAGGACGACGTCCACCAGGTGTTCCAGGAGGCGCGGGCCGGCGATGGCGCCGTCCTTGGTGACGTGGCCCACCAGCAGCGTGGACATGCCGCGCTCCTTGGAGGCGCGGATCAGGGCGCCGGCCACCTCCCGGACCTGCGCCATGCCGCCGGGCGCGCCGTCGATCTCCGGCGAGGCGACCGTCTGCACCGAGTCGAGGATCAGCAGGGACGGCTTGACCTCGTCCAGGTGGCCGAGGACGGCGGCCAGGTCGGTCTCCGCGGCCAGGTACAGATGGTCGTCCAGGGCGCCGATGCGGTCGGCGCGCAGCCGCACCTGGCTCGCGGACTCCTCGCCGGTGACATAGAGGGTGCGGTGCTCGGCGCTCGCCGACTTGGCGGCCACGTCCAGCAGCAGCGTGGACTTGCCGACGCCCGGCTCGCCCGCGAGCAGCACCACCGCGCCGGGCACGAGACCGCCGCCGAGCACCCGGTCCAGCTCGGGCACGCCGGTGGAGCGGGCGGTGGCCTGCCGGCCGTCGACCTGCCCGATGGGCAGCGCCGAGGTGCTCACCCGGCCCGGCGCCGTCGTGCGGACCGCGGGCGCGCCGTACTCCTCGACCGTGCCCCACGCCTGGCATTCGGGGCAGCGGCCGAGCCACTTGGCCGTCTGCCAGCCGCACTCCGTGCAGCGGTACGACGGGCGGTCCTTGGTGGTCTTGGTACGGGCAGCCATGCGCAAACCGTAGCCCGCGGCACTGACAACGCGGCGGTAGCGATCAATTCCCGGCCGTTCCCTACCGGGTCCGGCCGTGGAACAAAGCCTTCCTGTCCCCTTATGAGGGATCGTTTCACCCGTATGGATTAAAACTGCTCAAGGTTCCGGAACGGGCACTCCACCGGCGCCTACGGTCGCACGGGTGATGAGCAGCAGCCCGGAGACCACCACCCGCACGACGGGGGCGCGCCAGGCGCACAGCGAGGCGTGTGACGCACGACGAGAGGCACGTGAGGCTGGACAAGCTCGCGAGGCCCAAGAGGCTCGACAGGCACGTGACACCCGTGAGGCGCGGGACCGTGCCGCCGCGCGCGCCATCGCCCAGCGCACGCCGGCTCGCTACGAGCCGTATCTGGACGGCCTGTTCACCTACTGCCTGTCGGTGCTGTGCGACCACGACGCGGCCACCGCCGCCCTAGCCGACGCCCTCACGGTGGCCGAACGGCGCGGCCACCGCCTCCCCGGCTCCGCCGACGACCTCAGAGCCTGGCTGTACGCCCTGTCCCGCTGGTCGTGCCTGCGCAAACTGGCCGAGCCGAAACAGAGACGCCAGGGCGCGCACGCGGCGGGCCGGGGCGGAGCGGAGAGGGGCGCGGGGAGAGGGGCCGGGGTCGATGCCGGTGCCGGCAGAAGCGTGGGGAGAGGCAGCGGAAGAGGGGACGGGAACGGTGTCCCGCAGGCGGCTGCCGCACCGGAGGCCGAGGAGCGGCGGCACCGCGAACTCGCCCTGCTGGCCTGGCCGGAGGCGGCCGGGACCACTCCCGAGCAGCGCGAGGCCCTGGAGCTCGCCGTCCGCCACCACCTCCCCGCCCACGAGGTCGCCGCCGTCCTCGGCATGCAGCCCGCCGCCGCGCGCGAACTGCTCGCCTCCGCCGCCTGCGAGGTCGAGCGCACTCGCGCGGCCCTCGCCGTCGTGGAGGCGGGCGGCTGCCCCGGCGTGACCCACCTCGCCGGCGACGGCCGGCTGGTCCTGGGCGCCGCCCTGCGCCGGGAGCTGGTCCGGCACGTGGACGACTGTCCGCGCTGCCGTCGTACCGCCGAGCGCGCGGTCCCCGGCCGCTGGCCCGGTGCCATGGTCACCCCCGCCGAACTGCCTGTCCTCCAGGCCCCGCGCGCGGCCCTCCACATGGCCCTGGCGCACCAGCCGCGCGCGCGGGGCGCCGCCGTACCCCGGTTCGACCGGCGTGGCTTCCCGATGGGCCCCAAGGACCGGGCGGCCCGCCGGGAGCGGATGCGGGCGCGGGCCGTCACGACGACGGTGGTCGCCACGGTCGTCGCGGCGCCCGTCCTGGCGCTGTGGGCCGCGTACCGGGGCGGGCCGGCCGGGGAGGGCGACGGCCCGTCCGCGACCGCGCGCGAGGCACAGGGCCCCGACGTGCTCGGCGACGGCCCGGCCGGTACCTACGAGAACGCCGGGAGCAGCAGGGCCAAGGCGGGCCCGCGCATCCGCAGCGACGGCAAGGCGGACGTCTCCGTGCAGGTCGTGAGCGTCGGCGGACCGGGGCGCGGGGACGCGGCACGGCTGACGGTCGGCGCGGCGAACGACGGCGACACCACGCTGATCACCCTCACGGCGTCCTCCGGCGCGTCCGACATCCGCTGGTCGGTCTCCACCTCGGCCGCGTGGCTGTACTTCAGCCGGTCCTCGGGGACCCTCGCCCCGGGCCGGACGCTGACGGTCAAGGTGTACGTCGATCACCTCCGCGAGCCGTCCGGCCCCTGGCACGCGCGCGTGGCGGTGGCCCCGGCGGGCGCGGTGGTCTCCATCGACGGCTACGGCACGGCACCGTCCCGCCCGGCCCCGGGCCCGTCGTCCGCACCGCCCTCTCCGGCCCCGTCCGCACCCGCCACCCCGCCACCGGCGAGCTCCTCCCCACCCCCGGACCCGACCCCGCCCCCGTCGAGCCCGCCCCCGTCCACCCCGGAGACCCCGGCCCCGACCGCACCCGGAACGGAGACACCGAGTCCTGCGGGGAGTTAGGGGCGGGTGCACACGGGCGGCGGGGGCAGGCGGGTGGGCGAAGGGTGTACTCGCCCGCCCTCGGGACGGGCGTACTCGCCCGCCCCCGGGACCGGCCCACCGCCCCCGCGGCAATGGCTCGCGCGAATCAGCCAGCCGGATCCGCAGGATGCGGTGCCACCAGCGGGAGCTGGGATGCCAGGCGCTGTTCGCACAGTTCCACCAGGCGGTCGTAGCCGGCCTTGCCCATCAGTTCCGTCAGTTCGGCGCGGTAGGAGACGTAGACCGGCTCGCCCGCCCCGTGGGCCGAGGTCGCCGAGGTGCACCACCAGTGCAGGTCGTGGCCGCCCGGTCCCCAGCCCCGGCGGTCGTACTCGCCGATGGACACCTGGAGCACGCGCGTGTCGTCCGGACGGTCGATCCAGTCGTACGTCCGCCGGATGGGCAGCTGCCAGCACACGTCCGGCTTGGTCTCCAGCGGCTCCCGGCCCTCCTTGAGGGCCAGGATGTGCAGCGAGCAGCCCGCGCCGCCCGCGAACCCCGGCCGGTTCTGGAAGATGCACGAGCCCTGGAACGGCCGCGTCTGCCGGGAGCCCTCCTCGTCCTCGGAGATCCAGCCGCCGCGCGTGCCCTCGTCGTGGTGCTGCCAGATCTCCGGGGTGAGCCGCGCCACGTGCTCGGCGACCCGCTTCTCGTCGTCCTCGTCGGAGAAGTGCGCGCCCAGCGAGCAGCACCCGTCGTCGGCGCGGCCCGCCTGGATGCCCTGGCAGCCGCTGCCGAAGATGCAGTTCCAGCGGGAGGTCAGCCAGGTCAGGTCGCACCGGAAGACCTGCTCGTCGTCCGCCGGGTCCGGGAACTCCACCCAGGCGCGGGCGAAGTCGAGCCCCTTCTCGTCGCTCACCCTCGCCTCCTCGGGAGCCACGGCGGACTTGAGCTTCTTGCCCGCCTTGTCGGCCTTGCCAGTCTTGTCGGACTTGGCCTTTTTCGTCTTTGGCACCCGTCCAGGGTAAGTGGCCGGGGACCACCGGGAACACCGAGGACGCTCACTCTGGCAGTAGCGTTCCGTATATGAGACTCGGTGTCCTGGATGTGGGTTCGAACACGGTGCACTTGCTGGTGGTGGACGCCCACCCCGGCGCGCGCCCGCTGCCCGCGCACTCCCACAAGGTCGAACTCCGGCTCGCCCAGCTCCTCGACGACAGCGGCGCCATCGGCGACGACGGCATAGACAGGCTGATCGACGTCGTACAGGACGCGCTCCAAGCCGCCGAGGACAAGGGCGTCGAGGACCTGCTGCCGTTCGCGACCTCCGCCGTCCGCGAGGCCGGCAACGCCGACGACGTGCTCAAGCGCGTGGCCGACAAGACCGGCGTACGGCTCCAGGTCCTCAGCGGCGCCGAGGAGGCCCGGCTCACCTTCCTCGCCGTACGCCGCTGGTTCGGCTGGTCCGCCGGAAAGCTGCTGGTGCTCGACATCGGCGGCGGCTCCCTGGAGATCGCCTACGGCATCGACGAGGAGCCGGACGCGGCGGTCTCCCTGCCGCTCGGCGCCGGCCGCCTCACCGCCGGCTGGCTGCCCGGCGACCCGCCCGCCCCGGAGGACGTCCGCGCCCTGCGCCGCCACGTCCGCACCGAGATCGCCCGCACGGTCGGCGAGTTCGCCCGCTTCGGCGCCCCCGACCACGTGGTGGCCACCTCCAAGACCTTCAAGCAGCTCGCCCGCATCGCCGGCGCCGCCCGCAGCACCGACGGCCTCTACGTCCAGCGGGAACTCAAACGCCAGTCCCTGGAGGCCTGGGTCCCGAAACTCGCGGGCATGACCGCCGCCCAGCGCGCCGGACTCCCCGGGGTGTCGGAGGGCAGGGCCGGCCAGTTGCTCGCGGGCGCCCTGGTGGCCGAGGGCGCGATGGACCTCTTCGACGTGGAGAGGCTGGAGATCTGTCCGTGGGCCCTGCGGGAGGGCGTGATCCTGCGGCGCCTCGACCACATGGGCTCCGCCTAGCGTCTGCCAAGCGCCGCGGAGCCGTACCGGTACGCGGCTGCGCCACATGGTCGCGGCCGGTCACGACGCACCCGCACCCGCGCAAATGGCGAACGTCACAACGGCGAACGGGCACCCGGCATCCGGGCCTCCCGACGCCGTAAGGTGACGAGCGTGGCTGAACCAACGGACGTGCGCATCGCGCTCTCGACCGCCTCCGTCTACCCGGAGTCCACGGCGACGGCCTTCGAGATCGCCGCGCGCCTCGGTTACGACGGTGTCGAAGTCATGGTGTGGACCGACCCGGTGAGCCAGGACATCGAGGCCCTGCGCCGCCTGTCGGACTACCACGGCGTTCCCGTCCTGGCCGTGCACGCCCCCTGTCTGCTGATCACCCAGCGGGTGTGGACCACCGACCCCTGGACGAAGCTGCGCCGGGCCCGGGCGGCGGCGGAGAAGCTCGGTGCCTCCACCGTCGTCGTCCACCCGCCGTTCCGCTGGCAGCGGCAGTACGCCCGGGGCTTCGTCGAGGGCATCTGGCGGATGGCGGACGAGACGGACGTGCGGTTCGCCGTCGAGAACATGTACCCCTGGCGCTACCGCGACCGCGAGATGCTCGCCTACGCCCCCGACTGGGACGTCACCCACGACGACTACCGCCACTTCACGATCGACCTCAGCCACACGGCGACGGCCCGCACCGACGCCCTGGACATGGTCGAGCGCATGGGCGACCGGCTCGGGCACGTCCACCTCGCCGACGGCCGGGGCTCGGCGAAGGACGAGCACCTGGTGCCCGGCCGTGGCACCCAGCCCTGCGCCGAATTGCTGGAACGCCTGGTGCGCACCGGCTTCGACGGCCATGTGGTGATCGAGGTCAACACCCGGCGCGCGATGTCCGGCGCCGAGCGCGAGGCCGACCTCGCCGAGGCCCTGGCCTTCACCCGCGCCCACCTGAGCGCGGCAGCCGTACGGGTGCCCCGCCGATGACCCCGCCCCACCCTCCGGCGACGGACAACGACGCGACGGACAACGACGCTCCCCGCCCCCCGGCCACGGACACCGCCGCCCCCCGGCCCCCCGCCCGCCGTCGCGGCCGCCCCCCGCGTACCGAGTCCGCCGGCACCCGGGACCGTATCCTCGCCGCCGCCCGCGAGGAGTTCTCCGCGCGCGGGTACGAGAAGACGTCCGTACGCGGCATCGCCAAGGCCGCCGGGGTGGACTCCGCGCTGGTGCACCACTACTTCGGCACCAAGGAGCAGGTCTTCGCGGCGGCGATCGAGGTGGCCTTCGCCCCCGCGCTGGACGCGCCCGACGCGGTCGCCGAGGGCCCGGCGGACGAGGTCGGCGAGCGGCTGACCCGGTTCGTGCTCGGCATCTGGGAGGACCCCGCCACCCGGGCCCCGCTGCTGGCCGTCGTGCGTTCGGCCGTCGACAACGACACGGCCGCCGCCGTCCTCCGCCGCCTGGTCGCCGCCCAGCTGATGCGCCGCATCGCCGCCCGGCTGGAGCTTCCGGACGCGGAACTGCGCGCCGAACTGGCCGCCGCCCAGCTGGTCGGCTGTGCCATGCTGCGGTACGTGATCCGGCTGGAGCCGCTGGCGTCGGCGGACCTGGAGCAGATCATCGCCCGCGTCGCACCCGTCGTACAGACCCACCTGACGGCGCCGTAAGGAATCGTCCGGCTGTGGCGCCGGTGAAACAGGTGTCCCGGGATGCGGACACCTCGTCCCGCCAGCTGGATGAGCGGCGTACGCTCGACAGCAGGCACACCCGTCTGAAGGAGCGAGCGACGATGCCCGAGCTGAGGTCCCGCACAGTCACCCACGGTCGCAACATGGCGGGTGCCCGCGCCCTTATGCGCGCCTCCGGTGTACCCGGTGCGGACATCGGCCGGAAGCCGATCATCGCCGTGGCGAACTCCTTCACCGAGTTCGTGCCCGGCCACACCCACCTCCAGCCGGTGGGCCGGATCGTCAGCGAGGCGATCAGGGAGGCCGGGGGCATCCCGCGCGAGTTCAACACGATCGCGGTCGACGACGGCATCGCCATGGGCCACGGCGGCATGCTGTACTCCCTGCCGTCGCGCGACCTGATCGCGGACTCGGTCGAGTACATGGTCGAGGCGCACTGCGCCGACGCCCTGGTCTGCATCTCCAACTGCGACAAGATCACCCCGGGCATGCTGATGGCGGCCCTGCGCCTGAACATCCCGACGGTGTTCGTCTCCGGCGGCCCCATGGAGTCCGGCCGCGCCACCCTGGTCGACGGCACGGTCCGCACGCTCGACCTGGTCGACGCGATCTCCGACGCCGTCAACGACAAGATCTCCGACGAGGACATCCTCCGCATCGAGGAGAACGCCTGCCCGACCTGCGGCAGCTGTTCCGGCATGTTCACCGCCAACTCGATGAACTGCCTGACCGAGGCCATCGGCCTGTCCCTGCCGGGCAACGGCTCGGTCCTCGCCACCCACACCGCCCGCCGCGCCCTGTACGAGAACGCGGCCCGCACGGTCATGGACCTCACCCGCCGCTACTACGAGCAGGACGACGACACCGTCCTGCCCCGCAACATCGCCACCTTCCAGGCCTTCGAGAACGCCATGGCCCTGGACATCGCGATGGGCGGCTCCACCAACACGATCCTGCACCTGCTGGCCGCCGCCCAGGAGGCGGGCGTCCCGTTCGGCCTGGACGAGATCGACGCCGTCTCCCGCCGCGTGCCCTGCCTGGCGAAGGTCGCCCCGAACGTCGCCAAGGACCGCACGTACTACATGGAGGACGTGCACCGCGCCGGCGGCATCCCGGCCCTGCTGGGCGAGCTGCACCGGGCCGGCCTGCTCAACGAGGACGTGCACGCCGTGCACAGCCCGTCCCTGGCCGACTGGCTGAAGACCTGGGACGTCCGCGGCGGCTCGCCCTCGCCCGAGGCGGTCGAGCTGTGGCACGCGGCACCCGGCTGCGTCCGCTCCGCCGAGGCCTTCTCCCAGTCCGAGCGCTGGGAGGCCCTCGACGAGGACGCGGAGAACGGCTGCATCCGCTCCGCCGAGCACGCGTACTCCAAGGACGGCGGCCTGGCGGTGCTGCGCGGCAACCTCGCGGTCGACGGCTGCGTGGTGAAGACCGCCGGCGTGGACGAGTCGATCTGGACCTTCGAGGGCCCGGCGGTCGTCTGCGAGTCCCAGGAGGAGGCCGTCCAGCGGATCCTCACCCAGGAGGTCAAGGACGGCGACGTCGTCGTCATCCGCTACGAGGGCCCCAAGGGCGGCCCCGGCATGCAGGAGATGCTGTACCCGACCTCGTACCTGAAGGGCCGGGGCCTCGGCAAGACCTGCGCCCTGATCACCGACGGCCGCTTCTCCGGCGGTACCTCGGGCCTGTCCATCGGCCACGCCTCCCCCGAGGCGGCCTCCGGCGGCACGATCGCCCTGGTCCAGGACGGCGACCGCATCCGCATCGACATCCCGAACCGCACGATCGAGCTGCTGGTCGACGACGCCGAGCTGGCCCGCCGCGAGCAGGCCCTGAACGGCGTCTACGCCCCGAAGAACCGCGACCGCAAGGTCTCCGCCGCCCTGCGCGCCTACGCCGCGATGGCCACGAGCGCCGACAAGGGCGCGGTGCGCGACGTCTCCCGCCTCGGCTGACCGCTGACCGACAAGGGCCGCCTCCACCGGGAGGCGGCCCTTTCGCCGTCGGTCACGGCCTCACCAGGTATCCGGCGCGCGGCCGTCCACGGTGAACACCGTGCCGTCGGGCGCGGTCGCGCAGACCCGGCCGCCGACGGGCACCGGAGCGGGCGGTGTGCTCATGACCTGCGCCGAGTCGGCGCCCAGCCGCGCGGGCGTCTGCCCCACCAGCCGTCCCTTCGCCGCGTCCACGGCGAGCAGCCGGCCGTCGCCCGAGGTCAGATACACCCGACCGTCCCGCGCGACCGGCAGCGAACCACGGCTCACCGACGTCTCCAGATGCCACAGCCGCCTGCCCGCGGCCACGTCCACGGCGTCCAGGGAACCGCCGGTGGCCAGCACGTAGACGACGTCCCCGCGCACGGTGGCGTGCGCGCCGTCCAGCACGGCGGGCAGCGCCACCCGCCGGGTCGCGCCCGTCGCGGGGGTGTAGCGGACCACCTCCCGGGCGCCGTAGCCGCTGTCCATCGCCAGGAAGAACACCGACCCGTCGGCCGCCCGCGCGCCGACCGGCTTGAGCCAGCCGCGCAGCCGCACGTCCCATCGCACCCGCCCGCTCGCCGGATCCACGGCGGTCACCCGGGTGTGCCCGCCGTCGGCGGTCGTCCGGGTCGCGTAGACCGGCAGGCCGCCGGGGAACGCGACCAGGGACGGGGCGCCCTGCCCGGGCACGGCCCCGTGCCAGCGGGTACGGCCGGTGGCGCCGTCCACGCCGGTGACCGTGCCGTCGGCGCCGGTGAGCAGGGCCGTGTCACCGGCGTACCGCACCGTCGTGCCCACGGGCAGCCGGCGCCGCCACACCTCCTCGCCCGTGGCCGGGTCCAGCCCGGCGAGCCGGGGACCGCCGTCGGTGTACGGCTGCACCAGACCGCCGGAGACGACCGGCGGACCGCTCGTGGCCCGGGTGTCCACCGCCTGCCGCCACAGCAGCCGCCCGTCGGCCGCGCCGAGCGCGAAGACGACGCCCGGCCGCGCGCAGAACAGCTTCCCGGAGTCGTACGAGCACTGCGGCATGCCCTCGCCGCCGACCGCCGGCCGGGCCGCCCAGCCACCGGAAGCCGCCGTCAGGGCCGGCGCGCGCCGGGGAGCCTGATCGTTTCGCCCGGCCCCCCACACCGCGGCGAGCCCTCCGGCCAGCGCCAGCCCGAGCACCGCCGCCAGCCCCGCCGTCCACCGGCGCCCGAGCCGCCACCCCGGGCGCCGCCCGGGACGAACGGAACCGGACAGCGGCACGGGGCCGTCCCCACCCGTCCGCTGCGCCGGTATGAACGCCTGGGTGTCGTACGAGGCCGCCACCGAGCGCAGTTCCCGCATCAGCTCGTCCGGTGTGGGCCGGTCCTCGGGCTCCTTGGCCAGGCACCGCCGCACCAGCGGCGCGAGCCCCGGCGGCACACCGGTCAGATCGGGCTCGTCGTGGACGACCTGGTAGGCGACGACGTAGGGACTGTCGGAGTCGAACGGGCCGCGCCCGGTGGCCGCGTGCACCATCACCGAGCCCAGCGCGAAGACATCGGCGGCCGGACCCACCTCGCGGGGCCGCCGGAACTGCTCCGGCGCCATGAACGGCGGGGTGCCGATCAGCTTTCCCGTCTCGGTGCGCAGTTCGCTGTCCTTGGGCCGGGAGATCCCGAAGTCGATGACCTTCGGCCCGTCCTCGGCGAGCAGCACGTTGCCGGGCTTCAGATCCCGGTGGACCACCCCGACCCGGTGGATGTCCCGCAGTGCCTCGGCCAGCCCCGCCATCAGTCGGCGCAACTGCTCCGCGGCCATGGGGCCGTTCCGCTTCACGTGTTCCGACAGGGTCGGCCCGGGGATGTGCAAGGTGGCCATCCAGGGCCGCTCGGCCTCCGGGTCGGCGTCGACGACGGGCGCGGTGAAGGCGCCGCTGACCCGGCGGGCGGCGGCCACCTCCTGCCGGAAACGGCCCCTGAACTCGGGATCCCGGGCGAACTGCGCGTGCACGACCTTCACCGCGAGCTTCATCCCCGAGGTGCTGCGGGCGAGGTGGACGACCCCCATGCTGCCGGAGCCCAGGCAGGACTCCAGCCGGTAGTGGCCGGCGTATTCCGGAAGTTCCGCTTCCGCATTCGCTTCCGCATTCGCTTCCACGTTCGCTTCCGCGTCCGCTCCGGCGTTGCGCTGTGGCGCCATGGACCACCCCCGTGCTGTTCGTCCGTGCGCGCGACGCACGGAGCCTAGTCGATGACTCGTACGGGACAGAGGCGGCTTGCTAGCGTCTGCCCCCGAGTCGCGCACACGTTTCGCGCCGGCTCTCACCGAGTTCGCGAGCGACGGGGGAGGACCACTTTCATGTCTGTCGACACACAAGAGGCCGGGGGCGTGGACGAGGGCCAGGACGGCCTGACCACGCAGGCGGCCGCGGCCGTACGCACCTACGCCGTCGCCCCGGGCGTCCGGCTGAACGTCCGCAGCGGCCCCGGCACCCAGTACAACCTGGTCCGCGTGCTCCCGGAGGGCGTCCGCCTGCCGATCTACTGCCAGACCCCCGGCACCACGGTCTCCGGCCCCTACGGCACGACCAATATCTGGGACCTCATCGACAACGGCGAGTACGTCTCGGACGCCTACGTCCACACCGGCAGCGACGGCTACATCGCCCCCCGCTGCGGCTGACGGCGCGCACCAGGCCGGGCCCCGGCCGGGAGGCCGTCCACGGCCGGGGCGATAATCGTGCCGTGAGCGACGAAACCGGCACCCCGGACAGCGCGGCGGGCTCCACCGGCGACACCGAGCCGAACGGCGGCCCCCGCCCCGAGCCCCTGCGCTTCTTCGGCACCTCCTGGGTCGGCCACGACAACGGCTACGCGGCCCGCCGCGCCGGTGTCGCCGTCGGCTCCCTCGCCGCCGCGGCCGTCTCCTGCCTGGTGCTCCGCCTCGCCTACCAGGGCATCCGGATCGCCGACACCGGCCCCTTCGTGAGCGTCCTCATCGTCGTGATGTTCGCGATCTGCAGCGCCTTCGCCTTCCGCAACACCTGGGAGGGCTTCGGCAAGCGGCACGACCCGCAGCGCCAGGCCTCCCTGCGCGGAATGCTCGCCATCGGCTTCGTCGGCTCCCTCCTCGCCTACTTCGTCCGCTCCCTCGTCGAGGCACCGGGCGAGAAACTGCACCGCGAGGAGTACGAGCGGGCCCGCGAGGCCCACGCCCGCCGCACCACCCGCCGCACCGGCAACCCGCCCCGCAAGAAGCGCCGCCGCTGAACCGACCGCGCGCCCTGCCAGGCCGCGCGCCGGGACCTGCTCCTCGCCCGGCTGCCGGCCGCGCGTTCCCGGCCCGGACGCGGACCGGCTCCCGGCCCGGGTATCGCCCGCGACCGGGTGGCGGACGACCGCCCGGGCCCCTGGCGACGCACCACACCGTCGTCCGCCCGTCCCGGCCCGCGAGGGGTTCCCGGGATCACCGTCATGCCGTAGACCTGAGCGCATGACAGCCGACCCGCCGCCGCCCGCCGGCCCGCGCGCCCGCCATGCCGCCCGGGCCGGTTCCTTCGACGCCGTCGCCGCTCAGTACGCCGCGAACCGGCCCTCCTATCCGCCCGCCCTCCTGGACGCCGTCGAGGAACTGGCCGGCCGCCCCCTGTCCGGCATCAAGGCCGTGGACGTCGGCGCCGGCACCGGTATCGCCAGCAGCCTGCTGCACGCCCGCGGCGCCGACGTCCTCGCCGTCGAACCCGGCGCGGGCATGGCCGCCGAGTTCCGCCGCGCGCTGCCGCACATCCCGCTCGTCCGGGGCAACGGCAACGCCCTGCCCCTCGCCGACGCCACCGCCGACCTGATCACCTACGCCCAGGCCTGGCACTGGACCGACCCGGCGCGCTCGGTGCCGGAGGCGCTCCGCGTCCTGCGCCCGGACGGCGCGCTGGCCCTGTGGTGGAACACCAACGCCCTGGACGTCGACTGGATCGCCGAGGCCGCCGGCCGGGCCGGCCGCTTCCTCGGCATCGACATCGCCGCCGAACAGCGCAAGGCCGGCGAACGCGTCGAACAGGCCGACCCCAGCGGACGCCTGGACTTCACCCGCCGCACGGTCCGCTGGAGTCGCCGGGTACCGATCGGCACCCACCTCGCCAACATCGCCACCCACTCCGCCCTCCTCATCACCCCCGAGGAACGCACGGCCGCCTTCCTGGAGCGGGAGCGAGCCCACCTCCTGGAGGTCTTCCCGGACGGCATGGTCGAGGAGACCTACGACGTCCTCCTCATCGTCGCCCGCACCCCCTGACCCGCCGCCGTTCCGCCCACCGGACAACCGGCCCGCACGGCGCACCCCGGTGCCAGACTGATCCGCATGAGCCAGAAAGTCGCAGTCCTCGGCACCGGCAAGATCGGCGAAGCCCTGCTCAGCGGAATGATCCGGGCCGGCTGGGCCCCGGCCGACCTCCTGGTCACCGCCCGCCGCCCCGAACGCGCCGAAGAACTCCGCGCCCGTCACGGCGTCAACCCGGTCACCAACACCGAGGCCGCCAAGACCGCCGACACCCTGATCCTCACGGTCAAGCCGCAGGACATGGGCACCCTCCTGGACGAACTCGCCCCGCACCTGCCCGCCGACCGCCTCGTCATCAGCGGCGCCGCCGGCATCCCCACCTCCTTCTTCGAGGAGCGCCTGGCGCCGGGCACCCCCGTCGTCCGGGTCATGACCAACACCCCCGCCCTCGTGGACGAGGCCATGTCGGTCATCTCCGCCGGCAGCCACGCCACCGAGCAGCACCTCGCGCACGCCGAGGAGATCTTCGGCGGTGTCGGCAAGACCCTGCGCGTCCCCGAGAGCCAGCAGGACGCCTGCACCGCGCTGTCCGGCTCCGGCCCGGCCTACTTCTTCTACCTGGTCGAAGCCATGACCGACGCCGGCATCCTGCTCGGCCTGCCCCGCGACAAGGCCCACGACCTCATCGTCCAGTCCGCGATCGGCGCCGCCGTGATGCTCCGCGACAGCGGCGAGCACCCCGTCAAGCTCCGGGAGAACGTCACCTCCCCGGCCGGCACCACCATCAACGCCATCCGCGAGCTGGAGAACCACGGCGTACGAGCCGCGCTCATCGCCGCCCTCGAAGCCGCCCGCGACCGCAGCCGCGAACTCGCCTCCGGCAAGAAGGACTGACCGGCCCCGTGCCCCGCGGGCGGCGGTGGCCCACCGCCGCCCGCGGGCCGGAGAAACCCTCCGAGGAGCAGCGCTCAGCGAGGCTCCGCCACGGGCGGCAGCAGCCCGATCGCCCGGTAGGCCGCGTCGACCGTCGGCCGGGCCAGCGCCCGCGCCTTCTCCGCGCCGTCCCGCAGCACCCCCTCCACGTACGCCGGATCGGCGCACAGCTCCCGGTGCCGGTCCCGCACCGGCCGCAGCACCTCCACCACGGCCTCCGCGGTGTCCTTCTTCAAGGCGCCGTACGAGTCGTAACCGGCCGCGAGCGACTCGGGGCTCCCGCCCGCGCACGCCGCGAGGATGTCCAGCAGGTTCGCGAGGCCCGGCCGCGCCCCCCGGTCGTAGACGACCTCCCGCCCGCTGTCCGTCACGGCCCGCAGCACCTTCTTGCGCACCACGTCCGGCTCGTCCAGCAGATAGACGACCCCGGCCCCCGACTCGTCCGACTTCCCCATCTTCCGCGTCGGGTCCTGGAGGTTCATCACCCGCGCGGCCACCGGCGGCAGCGTCGTCCGCGGCACCGCGAACGTGTGCCCGTAGCGCTGGTTGAACCGCACCGCCACATCCCGGGCCAGCTCCACGTGCTGCGTCTGGTCCTCGCCGACCGGCACCTCGTCCGCGCCGTACGCCAGGATGTCCGCGGCCATCAGCACCGGGTACGTCAGCAGCGACAGCCGCAGGCTCCCCCCGCGCTCCCGCTGCTTCGCGGCCTTCTCCTTGTACTGGATCATCCGCCGCATCTCGCCGTCGGTCGCCACGCACTCCAGCAGATACGACAGCCGCGTGTGCTCGTCCACATGGCTCTGCAGGAACAGGGTGCACACCTCGGGATCGAGTCCGGCCGCCAGCAGCAGCGTCGTCGTCTGCCGGCTGAGCCTGCGCAACCGCGCCGGATCGTGGTCCACGGTCAGCGCGTGCAGGTCCACCACGCAGAACAGCGAATCGGCCCGGTGCTGGTCCACCTCGGCCCAGCGCCGCATGGCCCCCAGGTAGTTGCCGAGGGTCAGGTGCCCGGTCGGCTGGATCCCGCTGAAAACCCGGGTCATGTCCACTCCACCTTCTGGTCGGGACCGCCGCCCCTGCGGCCGGCCCCCTCAGACCCGGAGGGAGAGACGAGAACGGCCGCCGAAGCGGCGGCCGTCGAGTGCATACGTGAGTACGGCCGCCGTCAGGCGGCCCACCACAGCTGGGTACACGTACGCGTCATCACGTCGCCCACCGTACGCCTCCGGAGGGCTCCACGGCAGTGAGTTGACACGCCTCCCGCCGATCCGTACTGTTCTCCGAGTTGTCCGACGTGAGCGCCGACTCCGGTCGGTCCCCGGACAGCCATTCCACAAGTACCACCCACTCATCGACGCTCCGGCGCCGACTGCATTGGCGTGCGTATTTGCGAAATGAGGAATCCGCGTTCGAAAGGGCGCGGCCCCCGATTAGCTCGGGGGCCGGGAATCCGCTAAAGTCTCACTCGTCGGAACGGCCCAACAGCCGCGAAGACAAACCCCGCTGACCGGGGATCAGACGCCGAAAGGATCTGATAGAGTCGGAACCGCCGGAAAGGGAAACGCGAGAGCGGGAACCTGGAAAGCACCGAGGAAATCGGATCGAGAA
>NZ_JODT01000007.1 GCF_000720835.1 Streptomyces achromogenes subsp. achromogenes | reverse complement strand
GCGATGGCGACCATCGCCTTGATCCGCTCGCCCTCGGACGGGGTGCGTCCGGTGGTCGGGTCGGTGGTCACGTCCCCGACGCTGAAGATCCCGAACTGCGTGCTGGGTGAGCTGTCGTTATTCCGGCGCACCAGAATTCCTTACGGGTGAGGGCGGGGGCGAAGCCCGAACTGTGCCGACGGTGTCGCCGGTCCGCCGAGGCTACGGGCCCACGACCGGGAATCTTGTCGCAGAACGCACGAGGTCTTGCCCTGGAGAGCACGCTGTCCGGCAGACGCCGTCGTCGCCCACAGCGGCCGTACGGCCGTGCTCTTGGCCTCCGAGGACCGCCCGGTTCGACGCTGGACGCACGGGGCGTCGCGTCAGGGGGCACCCGCCGCCAGACCCCACGCGGTCACCGCCGGTACCGGCGCCGGAACGGCGTGCTTGCCGGTCCGTGCACGGATGTTGTCCGCCAGCGCAGTCACCCCGGCCGGATGCCGACGACGGAGCCCAGGGATCACCGAGGCTTACCTCACGCTGTAGGAAAGGCAGGGTCCCGCTTCCACTGCCTGTAGGAAGGGACCGAGGAAAGGAACGGTATGGCGGACGGGCTGGGGCGGGCACGGGTGGGCAGCGAGGTGCTGCAGGAGCTCTTGGAGGAACTGGCCGGCAGACTCCGGCGTTCCGTGGTGCTGGACGACCCCCTGGTCCGCTTGATCCACTCCAGCCGGCATTTCGACGACGCCGATCCGGTGCGCGTGCGCAGCCTGTTGCAGGGGCGCGCGGACGACGAGATCGTCCGGTTCGTCCTCGGCCAGGGCGTCGCGCAGTGGTCGAAACCGGGATACATCGAGGGCTGTGACGATCTGGGCCTCCGCAGCCGCTACTGCGTGCCGCTGCGCGAACGCGGTCACCTGCTCGGCCTGCTCATGATCGTCTCGCCCGACAAGGACCTGACGGCCGGCGAGACGGCCGACATCGACAAGTGGGCCCGGCTCATCGCCGCCCAGATGTACGCGGAGCAGCTCGCGGGCCGCGCCGAGGAGGCGGAGGCGCGGGAACAGCTGCTGGCCCTGGTGGGCGCCGACCCCACCGCGCGGGCCGCCGCCGCGCACCACTTCCTGACCACCGGTGGCGCCGCGGAAGCCCGGCATGTGCAGGTCAGCGTGGTCCAGGTGACACGTACTCACCAGCCGCCCGGACACGTGGAGACGGCGTTGCGCGGTGCCCTGGAGTCGGTTCGCCGCAGCCGGTGGGTCCGGGACGTCGTCGCCGTCACCTCCGGCCGGGCCGTGCTGCTGCGGTTCGGCGAACGGCCGCCGGAGCCGCAGGCCCTGCGCAACCAGTCGCGGGACATCCTCGAAGCGCTGGAGACCTTCCTCGGCGAGGACATCGACGCCGTAGTCGGAGTCGGCGGTGCCCAGCCGGGCGTGGCCGATGCCTGGGTCTCCTACGAGCAGGCACTCGTCGGGGCCCGCGCCGCACGCCGGCTGCCGCACCTGGACCGGGCCGGCCACTGGGAGGAACTGGGGGAGTACGGCGTGCTGCTGCACGTGCCGGACCGGGTCCTGAACGCCTCCTTGCTGCCGCAGGCCCTGCGCACCCTCCTCGCCGCCCCCGGCGGTCCGCGCCTGGTGGAGACGCTCGGCACCTTCCTGGAGCACGCGGGGTCGGTGCCGCGGACCTCGGAGGCCCTCCGGATCCACCGCACTTCCTTGTACTACCGGTTGCGGCAGGTGCAGGAGATCACCGGACTCGACCTCGACAACGGTGCCGACCGTCTCGTCCTCCACCTCGGCCTGCGCCTCCACGGCCTCCTCGAACCGGCAGGCGGCGGCCCCGGCGATCGAGCGGACGGCGCCGCACCTGGGCGTGCACCGGCCTGATCCCGGCGGACAGCCGGCCCCACCGCTACAGAGTGACGTGGTTTTCGCGAGCCGATCCCTACGGAGCGCGGTGGTGCCCGAGAGGCTCGCTCGCTGACACTGATCGCGCGGCATCGGCCACCGCCCGAACGGCGGCCGGGACGGATGCGCCAGGCAGGACGAGGCAGGGGGAACGGGAATGACCACGGGCGAGCTGACGACGAACGACGGCGTACGGCTGACCTATCGGGACAGCGGTGGGGACGGCGTCCCGCTGCTCATGCTGCACGGCTGGGGACAGACGCAGGAGATGTTCCGCCACCAGGCGTCCGGACTCGGAACCGGCCGCCGCGTCGTCACCCTGGACCTGCGGGGCCACGGCACCTCGGAGAAGCCCCGCCACGGCTACCGCATCGCCCGGCTGGCCCGGGACGTCCTGGACCTGGTCGACCACCTGGAGCTGAAACGCTTCGACGCACTGGGCTGGTCGATGGGGGTGTCCGTGTGGTGGAGCTTCATCGACCAGTGGGGGACCGGCCGGATCCGGCGGTTCGTCGCCGTGGACCAGCCCGCCGCCGTGGCGGCCGTGCCCTGGATGAGCGCCCGCGAACAGCGTGAAAGCGGCGCCATCTTCGACGTGGCCGGCTTGCTGGAACTGGCCGTCGCTCTGGCCGGGCCGGACGGTGAACAGGTGCGCTGGAAGTTCGTGCGCGGCATGTTCTCCGGCACCCCGGACCCGGGCCTGCTCGCCTTCGTCGCCGAGCAGGTCCGATCCACCCCGCCGTACGCCGGTGTCCCCCTGCTCTTCGACCACTGCGCACAGGACTGGCGGGACGTCCTGCCCCGCGTGGACGTGCCGACCCTGGTGATGGCCTGCGACGGAAGCCATGTCGACCCGGCCTCGCAGCGCTACATAGCCGACCGCGTCCCCGGAGCGCGGCTGCATGTCTTCCCCACCGGCGTGGCCTGCAGCCACTTCCCCTTCCTGGAGAACCCCGCCGCGTTCAACGAGGTGGTCGACGCCTTCCTGTCCGAGCACCCCTGATGACCGGGCAGCCCTGATCTCCGCTTCCCGCCCTTCTGCCCCTCCCTTTTTCACCCCTTCCTTTCTTATCTCTGTCTCTCCTTTGTCCGCGACTGGAGTTTCCTATGACCAGGTCGGTCATCTCACGCATGCCCGAAAACCCGGCGCAGCGCATTCATCGGGTCACCCGGGGTGCCGACTCCGGGAATTACAGAACACTTCCCTGGACGTCACGGGAAGCGGACGACGCCTTCCTGTATCTCGGACTGATATGCCGGTCGCGGGACACGGATACCGGCGAGGACTCGCACTCCTCCCTCGGCCTCGGCGACATGGTCCTGCTCGACGCCCCGCAGCACCTGCTGCTCTCCCATGACCCGAGGTTCGTCTTCTTCCGCGTCGCCTGCTCCCAGCTCGGCATCGCGCCGGCGGACCTGCGGCACCTGTCGCAGGTCCGGGTCGACGCGGCCGGCGGGATACCGGGACTGATCGCCGGTTTCCTCGACACGCTGACCAACGAGAGCGACCTGCGGGACACGGCGGCCGGCAGGCGGCTGGCGCTCAACGCCGTGGACCTGATCGCCCTGCTCGTGGCCGACCTGCTGGAGCCCCACCGGTCGGCCGCGTCCGACGTCGGCAACGACCTGATGGTCAGGATCCGGTCCCACATCGAGGAGAATCTCATGGACCCGGACCTGTCACCCGACTCCATCGCCCGGGCCCACCACATCTCCGTCCGGTACCTGCACAAGCTGTTCCACTCCGGCGGCACGACGGTGGGCACCTATGTACGGCAGCGCAGGCTGGCCGCCTGCCGCCTCGACCTCGGCCGCTCACGGAACCGCCGGCGCACGGTCGCGGCCGTCGCCCAGACCTGGGGCTTCGCCAACCCCTCGCACTTCAGCCGGCTGTTCCGCCAGACCTACGGCCTGTCGCCCAGTCAATGGCAGGTCTCGGTCTCCGGCGCGCACCAGGACGGTGCGTCCCCGCGTGCGCTGTGAGACCGGCGTCGGTGCACGGATGTGCCGTCCGTGCGCCGACGCGTTCGTAACCTGATCCGACGGGCCCGCGCGGCCCGCGACGGCGGGCCCCTTCGCCCCGCCTCCTTCGTCGCCCCCACCCTCCGGGACGCCCGGACACCCGCACCACGAGGAGCTGCAATGTCCCACACCATCGAGCCGGTTCAGCCCGTCCTGGAGCCGGCCGCGGCCGCGTTCGCCGAGGCCACCGCCCATCCCCCCTACCTGTTCGACCTGCCTCCGGCGGAGGGCCGCAAGGCAGTCGACGACGTGCAGTCCGGCGACATCGCCAAGCCGGACGTCGACGAGGAGTGGATCACCGTCCCGGGCGGCCCGACGGGCAGCGTCCGGGCCCGCATCGTCAAGCCCGTCGGCACCGACGGTGCCCTGCCGGTGATCCTCTACATCCACGGCGCGGGCTGGGTCTTCGGCAACGCGCACACCCACGACCGCCTGGTCCGCGAACTCGCCGTCGGCGCCGAGGCGGCCGTCGTCTTCCCCGAGTACGACCTCTCCCCCGAGGCCCGCTACCCCGTGGCCATCGAGCAGAACTACGCGGTCGCCCAGTGGATCGTCCAGCAGGGCGCGGCCAAGGGCCTGGACGGTTCACGGCTGGCTGTGGCCGGGGACTCCGTCGGCGGCAACATGACCGCCGCCCTGACCCTGATGGCCAAGGAACGCGGCGGCATCCAGCTGGTCCAGCAGGTGCTGTTCTACCCGGTCACCGACGCGAGCTTCGACACCGGCTCCTACCACCAGTTCGCCGAGGGCTACTTCCTGCGCCGCGACGGCATGCGGTGGTTCTGGGACCAGTACACCACCGACGAGGACCAGCGCGCGGAGATCACCGCTTCTCCGCTGCGCGCCACCACCGAGCAGCTCACCGGTCTGCCGCCGGCGCTGATCATCACCGCCGAGGCCGACGTCCTGCGCGACGAGGGTGAGGCCTACGCGGGCAAGCTCCGCCGGGCGGGAGTGCCCGTCACCGCCGTCCGCTACCAGGGCGTCATCCACGACTTCGTCATGCTCAACGCCCTGCGTGAGACCCACGCCGCCCAAGCCGCCATCACCCAGGCCGTCACCGTGCTCCGCACCGCGCTCGGGTCGGTCTGAGAAGGAACAGGACCACCATGTCCTCTGCCTCCCCCACCGTGGTCCTCGTGCACGGTGCCTTCGCCGACGCGGCGAGCTGGCTGGGCGTCATCGATGAGCTGCAACGGGCCGGCGTGTCCGTCGTCGCGGTGGCGAACCCGCTGCGCGGCCTGGCCGCCGACGCGGCCTACGTGGCCTCCAGGATCGCCCAGATCAGCGGTCCGGTCGTCCTGGTGGGCCACTCCTATGCCGGTGCGGTCATCACCGTCGCCGGGACCGTGGGGAACGTCGTCGGACTCGTCTACGTGGCCGCCTACGCCCCGGCGGAAGGGGAGAGCCTCGGTGCGCTCCAGGACCGTTTCGCTCCCACGGCCCTGGCGGACCACCTGCAACGGTGGAGCTGTCCGGTCGGCGGCGGGGAGGCGGCCACCGAACTGAGTGTGACGCCGGAGGCGTTCGGCGAGATCGTGGCGGGTGATGTCTCCCCGGCCGTCGCCCGAGTGCTGGCCGCCACCCAACGGCCGCTCGCGGCCTCGGTGTTCACCGAGGCACCCACGACGGCCGCCTGGCGCACCAGGCCCTCCTGGGTCCTCGTGGCCGGCGCGGACCGGGCGATCAACCCCGAGGTGGTGCGGTTCGGTGCCGAACGGGCCGGCGCGACCACCATCGAGGTGGACGGCGCCTCACACGCCGTGGCCGTCTCCCGGCCGGCGACGGTGGCCGATGTGATCCGTGAGGCGGTCGGGAGCGCGAGGTGACCACCGTACGGCGACCACAGCGCGCCCACCTCGACCGGCTCTCCCGGCAGAACGGGAAGGCTCCGCCCGCTGGTCCGCCGGCCTCGTCCGCCGTCCCGGGCGTCAGGACGCGTGCAGTTCCCACCATTCGAGCGGCGAGTAACCGAACGTCTCGCGGAAGACGCGGCTGAAGTGCGGCGGGCTGACGAAACCCCACCGCTTGGCCACGGCGGAGACCACCGGCACGGCACCTTTCGCACCGGCCAGTTCCCGGGCGCTCTTCTCCAGCCGGCGCTGACGGACGAGCCGGCTCACGGTGACGCCCTCCGCCTCGAAAACGCGGTGCAGATACCGGACGGAGATGTGGTGCTCCGCCGCGACGGTCCTCGGCGACAGCCCCGGGTCCCCGAGGTGGAGGTCGATGTACGCGCGCACCCGTGCCGCCAGCGCGTTGTGCTCGCCGTCCGCTCGGGGGCCGCCGGCCGGGCCGTGCTCGGCCACCAGGGTGGCGAAGAGGTCGACGACATGACCGGCCAGCCGGCCCGCGACGGCAGCGGAGTACATGTGCGTCGAGGTGACCAGGGTCGCCAGGAAGGGCACCAGCAGCGCGCCGGTCCCTTCCGCCGTGTCGATGACCGTGCCGGACAGCCGGTCGATCCGGTCGTCGGGCAGTCCCAGGTTCCGGCGGGGGATGTGCAGGATGCGGGCGGCGAACCGTTCCGGGTACTCCACGGAGTACGGGCGGGCCGTGTCGTAGACGATCATCTGCCGCTCGCCGACCGTGGCGCGCTGTCCGGCCTGGGTGAAGTGGGCCTTCCCCCGCATCTGTATGCCGATGGCCACCAGGGCCTCGCCGGAGCGTGCGATGTGCGCCCTGGTACGAGTGGTGCGCTGGGCGTCGGCCTCGACGGCGGAGAGCCTGACGTAGCCCAGGCGGTCGGAGGCGATCCGGCCGGCGAACCGGCGATCGTCCTGCGGTGTGACGCTCATCGGCACCAGGGCGCTGCTGACGACCGTGCGCCAGTAGTCGAGCTTGTCCTGGTCCGGAACGGCATCCGTCGTCAGCAGCGGACTCACTTGACTCTCCTCTTCCCCCTTACGGCACGGGCCGGGCCCCGCTGCTTCCCAGCCAATCAGGGGGCACCGCCGGGCTCCAGGCAGAAGGGAGGCAGAACAGCAGGCAGAAAGCCGGGGAGCGGGGGAGCGGTCGGCGTGCGCTGCCGGAACAGGGGTGTGCGCGCGGAGCACCGGCCCGGGCGGCGCCGGGAGCCCAGGCTCTCAGGACAGCCGCCGTCCCCGGGCGGCCCGGGGAGGGGGGCCGGTTGGCGGCTGGTGGGGCGGTGCGGCACCGGGCACGGCAGGTCCGTCCCTCACGTGGTGGGCGGGTCGAGGGCGTCCAGCCGGTCCCGGGCGGTGGCGACGTGCGCCGGGTCGGCGTCGGGACCGAGGGTAAGGACGCGGTGCAGAGCCTCGTACGCGGGTGCGGTCCTGCCGGTGGCCAGCAGTGCTTCGCCGAGCCTGGTCAGATAGCGGCTCTCCAGGGCGGTGTTGCCGCCCTTGCGGCAGATGTCGACGGCGATCTCCAGGTGGGTGACGGCCTCCTCCCACCGGCCGAGCTGGCCGGAGCTCCGGCCGATGCCCTCGTGGGCGCCGAGCCGGGTCAGCTCGGCGATGTGCGGTTCGAGGTGTTCCTCGTGCTCCTCCAGCCGGTCCAGCAGCTCCCGGTAGATCGCGATGGCCTCTTCGTCGCGGTGCTGCTGGGTGAGGATGCGGGCCCGGTTGTGGAAGGTCTGCAGGAAGCCGTGGAGGTCACCGGCGGCCTCGAACAGGCGGGCGGCGCGCTCGTTGTGCTCGATGGCCTGCTCCGACTGGTCCAGGAGGTTGTGCGCCCAGGCGCTGTACACGTGGGCCCAGGCCTGCTGGGTCAGGTCGCCCGCGCGTTCCGCGGCGGCCAGGGCCTGCGCGGACCGGGCGAGACTGTCGTGGTGCCGGCTCTCGCAGACCAGCAGCGCCCAGGCGTGGTAGTTGAGCTGGGTGGCTTCGAGCAGGGGGTCACCCAGGGCCCGCGCGGCGTCGACGGCGGTGGCGAAGACCTCGGGCCAGTGCCCCCAGAAGATCCACTGGTCCGAGAACCAGTGCAGCGACTCGGCGACCTCGACCACCGTGGCGTGCTCGCCCGCCGCCGCGGCGGCGTGGAAGGCCGCCAGCCAGTTGAGCCCCTCGTCCTGCAGCCACTCCCGCGCGCGTTCGGCACTGGACAGGTCGACCGTCCCCTGCCAGGACGCGGGCGGGGCCCCGTGGCCGGGTTCGTACCAGCGGCCGGCGACGACGGTGGTCTCCAGCAGCCACCGGTGCATCGCCGCGCGCGCGGCGTCGGCCGCGCCGGGTTCTTCTTCCGCCGCCAGCAGGGTCCGCGCGTACACACACAGCAGATCGTGCAGCCGGTAGCGGTCCCGGTCGGTGCCGAGCAACCCGGCCTCGACCAGTTCCTCCAGGGTGTCCTCCGCGTCGAACAGGCCCTGGCCGGTCAGCACGGCGGCGCAGGCGACGCCGAGGTCCGGGCCCGGGACCAGCGACAGAAGCCGGAACATGCGGGCCGTACCGGAAGGGAGCTGCCGGTAGGACAGGTCGAAGGCAGCCGACACCCGGACGTCCCCGGCGGTCAGCACGTCGAGTCGCCGCTCCTCCTGCGCCAGCCGGTCGGCCAGGCGGCGTACCGACCACCCGGTGCGGGTGGCCAGCCAGTTGCCCGCCACCCGCAGCGCCAGGGGCAGGTGCCCGCAGCGTCGGGCGACCTCGGCGAGGGCGGCCGGGTCGGCCGCCGCGCGATCGGTCCCGACGAGCGAGGAGAGCAACACGGCCGCCTCCTCGGCGCTCAGCTCACCGAGCGGCAGCCGGCGCACGCTGTCCAGTCCCGTCAGCATCCGTCTGCTGGTCACCAGGACCATGCCCGCGCCGGCGCCCGGCAGCAGCGGGCGCACCTGGGCCTCGTCGCGCACGTTGTCCAGGATCAGCAGGCAGCGCCGCTCGGCCAGGAGGTGCCGGTACAGGTCCGGGCGCCGTCGCGGTCCGGCCTCCAGCAGGTCCCGGTCGGAGACCGACAGCGCCTTGAGGACGGTGAGCATCAGCTCCTCCGGTGCCGGCGGTGTCTCGTCCGTGCCCCGCGCGTCCACCACCAGTTGCCCGTCCGGGAACCGGTCCGCGAGCCGGTGCGCCGCGTGCAGCGCGAGGGTGGTCTTGCCCGTGCCGGGCGGCCCCGAGACGGTCACCACGACCGGGGGTCCGGCCGTGGTGCCGGACTCACCCCCGGTGCTCCGTGCGGCGGCCTGGTCGGCGTAGGCGGTCAGCCGGGTCAGTTCCTCCCCGCGGCCCACGAAGTCGTCGACCCCCCGGGGCAGGGCCCGAAGCCCCGAACCGGCGGACATCGGGAGGCGCCCGCCGCGCGCGGATGCGAACAGACGTTCCCGCTCCGTGTCGTCCAGGTGCAGGCCGTCCGCGAGGGCGGCGACCGTACGGCGCTGGGGAGCCGCCCGCCGCCCCCGTTCCAGGTCCCCGATGCCCCGGACGCTCACCCCGGACGCCTCGGACAGGCCCTCGATCGTCAGTGACGCGGCCAGTCGCAGCTCACGCAACAGGGCTCCGAACGCTTCCCCTCCCATGACCGCCCCCCGGTTCTCCTGTTGGCCGCACTCCCCGTGAGCCCGCCCGGCCGATCATACGAGGCGCGGTGAAAGCACAGGTCAAGCCGGTAGGCGGGGGGCGCCGCCGGGGTCGGGCGGTGCGGCGCCCACGAGGTTCGGCCAGGGCCGCGGACAGGGGTGCCGGGCCCGCCCGCGGCACCCACAGCCCTCACGGCGCCGCGAAGCGCCCGCCGACGGGACGTCAGTACGGCTCCGGGCCGGGCATCACGTGCATGGCCGCTTCCTCCGCCGACGACCCGGCTCCGTCCAGCCCCAGGCCGGACGCGAACAGGCCCGACTCGGTGTTCGTACGGCTGCCCTCGTCCGGCGCGACCAGCCGTCCCGCCCGCGCGTCCCCCACCTCGTCGTCGATCAGCTCCCCGGCCGAGCCGCCGAGGCCGCCGAGCCCGTCGCCCTCCAGGACCTGGGTCCCGCACCTCGATGCCGAGCCCATGGACCCCGTGCGCCGGCACCGGCCGCCACGCCCGGCCGGAAACCGTGCGCCCATGAGACACGACAGGGCGCCGTCCGCACGATGGGACCGGCGGCACCGCCCTCCTCCTCCACACCTCCCGCCACCCGCGGCGGAACCCCCCGGGAAGCGTTCGTCCAGCGACAACGGCACATGCGCTGAGCGTCAAAGGACGCGCCCACGCGTCCCTAGGGTCTCCGGGCAAGCCGCAGTCGCGGATCCTCCTCCCGGGAGACCCCATGAGCCAGCACCTCACCCCGGTCCTGCGCGCCGTCACGGCGGTCGTCAGCGTCCCGGACCGGCGCGGGGCGCCGTTGCCCGCCCGGCTCCGCTACGACCGGGCGGACCCGTACGCCGTCCGTCTCTCCCTGGGACGGCCCGGGACGGGACCGGTGGACTGGGTGTTCGCCCGCGACCTGCTCGCCGAGGGGCTGCGCCGGCCGGCCGGGGAGGGAGACGTCCTGGTCTTCCCCCGCCACGGGTGCCTCCCCGACACCCTGCGCATCGTCCTGCGGCGGCCCGGCGCGGGCGCCGCGCTGGTCGAGCTGCCGGCGTCGGAGACCGAACGCTTCCTGCGGGACACCTGGGAACTGGTGCCCCCGGGGACCGAGACGGCCCACGCCGGCATCGAGAGCGGACTCGCCCGGCTCACCGCCCGGCGTGACTGAGCCGCGCCCGGTCCTTCCGCGGCGTTCAGAGGAGCCCGGCCCGCCCCGGCGCGGCGCTCACAAGCAAGCCTCGGGGCGCACGCGGACAAGTGCCGCCCTCGCTCGTCGGTAACTTGACGTGCGTACCCGCGGCTTCGGTACCGGCGAACGAGTCGGTACCGCACCGTTCGTCCGCGCGCGGCCACGGCGCCGGCGCGCCGCCGCCCGCTCCGGCACCCCACACCCCGCGACACCCCCACCGAGCGGGCCGTGGCTGTCGTCGAGGACGCCGCGACGAGCACCGCGAGCAGCCCCCGGCCCCTTCGGACGATCCCGTCCACCGGGTCGCCACGAGCAGGAAGACCACGATGAACACACCGATCCCACGCCGCACCCTGACCGCGTCCATGATGGCCGGCGCCGCCGCCCTCGGCACCGCCGGCCTCGCCCAGGCCGCCCCGTCACCGGCCGCCGACCGCACGTCCGCCGCCCGGCCGGCCCTCCCCACCATCGTGCTGGTGCACGGCGCCTTCGTGGACGCCTCCAGCTGGAGTCCCGTGGTCCGGCTGCTGCTGCGCCAGGGCCACCGCGTCATGGTCCCGCCGAACCCACTGCGCGGGGTGGCGGCCGACGCCGCTTACCTCCGCGGTGTCGTGGACGGCGTCGACGGTCCCGTCCTGCTCGCCGGCCACTCCTACGGCGGCTCCGTCATCAGCCGCGCCGCGGTCGGGTCGGCCAAGGTCGAGGGGCTCGTCTACATCGCGGCGTTCGTCCCGGACGTGGGGGAGAGCGCCGCGGAGCTGAGCGGCAAGTACCCGGGGAGTTCCCTGGCCGAGACCACCGTCACCCGGACGTACCCGCTGCCGGGTGGGGGCACCGGCGAGGAACTGCTCATCCGTCAGGACCTGTTCCGTCATCAGTTCGCGGCCGGGGTGCCCCGCACCACCGCGGCCACCATGGCCGCGGGACAGCGCCCCATCACGGTCGCGGCGTTGAACGAGAAGGCCACCGCGGCGGCCTGGAAGACGCTGCCCACCTGGTACCTGATCGCCACCGAGGACCGCAACATCCCGCCACGGGCACAGCGCTGGATGGCCACGCGCGCCAAGGCCCGCACCGTCACCGTCCACGCCCCGCACGCCGTCACCGTGAGCGACCCGCGCGCCGTGGCCGACCTGCTGGACAAGGCCGCGCGCAGCCGCGCCGGTCACTGACCTCCCGCCCCGGCGCGGACGGGACGACGCGGAGACACCCCCACTGCGGCGCCCTCCCCGTCGTCCCGCCCCCGCGGGCCACGCCCCTCCGGTACGGCGGGCCGATTCCGTCCTGTCACCCGCGGCGCAGCAGGTACTTGTGCCGGCCCGAGAGCACCAGCTCCCCGCGCTGGTTGTGGACGGTCGCCGCGGTGGTGACGACGCCCTTGTCGCCGTCCGGGTCCAGGGCGGTGACGGTGAGCGCCGGATACAGGGTGTCCCCGGAGTGCACCTCCTTCAGGAAGCTGCAGGACAGTTCGAGGAAGCTGATGAACACCTCGCCGATGAAGTGCGGGAACAGGGTGGCGCCCGGCGCGGTGAAGGCGAGCACCTGAAGGCCGTGGACGACCGGTGCGGAGTGCCCGTGCCGACGGGCCCACTCCGCGTCGTAGTGCACCGGGTGGTTGTCGGCGGAGACGGTCTGGAAGGCCGCCGCGTGCGCGTCGGTGAGGGTGCGGCTGGGCGCGCGGAACACTTCGCCGACGCGCAGGTCCTCGAAGCTCCTCGCCGGGACCACCAGGAACGAGTCGGGGGCGAACGGCTCCGGTGCGTCGGTGGCCGGTTCGGCGGTGGGCTCACTCATCGGGCTCTCCTCTTGGGCGATGTGTGCGGTGTGTGCGGTGTGTGCGGTGTGAGGTGCGGGACGCGGGTGTGCGTTCACTCGCGCGGGGCGACGCGGGCGGCCAGCAGATTGGGGTCCTCGTCGGTGAAGTAGGCACCGCTGGCGACATAGGCGGCGGTACCCCGCACGGCGAGCGAGGTCGGGTTCTCGATGCCGTCGGCACCGGTCAGCACGGTGGTGTGGGTGCCGTCCGCCCTGACCAGGGCCACCTCGTTGTCCGCGTTGAGGGCGGCGAGGAGCGTGTCCCCGCGCCCGGTGAACGCGAAGTCGTCGATGCCCACGAGGTCCTCGGCGCGGGTCTCGGCCCGGCCGGCCGCGCCGTGCCGGGTGACCGGGATACGGAGCACGGTGCCCCGGTCCAGGTTCGAGACCCAGACCGCGCCGTCGCGGACCTTGATGCCGTTGGCACCGAGGAAGCCGTCGGCCGCCAGCTCGGGCGCGGTGCTCCAGCGGACGGGAGTGCCGCCGCTCACCGGGACACGCCAGACGGTGCCGAGGACCGAGTCGGCGACATACAGCCGGTGCTCCTCGCGGTCCAGGGCGAGGCCGTTGGGCAGGGCCCCGGCGGGGAGGGCGGCGATGCGCTGCGGGGTGCCGCCGGGCCGCAGGCGCCACACACCGGTCAGGTCGCTGCCGCCGGTCGCGTAGACGAAGTACAGCGTTCCGTCGCCGGTGCGGACGACACCCCCGAGGAACGGCTGGGTGAGCGCCGGGGTGACGGAGCCGGCCGGCGGCTCGGGCAGGGTGGCGAGGACGCGGACCGTGCCGTCGCGGCCGATCCGGGCGACCTGCCGGCTGTAGGCGAAGGTGACGACGGCGCTGCCCCCGGGCTCCAGGGTGATGTTCTCCGGTCGCTGCCCGTCGGTGATGTCCAGGTGCGCGACGAAGTGCACATCGGGTCGCGGGGCCGCGCCGGCCGCGGCCACCGGGCCCGCGGCGGTCAGGGCGAGGGCCGCCGCGACCGCCGAGGCCAGCAGGCCGGTACGCGTACGGGGCAGATGATTCGGCATGGTGCTTCTTTCCTCGCTCGTTCTTCGGGCGGGCGGCGGAAATCCGCCACGCGCCGCTTCGGTCGGATCACGCTCCATTGAATGGGCTGCGAAGCCGCGCGGTTTGACCCTGGACGCACCGCGCGCAGTGCGCGAGCGCACCGTGCGCGACCGGTCCTTCCGACCGGCACGGAGAGGAAAGGCCGACGGGACACATGGGGCGGACAGACCGGGACCGAGCGGCCGTCCTCGGTGGCCGAGGGGTGGGAAAGCGGACCCGGCTCCCGTGGGCGCGGTGATGACAGCGCGTCCACGGGAGCCGGGCCGGACGAACGGGAGCGGCTACTTCGACGTCGCCTCGATGGCTTCCTCGATGAGGGCGACGACGCGCCCCGGGTGGGCGAGCATGACGAGGTGGGAGGAGTCGACCTCGACCGTGGTCATGCCGGCGCGCTCGTAACCGAAGCGCTCGACGTCGGGGTTGATGGTGCGGTCGGAGGAGGAGACCAGGCCCCAGGACGGCTTGGTCTTCCAGGCGGCGGCGGGAGCCGCGTCGGCGAAGGCCTGTGCGGCCAGGGGACGCTGCGAGACCGCGAGCACTCTGGCGAGATCCGGGTCGACGTCAGCAGCGAAGATCGACGGGAACTCGTCCACCACGACCGACACATCGGTGCCCGGGGCGTCCGAGCCCGCCACGGGGAAGGGGGTGTAGACCAGGGCCGCCGCCAGGTCGGAGTCGGGGAAGCGGCCCTGCAGCTCACCGAGGCTCTCGCCGACCTCCAGGGCGTAGCCCGAGAGGTAGACCAGGGCCTGCACGTTGTCCTCCACACCGGCGACCGTGATGACGGCGCCGCCGTAGGAGTGGCCCACCAGGATCACCGGGCCCTCGATCTGCCGGACGACCGAGGCGATGTACGCCGCGTCACCGGTCAGGCTGCGGTTGGGGACGGCCGGCGCGACGACCTTCAGGCCGCGCTTGAGCAGTTCGGGAATGACGCTCGCGTAGCTGGAGGCATCGGCGAACGCGCCGTGGACCAGGACAACGGTCGGCTTCTCGGAACGGGACATGACGGGCTCGTTTCTCTTCTGCGGGAAAACTTGTTCCGTGACATGGGGAGATGTCACCACGGCGTACGGCCGGAAAGAGGCGGACCACTGCCGCGGACACGGATCAACCTAGGGACGATCACCGGCCGGATTTTTCTGTGGGCGCCCCGATCATTGCCCGAGCGCGCTCCGGCGCGCGCACGAAAAACCGCGTCGACGAACGGGGCGAAAGGGAAGAACGGCGGAAGCGGCAGCGGGTGCCGCACGGCCCGTCAGCCGTTCCAGCCGTCCAGGAAACCGAGCAGCTCCGCGTTGACGACCTCGGGCTTCTCCTCCTGGCACAGGTGTCCGCATCGGGGGATCGCGACGCCGCGGACGTCGCGGGCCATGCCCTTCCAGACGTCCAGCACGTCGTACGCTCCGCCGACGGCGCCGAAGTCCTCGCCCCACATCGTGAGCACCGGGCATTCGATGAGCCGGTCGGCGTCCTCGCGGTCCTGGGCGACGTCCTCGGGAGCCGCGCGGTAATCCATGCACGAACCGCGCACCGCCCCGGGCTGCCGGTAGGCGCGGACGTACACGTCGATCTCCTCGGCCGTCAGCATGTCCGGGTCGTACGACCAGCCGCGGTAGAAGTGCGTGAGCCAGGCTTCCTCGTTGCCCACGATCAGCGCCTCGGGCAGGTCCGGGACCTGGAGAAAGGTGAAGAACCAGTACCCCTGCCGGGCCAGCGCCACGTCGTAGGTGTCGGCGATCACACGGGTCGGGATGTTGTCCATGGCGACGAACCGGTCGATCCGGCCCGGGTGGTCCTTCGCGAACCGGGTGCCCACCCGCGCCCCTCGGTCGTGGCCGACCAGCGCGATCTTCTCGTGGCCGAGGTGGTCCATCAGGGCCACGACGTCGCGGGCCATCGTGCGCTTGTCGTACCCGGACGCCGGCTTGTCGGTGTCGCCGTACCCGCGCAGATCGGGTGCGATGACGGTGTACTTCTCCGCGAGGACGGGCAACTGCTTGCGCCAGCCGTACCACGTCTCCGGGAAGCCGTGCAGCAAATAGACCGGCGGGCCCTCACCGGCGCTGACCCAGTGCTGCTTGATTCCGTTGAGCACCCGTGTGTGGTGGGTGACTTCCGGCGTGACTGTCATCTCGACTCGCAGGTCTCGGAGGAACGGCGGAGACGTCGCCGGCGGACGGACCGCACGACGTCGGGGTGGGGGCGGCCGGAGGGGCCGGGGGTGACGCGATCCGCGGGCCGGCCCTCGCACACCTCGCGCAGTCGGGCCTCCCGCCTCCGGCCGCTCTCCGGTGTGCCGGACTGCCGGACGGTCAGCGTGGCCATCGGTGCGCCTCTCCCGTACGCGGCTGTGCGCGGTCCAGTAAAGGTCCGCCGGTGGCGATCCCATAGGGCCGGCACCACGTAGTGCGGTGTCGGCACACAGCGATGCGCTCAGAGGCGGACGACGCCCCGGCGCGGCCGGCCTCCGTGCGGACGGGGTGCCCCCGCGGCCGGCGTGCGCTCCGGGTGACCACGCGGTGCGCTGACGGGTCAGGACCCCCCTCGCCGCGTTCCTAGCCTGGCCGCCACTCTGGCCGACCGATCCGAGGAGTGCCGTGGCCAAGCAGAGCGTTGCCGAGCAATATGTCGACCTTCTGGCCCGTGCGGGTGTGGAACGGATCTACGGGGTGGTGGGCGACAGTCTCAACCCCGTGGTCGACGCCGTGCGGCGGCACGGCGGGCTGGACTGGGTCCAGGTGCGGCACGAGGAGGTCGCGGCCTTCGCCGCCGGGGCCGAGGCGCAGTTGACAGGCCGGCTGGCCGCCTGCGCCGGCTCGTGCGGCCCGGGCAACCTGCACCTGATCAACGGACTGTTCGACGCCCACCGGTCGATGGCTCCGGTCATCGCGCTGGCCGCGCAGATACCCAGCGGTGAGATCGGCACCGGTTACTTCCAGGAGACCCACCCCGACCGGCTGTTCGCGGAGTGCAGCCACTACTCGGAGCTGATCTCCTCGCCCCACCAGATGCCCCGCGTGGCGCGGACCGCGATCCAGCACGCGGTGGGGCGGCGCGGTGTGTCGGTCGTGGCGCTCTCCGGCGACGTGGCGGACCAGGACGCCCCGAGCGGCGGGACCGAGCCGGCCCTGCCGTTCGGCCTGCCCGCCATCCGTCCGGCCGACCAGGAGCTGGCCCGGCTGCGGGACCTGGTGGACGGCGCGGAGAAGGTCACCCTCTTCTGCGGCCGGGGCGTCGCGGGGGCCCACGCGGAGGTGATGGCATTCGCCGGGAAGATCAAGGCCCCGGTGGGGCACGCTCTGCGGGGCAAGGAACACATCCAGTACGACAACCCGTACGACGTCGGGATGTCCGGCCTGCTGGGCTACGGCGCCGCGCACGAGGCGATGCACGAGTCCGACCTGCTGATTCTTCTCGGCACGGACTTCCCGTACGCCGACTTCCTGCCGCGGAACGTGAAGACCGTGCAGGTCGACATCGAGCCCGAACGGCTGGGGCGGCGTACCTCACTGGAACTCGCCGTCTGGGGGGACGTACGGGAGACGTTGGCGTGCCTGACCCCGATGGTGCGGGAGAAGGAGTCCCGGCACTTCCTCGACCGGATGCTCCGGCGCCACGCCCACGCGCTGGAGAAGGCCGTCGGCGCCTACACCCACGACGTCGAGACCCTCACCCCGATCCACCCCGAGTACGTGGCGTCCGTGCTGGACGAGGAGGCGGCCGACGACGCCGTCTTCACCGTGGACACGGGCATGTGCTGCGTCTGGGCGGCCCGTTACCTGACGCCGAACGGCCATCGCCGCATCCTCGGCTCCTTCGTGCACGGCTCGATGGCCAACGCCCTGCCGCAGGCGATCGGCGCCCAGTTCCTCGACCGCGGGCGGCAGGTGGTGTCCCTCTCCGGCGACGGCGGGTTCTCCATGCTGATGGGGGACTTCCTCACCGCGGTCCAGTACGACCTGCCGGTGAAGGTCGTCGTCTTCAACAACTCCTCCCTCGGCATGGTCGACCTGGAGATGATGGTCGACGGCCTGCCCCCGCACGGCACCGCCTATCCCCGCACCGACTACGCGGCCATCGCGACCGCCGCCGGGGCCCGCGGCATCCGCGTCGACAGGCCGGGCGCGCTGCGAGGCGCGCTGCGTGAGGCGTTCGCGCACGACGGGCCGGCCCTGGTCGACGTGGTCACCGATCCCGACGCGCTCGCCATACCGCCCAGGACCACCGCGGAACAGGTCAGCGGCTTCGCGCTGTCCGCGGGCCGCAGCGTCCTCACCGGCGGAGTCGGACGGATGATCCACCTCGCCCGCACCAACCTGCGCAACATCCCGCGCCCCTGAGGTCCGGTCATCCCGTGGGCCCGGCCGGCCGGCACGCGTCCCGTCCGACATGCGGCCCGGGAGGTCTTCACCCTGGTCAGGACGGCACCGACCGAACCCCGTTACCGGGGGTCCGTGGGACGTGAGAGGGTCTGACGCGTGAGTGAGACACCCCCGAACACCCTGCAATACCGCTTTGACGGGCCAGAAGACGCTCCAGTCCTGATCCTGGGTCCCTCACTGGGTACCACCTGGCACATGTGGGACCGTCAGGTCCCGGAGCTGGCCAAGCAGTGGCGGGTCCTCCGGTTCGACCTGCCGGGACACGGCGGTGCCCCGGCGTACCCCGCCGGCTCCGTCGCCGACCTCACCGGCCGGCTGCTGGCCACGCTGGACGCGCTCGGCGTGCAGCGGTTCGGCTACGCGGGCTGCGCGCTCGGCGGCGCCGTCGGCATCGAGCTGGCCCTGCGCCACCCCGAGCGGGTCGCCTCGCTCGCGCTGGTCGCGGCCTCCCCCCGGTTCGGCACCGCGGACGAGTTCCGGCAGCGCGGAGTGGTGGTCCGTACCAACGGGCTCGACCCGATCGCCCGGACCGCGCCCGACCGCTGGTTCACCGGCGGGTTCGCCGCCGCGCAGCCCGCGATCACCGAGTGGGCCGTGCAGATGGTCCGTACCACCGACCCGGGCTGCTACATCGCCGCCTGCGAGGCGCTGGCCTCGTTCGACGTCCGGGCCGAGCTCGGCCGGGTGGGCGTGCCCACGCTGGTGCTGGTCGGCTCCGACGATCAGATCACCGGCCCGGCGGAGGCCCGTACGCTGGTCGCCGGCATCCCCGACGCCCGGCTCGCGGTCGTGCCCGGCGCCTCCCACCTGGTGCCGGTCGAGCAGCCCGCCGCCGTCACCGACCTGCTCGTCCACCACTTCTCCACCGCCTGGCAGCAGCCCTTCGACACCGGGCAGACCGCCCTGCCGGCCGCCGTCGCGCCCGCCGTCCCGGCGCCCGCCCCGGTGGTGCCGGCGCAGGCCGCGCCGGTCGCCGAGATCGCCCCGGCCGCCGTACCGGCCCAGGCCGGCCAAGCGCCCGACCGGTACGAGACCGGGCTGAAGATCCGCCGGGAGGTGCTCGGCGACGCGCACGTGGACCGGACGCTGGCGGACGCCGACGAGTTCTCCGGGGACTTCCAGGACTTCGTCACCCGCTACGCCTGGGGCGAGATCTGGGACCGGCCGGGCCTGGACCGCCGTACCCGCAGCTGCGTCACGCTGAGCGCGCTGGTCGCCGGCGGCCACCTGGAGGAGCTGGCCGCCCACACCCGGGCGGCCCTGCGCAGCGGACTGACCCCGGCCGAGATCGCCGAGGTGCTGCTGCAGACCGCCGTCTACTGCGGGGTCCCGGCCGCGAACAGCGCGTTCCGGGTCGCCCAGCGGGTCATCCGCGAGGAGACCACGCCCGCCGGGTAGTGCCGCGCGCGGCGGGCGCGGGCGTGAAGATGGGAGACATGAAGCTCACGAAGAAGTCCCACGCCTGCGTCCGCCTCGACAAGGAGGGCCGGACGCTCGTCATCGACCCGGGCGCCTTCTCCGAACAGGACGCGGCGCTCGGCGCGGACGCCATCCTGATCACGCACGAGCACCCGGACCACTTCGACGAGTTCCGGCTGCGGGCCGCCATGGAGGACAACCCGGCCGCCGAGATCTGGACGCTGAAGTCCGTCGCCGAGCGCCTCTCGGCCGCCTTCCCGGGCCGGGTGCACACCGTCGGCCACGGCGACACCTTCACCGCCGCCGGCTTCGACGTCCGGGTGCACGGCGAGCTGCACGCGGTGATCCACCCCGACCTGCCGCGCGTCACCAACGTCGGCTACCTGATCGACGACGGCGCCCTCTTCCACCCCGGCGACGCCCTCACCGTCCCCGACCAGCCGGTGCGGACGCTGCTGGTGCCGGTGATGGCCCCCTGGAACAAGATCTCCGAGGTGATCGACTACGTCCGCGAGGTCGCCCCGCGACGCGCCTACGACGTCCACGACGCCCTGCTCACCGACCTCGCCCTGCCGATCTACGAGGGCCACCTCGGCCGGCTGGGCGGCACCGACCACCAGCGGCTGGCGCCCGGGGCGGCGGCGGAGGTCTGAGCCCGTTGTCACAGGCTCCGGGTAGGTTGTGAGGCATGCGCATCGCCACCTGGAACGTGAACTCGATCACCGCCCGCCTGCCCCGGCTGCTGGCCTGGCTGGAGAGCAGCGGCACCGACGTGCTGTGCCTCCAGGAGGCCAAGATCGCCGAGGAGCAGTTCCCGTTCGACCAGCTGCGCGAGCTGGGCTACGAGTCGGCGGTCCACGCGACCGGCCGGTGGAACGGCGTGGCGGTGCTCTCCCGGGTCGGCCTGGAGGACGTGGTCAAGGGCCTGCCCGGCGACCCCGGCTACGACGGCGTGACCGAGCCGCGCGCCCTCTCGGCGACCTGCGGCCCGGTCCGCGTCTGGTCGGTGTACGTGCCCAACGGCCGCGAGGTGGGCCACCCGCACTACGCCTACAAGCTCCAGTGGTTCGAGGCCCTGAAGGCGGCCGTGCACGGCGACGCCCGGGGCAGCCGCCCGTTCGCGGTCCTCGGGGACTACAACGTGGCCCCGACCGACGACGACGTCTACGACGTGACGGCCTTCGAGGGCTCCACCCACGTCACCCCCGCCGAGCGCGCCGCGCTCGCCGCCCTGCGCGAGGCGGGCCTGGACGACATCAAGCCGCGCCCCCTGAAGTACGACCAGCCGTTCACCTACTGGGACTACCGCCAGCTGTGCTTCCCGAAGAACCGCGGCATGCGCATCGACCTGGTGTACGGCAACGAGCCGTTCGCCAAGGCCGTCAAGGACGCCTACGTCGACCGCGAGGAGCGCAAGGGCAAGGGCGCCTCCGACCACGCGCCGGTGGTGGTCGACCTGGACGTGTGATGCCACGCTGGGGGCATGCGTCTTCCGTTCCTGGGCCCCCGGCACGACAAGAACGGTGAGGCGGCGCCGCCCGCCGACCCCGAGGCGGTCGCCGCGCTGCTGTCCGAGTGCGATCTGCTGCGCTCCCAGGCGGCCCGGGGAGGCGTCCGCCTCGACGACACCCCGGCCTCCCTGGAGGCCCTGGACCAGATGGACCCGCTCTGGCGCGACGACCCCGAGACGCTGCTGTGGCTGGGCCATGACGCCGGGCTGTACCTGGGCACGGTCGTGGTGCGCACGGTGCCCGGCGCCGCCTGGCGGATCCGCTCCGACGGCGAACCCGTCGTACGGCTCGCCTCCGGCCGGACGGTGGAGGTGGTGCCGGCCGGGCAGGAGTGGGCCGCGAGCGGGGTCCCCGAGCTGTCCCAGCTGTACGCGGAGATCGCCGAGGACTGAGCCCGCCCCCGCCCCCCCGGCCGCCCGCTGAACCAAGCCAGGGCCGCCCCCCCGGGTCGCCCGCTGACGTAAATACGGCTAATGCCCTGAAGGTGCGTGTCGTCCTTCGGCCGCCCGGCCGGCTGGATAGGTTGCGGCAACCACGACACAGCCGAGAGCGAGCGGGGCTGCGAATGGCCGTCGATCCGTTGATCGAACTGCGCAACGTCAACAAGTACTACGGAGAGCTGCATGTCCTGAGGGACATCGACCTCACGGTCGGCAAGGGGGAGGTGGTCGTGGTCATCGGCCCGTCGGGCTCGGGCAAGTCGACGCTGTGCAGGACGATCAACCGGCTGGAGACCATCGAGTCCGGCACCATCACCCTCGACGGCCGGCCGCTGCCCGCGGAGGGCAAGGCCCTCGCCCGGCTGCGCGCCGAGGTCGGCATGGTCTTCCAGTCCTTCAACCTCTTCGCGCACAAGACCGTCCTGCAGAACGTCTCCCTCGCCCAGGTCAAGGTGCGCCGGCGCAGGCAGGAGGAGGCCGACCGCCGCTCCCGCGAACTCCTGGACCGGGTCGGCCTGCTGAACCAGGCCGGCAAATACCCCGCCCAGCTCTCCGGCGGCCAGCAGCAGCGCGTCGCCATCGCCCGCGCGCTCGCCATGGAACCCAAGGCGATGCTCTTCGACGAGCCCACCTCCGCCCTCGACCCCGAGATGATCAACGAGGTGCTGGAGGTCATGCGGCAGCTCGCCCGGGAGGGCATGACCATGGTCGTCGTCACCCACGAGATGGGCTTCGCCCGCGCCTCCGCCAACCGGGTCGTCTTCATGGCCGACGGCCGGATCGTGGAGGACCGCAGCCCCGACGAGTTCTTCACCCACCCGCGCAGCGACCGCGCCAAGGACTTCCTCTCCAAGATCCTCAAGCACTGACCGGGGGACCGCGACCCATGTGCCGTACCACCCGTGTGCCCCGCGCCCTGTGCGCGCTGCTCGTGCTGCTGGCCGCCGCCTGCGGCAAGGAGGGCAGCCCGCCCGGCAAGGGACCGGCCGCCGGGAGACTCCCGCACTACCAGGTGGCCCGGGACGTCCGCCTGCCCGCCTCCCGGACCTGGACCCGGGCCAAGCGGCGCGGCCACTTCGTCGTCGGCGTCAAGGAGGACCAGCCCTACCTCGGCGAGAAGGACCCGGCCACCGGCACCTACTCCGGCTTCGACATCGAGATCGCCAGGATGATGTCCGCCTCGCTCGGCCTCGCGCCGAAGACCATCCGGTTCCGCACCATCGCCTCCGCCAACCGCGAGACCGCCCTGCAGAACGGCCAGATCGACTACTACGTGGGCACCTACACCATCAACCCCAACCGCAAGAAACTCGTGGGCTTCGCCGGCCCCTACTACCTGGCCGGCCAGTCGCTCCTGGTCCGCAAGGACGAGAGCACCATCCACGGCCCGGACGACCTCGCCGGCAAGCGCGTCTGCTCGGCCGCCGGCTCCACGCCGTACCAGCGCGTCAAGGCCGACTACCCGAAAGCGGTCCTGGTCGCCTACGACACCTACTCCGTCTGCGTGGACAACCTCCTCACCTACCAGGTCGACGCGGTCACCACCGACGACGCCATCCTCATCGGCTACGCGGCCAAGGTCCCGAGCGAACTCAAGCTCGCCGGCAGGCCGTTCTCCAAGGAGCCCTACGGCATCGGCGTCCCGCGCGGCGACAACGCCCTGCGCCTCGCCCTCGACGACGCCCTGGCGGCCCGCGAGAGGAACGGCGACTGGAAGAGGGCGTACGAGGCCACGCTCGGCCTGTCCGGTGTGCCCGCACCCCACCCGCCCGCCATCGACCGCTACCCGGCGGGACGGGGGAGGACGGCATGAACGTACTGACAGACAACTTCTCGGACTACGGCGCCGGTTTCCTCGGCACCCTCGAACTGACCGTCTACGCCTCCCTGCTGGCCCTCGCGCTGGGCTTCCTGATGGCGTCCTTCCGGGTCGCGCCCGTCGGCTCCCTGCGGATCTTCGGCACCGTGTGGGTCGCCGTCCTGCGCAACACCCCGCTCACCCTGCTGTTCTTCGCGGTGCTGCTCGGACTGCCCCGGTTCGGACTCGTCCTGCCCTTCGAGGTGTTCGCGGTCCTCGCCCTGGGCTGCTACACCTCCGCCTTCATCTGCGAGGCGCTGCGCTCCGGCATCAACACCGTGCCCAGGGGACAGGGGGAGGCGGCCCGCAGCCTCGGCATGACCTTCGGGCAGACCCTGTCCCTGGTCGTGCTGCCCCAGGCGTTCCGGTCCGTGATCCCGCCGGTCGGCTCCACCCTCATCGCGCTCGCCAAGAACTCCGCGATCGCGGGCGCCTTCAGCGTCACCGAACTGCTCGGCACGTACAAGACGCTCAACGAACTCGGCTACAGCATCATCTGGACGTTCGTCTGGATCGCCGTCGGCTATCTGGTCATCACGCTCGCCATCAGCGCCGTGTTCCACGCGCTGGAGCGCAGGTGGGGAGTCGCCCGATGACCGCCGCCCCCGCGCTCTACGACGTCCCGGGCCCGCGCGCCCGGCGGCGGCACGCGCTCTACGGCGCCCTGTCCACCGTGGTCCTGCTCGCGCTGCTCGCCTGGATCCTGTACCTGCTGTTCCACACCGGCCAGTTCACCGCCACCAAGTGGACGCCCTTCGAGTACCAGGGCATCCAGCTGCTGTTGCTGCGCGGCCTCGGCAACACCCTGAAGGCGTTCGCGATCGCGGCCGTCCTCTCCCTGGCCCTCGGCGGGGTGCTGGCCACCGGCCGGCTGTCGGACCACCGGCCGGTGCGCGCGCTCGCCACGCTCGTCGTGGAGTTCTTCCGGGCCATGCCCGTGCTGGTGATGATCTTCTTCATCTTCGTGGCGCTGAAGGTGCAGCCGCTGCCCGCACTGGTCGCCGGGCTCACCCTCTACAACGGCTCGGTGCTCGCCGAGGTCTTCCGCTCCGGTGTGCACGCCGTCGAACGCGGCCAGCGGGAGGCCGCGTTCGCGCTCGGCATGCGCAAGACGCAGGTCATGGCGCACGTCCTCGTGCCGCAGGCGGTGCGCGCCATGCTACCCGCCTTCATCAGTCAGTTGGTGGTCGCGCTGAAGGACACCTCGCTCGGCTTCCTCATCACCTACGAGGAGTTTCTCCATGCCGGGAAACTCATCGCCTCCAACCTCGACTACGATTTGCCGTTCATCCCCGTGGTGATGGTGATCTCGCCGATCTACATCGGGATGTGCATGCTGCTCTCGTGGTTCGCCGGCTGGGTGTCCCGCCGTGAGCAGCGCAGCCCCAAGACCGAGGCGGTGGCTCACGCCCCGGCCGGCCCTGGGGCGCTGCTGCCCGGTGGGGAGCCCCCCATGGCCCCGGAACCCTGAGGGGGCGGCAGTTCAACGGGCCAGGCTCGTCCGGCGGCAGCCGGAGATCACTGCTCGCGGAGCGGGACGGACACCTGTGACGGGTCGTCCCACGGCGGGGAGAAGGTCAGCTGCGCGCCGGACGGGTTGTGCTCGGCGGTGTGACATCCGCCACCGGCCCGACCACGCCCGTTCCGTACGCGTGTTCGAGCTCCGGCATGGTGGGGTGGGGCACCCCGGCGTACTGTCGGTACAGCACCGTTCTGGTTACGCTGCGCGGACTGTCCCGACGGGAGGTACGCATGGGTCGCCCAGACAAGCGGAAACTGGCGGTTCTGGCGGTCACGGCCGCCATGGTGTCGGTGGGGGCGGCGGCGCCGCCCGCCGCGTCGGCGAGCGGAACGGCCACCAAGACACCCGTGGCCGTCGGTTACGGCGGAGCCGTCGCCAGCGTCGACGCGGACGCCTCCGCCGCCGGCATCGAGATCCTCCGGCGCGGCGGCAACGCGGTGGACGCGGCCGTCGCCACGGCCGCCGCGCTCGGCGTCACCGAGCCCTACTCCTCCGGCATCGGCGGGGGCGGCTACTTCGTCTACTACGACGCCAGGACCCGCACGGTGCACAGCATCGACGGCCGCGAGACCGCGCCGCTCGCCGCGGACTCCGGCCTGTTCACCGAGCACGGCAAACCGCTCCCCTTCGACCAGGCCGTCAGCAGCGGCCTGAGCGTCGGCACCCCGGGCACCCCCGCCACCTGGCAGAAGGCCCTGGCGGAGTGGGGCAGCGAGAAGCTGCGCACGGTCCTGAAGCCGGCCGAGCGAATAGCCCGCGACGGCTTCACGGTGGACGACACCTTCCGGGCGCAGACCGCGGCCAACGAGACCCGGTTCCGCTACTTCCCCGACACCGTGAAGCTGTTCCTGCCGGGTGGCCGGCTCCCCGTCGTCGGCTCCACCCTGAAGAACCCCGAACTGGCCCGCACCTACGAGCAGCTGGGCCGCGAGGGCACGGCCGCCGTCTACCGCGGGGACATAGGCGACGACATCGTCAAGGCCGTCGAACACCCGCCCGTGGACCCCGCCTCCGGCTGGAACGCCCGCCCCGGCAAGCTCGCCGAGAAGGACTTCGCGGTCTACCGGGCGAAGCTCCAGGCCCCGACCAGGACCTCCTACCACGGCCTGGACGTCTACTCCATCGCCCCCTCCTCCTCCGGCGGCACCACCGTCGGCGAGGCCCTCAACATCCTGGAGCGGACCGACCTGTCGAAGGCGGACCAGGTCCGGTACCTGCACCGCCTGATCGAGGCGAGCCGCGTCGCCTTCGCCGACCGCGGGCGCTGGGTCGGCGACCCCGCCTTCGAGGACGTACCGACCCGGGGGCTGCTGTCCCAGCGGTACGCCGACTCGCGCGCCTGCCTCATCAAGGACGACGCCGTCCTCACCAGCCCGCTCGCCCCGGGCGACCCGCGCCGGCCCGCGCCCTGCGGCAAGGGCGGCACCGCGGCCCCGACGACGTACGAGGGCGAGAACACCACCCATCTGACCGTGGCCGACAAGTGGGGCAACGTCGTCGCCTACACGCTCACCATCGAGCAGACCGGCGGCAGCGGCATCACCGTCCCCGGCCGGGGCTTCCTGCTCAACAACGAGCTGACCGACTTCTCCTTCGCCCCCGCCAACCCGGCCGTCCACGACCCGAACCTGCCCGGCCCGGGCAAGCGCCCGCGCTCCTCGGTCGCCCCGACGATCGTGCTGGACCGCCACGGCAGGCCCGTCGTCGCGGTCGGTTCCCCCGGCGGCGCCACCATCATCACCACCGTGCTCCAGACCCTCACCGGGTTCCTCGACCGGCACCTGCCGCTGGTCGACGCCATCGCCGCACCGCGCGCCAGCCAGCGCAACACCGCGAAGACCGAGCTGGAACCGGCGCTGTACGACAGCGCGCTGAAGCGCCGTCTGGAGGCCATCGGGCACTCCTTCGCCCGCACCCCCGAGATCGGCGCCGCCACCGGCGTGCAGCGCCTGCCGGACGGCAGGTGGCTGGCCGCCGCCGAGAAGGTACGACGCGGCGGCGGCTCGGCGATGGTGGTACGCCCGGCGCGGTGAGCCGCTCGGGCTAGAAGCACGCCGGCCACCGGGCCCGTGAGTCCCGGCGGCCGGCGGCGCCGCGCCGCGCCGAGGGGCTCACAACTCCGGTGCGGGCGGCTGGTCCTGCGTGTCCGACGGGTGCGGGGCCGCCTGATCGGCGCGGAAGTCCAGCCGCCCGTCCTCGACGTCCACCGTGACCCGGCCACCCTCGGACACCGTGCCGTTCAGCAGCAGCCGGGACAGCTGGTTGTCCACCTCGCGCTGGATGGTGCGGCGCAGCGGCCGGGCGCCGTACTCGGGCTGGTAGCCGCGCTCGGCCAGCCAGTCCACGGCCGCCCGCGTGAACTCCACCGACACGCCCTGCCCCTCCAGCAGCCGCCGGGTGCTCTCCAGCAGCAGCTCGGTGATCCGCCGCAGCTGGTCGCCCGTGAGCTGCCGGAAGACCACGATCTCGTCGATCCGGTTGAGGAACTCCGGCCGGAAGTGCTCCCGCAGCGGCCGCAGGATGCGTTCGCGCCGCGCCTCCTCGTCGGCCTGTGTGCCACCCGGCCCGAACCCGATCCCGGCCCCGCGCCGGGTGATCGCCTCGGAGCCCAGGTTGCTGGTCATCACGATGACCGTGTTGCTGAAGTCCACCGTCCGGCCCTGCGAGTCGGTGAGCCGGCCGTCGTCCAGCACCTGGAGCAGGATGTTGAAGACGTCCGGGTGCGCCTTCTCCACCTCGTCCAGCAGGAGCAGCGAGTACGGGTGCCGGCGCACCACCTCGGTGAGCTGTCCGGCCTCCTCGTGGCCGACGTATCCGGGCGGGGCGCCCACCAGCCGGGAGACGGTGTGCCGTTCCTGGTACTCGCTCATGTCCAGCCGGACCATCCGCTCCTCGCTGCCGAACAGGGCCTCCGCCAGCGCCCGGGCCAGCTCGGTCTTGCCGACGCCGGTCGGGCCGAGGAAGAGGAAGCTGCCGATCGGCCGGTTCGGGCTGGCGAGCCCGGCGCGGGAGCGCAGCACCGCCTCCGAGACCACGGCGACCGCCTCCTCCTGGCCGACCACCCGCTGGTGCAGGTGCTCCTCCAGGCCGAGCAGCCGCTCCTTCTCCTCCTCGGTCAGCCGGCTCACCGGGATGCCGGTCTGCCGGGACACCACCTCGGCGATGGCCTCCGCCGTCACCTCCAGCTGCCCCTCGTCGGCCCGGCCGTCCTCGCTGGCCGCCGCGATCCGCTGCCTCAGCCCGGTGATCCGGTCGCGCAGCTGCTTGGCCTGCTCGTAGTCCTCGTCCGCGACCGCCTGGTCCTTGTCCCGGGCCAGCTGTTCCACCTCGCGCTCCATGGCGCGCACGTCCGTGCCCTTCGTCCCGGCGCCGAGCCGGACCCGGGCGCCGGCCTGGTCGATCAGGTCGATCGCCTTGTCCGGCAGCCGCCGGTCGGTGAGGTACCGGTCGGACAGCTCCACGGCGGCCACCAGCGCCTCGTCGGTGTAGCGGACCTGGTGGTGGGCCTCGTACCGGTCGCGCAGCCCGCGCAGGATGCCGATGGTGTCCTCCACCGTCGGCTCCGGCACCAGGATCGGCTGGAACCGGCGGGCCAGCGCCGCGTCCTTCTCGATCCGGCGGAACTCCTCCAGCGTGGTCGCGCCCACGATGTGCAGCTCGCCCCGGGCGAGGGCGGGCTTGAGGATGTTCCCGGCGTCCATCCCGCCGCCGTCACCGCCGGAACCGGCGCCGACGACGGTGTGCAGCTCGTCGATGAAGACGATCAGCCGGCCGGAGTGGGCGCGGATCTCCTCCACGATGTTGTTCAGGCGCTCCTCGAAGTCGCCCCGGTAGCGGGTGCCGGCCACCACCCCGGTCAGGTCCAGGGCGATGACCCGGCGCCCGGCCAGTATGTCCGGCACGTCCCCGTCGGCGATGCGCTCGGCCAGCCCCTCGACGATCGCGGTCTTGCCGACGCCCGCGTCACCGATCAGCACCGGGTTGTTCTTGCCGCGCCGGGACAGCACCTCGATGGTCTGCTCGATCTCGGTGTCCCGGCCGATCACCGGGTCGATCCGGCCCTGCCGGGCCAGGTCGGTCAGATCACGGCCGTACTTGTCCAGGGTGGGCGTGCCGGTGGGCCGCTGCCGCTCCGGGCCGGGCGGCGCGCTCTCCGGGGCCTCCGGCGGCATGGAGCGCGGCTGGAACCGGGCCGCGTGCAGGATGTGCCCGGCCGCCGAGTCCGGGTTCGAGGCCAGCGCGCTGAGCACGTGCTCCGGGCCGATGTACCCGGCCCCGCTGGCCCGCGCCATGTCGTGCGCGTCCAGCAGGGCCCGCTTGACGGCCGGGGTCAGGGACAGCGACGTCGGCGGCGGGGCCTCGCCCGGCGGGTGCTGTACCGGACCCGCCCGGTCGTCGATCTCCGAGGCGAGCGAGTCCGGGTCCGCGCCCGCCCGGCTCAGCAGGCTCCGGGTGGGCTCCGCCGACACGGCCGCGCGCAGCAGGTGCTGGGTGTCCAGATCCCGGCTGCCGTGCTCGGCGGCGTACTGGGCGGCTCCTCTGACCAGCTCCCGGGCCGGCTGGCTGAGCAGGCGGCCGATGTCGATGTGGCGTGGCGCCCCGCCGACGGATCCGCCGAAGAAGCGGGCCAGGAAGTCACCGAACGGGTCAGGAGGGTAGCCGTTGGTCATGGCGTTGCGTTTCCTTCGCTGACGACTGGCTCCGCCGGGTAACCGGTGGGGAGCCGCTCATGCCCACGATGACACGATCCGTTTCGTCGGGCATGTCCGCCTACGAAGGAGAAAGGCGCTGGTCCGGATGGCGGCTGGCGGTGCGGCGTGGCCGGGCGCGCCCGCGCGGCAAAGCCGCACCGCCGATACCGCCCCGCGCCCCTGGGGGGCGCCTACCGTGCCGTCAGGATGCGGGGGCCCGCCTCCGTGACGGCCACCGTGTGCTCGACGTGGGCCGCGCGGGAGCCGTCGTTGGTGCGCAGGGTCCAGCCGTCGGGGGCCTCGTGGTAGCCGTCCTCGCCGCTCGCGATCAGCATGGGCTCGATGGCGAGGACCATGCCGGCCCGCAGCGGGAGGCCGCGGCCGGGCCGGCCCTCGTTCGGCACCTCGGGGTCCTCGTGCATGCGGCGGCCCACGCCATGGCCGCCGAAGCCCTGCGGGATGCCGTAGCCGGCCGTGCGGCAGACCCGGCCGACGGCGTGCGCGATGTCCCCGATGCGGTTGCCCACGACGGCCGCCGCGATGCCCGCGGCCAGCGCCCGCTCGGCGGTCTCGACCAGCCGCAGGTCCGCCGGGCGGGGCCGGCCCACCACGAAGCTGATCGCCGAGTCGCTCGCCCAGCCGTCCAGCTCGGCGCCGCAGTCGACGGAGAGCAGGTCGCCGTCGCGCAGCCGGTAGTCCGTCGGGATGCCGTGCACGATCGCGTCGTTCACCGAGGCGCAGATCACCGCGGGGAAGGGGGTCGGGGCGAAGGAGGGGCGGTAGCCGAGGAACGGCGAGGTCGCGCCCGCCTCGCGCAGCACCTCCCGGGCCACCTCGTCCAGCTCCAGCAGCGTGACACCGACGCGCGCGGCCTCCCGCGCGGCCGTCAGGGCGCGGGCGACCACCTGGCCCGCCGCGTGCATCGCGTCGATCGACGTCTCGGTCTTCAGTTCCACCATGCCAATTACTATACCGGTATTTTAATTGGGTGACGCCCGGCGGGCCGGGAAAGGGGCGCGCGGGGGCAGAATGGGGGCATGGTGCGTACCCCCCTCACTCCCGAAGAGCGCGACCGCGGCGAGCGGCTCGGGCGGCTGCTGCGCGAGGCGCGCGGCGACCGGAGCATGGCGGACGTCGCCGCCGCGGCGGGCGTGTCCGCCGAGACGCTCCGCAAGATCGAGACGGGGCGGGCGCCGACACCGGCGTTCTTCACCGTGGCCGCGCTCGCGGAGGCCCTCGGTCTGTCCATGGACGAGCTGGTGGCGCGGTGCGCCCTGGTGCCCGTCTGAGCCGCCGCTCACCCCTCCGGTGACCGGCTCCGCCACCGGAGTGTGAAACGTGATCGACTCCGCGCTTTGACGACGATGGTCTTGGCAAGGGCCGTCCGGAGGCTTACGTTCGTCCCTCTACCGCCTGCTCTACGGGCGTAGAGGCTCTGACGTCGTGTCGAAGGAGCAGCTCATGGCCAACGTCGTCCGCGCCGCTCTGGTCCAGGCCACCTGGACCGGCGACACCGCGACCATGGTGGCGAAACACGAGGAGCACGCCCGCGAGGCGGCCCGCCGGGGCGCGCGGATCATCGGCTTCCAGGAGGTCTTCAACGCCCCCTACTTCTGCCAGGTCCAGGAGCCGGAACACTACCGCTGGGCCGAGCCCGTGCCCGACGGCCCGACCGTGCGCCGCATGCGGGACCTCGCCCGCGAGACCGGCATGGTGATCGTCGTCCCGGTCTTCGAGGTCGAGCAGTCCGGCTTCTACTACAACACCGCCGCCGTGATCGACGCCGACGGCAGCTACCTCGGCAAGTACCGCAAGCACCACATCCCGCAGGTCAAGGGCTTCTGGGAGAAGTACTACTTCAAACCCGGCAACCTCGGCTGGCCTGTCTTCGACACCGCCGTGGGCAAGGTCGGCGTCTACATCTGCTACGACCGCCACTTCCCGGAAGGCTGGCGCCAACTGGGGCTCAACGGAGCCCAGTTGGTATACAACCCGTCCGCCACCCACCGGGGTCTGTCCGCCCACCTCTGGCAGCTCGAACAGCCCGCCGCGGCCGTCGCCAACGAGTACTTCGTCGCCGCCATCAACCGGGTCGGACAGGAGGAGTACGGCGACAACGACTTCTACGGCACCTCGTACTTCGTCGACCCGCGCGGGCAGTTCGTCGGCGAGGTCGCGAGCGACAAGAGCGAGGAACTCCTGGTCCGCGACCTCGACTTCGGCCTCATCGAGGACGTGCGGCAGCAGTGGGCCTTCTACCGCGACCGCCGCCCCGACGCCTACGAAGGGCTGGTGCGGCCGTGACCGACCTCTACTCCCGCCACCGCGCCGTCATGCCCGACTGGCTCGCCCTCTACTACGACGACCCGATCGAGATCACCCACGGCGAGGGCCGCCACGTCTGGGACTCCGCCGGCCGCAGATACCTGGACTTCTTCGGCGGCATCCTCACCACGATGACCGCGCACGCCCTGCCCGAGGTGACCAAGGCGGTCACCGAGCAGGCCGGCCGGATCGTGCACTCCTCCACCCTCTACCTCAACCGGCCGATGGTCGAACTCGCCGAACGCATCGCCCGGTTGAGCGGCATCCCGAACGCCCGGGTGTTCTTCACCGCCTCCGGCACCGAGGCCAACGACACCGCCCTGCTGCTCGCCACCGCCCACCGGCGCAGCAACACCGTCCTGGCCCTGCGCAACAGCTACCACGGCCGCTCCTTCACCGCGGTCGGCATCACCGGCAACCGCGGCTGGTCCCCGACCTCCCTGTCCCCGGTCCAGACCCTGTACGTCCACGGCGGCGTGCGCACCCGGGGCCCGTTCGCCCACCTCGACGACCGCGCGTTCATCGACGCCTGTGTGGCCGACCTGAAGGACGTCCTCGGCCACACCCGGCCCCCGGCCGCGCTGATCGCCGAACCCGTCCAGGGCGTCGGCGGGTTCACCTCGCCGCCCGACGGGCTCTTCGCGGCCTTCCGTGAGGTCCTCGCCGACCAGGGCATCCTGTGGATCGCCGACGAGGTGCAGACCGGCTGGGGCCGCACCGGCGACCACTTCTGGGGCTGGCAGGCACACGCCCGCAGCGGCCCGCCGGACATCGTCACCTTCGCCAAGGGCATCGGCAACGGCATGTCCATCGGCGGGGTCGTCGCCCGCGCCGAGATCATGAACTGCCTGGACGCGAACAGCATCTCCACGTTCGGCGGCACCCAGATCACCATGGCCGCGGGCCTCGCCAACCTCACCTATCTCCTCGAACACGACCTCCAGGGCAACGCCCGGCGGGTCGGCGGACTGCTCATCGAACGGCTCCGGTCGGCCACCGCCGGGCTGCCCGGGGTGCGCGAGGTGCGCGGACGCGGGCTGATGATCGGCATCGAGCTGGTCAGGCCGGGCACGGACGAGGCCGACCCGCGGGCCGCCGCCGCCGTGCTGGAGGCGGCCCGCCAGGGCGGACTGCTCATCGGCAAGGGCGGCGGACACGACAGCAGCGCCCTGCGGATCGCCCCGCCGCTGTCCCTCACCGTCGCCGAGGCCGAGGAGGGCGCGGCGATCCTGGAGCACGCGCTCAGGAGCCCGTACTGAAGACGCGCTCGGCGGCCTGTCCCGCACGAGGGAATCGGCGGCCTGTCCCGCACGAGAGAACGGGCGGGTGCTCGCCGGGAACCCCGAGCCGCTGACGGCGCCCCGACCCGAGCCGAGTGACCGAGGAGCAGCATGAGCAGCCGTACCGTCATCCGCCACGGCCTCGTCATCACCGCGTCCGACGAGATCCATGCCGACGTCCTCGTCGAGGACGGCCGCATCGCCGCCCTGGCCACGCCCGACTCGCAGAGCTGGACCGCGGACCGGGTGATCGACGCCACCGGGAAGTACGTCATCCCGGGCGGGGTCGACGCGCACACCCACATGGAGCTGCCGTTCGGCGGCACACACGCCTCCGACACCTTCGCCACCGGCACCCGGGCCGCGGCCTGGGGCGGTACGACCACCATCGTGGACTTCGCGGTGCAGAGCGTCGGCCACACCCTGCGCGAGGGCCTGGACGCCTGGCACGCCAAGGCCGAGGGCAACTGCGCGATCGACTACGCCTTCCACATGATCGTCTCCGATGTGAACGACGAGACGCTCAAGGAAATGGACCTGCTGATCGAAGAGGGAATCACCTCGTTCAAGCAGTTCATGGCATATCCGGGCGTTTTCTACTCCGATGACGGCCAGATCCTGCGCGCCATGCAGCGCTCCGCCGAGAACGGCGGGCTGATCATGATGCACGCCGAGAACGGCATCGCCATCGACGTACTGGTGCAGCAGACGCTGGCCCGGGGCGAGACCGACCCCCGCTATCACGGGGAGGTCCGCAAGGCGCTGCTGGAGGCCGAGGCCACCCACCGCGCGATCCGGCTGGCCCAGGTCGCCGGGGCCCCGCTGTACGTCGTCCACGTCTCGGCGACGGAGGCGGTCACGGAGCTGGCCAGGGCGCGCGACGAGGGGCTGAACGTCTTCGGCGAGACCTGCCCGCAGTACCTGTTCCTGTCCGCCGACAACCTCGCCGAGCCGGACTTCGAGGGCGCGAAGTACGTGTGCAGCACCCCGCTGCGCCCCCGCGAACACCAGGCCGCCCTGTGGCGGGCCCTGCGCACCAACGACCTCCAGGTGGTCTCCACCGACCACTGCCCCTTCTGCTTCACCGGCCAGAAGGAGCTCGGCCGGGGCGACTTCTCCAAGATCCCCAACGGCCTGCCGGGCGTCGAGAACCGCATGGACCTGCTCCACCAGGCCGTCGTGGACGGCCGGATCTCGCGCCGCCGCTGGATCGAGATCGCCTGCGCCACCCCGGCCCGCATGTTCGGCCTGTACCCGAAGAAGGGCACCATCGCCCCGGGCTCCGACGCGGACATCGTCCTCTACGACCCGCACGCCGAGCAGGTGATGTCCGCCGCGACCCACCACATGAACGTCGACTACTCGGCGTACGAGGGCAAGCGGGTCACCGGCCGCGTCGAGACGGTCCTCTCGCGCGGCGAACCCGTCATCGTCCAGCGGGAGTACACCGGCCGCGCGGGGCACGGCGTCTTCACCCCGCGCTCCACCTGTCAGTACCTGAACTAGGAGTGGCGATCATGGACTTCGGACTCGTCCTGCAGACCGACCCGCCCGCCTCCCGCGTCGTCGCCCTGATGCGCCGGGCCGAGCGCAACGGCTTCCGCTACGGCTGGACCTTCGACTCCGCCGTGCTCTGGCAGGAACCGTTCGTGATCCACAGCCAGATCCTCGCGCAGACCGAGCGGTTGACCGTGGGACCGATGGTGACCAACCCGGGCACCCGCACCTGGGAGGTCACCGCCTCCACCTTCGCCACCCTCAACGACATGTTCGGCAACCGCACCGTCTGCGGCATCGGCCGCGGCGACTCGGCGATGCGCGTCGCCGGGCGCAAACCCAACACCCTGGCCCGGATCAGCGAGGCCATGAAGGTCATCCGCGCCCTCGGCCGGGGCGAGGAGGCCGACCTCGGCGGCGCCCGGATCCGCATTCCGTGGATCAAGGAAGGCGCCGAAGTCCCCGTCTGGATGGCCGCCTACGGTCCGAAGGCCCTGAGGATGGCCGGCGAGGAGGCCGACGGGTTCATCCTCCAGCTCGCCGACCTGTACCTGACCGAGTACATGGTGAAGGCGGTCAGGGACGCGGCGGCAGCCGCCGGCCGCGACCCGTCCGAGGTCACGGTCTGCGTCGCCGCCCCGGCCTACGTCACCGAGGACGACTCGCCCGAAGCCCTCGCCCACGCCCGCGACCAGTGCCGCTGGTTCGGCGGCATGGTCGGCAACCACGTCGCCGACCTCGTCTCCCGCTACGGCGAGCGCTCCGCCGACATCCCCGCGGAACTCACCGACTACATCAAGGCCCGGCAGGGCTACGACTACGCCCACCACGGGCGCAGCGGCAACCCCGACACCGCGTTCGTACCCGACGAGATCGTGGACCGGTTCTGCGTCATCGGCCCCGCCGAGCGGCACATCGAGAAGCTGACCGCGCTGCGCGCCCTGGGTGTCGACCAGTTCGCGGTGTACGACATGCACGACGCGCAGGAGACGACCATCGACGTCTACGGCAGCCGGATCATCCCCGCCGTCAACTCCTGAGCCGAATACGCTCGTTCGCTGTCCTGATCGCCCCTGTCCACCGCCCGGGGGAAGGGGCCGGCGCCCGCACGGCCGCTCCGATCCGCCCGACGACGATGGGCCGCCCATGACCGACACCGCCCCCACGGACGCACCGATACCCGGCCAGGTCACCCTCCCCGACGGACGCGTGGAACTCGCGCCCGGCACCCCGCCGCCCGGCGGGCCGTACGCCAACGACGACCTGCTCCCGGTGCCCGCCGCCCGGCGCACCTGGACGACGTACACCTTCTCGGCCCTGTGGGTCGGCATGGCCCACAACACCGCCTCCTGGACCCTCGCCTCCGGGCTGATCGCGGTCGGCATGGACTGGCGGCAGGCGGTGTTCACCATCGCCCTCGCCAACCTGATCGTGCTGGCCCCGATGCTGCTGACCGGGCACGCGGGCCCCAAGTACGGCATCCCCTTCCCGGTGTTCGCCCGCGCCTCCTTCGGCGTGCGCGGCGCCAACCTGCCCGCCGTGGTAAGGGCGTTGGTGGCGTGCGGCTGGTTCGGCATCCAGACCTGGATCGGCGGCGAGGCGATCTACTTCCTCGCCGGGAAGCTGATCGGCGCCGGCTGGACGGACGCCACGCGGGTGGACGGCCACGCCTGGACCATGTGGCTGTCCTTCGCGCTCTTCTGGGCCCTCCAGGTCGCGATCATCCTGCGGGGCATGGACACCATCCGCCGCTTCGAGAACTGGGCGGCGCCCTTCGTCCTCGTCGGCGCGTTCGTGATGCTCTGGTGGATGAGCGACCGGGCCGGCGGGTTCGGCCCGCTCTTCGCCCAGCCGTCCCGGCTCGGCTGGGGCGGCGCCTTCTGGAAGCTGTTCTGGCCCTCCCTCATGGGCATGATCGGCTTCTGGTCCACGCTGTCGCTGAACATCCCCGACTTCACCCGCTACGGAAAGAGCCAGCGCGCGCAGGGCTGGGGACAGGCGCTCGGCCTGCCGACCACGATGACCCTGTTCGCGTTCCTGTCCGTACTGGTGACCTCCGGCTCGCAGGCCGTCTACGGCGAGCCCGTCTGGGACCCGGTGCGGCTGGCGGCGAAGACGGACAACCCGGCCGGACTGCTGTACGCGCTCGTGACGGTCCTCGTCGCCACGCTGTCCGTGAACATCGCCGCCAACCTGGTCTCCCCGGCGTTCGACTTCTCCAACGTGGCGCCCGGCAGGGTCGGTTTCCGCACCGGCGCGCTGATCACCGCCGTCCTCGCGGTGCTGATCCTGCCGTGGCGGCTGTACTCCGACCCGCGGGGCTACATCTTCACCTGGCTTGGCCTGGTCGGCGGCCTGCTCGGCACCGTCGCGGGCATCCTCGTCGCCGACTACTGGCTGCTGCGCCGAACCCGCCTGGACCTCGCCGCCCTGTACCGCGCGGGCGGCCGGTACTGGTACCGCGGCGGCTGGAACCCGCGCGCGGTCCTCGCCTTCCTGACGGGCGGTGTCCTCGCCGTCGGCGGCGCCGACTTCACCCCACTGATCGACGGCCGCCCGCTCCCGGCGCTGTCCCCGCTCGCCGACTACGGCTGGGCGGTGGGCCTGGGCACCTCCCTGGTGGTGTACCTCGCGCTGACCCGGCTCGTGCCACCGCGCCCGGCGTGAGGCCGAGCGCACGGCCCGGGGCGGAACGGGCGGAAACCGGCCGGTAGCCGGGCGTTGTCCGGCAGGATGCCGGTGGGGCGCGCCCGGACCCGGCTGCCGGACCACGGCAGCGGGCACCATGGCGGCGGAGGGGATGCACATGAGTGATGCCGCAACCGTGTCCGCGGCCGACCGCGCCGCCGCCGCGCTCGCCCGCACCGACCAGGTGTCCGTACCGCTCGAACCGGAGAAACACACCGGGATACGAGGACCGGAACTCGACGCCCTGATCGAGGAACTGGAGTCCGTCCTGGGCGAGTTGGGGGATGAGGGACAGGGCGGCGCGGCGGTGGCGGCGCGGCTCGGCCGGTGCCGGGCCTTACGGTTCGTGCTGGAGGGCGCCCCGGCCGACCGGGAGCGGGCACTGCCCCTGCTGGACCAGGCCCGTACGTCAGCCGTGCTCGGCGCGGAAGAGCGGGAGGCCGCCTACCGGGGACTCGTGGCGCTGACCGGATTCCGGCTGGTGGGGCTCAGCCGTGACCCCTCACTCCTCGCCGAGCCGCACTGGAGCGTCGACCGGCTCATGCGCCTGATGGAGGTGGGCACCCCGCTCACCCATGGCGGGCCGGGCATCGTGGAGGACACCGCGCTGCTCACCCGGTTGCTGCTGGAACGCGAGCACCCCCGGATGACTCCCGCACTGCGCGCCAGGGCGGAGGGGCTGCTCGCGCTGACCCACGCCCTGCTGGCGGGCGACATGGGTGCGTTCGTCCGCGAGGCACGGCCCGTGTTCGCCGGTCTCACGGACGCAGAGGCACCGGCTTCGATGGTCACCCTGCTGACGCTGATGCTGGGCGAGCTGGAGGACTACCTCGCCAGGTCCCCGGGCCCCGCGGAGGCGGCGACGGGGGGCAGCGACACGGCCGGGGCCACCCGCAGCGCCCTCACCGAGTTCCTGGCCCTGGCCGAGGCGATGGCACCCGGACTCGTCGGCCCCCAGAACCTGCCCGGACTCCTCGCCGAACTGACCGGCGAACACCCCGGCACCGACCGGGAGGACGGCCGTACACCGCCGCCGTCCCGGATGGTCGGCGCCTTCCTCCACGCCGCCCGCGCCCTGTACTCCGGCGACGTGACGGGCTTCAGGGAGGCGCTGCGGCTGGTGCACGAAGCGTGGACCGATGGGGAACTCGACGGTATTCCCAACGGCGCATGGCTCACCAACGTCGTCCCCGTACTGCTCATCGGGGCCGCCATGAACGGCGGCAGCCTGGAGGACGAGGACCTGGCCCTGGAGCTGTTCGAGACTCAGCGGTGGGAAGGTGACCCCGCCAGTACGGCCGCCGCCAGCCTGCGCCTGTGCGGCGAGGCGATGCGGCTCACGGCGCGGCTGACCTCCGCCCTGGACCGGGGCGACGTCAAGACCGTCTGGGACGTCATCGACGCGCTGTGCGAACTGGAGCTGGACGAGACCTACGCCGCCGCCGAGGAGTGGACCGGCATCCACATCGCTCTGGGCCTCGGCATCGCCTACCTCGGCATCGTCGTCCTCGACGCCTCGGGCGCGGACCGGACCGCGCACCTGAGGGCGGCCGTGCACCACATGCGGCGGGCCGTGGAGACGGCGGTGGACATGCCCATCCTGCGCTGCCTGCTCGACATGACCTGGGCCCCGCTGCTCACCCTGACGGCGATCGCCGAGTCCGACCCGAGCCGCATCGCCGAGGGCGTCCGGCGCGCCCGGGCCGCGCTGGCCACCACCGGATTCAGCGGCGCGCTGAAACCCCGGTCACACAGTGCCGTCGCGCTCGCCCTGGACACCCTGCACACGTTCACCGGGGACGCCGGAGCGCTGGACGAGGCCATCGGCGAGCTGACCGAGGGGGTGGCCGGCCTGCCCGACGGCCTGCCGGGCGGCGCCGGACTCACCTGGGACCTGGCCGCGCTGCACGCCAAACGCGCCCGGCTGCGGGCGGGCGCGCCCGGCACCGACGAGGACCTGACGGCCGCCGTCGGCCTCGCCCGTACCTCGCTGCGGCACTCCGCCGACGACGTCCTGCTCCAGCAGGGCGTCGGCCGCGGCCTGCGGATCGCCCGCGCGGCGGCCGACCGGGGCCGCGCCGCCGCCTTCTGGGCGCTGCGCGCCGGGCGCACCGAGGACGCGATCGCCTGCCTGGAGGCCGGCCGTTCCCTGGTGCTCGGGGCGGCGGCCGTGTCCGCGGGCGTCGCCGACCGGCTGGCCGCACTCGGCGAGAGCGAACTGGCCGAGCGCTGGCGGGCCGCCGCCGACCCCGCTCAGGACAGCGGCGACGACCGCTCCCTGTGGGAACTGTCCGCCGACATGGCCTCCGGCACCCCCGGCGGCCGCTCGGGCGGCTCCCCGATGGAGGTGCTGGCCGGGGCCGGCGCGGGCGGTCCCGGGCTGCCCGGCGACGTGCGGCGCCGCTCGCTGGAGCTGCTGCGCGGGCGGGGCGGGACCGACCTGGAGCCGGTGCTGCCCTCGGCGGACGACCTGCGCGCCGGGCTGCGGGCGACGGGCGCGGACGCGCTGCTGTACCTGGTCCCGGGCGTCGACGACCCGGACGGCGCGGTGCTGATCGTCCCCCGCGAGGGCCCCGCCGAGGCGCTGCCCCTGCCCGCCCTGGCCCCGGACGGCCGCCGGCCCGTCGCCGAGTACCTGGCGGCCGGCGCGGACCGGCAGCGGCTGGAGGCCCCGGCCCACGAGGAGGCGGCCGAGGAGGGGCACGCGGCCGGTGCGGAGGAGCGGGAGCGTGCCGAGCGGCGCTGGCTGCGGGCCCTGGACGGCATGTGCGCCTGGGCCGGAGAGGTGCTCGGGCCCGCGCTGGACCGCCTCGGCGCGGCGGACCGGACCGTCACCGGGACGGAGGTGTTCGCGGTCCCGGCCCTGGCGGACGCCGACGCGGTTGCCGGTACCGGTACGGGCGCCGGTACGCGGCCCGGTGCCGTACGGATCGTCCTGGTGCCCTGCGGCGAACTGGGGGTCGTGCCCTGGCAGGCGGCCCTGCTCGGGCCGCCCGCCGGCCGCGAGGCGTCCGGCTCGGGCAAGCCGCGCCCGGTGCGGGCCTGCGAGATCGCCGTCCTCACCCACGCGGCCTCCGGCCGGGAGTTCCTGCGGGCCGCGGCCCGGCGGCGGATGCCGCTCACCGGCCGGCCCGCCCTGGTCTTCCACGGCGGGGACGACCTGGAGTGGGCCGAGGAGGAGATCGACACCCTGGCCGCCGTGCTCTACCGCGACGCCGTGGTGCACCGCCCGCACGAGGACCCCGCCACCCCGGAGACCGTCCTGGCGCTGCTCGGCGGCCGGGCCACCGCCCCCGCCTCCCTGGTGCACCTCGCCTGCCACGGGCTGGCCGGCCCGGACCCCACCCGGTCCGCGCTGCTCCTGGCCGACCCGGACCGGGCGGACGAGCCGGACCGGACCGCCGGACTCACCCTGAGCACCCTGCTGGAGACGCCCGCCGAGGGCGACGCCTTCCGGTCGGCCGGGCCCCTGGTGGTGTGCGGGGGCTGCGAGACCGACCTGACCACCCGCGACCACGACGAGGCCCTGACCGTCACCTCCGTGCTGGTGCACCGGCTGGCGGCCGACGCCATCGGCTCCCGGTGGAAGGTCGACGACCAGCGCTCGGAGCTGATGATGCTCGTCCTGCACGACGCCCTCCACCGGGGGCTCGCGCCACCGGACGCGCTGCGCGCCGCCCAGTGCTGGATGCTCACCCCGCCCGAGAAGCGCCCGGCCGTCCCGGCGCTGCGGCGCGTCTCGGCCGGGCGGCTGGCGGAGGACTTCCGCGACCGGCCCGACACCTGGGCCGCCTTCGTCCACCACGGCAACCCGGCACCGGCGGCCCCCGCCGTCCGGCAGCGGGAAGGAGAGCCCGTATGACCTCCGAGGACCTGCTGAGGCTCCTGGAACACCACTGGACCACCGTCACCACCGCACTGGAGGCGGACGACCACCGCGAACTGTCCGACGCCCTGCGGGAGTTGCGCGAGCGGACGGCCGCCGGCAACCCGGGCGCCGCCGCCCGTGCCGTACGCCGGCTCAAGCGCACGCTGGCCGCGCTGCCGCCCGGTCACCCGGTGGCCGAGGCGCTCGGCGGCCACCGCTACGCCGCCGGCCCCCGCGAACTGCCCCGCCTCGCCACGATCGACGCGGTGATCGGCGTCCTCGGCACCCCGCCGCCCGACCCCGCCGAACTGCTCCACGCGGCCCGCCGGCGCCTCCTGGCCGCCCCCGCCCTGACCGAGGCCGAGCACACGGCCCTGGCCGAGGCCGGGACCCGGCACCACGGACCTGCCGGGCGCCACGAACCTGCCGGCCGCCCTGAACCCACCGCGCGCGACGAGGCCGGATCCGCCCCGCCACCCGCAGAGCCGTGCGGCCCCGCCGCCGGTCTGATCCGGTTGCGCGACCCGGACGACGGCTTCCGTTACCCCCGTTTCCAGTTCAGGCCCGGTACGGCCGAACCCCTGCCGGTCGTCCGCAGGATCAACGCACTGCTGCGCGCGGACCGCGACCCGTGGGGAGCCGCCGACTGGTGGCTGGGCGGCAACCGGTGGCTGGGCGGGGTCCCCGCGGAACTGCTCGGCGTGGTGCCGGACGACGCGCTGGAACGCGCCGCCGCCGAACTGGTGGGGGCTGTCTGATGCCGGATCAGATCCCGCCGGAGGGCGTCCCGATGGAGCCGGTGTGGCACAAGCTGCCCGCGGGCACGGTGCTGTGGCGGTGCCACGAGGAGCAGTACGCGGCCACCGAGTTCAACCCGAAGGTCGCCCACGAGTACTTCAAGGGCAACCGCTTCGACCCCACCGAGAAGGACCCCTACCGCCATCTCTACGCCGCCCTGGACCCGGTCACCGCGCTGAGTGAAGTCATGCTGCGTTCGGTGGAGTTCGGCGGCGACGGAGTGCGCCTGATCCCCTGGGCGCAGGCCTCCCGGTACGTCCTGTCGGCGTTCCGCACCACGGCGGAGCTGTCCCTGGTGGACCTGACGACCGCCGAGGGACTGGCCGCGGTCTGGCAGGACCACTGGCTGATCGACACCGAGGAGTACGCCGGCACCCGCTACTGGGTGCGGCTGATCCGCGAGCGGTGCGCCGATGCGCAGGGGCTGTGGTGGACGTCCAAGCGGTGCCGGCCGCGCACGGCGCTCCAGCTGTTCGAGGACCGCTGTCCGCCCGCACCCCTCGACCCCCGGCCCGAGGAGTGCCTGCGGCTCGCGTCCCCGGAGGACGTGCGCGAGGTCAACCGGCTGCTGGCACCCTTGCGCGCGGTCGTCTCCGTCCCGGAGGAGTGAGCGCGGCCCCTGTACGCCCGTTGCCCCGGCCTCCCGAGAAGGGGGCCGGGGCAACGGGCGTACAGGGGCTCCGGGAGGGGTCAGCCGAGTGGCGCCGGGCCGGGCAGCAGCGGCCGGTGGTCGGACCGGCGCATCGCCGCCTCGCTGACGGCGGGATCCTTCGAAGCCGTGACCACCCCCTGGAGGAACTCGGCGGCGGCGGACTCGTACAGCTCGCGGGTCGCGGCGATCCGCTCGCGCGCGGCCTCGCGGCGGTCCTCCTGCCGGGCCTGGGCCGTCTCCCGCGCGGCCCGTGCCCGCTCGGTGGCGGCCACGCTCTCGTCGTGCTGCCGTTGCAGGTCCTCCCGCCGCTCGACCGCCGTGCGGAAGGCGTCGAGGAACGGGTGTTCCCGGAACAGGCCGAGCAGGAACCCGACACCGCCCGAGAGCAGCAGCAGCGCGCAGAACAGCCAGGTCACCGTCTGGGGTGCCAGGTGCAGCCGGTCCACCAGGGTGGTGGTGCCGGCCGCCGAACCGTCGAGCCCGGCGAAGCCGGCGCTGTCTCCCGTGGCCCGCGCCGGAGTGTCGTGCTGTGTCACGAACTTCGCGCGCAGTGTGCCGAGCAGCCAGGTCAGTGCGCCCCATACCCCGAGCAGGGTCAGGGAGGGCAGCCATCCGCCGCGCGGCGCCCCGGTCGCCGAGCGCCAGCGCAGCATGTGCCCCGCCAGGTGCGGCACGATCAGCATGACGACGGCGGAGGAGACGGCGAGCGTGCCGGACATCAGGTCCCCGCCGGTGCTGCCGACCCCGTGGAAGGGCTGGTAGGCGACCCAGTAGACGGGCACCTCGACGGCCATGACGGTCGCCAGCAGGGCCAGGCTCAGCCACCGGGGCAGGCCGGGGCGGGTCAGCAGTCCCTCCCAGCGGTCGGCCGACCCCTGGACGCCGGTCTCCCGCAGGGCGGCCCGGTAGTCCGCCCCGAGCGAGGCGGAAGCGGTGCCGTCCGGCGCGCCGGCCGTCGTGGACACCGACTGCCAGTCGTCGCCCGGGTCCGCGCCCTCCTCCATGCCGGGCGCCGGCCCGGTGCCGTCGTCCGCGAGCGCGGTGGCCGCCGGGCCGGGTCCGGCCGCGTCCCCGAAGCGGGCGCGCAGCCAGCGTTCCTCCACCCGTTCGCGCAGCCGGTCCCGGAAGCGCAGCCAGCGCGAGGAGCGCAGCGCGAGCAGGTCCAGCTGGTCCAGGGCGGTCCGGACGGCCGTGTCGGCCTCCTGGAGCCGCCGCTCCAGCAGCAGGGTCCGGGCCTTGCCCGTGGTCATGTCGGCGTCGGCCTGGGCGTCCTGGAGCCGGGCCTCCTCCTGCCGCCCGTGCAGCTCCTCCTCGATGCGGTGGACCATGGCGTCGCGCAGCGCGGCCAGCTTGACGAAGTAGGGCAGGGGCTCGTCGCCGTACAGCAGCCAGGGGTCCAGCGTCTTCTTCCGGCCGGCCTGCCGTCCGTGCCGGCCGGCGTCCTTGAGCAGTGTGCCCTGGTCCCTGGCGTCCAGGACCAGGGGCGGGCGGGCGGCCCGCGCGGCGCGGTCCGGTCCGCGCCGCGCGGTGTCCGGCGCGGGCCGCCTGGGGAAGGGCATCCGGAGGCGGCGCGGGCGCGGCCCGTCAGCGCCGGTAACGGGAGTCGACATGAGCCTTGGCCCTCCCTTCGAGCGCTTCCACCCAGAAGGATTCGAAGTCGTCGGCCTCGCTGGGCTTCGCCTTGTACTGCATGCCGAGCCCGACCGGGAAGACGTCCATCCCCTTGATGCCGGGCAGCCCCCGCTTGTCGACGAGGGTGTCGATGACCTTCGCCCGCCTCGACTCGGTGGACAGGTCCTGGCGGGAGAGGAAGAACTCCGGGTCGGCCTGCTGGAAGTCGCTGACGACGAGCAGTTTCGGGGCCGGCCCGTCACCGGCGACGGTCTCCCCGATGCGGGCCAGCGCGCCCCACACGTCCGAACCGTTCTGGGTGCGGGCGCACTTGAGCTCGGCGAGCGCGGCGAGGGCCGCGTCCCGCCGGGCGGCGGCCCGCTGTGCCTTCTGGTCGGTGTTGGCGTCGTGCGGCGGGTCGAGGTCGACCTGGCGCTGGCGGCAGGAGGAGCTGCGCGAGGAGCGGGTGATGGGGGCGAAGTCGACGGTTCCGCACTTCTGGCCGGTGAGGAACTCCACGAGGCTGTCCTTGAGTTTGGCCTCCGAGTCGAATCCCTCCTTCACCGCGGCGGCGGACCCGGAGCCGTCGACCACCACCCCGCAGGGTGTGGTGAGGGCCTCCTCCTGCTGGGTGCAGGACACGAGGGCGGACAGTGCGCACACCAGCGGGACGACGACGGCGAGCCGGCGGGTGGCGCGGACGGTGGACCGGTGACCGGTCCTGGCCGAGTGATGCACGATGACGTTCCCTGGCCTTCCTGGGAGACGGACAGCGGTGGGACGGCGGACGGGGAGCGGCGCGGGCGGGGTCAGCCCTCGCGGACGCCGCTCGGGGCGCCGTCGTACGCCGCCTGGTGGTCGAGGATGTGCAGCGCCTGCGCCACGGCCGACGCGGCGGTGCCGCGCCCGGCGTACCAGCGGTCGGTGAGCAGGCTGTCGTCGATGTGTTCCCAGGTGCGGTCCAGGGCGATCTCCCCGGGCAGCCAGCCCGCGGGCCGCACCCCGTCGACCAGGCCGTCCGCCTGGCCGGCGGCCCACGCGGCGTCCCAGTAGCAGGCGATCAACTGATTCGCTTCGTCGGCGAGTTGCTGGGCCTGCTGGCGGCATTCGGCGGCGGTCGAGCGCCACTCGCCGACCATCCGCCCGAACCGGGCGAGCGCGGCCGGCGCCGGCTTGCCGCGCACCTGGTACTGGTGCACCACCCGGACCGACTCCGCCTCGATCCGGATGTGCAGGGCGCGGTGCGCCCGCAGGGTGCGGGAGCGCAGCCGCGCGGTGCCGCGCCGCACCCGGGCGTGCAGGCCCAGGACGTACGGCGGGAGGCCCGGGGCGGCATCGGCCGGCTGGTGGCCCCGCGCCGCTTTCCGCAGGAATTCCCGCAGCCTGGCCGCGTCCCTGCGGCCGTGCGACCGGGCGCGTGCGGAGGACAGCACCCCGGCATTCAGTCGACGGACCCGGACATTTATTCGAGCTTTGCTGATCATTTTCGAAAATCCCCCATTCATCGCGGGCGGTCCGGGTGGGAAGGCGCCGCGATGGAGAGAGGCTAGCGGAGCAAAACCCTTGGCGGGACCGGTCGTTCGCGGAAAACCGATCATTCTCGGCGGGGTTCCGGAAAACAACCGGATCCCGCCCGGCGGAGAACCGGATCAGAGGGCTTCGGACAATTGCGGGCGCCCCCCGGAGCGCTGGATACTCCAAGCCGGTACGAGGAGGAGAAGCCGTGGAATTACGTCTCGACGGGACGCACTACCCGTTGGAAACGCTGGGCCCGGGAAAACGGCTCGGCGTCTGGTTCCAGGGCTGCTCGCTGGCCTGCGCCGGCTGCATGTCCCGGCACACCTGGGACCCCGCGGCGGGCACGGCCGGCACGGTCGCCGAGGTGCTCGGACTGTGGCGCCGGGCCCTCGCCGACGGCGCGGACGGCCTCACGGTCAGCGGGGGCGAGCCCCTTCAGCAGCCGGAGGCGCTCGCCGCACTCCTCACCGGCGCGGCACGGCTGCGCGACGGGGCCCGGCGGCACGAGGGGAGCGCCGGGCCCCGCCTGCCCGACCTGCTGGTGTACACGGGGTACGAACCCGGGGAGCTGACGCCCGGGCGCCGCCGCGCCCTCCACGGCGCGGACGCCGTGATCACCGGCCGGTTCCGGGTGGCCGAACCCACCCGGCTGGCCTGGCGCGGCTCGGCCAACCAGCGGATCCACCCGCTGACCCCGCTCGGCGCCGCCCGCTACGCCCCGTACCTCACCCGGGAAGCCCCCGGCCCCCGGTTGCAGCCCGCACCCGGCCCGGACGGCGCGCTGCGCCTCCACGGTGTCCCGCTGCGCGGTGAACTCGTCGCACTGGAAAAGCTGTTGAGGCAGGACGGGGTGGCCCTCACGGACCGGAGCTGGCGGCCGTGAGCAGCCGGGCGTGGCTCTCCTCCGGCGTGACCAGCAGCACCGACCAGGACGGATCCCGGCGCAGCTCCTCGCGCACCGCGTCGAGCAGCCGCCGGGCCACCGTCTCCACGGGCAGTCCGCCCCGGCCGGAGCCCAGCAGCGGAAAGCAGATCGAGGACATCGGCAGAGAGAGGAACTCGCTTTCGTGGCGGGCAAGTTCGAAGGACCTGCGCACCGCCTCGCCGAGCACGGCGGGGGACACGTGATAGCGGTCGCCGTCCCCGACCGGGGTGGCGATCGCCGCGTGGTGGATGCGCCGCACCCCCTGGGCGGCCAGCGCGCCGGAGGAGGTGGCGACGACCGTGCCCGGCCGCACCGGCATGCCCGTCCTGCCGTGCGTCCGCAGCCACACGCCCAGTTCCCGGGAGAGCACGTCGTCCACGATCTCGCCCTGGGCGTCCCGCAGGGCGGCGGCCCGGCGCAGTGCCCCGGAGACCGTGGGGCGGAAGGTCTTGGACATCTCCAGGTAGGTGTTCTCCGAGGACACCAGGATGTCCACGTCCCGCACGTCCTCGATCGGGCCCACCCGCACGGTGATCCCGGCCCCCGGGCGTGCCGGACGGGCGACCGCGGGCACCGTGCGCACCGCGGGTGCCGCGGGATCCGCCCCCGGCTCCCGTACGACTTCGGCGGGCCGGCCCGGCGTCCGGCGGGCGACGGTCAGCACCGCCGCCGCCAGTTCGGCGATGACATCGTGCTCCTGGCTCTTGCGGAACCGCTCGGTGGTCACGCCGTAGACGGCCGCCGCCGCCTTGCGCCGGTCGGTGCCGGGCACCCCCCGGCGCGCGGGGAAGATCCCGAACGAGTGCGCGGCGGCGCGGGCCAGCGGATCGCTGGAGTCGTCGTCCCGCACCGGACGCCCGCCGGCCAGCCGTCGTACCGCCGCGCCCAACAGCTCCTCGATGCCGGTCTGTTCGTCCTCCGGCCCGGCGCACAGCCCGGCCGCGACCGCCGCCTGGCGCAGCGCGTCCCTGGTGCAGTGGCGCAGCCCGGGCAGGCCGCGCCGCCTCAGTTCCCTGAGTTCGGCCACGAGGCTCTCGTGCGAGGGCAGGGGGTGCATGCTGCGCATCGTAGCCCCGGCCGGGGATCCGCTGAAGATCTGGGAAACCCCCTGTCACCCGCCCGGGGCCGGGAGGTCCTCGTCCCCCGGCGGCCCCCGCACCGCACCACCGCGCCCCGGTGCGCCCGGCGCGGCTCCCGGAAGGCCGGACGATGACCACGACACCGCCCACCCGGTTCGTCGACCCCGCCGAGGGGGGCTTCACCGACGCCCGCTTCACCGAGACCCGCCCGGTCCTCGCCGAGGTGCCCCCGGACCTGGCGGACCGCTTCCCGCTGGTCGCCGTGCTCTCCGCCGCGCGGCGGCCCGCCGAGGCCGTCGTCCTGCGCGTACGCGACCTGACGGCCCGTCATGGGGCGGCGGAGATACCCCTGGTCCTCAAGTGGTACCACCGGCTGCACGCCCCGGACCCGGCCGTGGAACACGAGCTGCGGGACCTCGGCGCACTCCCCGCTCCCCACCTGGAACGGCTCCTGGAGACCGGCGAGGCACACGGCCACCCCTGGCACCTGTACCGGTCGCACGGCGAGGAGACCCTGGAGACGTACCACCGGGACCACCCCGAGGGCCTGCCCCCCGACGCCGTACGGGACGTGGTGGGCCAGCTGTACGACGCCGTCACCGCGCTGCACGGACGCGGCGTCGTCCACCGGGACATCACCCCCGACAACATCATGGTCCAGACCCGCCGGGGCGACCGGGCCGACCTCGTCCTCGTGGACTTCGGCGCCGCCGTCCACCGGCCCGACGAGGTGCTGGAACCCCGGACCGACTGGCGCGGCAAGCCCCTCTACCTCGCACCGGAGGCCGGACTGCTCCGGCAGACCGTCTCCGAGGCGGGCGACTGGTGGTCGCTCGGCATGGTCGTCGCCCAGCTCGCCCTCGGCCGCCACCCCATCGAGTTCCGCCGGGACGAGGACGTGCTCGCCGAGATCGCCACCCACGACCCCGACGTCTCCGGCATCGCCCACCGCGCGACCCGCCTGCTCTGCGAGGGCCTGCTCACCCGGGCCCCCGAACACCGCTGGCAGGCACCGCAGGTACGGGACTGGCTGGACGGCCGGGAACCCTTCGTCCTCCCGCGCACCGGCGGCCGGATCTTCGCCGACGACCCCACGCGCCCGGCGGTCCGCCCGTTCCCGTTCATGGGCCAGGAGTTCACCGGGACCGAGTCGCTCGCCCTGCACCTGGACCAGAACCACGTCTCGGCGGCCCGCATGCTGGCCGACGACGCCGACCGGGCCCGGCTGACCGAGTGGCTGGAGCAGTTCCGGACCCTCGGCGGCCGGGGCGAGGAGGAACTGGCCCGGCTGGACGAGCTGAGCGGGGAACTGGCCCGGCCGCCCGCCCCAGAGACCCTCGCCCGGCTGCTGAACTGGCTCGGCCCCGGCCTCGATGTCACCTGGCACGGGGCCCGGCTGGACGCGCCGGCCATGCGCCGGCTGTGCCAGGGCGCCCGGGACGGGCACGCCGCCGCGGTCGCGCTGCTGCGGCACCTGGCGGACCACCCCGGGGTCATGACCGAACTCGCCCGGCGGCCCGGCGGCGAGGGACTGGACGACACGGCCACCGCGTGGGCCCGCCTGCGCGCCCGGTGGGAGCCCACCGTCCGGGAGATCGCACGGGACCGCCAGGACCGGGCGGTCCTGCGCCACACCGCCGCCGTGGACGCCTGGCTGCTGCAACTGGCCCGCGAACCGGACCGCACCCGCCGCCTGCTCACCGGCATGCTGCTGCGCCTGCGCGCCGAACTGCCCGAACCCGTCCCGTGGTTCGACGCGTTGCTCGCCGCCCAGGACGACGATCCCCGCCTCGTCGCCGCCGTCCGGCTCGGGGGCCGGGCCCGGCAGGAGGCGGAGCAGCGCAGGGCCCGGCGCAACCAGGAGGAGCGGGAACTGCTGCTCGCCGCCGACCAGGACGGACTCACCGCCGTGCTGCGCCGCCTGGACCGCCTGCCCACCCTCGGCTGGGCGCTGTTCGGCGGCATCGCCGGCACGGCCCCCTGGACCTTCGTCATCGGCCTCGCGGACGTCCTGGGCCGCGCCTCCCAGGAGGCGGTGGTCACGGCCTGGCTGGAGGCACTGCCCGCCGCCGCGGTCGTCTTCACGGCGGAACTGTGGACCGCCGTCTACATCGGCCCGCCCTTCTACCACCCCCACCGCTCCCTGGCCGGCCTGCTGATCCGCGGCGCGGACCGCCCCGGCCGGCTGGCCCGCACCCGGGCCGGCCGCTGGATCGGGGCGGCGCTGCTCGTCCTCGCCGTCCTCCTCGGGTTCTACGCCGTCACCGCCGTGCCCTGGCTGTGGCCGCTCGCCTCGGCCGGCGCCGTCGTCGCGTGGAGCGTCCACCGCTGCCGGGCATGGCGGCGCCGGCGGCGCGACCTCCGGGCCCGCCGGGAGGCCAACCGCGCCGGCCGGCCGTGGCGGCCCGGGACGACGACCGACACGACAGGAGAACAGGCATGAGTTCGGGTTTCGCCCTGCCCAGCATCGAGATGGTGGCACCCGCCGTGCACTTCCCGCCGCCCCCGCCGCCCCTGGACGCCCAGGCGCTGCCGCACACCGGCATGCTCCACCTGCACGACGCGGCCGGCCATGCCTCGGGCCATCTCACCGACGCGGCCGGCCAGCTCACCGACGCCGCCGGGCACGCCGCCCACCAGGCCGCGGACGCGGCGCTCCAGGTGCTCGGTTCGCTCAGCGGCGTGCTGCTGGCCGGGCGGGCCGCCCTGCTCGGCACCCGGCTGCTGGCCGCCGGCGCGGTCCGGGCCGCCGAGGAACAGCGCTGCCTGGAACAGCGGCAGCGGATCGCGGCCACGGCCGCCGAGCAGTGGGAGGCCGCCGCCTTCGCCGCCGTACGGGTCAACGCCCGCCGCCACGCCCTGCTGGCCCGGGTGGCCCGCGCCCAGGCCCTCGGCGGCCCGCCCGGCCCCCCGCCCCACCCCGACGTACCGCCGCCGCTGACCCCGGCCGGCGCCCGGCTCGCCGCCCTGCGCGGGGAACTGGCCCGCGCCGAACAGGCCCTGCACCGCGCGGAGCGGGCACAGGCCGAGTGGGAACAGCGGCGGCTCGCCGCCCAGTGCCGGCTGGACGAGGACCACGACGACGACTGGCAGCTCGCCCTGCGCGAGAGCCGCGCACACGCACTGCGCCGCTTCTCCGCCGAACGCACCGCCGACGCCGAGGCCGGGCGGCTGCCCCGCCCGGCCGCCGGCCGCCCGGCCCCCGGACCCTCCGACGTCCGGGAGGCACGCCGCACCGGGGCCCGAATCCTCGGCGAACTCGACCCGTACGCCGACCCCGAGGCGGCCGGCCTCGCCGCGCAGGCCGTCCGGGACGCAGTACGCCGCGCCGCCGAGGACCCCCGCCGGGCCCGTATCCACCTCACCGAGGCACGCAAGTTCGTCCGCGACGCCAACCGGCAGGCGCGTGAGACCCGCGAGGCGCAGGAACGCGCTGCCGCCCAGTACGACTTCCTCGTCTACGAGACCCCCGAAGGAGCCGAGGACCTCGCCCCGGCACCGGACGCCGTGGCCCTGCTGCGGCACACCCTGGACGAGGGCGTCCCGCTCGGCCCGGCCGAACGGGAGCTGGTCGAACGCCGGGTCACCGAGCGGGTGCACGCCCTGGAGTCCCTCTACGTCCAGCAGCGGTGCGCCGACGCCGTCGCCGAGCTGACCAGGAGGTTCGGCGGCCGAGCCGGACTGGGCCGGGGCGCGGGACAGGAGGTACGGCTCGACTGGACCCCGCCGGACTGGGACCCCGGGCACTGGCTCCGGGCGACCCTGCTCGACGGCCGGCTGAGCGTGGCGACCATGTACCGGGGCGGTCCGGGCGAGCGGACACCGGAGCAACGCGCCCTGGACGACGAACGCTGCGCCGAGGCCCGGGCGCGGCTCACCGAACTGGAGCGGATCACCGAAGCACTGGGCCTGGACGTCGAGTTCACGGTCGAACACACCCAAGGGGCGCTGCCCGGGGTGCTCGGGGAGGACGCCCTGGTGCTCGACGAGCTGATGGGCGAGGCGGAAGAGCTGGCGGACACGTACCGGGACGTGATCCCCCAGCCCGTCCGGCAGCGCCACGCCGACGGCGACAACCGCCGCCCGGGCTGACTTTCCGGGGGCACGAACCACCGGCGGGGCCCTGAGCGCACCGCCGCGTCCACGGCCGGCGCGCGGCCCGCGACAGCGCGCATCGGGGAGGAACGATGGATCTGTCCAAGGAAGACCGGCTGCCGCCCTTCGTGGAGGAGCTGACCGGAACACTCGGCGTGCACGCGCAGTACGTCCTGCACGGCAACATCCGCGATCTGCACCTGGTGCGCCGGCGCGGCCGGGACCGGTTCCACCCGCTGCTCGACGTGCTGTGGAACCCGCTGCGGCAGCAGGGCTACGAGGCGCTGGTGGTGTGCGACCAGATCAGCGGCTTCGGCGTGGCCCAGGCCGGCGCGGGCGACGTCCAGGCGGCCGTGGCCGAACTCCTGCGGGGCGCCGGGGACTTCCCCGGCCAGACGGCGGCGCGGCGCCAGGCCGTGCTGGACCAGCTGCGGAACATCACCGAAGGGTGGGCGCGGCAGCGGACCGAGGCACCGCGCGACGGCCGCCGGCTGCCGCCGCTGCGCGTCGCCCTGGTGATCGACCACGCCTCCCGGCTGCTCACCGACCCGGCCCGGCCGGCCCCCGACGAACGGGACTTCTTCCTCGCCTGCCTCAAACTCGCCCACGAGGCACGGCCGTTGCCACCCCGGACCGGCGCCGGAAGCCTGCCGCAGGGCCCCGGCCTGTTCAATCCGGTGATCTGGCTCGCCGAGGGGGAGCGGGACGTCCCCGCCTGGCTGCTCTCCGGCAGCGAGCGGATCCGCGCCATCGCCGTACCGGAGCCGGACGCGGACGAACGCACCACGATGGCCCGCCTCCTCCACCAGGTCTACGAGCGGTACGCCGGTCACGGCAGCCGCGACGGAGCCGCCGCGCCCGGCGGCACGGGCGCCGAGGAGACCTCCCGCGAGATCGGCGCCTTCGCCCGCGCGGCCTCCGGGATGAGCCTGCGGGCCATGGAGGAGAGCGTGCGGCTCGCCCGCTCCCGTGGCCTGCCGTTCGCCGCCATGCCCGACGCCGTGCGGATCTACCGGCTGGGCGTGGAGAAGAACCCCTGGGGCCGTGACGAGATCCGGCAGCGCATCCTGCGCGGCGAGGACCCGGCCGACGAACGGTCCATCCCCCGCCGGGTACTGGGCCAGGAGGCGGCCGTGGCGCGGACCCTGGACATCCTCAAGCGCGCCGCGCTGGGGCTGTCCGGGGCGCAGGCCACCAGCCCCGGGCACCGGCCGCGCGGTGTGCTGTTCTTCGCCGGCCCGACCGGCACCGGCAAGACGGAACTGGCGAAGGCCGTGGCCTCCGTGCTGTTCGACAGCGACCAGGCGTATCTCCGGTTCGACATGAGCGAGTTCTCGGCCGCGCACTCCGCAGACCGCCTCGTCGGGGCGCCCCCGGGCTACGTCGGCTACGAGGCGGGCGGCGAACTGACCTCCGCCGTACGGGAGAACCCCTTCCGCGTCATCCTCTTCGACGAGATCGAGAAGGCCGACAAGGGCATCCTCGACAAGTTCCTCCAAGTGCTGGAGGACGGCCGGCTCACCGACGGGCAGGGCGTCACCACCTACTTCAGCGAGTGCGTGCTCATCTTCACCTCCAACCTCGGCGTGCAGCGCACCGATCCGGAGACCGGGGAACGCGAGTGGATCGTGGCGCCCGGCACGCCGTACAAGGAGCTGGAGGCCACCGTTCGGGACAACGTCAAGAAGCACTTCGAACAGGTCATCGGCCGGCCGGAGCTGATGAACCGGATCGGCGGCAACGTCGTCGTCTTCGACTTCATCTCCGACGACGTCGCCGAGCGGATCTTCGACCTCCAGATCCGCAACATCCAGCGGCAACTGGCCCACGGGCACCGCCTGGTCCTCCGGATCGAGGACAAGGCCCGGCGGGAACTGCTGGAGTACTGCACCCGGGACAAGTGGAACGGCGGCCGGGGCATCGGCATGGTGCTGGAGACCCATCTGGTCAACCCGCTCGCCCGGGAGCTGTTCGCCGCGCCCGACCTGGGCCCGGGCACCACCGTCGTGGTGACCGAGGTGCGCGAGGCCGACAGCGGACGGGTGGACACCAAGGTCGTCGTGCGGAAGGGAGAGGCCGTTGACGGAGCCACCCGACTGGGATGACGACGACTGGCAGCCCGTCGACGGCGTCACGCGCCCCGAGCCCCCGCCCCCGCCCCTCGGTGAACGGTGCCCGCGCTGCACCACGGTCGTCCCGGCCGGTACGACGACCTGCCCCGGCTGTCTGGCCCCGGCGGGCGCGGGCGATCGCCCCCGGCGGCCGGCCGGCGGGGTGCTGCGGCTGGTGTTCCGGGCCGGCGGCGGCCATCTCGACGTACCGCGCGGCGGGGAGGTGCGGCTGGGCCGCAGCGGCGCCTGGGCCCCCGAGGCGTCGGCGCTCCTCGCGGACGAGGAGACGGTGTCGGCCCGGCACGCCACCGTCACGCACACCGCCGAGGGCGCGGCCTGGGTGACCGAGGTCGCGCGGGGCGCCACCAACGGCACCCGGGTCAACGACCGTGTCCTGGTGCCCGGCCAGGCCGTCCGCCTGCGCGACGGCGACCGGATCGAACTGGGCCCGAGGGCCCGCTTCGAGGTCCGCGGTGTCGCGGAGGAGCCGGCGGCGGACTGAGCGGTGGCGGCCGGCCGGGCCCGGTTCCCGGTCTCAGTCCCGGCCGCCGCCCAGCGCGGCCACCGCGGCCTTCGCCGCCTTGATGGCGCCCTTGTTGATCTCGTCCGTCGTCGGCGCCTGACGGGTCTCGAAGTCGCTTCCGCTGTAGGTGACGACGACGAGGGCGTTGGCGACCCGGGCCAGCACCACGCCCTCACGGGTCTGCTGCTTGTCCTCCGTGGTCAGACCGACGACGGAGTACGCGCTGTCGCCGAGCCCCGGCACGGCCCCGCCGCCGCTCTTCTCCGCGACCCGCTGCCCGTACTCCTTCTCCGCCTCCTGGTCCGACTCGCCGATCTCGAACGACACGTCGAGCCAGCGGTAGTCGTAGCCGTGGAGCGCGTTCCAGGAACAGGTGCGGCGCAGCTTGGTGTCCGTGGACGGGATCTCCTTGCCGGCCGGCCCGGCACCCGGCACCAGGGACTTCAGGATGGCGGCGGGGACGGCGGCGCAGGGGGAGGGCGCGGTGGTGTACGCGGGTGCCGCCGCAGGGGCGGACGGGGCCGAGGCGGAGCTTCCGGCGGGCGGGATCCGGGCCGTCTGCTGCCCGGCGGCGGGCGGGGCGGCGGGGCCGGAGGACAGCAGCCAGCCGGCGCAGGCGAGCACCGCGACCGGGGACAGACGCGCGGTGAGGGCGAGCGGCAGGGGGAGGGAACGCACGGGCACACTTCTCGTGGGGGAGAGGGGTGGAGGGGTCCGCGGGGCGGACGGGGTACGACAGTGTCACATGACTGCCTGTGGGGCGGAAGTGCCAACGCACCGCGTACGCACCCGGTCACGGGCCACACTCATGACGTACCGGTCTGCCCGTAATGCACCCCCGGCCCCCGCCTCCTTCAGGCTCGCGGACCGCTACCGGCGGCTACGGCACGCGCGCCGTCCACTCCGCCGAGCCGAACTTGGTGCGGGCCAGTTCCTCCGCCCGGGCCAGCTCCTCGTCGGTGACCTTGCCGTCGGCGAGGCCGTAGCGCGCCCGGAAGGAGTCGATCATCCGCTCGATGACGGCCTCGCGCGGCAGCCCCGTCTGCCGGCGCAGCGGGTCGACCCGCTTCTTCGCGCTCCTCGTGCCCTTGTCGGACAGCTTCTCCCGCCCGATCCGCAGCACCTCGACCATCTTGTCGGCGTCGATGTCGTACGACATCGTCACGTGGTGCAGCACGGCACCCGGCCCCCCGCCGGGCCCGACCATCCGCTTCTGCGCCGCGCCCGCGATCTTGCCCTGGTCGGTGGCGATGTCGTTCAGCGGCTGGTACCAGGCCCGGATGCCCAGGTCGCCGAGGGCGCCGAGCACCCAGTCGTCCAGATAGGCGTAGGAGTCCTGGAAGGACAGGCCCTGTACGAGGGACTCGGGCACCGACAGCGAGTAGGTGATCGTGTTGCCGGGCTCCACGAACATCGCGCCGCCGCCGGAGATCCGCCGCACCACCTCGACGCCGTGCCGGGCGGCGCCCTCAGGGTCGACCTCGTTGCGCAGCGACTGGAAGCTGCCGATGATCACCGCCGGGGCGCCCCACTCCCACACCCGCAGCGTCGGCGGACGCCGGCCCGCGGCCACCTCGGCGGTCAGCACCTCGTCCAGCGCCATGTGCAGGGCCGGCGGCTGCGGAGCCTCGTGGATCAGCTGCCAGTCGTAGTCGGTCCAGTCCGTGGCGCGGGCGAGCGCCCGGCGCACCGCGATGCCGACGCCGTCCGAGGTCAGGCCGTACATCACCGTCCCCGCCGGCAGGGCCGCGTCGATACGCGCGGCCAGCCCCGCCGCGTCGGTGTCCGCGGGGGCGCCCTCCAGGGCGCCGTTCACCGCGTCCAGCGCCTCGTCCGGTTCCAGGAAGAAGTCGCCCGCCACGCGCACGTGCCGCAGCACGCCGTCCTCGACGTCCACGTCCACGACGACGAGCTTGCCGCCGGGCACCTTGTACTCACCGTGCACTGCCTTGGCCTTTCGTTCCTGTCACCGGGGATCAACGTCCGGCCCGCCCGGGGTGTTCCCGGGGCGCCGCCCGGTCCGCGGCGCCCCGGCGTGTCCTCACTTCAGGTAGGGGCCGTCACCGCCGATCCTGCCGGGCCCGTCGAGCACGTACACCCGGAGATTGCCCTTGCCGGGGGCCGCGACGGACAGCGTGCCGTTCGTGACGGTCCGCACGTCCCCGGTGACGGCGTCGGTGTAGGTGCCGTTCGGTATGCCGGTGTAGGTGGCGCCGCCGGTGACCGTGACGAGGGCGAAGCTGTCCGTGCCGCCACCGGTGTAGCGGCGCTTGAACGCCATGCCTCCCGAGATGCCGTCGGTGGAGTACTGGCCCATCTGCAGGGCCGGTACGGCACGGCGGATCCGGTTGAGCCGCTGGAGGTGCTGGACCAGGGGCTGGGCGAGGGTGTCGGCGACCGCGCCGGTGGCGGAGCCGGTCCTGCCGAAGTCCGCGGCGGTGACGGTGCCGGCCAGGTGGTCGCCGTAGTAGGCGCGTCCGGTGGAGGCGAGCGGGCAGGTGGGGCCGCAGTCGATCTGCTTGCCCTTCTGGAACTCGGTCTCCGAGCCGTAGTACAGCGTCGGGATGCCGCGGAAGGTCCACATCAGGGACATGTTCTCGGCCCAGGCGTCGGTGCCACCGCTGTAGCGGGTGCTCGACTTGTTCGGGCCGTAGTCGTGGCTGTCGACGTAGACGACGTTGTACGTGGCGTCGTTGACGCTGTCGTCGGAGTCCTTGCCGTTGCTGTAGGCGTTCTGCGCGTCACCGAAGTTCATGTGCATGCGCATGTCGATGATGTTCATGCCGGAGGCCTGGCTGTGGTCCGGCGCGTGGTAGGTGTTGCCGTTGAGGAAGGCGTTGGCGGAGACGGGCTGGTTGCCGGTGCCGAGCTGTTCCTCGTAGTCGTACTGTTCGAGGGCCGCCCGGGTGTCGTCGGCGCTGTACTCCTTGCGTTCCTTCCAGGTGTAGAACTGGGCGGAGTGGTTCACGGAGCCGCGGTTCCACTTGTCGTTGACGAAGGCCCCGACCTCGGCGAAGACGAAGAAGTTGGCCGCCTTCCCGGCACCGAACCGCTGGGTCACGCGTTCCTGGATGGCGGGCAGGAAGCGGCGGTTCCAGGTGACCCGGGGGATGTGGACGGCCGTGTCCAGGCGGAAGCCGTCGACACCCATGTCGATGTACTTGTCGTAGGCGCCGACGAGGTAGTTCTGCACGGCGGTGGACTCGGTGTCGAAGTCGGCGAGGTCCTCGTGCAGCCAGCAGGAGCGCGAGTCCTCGCCCTCCCAGTTGCCGATCCAGCACTGGTGGTAGTACTGCTTCGGGAACATGCCCGAAGTGGGGCTCGGCCACTGGCAGTTGTAGACGGTGTAGCCCTCCGCGCTCCTGCCGCCGGTGGGCTTGCCCCAGTTGACGCAGGTGTTGCCCGTGGGTTCGGCGGTGGACCACAGGTCGCCGTTGTAGTACGACTTGCCGGACTTGGGCTCGACGGTCAGGCCGTCGTACGCGAAGCCGTCGTCGCGCTCGTCGTAGTACCAGCTCCACTGGCTGTCGCGGACGCCGTACACGGTGGGGGTGAACAGGCCCTTGGCGCCCCAGCGGGAGCTGTGGTTGTACACCACGTCCTGGTAGATCTTCATGCCCTTGGCGTGGGCGGCGTTGATCAGGTCCTGGTAGGAGGCGCCGGCCGACTCCAGGCGCGGGTCGACCTTGTAGAAGTCGTAGCCGTGGTAGCCGTGGTAGTCGTAGTCGGAGCGGTTGAGGACCACGGGGGTGATCCAGACGGCGGAGAAGCCGAGCGCCTTGATGTAGTCGAGTTTCTCCACCAGCCCCTTGAAGTCGCCGCGGAACATGGGGTCGTCGCCCGCCGCGTTGCCGGACTTCACGTGCTGGCTGCCGCCGCGGTTGTTGGAGCTGTCGCCGTCGTAGAAGCGGGCGGTGAGGACGAAGTAGATGGGGTCCTTGCGCGGGTCGGTGCCCAGCGGGGTGCCGCCGGCGGGCTCCGGCGCCCGCTCCCCGGTCGTCACGGTGGCCGGCGCCGAGGCGGGTGAGGTGTTGCCGGCCGCGTCGGCCGCCTTCACGGTGTAGGTGTAGGTGGTCCTCGCCTCCAGCCCGGTGTCGGTCAGGACCGTCGAGGTGACGTCCGTGACGGTCGTGCCCTTGGTGCCGCCGGTGCGGGTGACCTGGTACTTCACCACACCGGTGTCGTCGGTGGCCGCGTCCCAGCCGACCACGACCGAGGTGTGGGTGGCGGTGGCGGTGACCTTGGCGGGCGCCGTCGGGGCCCGGGTGTCGGGCTCCGCGGCGGCGCAGGGGTTCTGCGCCCCGGTGGTGACCTTCCGGTCCTTCACCGTGGAGGTGCCCGTGGCGAGGGTGTAGTCGGTGCCGTTGTTGTTGTCCCAGACGCCGTTGCCGTTGTTGAACGCGGCCCTGAGCGAGGTGGCGGTGCCGATGCCGAGGGTCTTCTTCCACCAGCCGGCGCAGGCCGGTTCCATGCCGGCGCCGGGGGCGGTGGTCCAGGAGCCGCCGGCCGGGGCGTAGTGGATGTTGGCGGTGGTCCAGCCGGTCGTGGCCGTCGCGTAGTAGACGGTCGCCTCGTTGCCGGAGCCCGAGCCGGAGCCGGTGTCCGCGCACGGGTCGCTGTGGGCGACCACCCCGTCCTTGACGGTGACGGTCCCGGTGCCCAGGGCGTAATCGCCGCCCCCGTTGTTGTCCCAGGTGCCGCTGCCGTTGGTGAAGGCGGCGCGCAGCCCGGTGGCCGCGCCGAGGTCGACGGTCTTCTTCACCCAGTCCGTGCAGGCGGGCTCCATCCGGGTGCCGGGGACGGTGGTCCAGGACCCGCCGTCGGGGGCGTAGTGCAGGTAGGCGGACGGCCAGTTCTTCGTCTTCGTGTAGTAGAAGACCGTGGTCGTACCGGAGGCGGCGGCAGCCGGCCGCAGCGGGGCCGGTGCGGACGGCGACGGTCCGGTGAGCAGCGCGGCCACCCCGGCGGCCGCGGCGGCGGTGGCGAGCACGCGCCGCAGGATGCGGGGGCGCGGCGGTGCGCTCGGAGGGGCGGTGGATCTCGATCTCATGACGTCTCCCGCTCAGCGGTCGGGGAGTGGATGAAACTGGAGACAGTAAGTTGCTGCAACTGCTTGCAGGAGCGGAAGCTACAGGGACATGACAGCCAGGTAAAGGGATGCGGCGAAGACCGGGCCCCGGCCGCGTAGCCGGCCGTGCGGCGGGGCAGCTTCCGGGCACGACAACTGCTCCCGGGCAGACCGGCCGACGCGCGCACACCGAGGTGAGAGATGCCGTTCACGACGCGACCCACCCTCCAAGGCACCTTCGGCATGGTCTCCTCCACGCACTGGCTGGCCTCCCAGTCGGCGATGGCGGTGCTGGAGGACGGCGGCAACGCCTTCGACGCGGCCGTGGCCGGCGCGTTCGTGCTGCACGTCGTGGAACCGCACCTGAACGGGCCGGCCGGCGAGGTCCCGATGCTGCTCGCCCCGGCGGGCGGCGCCGTACGCGTGCTGTGCGGACAGGGCGTGGCCCCGGCCGGCGCCACCCCGGCCCACTACCGGGACCTCGGACTGGACCTCGTACCCGGCACCGGACCGCTCGCCGCCGCCGTGCCCGGCGCCTTCGACGCCTGGCTGCTCCTGCTGCGCGACCACGGCACCAAGTCCCTGGACGACGTCCTGAAGTACGCCATCGGCTACGCCGAGCACGGGCACGCGCCCGTGGAGAACGTCGGCGCGACCGTGGCGAGCGTACGGCGGCTGTTCGAGACCGAGTGGACGTCGTCGGCCGAGGTGTACCTGCCCGGCGGCCGGCCGCCCCGCCCCGGCACGCTGCTGCGCAACCCCGCGCTCGCCGCCACCTGGAAGCGGCTGCTGGCCGAGACCGCCCACGCGGGCGACCGGGAGGCGCGGATCGACGCCGCGCGCGAGGTGTGGCGCTCCGGCTTCATCGCCGAGGCCCTGGTCCGGCAGTCCCGGCGGCCCACCCTGGACACCAGCGGCGAACGGCACACCGGCACCCTCACCGAGGCCGACCTGGCCGGCTGGTCGGCCCACTACGAGACCCCGGTGACGTACGACTGGAACGGCTGGACCGTGTGCAAGGCCGGCCCCTGGAGCCAGGGCCCGGTGCTGCTCCAGCAGCTCGCCCTGCTCCCGCCCGAGCTGCCCGCCCCCGGCTCCGCCGACTACGTCCACCTGCTGATCGAGGGCTGCAAGCTCGCCATGGCCGACCGCGAGGCCTGGTACGGCGACGCCGCCGAGGTGCCGCTCACCGACCTGCTGTCGGACGCCTACAACGCCGGGCGGCGGGCCCTGATCGGCGCCAAGGCCTCCTACGACCTGCGTCCCGGCAGCCCCGGCGGACGGCTCCCGAGGCTGCCCGCACTCGCGCACGCGCGCGTGCCGGCGGGCACGCGGCCCGGCTTCGACCCGATGGGCGCCGGCGAACCGACCGTCGCCCCGCTGCCCGGCGCGCCCACCCTCGCGGAGGCCACCGGAGAGGCGGAGGTCACGGGAAGGGCCGACGCGGCCGGTGAGGCCGAGGTGGCCGCCGACGGCTCGACCCGGGGCGACACCTGCCACCTGGACGTCGTCGACCGCTGGGGCAACATGATCGCGGCCACGCCCAGCGGGGGCTGGCTCCAGTCCAACCCCGTGGTCCCCGAACTCGGCTTCCCGCTCGGCACCCGGCTGCAGATGACCTGGCTGGAGGAGGGCCTGCCGGGCACCCTCACCCCCGGCCGCCGCCCCCGCACCACCCTCACCCCCTCCCTCGCGCTGCGCGACGGGGTACCGGTCCTGGCGTTCGGCACGCCCGGCGGCGACCAGCAGGACCAGTGGCAGCTGCACTTCTTCCTCGCCGCGGCCCTGCGCGCCCCCGTCCGCGGCGGCCTCGACCTCCAGGGCGCCATCGACGCCCCCAACTGGCACAACGACAGCTTCCCCGGCTCCTTCCACCCGCGCCGCCGCAGCCCCGGCAGCGTGACCGTGGAGTCCCGCATGAACCCCGGCGTGATCGGGGAACTGCGGCGGCGCGGCCATGACGTCACCGTCGGCCCCGCCTGGTCCGAGGGCCGGCTGTGCGCGGTGGCCCGCGACCCGGGGACCGGCATCCTCTCGGCGGCGGCGAACCCGCGCGGGATGCAGGGGTACGCGGTCGGCCGCTGACGCCCTGCCGGGACGCGGACCGTACCTCCCCGCCCGGAAGACCCGCTCCGCGAGCCCCCGCTGTTCACGCCGATTCCACCCTCCGGGCACCCGCGGGCCCGGGGCTGTCAGTGGGGCGTGGTCTGATGGGAGGCATGATCGAAGAGACGGAAACCATCGAGGAGTTTCTCGCCCGCCGCTCGGCCGACGTGGAGGAGGCGGTCCGCAAGGCCGCCGCGGCCGAGATCCTGCCCCGCTTCCGCCGCCTCGCCGCGCACGAGGTGGACCAGAAGAGCGGCCCGCACGACCTGGTGACGGACGCCGACCGGCTCGCCGAGCTGCGGCTCACCGAGGACCTCGGCGCGCTGCTGCCCGGCTCGGTGGTGGTCGGCGAGGAAGCCGTGCACGCCGACCCGGCGGTCTACGAGGCGCTCCAGGGCGACACCCCGGTCTGGATCGTCGACCCGGTCGACGGCACCCGTCAGTTCGTCCACGGCGACGACGGCTTCTGCACCCTGGTGGCCCTCGCCCACCGCGGCACCGTGGTCGCCTCCTGGACCTACGCCGCCGCGCGCGACCGGTTCGCCACCGCCGTCCGCGGCCGGGGCGCCTTCCTCGACGGCGAGCGGCTGTTCGCCGGCCCGCCAGAGCCCGGCCGGGACCTCGTCGTCGCCACCTCCCACCCGGACTACACCACCGACGAGCAGAAGCGCGCGCTGCGCGCCCTGTGGACCGACGGCCTCGCCCCGCGCGCCTGCGGCTCCGCGGGCCTCGAATACCTCGCGGTCGCCCGGGGCGAGCTGGACGCCGTCGCGTTCTCCTGGGAGGCCGCCTGGGACCACGCGGCCGGACTGCTCCTGGTGGAGGAGGCCGGCGGCACGCACCTCACCCTGACCGGCGAGCCGTTCCGCGTCACCGGCGGCAACGCCCTGCCGTTCACCGCCGCGCGGGACGCCGCCACCGCCCGCCGGGTGGCCGAGGTGCTGCGCACCCCCTCCTGACCGGCCGGGGCGACCCGGGCCGGGGGAGTGTCGGTGCCCCGGCATATCCTGATCCCGAATGGCCATCGGCTGACGATAGGGGTCCGAAGGTGCCGTCGATGCTCGATGCGGTCGTGGTGGGTGCGGGGCCGAACGGACTGACCGCCGCGGTGGAGCTGGCCCGCCGCGGTTTCTCCGTGGCCCTGTTCGAGGCGAAGCCGACGGTGGGCGGCGGCGCCCGCACCGAGGAGCTGACGCTGCCCGGCTTCCGGCACGACCCGTGCTCGGCCGCCCACCCCCTCGGCATCAACTCCCCGGCGTTCCGCGCCCTCCCACTCGACCGGTACGGCCTGGAGTGGCTGCACGCCCCGCTGCCCATGGCCCACCCGTTCCCGGACGGCAGCGCGGCCGTGCTGTCCCGCTCGGTGGCCGAGACCGCCGCCTCCTTCGGACCGCGCGACGCCGGCCCGTACCGAAGGCTGGTCGAGCCCCTGCTCGCCCACTGGGACACCCTCGTCCAGGACTTCATGTCCCTGCCGTCGACCGCGCTGCCCCGCGACCCGGTCACCCTGGCCCGCTTCGGCCTGGCCGGGCTGCCGCCGTCCACCTGGCTGATGCGCCGGTTCAAGGACGAGCGGGTCAAAGCCCTCTTCGCCGGCCTCGTCGCCCATGTGATGGCACCGCTGGGCGGCCTCGCCACCAGCGCCGTCGGCCTGGTCTTCGCCCTGTCCGCGCACGCCCGCGGCTGGCCGGTGGCCCGCGGCGGCTCCCAGGCCGTCTCCGACGCCCTCGCCGCGTACCTGAGGGACCTCGGCGGCGCGGTGCACACCGACTTCGAGGTCAAGCGCCTGGACGACCTGCCGCCCGCGCGCGCGTACGTCTTCGACACCTCGCCCGCCGCGCTCGCCCGCATCGCCGGCCTCGGCGACTACTACGCGAACTACCGCTACGGCCCCAGCGTGTTCAAGATCGACTACGCGCTGGACGGCCCGGTGCCGTGGACCGCGCCGGAGGCCCGCACCGCCGGCACCGTGCAGATCGGCGCGAGCCAGGCCGAGATCGGCACCGCCCTGCGCGCCGCCTCCCGCGAGGGACGCGCGCCCGAGCGGCCGTTCATGATCACCGTGCAGCCGAGCGTGGCCGACCCCTCCCGGGCCCCCGAGGGCAAGCACGTCTTCTGGGCGTACGGCCATGTGCCGAGCGGCTGGTCCGGGGACCTCACCGAGGCCATGGAACGCCAGCTGGAGCGCTTCGCGCCCGGTTTCCGCGACCGGGTGCTCGCCCGCGCGACGGCCGGGCCCGCCGAGATGGCCGCCCGCAACGCCAACTACGTCGGCGGGGACATCGCCTGCGGCGCGGCCTCCGGACTCCAGCTGCTGCTGCGCCCGAAGCTGTCCCTGTTCCCGTACCACACCCCCCACCCGGCCGTCTTCATCTGCTCCTCGGCCACCCCGCCGGGACCCGGGGTGCACGGCATGTCGGGCCACAACGCGGCCAAGGCGGTCTGGCGCAGACTGAGACAGGGCTGACCGACGCGAGCGGGGCCGGAGCTGCGGAAGGGGACCACCGGCATGACCAGCATCACCCTCGTCCAGGGCGACATCACCCGGCAGCACGCCGACGCCCTCGTCAACGCGGCCAACTCCTCGCTCCTGGGCGGCGGCGGAGTGGACGGCGCGATCCACCGCCGCGGCGGCCCCGCCGTCCTGGCGGAGTGCCGCGCGCTGCGCGCCTCCCGGTACGGCAAGGGCCTGCCCACCGGCCAGGCCGTCGCCACCACGGCGGGCGACCTGGACGCCCGCTGGGTGATCCACACGGTGGGCCCCGTCTGGTCGCCGACGGAGGACCGCTCGGACCTCCTGGCCTCCTGCTACCGCGAGTCCCTGCGCGTCGCCGGCGAACTCGGCGCGCGCACCGTCGCGTTCCCCGCCATCTCCACCGGCGTCTACCGCTGGCCGATGCGGGACGCGGCCCGCATCGCGCTGGAGGCGGTACGCAGCGCCCCGGCCGCCGTGGAAGAGGTGCGGTTCGTCCTCTTCGACACCTCCGCGTACGAGGCGTTCGCCCGGCAGCTGGACGACCGGTAGGCAGGCGACCGGTAGGCGGGCCGGGGCCGCGGCCGATCAGCGCCCTGCCGCCGGCGGCAGCTCCTCGTCGGGCCGGCGCATGGTTCCCGGCGGCAGGCCGCCCTGGTCGCGCAGGCGACGGCAGACGTCCGTCAGCGCGGTGATACCGGGGCAGTCCTCCCCGGCGCGCTCGGGCCACACCACGCCGAAGCCGCACGGTTCCAGGTCCGCCACGGTGCGGTAGACGATGTCGGGCCGGGGGAAGAGCTCCGCCGCCACGGCCGGCAGGAAGGCGATCGCCCCGTCGAAGGAGACGGCGGACAGCAGCGATTCGACCCGGGTCACATGGTGGTCGGTGTAGCGCACCCGGGTGCCGTCCGGCCGGGGGTCCACGGCCCAGAAGCGCCGCTCGACGGGGGACACCTCCTGGGCCAGGCTGATCATCGGCCGGTCGGCGAGGTCCGCCAGCCGCAGCGTGGCACGCCGGGCGAGCGGGTCGGTGGCGGACAGGCACACCACACGCGCCTCGGTGGTGAGCGGCTCGACGGACAGCCCCTCCGGAACCGGCAGATAGGCGAAGGCGGCGTCGACCTTCCCGACCGACAGGGCCGTCGCCTGCTCCACCAGGTCCAGCACCTGGAAGTCGATCTCCAGACGGGGGTGCAGGGTGGTCAGGGTGGCGATCACCCGGCGGGTCGCCGCCAGCGTCGCGGCGCAGTCGGTGAGCCCCACCCGCAGGGTGAGCCCGTCCTTGCCGTCCGCGGGATGCCGTGCGGCGTACCGGAGTTCGTCCGCGGCGCCCACCACGTTCCGTACCAGCGGAAGCAGCGCCTGGCCCAGCGGCGTCAGCTCCACCTTGCGGCTGGTACGGGCGAACAGCTGGACACCGAGGCGGCGTTCGAGGGTCCGGATCTGCTGGCTCAAGGCGGGCTGGGTCAGGTACAGCCGAGCGGCGGCGCGGCCGAAGTGCAGCTCCTCGGCCAGTGTCAGCAGCGACCGCAGTTGATGAACGGCAGGGTCGTCCGTGACCAGCATCGCCGATGCCTCCCATCCGAGCGGAACGGGTCCGTGATCCATCACGCATGTTAATCGATGGACGATTGCATGGCTCCTCGCATTCACGGGAAGCTGTTGGCGCTTCGACGTGCCAGCGGGGGATTCCAGCCGTGCGAGACGGCGTTGGCCGAAAGCTACCGTCACGGCTTTTCTTTTCAGCCTGGCCGGATCGCCCGCGCACGCAGGGCGCTTGGCAGTTGCGCAGGAGTGTTCGTCGGTTCGGAGGCAGATTGATCTCGTAGCGCCATGGGTTCGGTGACCATGGCAGGGAGGTCCTGGCGGGCCGAACCGTCGACCCTCATGGAGCACCATCCGGACGTGGATCCGCGAATACGCGGACGCCAACCCAGGAGCGGTGAAGTGAGAATTCGATCAGTGTTTCGTCCGCAATCCGTCCTGCCCGAACAGCGCGAGTCCGATTTCGCGTCCATACGCGCCTGTGCGATGGAGGAGTGTTGAACGAAAACATAACGGGGGCTTCGTTCTCCGGGACGGTGTCGCAGAGATTAATGGGACTGCTCGACCGTTACCGGCGGATCGACGAGACGCTCGCGGCCGGCGGCACACAGGACACGCCCGGCGGCGAGGACGGCACGGACAGCGTGGCGGGCGCGGGCTGCGCCGACGTCCACCGGGAGCGCGTCGAGCGCTTCGTCGAGCGCCGGGAACCGATCCACTTCGTGATCCCGGCGTTTCCCGCGAAGTCGCCGAACCGCAGCAAGGTGCTCGGCGCGCTCCCCGACCTCGGGGAGCATCTGGCGCTCGGGTTCCTCCAGTCGCTGTGCGATTACATCGGGCACTTCTACGAGCCGGGCGCCCGCATCACCATCTGCTCCGACGGCCACGTCTTCGGTGACGTCGTCGGCGTCACGGACGGCGCCGTGACCGCGTACCGGCAGGCCCTGGCGGAGATGATCGCGGAATCGGGCTTCTCCTCCCTCGACCTCTACGGCCTCGACGACGCCTTCTGCACCACCGACTACCCGAAGCTGCGCCGCCTCCTGGAGGAGAACTACTGCGCTCCCCTGGCGGAGCTGCGCGAGAAGGTGCGTACCGACCGCACCACCCAGGCGCTGTTCAACGGCATCCACCGGTTCATGTTCGAGGACGCGGTGGCGCGGCGCGGCGACCAGGCCACCCGCAGCCAGCTGCGCAAGGACTCCAAGGAGACGGCGTACCAGACCATCCTCCGCTCCAACGCCTGGAGCCGGGTCGTCGCCGAGAAGTTCCCGCAGGCGGTACGGCTGTCCATACACCCCCAGGCACCGGACTCCGAGAAGCTGGGGGTGAGGCTCCTGCACACGAAGGACGGCTGGCTGACCCCCTGGCACGGGGTGGTCCTGGACGACGGCGTCAACCGGTACCTGGTCCGGCGGTGGGACGCCGAGAAGGTGCACGGCTCCGTCGTCTGGCGCAACGGCCGGCCCAGCCACTTCGTGGCCCCTCACCTCTCCGTGACCGCCTGAGGCGGTGTCCGGCCGCGGCGCCGTGGCGCCGCGTGGACGCACATCCAGAAAGGAACACCACGACATGACGATGTCGACGCCTGCCCTCGGGACGCTGGAGCACATTCCGCTGCGCCCCTTCGGCCGGGTGATCGAGGCCCCGGGCGGCGACGCGCCGGTCGGTGACATCCCGGTGGACACCCTGGCGCGCTGGACGGAGGAGTCCCGCGTGCTCGTGCTGCGCGGATTCCGGCTCATGGACACCCAGGAGTTCGCCGACTACTGCCGCCGCTGGGGCGAGGTGCTGAAGTGGGAGCCGGGGGAGGTGATCGACCTGGTCGTCGAGGACAACCCGCGCAACTACCTGTTCGCCAGCGGTGACGTGCCCTTCCACTGGGACGGCGCCTTCGTGGAGGCCGACCCGCGCTACTTCTTCTTCCAGTGCCTGGACGCCACCGCGGGCGCCGGCGGGGAGACCGTCTTCTCGGACACCACGGCCGTCTACCGGGACGCCGACGCCGGGGAACGCGCGCGCTGGGAGCGGATCAGCATCACCTACACCACCGAGAAGATGGTCCACTACGGCGGCGAGGTCACCGAACGGCTCGTCGCCCAGCACCCCGCGACCGGCGTCCCCGTGCTGCGCTTCGCCGAACCGCTGGACCCGGACCGCTACAAGAACCCGGTGTCCGTGCGGGTGGAGGGCGTCGACGAGTCGGAGGCGGACGCCTTCGTCGCCTCCCTCGCCGAGCGGCTGCACCGCCCCGAGTACTGCTACGCCCACGACTGGCGCAAGGGCGACATCGTGATCGCCGACAACTTCGCGCTGGTCCACGGACGCAACGCCTTCACCGGGCCGACCTCCCGGCATCTGCAACGGGTCGAGGTCATCTGACCCCTCCCGGCAGCGTCCCGCAAGAGGCAACCGTTCCCAGCACAGGTGGAGCTAGCGCATGAGTATCGGCATCGTGGGCACCGGCATCTCCGGCCTGCACCTGGCCCTCAGACTGCGGCAGTCCGGTATCGACGCCACCCTGTACACGGCTCAGGACCCGGACGGCATCCGCAGCGGGCCGCCGTCGAACTTCGTCACCCGGTTCCACTCCACCCGGGAACGGGAGAAGGCACTCGGCCTGACCGAATGGGCGTCCGGCGCGTACGACAACGCCTGGATGCACCTGTCCGTCGAAGGACCCGGCGGACCGTCGTTCCGCGCCGAACTGCCCCACCCGGCCAGCTCGGTCGACTTCCGGATGTACCTCGCCGCGCTGCTGGAGGAGTACCGGCGGCGCGGCGGCGACACGGTCCTGCGGAAGGTGACCGACCGGGCCGGCCTGGCCCGGCTCGCCGAGCGGCACGACCTCGTGGTGGTCGCGGCCGGCCGGGGCGGGCTGGGGGACACCTTCCCGCGCGACCCGGCCCGCTCGCCCTACGAGCGGGCCCCGCGCCACCTCGCCGGAGGACTCTTTCACGGCGTCCGGCCACCCGACCCGCCGGGCATGACGATGCACATGCTGCCCGGCGCCGGCGAGATCCACGCCCCGACGTACCACTCCTTCGCCGGCCAGGTGACGGCGGTGCTCGTCGAGGCGGTGCCCGGCGGCCCGCTCAGCGCGGTCACCGACCACGACGACCAGGACGACCCCGGGCGCTTCACCAAGGAACTGCTGCACCTGATCGCCGCGCACGCGCCCACGCTGCACGCCCGGATAGACGAGCGGGAGTTCGCCCTGACCCGCCCCGTGGACATGCTCCGCGGAGCCGTGCTGCCGATGGTGCGGCACGGCTGGGCGCGGCTGGCGGACGACCGGTACGCGCTGGCGATCGGGGACGCCTGGATCACCAACGACCCGCTCACCGCCCAGGGCGCCAACCTCGGCTCCCGGCTGGCCTTCCAGCTGGCGGACGCCCTGCGCGAGCACGACGGGCCGTACGACGAGACGTTCTGCCGCACGGTGTCGGACCGGCTGTGGGCGACGGCCCGGCCCGTCGTGGACTGGACCAACCAGTTCATCGGCCCGCCCCCGCCGCGGATGGGCACCCTGCTGACCGCCGCCGCGGCCGACCAGCGGGTGGCGGACGCCTTCGTCGCCCGGCTGGACGACCCGCCCGCCATGTGGCGGGCCGTCGGCACCGAGCGGGGCACGGAGGAGTTCATCGCACAGGCACGGTCAACGAGGAGCGCGGTATGAAGGTGCGAGTCGGTCTGGTCTGGGACGCGGTCGGGCGGATCGAGGGCGGCCGGCAGCTGCTGAAGCTCGCCCGGCAGGCGGGTGCGGACACCTTCCTCGTCTTCGACCACCTGATCAACGTCTTTCCCCGGCAGGCCTGGGACACCGGTTTCAGCTACGCGGCCGCGGACCTGCCGACCCCCGACCGCTGCCTGGACTTCGCCACGGTCCTCGGCAACCTGGCCCCGCAGGCCGGCCCGGTACGGCTCGCCGTCGGCGTCACCGACCCGCACCGCCGGCACCCCGCCGTCCTGGCCCAGACGGCCCTGACCCTGGCCCAGCTCACCGAGCGGGCGCCGGTGCTGGGCATCGGCGCGGGAGCACTGGAGAACCTGGTGCCGTTCGGGGTGGAGCACGACGACCAGGTGGGCCGGGTGGAGGAGGCGCTGCGCGTGCTGCGGCTGCTCCTGTCCGGCGAGGGGCCGCACGACTTCCAGGGCAGGTACTTCACCCTGGACCGGGCGATCATGGGCCTGCCCGCCCCCGAGGGCCGTACGCCGCTGATCTGGCTCGGCGCCAACCACCGGCGGATGCTGACCCTGGCCGGCCGGTACGCCGACGGGTGGCTGCCCTCGGAGCTGATGAGCCCCGACGAGTACGCCCGGCGGCTGGCCGTGGTGCGCGCCGCCGCCGCGGACGCCGGCCGGGACCCCGACGCGGTGCTTCCCGCCGGCGGTGTCCCGATCGTGGTCGCGGAGACCGACGCCGCCGCGCACGCACTGCTGCGGGCCACCCCGATCCGCTTCCTGGCGCTGCACGCCGGCGCCCGGGCCTGGCGCCGCCACGGCGCCGCCCACCCCTTCGGGGAGCACTACCGGGGCCTGGTGGAGCTGCTGCCGCACCTGCTGACCAGGCAGGAGGTCGAACGGGCCCTCGCCGCCGTGCCCGACGAGGTGGTCGCCGACCAGGTCCTGGCCGGCAGCCGGGAGACCGTGCTGAAGCGGATCGGCGAGCTGCTCGACGCCGGCATGCGGCACCCCATGCTGATCCCCGCCTCCGCCCTCGCGTCCCCCGAGGCCGCCGGATTCACGCTGGAGTCCGTGGGCTGGTTCACCGGCCGGCTGCGCTCCGGCGCCGACTCCGAGGAGGTGTCCGCATGAGCATCGGCGTCGTCGGCTCCGGCATCTCCGGACTGCAACTCGCGCTGCGTCTCCAGCAGTTGGGCGTGCCGGTCACCGTGTACTCGGAGCACGACATCGACGGCCTGAAGACCGGACGGCCGCGGAACTTCCCCGCCCGGTTCGGCCGCACCCAGCAGCGCGAACGCGAACTTGGCGTCTTCGACTGGGACTTCGCCGACGCCCAGGTCCGGCACTGGGCGGTCACCGCGCACCCCGGGGAAGGCGAGCCGCCGCTGCGCTTCCTCGCCGCCCTCCGGCCGCCCTCCAGCGTCGTGGACTTCCGGATCTACCTGCCGCACCTGCTGTCCGCGTACGTCGACCGCGGCGGCGAACTGATCACCGGAGAGCACGCGCCGGAGGACTTGACGGGCCGCCACGACCTCCTGGTCGTCGCCAACGGCAGCCGCTCGGTGCGACGGCTGTTCCCGGCCGACCCCGACCGCTCGCCGTACACCACGCCGCAGCGCGTCCTGTGCGCCGGGATCTACCACGGCATCACCGAGGAGGTGCCGCACTCCCTCGACATCCACTTCCTGCCCGGCGCGGGCGAGATCCTGCGGCTGCCGTTCTTCTCGCCGGCCGGACGGGCGGACGTCCTCGCCTTCGAGGCCGTACCGGGCGGCCCGCTGGAGGCCGTCTGCCACGTCGACGCCGAGGCCGACCCCGCCGGATTCCGGCGGCGGGTCCTCGACCTGGTCGCCGAGTACGCCCCCGGCCTGCGGGAACGCGTCGACACCCGCGCCTTCACCCTGACCGGGCCCGGCGAACTGGCCCAGGGAGCGATCACCCCGGTGGTCCGCCGGGGCTGGGCACGGCTCGACGACGGCACCTGCGCCCTGGCCATCGGGGACGCCTGGATCACCAACGACCCGCTCACCGCCCAGGGCGCCAACCTCGGCTCGCACACCGCGTTCACCCTGGCCGGCCTCCTGGCCGACACCAAGGCCCCCTACGACGAGGCGTTCTGCCGCGCCGCCTCGGCACGGCTGTGGGAGCACGCCCGGCACGTCGTGGAGTGGAGCAACGCCTTCCTCCAGCCTCCGCCGCCGCACGTGGCCGGACTGCTCGGCCGGGCGGCGGCGGACCGGCGGATCGCCGACGCCTTCGTCAGCCGCTTCAACGACCCCGTCGCGATGTGGCGCACGCTCTCCAGCCCCGAGGGCGTGGCCGCCTTCGTCGCCGACTGCGAGGGGGCAATGCCCGCACCGGCCGGCTGAGCGGAACCAGCGGGCACCGGAGCGAACCGACCAAGACACAGCTCACCATTCGGCACACAAGGGAGCACGATGACCTTCCCGGACATGATCCACGACGAGAAGGGCCGCCTCATACCCGAGTCCGAGCAGACCGCGGTGTGGCTGCTCGGCGGCCTGGCGCAGGTGCGCGTGCCCGGTTCCGCGACCCGGAACAGCTTCACGGTCGTCCAGCACACCGGGAACCGCGGGTACAACACCCCGCTGCACATCCACGACTACGAGGACGAGGTCTTCATCGTCCTGGACGGCACCCTGCGCATGATCTGCGACGGGGAGGAACACGTCGCGGAGGCGGGCACCACCATGATCGTCCCGCGGACGGTCCCGCACGGCTTCGTCACGACCTCCGACGACGCCCGCTTCCTCACCATCCACTCCACGCCGCAGCCGGACCGCAGACCGCAGTTCGACCTGTTCCTGGAGGCGGAGATACCGCACGCCAAGACGCTGACGCTGCCCACCGAGGACGTGGGCGGCCCGGACCTGGACCACATCATCGCCCTGGGCACCACGTACGCCTACCGGTACGCGGGCCCGCCCCCCGCTCCGTAACCGCCCCGGCCGGGCGCCCCACGGCGGGTCGACAGACATATCCACCCCGACAGAAGAGACACCATGTCGTTGAAGCTCCTTTCCCTGATGCTGTGCGTGTTCGGCATCACCACCGGCGAGTTCGTGATCGCCGGCATCCTGCCGGATGTCGCCGGTGACCTCGACGTGTCGATCCCCGCCGCCGGACTGCTGGTCACGGCGTACGCCATCGGAATGATCCTCGGCGGTCCGGTCATGACCGCGCTGACCGCGCGCTACCCGCGCAAGCCGCTCATCGTGGCCCTGCTGGCGGTGGTCGTCGTCGGCAACCTCGCCTCGGCCCTGGCCCCCGTCTACTCCGTGCTGTTCGTGGCCCGCGTGGTGACGGCCCTGGTGACCGCCACGTTCTTCGCCAACGCCATCGTCATCGCCGCGTCCACCGCGCCCGAGGGCAAGCAGGCGTCCACCGTCTCCAAGCTGGTCTTCGGGATGAACCTGTCCATGATGCTGGGCGCGCCCATCGGCACGTTCATCGGCAACCACTTCGGGTGGCGGGCGACCTTCGGCACCATCACCGTGGTCTGCCTCGTCGGCCTGCTGCTGGTGCTGCCGCTGGTCCCGGCGGTGGAGAGCGCGACGTCCGGCGGCTCCGCGGTGGCCGAGCTGCGCGTGTTCCGCGACCGCAGCGTGCAGCTGGCCATCCTCATCACCGCCGTCGCCAACATGGGCCTGCTGATGGTCTTCACCTACTTCGCCCCGCTGCTCACCGACGTCACCGGCTTCGCCGAGGGCGCGGTCGCGGTGCTGCTGCTGGTCTACGGCGTGGGCGCGGCGGTCGGCAACTTCACCGGCGGCTGGCTGTCCGACCGCGCGCTGATGCCGTCGCAGATCGGCCTGCTCGGGCTGCTCACCGCCGGCCTGGTCGTCATGTGGGCGGTCAGCGGCAGCACCGTCGCCAGCGCGGTCATGGTGTTCGTGATCGGCGCGCTCGGCTTCTCCGTCATCCCCGGCATGCAGACCCGCGTCCTCACCACCGCCAGCTCGGCGCCGACCCTGGCCATCGCGGTGAACGCCTCCGCCTATCAGATCGCCGCCGCCCTGGCCGGCTGGATCGGCGGCCGCATCATCGACGGCCCCGGCCTGCGGCCGGTCTACCTCGCCGCCGCCGCGGTCACCGTCCTCGGCATCCTGCTCAGCTGCTACGCCTGGTACCGGGACCGCGCCACGGCCGGCACCGGCATGGAGGGCAAGACGACGGAGACCTCGCCGGCCTGACCCTCCGCCCGGCGGAGCGCCCGCTCCCGGCCGGGCAGCACGGCCCCGCCGTTCGCACCGCACCCGGCCCCGTCCACGCACGGGGCCGGGCAGGCCCCGCCGGGGAACACCCGGCCGACACCTCACGAGGGGGAACCATGAGCCGTGAGTCCGCCCTGGTCACCGGCGACTGGGCCGAGCGCCGCCTCGGCACCGGCCAGGTGGTGCTCGTCGAGACCGCGAACGACGACGTCGACTACCGCAAGGGCCATCCGCCGGGCGCCGTCTTCATCAACTGGAGCGAGTTCCAGGACGGCCTGCGGCTCGGCGTCGTCGGCCGCGAGGCGTTCGAGGAGCTGATGCGGGCCAAGGGCATCGCCGACGACGACACCGTCGTGCTGTACTCCGCCAACGCCAACCTGCTGGCCGCGCTGGCGTACTGGTACTTCACCCTGTACGGCCACCGGTCCGTGCGGCTGCTCGACGGCGGGCGCGCCAAGTGGGAGGCGGAGGGCCGGCCCCTGACCACCGAGCCGGTGCGCCGCCCGCCGGCCCGGTACCGCGCGGCGGGGCCCGACCCGTCGGTCCGGGCCCTGCGCGACGACGTGCTCGCCGCCCTCGGCACCCACACCATCCTCGACGTGCGCTCGCCCGAGGAGTACAGCGGCCGCACCTTCGCCCCGGGCTTCGCGGGCGAGGCGTTCGCCCCCGGCAACAACCCGCACGAGGTGGCGCAGCGCCCCGGCCACATGCCCGGCGCGGTCAACGTGCCCTGGGACACCGCCGTCCACGCCGACGGCACCTTCCGCTCCGACGAGGAGCTGAGCCGCGCCTACGCCGGGGCGGCACCGGAGCGCGGCATCATCACCTACTGCTGGGTCGGCGCCCGCTCCGCGCACACCTGGTTCGTCCTGCGGGAACTGCTGGACCGGCCCGACGTGCGCAACTACGACGGCTCCTGGGCGGAGTACGGCTCGCTGGTCGGAGTGCCCGTCGAACGGGGCGACGGCACGGCCTGAGACACCGCTCCGCCCGGCACTTCCCGACCGATCCACCGACAACCCGAAGGGGGCAGGGCCGGCACGTCCGGGCCGGCTCATCACCTGATGACCGAACGTGACACGAACCGCTCCACCCGCCCCGGCTCCGCACCCGGCCGGCTGCACGGCAAGGTCGCCCTGGTGACGGGCGCCAGCTCGGGCATCGGCGAGGCCGCCGCCAAGGCCCTGGCCGCCCAGGGGGCGAGCGTGGTGCTGGCGGCCCGGCGCGAGAGCGAACTCGACCGGGTGGCCGGGGAGATCACCGCCGCCGGGGGCGTCGCCCTCGCCGTGCGCGCCGACGTGACGGTGGACGAGGACCTCGCCGCCGCCGTGCGGGCGGCCGAACGGCACTTCGGCGGGCTCGACATCGCCTTCAACAACGCCGGGGCGCTCGGCTCCATGGGCCTGGTCGAAGAGCAGAAACCCGAGGCGTGGGCCGACGACATCACCCTGGTCCTCACCAGCGTGTTCCTGTCCATGCGGCACGAACTGCCGGCCATGCGCCGGCGCGGCGGCGGCTCGATCGTCAACAACGCCTCCCAGCTCGGCGTGGTCGGCTTCGGCGCCGGAATCAGCTCCTACGTGGCCGGCAAGCACGGCGTGGTCGGCCTGACCAAGGCCGCCGCGCTGGAGTACGCCCGCCACAACATCCGGGTCAACGCGCTCGCGCTGGCGACCGTGGACACGCCGATGTACCGCGCCTCCGTGGGCGACAGCCGGGAGATGGCGGACATGTTCACCGCCCTGCACCCCCTCGGCCGCATCGGCAGCCCGCGGGAGGCGGCCTCGGCCGTGGCCTACCTGGCGGGCGACGAGGCGGCCTTCTTCACCGGCTCGGTGCTGGTCATGGACGGTGGATGGAGCGCGCAGTGATCCCCGTGGCCGCGACCGAGCCCGGACACGTCGGCGACGGCCTGCCCGCCGTCGTCGGCGCCGGGCTCAGGGTGCCGCTGGTGACGGGCGAGTGGGTGCCGTACGCCGGTCTCGACCACGCCGCGAGCACCCCCAGCCTGGTCGCCGTGCGGGACGCGGTGGACGAACTGCTGCCCTGGTACAGCAGCGTGCACCGCGGCGCGGGGTTCGCCTCCCAGGTCGCCACCCGCGTCTACGAGCGGGCCCGGCAGGAGGTACGGCGCTTCACCGCCGCCCCGCCGGACGCCACCGTGGTCTTCACCCGCAACACCACCGACGCGCTCAACCTGCTGGGCCGCTGCCTGCCCGGGGACACGGCGGTGTTCCGGTTCTCCACCGAGCACCACGCCGCGCTGCTCGCCTGGCGCGGGCACCGGGTGCACCGGCTGGCCACCCCGGACGGCCCGGGGCAGGCGCCCGCCGTGCTGGCGAAGGCGCTCGCCGACGCCCCCGGCGGACCGAAGCTGGTGGTGCTCACCGGCGCCTCCAACGTGACCGGTGAGCTGTGGCCGGTGGCGGAGCTGGCCGAGGTGGCCGCCGCGCGGGGGGCGCGCACCGTGCTCGACGCCGCCCAGCTGGCCGGGCACCGGCCGCTGGACCTCGCCGGCTGGGGCGTGGACTGGGTCGCGCTGTCCGGGCACAAGATGTACGCGCCGTTCGGGGCGGGCGCCCTGGTGGGCGCCGCCGACTGGCTGGCCGCCGCCGACCCCTATCTGGCCGGCGGCGGAGCCACCGCCGCGGTGGCCGAGCGGGACGGCCGGGCGACCGTCACCTGGTCCGGACTGCCGCACCGGCACGAGGGCGGATCCCCGAACCTGGTGGGCGCCCACGCCATGGCGGTCGCCGGCCGGGCGCTGGCCCGCGCCGGCTGGCCCGTCGTGACCCGCCACGAGGAGGAGCTGACCGCCCGGCTGCGCGACGGGCTGGCCCGTATCCCCGGGGTGCGGCTGCTGAGCCTGTGGCCCGGCGGCCACCCCCGGCTCGGCGTGGTCGCGTTCAGCGTCGCCCGCTGCGGCGGCGAACCGGCGGACCAGCGGCTGCTGGCGACCGCGCTGGCCGCCGAACACGGCATCGGCCTGCGCGACGGCGCCTTCTGCGCCCACCCGGCGGTGCACGCCCTGCTGCGGGACGCCGACGGCCACCAGCCCGACCGGGCCCTGCGGGCCAGCGTCGGCCTCGGCAGCACCGCCGAACACGTGGACCGGCTGCTGGCCGCCCTCGCCGACCTGGTCCGCGACGGACCGCGCTGGCGGTACGGGCACCCGGACGAGGGATGGCGGCCCGTACCGGACCCCCGGCCGGCACCCGCCCTCTTACGGTGAGCCGGGACCGTGGCCCGCCGGGACCCGGCCCGGGTCCGCCGGACAGCTTCGGAACACAGCCTGGAGGCACCACTGGACACCGCACCACCGGAACCGCGGGGACCCCTCGGCACCCCGCCCCCGGAACCACCGCACACTGCGCACGGCGCGGCCGGGCAGCCCGCCCCGGGCACCCCGGGACAGGCCCCGCGCGCGAAGCCCGTGCGCCGGTTCGGCGTGATGCTCTACCCGGACCAGCCCTTCCCGGTCCTCGCCGAACGCCTGCGCCTGCTGGAGGAACTCGGCTTCGACCAGGTCTTCCTGCCCGACCACAGCGCCGACCTGCGGGACGCGCGCCGGCCCTGGTTCGACAGCTGGTCGGTGCTGGCCACGGCCGCCGTGGTGACCGGGCGCATCAGGATCGGCACGCTGGTCGCCAACCAGATCCTGCGCCCTCCCGCGCAGCTCGCCAAGCAGGCGATCGCCCTCGACCACTTGTCGGGCGGCCGCTTCGAACTGGGCGTCGGGGCCGGGATCTTCCCGTGGGACCACTTCAGCGTGGGCCAGGAACCCTGGTCCCCGAAGGAGCGGGCCGAACGGTTCACGGACTACGTCACGATCGTCGACGGCGTACTGCGCGGCGGTGTCTTCAGCCACCGGGGCGCGCGGCTGTGGGTGAAGGACGTGGTGACCGTGCCGGGCTCCGCGCAGCGCCCCCGGCTGCCGATCACCGTCGGCGGCCAGTCGCCGACCCTCGTCCGGGTCGCCGCCGAACGCGCCGACGCCTGGAACACCCACGGCCCGCCCGGCGCGAGCGCCGCCGAGGTGCTCGCCATCACCGCCGAGCAGAACCAACGGCTCGACCGGCTCGCCGAGGCCGCCGGCCGGGACCCCGCGGGCATCCGGCGCTCGTACACCGTCTTCGGACCGTGGGACCCACGGGCCGGACGGCACACCTACGAGGAGATCTTCGAGCGGTTCCTCGCCGCCGGTGTCTCCGAATTCGTCCTCGACTGGCCGGGGGAGGCGCATCTGGAGGAGTTCGAACGAGTCGCCCGTGAGGTGATCCCGCCGCTGCGGACCGGCTGACGGCGCCCACCGGGCCGTCCGCACCGGCGCACCACCTCACGAGCACCCACGACGCGATCCTGTGCCGGGTGTCCCGGCCACGAAGCGCCGGGACACCGTTTTGCCGCACGGGGGATCACAGCGATTCGGCAGTTCCACACATGCGGTGTCCGTACTCGGGACACCCAGGATTCGCGTGAAGGTGTGACACCCACATGACCGAACACACGACCCGCCATCCGGCCGGCCGGACCGTGACACGGTCCGACCGGCAGTACGCCGATCTGGTCAGCGGGCTCAATCAGCGTTACCAGGCCCGGCCCGAGTCCATACGGCTCGTACGGTCCACCGACGAGGTGGTCGCGGCCGTCCAGCAGGCCGTCGACCAGGGCAAGCGGATCAGCGTCCGTTCCAGCGGACACTGCTACGAGGACTTCGTGCACCACCCCGACGTCCAGATGATCGTGGACATGTCGGGCATGAGCGCGGTGTACCACGACGAGCGGCGCGGCGCCGTCGCCGTCGAGTCCGGCGCCACCAACCTCCGTACCTACCAGACCCTCTACCCGGAGTGGGGCGTCGTCGTCCCCACCGGGTTCTGCTACTCGGTCGCCATGGGCGGCCACGTCAGCGGCGGCGCCTGGGGGCCGCTGTGCCGCCTGCACGGCCTGGTCGTCGACCACCTCTACGCCGTGGAGGTGGTCGTGGTCGACGCCCGCGGCAGGGCCCGCGCGGTGGTCGCCACCCGCGAGGCGGACGACCCCCGCCGCGACCTGTGGTGGGCCCACACCGGCGGCGGAGGCGGCAACTTCGGCATCGTCACCCGCTACTGGTTCCGCTCCCCGGGCGCCACGGGCCGCGACCCCGGCGCCCTGCTGCCGAAGCCGCCCGCGGAGCTGCTGGTCAGCGCGGTCGGCTGGGCGTGGAGCGAGCTGAGCAGGCAGGAGTTCGGCCAACTGGCGCGCAACTACGCCGAGTGGCACGTCGCCCACCGCGGACCCGACGACCCCCACCGCGCGCTCATCAGCCAGCTGGTGCTCAACCACCGCTCCGCCGGACAGATCGGCCTGCTCGCCCTGGTCGACGCCACGGCACCGGACGCGGAGGAGATCCTCGCCGACTACCTCAAGCACATCGGCTACGGCATCGGCGTCGAACACGGCGCGCTGACCCGGCACATGGGCGACCTGCCCGCCCTGCCCCAGTTCGCGGCCCCCCGCCGGCTGCCCTGGCTCCAGGCGGTACGGATGCTCGGCACCACCAACAGCGTCCTCAACGACCCCACGCTGCGCGCCGAGTACAAGTCCTCGTTCATGCGGGCCGGCTTCCCCGACAGCCACCTGGAGGCGCTGTACAAGCACCTCACCCGCGACGACATCGACAACCCGGACATCAGCGTGCAGCTGACCTCGTACGGCGGCCGGATCAACGCGGTGGACCCCGCGGCGACCGCCGCACCCCACCGCGACGCCGCGTTCAAGATGCTCTGGCAGGTCTTCTGGAACGACCCCGCCGACGACGACCGGTACCTCTCCTGGGCCCGCGACTGCTACCGCGAGGTCTACGCGGACACCGGCGGCGTCCCGGTGCCCAACGAGGTGACCGACGGCTGCTACGTCAACTACCCCGACATCGACCTCGGCGACCCCCGGTTCAACACCTCGTCCACCCCCTGGCACACCCTCTACTACAAGGACAACTACCCGCGCCTGCAACGCGTCAAGGCGAAGTGGGACCCGCACAACGTCTTCCGGCACAGCCAGTCCGTCCGGCCGCCCGCCGGCTGACGGGCACCCGGCTCCCGCCGCGCGGCACCCGCCCCACGGGCGCCGCGCGGCCCGCCGCCGGGACCCCGGCCGCCGGGTGCGCCCGCGCCCTGCCCGCGGGCCCCGGCGGAGCGCGTGACATCATCGTCGGGTCCGGGAACAGCCGTACGAAAGCCGAGAAGCACGATGAACCCCGCTCTGCTGGACGACTTCTCCCTGGAGATGACCGGCAAGGACGTGCCCCGGCTGGAGGAGGCGCGCGACGGCATCCCGCCGGGCACCCGGATCAACATCACCTTCCTGGCCGGCGAGGACACCGCGACCCGGCTGACGGCGGCCCGCGCGGTCAAGCGGCTCGGCTTCGTCCCCGTACCGCACATATCCGCCCGTCGGCTGCCCTCCCGGCCCGCCCTGGAGGAGTTCCTCTCCGGGCTGGCGGCCGACGGCACCGCCGGCAACGTGTTCGTCGTCGGCGGCGACCCCGCCCGGCCCGAGGGCCCCTACGAGGACGCCCTCGCCGTCCTGCGCACCGGGCTGCTGCGCCGCCACGGCGTCCGGCACGTCGGCATCGCCGGTTACCCGGAAGGCCACCCCGGCATCACCGACCGGGACCTGTGGACGGCGCTCACGGACAAGGCGGACGCCCTCGACGCGGACCGCTTCGGCGGCGACGTCATCACCCAGTTCGGCTTCGACGCGGACCCGGTCCTCGCCTGGCTGGAGGCCCTGCGCGCCCGGGGCGTGCGCCTGCCCGTCCGGGTCGGCGTCCCCGGCCCGGCCGGAGTGCGCCGGCTGCTGGGCTACGCCACCCGGTTCGGCGTCGGCACCAGCGCCTCCGTCGCCCGCAAGTACGGGTTCTCGCTGACCAACCTCATGGGCACCACCGGCCCGGACCGCTTCCTGCACGCGCTGGCCGACCGCTACGACCCCGGCCGACACGGCGAGGTGAAGATCCACTTCTACACCTTCGGCGGACTGCGGGCCACCGCCGAATGGATCGACGGATTCCGCCGGCAGCACACCCCCGCACCCACCCCGTCGCAGTCGAATCGGTGAGGTCCCCGGCCGGCACCGGTTGATGTCGGATTCCCGCCAGCGGACCGGGCGGGCGGTGGCCGATGCTGGAGGCATGGCAACAGGCACTCACCTCGACCGGGAACACTGCGTGCGCGCCGTGCGGTCCAAGGACGCGCGGTTCGACGGATGGTTCTTCACGGCCGTCCTGACCACCCGGATCTACTGCCGCCCGAGCTGCCCGGTCGTACCGCCCAAGCCGGAGAACATGACGTTCTACCCGAGCGCCGCCGCCTGCCAGCAGGCCGGGTTCCGGGCCTGCAAACGCTGCCGCCCCGACACCAGCCCCGGCTCCCCGGAGTGGAACCGGCGCGCCGACCTGGTCGCCCGCGCCATGCGGCTGATCGCCGACGGTGTCGTGGACCGCGAGGGCGTCCCCGGACTCGCCGCCCGGCTCGGCTACAGCACCCGCCAGGTGGAGCGGCACCTGCTCGCCGAACTGGGCGCCGGCCCCCTCGCGCTCGCCCGCGCCCAGCGCGCCCAGACCGCGCGGCTGCTCATCGAGACCACCGCGCTGCCCATGGCCGACATCGCCTTCGCGGCCGGCTTCTCCTCGGTGCGGTCCTTCAACGACACCGTCCGCGAGGTCTTCGCCCTGTCCCCGAGCGAGCTGCGCGCCCGGGTGCCCGCGAACGGCACCGGCACCCCCGGCGCGCTCACCCTGCGGCTGCCGTTCCGCGCCCCGCTCAACCCGTCCAACCTCTTCGGCCACCTCGCCGCCACCGCCGTACCCGGCGTGGAGGAGTGGCGGGACGGCGCCTACCGCCGCACGCTGCGGCTGCCCTACGGCCACGGCATCGCCGCCCTCGCTCCCCGCCCCGACCACATCGCCTGCCGGCTCACCCTGAGCGACCTGCGCGACCTGACCGTGGCCATCAGCCGCTGCCGCCGCCTGCTCGACCTGGACGCCGACCCGGTCGCCGTCGACGAGCGGCTCGGCACCGACCCGCTGCTCGCCCCGCTGGTCGAGCGGGGCCCGGGCCGCCGGGTGCCGCGCACGGTCGACGAGGCCGAGTTCGCCGTCCGCGCCGTGCTCGGCCAGCAGGTGTCCACGGCCGCCGCCCGCACCCACGCGGCCCGCCTGGTCACCGCGCACGGCAAACCCCTGGACGACCCCGAGGGCGGCCTCACCCACCTCTTCCCCCCGGCCGAGGCGCTGGCCGCCGTGGACCCCGAGTCCCTGGCCATGCCCCGCACCCGGCGCACCACGCTCACCACCCTGGTCCGGCTGCTCGCCGACGGCCGGGTGCGCCTGGGCGTGGACACCGACTGGGCCGAGGCCCGCGCCCGGCTGCTCGCGCTGCCCGGCTTCGGGCCGTGGACGGTGGACGTCATCGCCATGCGCGCCCTCGGCGACCCCGACGCGTTCCTCCCCACCGACCTCGGCATCCGGCGCGCCGCCGGGGCACTGGGCCTGCCGTCCACCCCGGCCGCGCTCACCGCCCGCGCGGAGGCCTGGCGGCCCTGGCGGGCGTACGCGGTGCAGTACCTGTGGGCGACCGACGACCATCCGATCAACTTCCTGCCCGTGTAAGGCTCCCGAGGACCCCGCCATGAAGCAGCACACCGTCATCGACAGCCCCTACGGCCCGCTCACCCTCGTCGCCGACGACGGTGTGCTGTGCGGCCTGTACATGACCGACCAGCGCCACCGCCCGGCCGAGGAGACCTTCGGCACCCCCGACGACACCCCGTTCGCCGAGACCCGGGAACAGCTCGCGGCCTACTTCGCGGGCGAGCTGACGGAGTTCACCGTGCCGCTCCGGCTGCACGGCACCCCGTTCCAGCGCCGGGTCTGGGAGCAGCTGACCCGCATCCCGTACGGCGAGACCCGCTCCTACGGCCAACTCGCCGACGCCCTCGGCAATCCCCAGGCGTCCCGCGCGGTGGGCCTCGCCAACGGCAAGAACCCGGTCGGGATCATCGTGCCCTGCCACCGGGTGATCGGCGCGGGCGGCGGCCTCACCGGCTACGGCGGCGGCCTGGACCGCAAGCGCCGCCTGCTGGACTTCGAACGCGGAGCGGCCCTGTTCTGACCGACCGCACCCGCCGGGGTCTACGCGCCGCCCTCCGCCGCCAGCCGGGCCAGCAGGGCGGGCAGCGCGGTGCCGATCGGCTCGCGGATCACCTCGTCGGCCCGGTCGTCGTACGGCGTCGGCTCGGCGTTGACCACGACGAGCCGGGCACCGTGGTCGGCGGCGACCCCGGCCAGCCCGGCGGCGGGCTGCACCTGGAGGCTGCTGCCGACGGCGATGAACACCTGGCAGGCCTTGGCGATGGCCGCGGCCTCGCCGAGGACCACCGGATCCAGCCGCTCGCCGAACATCACCGTCGCCGGCTTCAGGATGCCGCCGCACTCCCGGCACGGCGGGTCCGGCTCGCCCGCGTCGACCCGGGCCAGCGCCTCCTCCATCGGCCCCCGGGCGTGGCACCGGGTGCAGAGCACGCTGCGGGCGCTGCCGTGCAGTTCGAGGACCTTGCGGGCGGGCAGGCCGGCGAGCTGGTGCAGCCCGTCCACGTTCTGGGTGAGCACCCGGACCGGGACCCCGGACCGCTCCAGCTCGGCGACGGCCCGGTGCGCCGCGTTCGGCCGGGCCCCGAGCGCGCCGCTGTCCCGGCGCATCAGCCAGGACCGGCGCCGGATCTCCGCGTCCGCCATGTAGTGCTCGTACGTGACCAGCTTCTCGGCCTCCGGATCGCGCCGCCACAGCCCGTTCGGTCCGCGGTAGTCGGGGATTCCGGAGTCGGTGGAGATACCGGCCCCGCTGAGCAGGGCGACGAGGGGCTTGGCCATGCCCCCGAGCGTAGGCCGGGCCCCCTGCCCGCCGCGAACGGTTAAGCCGGGGCGGGCAGCCCGCGGGACGCCGCCGGACTCGTGGGCACGGCCGGGCGCCGGTCAGGCCACCCGCCGGCCGTTCTCCAGCTCCGCCGTGCCGCCGCCCTCGGCCAGCACGTCCAGGGCGGCCAGCACCCGGCGGCCCAGCACCTTTGGCAGATACTCCGTCAGGTCCTCGCGGGCGACCAGCCGCCAGGACAGCAGTTCCTCCTCCTGGAGCCGGATGGACTCCAGCTCGGCCTGGGTGAGCACCCCGCCGTCGTACAGGTACGCCACCAGCGGCGGCCGGTCCACACCGTGCGCCCAGTCCACCGCGAGCAGCCGGCCCAGCGGCCGGTCCAGCCCGATCTCCTCCAGCGTCTCCCGGCGGGCGCCCTGGCGCGGCGTCTCCCCGGTGTCCGACTCGATGGTCCCGCCCGGCAGCGCCCAGCCCTCCCGGTAGTTGGGCTCCACGAGCAGCACCCGGCCCTCGGCGTCCCGGAAGAGCGCGGCGGCCCCGGCGAGGACCCGGGGCAGACCCGCGATGTACGCGGCGAAGTCAGCAGTGGTGGTCATCGGGACAGGGTATCCAGCCGGCCCGCCCTACGAACCCGTCGTCGCCAGGCGCAGGGTGCGTTCGGCCAGCGCACTGATCCGTACGCCGTCGAAGCCGAACACCGCGCTGCGCACCGTGTCCCGCAGCGGCTCCCGCCACTGGGCCGGGATCGCCCGCGCCCCGGTGCGCACCCCGGCCACCGAGCCGGCCGTGGCCCCGTTGGAGTCGGTGTCCAGGCCGCCGCGCACGGTCAGCGCGAGGGTCCGGGTGAAGTCGTCCTCGCCGTACAGCAGCCCGGCGGTGAGGACCGCGGCGTTGGGGACGGTGTGGATCCAGCCGAGCCCGGCGGTCTCCTCGGCCACCGTGGCCAGGGTCTGCTCCCAGGGCAGCCGGGTCTCGTACAGGCTCGTCACCCGCCGTACCGTCCGGGCCAGGCGGCTGCCCGCCGGTACGACCGCCAGCGCGGCCTCAAGCGCGTCCCGCACGGTCGGGGCGGTGAAGGAGGCCGCGATCAGCGCGGCGGCCCACATGGCGCCGTAGACGCCGTTGCCGGTGTGCGAGAGCACCGCGTCCCGGCGGGCCAGGCCGGCGGCCCGGACGGGATCGCCGGGGCAGGTCCAGCCGAAGACGTCGGCGCGGATCAGCGCGCCGATCCACTCCTGGTAGGGGTTGTCGTACGTCGCCGTCAGCGGCGGCTTCAGACCGTTCGCCAGGTTCCGGTACGCGGCCCGCTCCGCCGTGAACGTCTGCAGGTACGGCAGCCGGAGCAGCCACAGGTCGCCGACCTGCTCGGTGCTGAAGCCGAACCCGTGGGTCTCCAGCAGGTGCAGGCCGAGGATCGCGTAGTCCACGTCGTCGTCCCGGCAGCTGCCGTCGATCCGGCCGCGCACACAGCACCGCCACTCCGGGCGCAGCGCGGCGGCCTCGGCCGGGTCGGCCGGCTCGGGCAGGTAGTCGGTCAGCGGCAGGGCGGCGGCCCGGCGCAGATAGCGGTCGATCCGGTCCCGGGTCCACACCTCGCCCTGCTCCACCGGCTTGCCGAGCATGTTGCCCGCGATCCGGCCGAGCCAGCCGCCGTGCAGCCGGTCGGCGAGGTCCGGTGCGGTGCCTTGGGTGCTCATGACAGCGGGGTACCCACTTCGGCCCGCTCCGCCCGGCCTTCCACGGTTCGGGCGGGGCATGACGGCGGGGGTGTCCTGCGGTTATCGTCACAGCGGCGCGACTGGCCCCGCCGTGCGCGGGGCCCGGAGAGCAAGGGGAAGACAAGGTGGCGGACGCTGCAGTGAACGAGACCCGTCGGGTGCTCATCGCCGCGGACAAGTTCAAGGGCTCGCTGACGGCCGTGCAGGTCGCCGAGCGGGTGACGGCCGGGCTGCGCCGGGTCGTGCCGGACCTGGCGGTCGAGGCGCTGCCCGTGGCCGACGGCGGCGACGGGACCGTGGACGCGGCGGTCGCGGCCGGCTTCGAACGGCGCGAGGTCCGGGTGGCCGGGCCGCTCGGCGAGGAGGTGACGGCCGCGTTCGCGCTGCGCGACGGCACCGCGGTCGTGGAGATGGCCGAGGCGAGCGGTCTGCAGCGGCTGCCGGCCGGGGTCTTCGCGCCCCTGACGGCCTCCACGTACGGCTCCGGTGAGCTGCTGCGGGCCGCGCTGGACGCGGGCGCGCGGACCATCGTGTTCGGCGTCGGCGGCAGCGCCACGACGGACGGCGGCGCGGGCATGCTGTCCGCGCTGGGCGCGCGGTTCCTCACCGAGGCCGGCGAGCCGGTGGCCCCGGGCGGCGGCGCACTGGCCGGCCTGGCCCGCGCCGACCTCTCCGGCCTGGACCCGCGGCTGTCCTCGGTCGAGCTGGTGCTGGCCAGCGACGTCGACAACCCGCTGACCGGGCCGAAGGGCGCGCCCGCCGTCTACGGCCCGCAGAAGGGCGCCTCGCCGGACGACGTGGAGACGCTGGACGCGGCGCTGGCCCACTTCGCGAAGGTGCTGGAGGCCGAGGTGGGCCCGCGGGCCGCCGAGTACGCGGCCTCCCCGGGCGCGGGCGCGGCGGGCGGCATCGGCTACGGCGCGCTGCTCCTGGGCGCCCGGTTCCGCGCCGGCATCGAGGTCATGCTGGACGTCCTGGGCTTCGCACCCGCCCTGGAGCGGGCCTCCTTGGTGATCACCGGCGAGGGTTCGCTGGACGAGCAGACGCTGCACGGCAAGGCGCCGGCGGGCGTGGCCGCGGCGGCGCGGGCCGCGGGCAGGCCGGTGGTGGCCGTCTGCGGACGGCTCGCCCTTGCGGAGGAGGCGCTGAACCGGGCCGGCATCGCGCATGCCTACCCCCTGACCTCGGTCGAGCCGGACGTCGCCAAGTGCATCGCGGACGCCGGCCCCATCCTGGAGCGGCTCGCCACCCGAATCGCCGAGACCCACCTGAGCTGATCCCCTGGGGGGCTCCGCCCCCAGCCCCCCGGCCTCGCCCACCCACCACCCGACCCGGCATCCCGAGAGGCGACCAACCGGGCCACACCACAGCACTCACCCCGGCCACGGCGGGAGCGTTCCCCCCGGTCACGGCGGGAGCGTTCGCCTCGGCCCCGGCGGGAGCGCTCCGCCCGGCCACGGTCCGAGCCGTCGCCCGGCCGCGGCGGGAGCCGGCGACGGGCGGTGGCCGCGCGGCAGCCTTTCGACCCACCGAGACGGGTGGGCGGGTGGGCAGAACGGGGGTCTGGGGGCGGAGCCCCCAGGGCCCGGGCACAAGCGAGGGGCCCCCTACCCAACCCGGGTAGGGGGCCCCTCGTCAAAGCGCCGCTACGGCAACTGCGCCGCCCGCGCCTCACGACGGTTGTCGCGGAAGTTGTTCACCCGCCGCGCCGTGGCGAACAGCGGAATCACCGCGCCCATCACCAGCTGCAGCGCGCAGCCCGTCTGCAGCAGCAGCTGACCGCTCGGCGCGTCGAAGGCCCACGCGGCCAGCAGCCCCATCGACAGCACGATCCAGCCGAGCATCGCCCCGGCCAGCCGGCCCCGCGGCTTCGGGTACTCCACCCGGCTCACCATCAGCCACGCCGTCCCCAGGATCGCCAGCAGCGTCGCCACGAACGGCAGCTCCAGCAGCACGATCGAGACGACGGTCAGCGCGCCGAACGGCGAGGGCATGCCCTGGAACATGCCGTCCTTCAGCGTCACACAGCTGAACCGGGCCAGTCTGAGCACCACGGCCAGCAGCACCACGATCGCGCCCACCGCCGCCACCCGCTGGTGCGCGTCGTCGGCGACCATGCCGTAGACGAGCACGAAGTACGCGGGCGCCAGGCCGAAGCTGATCAGGTCCGACAGGTTGTCCAGCTCCGCGCCCATCGGCGACGAGCGCAGCTTGCGCGCCACGAGGCCGTCGAACAGGTCGAAGACCGCCGCGCAGAGCATCAGGATGACCGCCGTGGCCGCGCTGTGGCGGGCCATGCCGGACTCCTGGCTGCCGGTGAGGTGCGGGATCAGGATGCCGGTGGTGGTGAAGTACACCGCCATGAAGCCGCACGTGGCGTTGCCCAGCGTGAGCGTGTCCGCTATCGACAGCCGCAGAGAGAGGGGCATCTCCTCCTCTTCGTCCACCTCGTCGGCCTCGGGCACCCAGCCCGCCTGGGTCTCCGGATCAATCACGGTCAATGCGAGTCACCCCAGCCACGGTCTTCTGTCCGACCTCGACCGCGACCTCCACGCCCTCGGGCAGGTAGAGGTCGACACGCGAGCCGAAGCGGATCAGACCGATACGGTCGCCCTGCTCGACCTTCGTGCCCTCGGGGATGTAGGGCACGATGCGACGGGCCACCGCGCCGGCGATCTGGATCATCTCGATGTCGCCGAGTTCGGTGTCGAAATGCCAGACTACGCGCTCGTTGTTCTCGCTCTCCTTGTTGAAAGCCGGAACAAACCCGCCGGGGATGTGCTCGACGGACGTCACCGTGCCCGCGAGGGGCGCGCGGTTGACGTGGACGTTGAGCGGGCTCATGAAGATCGCGACGCGGGTACGGCCGTCCTTCCACGGCATGATGCTCTGCACCACGCCGTCGGCGGGCGAGATGACCCGGCCCTCGGCGATCTCGCGCTCGGGGTCGCGGAAGAACCACAGCATGCCCGCCGCGAGCGCGGTGGCGGGCACGGCGACGGCCCGGGCCGCGCCGGAGCGGCGGGCCCGGACCAGGCTGACGGCTGCGGTGGCCACGGTCGGGAGGAGCCACGGCGATGCTCCGCGCGCGAGGCGTGCGCCTACCAGACTGTCGCGGTGTGCAGAGGAGTGGGGCATGGATGACCTTCGTAGCGGAGATGATGCCGCGCTCTGACGGGGGACGGCGGCTTTCCCGGATCGTACCGGGCGCGGCCCACAACTGGGCAAGCCAGGAAGCCGAGTCGGCGGCCGAAGAACGTCTACGGGGTGTGATCTTCTTCTCGAAGAAAACACCCCGTAACCGGACAATCAGCCCTGGAATCGATACTCTTCGAGCAGTCGGCGGCCGATGATCATTTTCTGGATCTCGGCGGTACCTTCACCGATGAGCAGCATCGGGGCCTCCCGGTACAGGCGCTCGATCTCGTACTCCTTGGAGAAGCCGTAGCCGCCGTGGATCCGGAAGGCGTCCTCCACGACCTCCTTGCAGTACTCGGAGGCCAGGTACTTCGCCATGCCGGCCTCCAGGTCGTTTCGCTCCCCGGAGTCCTTTTTGCGGGCCGCGTTGACCATCATCGCATGCGCGGCCTCGACCTTGGTCGCCATCTCCGCCAGCTTGAACTGGATGGCCTGGTGCTGGGCGATCGGCTTGCCGAAAGTGTGACGTTGCTGGGCGTACCGGACGCCCAGCTCGAAGGCGCGCTGGGCGACGCCGCAGCCGCGCGCCGCCACGTTGACCCGGCCGACCTCCACGCCGTCCATCATTTGGTAAAAACCTCGGCCGGTGACCCCGCCGAGCACCCGGTCGGCCGGAACGCGCAGGCCGTCCATGATCAGCTCGGTGGTGTCGACGCCCTTGTAGCCCATCTTCTCGATCTTGCCGGGGATGGTCAGGCCCGGGCGGACCTCGCCGAAGCCCGGCTCCTTCTCGACCAGGAAGGTGGTCATCGACTTGTGCGGGGCGGTGCCCTCGGGGTGTCCTTCGTCACTGCGGACCAGTACGGCCACGAGCGAGGAGGTGCCGCCGTTCGTCAGCCACATCTTCTGGCCGGTCAGGACGTACTCGTCGCCGTCCCGGACCGCCTTGGACGTGATGGCCGACACATCCGAGCCGAGGGCCGGCTCCGACATCGAGAAGGCGCCCCGGATCTCGCCGGCCGCCATCCTCGGCAGGAAGTGGTCCTTCTGTTCCTGCGTCCCGTGCTGCTTGAGCATGTACGCGACGATGAAGTGGGTGTTGATGATGCCGGACACCGACATCCAGCCACGGGCGATCTCCTCCACGCACAGCGCGTAGGTGAGCAGCGACTCGCCCAGGCCTCCGTACTCCTCGGGGATCATCAGACCGAACAGGCCGAGTTCCTTCAGGCCGTCCACGATCGCTTGCGGGTACTCGTCGCGGTGCTCCAGCTCGGTCGCGACCGGAATGATCTCTTTGTCGACAAAGTCCCGGACGGTGGAGAGGATCTCCTGCTGGACGTCGGTCAGACCGGCGGTCTGGGCGAGACGGGCCATGGCTTACTTCTCCTGCTGCTTCAGCTCCGGGCGGCCCGGCTGCTCGCCGCCGCGCTCCTTGATGTACGTCTCGGTGGGCACCATCACCTTGCGGCGGAAGACGCACACCAGGGTGCCGTCCTGCTTGTAGCCCTTGGTCTCGACGTGCACGATCCCGCGGTCGTCCTTCGACTTCGAGGGCCACTTGTCCAGCACGGTCGTCTCGCCGTAGATCGTGTCGCCGTGGAAGGTCGGCGCCACGTGCCGCAGCGACTCGATCTCCAGGTTGGCGATGGCCTTGCCGGAGACGTCCGGGACGGACATGCCGAGCAGCAGGGAGTAGACGTAGTTCCCGACGACGACGTTCTTGCCGAAGTCCGTCGTCTTCTCCGCGTAGTTGGCGTCCATGTGGAGCGGGTGGTGGTTCATGGTGAGCAGACAGAACAGGTGGTCGTCGTACTCCGTGACCGTCTTGCCCGGCCAGTGCTTGTACACCGCGCCGACCTCGAACTCCTCGTAGGTGCGTCCGAACTGCATCGCGCTCACGCCTCCGGGATCTCGAACGTGCTGGTGCGCCGCATCCCCGCGGCCCGCCCCTTGCCCGCGATGACCAGGGCCATCTTGCGGCTGGCCTCGTCGATCATCTCGTCCCCGAGCATCGCGGAGCCCTTCTTGCCGCCCGCCTCGGAGGTGTAGTACTCGTAGGCGTCCAGGATCAGCTCGGCGTGGTCGTAGTCCTCCTGGGAGGGCGAGAAGACCTCGTTGGCGGCGTCGACCTGGCCCGGGTGCAGCACCCACTTGCCGTCGAAGCCGAGGGCGGCGGCCCGGCCGGCCACCTCGCGGAAGCCGTCGACGTTGCGGATCTGGAGGTAGGGGCCGTCGATCGCCTGGAGGTCGTTGGCGCGGGCGGCCATCAGGATCTTCATCAGGATGTAGTGGTAGGCGTCCGCCGGGTAGCCGGGCGGCTGCTCGCCCACGACCAGCGACTTCATGTTGATCGACGCCATGAAGTCGGCCGGGCCGAAGATGATCGTCTCCAGCCGGTCACTGGCCTCGGCGATCTCGTTGACGTGGTTCAGGCCCTGCGCGTTCTCGATCTGCGCCTCGATGCCGATCCGGCCGACCTCGAAGCCCATGGTCTTCTCGATCTGCGTCAGCAGCAGGTCCAGCGCCACCACCTGCTGGGCGTTCTGCACCTTGGGCAGCATGATGCAGTCGAGGTTGGGGCCGGCGCCCTCGACCACCGTGACCACGTCCCGGTACGTCCACTCGGTCGTCCAGTCGTTGACCCGGACCACCCGGGTCTTGCCCGTCCAGTCGCCCTCGTTGAGGAACTTGACGATGGTGTGCCGCGCCTCGGGCTTGGCGAGCGGCGCGCACGCGTCCTCCAGGTCCAGGAAGACCTGGTCCGCCGGGAGGCCCTGCGCCTTCTCCAGGAAGCGCGGGTTGCTGCCCGGTACGGCCAGGCAGGAGCGCCGGGGACGAAGGCGGTTGACCGTTGTCATGCGGGGACCTCCAGGGGGTCGAGCTTGTTCGCTTTCCGGATCTCGTCCACGATGCGGCCGATGATCCCGGTGATGTCGAAGTCCTTCGGGGTGAACACCGCGGCCACTCCGGCGGCCCTGAGCTGTTCGGCGTCACCGCTGGGGATGATGCCACCCGCGATCACGGGTATATCTGTGGCACCGGCCACACGCAGCCGCCCGAGCACGTCCGGGACCAGCTGGGCGTGCGAGCCGGACAGGATCGACAGGCCGACCGCGTGGACGTCCTCGGCGAGGGCCGCGTCCACGATCTGCTCCGGGGTGAGCCGGATCCCCTGGTAGACCACCTCGAAGCCGGCGTCCCGGGCGCGCACGGCGATCTGCTCGGCGCCGTTGGAGTGCCCGTCCAGACCGGGCTTGCCGACCAGGAACCGCAGCTTGCCGACGCCCAGCTCGCGGGCGGTGGCCTCAACCCTGGCACGCACGTCGGCGAGCGCCGAACCGGCCTCGGCGGGGACGGCCACCGGCGCGGAGGAGACCCCGGTGGGCGCCCGGTACTCGCCGAACACCTCGCGCAGCGCGGCGGCCCACTCGCCGGTCGTCACCCCGGCGCGGGCGCACTCCAGGGTGGCCTCCATCAGGTTCTCGGTGCCCTTGGCGGCCTCCTTCAGCCGCTCCAGCGCCTTGCACGGGCGCGGGTGGTTGAACGGCGGCTGGTAGCGGGTGTCCCGCCAGCCGCGCAAGGCCTCGACGACCCGGGACTCGACCGCCGGGTCCACCGTCTGGATCGCGGTGTCCAGGTCGGCCGTGAGCGGGTTCGGCTCGGTGCCCTCGAAGATGTTGACGCCGACGATCTTCTCCTCGCCGGACTCGATCCGGGCCCGGCGCTCGGCGTGCGCGGCGACCAGCTGCGACTTCAGATAGCCGGACTCCACGGCGGCCATGGCGCCGCCCATCTCCTGGATCCGGTCCATCTCGGCGAGGGCGTCCGCGACCAGCCGGTCCACCTTCGCCTCGACCACCTTCGAGCCCTCGAAGATGTCGTCGTACTCCAGCAGATCGCTCTCGTAGGCGAGCACCTGCTGGATGCGCAGGCTCCACTGCTGGTCCCAGGGGCGGGGCAGGCCCAGGGCCTCGTTCCAGGCGGGCAGCTGCACGGCCCGCGCGCGGGCGTCCTTCGACAGGGTCACCGCCAGCATCTCCAGCACGATCCGCTGGACGTTGTTCTCCGGCTGCGCCTCGGTCAGGCCGAGGGAGTTGACCTGGACGCCGTAGCGGAAGCGGCGCTGTTTCGGGTCCTCGATGCCGTACCGCTCGCGGGTGACCTGGTCCCAGATGCGGCCGAACGCCCGCATCTTGCACATCTCCTCGATGAAGCGGACGCCCGCGTTCACGAAGAAGGAGATCCGCGCCACCACGTCCCCCATGCGCTCCGGCGGCACCTGGCCGGAGTCGCGCACGGCGTCCAGGACGGCGATCGCGGTGGACATCGCGTACGCGATCTCCTGCACCGGCGTGGCTCCCGCCTCCTGGAGGTGGTAGCTGCAGATGTTGATCGGGTTCCACTTCGGAAGGTGGGAGACCGTGTACGCGATCATGTCCGTCGTCAGCCGGAGCGAGGGCCCCGGCGGGAAGACGTGCGTCCCCCGGGACAGGTACTCCTTGACGATGTCGTTCTGGGTCGTGCCCTGGAGCCTGGTGATGTCCGCGCCCTGCTCCTCGGCGACGACCTGATAGAGCGCCAGCAGCCACATGGCGGTGGCGTTGATCGTCATCGAGGTGTTCATCTGCTCCAGCGGGATGTCCTGGAACAGCCGGCGCATGTCGCCCAGGTGCGCGACGGGCACGCCCACCCGGCCGACCTCGCCGCGGGCGAGGATGTGGTCGGGGTCGTAGCCGGTCTGGGTCGGCAGGTCGAACGCCACCGACAGACCGGTCTGGCCCTTGGCGAGGTTGCGCCGGTACAGCTCGTTGGACGCCTCCGCCGTGGAGTGGCCGGCGTAGGTCCGCATGAGCCACGGACGGTCCTTCTGACGCTCTGTCATCGATGGCTCTCAGACGTTGCGGAAACGGTTGATGGCGTCGATGTGCTTCGCGCGCAGCTCCGGATCGCGCACGCCGAGGCCCTCCTCGGGCGCCAGGCACAGCACGCCGACCTTGCCCTGGTGCAGGTTGCGGTGGACGTCGTAGGCGGCCTGCCCGGTCTCCTCCAGGGAGTACGTCTTCGACAGCGTCGGGTGGATCTTGCCCTTGGCGATCAGCCGGTTGGCCTCGTACGCCTCGCGGTAGTTGGCGAAGTGCGAGCCGATGATCCGCTTCAGGGACATCCACAGGTAGCGGTTGTCGTACTCGTGCATGTAGCCCGAGGTCGAGGCGCAGGTGGTGATGGTGCCGCCCTTGCGGGTGACGTAGACGGAGGCGCCGAAGGTCTCGCGGCCGGGGTGCTCGAAGACGATGTCGATGTCCTCGCCGCCGGTGAGTTCGCGGATGCGCTTGCCGAAGCGCTTCCACTCCTTGGGGTCCTGGGTGTGCTCGTCCTTCCAGAACTTGTAGCCCTCGGCGTTGCGGTCGATGATCGCCGTGGCGCCCATCGAGCGGCAGATCTCCGCCTTCTGGGGCGAGGAGACGACACAGATCGGGTTGGCGCCGCCGGCGAGCGCGAACTGCGTGGCGTAACTGCCGAGTCCGCCGCTCGCGCCCCAGATCAGGACGTTGTCGCCCTGCTTCATGGCGGCACCGTTGCGGGAGACCAGCTGGCGGTAGGCGGTGGAGTTCACCAGGCCCGGGGCCGCGGCCTCCTCCCAGGTGAGGTGCTTCGGCTTCGGCATCAGCTGGTTCGACTTGACCAGCGCGATCTCCGCGAGGCCGCCGAAGTTGGTCTCGAAGCCCCAGATGCGCTGCTCGGGGTCGAGCATGGTGTCGTCGTGGCCGTCGGGCGACTCCAGCTCGACGCTCAGGCAGTGCGCGACGACCTCGTCACCGGGCGTCCAGGCGTTGACGCCGGGTCCGGTGCGCAGCACGACGCCCGCGAGGTCGGAGCCGATGATGTGGTACGGCAGGTCGTGGCGCTTGGTCAGCGGCGACAGCTTGCCGTAGCGCTCCAGGAAGGCGAACGTCGACACCGGCTCGAAGATCGAGGTCCACACCGAGTTGTAGTTGACCGAGGAGGCCATGACGGCCACCAGGGCCTCGCCGGGGCCCAGTTCGGGCACCGGCACCTCGTCCAGGTGGATCGACTTGCGCGGGTCCTTGTCGCGGGTCTGCAGGCCCGCGAACATCTCCGTCTCGTCCTTGTGGACGGTGATCGCGCGGTACGACTCGGGGAGCGGCAGGGCGGCGAAGTCGGCGGACGTGGCGTCCTGCGACTGGATCGCGTCCAGGATGTCCTTCACGGTCACGGTGTTGCCTCCGGCGGTGAGCGCCCTGAGGGAGGGGCGCCTGAGGGTTCGTCGGTGCTGGGATGCGTGCTGCTGAGGGTGGAGAAGGGGGTGCCGTCGGTTCGGCGGGGTGGTGCTTCGGCAGCGCTTTGTGGCGCGGGAGGGTGCCTGTGACGCAGGCGTCCGGGCGCGCGGGCCATGGGCCCCCGGGGACAGCCGGCGGGCAGGTGATCGCTGCTCGCCGGCCGCCCGGACATCCCCAACGTATGACACGGCGTGTCAGGTGACAAGGCACTGAGTGCCAGAAATTGCTCTCAGATGAAATCTTTACGTAACAGATGAGCGATGATCGATCAACGCTGGGCAAACGAAACGGGCAGTGGGCGGCACTCAGTGCCACTCACTGCCCGTCTGTCGCGGTCCGGCCGCTTACGACCGTTCTCTCCCGGCCGCTGCGTTACGACCGTTCTTTGAGCGCCTGTTCGATGGTGCGCATCACCTCGTCGAGCGGGGCGTCGGTGCGGGCCACCGTCACCAGGACCTCGCCCTGGGCGGCGGAGGCGGCCGCCGGGGTGCGCGGGGTGCCCTCCCGGCCGGCCCCGATGCCGGTGCCGAAGGTCCTGCGGACGATCGCGAAGGCGTGGTCGAGCTGGGCCTCCACGTCCCCCTGGCCGCCCGCCCGCAGCCAGCGCCTGAGGACGTGGTTGTGGGCGGTGACCACGGCGGAGGCGGCGACCTCGGCCAGCAGCGGGTCGTCGTTGGCGTCGTCGGCGTGCGCGTGCTCGTCGAAGTGGCCGAGCAGATAGCGGGTGAACAGGCGCTCGTAGCGGGCCACGGAGGCGATCTCGGCCTCGCGCAGGGTGGGCACCTCGCGCGTGAGCTTGTAGCGGGCCACCGAGATCTCCGGCGCGCCGGCGTACATCCTCATGACCTCTTTGATGCCGCGGCACACGGTGTCGAGCGGGTGCTCGTGCGCGGGAGCGGCGTTGAGCACCGCCTCGGCGCGGACCAGCGTGTCGTCGTGGTCCGGGAAGATGGCCTCTTCCTTGGAGCGGAAGTGGCGGAAGAAGGTGCGCCGGGCGACCCCGGCCGCGGCGGCGATCTCGTCGACGGTGGTGGCCTCGTACCCCTTGGTCGCGAACAGCTCCATGGCTGCTGCCGCCAGTTCCCGGCGCATTTTGAGCCGCTGGGCGGCGGCGCGGCTGCCTGCGGCACTTTCCGGCGCGTCGGGCGTAGCTGGTGTACGTGAGGACTTGGCGGGCTGGGACATGACCCGAACGTACTGCATGTGCCCATGTCGATGCGCAGGACCGGGACGTCCCCCGCCCGCCGGGGGCGGGGGAGCGGCGGCCGGTCCGAGCAGTCCGCCCCAGTCCGGCTCCGTCCGGAACCAGTCGCCGGCGCCGTCAGCGGCGGGCATACTCGCGGAAGCCGCGGCCGGTCTTGCGGCCGAGGCAGCCCGCGGCCACCAGGTGCTCCAGCAGCGGCGCCGGGGCGAGGCCGGGCTCGCGGAACTCGCGGTGCAGCACCTTCTCGATGGCCAGCGAGACGTCCAGGCCGACCACGTCCAGCAGTTCGAACGGGCCCATCGGGTAGCCGCCGCCCAGCTTCATCGCCGCGTCGATGTCGTCCAGGGACGCGTAGTGCTCCTGCACCATCTTGACCGCGTTGTTGAGGTAGGGGAACAGCAGCGCGTTGACGATGAACCCGGCCCGGTCGCCGCAGTCCACCGCGTGCTTCCCGATCCGGCCGCAGACCTCGCGCACGGTCGCGTGCACGTCGTCGGCCGTCAGCACCGTGCGGACCACCTCGACCAGCTTCATCGCCGGGGCCGGGTTGAAGAAGTGCATCCCGATCACGTCCTGCGGGCGCGAGGTGGCGCGGGCGCAGGCGACCACGGGCAGCGAGGAGGTGGTGGTGGCCAGGACCGCGCCCGGCTTGCACACCTTGTCCAGCGCCGCGAACAGCTGCCGCTTGACGTCCAGGTCCTCCGCGACCGCCTCCACTGCCAGGTCCACCTCGGCGAAGGCGTCGTAGGAACCCGCCGGGACGATCCGCTCCAGGGCCTGGGCGGCGGCCTCGGCGGTCAGCCGGCCCTTGTCGACGGAGCGGGCCAGCGACTTGCCGACGCGGGCCCTGGCCGCCCGCGCCTTCTCCTCGCTGCGGGCGGCGAGGACCACGTCGTAGCCGGCCTTGGCGAAGACCTCGGCGATGCCGGACGCCATGGTGCCCGAACCGGCGACGCCGACGGAGCGCACCGTACGGCCCGCCGCCCCGGTGTCCCCGGCCGCCGGGGTCAGCGCGTCCGGGACGACCGTCGCGCTGCCCGGCGCCGCGTAGGTGTAGAAGCCGCGCCCGGCCTTGCGGCCGGTCAGCCCCGCCTCGCTGAGCTGCTTGAGGAGGGGGGCGGGCGCGTGCAGCCGGTCCCGGGACTCGGCGTACATGGCCTCCAGAACCGTCCGCGCGGTGTCCACACCGATCAGGTCCAGCAGGGCGAGCGGGCCCATCGGCAGACCGCAGCCGAGCCGCATCGCGGCGTCGATGTCCTCGCGGGAGGCGTACTTCGCCTCGTACATGGCCGCGGCCTGGTTCAGATAGCCGAACAGCAGCCCGTCCGCGACGAAGCCGGGGCGGTCGCCGACCGCGACCGGCTCCTTGCCCAGCTCCACCGCCAGCGCGGTGACGGCGGCGACGGCCTGCGGCGCGGTGAGCACCGAGGAGACGACCTCCACCAGCCTCATGGCCGGCGCCGGGTTGAAGAAGTGCAGGCCGAGCACGCGCTCGGGGCGCGCCGAGCCGGACGCCAGCCGGGTCACCGACAGCGCGTTGGTGCCGGTCGCCAGGATCGTGTCGGGGCGGACGATGCCGTCCAGCTCGCCCAGGATCCGCTGCTTGATCTCGTACGACTCCGGGGCCACCTCGATGACCAGGTCCGCGTCGGCCGCCGCGGTGAGGTCGGTGCCGGTGCGCACCCGGGCCAGCATCCCGGCGCGCTCCTCCTCGCTGAGCCGGCCGCGCCGCACGGCGCGGGCGGTGGCGGCCTCCAGGGCGGCGAGCGCCCGGGCCGCCTGCTCCTCGCCGACGTCGATGCCGATCACCTCGCGGCCGGCCCTCGCCAGGACCTCGGCGATGCCGGTGCCCATGGTGCCGAGGCCGACGACGGCGACCGTCTTCAGCGGGGACGACGGGGACAGAGGGGTGTCGGACAGGGGAGTGGCCATCGCGGGACTCCAGGAATGAGGGTGACGACGAGGAGCGCGCCGGGTGCGCCCAAGGGCGCACCACGGTGCGGAAGGGGAGCGCCGGGTGCGCCGGAGCGCACCGCGGTCGCGGAGGGGTGCGGGTGTTGCCGGGCTGCGAGCGCACACGCCCGGTGAGCACCGCCGGGCCACGGGCGCGTCCACGCCCGCACACGGCGGGGGATCCGACCGGCTCTGTCCCGAAGCCGGGTCGTACCGCGGTACGTACGGCGTACCGAACCGACATGAAGCTCGCTCGCGACGGCCGCGTCACCAGACCGTCGCCAGCGGAGTGCGAGGGGTACTCGCTCGTCTGAGCTTAACCGGCGGGTAACGAGCGCGCCAGCCCCCGGGAGGGGGCAATCCTTCCGTGTGAGGTACCTCCCCCGGGCGCCACGACCCGCCTACGCTGGACCTCGTGGACGAAGAGGTGCGCTCGCTCACGGAGCGCTTACGGCAGGAGTCGGGCGGCTCGGCCGCGTTCGACCGCCTGCTCGCGACCGGGGACCACGACGAACTCGCCGAGGTGCTCACCGCCCCGGGACAGCCCCTGTGGGCCAGGGAACTGGCCGCCTTCCGGCTCGGCCGGGCCGGCGACCGGCGCGCCTTCGAGGCGCTGGTGCTGCTGCTGAACCACCGCGACCCACCGCGCTGCGCCTCCGCCGCGCACGCCCTCGCCCGCCTCGGCGACCCCCGCACCGCCCGGGCCGCCGCCGCCCTCGCCACCAACGAACTGCGCGTCGCCTACGCCCTGCACCCGGTACGGCTCCTGGCCGCCCTGCGCGCCCCGGAGTCCGTGCCCGCGCTGATCACCACCCTGGAGCGGCGGCTCAGCCCGCACGACCCCTACCGCAAGGTCGCCCTCGCCTGTGTGGAGGGCCTGGGCGCGCTCGGCGACGACCGAGCCCGGCGGGTGCTGACCGAGGCGCTGGCCCACCCGGCGCTCGCCGAGGCGGCGGTGCGCGCGCTGGCCCGGCTCCCGCAGCAGCGGCCCGCCTGACGCCCGGTCAGCCGGCCGGGGCGCGCACGTACCGCACCTCGGGCACGGGCACGCCGTCGGCGTCGAAGGACTCCTCCGCGCCGTCGGCCCGGAACCCGGCGCGCTCGTAGAAGCGGCGCGCCGGCGCGTTGCCCTTGAGCACCCACAGCAGCAGGCGCGCGCCCGCGGGGCACCGCCCGGCCGCCGCGTCCAGCAACGCCCGTCCCGTCCCGCGGCCGAGGTGTGCGGGATCGACGTAGATCGCGTACAGCTCGGCGTCCGCCGTGTACGCCTCCCCCTCCCGGTACGGCCCGACCGCCGCCCACCCGAGCACCCGGCCGTCCCGCTCGGCGACCAGGTTCACCACCGTGCCGTTGCCGCGCGCGAACCGCTCCCGCCGCCGCTCGGCGTCCGCCGCCACGCTCAGCCGGTCCAGGTACGGCCGCGGCACGAGCCCGCGGTAGGCGTGCTGCCAGCCGCGCACGCGGATCTCCGAGACGCGGTCGCAGTCGGCGAGGGTCATCGGGCGGATGCGCAGGGTCGGCTCGTCCATGACGGAACCCTAGGGGCGGACCCCGGGTCACGGCCGGGAATTACCGGACGGCCGTCCCCCCGCTACCGGCGGAAGCCCAGCAGGCCGTGCAGGACCGCGCCGCGCGAGGCCGCCGCCGACTTCGCCGACAGCGGCTCCGGCTCCGGCGACCGGGCGCAGACCGCGTCGGCCGGTCCGGCGCCGCGCGGCACCGTGCCGTCGGCCAGGTACGCGGCCAGATACCGGTCCAGGCAGGCGTTGCCGCTCAGCGTGATGCCGTGGTTGCCGCCGCCCTGCTCGACCACCAGGCCGGAGCGGGCCAGCAGCCGGTGCACCGCGACACCGCCGGCGTACGGGGTGGCCGCGTCGCCGGTCGCCTGGAAGAGCAGCGCCGGCGGCAGCGCGTCCCCGGCGATGTCCACCGGCCGCAGCGGGGCCGTCGGCCAGAACGCGCAGGGCGCGTTGTACCAGGTGTTGTTCCAGGCCATCACCGGCGCCTTCGCGTGCGCCGCCCAGGTGTCCGCCCGCCACCGGTTCCAGTCGCGCGGCCAGGGGGCGTCCCGGCACTGCACCGCCGTGTAGACGCTGTAGCCGTTGTCGCCCTCGGCGTCCACGGCGGCGAGCCGGTCGTACGCGGCGAGCAGCGGCCCGGTGGCCCCCCGGTGGACGTAGGCCGCGAACGCCTCGGCGAGGCGGGGCCAGTAGCCGTCGTAGTAGCCGCCGGGGGTGAAGGTGTCCTCCAGCTCCGCGGCGCCCACCCGGCCCCCGGCGGGCTCGCGCGCCAGCGCCGCCCGCATCGCGTACCAGCGGGCCTCGATGCGCGCGGGGTCGGTGCCGAGCCCGTAGACCGCGTCGTGCCGGGCGATCCAGGCCATCAGCGCGCGGTGGCGGTCGTCGAAGGCGTGGTCCTGGGCGAGGTTGTCCGCGTACCAGACGCCGGCCGGGTCGACGATCGAGTCCAGCACCAGCCGGTGCACCCGCCCGGGATACAGCTTCGCGTACACCGCGCCCAGATAGGTGCCGTAGGAGTAGCCGAAGTAGCTGACCCGGGGCGCGCCGAGGGCCCGGCGGACCACGTCCAGGTCCCGGGCCGCGCTCACGGTGTCCAGGTACGGCAGCACGTCCGCGTACCTGCGCCCGCAGGCCTCGGCGAAGGAGCGCGCGCGGTCGAGGTTCGCCCGCTCCAGCGCGGGGGAGGCCGGGACGGAGTCCGGGCGGGGAGCCGCGAAGTGGCCGGGCGCACAGGTCAGGGCGGGCGTGCTGCGGCCGACCCCGCGCGGGTCGAAGCCGATGACGTCGTAGCGGGCCGCCACGCTCTTCGGCAGCGCCGAGGCGACGAACCCGGCCAGCTCCAGCCCGCTGCCGCCGGGCCCGCCGGGGTTGACCAGCAGCGGCCCCTCGGACGTCCGCGCGGTGTGCGGGACGCGGGACAGGGCGAGCGTGATCTGCCGGCCCGCCGGGTCGGCGTGGTTGAGCGGCACCCGCACCGAGGCGCACTGGAGCGTGGGGTGGCCGGGGGTGGCGCACGCCGTCCAGACGGGCGCGGGCGCGGTGGCCGCCCGGACGGGGGCGGCGGCGAGCGAGCCCGCCACCACGGCGGCGACCGCGCCCAGCGCGGCGGCTGCGCGTGTTCTCATACGGGTCCTCCCGGGACGCGGGGACGCGGGGACGCGGTGAACCGTGCGGCACGGTTCCGCCCGGATCGTCCCGGCGCCGGGGTCCCGGGGAACCCGGCTTCGCGATACTTGACCCGATCGGGCCGCGGGATGCCCCCAACGCGCCCAGGGCCGCTCACATCAGGCTGAGCTGCACCGGTTCCGCCGCGTCGGGGGCCGGTGCTTCGGGACCCGGCGCGGCCGGGTGGATCCGGCGGGCCTGCCCGGAGCGGGCGGGCCCGATGCCGTACTCCTCGGCCAGCTCGTGCACCTGACGGGTGATCCGGCGCTGGTACCACCGCGGCGCGTAGGCGCCCTCCGCGTACAGCCGCCGGTAGCGGGGCACCAGGTGCGGGTGGTGCCGGCCGAGCCAGGCCATGAACCACTCCCGGGCGCCCGGGCGCAGATGCAGCACCAGCGGGGTGACGGAGACCGCCCCGGCCGCCGCGATCGCCCGCACGGTCTCCCGCAGCCGCTCCGGGTCGTCGCTCAGGAACGGGATCACCGGCGCCATCAGCACCCCGCAGCCGATGCCGTGCCCGGCGAAGGCGCGCACGACCTCCAGCCGGCGCTCGGGCGCGGGCGTGCCCGGTTCCACCGTGCGCCACAGCTCGGTGTCCAGGAAGCCCACGGAGACGGACACGCCCACGTCCGTCACCTCGGCCGCGCGGACCAGCAGCGGCAGATCGCGCAGGATCAGGGTGCCCTTGGTGAGGATCGAGAACGGGTTCGCGTGGTCGGTGAGCGCGGAGATGATGCCCGGCATCAGCCGGTAGCGGCCCTCGGCGCGCTGGTAGCAGTCGACGTTCGTGCCCATCGCCACGTGCTCGCCCCGCCAGCGGCGCGAGCCGAGCTGGCGGCGCAGCACCTCGGGGGCGTTGACCTTGACCACGATCTGGGTGTCGAAGCCGAGGCCCGTGTCCAGGTCCAGATAGCCGTGGGTGGCGCGGGCGAAGCAGTACACGCACGCGTGCGAGCAGCCCCGGTAGGGATTGACCGTCCACTCGAACGGCATGCGCGAGGCGCCCGGCACCCGGTTGAGCACCGAGCGCGCCCGCACCTCGTGGAAGGTGATCCCGCGGAACCCGGGCGGGTCGGTACGGGTCGTCACGGCGTCCGCGCCGAACAGCGCGGCGTCGGCGGCCCGGGCGTGGTCGCCGTCGTCGGTGAGGTTGTCCCAGCGCATGACGCCTCCTCGGTAGCACTGGGCACAGAATAGAACATGTGTTCCCATGATCGTGCGGACCCCGATTTGGGCCGCCGGGTGCGGGGGTGGTTGGCTTGCCCCGTACCGGAAGACAGGTCCTGGAGGAACGCAATGGCGCAGGTCGAGGCCACTACCGAGCGGGTCGTCGCGGCGGACGCGGAGAAGGTGTTCGACGCCCTCGCCGACTACCGCGGCACCCGGCAGAAGCTGCTGCCCGAACACTTCAGCGAGTACGAGGTGCGCGAGGGCGGCGACGGCGAGGGCACCCTCGTCCACTGGAAGCTCCAGGCCACCAGCAAGCGGGTGCGCGACTGCCTGCTGGAGGTGGCCGAGCCCACCGACGGCGAGCTCGTCGAGAAGGACCGCAACTCCTCCATGGTCACCACCTGGCGGGTCACCCCGGCCGGCGAGGGCCGCTCCCGCGTGGTCGTCACCACCACCTGGCAGGGCGCCGGCGGCATCGGCGGCTTCTTCGAGCGCACCTTCGCGCCCAAGGGCCTCGGCCGGATCTACGACGCGCTGCTCGCCAACCTCGCCGCCGAGGTCGAGAAGTAGCCCAACCGCGCGCCGGTGCAAGGGCGTTGACCTCCGGTCGGCCCCTTCACCGGTTCGAGTGGATCTCCGGCCCGGGCCGGGCGGTGCCGTAACCCCAGGCAACCGATCTCCGTTGTCGCCTCACGCGGGAAACGCGCGAGGCGCAACGAGGGGAGCGGTCCGTGGGCGGGACGACACTGGCGCGGCAGGAGCCGGACGTGGCACCGGCGGCCGGCGAGGCGTCCGCGACCGCGCCGCCGCTCCCCGCGCCCGCCGTGCCGCTGACGCCCCGCCGGGTCCGGCTGGTGTTCTCCGGGCTGATGCTGGCACTGCTGCTGGCCGCCCTGGACCAGATGATCGTCGCCACCGCCCTGCCCAAGGTCGTCGGCGAACTGCACGGCCTGGACAAGATGTCCTGGGCCATCACCGCCTACCTGCTCACCTCCACCATCGGCCTGCCGCTGTACGGCAAGCTGGGCGACCTCGTCGGCCGCAAGGGCGTCTTCCAGTTCGCCATCGCCGTCTTCGTCGTCGGCTCCGCGCTCGCCGGCCGGGCCGGCAGTATGGACCAACTGGTCCTCTACCGCGCGCTCCAGGGCGTCGGCGCGGGCGGCCTCATGATCGGCGTGCAGGCCATCATCGCCGACATCGTGCCGCCCCGGGAACGCGGCCGGTACATGGGACTGATCGGCGCCGCCTTCGGCCTCGCCTCCGTCGCCGGCCCCCTGCTCGGCGGCTACTTCACCGACCACCTCTCCTGGCGCTGGTGCTTCTACGTCAACGTCCCCTTCGGCCTGGTCACCTTCGCCGTCGTCACCGTCGTGCTGAAACTGCCCCGGCCGCCCGTGCGGGCCCGGCTCGACGTGCCCGGCGCCATCCTGCTCGCCGCCGCCTCCACCTGCCTGGTGCTGCTCACCAGCTGGGGCGGCACCGAGTATGCCTGGGACTCCCGGCCCATCCTCTTCCTCGCCGCCGGCGCCCTCGTCACCACCGTTCTCTTCCTGCTCGCCGAGCACTTCGCCGCCGAACCCCTCATCCCGCTCAGGCTGTTCCGCGACTCCGTGTTCACCGTCAGCGGCCTGGTCGGCCTGGTCATCGGCGTCGCCCTGTTCGGCGCCGCCAGCTATCTGCCGACCTTCCTGCAGATGGTCGACGGGGCCAGCGCCACCGAGTCCGGACTGCTGATGCTGCCCATGATGGCCGGGATCGTCGGCGCCTCCATCGTCGGCGGCCACCTCATCAGCCACACCGGCCGCTACCGGATCTACCCCGTGCTCGGCAGCGCCGTCTCGGCCGTCGGCATGTGGCTGCTGTCCCGGCTCCAGACCGACACGCCCCGGCTGCACTACAGCATCTGGATGGCCGTCCTCGGCACCGGCATCGGCCTGGTGATGCCCGTGCTCGTCCTCGCCGTGCAGAACTCCGTACGCCCCGCCGACCTCGGCAGCGCCACCAGCGCCAACAACTACTTCCGGCAGATCGGCGGCAGCGTCGGCGCCGCCGTCTTCGGCACCCTCTTCGCCCAGCGGCTCACCTCCTCGCTCCGCGCCGAGCTGCCCCCGGGCACGGGCACCCGCCTGCCCGCCGCGGACTCGATCACCCCGCAGCTCGTCCACGCGCTGCCCCCGGCCCTGCGCGACGCCTACATCCGCGCCTACGCCGACGCGATGCCCCGGATCTTCCTCTACCTCGTCCCGGTGCTCGCCCTCGGCCTGCTCATCGCCTGCTTCCTCAAGGAGAAACCCCTGGTGTCCCACCACGCCCCCGCCACCGACCAGGAGACCGCGCCGGTGAACGTCCCGCTCCCGCACGCCCGTTCGCCGTTCACCGCCGGCATCCCCGTGTGCGGCACGGTGCAGCACCCCGACGGCACCGTCGTGCCCCGCGCGGCCCTCACCCTCATCGACATCGCCGGGCAGCAGGTCGGCCGGGGAGCCAGCGGCGAGGACGGGCGGTACGCGCTCGGCACGCCCGGCCCCGGCTCCTACGTGCTGATCGCCGCCGCCGGCGGACACCAGCCGCAGGCCGTCTCCGTCACCGTCGGCGAACGCCCCGTGGAGCTCGACGTCGTCCTCGGCGGCGCCGGACGCCTGGCCGGCAGCGTGCTCACCGCCGACGGCAGCCCCGTCCGGGACGCCACCGTCACCCTCACCAACGTGCACGGCGAGGTCGTCGCCACCACCCGCAGCGGACGCGAGGGCGGCTACGTCATCACCGAGCTGGTGGCCGGGGAGTACACCCTCGCCGCCAGCGCCCCCGCCTTCCGGCCCGCCGCCCTCCCGGTCACCGTGCAGGCCTCCCGGGAGACCCGGCAGGACGTCGAGCTCGCGGGCGGCGCCGTACTGCGGGGCACCGTCCGGGCCGGCGGCGGACGCCCCGTGGAGGAGGCCCGGGTGACCCTGCTCGACGCCGCCGGCAACGTCGTCGACACCCTGACCACCGGAGCCGACGGAACCTTCCGGTTCGTCGACCTCTCCTCCGGCGAGTACACCGTCATCGCCGCGGGCTACCCGCCGGTGGCCACCGTGCTCCAGGTCGCGGGGGGCGGACGCACGGAACGCGACCTCCAGTTGGGGCACGAGGACTGACCGGGGGGCGCACGCAGCGCGCCGGGCCGTGCGCCGGTGCATCCGGTGCACCCAATTCCAGGATTGCCACACATCGCGACCGGTGGCCGCCTTACCGTAGTGGCGGCGGCACAGATCGTTTTGCGGACAGCCGTGGGGAGAAAGGGCCTGGGCCATGGACCGTGGCAACGAGCGGGACGCGCCCGCCGGGCGCGGCATCGGCGACACCGCGGCGGGCCGCGTCCCGTTGGCCGTGGTCGTCGTCGACCGCGCCGGTCTGGTGTCCCACTGGAGCAGCGGTGCGCGGCGCCTGTTCGGCGTCGGCCGGGAGGAGGCCGTCGGACGGCCCGCGGCCGATCTGCTGCCCGTCTCCGGCGCCCTCCACGCCGACGACACCGACCACGCCGACGACGCCGACGACATCGACGGCCCGTTCGGCGGCCCCGCGTCGTACGACGGGTCCGGTCCCGACGGCCCCGCCGGTCCCGACCTGGAGTCCTCCCTCGACGGGCGGAGCGGTTACCCCCAGGCCGGCTGCGCCCGGCTCTGCCCGCACCCGGAGGGGCCCGGCGCCGAGGACCGGATCGACGTGCTGTGGTGGGCCTACCCACTGGTCGGCCCGGACCCGTCCCGGCTGCTGGTGCTCGTCGCCGACGCCACCCGGCTGCGCGCCGAACGCGGCCACGACGACCCGGCCGCCGAACGCATCACGCCCGGCTTCGCCCGCCACACCGAACTGCCCGCCGCCGAGGACCTCGAACGGCGCCTGCCCGACATCCTGCCCAACATGGGCCCGGGCCTCAGCGCCCGCATCGTCTCCCAGGTCCTCGAACTCGGTTACCCCATCCTGGAGTTCAGCCGGCACGAACGGGTGCCCGTGACCCCGTACTGGGGTGTGCCCCGCCGCCCCGGCCGCATCGCCGTCGAAGCCGTCCCCGAGCCCGCGGCGGCCGGGCACCGGCCCGTGGCCGCCGCGGTCCCGGCCGGCGCCGAACAGGACCTGGAGTACGCCGCCGTCCGCGAGCGCCTGGAGTTCCTGAACGAGGTCAGCTCCCGCATCGGCTCCTCCCTGGACCTCGGCGAGACCATCCGCGAGGTCACCAGCGCCGCCGTACCCCGGTTCGCGGACTTCGCCGGCACCCATCTGCGCGCCGCGGTGCTGGCCGGCGAGGGCTTCCCGGACGGCCCGCCGGACGCCAGCACCGTGATGTTCCGCGTCTGGGTCGAGCACAACGACGAACCCGGCCGCTGGGACGACACCGTGCCCGTCGGCGAGGCCTTCGCCTTCCCCGAGCACACCCCGTTCTACCAGTGCATGGTCACCGGCGAACCCGTGCTCGTCCCCCGGGTCACCGAGGAGCTGTCCGAGCGGATCTCCGGCGAGTTCGAGAAGCGCGACCTCAGGCCGCTCATCGGCGGCCGGTCGCTGCTGATCGTCCCGCTCAAGGCGCGCAACGTCGTCCTCGGCTTCATGGTGCTGATGCGCCGCCCCGACCGGCCGCGGTTCGACGACATGGACCGCACCACCGGCGCCGAACTCGCCGCCCGCGCGGGCCTCGTGCTCGACAACGCGCGCATGTACACGTACCAGGAGAACGTCGCCGACACCCTCCAGGACAGCATGCTGCCGCAGATCACCCCGCGGATGGCCGGCTGTGACGTCGCCACCCGCTATCTGCCCGGCACCCGGCTCGGGAGGATCGGCGGCGACTGGTTCGACACCATCAAACTGCCCGGCTCCCGCACCGCCCTGGTGGTCGGCGACGTCATGGGCCACGGACTGAACTCGGCCGCGATGATGGGCCAGTTGCGCACCGCCGTCCAGACCATGGCCGCCATGGAGACCCCGCCCGCCCAGCTCCTGCGCAACCTGGACGACCTGGCCCGCCGGCTCGGCGACACCTACCTCGCCACCTGCCTGTACGCGGTCTACGACCCGATCCGCGGCGAACTGACCCTCGCCAACGCCGGCCACATCCCGCCCGTGCTGGTGCGCGCCGAGGACGGCGGCAGCAGGCTCCTCGACCTGCCCACCGGAGCCCCGATCGGCGTCGGCGGCGTCCCGTTCGAGGCCGCCCGGGTCAAGGTGGCGCCCGGCGACCGGCTGGTGCTGTGCACGGACGGCCTGGTCGAGGTGCGCGGCTCCGACATCGGCGAGGGCCTGGCCGCGCTCTGCGAGTCCGCCGCCCACCCCGCGGCCTCGATGGACGACGCCTGCGACACCATCATCCGCGCGCTGAACACCCACGGCGGGCGCAAGGACGACGTCGCCCTGCTCATGGCGCGTCTCAACGGCATCCCGGACGACCATGTCGCCGAGTGGCGGCTGGAGTCCGTACCGGCCGAGGTGCCCCGGGCCCGCCGCCTGGTGCGCGGACAACTGCTGGACTGGGGCCTGCCGCAGGCCGTGGAGACCGCCGAACTGCTGGTCAGCGAGGTCGTCACCAACGCCGTGCTGCACGCGGCGAGCGACCGGATCGGCCTGCGGATCGTGCGCACCGACGCGCTGCTGTTCGAGGTCACCGACGACGAACCCGCGCTGCCCGCCCTGCTGAGCACCGGCCCCGACGACGAGTCCGGCCGGGGACTGCGCGTGGTCAGCCGGCTGGCCCGGGAGTGGGGCGCCAGCGCCACCGGGCACCGCAAGACCGTCTGGTTCGAACAGGCCCTCACCCCCGGCCGCTGACCCGCCGGGCAGCACCTCGCCCGGGAACCAGCCGCGCGACCCTTGCCCCGCGCCGCTCCGCCGCGATATCCCGATCACGGAACCGACCCGTGGGGAGACCGCATGAACATCTCGGACACCTATCGCCATGCGTGGGAGAGCTACTGGAGCGAGACCTCCGGCGCCCGGGGGGAGGCGATATGGGACTGCGACCCCTCGCTGAGCGCCGCACCGCACAGCGAACTCCTGCTGCCGCACGCCGACCCGGGCCGTACGATCGTCGACCTCGGCTGCGGCAACGGCACCCAGACCCGCTATCTGGCCACCCGGTTCGCCCGTGCCGTGGGCGTCGACCTCTCGCACGCGGCCGTCGAACACGCCCGCCGCGCCGCGGGCGACGCCCCCGTCGAGTTCCAGCAGCTCGACCTCACCGACACCGACGCCGTCCGCGCCCTGCACCGGCGGCTCGGCGACAGCCACGTCTACATGCGGGCCGTCATCCACCAGAGCGAGCCGGCCGCGCGCCCCGCGGTGGCCGCCGCCGTCGCCGAGATCATCGGCACCGAGGGCCGGGCCTTCGTGGTCGAGCTGACCTCCGCCTCCCGGGACGTCCTCAGCCGCGCCGCCGCCGGTCCGGCGGGCCCGCCGCCCAAGCTCCGCCGGGTCTTCCACCACGGCCTCAAGCCCGCCGCCGCCCCCGACGAGGAGATCCCGCGCCTGCTCGCCGAGGCCGGCCTCACCGTCCTGGCCGACGGCGAGACCGCCCTGCCGCAGACCGAGTACCTCCCCGACGGCACCCGCATCGACCTGCCGGCCCGCTGGTTCGTCCTCGCCCGGGCCTGACCGGACGCGGGCACCGCCGCCCCCGCCGGGTCGTGGCCAGCAGGCGGCCCGGCGCGTAACGTGACACGGCATGAAGATCCTCATCAGTGCCGACATGGAGGGGGCCACGGGCGTCACCTGGCCCGCCGACGTGCTGCCGGGGACGCCGCAGTGGGAGCGGTGCCGGTCGATGTTCACCTCCGACGTGAACGCCGCCGTGGAGGGCTTCTTCGACGGCGGCGCCGACCGGGTGCTGGTCAACGAGGCCCACTGGACCATGCGCAACCTGCTGCTGGAACGGCTCGACGAGCGGGTGGAGATGCTCACCGGCCGGCACAAGGCGCTGTCGATGGTGGAGGGCGTCCAGCACGGAGACGTCGACGGCATCGCCTTCGTCGGCTACCACGCCGGTGCCGGCATGGAGGGCGTCCTCGCCCACACCTACCTCGCCAACCAGATCACCGGGGTGTGGCTGAACGGCGTCCGCGCCAGCGAGGGTCTGCTCAACGCCCACGTCGTCGCCGAGTACGGCGTCCCGGTCGTCCTCGTCACCGGCGATGACGTGGCCTGCGAGGACGCCCTCGGCTACGCGCCCGAGGCACCCAAGGTGGCCGTCAAGGACCATGTGTCCCGGTACGCGGCCGTGTGCCGGACCCCGGCCCGCACCGCCGCCGACATCCGCGCCGCCGCCAAGGAGGCCGCCCGGCTGGCGGTCCGTCACCAGCCCGCCGAGGCCGGGCCGTTCACGGTCGCCGTCGAGTTCGACGCCGAGCATCTCGCCCAGGCCGCCACCGTCGTCCCCGGCGTGGCGCGCACCGGCGAGCGGAAGGTGGCGTACACCAGCGCCACCATGTACGAGGGCATCAGGACGTTCAAGGCGGTCACCACGATCGCCTCCGCCGCCGTGGAGGAACAGTATGGCTGACCCGCAGGCACTCGACGAGGTCGTGGAGTTCACCTCCGGCCTGATCCGCGTCGACACCACCAACCGGGGCGGCGGCGACTGCCGGGAGCGGCCGGCCGCCGAGTACGCCGCCGAACGGCTGGCCGGGGCCGGTCTGGAACCCCTGCTGTTGGAGCGCACCCCGGGCCGCACCAACGTGGTGGCCCGGATCGAGGGCACCGACCCGTCCGCCGACGCGCTGCTGGTCCACGGCCACCTGGACGTCGTACCCGCCGAGCCCGCCGACTGGAGCGTGCCGCCGTTCTCCGGGGAGGTCCGGGACGGGATGGTGTGGGGGCGGGGCGCCGTCGACATGAAGAACATGGACGCGATGCTCCTCGCGGTGGTCCGCTCCTGGGCCCGGCAGGGCGTACGGCCCCGCCGGGACCTGGTCATCGCCTTCACCGCCGACGAGGAGGCCAGCGCCGAGGACGGGTCCGGCTTCCTCGTGGAGAGGCACCCCGAACTCTTCGAGGGCTGCACCGAGGGCGTCGGCGAGGCCGGCGGCTTCACCTTCCACGACGGCTCCGGCCGGGAGATCTACCCGATCGCGGCGGGGGAGCGGGGCACCGCCTGGCTGAAGCTCACCGCGCGCGGCCGGGCCGGGCACGGCTCCAAGGTCAACCGGGAGAACGCGGTGACCCGGCTGGCCGCCGCCGTCACCCGCATCGGCGAACACGAGTGGCCGGCGCGCCTCACCCCCACCGTGCGGGCCGCCCTGGACGCGCTCGCCGCGCTGTACGGCATCGAGACCTCACGCACCGACGTGGACCGGCTGCTGGAGAAGCTCGGCCCGGCCGCGGCGCTGGTCGAGGCGACCGTCCGCAACAGCGCCAACCCGACCATGCTGGACGCCGGTTACAAGCTGAACGTGGTCCCCGGCGAGGCGGTCGCCCATGTCGACGGGCGCTATCTGCCGGGCACCGAGGAGGAGTTCGCCGCCACCCTGGACCGGCTCACCGGCCCGGACGTCCACTGGGAGTTCGCCCACCGCGAAGTGGCCCTCCAGTCACCGGTGGACACCCCCCTGTTCGCCGGAATGCGAGCGGCCGTCGAGGAGTTCGCGCCCGGCGGGCACGTGGTGCCGTACTGCATGGCCGGCGGCACGGACGCCAAGCAGTTCTCCCGGCTCGGCATCACCGGCTACGGTTTCGTCCCGCTGAAGCTGCCCGCCGGCCTCGACTATCAGGCGTTGTTCCACGGCGTGGACGAACGCGTGCCCGTCGAGGCGCTGCACTTCGGCGTCCGGGTCCTGGACCGCTTCCTGAGGGCGGCCTAGCCGATGGGGGAACAGATGCGCACCGCGCCGTACGGATCGTGGCCCTCGCCCGTGACCGCCGCGCTCGCCGCCGCGCACGACGGCCGCCCGGACTGGGTGGGGTTCGTCGGCGACGAGATCTGGTGGACCGAGCCCCGGCCCGCCGAGGGCGGCCGAGGGGCCCTGGTCCGGCGGCGCGCCGACGGCACCGAGGAGACCGTGCTGCCCGCGCCGTGGAACGTCCGCAGCCGGGTCGTCGAGTACGGCGGCCGGCCCTGGACCGGGGTGGTGGCCGACGGCCGGCCGCTGGTCGTGTTCGCGCACTTCGCCGACCAGCGGCTGTACCGGTACGAGCCCGGCGGCGAGCCCGTCCCGCTCACCCCCGTCTCCCCGGTCGGCGGCGGCCTGCGCTGGGCCGAGCCCCGCGTGGACCCCGCCCGCGGCGAGGTGTGGTGCGTGCTGGAGGAGCACACCGGGGACGGGCCGGACGACGTACGACGGGTCCTGGCCGCCGTGCCGCTGGACGGCTCGGCCGCCGCCGACCGCGCCGCCGTGCGCGAACTCACCGCGGCCCGGCACCGGTTCGTCACCGGCGCCCGGCTCTCGCCCGACGGCCGGCGTGCCGCCTGGCTCGGCTGGGACCATCCGCGGATGCCCTGGGACGGCACCGACCTGCTGGTCGCCGAGGTGACCGACGACGGCCGGCTGACCGGTGTCCGCACGGTCGCCGGGGGCCCGGACGAGTCCGTCTGCCAGGCCGAGTGGGCCCCGGACGGCCGCCTGCTGTACGCGAGCGACCGCGGCGGCTGGTGGCAGCTCTACCGCGACGGCCACCCCCTGTGCACCCGCGAGGAGGAGTTCGGCGGGCCCCTGTGGCAGCTCGGGCTGCGCTGGTTCGCGCCGCTGGACAACGGCCTGCTGGCCGTCCTGCACGGACGCGGACCGGCCGCGCTCGGGATACTGGACCCGGAGTCCGGCGAGATCGTCGACGCCGCCGGGCCCTGGACCGAGTGCGCCCCCACCCTCGCCGTCCACGGCCAGCGCGTCGTCACCGTCGGCGCCGGCCCGCACACCGGGTACGAGGTGGTGGAGCTGGACACCGTCACCGGCCGCGCCCGCGTGCTCGGCGCCCGCCACCGCGACCCCGTCGACCCCGCCTACTACCCGCGGCCCGAGGTGCGCGTCTTCCCCGGGCCCGACGGGCGCGAGGTGCACGCCCACGTGTACCCGCCGCACCACCCCGCGCGGACCGCGCCCGACGGCGAACGGCCGCCGTACGTGATCTGGGCGCACGGCGGCCCCACCAGCCGCAGCCCGCTCGTGCTGGACCTGACCGTCGCCTACTTCACCTCCCGGGGCATCGGCGTCGCCGAGGTGAACTACGGCGGCTCCACCGGGTACGGCCGGGCCTACCGGGAACGGCTGCGCGAGCGGTGGGGCGTGGTGGACGTCGAGGACTGCGCGGCCGTCGCCCGCGCCCTCGCCGCCGAGGGCACCGCCGACCCCGCCCGGCTGGCCATCCGGGGCGGCAGCGCCGGCGGCTGGACCGCCGCCGCCTCCCTGACCACCACCGACGTCTACGCCTGCGGAACCATCCGCTACCCGGTGCTCGACCTCACCACCTGGGGCCCCGGCGAGACCCACGACTTCGAGTCCCGCTACCTGGAGTCGCTGATCGGCCCGCTCGCCGAGGTCCCCGACCGGTACGCCGAACGCTCCCCGATCACCCACGCCGACCGGCTCACCGCGCCGTTCCTGCTGCTCCAGGGCCTGGACGACGTCGTCTGCCCGCCCGCCCAGTGCGAACGCCTGCTCGCCCGGACCGCCGGCCGGGGCGTACCGCACGCCTACCTCACGTTCGAGGGCGAGGGCCACGGATTCCGCCGCGCCGATACCATGATCCGCGCCCTGGAGGCGGAACTGTCGCTGTACACCCAGGTGTTCGGGCTGGACCCGGCGCCGCCCGCACCGAAGCTGGAGCTGTCCCCGTGAAGGAACTCGCCCGCCCCCGCCGGCTGGCCCCGGGCGCCCGGGTCGCCGTCGTCGCCACCAGCGGGCCGGTGCCCGAGGAACGCCTCCAGGCGGGCCTGGACGTGCTGCGCGGCTGGGACCTCGACCCGGTCGCCGGCCCCCACGCCCTGGACCGGCACCCCGGGTTCGGCTATCTCGCCGGCACCGACGCCGACCGCGCCGCCGACTTCCAGAACGCCTGGTGCGACCCCGCCGTGGACGCGGTGCTGTGCGCCCGCGGCGGCTACGGCGCCCAGCGCATGATCGACCTGCTCGACTGGGACGCCCTGCGCGCGGCCGGACCCAAGCTGTTCGTCGGCTTCAGCGACGTCACCGCGCTGCACGAGGCCATCGCCACCCGGCTGGGGCTGGTCACCCTGTACGGGCCGGTGGCGGCCGGTGCCGACTTCATCAAGAACCAGCGGGCCCAGGAACACCTGCGGGCCACCCTGTTCGCGCCCGAGACCGTGCGCACCCTCGCCCTCGGCGGCACCGCCCTCGTCCCCGGCCGGGCCCGGGGCGTCACCCTCGGCGGCTGCCTGAGCCTGCTCGCCGCGGAACTCGGCACCCCGCACGCCCGGCCCCCGGCGCACGGCGGACTGCTGTGCCTGGAGGACGTGGGCGAGCCGGCCTACCGGCTGGACCGCTGCCTCACCCAGCTGCTGCGCGCCGGCCGGCTGGACGGGGTGCACGGGGTGCTGCTCGGCTCCTGGGAGGACTGCGCCGGCCCCGAGGAGCTGCGGGCCCTGTTCGCCGACCGGCTCGGCGGACTCGGGATCCCGGTCGCCGAGAACGCCGGATTCGGCCACTGCGAGGGGGCGTTGACGGTGCCGCTCGGGGTGGCCGCCACCCTGGACACCGAGGCGGGCACGCTCACCTTGGACGAGCCGGCCCTGCGCTGACGCCGTAGGCTGGGCCGATGGCGCACCCCCCGTCCCGGTACCTCGCCGAAGGCCCCCGCGTGGGCATCCGGCCCTTCACCCTGGAAGACGGCCCCGAGTTCACCGCCCGGGCCCGGGAGAGCAAGGACCTGCACCGGCCCTGGCTGTTCCCGCCGGACACCGACGAGGCGTACGCCGACTACGCCGGCCGGCTGATCGACGACCCGGCCCGGGCCGGCTTTTTGGTGTGCGAGCGGGACGGCGGGGACATCGCCGGCTTCATCAACATCAACAACATCGTGCGGGGCGGCTTCCAGTGCGGCGCCCTCGGCTACGGCGCCTTCGCGCACGCGGCCGGGCGGGGCCTGATGCGCGAGGGCCTGGAGCTGGTCATCGGGTACGCGTTCGGGCCGCTCGGCCTGCACCGGCTGGAGATCAACGTCCAGCCGGGCAACGCCGCCTCCATCGCCCTCGCCCGGGGCGCCGGGTTCCGCCTGGAGGGCTTCTCGCCCGCCATGATCCACGTCGACGGTGCCTGGCGCGACCACGAACGCTGGGCCCTGACCACCGAGATGCGCGGCTGAGCGGCTCAGCCGCGCTGGTCCACGTACTCGAAGACCGACCCGTCCGGGTGCACCGCCAGCAGATTGCGGCCCGCCGGTGTCGGCACCGGTCCCGCGACGATCCTCGCGCCCAGCCCGGTCAGCAGCCGGTGGGCCTCCTCGACGTCCTTCACCGCGATCGTCGCCGCCACCTTGCGCAGGATCTCCAGTTCCTCCTCGGGGCCGCTCATCAGCAGGAACGAACCGACCGCGGCGACCTCGACACCACCGCGCGTGAAGCGCAGCGCCCTGCCGCCGGTCAGCTGCTCGTAGAAGGGGATCGCGGTATCGAGGTCGTCGACGCAGATGCGCAGCGAAGCGCCCAGAATCTCCATGCGGACGAGCCTAGTTGGGGCCGCCGGGGGCGTGCACGGCTCCCGCGTTACCCGCTGTGAGGGACGGGTACCCGCACGGTATGAACAACCGTTCGGAAAACCTGGAACATCATCTGGACCGGCACCTGGTCGAGGAACTGGCCCAGGTGGCCCGTGAGACGGTACGCGACGAACTGCGCGAGCAGTCCCGCAGGCAGCGCCGCACCGCCCTGCTGTACGCCGCCTCGGGTGCCGTCGCCCTGTACGCGGGCGGCGCGGTGGCCCTCGCGGTGGGCCTGGCCCTGGCGTCCGGGCTGCCCGGCTGGGCCGCGGCCCTGCTCACCGCGGCGCTGCTCGGCGTGGTGGCGTACGCCCTGCGGGGCGCGGCCCACGGCCGGCACACCCCGCACCCACCGCACCGCGTCGTGGGCGGCGCCGCACCCGCGACCCCGCCGATGGGCCTGGGCATGCCGTACCCGCCGATGCCCCAGATCCCGCCGGACGTTCCGCACCACAGGGCCTGACCCGCTCACCCGGCGAGCCGCGGCAGCACCTTCGTCCGGTAGAAGTCGAAGAATCCCCGCTGGTCGGGCCCGATCTGGTTCACGTACACCCGGTCGAACCCGGCGTCGGCGAACGCCCGCAGCGTGCTCACGTGCTGCTCGACGTCGTCGCCGCACACCACCTTCTCCCGCACCATGTCCTCGGTGACCAGCTCGTGCAGCTGCTCGAAGTGCCGGGGCGAGGGCAGCACCTGCCCCATCTCGCCGGGCAGCAGCTCGTTGTACCAGAGCCGGTGCACGGTACGGACGCACTCGTCCCGGTCGGTGCCGTAGCACACCTTCGTGCCGCCGCTGACCGGCTTCGTCCCGCCGCCGCCCTCGCGGAACCGGCGCACCGCCTCCTCGTCCGGCATCATCGTGATGAAGCCGTCGCCCACCCGGGAGGCCAGGGAGAGCGCCTTGGGGCCGAAGGCGGAGACGTCGATCGGGACGGGCTCGTCCGGGACGGTGTAGAGCCGGGCGTTCTCCACGGTGTAGTGCTTGCCGTGGTGGCTGACCTCCTCGCCGGTGAACAGCCGGCGCATCACCTCGACGGCTTCCTCCAGCATCTCCAGCCGCACCCCCGCCGGGGGCCAGGGGTCGCCGAGGATGTGCTCGTTCAGCGCCTCACCGCTGCCGACGCCGAGCCGGAAGCGGCCCTCGGTCAGCACCGCGCTGGTCGCCGCGGCCTGGGCCAGCACCGCCGGGTGGATCCGCACGGTCGGACAGGTCACGGCCGTCTCGATGGGCAGCGACACCGCCTGGGACAGCGCCCCGATCACCGACCACACGAACGCGCTCTGCCCTTGCGCGTCGTTCCACGGATGGTAGTGGTCGGAGATCCACAGCGCCTGGAACCCGGCCTGCTCGGCCATCCGGGCCTGCTCGATCAGGGCCGCGGGGTCGTGTTCCTCGGCCGCCAGGAAATAGCCGTACTCGGGCATGGGCAAACCTCCGCGGGGCTGGGTGCCGGTCGTGGTCCGGCCGGGTAACCCGGGCGCGCCCGCGCGAAACGCCACCGTCGGCCGCCCCCCGGTCGGCGCAACGGTGGCCCGCCCGGCGTTTGGCCGCCCCCGCCCCGGTTACGCGGAAGACCTCGGACGAGCCGCACCCCCGGAGGCGCCCCGTGAGCCGACCTCGCGTCGTGATCGTCGGCGCCGGTTTCACCGGGTACCGGGCCGCCCGCACGCCGCTCCGGCTCACCCGGAACCGCGCCGACATCACGCCGGCCGACCCGGCCGGCCACTTCCCGCACCTGCCGCTGCCGCCCCAGGCCGCCACCGGTGTCCCAAAGGCCCGCCGGGTCACCGTGCCGCTGACACCCCGGGCCCGGCCGGCTGAGCCCGCGAGCGGACAGCGGCCGGCCCCGGCAGACCGTAAGGAGACCTAGGAGACTCATGAACACCGACGAACTCGCCGAACTCGGCCAGCAGTTGCGCGTGGACAGCGTGCGGGCGTCCGCCGCCGCCGGATCGGGGCACCCCACGTCCTCGATGTCCGCCGCCGACCTGCTGGCCGTCCTGCTCGCCAACCACCTCCGCTACGACTTCGAGCGCCCCGAACACCCCGCCAACGACCGCTTCGTGCTGTCCAAGGGACACGCCTCCCCGCTGCTGTACGCCGCCTACAAGGCGGCCGGCGCCATCGAGGACGGCGAACTGGTCACCTTCCGCAAGCTGGGCAGCCGGCTGGAGGGCCATCCGACGCCCCGCAGGCTGCCCTGGGTGGAAACGGCCACCGGCTCGCTCGGCCAGGGCCTGCCGGTCGGCGTCGGCATCGCGCTCGCCGGCAAGCGGCTGGACCGCACCGGCTACCGGGTGTGGGTGCTGTGCGGCGACAGCGAGCTGGCGGAGGGCTCGGTGTGGGAGGCCGCCGAACACGCGGGCTACGAGAACCTGGACAACCTGGTCGTCATCGTGGACGTCAACCGGCTCGGCCAGCGCGGCGCCACCCGGCACGGCCACGACCTGGACGCCTACGCCCGCCGCTTCCAGGCCTTCGACTGGCACACCATCGAAATCGACGGGCACGACATCGACAAGATCGACCGGGCCTACGGGGAGGCGTTGTCCACCGTCGGGCAGCCCACCGTGATCCTCGCCCGCACCCTCAAGGGCAAGGGCGTCGCCGCCGTGGAGGACCGCGAGGGACTGCACGGCAAGCCGCTGGCCGAGGCCGAGGAGGCCATCGCCGAACTCGGCGGGCCGCGCGACCTGCGGGTCCGGGTGAGCGAACCGCAGGTCGCCGCCGCGCCGCGCTCCGTCACCACCGAGGCGGTCCGGCTGCCGCACTACGAGGTGGGCGAGGAGGCCGCCACCCGGGACGCCTTCGGCAAGGCCCTCGCCGCGCTCGGCACCGCGCGCGGCGACGTCGTCGCCCTGGACGGCGAGGTCGGCGACTCCACCCGCACCGAGGAGTTCGCCAAGGAACACCCCGACCGCTACTTCGAGTGCTACATCGCCGAGCAGCAGCTCGTCGCGAGCGCGGTCGGCATGGCCACGCGCGGCTGGGTGCCGTACGCCGCCACGTTCGCCGCGTTCCTCACCCGCGCCCACGACTTCGTGCGCATGGCGTCCATCAGCGGCTCCGGGATCAACCTGGTCGGCTCGCACGCCGGGGTCGCCATCGGCCAGGACGGGCCCTCCCAGATGGGCCTGGAGGACCTGGCGATGTTCCGGTCCGTGTACGGCTCCACGGTGCTCTACCCGTGCGACGCCAACCAGACGGCCCGGCTGGTCGCGGCCATGGCCTCACTGGACGGCATCCGCTACCTGCGCACCTCCCGCGGCAAGACACCGGTGATCTACGGCCCGGACGAGGAGTTCCCGGTCGGCGGCAGCAAGACCCTGCGCTCCGGCGACGCCGACCGGCTGACGATCGTCGCGGCCGGGGTGACCGTGCCCGAGGCGCTGACGGCGGCCGACCGGCTCGCCGAGGAGGGCATCGAGGTGCGGGTCGTCGACCTGTACTCGGTCAAGCCCGTCGACGCCGCCACCCTGCGCCGGGCCGCCGAGGAGACCGGCTGCCTGCTCACGGTGGAGGACCACCACCCGGAGGGCGGCCTCGGGGACGCCGTGGCGGAGGTGTTCGGCGACGGCCGGCCGGCCCCCCGGCTGGTCCGGCTCGCGGTGCGCACCATGCCGGGCTCGGCCGCCCCCGACGAGCAGCTGCACGCGGCCGGCATCGACTCCGCGGGCATCGCGGCGGCGGCCCGGCTGCTGGTCGAGGAGGCGGTCGTGCGATGAGCCACGGCGCCGCGCGGACGGTCCGGGCGGGCCGGCGCACGGTGGAGATCCAGCGGCCGGGGAAGGTCCTCTTCCCCGGCCGCGACGGCGCGCCCGAGTACACCAAGGGCGACCTCGCCGACTACTACCGGGCCGTCGCGCCGTATCTGCTGCCGCACGTACGGGGCCGTCCGCTGATGCTGGAGCGCTGCCCGGACGGTCTGGACGGCGAGAGGTTCCTGCAGAAGAACGTCCCCGGGCACTATCCGGAGTGGATCACCGCGCCGAGGTCGCCAAGGAGGGCGGCACGGTCACCCACGTCGTCTGCGACGACACCGCGACCCTGCTGTACCTCGCCGACCAGGCCTGTATCACCCTGCACCGCCGGCTCGCGCGCACCGACCGGGCCGGCGGACCCGGCCACCCCGACCGGCTGGTCTTCGACCTCGATCCCCCCGGCGAGGACTTCGCCGCCGTCCGGGAAGCGGCCGGATGGCTGCGGGAGCTGCTGACGGAGCTGGGCCTGCCCGCCGCGCCCATGACCACCGGCTCGCGCGGTCTGCACCTCGTCGTCCCGCTGACCGGCGGGCACTACGCCGGGGAGGTGCTGCGGTTCGCCCACGACGTGGCCGCCCTGGCCGCCGCCCGGCACCCGGACCGGCTCACCACGGCCGCCCGCAAGAAGGACCGCGCGGACCGCCTCTACCTCGATGTCCAGCGCAACGCCTACGCCCAGACCGCCGTCGCCCCCTACAGCGTCCGCGCCCGGCCGGGCGCCCCGGTCGCCGTGCCCCTAGCCTGGAAGCAGGTGGACGACCCGGCGCTCGACGCCCGCCGGTGGAGCCTCGCCGACGCCGTCGAGCAGGCCCGTACCCAGCCGTGGGCCGGCCTGCCGCGACGGGGCCGCTCGCTCGGCCCGGCCCGACGCCGCCTCGATCACATGCGCTCCTGAGGTTTGGCCAAGGGAGGAACGGCCACACGCAGGGAGAGGTGGCCATGTCGAACACAAACAGCACACCGAAGACACAGAGTCCACAGGAAACCCAGGACTCACACGACAGCGACACGCACGACACCGTGCGCAACGAACGGAACGAGAACGAAGCGGACGGCCGTCGGCCGACCCCCATGGAGGTCCTGCGCCAGGCGCGCGCCCAGCTCACCGAACTCACCGGACTCGTCCCCGAGACGGTCTCCTCCTTCGAGCAGACCGAGGACGGCTGGTCCGTCGAAGTCGAGGTGCTGGAGCTCACCCGGGTGCCCGACACCATGAGCCTGATGGCGAGCTACCAGGTCGAGCTGGACCCCGAGGGGCAGCTGACCGGATACCGGCGCGTCCGCCGTTACGAGCGCGGCAGGGCCGACGCGCGCGGGGGCCGCTGAGCCCACCGCGCGCCCCGACCGCCCACACCGTGCACCTACTAGGCACGAGGAGGAATAGCCGGCATGACTGTTGTTCCGGCACAGCAGACCGGAGGCGGAGGCGGCAGCAGCGGCCTCTACGACGTGCTTGAACTCGTCCTCGACAGGGGGCTCGTGATCGACGCGTTCGTCCGCGTCTCCCTGGTCGGGATCGAGATCCTGAAGATCGATGTACGGGTCGTCGTGGCCAGCGTCGACACCTATCTGCGCTTCGCCGAGGCGTGCAACCGCCTGGACCTGGAGTCGGGCCCGCGCAAGAGCCCCGGTCTGCCCGAGGTGGTCGGCGAGATCACCGAGAAGGGCGCCCGGGGCAAGTCCAAGGGCGCGCTGTCCGGTGCCGCCCAGACCATCTCCGACGCCTTCAACCAGGCCCGCCAGGAAGGGGAGACCGAGTCCCGGCCGCGTGCCCGCAAGGCTCCGTCGCGCAGTAAGGAGGAGCAGGAGTGAGCACCTACGTCTACGGCATCACCACCCGGTCGCACCCGGCGCTGCCCGAGGGCATGACCGGGGTGGGTGAGCCGGCCCGCCCGGTGCGCGTCCTCACGGCCGGTGACCTGTCCGCCGTGGTCAGCGACGCCCCCGAGGATCTGCGCCCCAAGCGCCGCGACCTGCTCGCGCACCAGAACGTGCTCGCCGAGGCCGGGGCCGGCGGCTGCGTGCTGCCCATGCGGTTCGGCAGCGTCGCCGACGACGACGACGCGGTCGTCCACGTGCTCACCGAGCGGGCGGACCACTACGCGGAGCGGCTGCGGGAGCTGGACGGCAAGGTCGAGTACAACGTCAAGGCCACCCATGTCGAGGAGGCCGTGCTGCACCTGGTGATGGCCGAGAACACCGAGGCCCGCGCCCTCGCCGAGGCCAACCGCCGCTCCGGCGGAGGCAGCTACGACGACAAGATCCGCCTCGGCGAACTGGTCGCCCATCTGGTCAAGGCCAAGGAAGCCGACGACGCCCAGCAGGTACGGGACCTGCTGGCCCCGGCCGCGACCGCGGTCAGTGTGGGCCCCGAGTCCACCGGCTGGCTGCTGAACGTGTCGTACCTCGTGCCACGGGACACGTCCGACCGCTTCCTGGCCGCCGTGGAGGAGGTCCGCCAGAGCCACCCCCATCTCGAGCTGAGTGTCCACGGGCCGCTGCCGCCGTACAGCTTCGTGGAACCCGGACCGGCCCAGCCCGCCTCCACCACGACCGGCGCGGACGCCGGCGCGCGCTGACCGGCGCTCCCGGCCCGACGGAAGGAGAACACCGTGGGACTGATAGGTGAAGTGCTGATGCTGCCGCTCGCCCCTGTGCGCGGCGCCGGCTGGGCCGTCAGGCAGGTGCTCCGCGAGGCGGAACGGATCTACTACGACCCCGCCACCGTACGGGCCGAGCTCGCCCGCCTCGAGGAGCGGTTGGAGGCGGGCGAGATCACCGAGGAGGAGTTCGACCGGTGTGAGGACGAACTGCTCGACCGGCTGGAGACAGCCATGCACTCCGGCAACACGACAGGCAACGGGACGGGACGATGAACCGAACGGCACTGGGCCTCGCCGTAGGGGCCGGATATCTGCTCGGCCGCACGAAGAAGCTGAAGATGGCGCTCGCCGTCGGCTCCCTGGTGGCGGGCAAGAAGCTGAACCTCAGCCCGAAGACGCTCGCGGACCTGGTCAACCAGCAGCTGAAGAGCAACCCGCAGTTCCAGGAGATCGGGGACCAGCTGCGCCAGGACCTGCGGGGCGTCGGCAAGGCGGCCTCCGGCGCGATGGTCGAGCGGCAGATGAGTTCGCTCGCCGACCGGCTGCACAGCCGCACCGACCGGGTGCGCGACCAGCTGTCCGGGGCCGTGTCCGGCGGCTCCGGCGAGGAGGCCCGCGAGGAACGCGAGGAAGAACAGGAACCGGAGAAGGACGGAGAAGAGGAACCGGAGAAGACGTCCGAGCGGAAGGCCCCCGAGAAGAAGACTCCCGGGCGGAAGCCGGCCAAGAAGCCGCTGTCCGCCGCCGGGAAGGGAACGACCAGGAAGACGAGCGCGGCCGGGAAGTCGGCGGCGAAGCGCACGGCCGGGGCCGCCCGCGGCGCTGCCACCCGGCGCTCGAAGGGCGGCGATGACCGATGACCGAGACCCTGCGTTCCACGGCCTCCAAGGGCACGGGCCCGCTGACCGGCCTCGCCCAGAGCGAGGCCGCCGACCGGCTCAAGGAGGAGGCCCGCGCGTATCTGATGGCGCAGGCCGAACGGATGCTGGCCGGTGCCGGCCGCAAGCTCGGCGAGACCACCGTCAAGCTCAACGACATCGCCGAGGGCAACAGCCCGGGCTTCGCCAAGCTGGCCCTGGAAGGCGGCCGCAAGCTGGCCGAGGGCAAGGGCCCGGTGCGCTCCGCGTTGGAGCTCGGTGCCTCCCGTGCCAAGGACAGCGTGCTGGGCGCGGTCAGAAACCTCGGGGGCGGCAAGGGCAAGAAGGGCGGCGCGGGCAGGAAGCCCACCGTCATCATGGAGTCCGTCGATGTCGGCGTGCCGCTGCGCACCGCGTACGACCAGTGGACGCAGTACCAGAGCTTCAGCACCTTCGCCAAGGGCGTCAAGAGCGCGAGCCGCTCCGACGACACCCACTCCGACTGGCAGGCGAAGATCTTCTGGTCCTCCCGCAGCTGGAAGGCGCAGACGACCGAGCAGATACCCGACTACCGCATCCAGTGGACCTCCGAGGGCGCCAAGGGCACCACCAAGGGCGTGGTCTCCTTCCACCGGCTGGAGGAGAACCTCACCCGGGTGCTGCTGGTCATGGAGTACTACCCGACCGGCCTGTTCGAGAAGACCGGCAACATCTGGCGCGCCCAGGGCCGCCGGGCCAGGCTGGACCTGAAGAACTTCGCCCGTTTCATCACCCTCAAGGGAGAGGCGGAGGACGCCTGGCGGGGCGAGATCCGCGACGGCGAGGTGGTCCGCAGCCACGAGGACGCGGTGGCCGAGGAGGAGCAGGAGCAGGAGTCCGGGGCACAGGCCTCGGAGAACGAGGACCGGGAGCCGAAGGACGCCGAGGAGCCCGGCGACGAGGCCGAGGAGCCCGAGGAGCCCGAGGAACCTGAGGAGCCCGAGGAGCCCGAGGAACCTGAGGAGCCCGAGGAGTACGAAGACGAGTACGAGGGCGAGGAGGAAGAGGAGCCCGAGGAGGAGCCCGAAGAGGGCGAGGAGGGCGCCTACGACGAGTACGACGAGGAAGAGGAAGAGGAAGAAGAACCCGAGTCCACCGGGCGCGGGGGTGGTCGATGACGACGCCGAGCCGCCTGCCCGAGCCGTACGGGCAGGCATCGGGGGCCAACCTCGCCGACATCCTCGAACGGGTGCTCGACAAGGGCGTCGTCATCGCGGGCGATATCAGGATCAACCTGCTCGACATCGAACTGCTCACCGTCAAGCTGCGACTGATCGTCGCTTCGGTGGACAAGGCCAAGGAGATGGGGATCGACTGGTGGGAGAGCGATCCCGCCCTGTCCTCCCGGGCCCGCCGGGACGAGCTGGCCCGGGAGAACGCCGAGTTGCGCGAACGGCTCGCCCGGCTGGAGGAACTGGAGCCGGGCCGCCGCGCCCCGAAGGAGGCCCCATGACCGGACTGCGCTACGTGTACGCCGTGTGCCGTCCCTTCGGGACGCCGTTGCAGGCCGAGCTGACGGGCGTCGCGGGCGCCCCGGCCGGCCTGCTCCACCACCACGGGCTGGTCGCCGTGGTCAGTACGGTCCCGGAGGCCGACTTCGGCGAGGAGGCGCTGAAGGCCCACCTGGAGGACCTGGACTGGCTCGCCGCGACCGCCCGGGCCCACCAGGGCGTGGTCGACGCGCTCACCACGGTCACCACACCGCTGCCGCTGCGGCTCGCCACCGTCTTCCGTGACGACAGCGCCGTACGCGTCATGATCGAGGCCCGCGAGGAGCACTTCCGGGCCCTGCTGGACCGGCTCGACGGCCGGGTGGAATGGGGCGTGAAGGTGTACGCCGAGGAGGCGGCCGCCGAGCCGGTCGGGGCGCCGCCCGCCGCCGGGGCGAAGCCCGCGAGCGGCCGGGACTATCTGCGGCAGCGCCGCGCGCGCGGGCAGGCGAAGGAGGAGACCTGGCAGCGGGCCGAGCGGTTCGCCCACGCGCTGCACGCACGCCTTTCGGCACACGCCGAGGATGTCCGGCTGCACGCTCCGCAGAATTCCGCGCTTTCACAGGCGTCGGGGCTGAATGTGCTGAACGCGGCCTATCTGGTGCCGCGGGCCCATTCCGAGGAATTCGTGGAATTGGTGGACCGGACGAAGGACGAGGAGCCCGGATTCCGGGTGGAACTGACCGGCCCGTGGGCTGCTTATTCGTTCACGGGAGACACCGGGGGCTCCGGGGACACCGGGCAGATACAAGACGGCCAAGGCGCGGCGGACGTGGGGGAGGGGGTGTCGTGACCGTAGTCGAGCGGCGTGAGATCGCGCTCGTCGACCTGCTCGACCGGCTGCTGGCCGGCGGAGTCGTGATCACCGGGGACATCACCCTGCGGATCGCGGACGTCGACTTGGTCCGGATCGACCTGAACGCCCTGATCAGCTCCGTCAACGCGGCGGTGCCCTCGCCCTTCGAGCCCGCTTTCCCGCCCGCCGGGCCCGCCGAGCCCTCCGAGGAGGCCATGTGACCCCGCCCAAGCGGCTCGACCTGGAACCCGACACGGTCGAGCGCGACCTGGTGAAACTGGTGCTGACCGTGGTGGAACTGCTGCGCCAGCTCATGGAGCGGCAGGCCGTGCGCCGCTTCGACACCGGCGAGCTGACCGAGGAGCAGGAGGAGCGCATCGGGCTCACCCTGATGCTTCTGGAGGAACGCATGGCCGAGCTGCGCGACCGCTACGGCCTGCGGCCCGAGGACCTGAATCTGGACCTCGGGCCGCTCGGACCGCTGCTGCCCCGCGACTAGCGGGCCGGCCGGGACGTCATGTCACCACCGGTACCACCGCCCCCGGCCGCCGCCGGCCGTCGTGCCGCGGGCCACGAAACCCAGCAGCCAGAGGACCAGCACCGCCAGGGCAATCCACCAGAGAATCTTCACCGCGAATCCGGCGCCGAAAAGAACAAGGGCCAGAAGCAGTACCAGCAGGATGGGAACCATAGTGTGAAACCTCCTGCAGATCTGGTTTCCAGAAATCCGCGAATCAGGCTTCTTTACGGCACAGAATCTCCCCGTGCAGAACGGCGAACCAGCCGTCCTCGCGTCGGCCCCAGTCCCGCCACGCCTCGGACACCGCGCGCAGCCGCTCCAAGGTGGCGTGGCCGCCCTGGACCGCCCGGTCGGCGTACGCGGAGGCCAGGGTGCGGTCCGCCCACAGGCCGCTCCACCAGGTCCGCTCCTCGGCGGTGGCGAACGTCCAGGTGCTGGTGGTGGCGGTGACGTCGGTCAGCCCGGCGGCCAGCGCCCACGCCTTCAGCCGGCGCCCGGCGTCGGGCTCGCCGCCGTTGGCCCGGGCCACCCGCTCGTACAGGTCCAGCCAGTCGTCCAGCCCCGGCACCGCCGGATACCAGGTCATCGCCGCGTAGTCCGCGTCGCGTACGGCGATGAACCCGCCCGGCTTCGTCACCCGGTGCATCTCGCTGAGCGCCCGGACCGGGTCGCCCACGTGCTGGAGCACCTGGTGGGCGTGGACCACGCAGAAGGTGTCGTCCGGGTAGTCCAGGGCGTGGATGTCGGCCACCGCGAAGTCGACGTTGGCCAGCCCCCGGCCGGCGGCGGTGGCCCGGGCCTGCTCCAGCACGCCGGGCGCCCGGTCCACGCCGGTGACATGGCCGTCGGGGACCAGTTCCGCCAGGTCGGCGGTGATGGTGCCCGGCCCGCAGCCGATGTCCAGGATCTTCATGTGGGGCTTCAGGGAGCCGAGCAGATAGGCCGCGGAGTTGGCGGCGGTCCGCCAGGTGTGCGAGCGCAGCACCGACTCGTGGTGCCCGTGCGTGTAGACGGCGGTCTCCTGTGCCTCCGGCATGGCCGTACCCCTTCCCCTCGTGGCGGAGCGGCCCGCAGCCGTCCGCCGGTACGTCCCCACCGTACGCACGCATGCCGAATGATGAGACCCACGTATCGCCATACGGACTGATGATCCGTCAGGAAAACGTGTCCAGCGGGCGGTAGACCGTCAGCGCCTCCGGCAGCTTCTCCAGCGTCACCTCGCCCGACACCGACGTGACCTCGCCGTCGTAGGCGAGCGGGGTGCCCGGGGCGACACCGGTCAGCCGCAGCCGGTTCACCTGCACCGCCGAGTGCGCCGGCGACCGGGTCAGCGGTCCCGCCACGGCCGCCGCGAGCAGCCGCAGCGCGGGCCTGCGGCCCCCGTGCACCACCCGCACGTCCAGCAGCCCGTCCGCCAGATCGGTCCGGCGGCCCGGCGTGAGCCCCACGCGGTGGTAGATCCCGTTGCCGACGAACAGCACCCACAGGGGCCGCGGCTCACCGCCCACCTCCACCTCCAGCGGATGCTCGCCGGCCCGCAGCACGCGCAGCGCGCCCAGCACCCCGGCCGGCCAGCCGCCGATCCGGCGCGACCAGCGGTCCCTGACCCGCACCAGCTCCGGGTACACCCCGAGGCTCAGCGTGTTCAGGAACAGGCCCTCCCGGTCCCCGGAGGCGAACCGGCCCGCGTCCACCCGGACCGCCTCGCCGTGCCGGACCGCGCGGGCCAGCAGACGCTCGTCCGCCACGCCCAGGTCGGCGGCGAAGTGGTTGAGGGTGCCGCCCGGCAGCACCGCGAGCGGCAGCCCGTGCCGCAGCGCCACCCGGGCCGCCGCGTTCACCGTGCCGTCGCCGCCGCACACCCCGAGCACCCGGGCCCGCGCCGCCGCCTTCTCCAGCTCGTCCCCGACCTCCTCCGGCGCGCACTCGACGACCTCCGCCGCCGGCAGCGCGTCGTGCAGCGCCCCGACCCGGTCCGCCGTTCCCGAGGCCCGGTTGGCGACCAGCACCAGCCCCTCGCCCTCGGGCAGCGCGGGCACCTCCACCCGGGACCGGGCGGGCAGCCGCACCCGGTCGCGCGGCGGCACCAGCCGCCGTACCAGGAACGCGGCGCCCGCCCCGAGCGCCGCCCCGGCCAGCACGTCGCTCGGGAAGTGCACCCCGGTGTAGACCCGGGACATCGCCACCGAGAACGCCACCGGCGCCACCGCCGCGCCCCACGCCGGCGACTCCAGCGCCACGCCGGTCGCGAACGCCGCCGCCGAGGCCGCGTGCCCGGACGGGAAGGACGTGGTGATCGGCTGCCGCGACAGCCGCCGCACCAGCGGCACCGGGTCCAGCTGCGGCCGGGCCCGGCGCACCGAGCGCTTGCCGACGGTGTTGATCGTCAGCGAGGCCAGGCCGAGCGAGGCCAGGCCCCGGGCCGCCGCCGCGCGGGAGCGGGGCGTGCGGCTCGCGGCCAGGGCGGCGGCCGACGCGAACCACAGCACGCCGTGGTTCGCGGCCCGGCTCAGCCGGGGCAGCACCCGCTCGGCGCCGGGCCAGTGCCAGGCGGCGGCGGCCTCGAACAGCCGGCCGTCGAGGTCGATCAGCTTACGCAGCCGGGCGCGGGCGGCGGCCGAGGCGGGGGCGGTCAGGTCCAGGTCAGGGCTCATGGGATGCGGTTACCCTGAAGGGCCCGTTTCCTGTGTAGGCGCGGGAGGTGAACCCGGATGCGGCTGCCGCTCGTCCGGCACGGCCAGACCCCGTCCCATGCGGACGGCCTGCTGGACACCGCCGTGCCCGGCCCGGGGCCACGCTGGTCCGCGCCCGGCAGACGGCCGCCCCGCCGGCCGCCGCCCGCGGCCATGAGGTGCTCGTCCGGGACGGCATCCGCGAGCTGTCCGCCGGCGATCCGGAACTGCTGCCCGGGCACACCCCGGAGGGCCTGCGGTACCTGCGCACCGCATGCGCGTGGGCGTCCGGGGACACCGCGCTGCGGATGCCCGGCGGCGAGAGCGGCGCCGAGGCACTGGGCCGGTACGACGCCGTGGTCGCCGAGGCCGCCGCGAGCGGGGCCCGGACCGTCGCCATGATCGGCCACGGCGCCGCGATCCGGGTCTGGACCGCCGCCCGCGCCGCCAACGTCGACGTGGCCTTCGCCGCGGCCCGCCCCCTGGAGAACACCGGCGTGATCGTCCTGGAGGGCACCCCGTCCGACGGGTGGAAGGCCCTGTCCTGGGAGGGCGCCGTGGTGACACCGGCCGGCGAGGGCGGCCCGGCCGGACAGGCCCCGGGGAGGGCGGAGCGGCGGCCGGGACACCCCTGGCCCGGCCGATACCCATTTGCCCCCGCCCCCGAGGGCCGCGCAGAATGCCTGCCCATGGGACATCTGGAAGCCGCGCACCTGGAGTACTACCTCCCCGACGGAAGGGCGCTGCTGGGCGATGTCTCCTTCCGGGTCGGCGAGGGCGCCGTCGTCGCCCTGGTCGGGCCGAACGGCGCCGGCAAGACCACGCTGCTGCGGCTGATCTCCGGCGAGCTGAAACCGCACGGCGGCACCGTCACCGTCACCGGCGGCCTCGGCGTGATGCGCCAGTTCATCGGCTCCGTACGCGACGAGACGACCGTACGGGACCTGCTGGTCTCCGTCGCGCCGCCCCGGATCCGGGAGGCCGCGAAGGCCGTCGACGCCGCCGAGCACGCCCTGATGACCGTCGACGACGAGGCCGCCCAACTCGGCTACGCCCAGGCCCTCGCCGACTGGGCCGAGGCACGCGGCTACGAGGCCGAGACCCTGTGGGACATGTGCACCACCGCGGCCCTCGGCGTCCCCTACGAGCGCGCCCAGTGGCGCGAGGTGCGCACCCTCTCCGGCGGCGAGCAGAAGCGGCTGGTGCTGGAGGCGCTGCTGCGCGGCACCGACGAGGTACTGCTGCTGGACGAGCCGGACAACTACCTCGACGTACCCGGCAAGCGCTGGCTGGAGCAGCAGCTGAAGGAGACCCGCAAGACCGTCCTGTTCGTCTCCCACGACCGCGAACTCCTCGCCCGCGCCGCCGAGAAGATCGTCTCCGTGGAGCCCGGCCCGGCCGGCGCCGACGCCTGGGTGCACGGCGGCGGCTTCGCCACCTACCACGAGGCCCGCCGCGAACGCTTCGCCCGCTTCGAGGAGTTGCGCCGCCGCTGGGACGAGAAGCACGCCCAGCTGAAGAAGCTGGTGCTGAACCTGCGTCAGGCCGCCGCCGTCAGCCACGAGATGGCCTCCCGGTACGCCGCCGCCCAGACCCGGCTGCGCAAGTTCGAGGAGGCCGGCCCGCCGCCGGAGCCGCCCCGCGAGCAGGAGATCACCATGCGCCTGAAGGGCGGCCGTACCGGCGTACGGGCCGTCACCTGCGCAGGGCTCGAACTGACCGGCCTGATGAAGCCGTTCGACCTGGAGGTCTTCTACGGCGAACGGGTCGCCGTCCTCGGCTCCAACGGCTCCGGGAAGTCCCACTTCCTGCGGCTGCTGGCCGGCGAGGACGTCGCGCACACGGGCGAGTGGAAGCTGGGCGCCCGGGTCGTCCCCGGCCACTTCGCGCAGACCCACGCGCAGCCCGAATTCCAGGGCCGTACCCTGCTGGACATCCTCTGGAAGGAACACGCCCAGGACCGGGGCGCGGCCATGTCCCGGCTGCGCCGCTACGAACTCACCCGGCAGGCCGAGCAGACCTTCGACCGCCTCTCCGGCGGACAGCAGGCCCGCTTCCAGATCCTGCTGCTGGAACTGGCCGGCGCCACCGCCCTGTTGCTGGACGAGCCCACCGACAACCTCGACCTGGAGTCCGCCGAGGCCCTCCAGGAGGGGCTGGAGGCGTTCGAGGGCACGGTCCTCGCGGTCACCCACGACCGCTGGTTCGCCCGCTCCTTCGACCGCTTCCTGGTCTTCGGCGGCGACGGCCGGGTCCGCGAGACCCCGCAGCCGGTCTGGGACGAACGCCGCGTCGAGCGGGCCCGGTAGCGCCGTCGAGCGGGTCCGGCAGCGCCGCGTCGAGCGGGCCCCGGCGCCCCGGGCCCGTCCCGGGGCCCGGGCCGCTACCGCCAGCGCAGCAGCGCGCCCATGCCGCCCGCCGGGACCTCCTCGCCGGTGTCCGCCAGCACCGGCGCCAGCGAGAAGACCGGCGCGTCCGTCACCACGGCCGCCCGCACCAGCGCGTCGTCGGCGCGGGCCGGCCAGGCCTCCCGCTCGCCGAGGTCCCTCAGCTCCGTACGGCGCTCCGCCAGCTGCGCCGGGTCCTCGCCGATCCACACCTCGCGCCGGGTGTCCGGCCCGTCCGGGAGGATCAGCAGCTCGGCCAGCCGGTGCTCGCGGGCCGCCTCGATCAGTCCCGGCACGCCCTCGACGGCCGCCGCCCGCCGCTCCGCGTCGGGCGTCCGGGCGGACCGGTACCGGTCCACCTCGGCCAGGATCCGCTCCCGCACGTGCCGGGCCCGGATCTCCGCCACCTCCCGCGGCAGCAGCCGGCTGCCCACGCCGTGCGCGGTCTCGACGGCCCGGTCCCGCAGATGTGCCGGCAACTGCTCGTGCACCGACCGGCACTCCCGTGGCTCCCCGCACAGGATCAGCAGATCCGCGCCGGTCTCGGCCTGGCAGGCCGCCAGCGCCTCGGCGATCTCCCGCGCGTTGTGCTCCCAGGTGTTCCCCACCTTCAGCTGGAAGTGCCGCTCCGACCAGTCGGACGCCTTCGCCCGGTGCGTCGGCCACTGCCGGCTGCCCGTCACCTGCCCGGCCTCCTCCCGCACCACCGCACTGCGCAGCTCGAAGTCGGCCCCGGTGCGGTCGATGTACGCCACCAGCGCCACCGGGTCCTCACCGGCCAGGTCCAGCAGCGGGGTGACGTGCGGCAGCGTGCCCCAGTGCACCAGACCCTGCGGCGGGGCCTGGGTCAGCGGGACCTGGAGCACCACCTCGCCGTCCCGGGCGAAGACGGCCCGCCCGTACGGCTCGGTGCTGCGCTCCAGGGCCGCCATCGCGTCGTGCACCGCCCGGCAGGTGGCCTCGTCGGCGCCCTGCTCCCGCAGCTGCCGGGCCACCGCCTCGGCCGTGAGCCTGCGCTGGGAGTGCATGTCCTCCTCGTGCTGCGACAGGTCGACGTATGCGGAGGCCCAGGACCCCGGATGTTCGTACAGTGGATTCAGGAACGCGAGCTCCATGGATTCCTCCCGGAAATCGCTCGGGGGCAGTGCATGCCGGGCGGGTACCCGTACCCCATGGACGAATACGACGAGCGGGGCACCACCATGACCGGAGTCGACCCCAGCCGGCTGGACGACCAGCAGCTCATGAAGGAGCTGGAGACGATCCACCGCACGCGCCACGACACCCTGCTGTACGGCTCGAACGACGCACTGCGGGCCCATAACGAGCGGATGGCGCAGCTGGAGGGCGAGTACCTGCGGCGCAACCCCCGCCGCCTGGTCAGCGCGGGCCGCACCCGCGAGGGCGCCCGGGAGCGGAGCTGCGGCGACGCGGCGACCCCGGACACGTCCGGCACCTGAACACCCGGAACCCCGGGGCACACGCCACGAACCCCACGGCATGCCCGGAACCCCACGGCATACGACGGGGCCGGCCCGGAAGCGGGCCGGCCCCGTGACGTACGGGCGGGCGGCGGTCAGCCGGGCTCCCCGGCGAACACGTGCAGGAACGCGTCGCAGAACGCCTTCAGATCGTCCGGCTTGCGGCTGGTCACCAGCTGGTTGGAGCCGTGGTCGCAGATCTTGACCTGCTCGTCCACCCAGGTGCCGCCGGCGTTGCGGATGTCGGTCCGGAGGCTCGGCCAGGACGTCAGCACCCGGCCGCGCACCACATCGGCCTCCACCAGCGTCCACGGCGCGTGGCAGATCGCGGCGACCGGCCGGCCCTGGTCGAAGAAGTCCTTCACGAACGCGACGGCCTTCTCGTCCATCCGCAGGAAGTCCGGGTTGGCGACCCCGCCCGGCAGCACCAGACCGCCGAAGGACCCGGCCGACGACTGCTCCACCACCTCGTCCACGGGGAAGGTGTCCGCCTTGTCCAGATGGTTGAACGCCTGGATCTTCCCCGGCTGCGTCGACACCAGCACCGGCTCGTGCCCGGCGTCCGAGGCGGCCTTCCACGGCTCGGTCAGCTCGACCTGCTCGACGCCCTCGGGTGCCACCAGAAACGCGATACGCATGTTGTCTCAGGCTCCTTTCAGTTTCCGCAGCGCCGCCCGGTGGGCCCGGGCGCGCCGCTTCCTTTTCCCGGCCGCCCGCCGGCAGCGCAGCAGCTCCTCGCCGTACGGCAGCAGCACGCACGCGCCGATCGCGACCCCGATGCCCGCCAGGTAGCCCGGCGACAGCGGACGCCGGCGCGGCAGCAGCCGCCAGGCGTCCGCATCGCCGCGCCCTCCCCGCAGCAACGACCGCACCTGGTCGGAGTGCAGGCACATCAGGGCGACCAGCCCGCCGAACGGCAGCGACTCCAGAAAGCTGTGGATGTGCTGTTCCAGCGGCTTGACCTCGCGGTCGCTGTCCTCCGCCGTCCGTACGTCCCACAGCGCGGTGGCCTCGTGCACCGCCGCCGCGCCCAGCTGCACGGTCAGCAGCAGGGGGTTGACCTCGTAGCGCAGGGTGAGCGCGATGGGCAGGCCCACCTCCGCCATCATCAGGGAGTGGATCAGGGACTCCTTCGTCCCCGACGTGTCCTCGATCCGGGTGCGCCGGTGCATCGCCCAGTCGGCGAGCCCCGGCACGAACCAGCCGGGCAGCAGCCCGTACAGCAGGAACCGCGTCGTGACCTCGCCGACGTCGACGGTCGCGCCCCGCGCGATCTCGGCCGCCTGGCCCGCGGTGCGGGGAGCCGGCCAGGGTACCCCCTGGCTCATGCGCCCCCCACCAGCGCCTCGGCCAGCTGTTGCAGGTTCTCGTACCGGTCCTGCTGCGGCAGACCGGCGACGGCGTCGATCAGCGTGCCGGGCGCGTTGCTCCGGCGCAGCGCCCGGGCCAGCTCGCCCGGCTGCGCGGGGAAGGCGTGCCGGCTCAGGTGCCGGGCCAGCTCCAGCCGGGTCCGCTCCAGCGACGCCGGGGATCCGAGGCCGCCCACCGGGCCGCTCCAGACCTCCGGGTCGTCGTCCGCGGCCGGCTCCGGGTCGTGCCACTCCTCCACGCGCGTGGGATGGCCGGACCGCAGCAGCCCCTTCAGCTCGTGCTTCATCTCGTCGTCCCGGTGGACGTTCAGCCGGTCACTGCCTCGCTGCATATCTCCCTCCAAGGGTCGGGGTCCGCACCGCGTACCCGGTGCCCCGCGTCCGACACGGGCTGCCGAGTCCGGAAACGGGACACGTCCCGTACGGTCACCGCTTGGCCCGGCCGGGCAGGAACTCCTGCACCTTCGCCTTCAGGCCCTGCTTGATCATCGAACCCCGGTCGGCGTCGCCCTTCAGGATCGAGGCGGCCGTCGCCTCCATCTGCGCCCAGTCGGCGTGCGGCGGGATCGGCGGTACGGCGGGGTCGGTGAGGAACTCGAGCACCGCCGGCCCGTCCGCCTCCAGCCCGGCCCGCCAGGCGGCCTCCACGTCCTCCGGCTTCTCCACCCGGATGCCGGTCAGCCCGAGCGAACGGGCGAACGCCGCGTACTGCACGTCCGGGAGCGACTGCGACGGCAGGAACGAGGGGGCGCCCTCCATGGCCCGCATCTCCCAGGTCACCTGGTTCAGGTCCTGGTTGTTCCACACGGCCACCACCAGCCGTGGATCCGACCACAGGTCCCGGTACTTGGCCGCCGTGATCATCTCCGCCAGCCCGTTCATCTGCATCGCGCCATCGCCGACCAGCGCGAACACCGGCCGGTCCGGGTGGGCGAACTTCGCCCCGATCGCGTACGGCACCCCCGGGCCCATCGTCGCCAGCGTCCCGGACAGCGAACCGCGCATGCCCGGCCGCATCGTGATGTGCCGCGCGTACCAGTTGGCGACCGAACCGGAGTCGGAGGTCAGGATCGCGTTGTCCGGCAGCAGCGGGTCCAGCGCCCGGGCCACGTACTCGGGGTTGATCGGGTCGGCCGCCACCGCGGCCCGCCGCTCCATCGTGGTGTGCCAGCGCTTGACGTTCGCGCACACCGTGTCGTACCACTTGCGGCTCCGCCCCTCCGCCTTCAGCAGCGGGATCAGCCGGCGCAGGGTCGCCTGCGCGTCGCCGACCAGGTTCACCTCGTACGGGTAGCGCATGCCGATCATGTGCGCGTCGATGTCGATCTGCACCGCGCGCGCCTTGCCGAACTCCGGCATGAACTGCGTGTACGGGAACGACGAGCCGATGGTCAGCAGCGTGTCGCAGTCCCGCATCAGCTCGTACGACGGCCGGCTGCCGAGCAGTCCGATCGGGCCCGTCACATACGGCAGTTCGTCACTGAGCACGTCCTTGCCGAGCAGCGCCTTCGCCACCCCCGCGCCGAGCAGCTCGGCGACCTCCCGCACCTCCGCGACCGCCCCGGCCGCGCCCTGGCCGACCAGGACGGCCACCTTCTCGCCCGCGTTCAGCACGTCCGCCGCCCGGCGCAGCGCGTCGTCGGTCGGTGTCGCCGTGAACTCGCTCATCCCCAGGCTGGACGGCACCATCTTGAACGCGTGCGTGGGCGGCGAGTAGTCCAGCTCCTGCACATCGGCCGGGATGATCAGCGCGGTCGGGCAGCGCCGGGCGTACGCGGTGCGGATCGCCCGGTCCAGCACGTTCGGCAGCTGCTCGGGCACCGTCACGGTCTCCACGAACTCCGAGGCGACGTCCTTGTACAGCGTGTGCAGGTCGACTTCCTGCTGGTAGGAGCCGCCCATCGCGGTCCGGTTGGTCTGGCCGACGATGGCCAGCACGGGTACGTGGTCCAGCTTCGCGTCGTAGAGGCCGTTGAGAAGGTGGATCGCGCCGGGTCCGGAGGTCGCCGCGCACACCCCGAGGCGCCCGCTGAACTTCGCGTACCCGACCGCCTCGAAGGCGGACATCTCCTCGTGCCGGGACTGGACGAACCGCGGCCGGTTCTCGGCTCGGCCCCAGGCGGCGAGCAGTCCGTTGATGCCGTCGCCCGGATAGCCGAAGACCTCCTCCACGCCCCAAGCGCGCAGGCGTTCGAGGATGTGGTCCGAGACCTTGGTGCTCATGGACAGACCTCCCGGTGGAGAGCGAAGCGGACGATCCGGTCAGCCCGTACCGAGTGACCTGCGCGGCAGACGGAAAACCTCCGGGGCGGGGCGGCGGGGCGGGTACGGGCTTCGCGACGCCGGGAACCGGCGGGCCGTCACCCGCGCGGCCCCGCGTGTCGCGCGAATGGGCTCCGGCCGCGCGCGGTACGGCCCCGCGCGGGCTGTCATGGCAGCGAGGGCACACCGACCGTGCCCCCGTGGCCGGGGCGCCGCACGGCGTCGCCGCGGTACGCCCGTCCCCCCTCGGAGCCGGGTGCCGCACGCGTCGCCGTGGTGCCGGTGCGCCGGCGTACGTCCGACCGCCCGCCGCACCCCGCGAGGAGCCCCGCCCATGCGCCGCACCGCCCGCGCCGCCCTGTCCGCCGCCTGCGCCGCCGGTGCCGCGCTCGCCGTGACCGGGCCCGCGTTCGCCCTGACGGGGCCCGCCGCGTCCGTCGCCGCCCCGGTACCGCTCCCGGCGTCCTGCGCCCCGCTCACCGGGGCCCCACCGGTTCCCGTTCCGGTACCGGTACCCGTGCCGGGCGCCTTGGGTGCCGCGCCCATAGTCCCCGGCGGCGGGGCCGCGGGCGGACCGGGGTGCGAGGACCCTTCCACCGGGGCCGACGCACGCGAGCCGGCCGGGCCGGACGGGGGCGGCGGGCCCGATGCCGGAGCCGTGGAGGGTACGGGAAAGGAGGCGGTCGGGCCGGACGGTACGGGGTGGGACGGCTCGACGCGGGAGGGCGGCGGGGAGACCGGCGGGGGACCGGACGGCCCGGGGTGGGACGCGGCCGGGCAGGTCGGCGGAGGACGCGACGGTGCGGGACGGGACCCGGGCGGTCCGGACCCGGCCCAGCCGGACGGCGCGGCCCGGGACCCGGGCGGAGGCGACGGCGCCGGGTGGGACGGTGCGGGGCGCGACGGTGCCGGGTGGGACGGTCCGGGTCAGGAGGGGGCGGGGCAGACCGGCGGGGAACAGGGCGGCCATGGATGCGAGGACCCGCGTACGGCCCCCGACGCCGACGGCTGCCGCCCGGCCGGTGTCCAGCACGGCGTGGACGCCGGGGCGGGCGGCACCTTCGAGGACTCGGTCCCCGCCCTCGCCGTCGGCGCCGCCCTGATCGCCGCCGCCTGCGCGGGCGCCGGCTACCGGCTGTACGGCCGCACGCGCCTCGCCGTGGACCCGTCCGCCGGGATGTGACCCCGGCAACACTCGCCGCCGCCCATGGAGAGCCGCCCGCCGGGTACACGTCGTCCCAAGGGAACCGGCAGCGCCCCACCGGCACCATCCGCCCCGCGAGCACCGGACCCGGAACGCACGCTCGGAGCAAGACACGGCACCACCCACTCGCGGAGGCGGACATGCGGCGGACGGACCCGGAGCGGGACCCCCGGGACGACCGGGACCCCGCCCCGCGCGGGGAGAACTCCGGCCCCGCTCATGGCGGGGACGCCCCGGCCCCCGTTGCCCGCGGTGAGGGTGACGGCTCCGCCCACCGCAGGGACGGCCAAGGACCCGCGCACCGCCGGGACGGCCAAGGCCCCGCTCGGCGTCGGGAGGATCACGGACCCGTTCGCTACGGTCCGCCGCTTCCCGACGACGGGCTGCCCGTGCTGCCCGAGCTGTCCGCCGTGCTCGCCGCCGCGGCGGGCCGTGCCGACGCCCAGCCCGTCGGCGGTGCCCCCGCCCTGCTGGAGGCGGCCTGCGGTTACTGGACCCGGCGCGGACTGCCCTGCGTCCCCGACCGGATCGCCGCCGGTCCCGGCGCCCCCGCGCTGCTGCTCGCCATCACCGCCGCGCTGGCCGGAGAGGGCGCCGACATCCTCGTACCCCGCCCCTGCGCGGCCTGGTGGGCGCCGTACGCCCGGCTCCTCGGCCGGTCCGTCTTCCATGTGCCGACCCCCGCCGAGAGCGGTGGCGTCCCCGACCCCTACGCCCTGCTGGAGACCGTGCGCCGGGTCCGCGCCGAGGGCGGCGACCCACGGCTGCTGGTGCTGTCCGTCGCCGACGACCCCACCGCCACCGTCGCCCCGCCCGAACTGCTGCACGAGACCGTCGAGGCCGCCACCGCCGAGGGCCTCCACCTGGTCAGCGACGAGACCTGGCGCGACACCCTGCACGCACCGCACGAGACCGTCCTGCTCAGCCCGGCCGAGATGTGGCCCGACGAGGTCACCGTCGTCACCGACCTGGCCGGCGCCCTGCTGCCCGCCGGCTGGCCCGCCGCCGTCGCGCGCTTCCCGGCCACCCCGGCCGGACGGCGGCTGCACGCGCGCGTGCTCGACGTCCTCACCGCCCTCGGCGCGCGGCTCGCCGTACCGGTCGCCGCCGCGGCCTGCTACGCCCTCGACGAGCCACCGCCCGTCACCGAGCGCCGGGAGGCCACCGTCCGGCTGCACGCGCGCGTGGCCGCCGCCGCGCACTCCGCCGTGGTCGCCGCCGGCGCGCTCGCCCGGCCCCCGCAGGCCGGCCGCCACCTGTACGCCGACCTCGCGCCGCTGCGCGAGCCGCTGGCCGCCCGAGGGGTCGGGGACGCCCAGGACCTGGAGGACCTTCTCACCGCCCGGCTCGGCATGCCCGCGCCCGGCGGCCACCGCTTCGGCGACGACCTCGGGGCCCTGCGCGTACGGCTCGCCACCGGACCCCTGCTGGGCGGCACGGACGAGGAGCGCACCGAGAGCCTCGCGTCCCCCGCACCGCTGGAACTGCCCCACGTGCGAGACGCGTTGGTCTCCTTGATGTCGGCGATGTCGGCCTTCGACGATCTCCGCGACGACGCTCAGCGATGGGAGCCTCCTCGATGACGCAGCAGACGCATGAGCCCGGCCCGGCCACGACGACCACGGCACCCGGGGTGCCGGAACCGCTCGCCGGCCCTTTCCCGCCGCTGGCCGAGCCCCGCCCGCTGGGCGAACGCCGGGTCTGGCCGCGTACCTTCCACGACCGGCTGACCGCGCCGCTGCCCGGCCTGAAGGCCCTCGCCCGCTTCGCCCGCGAAGGCGCCGTGCGCCCCGGCCCCGACGGCCTCGCCGACATCCCCCGGCTGCCGTACGAACCGGGCCCGCTGCCCCGCGTCGACACCCGCACCCTCGCCGTCACCTGGGCGGGACACGCCAGCTGGGTCGTGCGGATCGGCGGGCTGACCGTCCTGACCGACCCGGTCTGGTCCCGCCGCATCCTCGGCACCCCGGCCCGCGTCACCCCCGTGGGCGTGCCCTGGGACGCCCTGCCCCCCGTCGACGCCGTCGTCATCAGCCACAACCACTACGACCACCTGGACGCCCCCACCCTGCGCCGGCTCCCGCGCGACACCCCCGTGTTCGCACCCGCGGGCCTCGGCGGCTGGTTCCGCCGCCGCCGGTTCACCCGCGTCACCGAGCTGGACTGGTGGGAGGGCGCCGAACTGTCCGGCACCCGCTTCGACTTCGTCCCCGCCCACCACTGGTCCAAGCGCACCCTGACCGACACCTGTCGCAGTCTGTGGGGCGGCTGGGTCCTCACCGCCCCGGACGGACAGCGCCTGTACTTCGCCGGCGACACCGGCTACGGCCACTGGTTCTCCCGCATCGGACGCCGCTACCCCGGCATCGACCTGGCCCTGATGCCCATCGGCGCCTACGACCCCCGCTGGTGGCTCAGCGACGTCCACTGCGACCCCGAGGAGGCGGTCCAGGCCACCCTGGACCTCGGCGCCCGCCGCATGGCCCCCATGCACTGGGGCACGTTCATCCTCTCGGCGGAACCGGTCCTCGAACCGCTCACCCGGGTCAGGGCCGCCTGGGAGAAGGCGGGGCTGGAGCGCGAGGACCTGTGGGACCTCCCGGTCGGCGCGTCGAGAGTCCTGGACTGAGGACCGCCCCGCTCGGTCCCGGCGGCCTCACCCGGCGGCCCGGACCCGCCGCCACACCCCGGGCACCGCGCTGATCAGGACCGTCAGCACCACCGCCACCACGACCCCCTCCCACGGCTGCTCGAACAACGAACCCCCCACGACCCCGATCACCTGGTATGTGGCCGCCCAGGCCAGACACGCCGGCAGGTTCCCCCGCGCGAACCTGCGCGGCGGCCACTCGGCCATCAGACACGCCAGCATCACCGGTATCCGCCCCGCCGGCAGGAGCCGGGACAGCACCAGCACGGCGGTCCCGTGCCCGGCCAGCTTCTCCCGCGCCTGGGCCAGCCGCTCCTCCGGCGCCCGGGCGCGGATCGCCGCCAGCCAGCGCGAGCCGCTCCTGGACCGCATCCCGCGCCGGCCCAGCCAGTACAGCGCCGCGTCCCCCAGGAACGCGGCCAGCGACGCCGTCACGAACACCAGCGCCGACGCATACGGCGCCCGCTGGTGGAACGCGACCACCGCCGCCGAACTCACCAGCGCGCCCGTCGGCACCACCGGCACCAGCGCCCCGATCAGCACCAGCAGGAACAACGACGGATAGCCCGCCGCCTGCTGCGTGGACTCGGGGGTCAAGGCGGCCGACGCGGCGGCGAGCCAGGTCACCGCGCGACCTCCAGCCGCACACTCTCGCCGTGCGCCAGCTTGTGCACCGCCACCCCGGGCGCGGCCACCGCCGCCAGCCGTACGAACTCGTCGCCCGGCGCGTGGAACTCGTGCGGGCGCACCGCGTCCATGCCGATCGGCCAGTACGTCCCGTAGTGCACCGGCACCGCGACCCGCGGCGCCAGCCGGGCCAGCGCCCGCGCCGCCCGCCCCGCGTCCAGGTGCCCCTCCCCGAGGTACGGCCCCCAGCCGCCCACCGGCAGCAGCGCCGCGTCCACCGGCCCGACCCGCTCGGCCATCTCGTCGAACAGCCCGGTGTCACCGGCGAAGTAGGTCCGTGCCTCGCCCTCCACGACGTACCCCAGCGCGGGGGAGCGGCGCGGGCCCACCGGCAGCCGCCGCCCGTCGTGCAGCGCCGGCACCACCCGCACCAGCACCTCGCCCACCCGCACCTCGTCGCCGGGCGCCACCTCGGTGATCCGCAGCTGCCGCAGCCGGCGCAGTCCGGGCACGGCCCGTGGTGCGCCCCGGGGCACGAGCAGGCGCGTGCCCGGGGCGAGGCAGGCCAGCGAGGGCAGGTGCAGATGGTCGGCGTGCAGGTGCGAGACCAGCGCCAGATCGGCGCGGCGGGCCCCGGCGGGCGGCACGGCACCCCGGCGGCGGCGCAGGTGCGCCAGCCGGCGGGCGAACAGGGGATCGGTCATCACCCGGATGTTCGTATCCTCCACCACACAGGTGGCGTGACCCCACCAGGTGATCTCCACCGGCACCTTCTTCCGCCTCCTTCGCGCGACTCCCCGAAGCCTACGGGCAGGAGTAGGGTCGGCGGCGAAAACGGGAGGTGAGGGGACGCCATGAGACAGCCGCGAGGGGCTTTCGGCACGCTGACGCCGGTGCGGGTCACCGCCATCGCGAGCCTGACGCCCCTGGAGGAGCTGGAGGCCGACCCCTTCCTGGTGGACTCCCGCAGCCAGTACGCCATGTGTGCCCGCTGGGCCGCCGAGCGCGGCTACGTCATCGCCCGGGAACTCCTCGTCGGCGGTCTGCGTTTCGATCACTGCGAGCTGTGGGAGGGCGTGCGCCCCGGGGTGGACGTGTTCGTCGCGCCCAGTCTGCGGGTGCTGCGCCGGGCCCTGTCGTCGGTGGAGGAGTTCACCGCCGAGTGCGCGCGCCGGGGCGTGCGCGTGGAGACGGTGGGGCGCGCCGAGCCGTCGTACGACGCGCAGATGAAGGCCCGGGTGCACCGCCGCCTGTCCATGCCGACGGCCGGCTACGACGGCCGCTGACCCCGGTCCGTCCGGGCCGCCGGCGTCCCGTGTGACAAGGTGGGACCGGGCCCGACCGGCCCGCTTGGAGCGTAAGGAGGGTCCTCCTGGCCCGCGGGGCGGGAAGGGCCGGGTTGTGAGGTGTACGGCGTGCGGGGCATGCGGTGGCGGCGGATCGCCCGTCAGGTCGGGCGAAGCGTCGCCGTATGGGCGGTCTCCACGGCCACCATGCTGGTCCTCGCCGGGCTCCTGCCCGACTTCCGGCTCCAGTCAGCCGACGGCGACAACGTCACCACCATCGCCCTGGCCGCCGCCTGCGGGGCGGGAGCCTTCGGCATCCTGTCGGCCGTGGTCTGGCCGCTGCTGGTCCGGCTGCTGCTGCTCGTGCCGGCGCTGGTCCTCGGCCTGCTGGTCTTCTTCCTCAACGGCTCCCTGCTGCTGCTCGCCCTGCGCGTCAACCCCTCCGGCCGGGGCGAGGCCGCGCCCGAGACCGCGGTCATCGTGGCGGCGGTGATGTCCGCCGTCGCCTCCGCGACCGGCGGGGCCCTCGCGGTCCGCGACGACGAGGCCTACCGCCGCCGGCTGCACCGCCTCGCCACCCGAGGCCGCCGGGCCCACCCGCCCTGCCCCACCGCGCCCGGCCTGGTCTGCGTCCAGCTCGACGGCGTCGGCCACGACGTCCTCATGAACGCGGTCCGCGAGGGCCTGATGCCGACGGTCGCCCGCTGGCTGGCATCGGGCGGATCCACCCACCAGGAGCCCGCCCACCAGGAACCCACCCACCGCCTCACCCCCTGGCGCACCGACTGGTCCAGTCAGACCGGTGCCAGCCAGCTCGGCATCCTGCACGGCAGCAATTTCGACGTGCCGGCCTTCCGCTGGTACGAGAAGGACCGCGGCGAGGTGATGGTGTGCAACCGGCCGACCAGCGCGGCCGAGCTCCAGCGCCGCGCCGCCCTGCGCACCCGTGACGACGGACTGCTCGCCGTCGACGGCGCCAGCCGCGGCAACCTCTTCAGCGGCGGCGCCGGCGAACAGGCGCTGGTGCTGTCCATCGCCACCCGCCGCCGCGGCCGGGACAACCGCTCCCGGGCCGGCTACTTCGCCTACTTCTCCGACCCCGCGAACGCCGTCCGCACCGCCCTGTCCTTCGTCGCCGAGGTGGCCCGCGAGATCGGCCAGTCCACCCGGGCCCGGCTGGGCCGGCAGCGCCCGCGGGTCGGCCGGGGCGGCCTGTATCCGCTGGTCCGTGCCTTCGCCACGGTCGTCGAACGGGACGTCGTCGTCGCCGCGGTGATGGGCGACATGCTCGCCGGCCGCACCGCCGTCTACGCCGACCTCGTCGCCTACGACGAGGTCGCCCACCACTCCGGCCCGCACGGCCGCGACGCCGAGCAGGTCCTGCGGCGCCTCGACCGCTGCCTGGCCCTGCTGGAGCGGGTCGCCGAGCACGCCCCGCGCCCGTACCGGATCGTCGTGCTGTCCGACCACGGGCAGAGCCCCGGCGAGACGTTCCGCGCCCGCTACGGCCTCACCCTCGGCGACCTGGTCCGGGCCGGCTGCGGGCTGCCCGTGCCGCGCCGGGCCGAGCAGACGCACAGCGGTGCCGAGGCCCGCGCCGCCGTGCGCGCCGCCCTGCGCCGCCCGGTGGAGGAGAAGGGCGAGCACCACCGCCCGGCCCGCCGCCGCGAACCCGTCGTGCTGGCCTCCGGCAACCTCGGCCTGATCTCCTTCCCGGACGTCCCGCACCGGATGACCAAGGAGGAGATCGACGCCCGCCACCCGGCCCTGCTCACCACCCTCGCCAACCACCCCGGCATCGGCTTCCTGCTGGTGCGCAGCGAGCGGCACGGCGGCGTGGTGCTCGGCGCGCACGGCGCCGAGATCCCGCTGGACCGGCTGGACGAGGAGCCGGGCCCGCTGGCCCGCTTCGGCCCCGGCGCCGCCGACGCCATCCGCCGCACCCACTCCTTCCCGCACACCGCCGACATCATGGTCAACTCCGCCTACGACCCCGCCGACGGCGAGGTGCTCGCCTTCGAGGAGCAGATCGGCTCGCACGGCGGTCTCGGCGGCGCCCAGTCCCGCCCGTTCCTGCTCTCCCCGGTGGACCTGACCCCGCCGGCCGCCGACGGGACGGAACCGGTCGGCGCCGAGCGGATCCACCGCATACTGCGCCGCTGGCTGGACGAGCTGAACGGCCCCCAGGTACCGCTGACGCCCGCCGCCGAGGAGGAAGAGGAGGGCGCGGAGGAGGAAAGGGCCGCCTGATTCCGGCCACGGCCCACCGGCCCCACCGTGCTCGCAGGCTAGGCCATATGTGCGACAGCGCGATCGCATGACAGACTGCTGCCCGCGTTCATCGGCGCGTAGGGGAGGGCGTGGCTGTGAGTGAGCGGCGGGCTGCGCCCACCGTGGGCCAGGTGGTGCTCGGCAAGCGGTTGCAGGAGCTGCGGGAGGCCGCAGGGCTCAGCCGCGAGGAGGCCGCCCGGGTCCTCAGGGTGGCCTCGGCGACCGTACGGCGGATGGAGACGGCCGAGGTCGCGCTGAAGATCCCCTACGTGCAGGTGCTGCTGACCACCTACGGGGTGCCGGACGAGGAGGCCGGCGCCTTCGTCCGGCTGGCCGAGGAGGCGAACCAGCCGGGCTGGTGGCAGCGGTTCCACGACGTGCTGCCGGACTGGTTCAGCCTGTACGTCAGCCTGGAGGGCGCCGCCCGGATCATCCGCTCCTACGAGCCGCACTTCGTCCCCGGCCTGCTCCAGACCGAGGACTACGCACGGGCGGTGATGGAGGCGGGCACCGTCGGCCACACCTCCCCGGAGACGGTCGACCGGCATGTGTCGCTGCGCATGGAACGGCAGCGGCTGCTGGACCGGAAGGACCCGCCCCACCTGTGGGTGATCATGGACGAGACGGTGCTCAGGCGCCCGGTGAGCACCGACCCCAAGGTGCTGCGGGACCAGCTGGACCGGCTGCTGGAGTACGCCGAGCGGGACCGGGTCACGCTCCAGATCGCCGAGTTCGCCGCGGGCCCGCACCCGGGGACGTACGCGCCGTTCACGCTGTTCCGGTTCGCCGAACCGGAGCTGCCGGACATGGTGTTCACCGAGTACCTGACCGGCGCGCTCTATCTGGACGCGCGCCGCGAGGTGGCCGCGCACCTGGAGGTGCTGGACCACATGACGGCCCGCGCCGCGTCCGCCCAGCGCACCCGGAAGCTGCTGCGGGAGTACCGCGAGAGTCTGTGACCCGGCCCGCCGCCCGGCGTGACCCGTACGGGTCCCCGGACAGGTGCCCTGCCGGGCCGGCCCCTAGGTTCTGAGTACGGGGGTGAACCTAGGGAGCGCATGTGACCGACCCGCGGAGACCGCCCAGGGAGCCCGGCGCGGCCCTGCTGTCCGCCGGCCGCTTCTTCCGGCCCGGCACGCCCGCGCCCGACCTGCACAGCGTCACCCTGACCGGCGGCCGGCAGGCGGACGCCTTCTACCGGGACCGGTGGAGCCACGACAAGGTGGTGCACTCCACCCACGGCGTGAACTGCACCGGCTCCTGCCGGTGGAAGGTGTACGTCAAGGACGGGATCATCACCTGGGAGACCCAGGAGACGGACTATCCCTCGGTGGGCCCGGACCGGCCCGAGTACGAGCCGCGCGGCTGCCCGCGCGGCGCCGCGTTCTCCTGGTACACCTACTCGCCCACCCGGGTCCGCTACCCCTATGTCCGGGGCGTGCTGCTCCAGATGTACCGGGAGGCGAAGCAGCGGCTGGGAGACCCCGTGCTGGCCTGGGCGGACATCCAGAACGACCCCGAGCGGCGCCGCCGTTACCAGCGGGCGCGCGGCAAGGGCGGCCTGGTGCGGGCGCGCTGGGAGGAGGCGGTGGAACTGGTCGCCGCCGCGCAGGTGCACACCATCAAGACCTACGGCCCGGACCGGATCGCCGGGTTCTCCCCGATCCCGGCGATGTCGATGGTGTCGCACGCGGCCGGCGCCCGCTACCACTCGCTGATCGGCGCGGCCATGCTGTCGTTCTACGACTGGTACGCCGACCTCCCGGTGGCCTCCCCGCAGGTCTTCGGCGACCAGACGGACGTACCGGAGTCGGGCGACTGGTGGGACGCCGCCTATCTGATCCTGTGGGGCTCCAACGTGCCGGTGACCCGCACCCCGGACGCGCACTGGATGGCGGAGGCGCGCTACCGGGGACAGAAGGTGGTGGTGGTCTCACCGGACTACTCGGACGCCACCAAGTTCGCCGACGCCTGGCTGCACCCGCACCCGGGCACGGACGGCGCGCTGGCCCTGGCGATGGGCCATGTGATCCTCAAGGAGTTCTTCGTCGACCGGCAGACGCCGTTCTTCACCGACTACGTACGGAAGTTCACCGACCTGCCGTTCCTCGTGACGCTCACCGAGCGGGACGGGGCGTGGGTGCCGGGGAAGTTCCTGCGCGCCACCGACATCGGCGAAGGCGGGGAGGGCGCGGAGTGGAAGACGGCCGTCCTGGACGAGACGACCGGCCGCGCGGTGGTGCCGAACGGCTCCCTGGGCTTTCGCTGGACCGAGTCGGGCGAGGGCCGCTGGAACCTGGAACTGGGTGACATCCGGCCCCGGTTGAGCCTGTACGGCAGCGAGGTCGCGGTGCCGGTCCAGGTGCTGCTGCCCCGGTTCGACACCGAGGGCGGAGCGCACGGGCAGGGGCGGGGCGAGGTGCTGCGGCGCAGCGTGCCGGCCACCCGGCTGGGCGGCGCGGACGGCCCGCTGGTGACGACCGTCTACGACCTGCTGCTGGCCCAGTACGGGGTGGCCCGCCCCGGAATGCCCGGCGACTGGCCCGCCTCCTACGACGACGACCGCACCCCGGCCACCCCCGCCTGGCAGGAGACGCACACCTCCGTCCCGGCCGCCCAGTGCGTGCGGATCGCCCGGGAGTTCGCCCGGACCGCCGAGCGCTCCCGCGGCCGCTGCATGATCATCATGGGGGCGGGCACCAACCACTGGTTCCACTCCGAGACGATCTACCGCGCCTTCCTGGCCCTGCTGAAGCTCACCGGCTGCCAGGGCCGCAACGGCGGCGGCTGGGCGCACTACGTGGGCCAGGAGAAGTGCCGCCCGGTGACCGGCTGGGCGACGCTGGCCGCCGCCTCCGACTGGTCCCGCCCGCCCCGGCAGGCGATCGGCACCGGGTACTGGTACCTGCACACCGACCAGTGGCGCTACGACCGCTTCGGCGCCGATGTGCTCGCCTCCCCGCTCGGCGAGGGCCGGTTCACCGGGATGACCGCCGCGGACTGCCTGGCGCTGTCCGCCCGCGCGGGCTGGATGCCGTCGTACCCCACCTTCGACCGCAACCCGCTCGACCTGGGCGAGGTGAGCGGCGACCCGGTGGCCGAGGCGGTGGCCGCACTGCGCGCCGGCACGCTGGGGTTCGCCTGCGAGGACCCGGACGCCCCGGAGAACTGGCCGCGCGTGCTGACCCTGTGGCGGGCCAATCTGCTGGGCTCCTCGGCCAAGGGAGCCGAGTACTTCACCCGGCACCTGCTGGGCACCCACTCCTCGCTGCGCGCGCGGGAGGCCGCGCCCGGCGAGCGGCCGAGGGACGTGACCTGGCGGGAGCGGGCGCCGGAGGGCAAGCTCGACCTGCTGCTGTCGCTGGACTTCCGGCACACCTCCTCCACGCTGCTGTCGGACGTGGTGCTGCCGGCCGCGACCTGGTACGAGAAGCACGACCTGTCCTCCACCGACATGCACCCCTTCGTGCACGCGTTCACCCCGGCCGTGGACCCGCCCTGGCAGGCCCGCACCGACTTCGACACCTTCAAGGCGCTCGCGGAGAAGCTCAGCGAACTGGCCGTGGACCACCTGGGCGTCCGCAAGGACCTGGTGGCGAGCCCGCTCCAGCACGACACCCCGGCCGAGACCGCCCAGCCGGGCGGGGTGGTGCGGGACTGGAAGCGCGGCGAGTGCGCCCCCGTACCCGGCAGGACCCTGCCGGACCTGACCGTCGTGGAACGCGACTACACCGCGATCGCCGCCAAGTTCGCCGCCCTCGGCCCGCTGGTGGAGCAACGCGGCCTCGCCGTCAAGGGAATCACCCTGCGCCCGGACGTGGAGGTGGCCGGGCTGCGGAAGTCGAACGGCACCGGCTACCAGGGGCGGCCGTCGCTCGACACGGCCGTGAAGGCGGCGAACACCATCCTCGCCCTGTCCGGCACCACCAACGGCCGTCTGGCCACCGAGGGTTTCCGCACACTTCAGCGGCGCACCGGGCGGCCGATGGCCCATCTCGCCGCCGAACACGAGGGCAAACGGGTCACGTACGCCGACACCCAGGCGGCGCCCGTGCCGGTGATCACCTCGCCGGAGTGGTCGGGCAGCGAGTCCGGCGGCCGGCGCTACACCGCCTTCACCCTCAACACCGAGCACGGCAAACCCTGGCACACCCTCACCGGCCGCCAGCACTTCTTCCTCGACCACGACTGGATGCACGAACTCGGCGAGGCCCTGCCGGTGTACCGGCCGCCGCTGGACATGCACCGGCTGTTCGGCGAACCGCGCCTCGGGCCGGATGGGGAGCGGGAGGTGACGGTGCGTTACATCACCCCGCACAACAAGTGGTCGATCCACTCCGAGTACCAGGACAACCTGTTCATGCTGGCCCTCTCCCGGGGCGGACAGACCGTCTGGATGTCCCCGCAGGACGCCGACGCGATCGGGGCCGCGGACAACGACTGGGTGGAGGCGGTCAACCGCAACGGCGTGGTCGTGGCCCGCGCGATCGTCTCGCACCGCATGCCGCCCGGCACCGTCTACCTGCACCACGCGCAGGAGCGCACGGTGAGCGTGCCGAGGACGGAGACCACCGGGATGCGCGGCGGCATCCACAACTCCCTGACCCGGCTGCTGCTCAAGCCGACCCATCTGATCGGCGGCTACGCCCAGTTGTCCTGGGCGTTCAACTACCTGGGTCCGACGGGGAACCAGCGCGACGAGGTGACGGTGATCCGCCGCCGCGGCCAGGAGGTCGAGTACTGATGCGCCCGATGGCCCAGATCGCGATGGTGATGAACCTCGACAAGTGCATCGGCTGCCACACCTGTTCGGTCACCTGCAAACAGGCGTGGACCAACCGGCGCGGCATGGAGTACGTCTGGTTCAACAACGTGGAGACCCGCCCCGGGCAGGGCTATCCGCGCCGCTACGAGGACCAGGACACGTGGCGCGGCGGCTGGGAGCTGAACCGGCGCGGCGCGCTCACGCTCAAGGCCGGCGGCCGGTTCCGGAAGCTCGCCGGGATCTTCTCCAACCCCCGGCTGCCGGAGATCAAGGACTACTACGAACCCTGGACCTACGAGTACCGCAACCTCACCGACGCCCCGCTCGGCGACGACTACCCGGTGGCCCGGCCGGTGTCGTCCGTCACCGGGGAGCCGATGAAGATCGAGTGGTCCTCGAACTGGGACGACAACCTCGGCGGCGCCCCCGCCTACGGCGACCTGGACCCGATGGTCGAACGCCTGCGCCAACAGGCCTCCGAGCAGGTGCGGTTCGCCTACGAGCAGACGTTCATGTTCTATCTGCCCCGGATCTGCGAGCACTGCCTGAACCCCTCGTGCGTGGCCTCCTGTCCGTCCGGGGCGATGTACAAGCGGGCCGAGGACGGCATCGTCCTGGTCGACCAGGACCACTGCCGGGGCTGGCGGATGTGCGTGACCGGATGCCCGTACAAGAAGGTGTACTTCAACCACGCCACCGGCAAGGCCGAGAAGTGCACCCTGTGCTATCCGCGGATCGAGGTCGGCCTGCCGACGGTGTGCTCGGAGACCTGCGTGGGCCGGCTGCGCTACCTCGGGGTCCTGCTGTACGACGCCGACAAGGTGACCGCCGCCGCCTCCGTATCCGACGAAAAAGACTTGTACGAGGCCCAGTTGGGGGTGTTCCTCGACCCGGACGACCCCGCCGTGCTGCGCGCCTGCGAGGACGCCGGCATCCCGCGCGAGTGGACCGAGGCCGCCCGCCGCTCGCCGGTGCACGCGCTGGTCAGCCGGCACCGGGTGGCGCTGCCGCTGCACCCCGAGTACCGGACGATGCCGATGGTCTGGTACATCCCGCCGCTGTCGCCGGTGGTGGACGCCCTGTCCGCCACCGGGCACGACGGGGAGGACGCGGGCAACCTGTTCGGCGCCATCGACACCCTGCGCATCCCGCTGGAGTACCTGGCGGAGATGTTCACGGCGGGCGAGACCGGGCCGGTGCGGGCCGCGCTGGAGAAGCTCGCCGCGATGCGTTCCCACATGCGGGCGCTCAACCTCGGCGAGAGGCCGGACCCGGCGATCGCCTCGTCGGCCGGTATGGGCCCGGCCGACGTCGAGGCCCTGTACCGGCTGCTGGCCCTCGCCAAGTACGAGGAGCGCTACGTCATCCCGACCGCCGCCCTCGGCGACGCCCGCCGGCTGGAGGAGTCGGCGGTGCCCGCGGAGTGCAGCCTCGACCACGCGGGCGGTCCCGGCATGGGCGGCGACGGGCCGTTCGGCCGGGACTCCGGCCGCAGACGGCTCCCGCTGGTGTCGGTGGAGAACTTCCACCGGCTGCGCAGACGGCAGACCTCGGACGAGGCGGAGGAGGCCTGATGCCCTCGGACGCGGTGCTCTACCAGGCGGCGGCCCTGTGCCTGACCTACCCGGACGACGACCTGATCGCCCGGCTGCCGCTGCTGCGCGAAGCCGCCCCGCAGCTAAGGCAGTTCACCGACCACGCGGCCGTCACCCCGCTGCCGGACCTGGCCGCCCACTACGTGGAGGTCTTCGACCTCAGGAACCGGCACAGCCTGTACCTGAGCTGGTGGCACGACGGCGACACCCGGCGGCGCGGGATGTCCCTGGTGCGCTTCAAGGACGTCTACCGCCGGCACGGCCTGGAGTTCAGCGGCGAGGAGCTGCCCGACTTCCTGCCGGCCGTGCTGGAGTTCACCGCGCGGACCGGTGACACCGGCCTGCTGACGGAGCACCGCACCGGCCTGGAGCGGCTGCGCACCCGGCTGGGCGCCTGCGCCACCCCGTACGCGGGCGTCCTGGACGCGGTCTGCGCCGCCCTGCCCGCCGCCCACCCCGGAGCACGCCGATGACCGTCCTGCTGTGGGGCGCCCTGCCCTACGTCGCCCTCGCCCTGCTGGTGGCCGGCCTCGTCTGGCGCTACCGCTACGACAAGTACGGCTGGACCACCCGCTCCTCGCAGGTGTACGAGTCACGGCTGCTGAACATCGCCTCCCCGGTCTTCCACTACGGCATCCTGTTCGTGCTGGCGGGGCACCTGGTGGGGCTGTTCGTGCCGGTGTCCTGGACGCAGGCGTTCGGCGTGGACGAGCACGCCTACCACCTGCTGTCGCTGTACGGCGGGACGGCGGCCGGGGCGCTGACGGTCGCCGGGATCGCCCTGCTCGTCTACCGCCGCCGCACCCGCGCCCCCGTCTTCCGGGCCACCACGGCCAACGACAAGGCGATGTACCTGCTGCTGATCGGCGCGATCGCGTTGGGCATGGCCGCCAAGCTGACGCACACCGGTGGCAACGGGTACGACTACCGGCGGACCATCGCGCCCTGGGCACGCGGCCTGTTCACCCTCCGGCCGGAGACGGGGCTGATGACGGGCGTCCCGGTGCTGTACCAGGTGCACGCGGTGGTGGGCATGGTGCTGATCGCGTTCGTGCCGTACAGCCGGCTGGTGCACATGTTCAGCGCGCCGGTGCAGTACCTGTTCCGGCCGTACGTGGTCTACCGCACCCGGGACCCCCGGCAGCTCGGCCCGCGACCGGAGCGGCGGGGCTGGGAGCGCCCGGGCGGCTGAGCGCCCCGGGAACGCCGCGGGCCGCGCCCCGGTGCGGGGGCGCGGCCCACGGGCACGGACCGGACTCAGGCCAGCTCGGCCGTCAGGGTGATCGTCGTACCGGCCAGGGCCTGGCTGACCGGGCAGTTCTTCTTGGCGTCCTCGGCGGCGGCGGCGAAGCCGTCCGCGTCCAGGCCGGGCACCTCGCCGCGCACGGTGAGGTGGATGCCGGTGATGCCCTCACCCGGCTGGAAGGTGACGTCGGCCTTGGTCTCCAGCCGGGTGGGCGGGGTGCCGGCGCCGGCCAGGCCGTGCGAGAGGGCCATGGAGAAGCAGCTGGAGTGGGCGGCGGCGATCAGCTCCTCGGGGCTGGTCTTGCCGTTCGCCTGCTCGGCGCGCGAGGGCCACGACACCGGCTGCTGGCCGATGCCGGAGGAGTCGAAGGTGACGACTCCGTTGCCGTCGAGCAGGTTGCCTTCCCAGACGGTGTGCGCGGTGCGCGTGGTTGCCACGGTGGTTCCTTTCGCGAGGGTCGCGGTCTGCCGGGGTTCCCGGCGCGTCCTATCCGATCACATCCGGGCCCCTCGCATGTCCGAAGACCGGCTCCGCCGGGTGAACGGCGGGTGATGTCCCGGCGCCGGGGCCGGTCAGCCGGCGAGCGCGCGCAGGTGCTCGGCGGTGGCCCGGTCCGCCGGCAGGAGGGTCTCGACGGCGAGTTCGGCGACCGTGATGTCCATCGGTGTGTTGAACGTGGAGATCGAGGAGATGAACGACAGGATCCGGCCGGAGTGCTCCACGCGCAGCGGCAGCGCGAAGTACGCAACCGGCTCCTCCGGTTCGGCCCCCGGTTCCTCCGGGGGCACCGGGTAGGCCGCCACCTCCTCGTACAGCGCGCGCAGCCGGTCCGAGCGGTGCAGGGCGATGTCCCGTTCCATCTGGGCCAGCAGATGCCCGCGCCACTGACGCAGGTTCCGGATGCGCGGCGCCAGCCCCTCCGGGTGCAGCGTCAGCCGCATCGCGTTCGGCGCCGGGGCCAGCAGCTTCTCCGGCACCCCCGCCAGCAGCATCTCGACGCCCCGGTTGGCGGCGACGACCGTGTACCCGGCGTCGACCACCAGCGCGGGGTAGGGCTCATAGCCCCGAAGGAGCCGCTCCAGCCCGTCCCGCAAGCCCTCCAGCGCCGGATCGTCCAGCGGGGTCTCCGGATAGCGCGGGGCGTAACCGGCCGCCAGCAGCAGGGCGTTGCGCTCGCGCACCGGCACCTGGAGCCGCTCCGCCAGCCGCAGCAGCAACTCCTCGCTCGGCCGGGAGCGTCCGGTCTCGATGAAGCTGAGGTGGCGCGCCGAGGAGCCGGCCCGCAGCGCCAGCTCCAGCTGGGAGAGCCGGCGCCGCTCGCGCCAGGCACGCAGCAGCGGGCCGGCACCGGAGCCGGCGGCGGGGGAGACGGGGCGGGCGGAGGCGGCAACGGACATGCGCCCGACCCTAGTAGAGACCCGGACGCGTCGGTCCGCCGTCCGTGTCCCGGCCGTGGCAGGCTGGATCCGTACCCCGGCATGGAAGGGAGCGAACGGCCATGGCCGTGGCACCGCTGTCGCAGCAGGAGATCGAGGACCGCCTGGCCGAGTTGCCCGGCTGGTCGGTGCGGGACGGGCGGCTCACCCGGACCTACCGGCTCGGCTCGCACTTCGCGGCCACCGCGCTGGTGGTGCACATCGCCGGCATCCAGGACGAGCTCGACCACCACTCCGAGCTGACCCTCGGCTACAACACCGTGGCCCTCGGCGTGCACACCCACAGCGCGGGCGGCGCCCTCACCGCCCAGGACTTCGCACTGGCCCGCAGAGTGGAGGACATCGCCCCAGGCCACGGGGCACACTGAGCGATGTGCTCGATTACGAGAAGGAAGCCGGCCGCTACGACGCCCTGCGCGGCGGCGAGGCCCGGGCCGAGGCCGCCGCACGCACCGTCCTGGACCTGATACCCCCCGGGCCCGGCCGCCTCCTCGACGTCGCCTGCGGCACCGGGATCGTCACCCGGCGGCTCGCCGCCGTGCGCCCCGGGCTGCGGGTGACCGGCGCCGACCTCACCCCCGCGATGCTCCGCCGGGCGGCGGCCCGGCTGCCCGGCCGGGTCGTGCGGGCCGACAGCCGCCGACTGCCCTTCCCCGACGGCACGTTCGACGCCGTCACCACCATCTGGCTGCTGCACCTGCTGGACGACCCCGCCGACCTGCGCGCGGTCCTCGCCGAGTGCGCCCGGGTGCTGCGGCCCGGCGGGGTGTACGTCACCACCGTCGACAAGGCCGCCGCGCACAACGTCGGCAGCGACATCGACGCGGTCCTCGCCGACCGCCCGCGCCGGCCCGCGGCGGACGCCCCCGCCGTCGTCACCGCCGAGGCCGCCCGGCACGGGCTGCGGCCCGCCGGGCACGGCTCCTTCCGCAGCCCCGGGCAGGGCCGCAGCCCCCGCCGCACCATCGCCGACCTGCGCCGGGGCTGGTTCACCCTGCTGCCGCCCGGCGAGCCGCGCACCGAGGAGTTCGCCGCCCGGCTGGCCGCGCTCCCCGACCAGGACCGTCCGCGCGCCGACCCGGTCTTCAGCGTCCGCGCGTTCCGGAAACCGGCATCCGCCTCGCCCTGAGCCGTTGTCACGCCGCGACCAGGCCCCCGGACACGATTCCATCACGGAGTTTTCACATTCCGCTTCGAGAGGGGATCATGCGAAGATCACACAGCACGTCCCAGGGGGGCCCATGAGCACCGACTTCACACCACCGCCCATGCCGGGTTACGGACCGCCGGTCCCTCCGCCGCCGCCCGTGCCGCCGAGGAAATCCCGTACCGCGCTCATCGCCGTGGCGGCGGCCGTCGTCGCCGCCGCGGTCTCGTCCCTGATCACCGTGGGGGTCAGCGGAGACGCCGAAGCCAAGCCGGCGCCCACCGTGACCGTCACCGAGACCGCCGCCGCGGACGCGGACGGCGCCCGGGCCGAAGACGACGACGCGGCGGCCGCCGCCGACGAGGAGACCACGGACAGCGAGGACGGCGGTCAGGACGAGGACGGTGTCTACGCCCTGGACGACACCGCCGTCTACGAGCCGGCCACCGAGGTCGCCCTCTCCGGGTTCAAGCGCTCCGTGACCGGCGAGTACGCCGAGCCGGAGAACACGCCGTACCTCCAGTTCACCGTCAAGGTGAAGAACGGCGGCAAGAAGGCCCTCGACATCACGCAGCTCACCGTCAACTGCTCCTACGGCAAGGACGGCAAGAGCAGCGACTCGGTCTTCGACTCCGACGCCGGCCTGGAGGGCGGCCCGGAGACCAAGCTGCTCCCGGGCCGCTCCCTGAACGTGCCGTGGGGCTGCGAACTGCCCAAGGGGGAGAAGCTCATCCAGATCGAGGTCAGCCCCGACTTCGAGTCGGACGCGGCGATCTTCACCGGCACCGTCAAGTAGCGGACCCGGCGGGGATGCCGCTCGTGGACGGCACCCCCGCCGGGCCGGTCGTCAGGCGACCGTACAGGTCCGGTCGCCCAGCTTGAACGACGCCGGTGTGGTGTTCGCCGTACCTGACCGGCTTCCCGTGAGGCCGAAGGCCACCGACGAGCCCGCCGCCACCGTGCCGTTCCAGCCCGCGTTCCTCACCGTGACCGTCGCGCCGGACTGGGTGTACCCGGCGTTCCACATCTGCGTGACCTTCTGTCCGTCGGCGAAGGACCAGGCGAGGGACCAGCCGTTCCACGCCGAGGAGCCGGTGTTGGCCAGCGTCACGTCGGCCTGGAAGCCGTCGGCCCACTGATTGGTGATCTTGTAGCTGACAGTACAGGCGCCCGTGGGCCCCGGCGCCGGGTCGGTGCCGCCGCCCTCACCGCCGCCGGTGTCGCCGGTGCCGGAGACATCGCCGTAGACGACCCCGCGGCCGTTCGTCGACACGTACACCCGGCCGAAGACCCGCGGGTCACCGGTGATCGCCGCGCCGGTCCAGCCCCACTGGTGGGCGTCGTCGTTGATCCGGGTCCAGGACGCGCCCTTGTCCGTGGAGCGGAAGATGCCGCGCACCCCGCCGATCTTCGCACTGGTGTAGAGCGTCTGGTACGAGGCGCCCGGGGCGGCCTTGCCGAAGCCGACGGTGTCGGCCTGCTCCACGTTCGCCAGCCTGGTGAAGCTCGCGCCGCCGTCGGTGGAGTGCCACAGCCCGTACGCGCCGTCCGCCGCACCGCCCGCCAGCCACACGTCGCCCTTGGCGCCGGGCAGCGCCTTGAAGCGCACGCTGTCCCCGCTCGGCAGGCCCGTGGCCGACGAGGCGGTGAAGGTCGCCCCGCCGTCCGTACTGACGTAGAACTTCCCGGACTTGAAGCCGTAGAAGGTCTTCGCGTCGACGCGGTCGGACTCGACGATCGCGCCGGCCGGGATGCCGGCGGACTGTGCCCAGGAGGTCCCGAAGCCCGTGGTGTGGCGCACGCCGGTGCCGGCCGGGCTCCACACGAACCGGCTGCCGTCCGCCGCCGCCGCGACCGTGCCGCCGCCCGAGACACCCGAAGGGTCCTGGCCCGCGAACCAGTTGGCCCCGTTGTCCGTGGAGAACGCGATGTGCGGACCGGAGTCCAGGTCGCCGACGCGGACGACGGTATCCGGGTTCGACTCGGCGAAGTCCAGGCTGGTGGTCGAGGTGAAGGCCGGCGAGGTGTACATCATGGACGGGACCGAGGTCAGGTCCGTGTGCCGGAAGCCGCCGATGTCACCGAGGGCGCTGAACAGCCGGGCGCCGCCGGAGGGCGGTGCGGCGAGGTCATTGACGGCCGTCTCCTCCAGGCCCCGCACCATCGGCTTCAGGCCGAACTGCCCGCCACTGTCCCACTTCGTGAGGTCCTCGGTGCCGTAGACGGTGGCGCCGGTGCCGAACATCATGCGGGCGGAGTCGAACGGGTCGATCTCCAGCGCCTCCGTCATCCAGCCCAGTTTCGGCGTCTGTTCGGGCGGCGACGGGTTCGCGCCGAAGGTCAGCCAGGGCGAGGAGGACACGTCCATGGTGTAGCGGTTGGCGCGGTTCGGGTACGACGTGTAGTCCCACGCCTTCGTCCAGGTGGCGCCGCTGTCGGTGGACCGGAACAGCTGGGTGTCCGGCCACCAGGAGCTGTAGGCGGTCGCCATCAGGGTGGACGGGTGCTGCCGGTCGACACTCAGCCCGCTGAAGCCGTAGTAGGTGTCCGCCTCCGCGACCGGGCTGATGTCGGTCCAGGCGCCGGTCGCCGTCGCGTACCGCAGCAGCCGGCCCTTGCCGCCGTCGTAGGGGCCGCCCGTGTCGCTGTAGGCGAGGTACAGGTATCCGTTCACGGCGTCCAGGACGCCCTTGTGCGCCAGGTACCCGGTCGGCTGGCCCGCCAGCCTGGTCCAGGTGGCGCCCGCGTCCGTGGAGCGGTACACCGCGTTGTCCTTGTCGGCGACGCCCACGTAGAGGGTCTTCGTCGCGTTCCCGGACGTGCCCGTGGACTCGTCGAAGGTGACCCAGACGATGCCCTGGTTGTCGCTCGCGTACCCGCTCGTGTCGCTCGGGTCCTGCCGGTAGTTGCCGGGGTTGGGGAAGCTCGTCACCTGCGACCAGGTCACCCCGGAGTCCGTCGACCGCCACAGGCCCTTGCCGCTGGGCGCGCCCAGGTACAGCACGCTGTTCCGGTTCGGGTCGACGGCCAGCCGCTCGCCCATGCCCCGGCCGGGCATGTTGCCGCCCAGCTTGAAGGGCAGGTCGGTCTTCTGCCAGCTCGCGCCCCGGTCGGCGGAGCGCAGCACCGCCCCGCCCGTCGGGTCCCAGCTGTTGGTGTACGTCCCGACGGCCGCGTACACCTTGTCCGGCTGGACCGGGTCGGAGGCGAGGCTCACCACTCCGGTGTGCCCCCACTCGTTCCAGCCCACCGAGTCCAGTAGCGGGGTCCAGGTCTTGGTCGACTGCTGCCAGCGGTAGGCGCCGCCGATGTCGGTGCGGGCGTAGGCCAGGTTCTTCTCGGTGCGGTTGAAGACGATCCCGGGGACGAAACCGCCGCCGTCGATCCGGGCGTTCTTCCAGGTGTAGGTGTCCGCCGCCAGGGGCGGAGCGGACGTGGCGGTGGCCAGTGCGGGCGGGGTGCCGGCGAGCAGTCCGGCGGCCAGCGAGAACGCGGCCACGAGGATGCGGGTTCTGCGCACGGTGGGGATACCTTTCCCGACGAAGGCTCAAGAAGGGTCACGGAGGTGGCGGTGCGGGTGGGCCGGGCGGCCCCGCCCTGTGCGGTCGGGGGCCGCCCGGCCCGGGTGGCCCCGCCGTCCGGTGGCGGGGCCGGGTACGCGGAGTGCCGGCGGGGACTATTCGAGCAGTTCCGCGTACGAGCCCATGGCCAGGGCGATGTCCGCCTCGGCCCAGAACCGGTGGTACGTGAACACGGGCGCTGCGCCGCCCTTGAGGTAGGCCTCGATCTTCGACCAGTTCGGGTCGCTCTTGTAGAAGGACCGGAGCGAGGAGAACGTGGACGAGGAGTTGATCGCGTCGCCGTTGGGCATGGTGCCGGTCCAGCCGCTCGGCACGTACACCTTCTCGTTGAACCGGCTGTAGTCGGTCCGGGTCTCGGGCACGGCGATGCCGAGGCTGTCCTGGTAGTTGTTCCACATGCCGTCCAGCAGCGCCTTCGCCGTGGACTTGGCCGCCGTGTCACCGGACTTGGCGGCGTAGTACGTCAGCGTCTTGGCGTAGGCGGCGGCCACGCCCACGTCGTCGGTGTAGTCGGCGACGGTGACGTGCAGCCCGTTGTTGGCGCCGGGGCTGGTGGCGTTCCAGGTGTCGGGCTGGCCCGACCACTGGAGGGTGGAGGGGATGCGGTAGGTGCCGTCCGGGTTGATCGTGGTCTTGGACAGCGCCCACTTCACCCACTTGTCGAGGATCGCCTTGGCCTGGGCGTTCCCGGTCTGCTGGTAGTACTCGGCGACCCGCTCCATCGACCAGGCCTGGAAGCCGAACCACTGGTTGGACGGCGGGTCGTGGTAGACGGGAGCCGGGTCGTAGGCCATGCCGTAGAAGGTGGAGGTGCCGGCGGGCGGGGAGGCGTAGCGGCCGGCCCAGCTGTTGGTGGCGCCGCCCGCGATGCCGCCCTCGGAGGACTGGAGCCACTGGTAGAACTCCAGCTGCCGCTGGAGCGACTTGCCCCAGTCGCTCGCACCGGTGGCCGACTTGGGCTTCAGGTCGGCGACGGAGCTGAGCGCGTAGGCGGCCAGGGGGTTCTGGTAGCCGCCGTGGACATGGCTGGAGCCGATCCGCCAGGCCCAGCCGGCGGAGGTGTCGGTGGCGCCGCCCCAGGCGTAGTACCAGGACAGCAGGTAGTGCGAGGCGTCCTTGCCGGTACCGGCCGGGCAGGACGTGCTCGTGCAGTTGCCGATCTTCTTGAAGTACTTGTCGTACATCGCGTAGCGCAGGTAGTCGCCCATCTTGGCGGCCTTGGCGACCGTCGAGGAGACGTCACCGCTCTTGCCCTGCTGCTTGGCCCACACGTCCGCCCAGTAGGCGGCCTGCACCGCGCGGGAGTCGGCGTCCGGGGCGTTGGTGAACTTCCACTGCTTGGCGTAGGAGCTGTCGCCGGTGAACAGGTCCAGGTAGCCGTTGCGGCCGCCGTACTTGAAGGCGTCGCAGGTCGGCTGCGTAATCGTCTCCCAGACCGACTCCTGCACGCCGCGCTGGAAGGTGTTGATGTACGACGGTCCGGTGGCGGTCGGTCCGGCCTCGCACTTGCCGGGCTCGTTGCCGTAGCCGTAGACGTTGTCCACGTCCTGGATCCAGTGCATGCCGTAGATGTCGTCCGAGTTGTACGCGCTCTTCAGCTCACCGGCGATCGGGTCCGAGCCCACCGAGACCGAGGTGTCCAGCTTCGCCGGGTACTCGTTCGGGGTGTCCAGCTCGGGCGCGTAGGTGGCCGGCTTGGAGGCGTTGTAGAAGGAGTTCGTCGGCTGGTCGGCGTGCGTGGGGATCATGTACTTCTCCATGATCTCCCAGGCGCCGTTGAACTTCGACCAGTCGCCGGTGACCTTGCCGTACATCGCCTGGAGCCACAGCAGATAGCTGTACGCCTCGGAGGTGGTCTCGTGCCCCTGGTCCGGGGCCTCGACGATCAGCGTCTCCACCGAGTGGTACGGGATGCCCTCGGGGGAGAAGTAGCCGTTCGCCGGGTTGGTGATCTTCCCGTACAGGTCCAGGAAGCGGGCGTCGTACGCCTTGGCCGCGGGCAGCTCGGTGACCGTGACCGTCGCCTTGGTGTGGCCGGTGGCCGACGCGGTGAAGGTCGCGCTGCCGGTGCCGGAGGAGTCGGCCGTGAGGGTCACGGTCTGCGCGGTGTTCCAGTTCGACGGGGTGAAGGTCAGCGGGGAACCACCGGTGACGGACAGGCCGGTGTTGCCGTCCGTGCGGGTCGTGCTCACCGTGACGTTCGCGCTCGGCTGCGTGGACAGCTTCACCGAGAACGTGCCCGACTTGCCCTGCTGGACGCCCAGTTGGGTCGGCGAGGCGACCACGGCGGGTCCGGAGGACACGGTGATGCCCACCGGGGTGGAGGTGGCGGACGCGCCCAGGCTGTCGTAGGCCTTCGCCACCAGGGAATGACTGCCCACGGTCAAACTTGAGGCCGAGAGCGAGTAGGGCGCGCTGGTGTCCGTGCCCAGCAGCGTGGTGTCGTCGTAGAACTCCACCTTGCTGATGGTCGCGTTGTCGGCCGCCGCCGCGGTCGCCGCGAGCGGAACGGCGTCCCCTTGCGTGTAGACCGCGCCCGCGCTCGGGCTGGTCAGCACGGTCACCGGGGGCTGGTGGGCGCCGGCGCAGGTGGTGCCGTTGACGGCGAAGGACGTGGGGGCGGTGTTGGCGCCGCTGTAGGTGAACTGGGCGCCGGTGGAGACGGCGGCGCCCGCGGCGATGGTGCCGTTGTACGAGGCGCTCTTCACGGTGACCGACTGGCCGGACTGGGACCAGGTCCCGTTCCAGCCGCCGCTCAGCTTCTGGTTGCCCGCGTAGGCGTACGTCAGCGTCCATCCGTTGATGGCGTCCGTACCGCGGTTGGTGATCGTGAGGTCGGCGGTGAAGCCCGAGCCCCAGTCGTTGGTCTTGTAGTCGACGCTGCACTGCACGGCGGCCGCGTGGGCGGTCTCCGCGCCGGTGGCGAGCATCGACAGCGGCAGGGCGAACGCGGCGGCCACCGCGGTCCAGAGCCGGCGCGCGGCCCTGTGTCTGCGTCCGGGATCCATGTGCTGGTTCCTCCTTGCGGCTGCGGCTCGGGGAGAGGTCAAGGCTTGAACCAGTGGGAGCGCTCCCATAGTGAAGACGGCGTAACGGACGGTCAAGACCTGGACACTGCGAAAAACATTCGAGGAACCCGATCGTAAAAAAGTAAAGCGAACCCCCTGGGCTTTCCCGTCGGTTGGCGCTACCTTCCTTCGCACCAGTGGGAGCGCTTCCATCAGTCGGTGTGTCCGTCCGGGCACACCTCACTGCGAGGACTCGCTCATGCGCCACCTTTGTGTTCAGTACCTCCACCCGCCGCGGGCCAGTGGGCGAACGGCGGCCGGGGAGCGGTGACGACCCGGCCGGGCCGGGCCACCGGGGCGGCGTACCGCGACGGCCTCGGGCAGGGGAACTCCCGCGAACCCACCCACCCGGCGGGCGGACTCCCCGCCGCCCGCCACCGCTTCGCCCACGACGGCACCTCCACCGCGTACGGCGCCGGGCCGCGTGACCGCCCGCGCGCCGTCACCCCGCAGTTCCCGACACAGCACCGCACGGCACGACATCACACCGAAGGACACCCGCACTCATGAGTCGTACCAGAACATCACTGCTCGCCGCCCTGGCGCTGGTCGCCGGGGCCTCCGGGACGGCACTGGGCATGCAGTCGGCCTCCGCCACTGCCGCCGCCGTCCCCTGCACCGTGGACTACAAGGTGCAGAACCAGTGGAGCACCGGCTTCACCGCCGCCGTGACCATCACCAACAACGCGCCCGCGAAGTCCACTTGGTCGCTGAAGTGGTCGTACGCCGGCGACCAGAAGGTCACCAGCGGCTGGAACGCCAAGCTCAGCCAGAGCGGCAACGCGGTGACCGCCGCCAACGAGAGCTACAACGGCGCGCTGGCCACCGGTGGTTCGGTGAGCTTCGGGTTCCAGGGCAGCTACACCGGCACCAACGCGGTGCCCGCCACGTTCACCCTCGACGGGGTCGCCTGCAACGTCGACAACGGCGGCGGCGGCGACAACGGCGGCGGCGGGGACAACGGCGGCGGGGGCGACAACGGCGGCGGAGGCACCACCGGCCGCGTCGACAACCCGTACACCGGCGCCAAGGTGTACGTGGACCCGGAGTGGTCGAAGCTGGCCGCCGCCGAGCCGGGCGGCAGCCGCGTCTCCAACCAGCCCACGTTCGTCTGGCTGGACCGCATCGCGGCCATCAACGGCGTCAACGGCGGCATGGGCCTGCGTGCCCACCTGGACGAGGCCCTCAAGCAGAAGGGCTCCGGCGAACTGGTCGTCCAGCTGGTCATCTACGACCTGCCCGGCCGGGACTGCGCCGCCCTCGCCTCCAACGGCGAACTCGGCCCGACGGACATCGACAAGTACAAGACGCAGTACATCGACGCCATCGCCTCGATCCTGGCCGACTCCAAGTACGCGGGCCTGCGCATCTCCGCGCTCATCGAGCCCGACTCGCTGCCGAACCTGGTCACCAACGCCGGCGGCACCAACACCACCACCGACGCCTGCGTGACCATGAAGTCCAACGGCAACTACGAGAAGGGCGTGAGCTACGCCCTGGACAAGCTGGGCAACCTCTCGAACGTCTACAACTACATCGACGCCGGCCACCACGGCTGGCTCGGCTGGGACACCAACCTCGGCCCGACCGCCCAGGAGTTCTACAAGGTCGCCACGACCAACGGCGCCAGCCTGAGCGACGTGGCCGGCTTCATCGTCAACACGGCCAACTACAGCCCGACCAAGGAACCCAACTTCAAGGTCACCGACACCGTGAACGGCCAGACCGTCCGCCAGTCGAAGTGGGTCGACTGGAACCAGTACGTGGACGAGCAGTCGTACGCGCAGGGCCTGCGGGACAAGCTGATCTCGACCGGGTTCAGCTCCAACATCGGCATGCTGATCGACACCTCCCGCAACGGCTGGGGCGGCACCGCCCGGCCCACCGGCCCCGGCCCGCTGACCTCGGTCGACAACTACGTCAACGGCGGCCGCATCGACCGGCGCATCCACGTCGGCAACTGGTGCAACCAGAGCGGTGCCGGACTCGGTGAACGGCCGACCGCGGCGCCCGCCGCCGGGATAGACGCCTACGTGTGGGCCAAGCCGCCGGGGCAGTCCGACGGTGCCAGCGCCCCCGTCGACAACGACGAGGGCAAGGGCTTCGACCAGATGTGCGACCCCACCTACGGTGGCAACGCGCGCAACGGCAACAACCCCTCGGGCGCGCTGCCGAACGCTCCGCTGGCCGGGCACTGGTTCTCCGCCCAGTTCCAGCAGCTGGTGCAGAACGCCTACCCGCCGCTGTCCTGACGCGGTGACTCCGCCGGGGCCCGCCCGACCCCCGGGCCCCGGCGGTCCGCTTTCGGCATGCGTGTTTGCCGGAACGGCAACGGAAGTGGCCCTCGGCCGGTGTGCCGTCGCACCCTGACGGCAACCGGAAGAGAGGCTGATCACCATGGCACACGGACACCACGAGGGGCACGACCGGCACCAGGCCGGCCACGGCCACGGACATGGCCACGGGCACGGCACGGACATCGACTGGAACGAGCTGGCCGGCCTGCTTCAGGCGCAGGCGGAGCTGTTCGCCCCGGTCTACCGGGAGGCGCTGGCCTGGCTCGGGCAGGACGTTCCCGAGCCGGGGCTCGTCGTGGACGCGGGCAGCGGCCCCGGCGTCGTCTCCTGCCTGTTCGCCGAGGCGTTCCCCACCGCCCGGGTCGTCGCCGTCGACGGCACCGCCCCGCTGCTGGAACGCGCCCGCGACCGGGCCGCCCGGCTCGGCGTCGGCGACCGCTTCGACACCGTCGCGGGCGACCTGCCCGAGGCGCTCGGCCGCCTGGACCGCCCGGCCGGCCTGCTGTGGGCCAGCCGCAGCCTGCACCACCTCGGCGACCAGCGGGCCGCGCTCGCCGCGTTCGCCGGACACCTGGCCCCCGGCGGCACCCTGGCCCTCCTGGAGGGCGGACTGCCCTCCCGCTTCCTGCCCCGCGACCTCGGCATCGGCCGCCCCGGACTCCAGGCCCGGCTCGACGCGCTGGAGGAGGAGTGGTTCGCCCGGATGCGGGCCGAACTGCCGGGCTCCGTCGCGGAGACCGAGGACTGGCCCGCCCTGCTGACCGCGGCCGGCCTGAAGCACACCGGCACCCGCACCTTCCTGCTCGACCTGCCCGCCCCGGCCGACGACCGGGCCCGCGCCTATGTCGCCGCGCACCTGTCCCGGGTGCGCGAGGGCGTCGGCGAGGCGCTGGACGCCGAGGACCGCGCCACCCTGGACCGGCTCCTGGACCCGTCCGACCCGGCGAGCGTGCACGTCCGCCCGGACGTGTTCGTGCTCGGTGCGTACACCGTGCACACCGCCGTCCGCCAGGACTGAACCCGCACTTGACTTGAAGTGTTCTCCAAGTGATGGACTCCGGGCACTTCACCGATGTGCAGGGGGCCAGACACATGACCACGAACGACTCTCCGGTCGCGCTCATCACCGGCGGCGGCAGCGGGATCGGCGCCGCCGTGGCACGGCGACTGCTCGACGCCGGGCACCGGGTGACCGTCACCGGGCGCGGGGAGCGGCGGCTGCGGGACTTCGCCGACGGACTCGGCCGTCCCGAGGGGCTGTTGACGGTGGCCGGCGACGCCGCCGACCACGCCGACGTCCGGCACGCGGTCGACCTCACGCTCAAGGCGTACGGCCGGCTGGACACCGTCGTCGCCAACGCCGGCTTCGCCACCCATGACACCGTGGCGGACGGCGACCCGTCCGGCTGGGCCGAGATGGTCCTCACCAACGTGCTCGGCCCGGCCCTGCTCATCCGGGCCTCCATCGACGCGCTGAAGGAGACCCGGGGCCGCATCGTCCTCGTCGGCAGCGTCGCCGGGTTCGTGCACGGCCCCGGCAACCTCTACGGCGCCACCAAGTGGGCGGTGACGGGGCTCGCCGAGAACACCCGGCGGCAGGTCACGGAGTTCGGCGTCGGGGTCACGCTGGTGGCCCCCGGCCGGGTGGAGACGCCCTTCTGGGACAGTTACGGCAGCCTGCCGCCCGGGCATCTGCTGACCGCCGGCCAGATCGCCGACTCGGTGGTCTGGGCGATCCGGCAGCCGGCCGGGGTCGATGTCAACACGGTGGTCGTCCGCCCGGTGGGCCAGCCCACCTGACGGACGACGGGCGTTCAGTTGTTCGCGAGGAACTGCTTGGCCAGCTGGTCCCCGAGGGAGACCGCGGCGCTGTGGCTCTCTATGGGGGAGACCTTGGAGTTCTTGAACAGGATGTAGGTCACCCCCGAGTCCGCGCCCCCGGTCGCGGGGTCCGGGTCGATGCCGAGCGCCTTGGCGGTGGCGTACGACGCCTCGCCGATGATCTGCGAGGGGCCGGTGTCGCCGACGACGGCGTACTCGACCTTGTTGTTGTAGATGACGGCGACCACACCGCCGCCCTTGATCCCGGCGTTCGAGTAGTTCCAGATACCGCTGGTGCTGGGCACCACGACGTACGGCAGGGTCTCCGCCTTCAGCGGCTTGCCGTCGGACTGGTGGAAGGCGGTGTCGGCCTGGAACCAGGGGTCGCGGTCCTCGTTGCAGTTGGTGGTGCGCTGGCCGTCGCAGTCGATGTCCATGTCCGCCTTCCAGAACACCGCGCCGTTCTTGCCGCACACGGGGACCGTGGCCGAGGTCTCCTCGTCGGTCTTGTACTTGCCGCTGGATATCTGCGAACAGGAGGTCACCTTGGCGAGCAGGTCGGCGGCGCTGACCGTGCCCTCCTGGGCGGACTTCGGGGCGGCGGCGGAGGCGTGGGCGGGCAGGAGGCCGGCGGCGAGCAGGGCGGTACCGGAGGCCGCGGCGAGGGAGAGGGTACGGAGACGCACGGCGGGACCCTTCTGTTAGGAAAGTTTCCTTACCGGATGGGGACCACCGTGCCCCGACGGCATGCCCTCGTCAACCCTTGGGTTGCGAACGGCTGAAATCCCTGCGCATTGCGGTGATTGCGGTCGCTGGGGAGACTGGTGGGGTCGGACCTGTCCTGGCGGTCCGGCCGTTTCACGGTCGCCGTTTGCGGAGGCGAGTCCCATGTTCGTACGCGCGGTGTACGCGACCGGTGATCCCGCACTGCTGGACGCGGCCCTGCGGTCGCTGAACAGCGAGGGGCGGGACCTGCTGGAGGAGCGCCCGGGATACCGGGGCGCGGACGTCTTCGTGGACCGCGAGCTCGGCACACTCCTCACGGTGAGCTGGTGGGAGTCCGAGAAGGCGCGGCACAACAGCGACGAGGTCATGCGCGAGCGGCGCGAGGCGCTGCTGGAGCCCTTCGCCGGCACGATGTCGGTCGCCAATTACGAGGCGGCGGTGTACCACCAGGTCGGGCATCCCCGGCAGGGCGGCGGACTGCGCGCCGCCCGGCTGGAGTTCGACCCGCGCGACGCGGACCTGGTCGTCGACGCCTTCCGGGCCTCGGTGGTGCCGCGGGCCGAGTCGCTGCCGGGACTGTGCCGGACCACCCTGCTGCTCGACCGGGAGCGGGGGCGGGCGGTGGCCGGCGCCCTGTTCGCCGACCGCGCCGCGCTGGCCGCCTCGCGGGCGGCCATGGCCGGCGTGCGCCACGAGGCGTCGGCCAAGGCACACGTCGACGTGGTCGGCCTGGAGGAGTTCGAGGTCGTGTACGCCGACGTGCGCCTCGACTGAGCCGCGGGGCCGCGCCGGGCCGGTGGTCGGGCCCGGCCCGGCGATCAGGCCAGGGGCCCGGCCGGTGGTCAGGCCATGTCGAAGGTGGCCGGGTCGGGGCCGAGCCGCCGGTCCTCGTTGAGCGCGCTGATCGCCGCGAGGTCCTCGTCGTCCAGGCTGAAGTCGAACACCGCGATGTTCTCCTCGATCCGGGACGGCGTCACGGACTTCGGGATCACGATGTTGCCCAGCTGGAGGTGCCAGCGCAGCACCACCTGGGCCGGGGTGCGGTCGTGCTTGCGCGCGATCGCCACGATCGCGGGCACCTCCAGCAGACCCTTGCCCTGGCCGAGCGGCGACCAGGCCTCGGTGGCGATGCCCAGCTCCTCGTGGACGGCGCGCGACGCGCGCTGCTGGAGGTGCGGGTGCAGCTCGATCTGGTTGACCGCCGGAACGACCGAGGTCTCCTCGGTCAGCCGCCGCAGGTGCTCGGGCAGGAAGTTGGAGACGCCGATGGCACGCACCCGCTTGTCCGCGTACAGCTTCTCGAACGCCTTGTAGGTGTCGACGTACGCGTCCCGGGACGGCAGCGGCCAGTGGATCAGGTACAGGTCGACGTAGTCGAGCCCCAGCTTCGCCAGTGACGTGTCGAAGGCCCGCAGCGTGGCGTCGTAGCCCTGGTCGCTGTTCCAGACCTTGGTGGTGACGAAGATCTCCTCGCGGGGCAGGCCGGAGGCGGCGATGGCCTTGCCGGTGCCCTCCTCGTTGCCGTAGATCGCGGCGGTGTCGATGCTGCGGTAACCGGCCTGAAGCGCCGTGGCGACGGATCGCTCGGCCTCGTCGTCCGGCACCTGCCAGACGCCGTATCCCAGCTGGGGCATCTCGACGCCGTTGTTGAGGATGATCGGGGGGACGTTGCTGCTCACGCGCCTCTTGGTCCTTCGGTTGTCGACAGGTGTTACTCCCATGGTCAACGATCAGAGGCCGTTCCGCATTCCTGACCACGCGCGTCACCTCGGATTTCCCGCCGCGCGCGGCAGCCCGCGAAGGTGCCGCGGGGCGGGGTGTCAGACGCGGTAGAGCGCCTCCACCTCGTTCGCGTACGCCTTCTCGATCGCCTTCCGCTTCAGCTTCAACGACGGCGTCAGCAGGCCGTGTTCCTCGGTGAACGGCTGGGCCAGGATGCGGAAGGTGCGGATCGACTCCGCCTGCGAGACCAGCGTGTTGGCGGCCACCACCGCGCGCCGCACCTCCGCCTCCAGATCCGCGTCGCGCACCAGCTCGGCCGCGGTCATCCCCGGCTTGCAGCGCATCTGGAGCCAGTGCTCGACGGCCTCCCGGTCCAGCGTCACCAGAGCGGCGATGAAGGGCCGGTCGTTGCCGACCACGATGCACTGGCTGACCAGCGGATGTTCGCGCACCCGCTCCTCCAGCACGCCCGGCGAGACGCTCTTGCCGCCGGAGGTCACCAGGATCTCCTTCTTGCGGCCGGTGATGGTCAGATAGCCGTCCTCGTCCAGCGCGCCCAGGTCCCCGGTGGCCAGCCAGCCGTCGTGCAGGGTCTCGTCGGTGGCCTTCTGGTTGTTGAGGTAGCCCTGGAAGACGGTCCCGCCGCGCAGCCAGATCTCCCCGTCGTCGGCGATGTGCACGGTCACGCCCGGGACCGGCGGGCCCACGGTGCCGTAGCGGGTGCGCCCGGGCGGGTTGGCGGTCGCGGCGGCCGTCGACTCGGTCAGCCCGTAGCCCTCGTAGATCTGCACGCCCGCGCCCGCGAAGAACAGACCCAGCCGGCGGTCCATCGCCGATCCGCCGGACATCGCGTTGCGGATCCGCCCGCCCATCGCGGCGCGGATCTTGGCGTACACCAGCTTGTCGAACAGCTGGTGCTGCATCCGCAGCCCCGCCGACGGGCCCGGCCCGGTGCCCCACGCCTTGGCCTCCACCGCCTCCGCGTACTTCACGGCGATGTCGACGGCCTTCTCGAACGGCCCCGACCTGCCCTCCCGCTCGGCCTTGCGGCGGGCCGCGTGGAACACCTTCTCGAAGATGTAGGGCACGGCGAGGATGAACGTCGGCCGGAACGCGGCCAGGTCGGGCAGCAGGGCGGCGGCGTGCAGCTGCGGCTGGTGCCCGAAGCGGACCTTGCCGCGGATCGCGGCGACCTCCACCATCCGCCCGAAGACGTGCGCCAGCGGCAGGAACAGCAGCGTGGACGCCTCGTCGCCCTTCCTGGAGTGGAACACCGGCTCCCACCCCCGCAGCACGGTGTCCGCCTCGCACATGAAGTTGCCGTGGGACAGCAGACAGCCCTTGGGGCGGCCCGTGGTGCCGGAGGTGTAGATGACGGTGGCGACCGAGTCCGGGGTCACCGCCTGCCGGTGCCGGTGCACCACCTCGTCGTCCAGGTGCGCCCCGGCGTCGTACAGCTCCTGCACACAGCCGGCGTCCAGCTGCCACAGCCGGCGCAGCCGGGGCAGCCGGTCGATGACGGTGGCCACCGTCATCGCGTGGTCCTCGTGCTCCACCACGGCCGCGGTCACCTCGGCGTCGTGCAGCATCCACAGGCACTGCTCGGCCGAGGAGGTGGGGTAGACGGGCACCACCTGGGCGCCGATGGTCCACAGGGCGAAGTCGAAGAGGGTCCACTCGTAGCGGGTGCGGGACATGATCGCGACGCGGTCGCCGAAGCGCACGCCCTCGGCCAGCAGGCCCTTGGCGAGGGCCATGACCTCGTCGCGGAACTCGGCGGCGGTCACGTCCCGCCATTGCCCGGCGGCGTCCTTGCGGCCGAGCGCGATGTGCCGCGGGTCGGTCAGGGCGTGCTCGAAGACGATGTCGGCCAGACCGCCCGCCGGCGGTGGCGACACCAGCGGAGGGTTGGTGAACTCGCGCAACCTCGCTCCCCGTTTTCTCGCGTCTCGGTGTCGCTGGTCCACGCACCGCAACAGCGCGGTGAAAGCTACCTCACACGATCCGCCTGCGGGAGGGCTACGGAAGCCGGGCAAACCGCGCGTTCCGCCCGGACGACCGCCGGGAAATGCCCGCACATGGGGAAGGGCCGGACACAACACCGACGGCACCGTAAGTTTCGGTACCGTAATCTCCACCGAATCTGTACCGGCCGCTTACGGCGGCCGGATCCGCACACCCTCCGGTGGTGCGGGGGCGGCCCCGGAGCCCTCGCACCGTGACCGCCCCGTGGGCCGTACCCGCGCAGCCGCCGGGAGAGGCGGCACGGTTCAGCCGCGTGCCGCCGCCTTCTCGGGGGCCGCCCCGGGGGCCGGCGCGGGGGCGGGCGCGGGTGTCCGGCGGCCCAGCCGGACCAGCGCCATCACCAGGGCGCCCGCCACCAGCCCGGCCAGGCCCGCCACCACCAGGGCGCCGTTCAGCCCGGAGGCGAACGCGGCCCGCAGGGAGTGCTCCGGGACCCCGTCGCGCAGCAGCGCCCCGGCGCCGCCGCCGGCCAGCGCGTGCGCCGCGTCGTCGGGGAGCCGGCCGGTCATCCGAGAGGTGAGAACGGTGCCGATGACCGCCACCCCGAGCGCGTAGCCCAGCTGCCGGACGGTGTTCACGGCGCCGCCCGCCATCCCGGCCCGCTCGGCCGGCACCGAGGCCAGCGCCGCCCCGGCCACCGTCGGCGCCACGAACCCGGTACCGGCCCCGACCAGCACGAATCCCGGCACCAGCGCCGTCCAGTCCGAGCCCGCGCCCAGCACCGCCTGGCACAGCGTGCCGGTACCGACCAGCAGCAGCCCGCCGCCGACCGTCAGCCAGGCCGGCACCCCGTGCAGCAGCCGGCCCACCAGCACCGCCACCACCATCGACACCACCGTCATCGGCAGCAGCGTCAGCCCGCCGCGCACCGGCGACATCCCGAGCAGCGTCTGCATCCAGATCGACAGGTACGGAATGGCGCCGAAGGCCACCCCGTTGAAGGCGAACGCGCCCAGCATCGTGCCGACGAACGCGGGCCGGCGCAGCAGCGACAGATCCAGCAGCGGATGCGCCACCCGCCGCTCCACCAGCGCGAACACCACCACGGCCAGCGCGGCCACGGCGAACGCGGTCAGCGTGGCGGGCGCCGTCCAGCCGTCCTCGCCGGCCCGCACGACGGCGTACGTCGCCCCGCCCGCGAACACCGCGAAGGACACCGTCCCCGCCCAGTCGACGCTCATGCCGCGCGGTCCGCGCGACTCCGGGACCGTCCGCAGCGTCAGCCACACCGCGACCACGCTCACCGGCAGGTTCACGAAGAAGATCCAGCGCCAGCCCGGACCCTCGGTGATCAGCCCGCCCAGCACCGGACCGACCGCCGCGGCCCCGCCGCTGACCGCGCCCCACACCCCGAGCGCGGCCGAGCGCTGCCGCCCTTGGTAGACCGAGCCCAGCAGCGGCAGCGTCGTCGCGAACATCGCCGCCCCGCCGATGCCCTGCAACGCCCGCGCCGCCACCAGCAGGCCCGGGTCCGACGCCAGCCCGCACAACAGGCTGGCCAGCGCGAACAGCACCACGCCCACCACATGCACCCGGCGCCGGCCCAGGATGTCGGCCGCCGCCCCCGCCCCGAGCAGCAGCGCGGCCAGCGCCAGCGCGTACCCGTCCACCACCCACTGCAAGTCGCCCAGCGACGCGTGCAGCGACCCCGCCATGTCCGGCAGCGCGACCACCACGATGGTCACGTCCAGCAGCAGCATGAACGTGCCCAGGCATATGGCCGTGAGCGTCCCCCAGCTCCGCAATCCCCTCAACTCCCTGTCCCTGCGATCGGTGTACCGCCGCGTACGATGACCCGACGGCGGCCGATCGGACGCCCCACCGAGCCGCACGCGACGGAATCCGACGGGGGAGAGCATGCTGCGGATGGAATCCGACACCTTTGATCTGCTGGACCTCCAGCTGCTCTGCGCGCTGGAGACAGACGGCCGCGCTCCCTTCAGCCGGATCGCCGCCGTGCTCGGCGTCTCCGACCGCACCATCGCCCGCCGCTACCGCCGCCTGTGCGCCGAGGGCGGGCTGCGGGTCGTCGTGCTGCGGGACGCCGCCCGGCTCGGCGAGGACCAGTGGATGCTGCGGCTGCGCTGCGCGCCCGACGGCGCCGCCGTCATCGCCGACGCGCTCGCCCGGCGCCCCGACACCTACTGGATCGGGCTGTGCTCCGGCGGCACCGAGATCGCCTGCATCACCCGCCCGCGCAGCCCCGGCGACCACGACGACCTGCTGCTGGGCAAGCTGCCCCGCACCCCCAGCGTCGTCGAGATCCGCGCCCAGCAGCTCCTGCACCGCTTCTACGGCGGCCCGGTCGGCTGGCTGCCCCGCTTCCAGGCGCTCGACGCGGACCAGATCGCCGCGCTCCGCCCCGACCTGCCCGAGCCGGGCCCGGCCCGGCTGGAGCCCGAGGACGCCCCGCTGCTCGCCGTCCTCGAACGCGACGGCCGCGCCGGCTACCCCGAACTCCAGCGCGCCACCGGCCGCTCCGAGTCCGCGCTCCGGCGCCGGCTGTCCGCCCTGATCGCCTCCGGCGCGGTGTACGTCGACGCCGAGTACGACACCGCGGTCCTCGGCTTCCCCAAGAAGGCCATGCTGTGGATCACCACCTCGCCGGGCGCCCTGGACTCCGTCGGCCGGACCCTGGCCGGCCACGACGAGGTCGCGTTCGCCTCCGCCACCGCCGGCCCCTCCCAGATCGTGGCCACCGTCGTCGTCCGCGACACCGCCGCCCTGTACGCCTACCTCAGCGGCCCGCTCGGCCGCCTGGAGGGGGTGCGGCACGTGGAGGCGACGCCCATCCTGCGCGGGGTCAAGCAGCTGACCTACCGCCCGGCCCGCTGACGCCCCGGCGGGCCGGGCCGGTCAGCCGCCGCTGCGCCGCAGCCGCTCGCCGCCGGCCAGCACCGCCGCCGCCAGCGCGTCGGCGGCCTCCCCGGCCGGGCCCCGGCGGCGGCCGTGCACCAGCACGAAGTCGACCTTGCCCAGCTCGGGCAGGCCCGCCCGGTCGGGCAGCCGGAACAGGCCCGGCGGGATCAGCCGCCGGGAGTGGGCCATCACCCCGAGGCCGGCCCGGGCCGCCGCGATCAGCCCGTTGAGGCTGCCGCTCGTGCACACGATCCGCCACGCCCGGCCCTGCCGCTCCAGCACCTGAAGGGCGCGGGCCCGGGTGATGCCCGGCGGCGGATAGACGATCAGCGGAACGGGCCGGTCCGCCTCCAGCCGCAGCCGCTCGGCACCGATCCACACCAGGTCGTCGCGCCACACCAGCGCACCGCGCGGATCCTCCGGGCGCCGCTTGGCCAGCACCAGGTCGAGCTTCCCGGCGGCCAGCCGCTCGTACAGCGTGCCGGACAGCTCCACCGTCAGCTCCAGGTCGACCTCCGGGTGGTCGTAGCGGAAGCCCTCCAGGATCTCCGGCAGCCGGGTCAGCACGAAGTCCTCCGAGGCGCCGAAGCGCAGCCGGCCCCGCACGCGCGTGCCGGAGAAGAACGCCGTCGCCTGCTCGTGCACCTCCAGGATCCGCCGGGCGAACCCCAGCATCGCCTCGCCGTCCTCGGTCAGCTCCACCGAATGGGTGTCCCGGGCGAACAGCTGCCGCCCGGCCGCCTCCTCCAGCCGCCGTACGTGCTGGCTCACCGTGGACTGGCGCAGCCCCAGCCGCCGGGCGGCCTGGGTGAAGCTCAGCGTCTGGGCGACCGCCAGGAAGGTGCGCAGGTGCGTCGGCTCGTACACGTCCCGAGCCTAGCGCGGCCATCACGGAACGCGATGACAGTCAGAGCGGTATACCGGATTCCCGATCGGCGGCGACGAGAGGACGATGGAGGGGGGTCCTGCGGCCCCGGGACCGTACGAACAGTGAGCAAGACGAGACAGAGCAATCGGAGCACCGTGACACGCCTGCGCCGGCCCAGTTGGCTGCCGATCGACCCGTACATCGTGCTGCTGCTCGGGACGGTGGGGCTCGCCGCCCTCCTCCCGGCGCGCGGCACGGCCGCCGACGTGACCTCGGGCGCCTCCACGGCCGCCATCGCCTTCCTCTTCTTCCTCTACGGCGCCCGGCTGTCCACCGGGGAGGCGCTGGACGGACTGCGCCACTGGCGGCTGCACCTCACCGTGCTGATCTGCACCTTCGTCATCTTCCCGGTGTTCGGGCTGGCCGCCCGGGGCCTGGTGCCGGTCCTGCTGACCCAGCCGCTCTACCAGGGGCTGCTGTTCCTGACGCTGGTGCCGTCCACCATCCAGTCGTCCATCGCCTTCACCTCCATCGCCCGCGGCAACGTGCCCGCGGCGATCTGCGCCGGGTCCTTCTCCTCCCTCGCCGGCATCGTCCTGACCCCGCTGCTCGCGGCGGGGCTGCTCGGCGGCGACGCGGTCGGGTTCTCCACGGACTCGCTGGTGAAGATCGTGCTCCAGCTGCTGGTGCCGTTCCTCGCCGGGCAGCTGCTGCGGCGCTGGATCGGCACCTTCGTCACCCGGCACAAGAAGGTCCTCGGCCTGGTCGACCGCGGCTCCATCCTGCTGGTCGTCTACACCGCGTTCAGCGAGGGCATGAACCAGGGCATCTGGCACCAGGTCAGCCCGCTGCGGCTGGCCGCGCTGCTCGGTGTGGAGGCCGTCCTGCTGGCGGTGATGCTGGTCCTGACCTGGTACGGCGCCAAGGCGCTCGGCTTCGGCCGGGCGGACCGGATCGCCGTGCAGTTCGCCGGGTCGAAGAAGTCCCTCGCCTCCGGGCTGCCCATGGCGAGCGTCCTGTTCGGCGCCCAGGCGTCCCTGGCCGTCCTGCCGCTGATGCTCTTCCACCAGATGCAGCTGATGGTGTGCGCGGTCATCGCCAAGCGCCGCTCCCACGACCCGGAGGCGGCCGAGGGCGCGCCCCGGGAGCAGGGGGACGCGCCCGAGGGGTCAGCCGCGGACCCGGTCCAGGGGCAGCCACACAGTCGTGTCCTGCGTTGACCGCAGCACTTTCGGGTCCGCCAGTTCCGCGTCGTCCAGCGCCCGGTCCCACACCCGCACCTCGTCCAGCGCTCCGGTGAGGAAGGCGCGGCTGTCCAGGCGCTGACCGAGGTGCACGCCGAAGGGCGAGTTGCGGCTGACCGAGCCCGGCTTGTCCGCCGTGGAGACGGCCGCGCCGTCGACGGCCAGCGACAGCAGCCCGCCGCCCCGGCGGAGCACGGCGTGGTGCCACCGGCCGTCGTTGTAGGCGGCCGGGGTCTGCACGGACGCGGACTGCGGCGCCCCGGCCCCGTTCCGCACGGTGATCAGCGCCCGCACCCGGTCGCTCGCGGGCTCCCCGCGCAGCCACACCTGCGGTTGGTTGGTGCCGATCCCGCCCATCCACAGCAGCGGCTGCTCGCCGGCCGTGGCCGCGTACCGGAACCACAGCGACACCGTGAAGTCCTTCGTGCCGAGGGGGAGCCCGGCGCGGTACGGCAGCCGGACCGCGTCGTCCGTGCCATCGAACTCCAGCGCGCTTCCCGACACGCCGTCGACGCGCTCCGGGTCGCCGAGCACCGCCGCCGGACGGGCTTTGCGGGCCAGGTCGGGGGTGGCCGGGTCGGGGCCGCGGCGCGGGGCGAGCCAGTCCTCGGTGAAGCGGGCGAAGCGGATCTCGTCCCGGGCGTCCACCGCCCCGCCCTCGTACAGCAGGCCGACCGCGGTGGAGCCGATGCGCACCAGGTCCGAGTAGCCGGACCAGTCCGTGGTGACGACCGTGCCCCGGTCCACGCTGTCCCAGGTCCGCCCGCCGTCGTAGGAGGAGCGGATCATCATGGTGCGGCGCCGGTCGGGGTCGCCGGGGCAGGCGAGCAGCAGGCGGTCGCCGAGCCGCAGCATCGAGCCCTGCACCTGCGGGGTGTACAGGTCCGGCACGGCGCGGAAGGGCCCGGTGAAGGCGGTGCCGCCGTCGCGGCCGACGGCCTGGGTGCGGTGGCCGAGGTCGGTGCCGTCCTGCTCCCGCCCGCTGACCAGGACCGAGCCGTCGGCGCGTTCGGCGAGGGTGAGTTCGGAGGGCTTCTGCCGGAAGGTGCCGTCGGCGGCGATGGGCCAGGTGTCGGTGGCGCCGATCCGCCAGTGGCCGCCGTGGTCGTCGCTGACGATCAGCGCCGCGTGGTTGGCGGTGACCCGGGTGCCGTCCCAGGTCTCGGTGTTGACGCCGAAGACCAGACGCCCCGCGTACCGGCCGCGGGTCAGCTGGATGCCGTGCACGGGCCCGGTGGCGTACCAGGAGTTCCAGTCGGCGGGCAGGATCTCGGGGCTCAGATCGCGCGGCGCGGACCAGGTCTCGCCGTCGTCGTCGCTGTACTGCAGGTGCGGGGTGCGGTCGCAGGGGACGCGGCAGCTGGCGCTGTCGCCGCGGCCGGTGTTGTAGGTCTCCGCCAGCCAGATCCGGCCGGTGTCGCGGTCCACGACCGGCGCCGGGTTGCCATGGGTGTCGCCGCCGCCCTCGGTGACGACCTGGAGCGGCCCCCAGGTGCGCCCGCCGTCGCTGGAGCGCTTGAGCACGATGTCGATGTCGGCGGCGTCACCGCAGTTCAGGACCCGGCCCTCGGCGAACGCCAGCAGGGTGCCGTCGGTCGTGCGCACCACCGCCGGGATGCGGAAGCAGGCGTAACCGGGATCCTGGCCCGCCTTGAACAGCACCTGCTGCTCGAACTCGGATGCCGCAGAGGAGGGTTGGGCGCGGGCCGGTGCGGCGGGCAGGAAGGGCAGGAGCAACCCGGCCGCGGCGAGGGCGAGTACGGGTCTGAGGCGGGTGCGGAGACTCGGCGGCACGGTGCGGCCTGCCCTTCGTCGGCCGGATGAGCGGACATCCGGACATCCCATGTCCAACATGCGCCCGAACGACGGTACTTGCGGGGGGTACGGCTCACAAGAAGCGTGCACTCACGGGCACAGGACGACCTTGCCGAGGTTGGCCCGGGTGGTGATCACCCGGTGCGCCGCCTCCGCCTCCTCCAGGGCGAACTCCCCGTGCACGGCGGGCTTCAGGGAACCCTCGGCATGCAGCCGCCACAGCTCCCGGCGCCACCGCTCGTACAGCTCCGGCCGCTCGCGGGCGATCAGCGCCATCTGGAAGCCGGTCACCGACTTGGCGCCCACCAGCAGGTCGTACGCCTGGATCGTGCCGCCGCCCGAGCTGTAGGCGACCAGGCGGCCGTGCGGGGCGAGCGCGGCCAGGGCCGGGGTGAGCAGCTCCCCGCCGACGGCGTCCAGGACGCAGTCGACCGGCTCGCCCCAGCCGTCGTCGTCGTACCGCACGCAGTCGTCCACGCCGAGGGAGCGGACGAAGTCCGCCTTCGCCGCGCTGGAGACGGCCCCCACCACCCGGCCCGCGCCCCGTGCCCGGGCGAGCTGTACCGCGAGGTGCCCGACACCGCTCGCCGCCGCCGTGACGAGGACCGACTCGCCCGGCGCGAGCCGTGCCGCCTCCAGCGCGCCGTACGCCACCAGGCCGCTGCGCACCAGCGCGATCGCGGTGACGAAGCCGGCGCCCTCCGGCACCGGTGAGGCCATGGCCTCGCGCACCACGGCGAAGTCGGCGTAGCCGTGGCCGAAGCACAGCCCGGTCACCCGGTCGCCGGTCCGGAAGCGGGACACGCCGGGGCCGGCCGCCACCACCTCGCCCGCGACCTCCCCGCCCAGCGGCACCGGCTCGGCGGCCTCGGCCACCTTGCGGACCATCGGCAGGGTGAGGCCGACGGCGGCACAGCGCACCAGCAGCTCGCCGGGGCCGGGCTCCGGGACGGGCACCTCCTCCAGGAACAGGGGACCGCCGGGGGACTCGTAGCGGACGCGACGCATCGCACACCTCCTCGGGCCGGGCGCACCGGCACCGTCGGCCATGAGGCCGTTCGTGGGGAACACCCATGAGTTCGTTGGGAGCCCCAACGGTAGAGGAGGGTCGTTGGGAAGTCCAATGATTCTTCGGTTAGGCTGCGGTCATGGCCGAAGCACCGCTGCCCGCGATCCGTTCCCTGCCGAGCTGGCTCCTGGGCCGGGCCGCCGCCCGGGGCCGCGCCCTGGTCGCCGACGCCCTCGCGGCCGAGGGGCTGAAGATGTGGCACCACGTGGTGCTCTCCGCCGTCCGCGACCTCGCCCCGGTCGCCCAGGCCGACCTCGGCCGCGCTGTGAGCCTGGACCCCAAGGACGTGGTCGGCATCCTGAACGACCTGCAGTCGGCGGGCCTGGTCGAGCGCGCCCCCGACCCCCGCGACCGGCGCAAGAACGCCGTGACCCTCACCGAGGACGGCGCCCGGCTCCTCACCCGCTGCGAGAAGGCCGCGCGCGAGGCCAACGACGAGCTGCTGGCCCCCCTGTCGGCCGCCGAACGGGAGCGGTTCATGGAGCTGCTGGCCCGGATCTCCGGGGTCGGCGGTGTCGCGGGTGGATCGGGTGGTCCGGGGGTCTCCGGCGTTGGGGGTGGCTCCGGTGGTCCGGGTGGCTCCGGTGGTCCGGGGGCCTCCGCCGTGGAGGGCTGACGGCGTCGCGGCGGGCTGAGCGCGCCGCGGAGGGCCGACGGTGCCGCGGAGAGCCGACAGTGCCGCGGAGGGCCGATCGCGCCGCCCGTGTTCTCGTCAGGCCTGGGCGGCCGGCTCCCGCAGGGCGATGCGGTGCTCGCCCGCGTACACGTTCATCGAGGTGCCCCGCAGGAAGCCCACCAGGGTCAGGCCGGTCTCCGCGGCCAGGTCCACCGCGAGCGAGGACGGCGCCGAGACGGCCGCGAGGACCGGGATGCCCGCCATGACCGCCTTCTGCGCCAGCTCGAAGGAGGCCCGGCCGGAGACCATGAGGATCGTCCGGGACAGCGGCAGCGCGTCGCTCTGCAGCGCCCGTCCCACGAGCTTGTCGACCGCGTTGTGCCGGCCGACGTCCTCGCGGCTGTCCAGCAGCTCCCCGTCCTCGCCGAACAGGGCCGCCGCGTGCAGTCCTCCGGTCCGGTCGAACACCCGCTGGGCCGCCCGCAGCCGCTCGGGGAGGTCCGCCAGCAGCTCGGGGGTGACCCGCAGCGGGGGAGTGTCGGCGATGGGCCAGCGCGCGGTCGTCCGGACGGCGTCCAGGCTGGCCTTGCCGCACAGGCCGCAGGAGGAGGTGGTGTAGACGTTCCGCTCCAGGGTGAAGTCCGGGAGGGCGACACCGGGGGCGGTGTGCACGTCGACCACGTTGTAGGTGTTGGAGCCGTCCGCCGTGGCGCCCGCGCAGTAGACGATGTTCCGCAGGTCCGCCGCCGTGGCCAGGACGCCCTCGCTCACCAGGAAGCCGGCCGCCAGCGCGAAGTCGTCGCCCGGGGTCCGCATGGTGATCGCCAGCGGCTTGCCGTTCAGCCGGATCTCCAGGGGTTCCTCCGCGACGAGGGTGTCCGGCCGGGTGGAGACCGCCCCGTCCCGGATGCGCAGGACCTTGCGTCGTTCCGTGACTCGTCCCATGTTCCGATCAGCCCCGGTTCTGTGCGTGCCGGCCTCCGACCCTCCCATTGTCCTGCACATGGGGAGCGGGGGAGCGGGCGGGGGCGGATCGCGCCGGGGCGCGGATTATGTGGACGTCCGACGGTCTGACGGGAGCCGACAATCCCGGCGCGGGTTTCCTGTGGCCTCACCTGCCGTCGTACCGGCCGGTCACTGACCACACTGGTGGGTCCCGCCACCCACGGCCCCGAGGGGATTCCCGCCATGAACGGCTCGCGCATCGTCGCCATCGGCCACTACCAGCCCGCCCGGGTGCTCACCAACGACGACCTGGCGGCCATGGTCGACACCAGCGACGAGTGGATCCGCAGCCGGGTGGGCATCCGGACCCGGCGCATCGCCGGCCCCGACGAGCCCGTGGACGAGCTGGCCGCGCACGCCGCCGCCAAAGCCCTCGCCGCGGCCGGGCTGACCCCGGACGAGATCGACCTGGTCCTCGTCGCCACCTCGACCGCCATCGACCGCTCCCCGAACACCGCCGCCCGGGTCGCGGCCCGGCTCGGCATCCCCGGGCCCGCCGCGCTGGACGTCAACGTGGTGTGCGCCGGCTTCACCCACGCGCTGGCCACCGCCGACCACACCCTGCGGGCCGGCGCCGCCACCCGCGCCCTGGTCATCGGCGCCGACAAGATGTCCGACGTCACCGACTGGACCGACCGCAGCACCTGCGTCCTGGTCGGCGACGGGGCCGGCGCGGCCGTGGTGACCGCCTGCCCGCCGGGAGCCGAACCCGGCATCGGGCCGGTGCTGTGGGGCTCGGTGCCCGAGATGGGACACGCCGTACGGATCGAGGGCACCCCGCCCCGGTTCGCGCAGGAGGGCCAGAGCGTCTACCGCTGGGCCACCACCCGGCTCCCGGCCATCGCCCGCCAGGCCTGCGAGAAGGCCGGGGTGGCCCCCGAGGAACTCGCCGGGGTCGTCCTGCACCAGGCCAATCTGCGGATCATCGAGCCGCTGGCCCAGAAGCTCGGCGCCGTGCACGCGGTGGTCGCCCGCGATGTCACCGAGTCCGGCAACACCTCGGCCGCCAGCATCCCGCTCGCCTTCTCCAAGCTGCTCGAACAGGGCGCCCTGCGCAGCGGCGACCCGGTGCTGCTGTTCGGGTTCGGCGGCAACCTGTCCTACGCCGGGCAGGTCGTCCGCTGCCCCTGAGGGCCAGCACCGCCTCGCGTACGGGCTCCCGTGTGCCCCGCGCGGGCCCGGGCACAGGATCCTGTGCACCGTAGACTGTAGACGAAAGACAATCGATACTGAGCGTCCATCGCCCGCGTCAGACCCGCCCAGGAGGACCGCGATGTTGTCGACCGGACTGCCGCAAGGGGCGGTGCCCAGGCTGGAGCGGCCGGGCCCGCTGCGCGAGCGCGTGTACGAGGCGCTGCTGGAACTCATCACCACCCGCGCCCTGCGGCCCGGACAGCACCTGGTGGAGAGCGAACTCGCCGGGCACCTCGGCGTCTCCCGGCAGCCCGTGCGCGAGGCGTTGCAACGGCTCAACACCGAGGGGTGGGTCGATCTGCGGCCCGCCCAGGGCGCGTTCGTCCACGAGCCGACCGAAGAGGAGGCCGACCAGCTGCTCACGGTCCGCACCCTGCTGGAGGCGGAGGCCGCCCGGCTGGCCGCCGCGCACGCGGACAGCGCCGGCATCGCCGCCCTGAAGGAGCTGTGCGCCGAGGGCGAGCGCGCCGTGGCGGCCGAGGACGTGGACCGCGCGGTCGCCCTCAACGCGGCCTTCCACAGCAAGGTGATGGAGCTGGCCGGCAACACGGTCCTCGCCGGGCTCGCCGCCCAGGTGGACCGGCGGGTCCGCTGGTACTACACCCCGGTGGCCCGGCAGCGCGGCGGCCAGTCGTGGGTCGAGCACCGGGAGCTGATCGCCGCCATCGACGCCCGGGACGAGCAGCGCGCCACCCGGCTGATGCGCGAACACACCGAGCACACCCGGCGGTCGTACCACGAGCGCGAGACCGCCTGACCAAAACCCGCCGGGCGTCCCCCCGTTCGGCCATGGACGGGGGAACGCCCGGAACAGCGCGGTGGGTTGAAGGGGCGGGCCTCAGGTGGCCGGACGCGGCGCCGGGGCCGGCACCCGGTCCGTGTCGCCCCGGCCCGGCTGCCGCAGCAGCAGGGCCAGCGCCGCCGCCACCATCGAGACACCGCCGGCCAGCGCGTAGGCGCCGTCGTAGCCCCAGGCGCCGACCACCATGGAGCCGAGACCGCCGCCGAACAGCCCGCTGATCAGCTTGCCGCTGTACACCAGGCCGTAGTTGGTGGCGTTGTAGTTCTCGCCGAAGTAGTCCGGGGTCAGCGCCGCGAACAGGGGGTAGAACGCGCCGCCGCCGAAGCCGGAGAGGAAGGCGAAGAACAGGAACAGCCACTGGTTCTTCGCCTCGCCGGCCCAGATGACGCCGAACTGGGCGAGTCCCAGCACCACGATGACGAACACCAGCGTCGTCCTGCGGCCCCACAGGTCCGACAGCCAGCCGACCACCGCGCGTCCGATGCCGTTGATGACGGCCATGACGCCCATCGAGGAGGCCGCGACCAGGGGGCCGAAGCCGACCTCCTTGGCGAAGTCGACCTGGAAGGAGATCCCGAAGATCGACACCCCCGCCGTCATCACGACCATGACCCACATCAGCGGCAGCATCCCGGTCCGCACGGCCTCCTTGGGCGTGAACTGGCGTACCGCCGGCGGGTTCTTCGCCAGGCTCGCGGCGCCCGTGCCGCTGCTCCTGCCGCTGCCCGGGCCCGTCGGCGGGGTCACGTCGGCGGGCCACCAGTTCTTCGGCGGGTCCTGGAAGAAGAACGCGCAGACCGCGACCACGATCAGCACGTAGCAGCCGATCAGGTCGAGCACCCGGTGGTAATCCCCGGTGTCGAACGCGTAATTGAAGATGAAGATGAAGGGCAGCGAACCGTAGGCGAAGCCTCCGTTGACGAAGCCGGTCTTCGCCCCGCGCCGCTCCGGGAACCACTTGCCGACCATGTTGATGCACGTCGCGTAGATCAGCCCGGAACCCACCCCGCCCACGACACCGAAGCCCACGATCGCCGGTAAGACGTCGCGCAGGTGGGACAGGGCCAGGAAGCCGAGCAGACACATCGCCGCGCCGATGTACATCGCCCGGCGCGCCGTGAGCAGGCCCCGTTCGCGCAGCCAGCCCGCCGGGAACGCGATGCCCGCCTGGAAGAAGATCCAGACGCTCAGGATCCAGAACGTGTCGCTCTGGGTCCAGCCGTGGGCCGCGGACAGGGTGTCCTCCGCGGAGCCGTAGGCGTACTCCGAGACGCTGATGGCCATCATGGAGACCCACGGGAGGTACACCATGAGCTTGCGGGAGTGACCGAGGATGTCCCGGTCCGTCTCGCCGACGCGGTAGACCCGGCCGCGGGCGTCGGTCACCTCGCGGTAGGCGTGGTGCGGCCGGTCCGGTTCGGCCGGGGTCTGCCGAGTCTTCATGTGATCTGACGTCATGTCAGGCCAGCTCCTCGCCGGTGGGGGGAACGGATGGAGGACGGACGGTGCGCCGGGCACGGGGTGGGGCCCGGCGCCGTACGGAAGAGGAGGAAGACGGGCGGGGCGGGCGGAGGGCGGCGGGAGACCGGTGGGATCACATACCCCCCGGGTCCGGGACCGCCGGCCGGTCACCTCAGGAACCGCCCCGCAGCAGGCCGGCCGCCCGCGCCCACCGGTACTTGGCGCCGAGCACGGCCACCGGCTTCTCGGTCGTGTACGGATACGCCACGACCCCCCGCTCGAACAGGTACCGGCAGGCCTCCTCGACCTCCACGTCACCGGCGAGCGAGGCCACCACCGGCTTCCGCACGCCGCGTTCGCGGAACTCGGCCACCACCCGGGCGGTCAGCTCGGCGAACACCATCGGCGGGGTGACGATGGTGTGCCAGTAGCCCAGCACCAGCGCGTGCACCCGGGGGTCGGCGAGTCCCAGCCGGATCGTCGCCTCGTACGTCGCCGGCGGCTCGCCCCCGGTGATGTCGACCGGGTTGCCGGCCGCTCCGAACGGCGGGATGAACCGGCGGAAGGCCTCGTCCAGGTCGGGCGGTATCTCCATCAGCGACAGCCCGTTGTCCGTCACCGCGTCCGACAGCAGCACCCCGCTGCCGCCCGCGCCGGTGATGATGACGACGTTGTCGCCTTCCGGGGTGGGCAGCACCGGCAACGCGCGCGCGTACTCCAGCAGGTCGTCCAGGCCCGGCGCCCGGATCACCCCGGCCTGCCGCAGGATGTCGTCGTAGACCGCGTCGTCGCCCGCGAGTGCCCCGGTGTGCGAGCCGGCCGCCCGCGCGCCCGCCGCCGTACGGCCCGCCTTCAGCACCACCACCGGCTTCTTCGGCACGACCTCGCGGGCCGCCGCCACGAACGCCCGCCCGTCCTTGAGGTCTTCCAGGTGCATGGCGACGCACTCGGTGTGCGGATCCTCGCCGAACCAGGTCAGCAGGTCGTCCTCGTCCAGATCCGCCTTGTTGCCGAGGCCGACGATCGCCGACACGCCCGTCCGCGTGGTGCGCGCGAAGCCGAGGACGGCCATGCCGATGCCACCGGACTGCGAGGTCAGCGCCACCGGGCCCTTGACGTCGTAGGGCGTGCAGAACGTGGCGCACAGGTCCTGCCAGGTGGAGTAGTAGCCGTAGATGTTCGGGCCGAGCAGGCGTACGCCGTACCGCTCGGCGATCTCCACCAGCTCCGCCTGGAGCGCGTGTTCGCCGGTCTCCGCGAACCCGGACGGGATGAGCACGGCGTTGGGAATCCCCTTGCGCCCCGCCTCCTCCAGCGCCGCGGCCACGAACCGGGCCGGGATGGCGAAGACGGCCACGTCCACCTCGCCGGGCACGTCGGCGACGCTCCGGTACGCCTTGCGGCCCAGGATGTCGTCGGCCCGGGGATTCACCGGGTGGATGTCACCCGCGAACCCGCCGTCGAGGAGGTTGCGCAGCACCGAATTGCCGATCTTCCCGGGCTCGTTGGAGGCGCCGATCACCGCCACCGAACGCGGGTGCATCAGCCGGCGCATCGAGGCGAGGATCTCCTCGCGGCCGTACGTCCGCCGTGGTGCGGGTTGCCGCTCGGCGAAAATGATCCGGATGTCGGCGGCGACCGCGCCCCGGTCCGTGGCGATCACCGGATTGAGGTCCACCTCCCCGATCTCGGGGAAGTCCGCGACCAGTCGGGACACCCGCCGGATCTGTTCGGCCACCGCCCACCGGTCCACCCCGGCCCGCCCGCGGACCCCGCGCAGGATTCCTGCCGCCCGGATGGAGTCGAGCATCGACAGCGCCTCGTCGGCCGAGACGGGAGCGAGGCGGAACGTCACATCCCTCAGCACCTCCACCAGCACCCCGCCCAGCCCGAACGCCACCACCTTCCCGAAGGCCGGATCGGTGACCGCGCCGACGATGACCTCCTGGCCCGCCGGCAGCAACTCCTGCACCAGCACGCCCTCGATACGGGCCCCGGCGTCGTAGGCGCGCGCGTTGCCGACGATCTCGTGGAACGCGGCCCGTACCCGGTCCGCGCCCTCCACCCCCACGACGACCCCGCCGGCCTCGGTCTTGTGCAGGATGTCCGGGGAGACGATCTTCAGCACCACCGGCCCGCCCAGCCGCGCCGCCGCGGCCACCGCCTCGTCCACGTCCCTGGCCAGCTCCTCGCCCGGTACGGCGATCCCGTAGGCGTCGGCGACCACCCTGCCCTCGGGCGCGGTCAGCGCGGTACGGCCCTCGGCCCGCACCGACTCCAGCAGCTCCCGCACCCGTGCCACCCGGTCCTCGTCCGTCACCTCAGATCACCCCGTCCGACTTCAGCAGGCTCAACTCTGTGTCGCTAAGGCCCAGTTCACCGGCATAGACCTCTTCGTTGTGCTCGCCGAGCAGGGGCGAGGAGGTCACCTCCACGGGGGAGTCGGAGAGTTTGATCGGGCTGCCGACGGTGACGAACTCGCCGCGCTCGGGGTGCGGGACGCGGACCACCATGCCGTCGGCGGCCAGCGAGGCGTCCTCGATGATCTCCTTGGTGGACAGGATCGGCCCGCAGGGGATGTCGTGCGCGGTCAGCCGCTGAAGCACCTCCCACTTGGGCAGCGTGGCCGACCACTCCTCGATCAGCTGGAACATCTTGTTCAGCTTCGGCAGCCGGGCCTCCGGCGTGGCCCACTCGGGGTCGTCGGCGAGTTCGGGCCGGCCGATGAGCTCGGTGATCGGCCGCCAGCCGACGGGCTGGACGATGACGTACACGTAGTCGTTCGGGCCGCCCGGCGCGCACCTGACCGCCCAGCCCGGCTGACCGCCGCCGGAGGCGTTGCCCGAGCGGGGGACCTCCTCGCCGAAGTCCTCGTTGGGGTACTCGGGAAGCGGCCCGTGGGCCAGCCGCTGCTGGTCGCGCAGCTTCACCCGGCACAGGTTGAGCACGGCGTGCTGCATGGCCACGTCGACCCGCTGCCCGCGTCCGGTCCGCTCCCGCTGGAACAGGGCCGCGAGGATCCCGGCCACGGTGTGCACCCCCGTCCCCGAGTCCCCGATCTGGGCCCCCGTCGCCAGCGGCGGCCCGTCCTCGAAACCGGTGGTCGCCATCGACCCGCCCATGGCCTGCGCCACGACCTCGTAGGCTTTGAACCGGGTGTACGGGCCGTCCCCGAACCCCTTGATGGAGGCGTACACGATCCGCGGGTTGATCTCCCGGACGCGGTCCCAGCCGAAGCCCATCCGGTCGACCGCGCCCGGCCCGAAGTTCTCGACCATGACGTCCGAGCGGCGGATCAGCTCGGTGAGGATCTCCTTGCCGCGCTCGGTCTTGGTGTTCAGCGTGATGCTGCGCTTGTTGCAGTTCAGCATCGTGAAGTACAGGGAGTCGACGTCCGGCAGGTCCCGCAGCTGCCTGCGGGTGATGTCGCCGGTCGGTGCCTCCAGTTTCACGACGTCCGCGCCGAGCCAGGCGAGCAGCTGGGTGGCGGACGGTCCGGACTGGACGTGGGTCATGTCGAGGACGCGAATGCCCTCAAGTGCCCTGGCGGTCATGGGCGTTCACCTCACTTGTACATCGTCTGGTTCATGGTTCCGGGGGCGTACGCGTCCGGGTCGACCCAGACGTTGATCAGCGACGGCTTCCCGGACTCGCGGGCCCGGCGCAGGGCGGGGCCGATGTCGGCCGGGTCGCGGACCTCCTCGCCGTGACCGCCCAGGATCTGCGCGAACTTGTCGTACGGCACGTCGCCGAGGGTGTTGCCGACCCGCTCGCGGTCCTTGCCGTACTTGGCGGCCTGGCCGTAACGGATCTGGTTCATGGAGGAGTTGTTGCCGACGATGCCGACGAACGGCAGGTCGTAGCGGACGAGGGTCTCGAAGTCCCAGCCGGTCAGCGAGAAGGCACCGTCGCCGAAGAGGGCGACCACCTCCTTGTCCGGGCGGGCCTGCTTGGCGGCGAGCACGAAGGGGATGCCGACGCCGAGGGTGCCGAGCGGGCCCGGGTCCATCCAGTGGCCGGGCGACTTGGGCTGGACGACCTGCCCGGAGAAGGTGACGATGTCGCCGCCGTCGCCGATGTAGACCGAGTCCTCGGTGAGGAAGTCGTTGATCTCGCTGACCAGCCGGTACGGGTGGATGGGCGAGGCGTCGGACCTGAGCTGCGGCAGCCGCTTGTCGAGGGCGGCCTGCTCCACCGCGCGCAGTTCGTCCAGCCACTCCTTGCGCCGCACGGCCCCGCCGTCGGCCCGTCCGGACGCGGCCTGGGTGACGGCCCTCAGGACCAGTCCCGCGTCGCCGACGATCCCGAGGCCGATGTCACGGTTCTTGCCCACCGTGCGGTAGTCGAGGTCGATCTGCACGACCGTGGCGGTGGGGGAGAGGCGCCGGCCGTAACCCATGCGGAAGTCGAACGGGGTGCCGACGATCACGATGACGTCGGCGTGCGAGAAGGCGTACCGGCGGGAGAGCTGGAAGTGGTGCGGGTCGCCGGGCGGGAGGGTGCCGCGTCCGGCGCCGTTCATGTACGCCGGGATGTTCAGGGTGCGCACCAGCTCGACGGCGGCCTCGGTGCCGCGGGTCGTCCACACCTGGCTGCCCAGCAGGACGGCGGGTTTCCGGGCGTGCACCAGCAGGTCGGCCAGCCGTTCGACCGCCTCCGGGTCGCCGGCCGAGCGGGTCGAGGCCCGGTAGGCGCCGGCCTGCGGCACCCGGGCCCGCTCGCGCGGCACCTTGGCGTCGAGGACGTCCCGGGGGATCTCCAGGAAGGAGGGGCCGGGGGCGCCGTGGTAGCACTCGCGAAAGGCCATCGACACCATGTCCGCGGCGCGGGCGGTGTCCGGCACGGTCGCCGCGAACTTGGTGATCGGCGTCATCATGTCGACGTGCGGCAGGTCCTGGAGGGACCCCATCTTGTGCTGGGCGAGCGCGCCCTGGCCGCCGATGAGCAGCATCGGGGACTCCGCGCGGAAGGCGTTGGCGACGCCGGTGACGGCGTCGGTCGTGCCGGGGCCCGCGGTGACCACGGCGCAGCCCGGTTTGCCGGTGATCCGGGCGTACCCGTCGGCGGCGTGCGCGGCGACCTGCTCGTGCCGGACGTCGACGACTTCTATCCCCTCGTCCACGCAACCGTCGTAGATGTCGATGATGTGGCCGCCGCACAGGGTGTAGACGCGGTCGACCCCTTCGGCCTTCAGCGCCTTGGCGACGAGATGGCCGCCGGAGATCAGGTCCGGGGCGGGGTGGGCGTCCTGGGACTGGGGCATGGCGAGGTCCTCTCCCTTGCCGAGGTGTGCATACAGGAGATTGCATACAGTCGACGAATACTGTATGGACTCGTTATCCCTCATCCGGCGGGCGGTGTCCAGGGGGCGTGGGCGCTTTCGGCCACGGCGCTCGGCGGATTCCGGCCCGTCGCGCTCTGTGCCGCCGCCCTCGCGGACCGTGCGCGACGGGCGGGCTGCGCAGGTGGGGGCGTTGCCGGTTGCCGCCGGGCGGTGGATACGCAGGTGAAACGCACTCCGAAACCTTGGTATTGTTGTCCATGTCGCCGCGGGGAACACGCCCCGCAAGGCGGCAGACACCTGGTCCGGGTGGCGGAATGGCAGACGCGCTAGCTTGAGGTGCTAGTGCCCTTTATCGGGCGTGGGGGTTCAAGTCCCCCCTCGGACACCAGCGAGAGACCCCAGTCGATCTGGGGTCTTTCTGTTTCTCCGGCTGCGGCGTGACCAACAGCCGAGCAGGTCACCCGCTTCCCTGTGCGGAGGAGCCGGGGGAGGGCCGGTTGTCAGTGGTGGGGCCTACTGTGCGGCCATGGACGACAGCCCGCAGAAGCCGATGGCCGCCCGGCGCTCCGCCCGCCGCGAGGCAAGGCGGAACACGACCCCACCTGAGGGAGCGGCGCAGCCGAAAGGCATCGCGCTGTATCACGACATGCGGGTGGAAGAGGACTTCACCAAGTGCGCCACCCGCCTCTTCTCGATCCTCAAGAAGGCGGCGGCGGCGAGCCCCGGCGCCCCTCGTCACCTCTTCCTGGATGTCCAGGGGCATCGCAACGCCGCCGGTGACTACGACGCCGATGCCCTGGAGATCATCCAGGACTTCGTCCGGGGATTCCTCGGCCCGTACCTCACGGAGATCAGTACACCGCTCTACCGGGCGAGCAACCCCGAGCCGCAACGCGAGGACCTCCCCGACGTCCTGAACATAAGGGACCCCGACCGTGAACACGCCTACGATCACCGCGACCTGCCCGTGCGCAACCGGGAGAGTGAACCCGACCGGCGCCGGTCGAGGCCCTCGCTCCGGGCCATCGCCGACTATCTCGGTCTCGATGAGCCGATCTGTCTGATCTGCTGGCAGGCGCCGGTGGAAAGGGCTCATGTGGTTCCGGAATCGCTCGGTGGTTCCAACGATGTGCGCAACTTCGCCCTCCTCTGCCCGCGCCACCACCGGGAGGCCCCCGATGTCGCGGATGCCGAGGCGTTCTGGTCCTGGGTCGACTACGCATGCGAACGCGACGGCCATATGAAGTGGCAGGGCGTGGAGCCGGAGATGCTGGCCAAGGCGGAACGCGTCGGCCTCCGCATCGACACATCGGGACCGGTGCGGAAGAGTCTGCACCATTTCGACCGGGTCCGCGACGAGCTCGTACGCCACTACGGCTGGAGTCCGGGGGACTTCGCCGGCGGCGACCACTGGGGAGCGCTGATGCGCGAGTTCCATACGGTCATGGACGCCGCGACCAGCACGCACTTCAACGTCGCGAAGAAGGCGTCCACCGAGGCATGGGCCTTCGAAGTGGCCCGCAGGCGTCTGAGGGACGGGGTCGCGCACGACCAGGCCGGCGGTGGTCGGCCGCCCGTGTCCGATCGTCCGTCGATCGCGTTGGCGGAGCGAACGGTGCGCAAGTCGCCCGACCGCGATGGCGCGCAGAGCCTGGTCGACGCCGCGCGGCGGGCCGACATCGCGATCGAGGCGGCGGCACTCGTGCGCGACCTGATCGATTCGGCGGGGATCGCCACCGCCGAGGAGGTGCTGCGGGGCATCAGAGAGGAGGCGGCGGACCGCACCGCACAACTCGACCGCTTGACGGGTGAGTTGATGAGTCACGCGGAGTGCCGGTACTGCGGTCACGCCATAGCCCGGATCGGGGACGCTCCCTGGCTCCACATCGCCGCGGCACCCATGTCCCGAGGCTGCCGGGCCGCCAGTTATGACCGCGACGGCACTTGGGACAATTCCCTGGACCGAGCGTGGAAGGCGGCTCCGCCGAAGTCGTACCGGTGAGCCTTCCGAAGGTGGGTGGCGGAGTGCCATATTGCAATGGGCGGTCCAAAATCGTAGGCTCTGGGTATGGCCCGACCGAGGACGTTCGACGAAGAGCAGGCTCTGGACGCTGCGATGCGGACCTTCTGGCGGAAGGGGTATGAGGCCACCTCCACCGAGGATCTGTGTGCCGCCACCGGACTGGGGCGCAGCAGCATCTACAACACCTTCAAGAGCAAGCGAGCCCTGTTCCAGCGCGTCCTGCACCGCTATATGACCACCATGAACGCGGGGCAGCTGGCCGTGCTGGAGGATCCGGCGCTCAGTGGTGCCGACCGGATCCGCGCCCTGTTCGCCCGGGTGCTCGACGGTGACGCCGAGAACCGGCCCACCGGCCGCAGCCTGGGCTGTCTCGGTGTGAACACCACCATCGAACTCGCCGGACGTGACGCCGTCGCGGCCGGGATGCTGGAGCGGGACACGGCCCGTCGGCTGGACTCCTTGCGTGCCGCCGTCGAGGCCGGCCGGCGTGACGGCAGCATCACCTCCGCCCGGGACGCGGGCGACCTGGCCCGGTTCCTCAACGCCACCATCGCGGGCCTGCGCGTCTCCGCCCAGGGCGGCGCCGACCGGGCCGCGCTGGACGCCATCGCCGCGATCGCCCTCGACGCGCTGACTGCCTGACTCCGTCCGGCTGGCTGACCCTGTCCGGCTGTCGGGCCCCGTTCGCCGGGTCGGTGGGGAGGGCGTGGCGTGTCGTGGTCCTTGTCGTCGACCCATTTTTGAACTTCTCTGTCCAAAATTCCCTGTCGTGACCCACGCATGTCCGCGTTTTGGACAGATCAGTACGTAACTGAGGTGCCCGCCATCCAGCGCGGGTCCGTACCCGAAGGAGTAACCACCGTGCCCCGTGCCGTCTACGTCCTGGCGCTCGGCATCTTCGCCATGGTGACCAGTGAGTTCGCGGTCGCCGGCCTGATGCCGCAGATGGCCGCCGGCCTGCACGCCACCGTTCCGCAGATCGGCTATCTCATCACCGCGTTCGCCGCCGCCATGGCCCTCGGCGGCCCGGTGCTCACCGTGGCGGTGATGAAACTCCCGCCCCGTACCGCCCTGCTGGTGCTGTTCGCCGTCTTCCTGGCCGGCAATGTGCTCGCCGCCACCGCGACCGGCTACGCCACCATGCTCGTCGCCCGTGTCGTGACCGGCGTCGCCTCCCAGGCCTTCTTCGGCGTCGCCATCTCGCTGTGCGCCCGGCTCACCCGGCCCGAGATCCGGGGCCGGGCCATCGCCGTGGCGATGAACGGGCTGATGCTCGGCACCCTGCTCGGGCTCCCGCTGTCCACCCTGATCGGTGAACGGCTCGGCTGGCGCGCCGCGTTCTGGGCCGTCTCGGCACTCGCCCTGGCCGCCGCCGCGGCCACCGCGGCCGGTGTGCCGCGCCTCGTCGCCGCCCCGGGCGGGGGTCTGCGCGCCGAGGCCGGTGTCTTCGCCCGGCCCCGGCTGTGGCTGGCGCTGGCCACCAGCACGCTGATCATCGGCGCCACCTTCTCCGCCTTCAGCTACTTCAACCCCATCCTCACCGGTCTCACCGGCTTCTCCGCGGGCACCGTCCCGCTGCTGCTGATCGCCTACGGCGCCGCCACCGTCGTCGGGAATACGGTCGTCGGGCGGTTCGCCGACCGCCACACCCTGCCGGTCCTCGCCGTCGGCCTGGTGCTCGGCCTGCTCTTCCTGGCCGGTTTCGCCCTCTTCGCCGAGGTGCCCGCCCCCGCCGTGGTCTGCATGCTGGGCATCGGTCTGGTGGGCGTCACCATGAACCCGGCGATGGTCACCCGGGTGCAGCGCGCGGGCAACGCCGGGCCGCTGGTCAACACCGTCCACTCCTCCTTCATCACGCTCGGCGTCATCCTCGGCTCGTCCCTCGGTGCCGTCGCCATCGACCTGTGGAGCCTGCGCGCCCCGCTCTGGCTCGGCGCCGGCCTCGCCGCAGTAGGCCTGCTCACCGTCCTGCCCGAACTCGGCCGCACGGGCAGGGCGCCGGCCGGCATCGAGGAACCGGCGACAGGAGTTGAGGAAGTGGCGACAGGCGTCGGGGGAGAGGCGGCCGGCCTGCGGGAACCCGTGCGCGAGAGCTGACCGGTCGACGGAGACCGGCCCGGGGACACCGACATCGGTCGGGCCGGGTGTCGGCACCTCCCGGGCCGGGTGCCGGGAGCTCGCTAGTGCTGTGACCGCGTGGGCTTGGCCAACCGGGTGAGCCGACGCGGTCACAGCACTACTCGTCCGCCGCGCGAAAGATCAAAAGTGCGCTGACGTGGTTAGGGGAGGAGGAACCGTAGCTGTGGGAGATGGGACTCACCTGCCCCAGCGTCCAGCCGCACTGCTCAACCCGGCAGATCAACTCCGATAGTTCACCCAGTATCGCACCGCTCTCCTGGTCGGTGTTGGAGTAGTACGCCCTCACTGGGGCAATCACGGAATACACGGCGCGCCTCTTCCGGCGCTGCTGACGGGCGCCCTCCTCGGCGACGCCGACCCAATCCGACGGTCCCATCCCACTCCCTCCCTGACTGCTCCTCGCTCAACGAGGACACTGCCAGGCGGTGTCGCACCGGTGAACCCTACCGGTCACGGCACCAGGCCGGGCGCAGGCATGGTGCCGGCCGGGTGCGGGATCGCGCGGGCCGGCCGCCGGTATGCGTCCGTCGGTATCGCGCCGGGCCGGCCGTCGACGCCTCGCCGGGCTGGGCCCCACCGGCCCGGCCGCCCTCATCGGCCCGGCTCGCCCTGAGGCGGGCCCGGCGCCGCCCTCATCGGCCCGGCCCACCGGCCCAACCCGGGCCGCGCGCGCCCGCGCTCCCCGACGATCACCTGTCGAATCCCTTGACGATCGCCCCCGCGCCGGATTAACTCACGTCCTAAATTAAGTCATGAGTGCAACCCCCGAAGGGACACCGGGACGCATGCGCAGCATCCGAGCCGCGGCCGTAGGCGCCGTCACCCTGTCACTCGCCCTCGCGGCCACGGCCTGCGGAGGCGGATCGGCCACCGGCGGCGGGTCCAACGACTCGCCGAAGACGCTGACGTACTGGGCGTCCAACCAGGGGGCCAGCATCGAGGCGGACAAGAAGGTGCTCCGGCCCGAGCTGGACAAGTTCGAGCAGCAAACCGGCATCAAGGTCGAGCTGGAGGTCGTGCCCTGGTCGGACCTGCTCAACCGGATCCTGACCGCCACCACGTCGGGCCAGGGCCCGGACGTGCTGAACATCGGCAACACCTGGAGCGCCTCCCTCCAGGCGACCGGCGCGCTGCTGCCCTGGGACGAGAAGAACTTCGCCGCGATCGGCGGGCGGGACCGGTTCGCCGAGACCGCGCTCGGCTCGACCGGCGTCCAGGGCAAGGACCCGGCCGCGGTCCCGCTGTACTCGATGGCGTACGCCCTCTACTACAACAAGAAGATCTTCGCCGAGGCCGGCATCTCCAAGCCCCCGGCCACCTGGGACGAACTGGTCGCCGCCGGCAAGAAGATCAAGGCCAAGGGCAAGTCCCCGCTGGGCGCCGAGGGCGCGAACCTGTCGGAGAACATCCACCACGTCTTCGTCTTCGCCAAGCAGCGCGGCGCCGACTTCTTCACCGCCGACGGCAAGCCCGACTTCACCAACCCCAAGGTGGTCGACGCGGTCAAGAGTTACGTCGATCTGATGGCCGAGGACAAGGTCATCCCGGCCGGTGACGCCGAGTACGCGCAGAACCAGTCCGTCAGCGACTTCGCCAAGGGCAAGCAGGCCATGCTGCTGTGGCAGACCGCCTCCGCCAACCTCAAGTCCCAGGGGATGAGCGGGGACGCCTACGGCATCGCGCCCGTGCCGGTGATCTCCGGTACGCCCGGCGGCGGCGCCCAGGTCAACTCGCCGGTCATGGGCATCAACATGGCCGTCTTCAAGAACACCGACAACCTCGACGGCGCCAAGAAGTTCGTGAAGTTCATGACGTCAGACGAGGAGCAGAAGATCCTCAACAAGGCCTACAGCGCCATCCCGCCGGTCAAGTCGGCTCAAGCGGACCCCGCGTTCACCGCCCCGGACACCGCCGTACTGAAGAACACCCTGGCCGCCAGTGCCGCCGCACTGCCGCAGGTCCCGTCCGAGTCGCAGTTCGAGACGACGGTCGGTACGGCCGTCAAGGAGCTGTTCGCCGACGCCGCCGCCGGGCGGCCGGTGACCGCCGGCTCGGTCGAGGCCAAGCTGCGCAAGGCCCAGCAGCAGATGCCGGCGGCGTGAACCGACGATGACCACCACCGCCTTCAAGGAGCCGGTGCGCCAGGCCCCGTCCGGGGTGGCGGCGCGCGCACCCCGCCGCCCCGGCCGGCTGCGCCGTATCTCGCTGCCGTACCTGCTGCTCCTGCCCGCCCTGCTGCTCGAACTCCTCGTCCACCTGGTGCCGATGGTCATCGGCGTCGTGATGAGCTTCAAGGAACTCACCCAGTTCTACATCCGCGACTGGGGCACCGCCCCCTGGTCCGGCCTCGGCAACTACCAGGTGTCGGTGGACTTCGACGCCCCCGTGGGCGAGGCCCTGCTGCACTCGTTCCTCGTCACCGTCGGCTTCACCCTGCTGTCGGTGGGCCTGTGCTGGCTGATCGGCACCGCCGCCGCGGTCTTCATGCAGGACACCTTCCGCGGCCGCGGACTGCTGCGCGCCCTGTTCCTGGTGCCGTACGCGCTGCCCGTCTACACCGCCGTCATCACCTGGGTGTTCATGTTCCAGCACGACAACGGCCTGGTGAACCACGTCCTGCACGACCAGCTGCACCTCACCGACAAGCCCTCCTTCTGGCTCATCGGCGACAACAGCTTCTACGCCCTGCTGACCGTCTCGGTGTGGAAGGGCTGGCCGTTCGCCTTCCTCATCGTGACCGCCGGGCTGCAGAACATCCCCGGCGAACTGTACGAGGCCGCCGCGCTGGACGGCGCCGGGACGTGGCAGCGGATCCGCCGCATCACCCTGCCCGCGCTGCGCCCCGTCAACCAGGTCCTCGTCCTGGTGCTGTTCCTGTGGACGTTCAACGACTTCAACACGCCGTACGTGCTGTTCGGCAAGTCCGCGCCCGAGGCCGCCGACCTCGTCTCCGTCCACATCTACCAGTCCTCCTTCGTCACCTGGAACTTCGGCACCGGCTCCGCCATGTCCGTCCTGCTGCTGCTCTTCCTGCTCGTCGTCACGGGCGGCTACCTGCTGCTCACCTCACGCGGACGGAGGGCCGCCGATGTCTAGCACCCGCACGCCGGCGACAGCCACCCGCACACCGGCGGCACCCGCCCGCACGCCGGCGACACCCGTCCGCTCGCCCATGGCGCCGGCGCGTTCGTTCCTGTGGATCCGGCGGATCTTCCTCACCCTGCTCGCCGGGTTCGTGCTGGTCCCGGTCTACGTGATGATCTCCAGTTCGCTGAAGCCGCTCGCGGACGTCAGCGGCGAATTCCGCTGGCTGCCCAGCAAGCTGACCCTCCGCCCGTACATCGACATCTGGTCGACGGTCCCGCTCGCGCGGTACTTCGTGAACTCGCTGATCGTGGCGGGCGCGGCGACCGTCTGCTCGGTCGTCATCGCCGTGTTCGCGGCCTACGCCGTCAGCCGCTACGACTTCCGCGGCAAACGCGTCTTCACGGTGACCGTGCTGTCGACGCAGATGTTCCCCGGCATCCTCTTCCTGCTCCCGCTGTTCCTGCTCTACGTCAACATCGGCAACGCCACCGGCATCGCCCTGTTCGGTTCGCGCGGCGGGCTGATCCTGACCTATCTCACCTTCTCGCTGCCGTTCTCCATCTGGATGCTGATCGGGTACTTCGACTCGGTGCCGCGCGACCTGGACGAGGCGGCGATGGTGGACGGCTGCGGCCCGCTGAAGGCGCTGCTGCGGATCGTCGTGCCGGCCGCCGTCCCCGGAATCGTCGCGGTCGCCGTCTACGCCTTCATGACCGCCTGGGGCGAGGTGCTCTTCGCGTCGGTCATGACCAACGACACCACCCGCACCCTCGCCGTCGGCCTCCAGGCCTACTCCACCCTCAACGACGTCTACTGGAACCAGATCATGGCCGCCTCGCTGGTCGTCAGCGTGCCCGTGGTGGCCGGGTTCCTGCTGCTCCAGCGCTATCTCGTCGCGGGGCTGACGGCGGGTGCCGTCAAGTGACCCCCACCCCTGATCCCGAAGGGACTTCCGTGTCCGAACCCATCGACCTCGCCGCCTTCCCGCCCGACTTCCTGTGGGGCACGGCCACCGCGGCGTACCAGATCGAGGGGGCCGTGGCCGAGGACGGCCGTTCGCCCTCGATCTGGGACACCTTCTCGCACACCCCGGGGAAGATCGCGAACGACGACAACGGCGATGTCGCCTGCGACCACTACCACCGCTGGCGCGAGGACATCGGCCTGATGCGGCGACTCGGCGTCGACGCCTACCGGTTCTCCGTGGCCTGGCCCCGGGTGGTCCCCGGCGGCACCGGCCCGGTGAACGCCAAGGGCCTCGCCTTCTACGACGCGTTGGTGGACGCGCTGCTGGAGGCGGGTATCACGCCGTCCGTCACCCTCTACCACTGGGACCTGCCCCAGGTGCTCCAGGACCGCGGCGGCTGGCCGGAGCGCGACACCGCGCAGGCGTTCGCCGAGTACGCCTCCGTCGTCGCCGGCCGCCTCGGTGACCGCGTCACCCTGTGGACCACCCTCAACGAGCCCTTGTGCTCGGCCTGGATCGGCCATCTCGAAGGCACGATGGCGCCGGGCTGGACGGATCTGACCGCGGCCGTCCGCGCCTCCTGCCACCTGCTCCTCGGCCACGGCCTGGCCGCCCAGGCGGTCCGCGCCGCCGCCCCAGGCGCCCGGGTCGGGATCGTCAACAACCTCTCCACCGTGCACCCGGCCACCGACCGCCCCGAGGACGTGGCGGCGGCCCGCCGGCAGGACGGCCACGTCAACCGCTGGTGGCTCGACCCCGTGCACGGCCGCGGCTTCCCGGCCGACATGGTGGACACCTACGGCGTCGAACTCCCGTTGAAGGACGCTGATTTGGCGACCATCGCGGCTCCGCTGGACTGGCTCGGCCTGAACTACTACTTCCCGCAGTACGTCGCCGACGACCCTCAAGGGCCGGCACCGTACACCCGCTCCGTCCGGCGCGAGGGCGTCCCGCGCACCGGCATGGACTGGGAGATCGACGCCTCCGGCATCGAGACGCTGCTGCTCCGGCTCACCGAGGAGTACGGCGCCCGCGCGCTGTACGTCACCGAGAACGGCTCCGCCTTCCCGGACGTCGTACGCCCCGACGGCAGCGTGGCGGACCCCGAACGCCAGGAATACCTGGAGCGCCACCTCGCGGCCTGCGCCGCCGCCGCCCGCCGGGGCGCCCCGCTGGCCGGCTACTTCGCCTGGTCCCTGCTGGACAACTTCGAGTGGGCGTACGGCTACGACAAGCGGTTCGGGCTGGTCCACGTCGACTACGACACCCAGGTCCGCACGATCAAGGGCAGCGGCCGGCGGTACGCGGACCTCGTCCGCGCCCACCGCGGCCTGACCCGCCGGGCGGCCTGACCCGCCGGGCGGCCTGATCCGCCGGGCCGCCTGAGCCCGGCCCGGACGGCCGGTGGACACGGCAGGGGAGTCCGTGTCCACCGGCGCACCGCACCCCAGATATGTCATGCGCACGACAACCACTCGCAAGGAGAGCCGCATGCGATCCCGCACCCTGCTCGCCGCCCTCGCCGCCACCGCCCTGCTGTCCTCGGGCCCGCTGCTGGCCGCCCCCACCCCCGCCTCCGCCGCCCCGGCCGCCGTCGGCTGGGACACCGACCGGGCGGCCGCCGCCTACGCGCTGAACCCGGCCGCCGTCACCGCCTCCGGCAGCGAGAACGCCGGCACCGGCCCCGGCCTGGCCTTCGACGGCGACGCGGGCACCCGCTGGTCCAGCGATTTCACCGACGGCGCCTGGATCCGCATCGACCTCGGCGCCGTGCTCCGGGTCGACCGCGTCACCCTCGACTGGGAGGCCGCCTACGGCAAGCGCTACGTCCTGGAGGTCTCGAAGAACGGCACCGACTGGACGCCCTTCTACACCGAGACCGCCGGCACCGGCGGCTCGGTCACCGCGTACACCCACCCCCAGGAGGTCACCGGCCGCTACGTCCGGCTGCGCGGCCTGGAACGCGCCACGCCCTACGGCTACTCGCTGTGGAGCTTCAAGGTCTACGGCGGCGAACCGGCCCCGGCCTCCACCACCCGCACCAACCTCGCCCTCAACCACCCGGCGTACGCCAACTACTACCAGGACGCGGGCCACTCACCGGCGTTCCTCACCGACGGCGGCTGGCCCACGAGCCTGAAGGGCGATGCCAGCCGCTGGTCCAGCGACTGGAACGCGGACCGCTGGGTGTCGGTGGACCTCGGCGCGCCGTCCGTCATCGACACGGTCGACCTCTACTGGGAGTCGGCCTACGCCGTCGACTACCTCCTCCAGGTGTCCGACGACAACCGCACCTGGCGCACGGTGTACGAACCCTCGCCCGCCGACATCGCCGCCCGCCGCGCCGACGTCAAGGCACCCTCCGACGCGGCCGGCCTGCACGACTCGGTCCGGCTGCCCTCGCCCGCGACGGGCCGCTACGTCCGCATGCTCGGCAAGGAGCGCCGCTCCTTCTACAACCCGGCCCCCGCCACCGCCCAGTTCGGCTACTCCCTCTACGAGTTCCAGGTCTGGGGCACGGGCGGCAGCGCGTCCGCCGCGTACCCGGCGCTCCCGGCCGACCCGTCGGGCGGCTACCGCACCACCTTCTTCGACGACTTCACCGGCGCCGCCCTGGACCGCTCCAAGTGGCGGGTGGTGCGCACCGGCACCGAGATGGGCCCGGTCAACGGCGAGTCCCAGGCGTACGTCGACTCCCCGGACACCATCGGCACCCGCGACGGCAGCCTGGTCCTGAAGGCGAAGTACTGCAAGGGCTGCACCCGGGCGGGCGGCGGGACCTACGACTTCACCTCCGGCCGCGTCGACACCCACACCCACCTCGACTTCACCTACGGCAAGGTCAGCGCCCGGATGAAACTGCCCGTCGGGGACGGGTTCTGGCCGGCCTTCTGGCTGCTCGGCAGCGACGTCGACGACCCTGCCGTGTCCTGGCCGGCCTCCGGCGAGACCGACATCATGGAGAACATCGGCTACCCGGACTGGACCAGCTCCGCCCTGCACGGCCCCGGCTACTCGGCGGACGGCAACATCGGCGCCCGCCAGACCTACCCCGGCGGCGGCACCGCGGATCAGTGGCACACCTACGCGGTCGAGTGGACCCCGACGGCGCTGCGGTTCTTCGTGGACGACCGCCTGGTCCAGGAGACGACCCGGAACAAGCTGGAGTCCACCCGGGGCCAGTGGGTCTTCGACCACCACCAGTACCTCATCCTGAACCTCGCCCTCGGCGGCGCCTACCCGGCCGGCTGGAACAAGGTCACCGCGCCCTACTGGGGGCTGCCCCAGTCGAGCGTCGACAGAATCGCCTCCGGGGGAGTGCAGGCCGAGATCGACTGGGTGCGGGTCGAGCAGAAGGGCTGACCGGGTTCAGCCCTTCCCGCGGCGCACGGTCCCCGTCGCCAGCAGCAGTGCCGACAGGCCGCCGGTGGTCCAGGCGGCCCCGAGGACGCCCGTGTCCCCGGACCCGAACATGCCCGCCGCGACCAGCGCGAGGAACACACCGGCGCACTGTGCGCCGGTGCCGGGCGGCATCGGGCCCGCCGTCCACGGGCGTCTGCGCGGGACCCACAGCCGCAGCAGTTCCGTGGTGGCCGCGAGTGCGGCGAGCCGGGAACCCACCCGCAACCACAGCGGGGGCGTGGTGTCGCCCAGTTCGCCGACCCCGGCCACGGTGAACAGGGCGAACAGGGCGACGGGCAGCAGCCAGGCGAGGCTCGCGCGCACATGGGTGCCGGGTGCCGCCTCGGCCCAGGGGCCGTCGGCCGGCGCGCCCGCCCCGGAACCGGTGCCGTCGTCGGGGCCCGGCTCGCCGTGCGCGCCGTGAGCAGGGGGAGCAGGGGGAGCAGGGGGAACGTAGGGCGCCGGGACGGCCGGGAGCGGGCGCAGGGCGCGGGTCTGGGCGCGGCGGAGGCGACGCCCCGCGTCGCCGTACCGGTCCCGGTGGGCGGCGAGTTCCGCTTGAAGGGCGGCCAGTCGCTCGGCCATCGCGTCGAACTCCGCCCGGCGCTCGGCGGCCAGTCGGGCGGCCTCGCGTGCCGCCTCGGTGAGCCGGGACAGCGCCTCGGTGCGCAGCCGTACGGCGTCCTCGCGGGCCGCGTCCGCCTCCCGGGGCAGCTCGGCCGCCTCCGCCTGGAGCCGGGCGCGTTCGGCCTCGATGATCTCGGCGATGCGGTGCCGCTGGTCCGGCGGCAGCTCCTGCGGCGCCCGGGCCTTGGCGCGGGCCACGGCGGCCCGGCGCCACTCCATCAGCGGTCGGCCGCGGTGCTCCCCGATCCCGTTGATGTGCACCTTGCGGCCGTGCGGGCGGTGGATGTACAGCACCTCGCCCCCCTTGCCGTTCGGCGCCTTGCCCCAGCTGACCCGGGTGAAGTCGGCGGCCGTGCGGATCCCGGCCGCGGTGAGGTCCCGGATCAGGCCCGCGCCGATGCCGTTGACGTCGCTCGTGGTGAGCCGGGTGGCGCGCAGCGAGCTCTCGATCGACTCCCGGCGCAGCACCATCAGGGCGCGCCGCTCCTGGTGCTCCCGCTTGCCGTCGAGGCCGTCGAGCCGCCGGGCCAGGGAGCGTTCCCGGCGCAGCCGCCGCTCGTGGACGCGTTGCAGGGTCTTCGCGCAGGCCGCCTCGGCGCGCCCGCGGTCCCGGGCCTCGCGGTTGAGCCGCCGCCGGTCGGCGAGTTCGAAGGCGCGGCGCCCGTCCAGCAGACGGCGCAGGGCGCGGATCGACTCGATCAGCCGGCGGCGCTCGGCGCGTATCTCCGCGGGAGGGGGCGGAACGGGGGCGTGCCCGTCCCGCAGGGTGGTGGTGCTCTCGGTCAAGGTGTCTCGCTCAAGGGGCTGGAGACCGCGGGGCGCGGCCCGGAGGCGTCGCCTCCGCAGAGGCGACGGCCGAGCGGGCGGGAAGGTTGCCCTGTGATCATGACCTCGGGCTTGATGCATATGATGTGCAAGTGCGTACATATAGCGTGAGGCCCGCGACCGCCGACGACCTCGACAGTGCGAGGTCCGTCATGCTCGACACCGTCTACCACGACTTCGGCACCGGATATGTGCCCCGGTGGCACGCCGACATCGTGGACCCGGCCGCCTACTACCTCGCGCCCGCCCGGCACACCCTGCTCGTCGCCGTGGACGAGGGCGGGCGGGTCGTCGGCACCGGCGCCCTCGACTCGCGCGGCCCGCAGTCGCCGCCGAACCCGCCCCGGCTGGCCGAGCGGTACCCCTCCGGCACGACCGCGCAACTGCGCCGCGTGTACGTGCGCCCCGGTCACCGGCGCCGGGGCATCGCCCGCGAACTGGTGGCCCGGCTGCTGGACTTCGCCGCCGCGGACGGCGGTTACCGGTCCGTGTACTTGCACACCGACCCCACCGTGCCCGGCGCCGAACCCTTCTGGCGCTCGCTCGGCACGGTCGTGCACGACGAGCGCGAGGACGCCGGGGGCGGGCAGAGCGTCGTCCACTTCGAGATCCCCCTGACGCGGACCGGAGGCGCGGTGGACGTCCCCGAGCGCGCGACGGCTTAATGGAAATGATTTCCATGTAATCTGTCGTCGTCCGGAGCCGGCCACACGCCGCCCCCCATCCAGCACGAACCGAGGACCATGCCTGCCCCGCGCCCTTCCCGCCTGCTCGCCGCCCTGCTCGCCACGCCCCTCCTCGCCGGCTGCTTCGCCTCCTCCGGCGAGGCGGACGGCAAGCCCGCCGACGGCTCGCGGCTCCGCGTCGCGCTCGCCTTCCCGCCCGCCGAACGGCTCTCCCCGTACGGCGCCGACGCCACCATCCTGAGCCGGCTCGGCATCACCGAGAGCCTCACCGCACTCGACGGCAACGGCACCGCCGCCCCCGCCCTCGCCTCCTCCTGGCGCCGGCAGGACGCCCGCACCTGGCAGTTCACCCTGCGCGAGGCCACCTTCCACGACGGCTCCGAGGTCACCGCCGACGCCGTGGCCGCCTCCCTCGGCCGGGCCGCCCACGCCCGGCCCGCCCCGGCCGCCCTGTCCGGAGTGACGCTCACCGCCCGGGCCGTGGACAAGCACCGCATACGCGTCAGCACCGGCCGCCCCGACCCCATCCTGCCGCTCAGGCTCTCCAGCCCCGGCCTCGCCGTGCTCTCCGCCAAGGCCTACCGGGACAAGGACCACGTCGACCCGGCCGGCGCCGGCACCGGCCCCTTCGTCCTGAAGAAGGTCACCGGCGCCACCTCCGCGACCCTCGACCGCTACGACGGCTACTGGGGCGGACGCGCCCAGGCCGCCGGCATCGACGTCCGCTTCGTCCCCGACGGCACCGCCCGCACCAACGCCCTGCGCAGCGGGGACACCGACATCGCCGAAGCCGTCCCCGTCGCCCAGGCCGCCACGCTCCAGCCGGACACCCGCCGGGAGACCGCCACCACCCGCACCACCAGCCTGCTGCTCAACCACCGCTCGGGACCGTTCGCGGACGCGCGGCTGCGCGCCGCCGCCCGCGCCGCCGTCGACACCTCCGCCCTCGCCAAGGACGTCTACGAGGGCCACGCCGACCGCGGCACCGGCATCTACGGCCCCGCCGTCGGCTGGGCCGAGGGCCGCCACCCCGCGCCGGTCGGCAGGGCCACGCCGAAGCGGCCCGAGGGCACCCGGATCACCCTGGCCACCTACGACAACCGGCCCGAACTCCCCGAGGTCGCCCAGGTGCTGAAGCAGCAGCTGGAGAAGGCCGGCTTCCGCGTCGAACTCGTCGTCCGCGAGTACGCGCGCCTGGAGAGCGACGCCCTCGCCGGGAAGTTCGACGCCTTCGTGCTCGCCCGCAACAGCCTCGTCGACACCGGCGACCCGGTCGCCATCCTCGCCGGCGACTACACCTGCGCCGGCAACTACAACCTGGCCCTGCTGTGCGACAAGGACGTCGACCGGGCCGTGGCCGAGGCCGAGCGCACCGCCGACACCGTCAAGCGGCAGGACGCGGCCCTGCGCGCCGAGGCCCGCGTCCTCGGCACCGACTCCGTCGTCCCGCTGGTCCACCAGCGCGTCATCACCGGCGTCGGCCGCTCCGTCAAGGGCGTGCTGCTCGACCCCTACGAGCGCACCCTCATCGGCACCGGCACCCGGCGCTGACCCGTGCGCACCGTGCTGTGGCGGGCCTCGCTCGCCTCCGCCCTGGTGTGCGGGATCGGCCTGCTGCCCTGGCTCAGCCGCACCGACCCCGCGCTCACCGTCCTCAAGGCCCGCGCCCAGGACCGCGACCCGGACCCCGCCGTACTCGCCGCCATCCGCGACCAACTCGGCCTGGACGCCGGGCCATTGACGCTGCTCGGGCGCTGGCTCGGCGGGCTGCCGCGCGGCGACGCGGGCCGGTCCTGGATCTCCGGGGCCGAGGCCGGGCCCGTCGTCGTACAGGCGCTCGGCGCCTCGCTGCTGCTCATGGCGGTCGCCCTGCTGGTGGCCGCCGGCACCGCCGCCGCGGTCTGCGCCCGCACCCTGTACCGGGGCGGCCGGACCCGGCCCGGCGGCACCGGCTCCGCGATGCTCGCCACCCTGCCGGAGTTCCTCACCGCCTCCGTCCTCGCCACCGTCGTCGGCGTCCAGCTCGGCTGGCTGCCCGCCCTCGGCTGGTACGGGCCCCGGTACACCGTGCTGCCCGCGCTGGCCCTCGGCCTGCCCGCCGGAGCCGTCCTCGGCCGGCTCCTCGACGACCAGCTGCCCGGCGCCTTCGCCGAACCCTGGGCGCGCGCCGCCGCCGCGCGCGGACTGCCCCGGGGGCGCATCGCCCGCCAGGCGGTACGCCGCTGCCTGCCCGGACTGCTGCCCAACACCGCCCTGTTCGTCGTCGGCATGACCGGCGGCGCCGTCGCCGTGGAACAGCTCTACGACATCCCCGGCCTCGGCCGCACCACCCTCCAGGCCGCCCTCGCCCAGGACCTGCCCGTCCTCCAGGCCGGCACCCTCGCCCTGCTGCTGCTCGCCGCGCTCGCCACCGGCGCGGCCCGCCTCGCCGTCCGGCTGCTCACCGGCCCGGCCCTGCGCGACGGCGCCCTGCCCGCCCCGCCCCGGCTCACCCCGGCCGTCCGCCGCACCCCGCCGCTGCTGCTCGGCGGGGCGCTGTTCGCGGTCCTCGCGGCCGGCCTGCCCCGCGACCCGCTCGCCCTGGACACCACCGCCCGCCTCCACCCCCCCTCCTGGGCCCACCCGTTCGGCACCGACGCGCTCGGCCGCGACCTGCTCGCCCGGGTCGCCCACGGCGCCCTGGACACCCTGCTGCTCGCGCTCGTGATCAGCGCCGGCACCCTGCTCGCCGGACTGCTGCTCGGCCTGCTGCCCCGGCTGTCCGGGCCGCTCGCCGACACCGTCAACGCCGTACCGCCCGTGCTCGCCGCGCTGCTGGTCACCGCCGTCACCGGGGGCGGCCCGGCCACCCCCGCGCTGGCCGTCGCCGCCGTCGCCTGGGCGCCGCTGGCCACCCACACGTCCGCCCTGCTCCGCCAGGAACGCGCCACCCTCCACCTCACCGCCACCCGGGCCCTCGGCGCCGGCCGCTGGTACCTGCTGCGCCACGAACTCCTGCCCGCCGTCGTCCCGTCCGTCACCCGGCACGCCCTGCTGCGGCTGCCCGGCACCGCGCTCGCCCTCGCCGCGCTCGGCTTCCTGGGCCTCGGCGCCCAGCCGCCGTCCCCCGAGTGGGGCCGGCTGCTCGCCGAGAACCAGCCCTACGCCGAGCGCGCTCCCTGGGCCGTCCTCGCCCCCGCCGCCGTCCTCGCCGTCCTCGGCGCACTGGCGGTGACCTCCGCGGGCGCCCTGCACCGCCGCCCCGCCGGGTCCGCCGGCGCCGCGGGGCAGGGGCCGGCGGCGCGAACGGCCCGGCCCGCCGGCGCCGCGAGGGAGGAACCCGTCCGATGAACGCCCCGCGCACCGACCGGACCCCGCTCTCCCCACTGCTGCGGCTGCTGATCCTCACCCAACTCGCCTTCAACATCGGCTTCTTCGCCGTACTGCCGTTCCTCGCCGAACACCTGGGCACGGCGATCGGCATGGCCGGCTGGCTGGTCGGGGTCGTCCTCGGGCTGCGCACCTTCAGCCAGCAGGGGCTGTTCGTGGTGGGCGGCGCCCTCGCCGACCGGTACGGCGTCCGGCCCGTCGTCCTCACCGGCTGCGCGCTGCGCATCGCCGGGTTCGCCTGGCTCGGTCACGCCGAACGGACCTGGTCGGTGATCGGCTCCGTGCTGCTGATCGGCTGCGCCGCCGCGCTGTTCTCCCCGGCCGTGGAGTCCGAGGTCGCCCGGCAGGCCGTCCTGCGGGAGCAGGCCGGCGACGGGCCGCGCGCCCGGGTACTGGCCCTGTTCACCGTGGCCGGGCAGGCGGGCGCCTTCACCGGCCCGCTGCTGGGCGCCCTGCTGCTGACGGCCGACTTCCGCACGGTCTGCCTGGCCGGCGCGGCCGTCTTCACCGCCGTACTCGCCGGGCACGCCGTCCTGCTGCCCCGGCACATCCCCGGCCGCGAACCCGTCGCCGTGCGCGGCGGACTCCGGCCGCTGCTGCGCAACCGCCGCTTCCTCGCCCTGTGTTGCGGCTACGGCGCCCAACTGCTCGCCTACAACCAGCTCTACCTCGCCCTGCCCGCCGAAGTACGGCGCGCCTGGGGCTCCCAGACGCCGGTCGCCTGGCTGTTCGCGCTGTCCTCCCTGCTGGTGGTGGGCGCCCAACTGCCCGTCACCCGCTGGGCGGGCCGCCGGCTCACCCCGCGCCGCTCGCTGGCCGCCGGGCTGCTGCTGACCGGCGCCGGCTTCGCCGCCGTCGCCGCGGCCCGCCCGGCCGGCCTCACCGGCATCGCCGGCCTGGCCCCGCTCGCCGCCCTGGTCGTCCTGCTCACCGCCGGTCAGATGCTGGTCGCGCCGGTCGCCCGCGCCTGGCTGCCCGACCTCGCCGAACCCGGCCGCATCGGCCTCTACACCGGCGCCCTGTCCTCCGTCTCCGGCCTGCTGGTCCTGCTCGGCAGCACGGCCTCCGGCGCGCTCCTCGACCTCGGCCTGCCCCCGGCGCTGCCCTGGGCGGCCCTGGCGGCTGTGCCCCTGGCGGCGATCCTGCTCCTGCCCGGACACCGGCCCAGCCACGAGACGGCACCCGAACCGGCCTGAACCCCGCTCAGCGTGCCGCCGGCTCCGGCAGACGCGCCCCACCGGCCCGTACCCCGCCCGCCGCCCGCCCGGTGCGCCGCAGCCAGCGCACATCGCGCCCGAACGACCACACCAGCGAACCCAGCGCGAGCAGCACGACCGCGAGGTCCGCCGGGTACGGCAGCAGTCCGGCGCCCGCCACCAGCAGGCACACGCCCTGCGCGGCGGCCACGGTCTTGCGGGCGAAGGACGGCGGCAGCGGCGCGCTCAGCCACGGCGCGAACCGGGCCGCCGCGACGAACACGTAGCGCATCGCGCCGATCAGCAGCACCCAGGGGCCCAGCCGCGTCGACACGTACACGCTGAGCACCAGGATCAGGAACGCGTCCACCTCCATGTCGAACCGCGCGCCCAGCGCCGAGGCGGTGCCGGTGCGCCGGGCCACCCGGCCGTCCACACCGTCCAGCAGCAGCGCCACCGCGGTCAGGGCGACCAGCACCGTCACCGGCGGCGCGCTCGCGAAGGAGTCCGCGACCAGCGCCGTCACCCCGCCGACCAGACCGGCCCGGCCCAGCGTGACCCGGTTCGCCGGCCCGAGGCACCGCAGCCGGCAGCGGTGCCCGGCACGGCGGAGCACTACCCAGGTGGTGAACGCGAAGGCGAGCCCGGTCAGCCAGCCGGCCGGCCCCATGCCGGTCGCCGGTCCGAGCGACGCCAGCAGCAGCACCTGCGCACCCGCCCCCACGGCGGTCTCCTGCCGCAGTCTCGCGTCGTACATGTCGTTCAGGGCCACCGCACACCCTCCGGCCGAGTGACAGAGTCGATCAACGCCGCGTACTGTGCGCGGCCTGTGCACCACCCGTTACGTGAACAGCTTCCCGATCGTTCAGGAGGACGCCGATGCACCACTCCGCCCGCGCGTTCTGGCTCCGCTCACCCGGCCACGGGGAAATCCGCGAGGTCACCCTCCCCGAACCCGCCCCGGACGAGGTCCTGGTGCGCGCCCTGTACTCCGGGGTGAGCCGGGGCACCGAGACGCTCGTCTTCCGCGGCGGGGTGCCCCGGAGCCAGCACACCGTGATGCGCGCGCCGTTCCAGGAGGGCGACTTCCCGGGCCCGGTGAAGTACGGCTACCTCAGCGTCGGCGTGGTGGAGCGGGGCCCGGCCGCGCTGACCGGCCGCACGGTGTTCTGCCTCCACCCGCACCAGAGCCGCTACGTCGTCCCGGCGAGCGCCGTCACCGTGGTGCCCGAACGGGTCCCCGCCGGGCGGGCCGTGCTCGCCGGGACCGTGGAGACCGCCGTCAACGCCCTGTGGGACGCGGCACCGCTGATCGGGGACCGGATCACGGTGGTCGGCGGCGGCATGGTCGGCTGCGCGGTCGCCGCGCTGCTCGCCCGGTTCCCCGGCGTCCGGCTCCAGTTGGTCGACGCCGACCCGGCCCGCGAGGCGACCGCGCGGGCACTCGGCGTGGACTTCGCCCGCCCCGCCGACGCCCTCGGCGACCGCGACCTCGTCGTGCACGCCAGCGCCACCGAGGCCGGCCTCACCCGGTCCCTCGCCCTGCTCGCCCCCGAAGGCACGGTCGTGGAACTGAGCTGGTACGGCGACCGGACCGTGGCCCTGCCGCTCGGCGAGGCCTTCCACTCCCGCCGGCTCACCCTGCGCGGCAGCCAGGTCGGCACCGTCTCCCCGGCCGCCCGGCCCGGCCGCACCTACGCCGACCGGATGGCACTCGCCCTGGACCTGCTGGCCGACCCGACGCTGGACGCCCTCGTCACCGGCGAGAGCCCCTTCGAGGAACTCCCGTCCGTCCTGCCGAAACTGGCGTCCGGCGAGCTCCCCGCCCTGTGCCACCGCATCCGCTACACCGGGACCGACGTGACCTGAAAAGGAGTGAGAGAGGGCTGAACACGGGGAAGCGACAAGCCGTACTACACGGCATCCCCGGCGGGCCCGCGCGGGGGACCAGACGCGCCGCACCTGGAGGGTCGTCCGTTGTTCAGCATCACCGTCCGCGATCACCTCATGATCGCCCACAGCTTCCGCGGCGAGGTCTTCGGACCCGCGCAGCGCCTGCACGGCGCCACGTTCCTCGTGGACGCCACGTTCCGCCGCGCACAGCTGGACGACGACGGCATCGTGGTCGACATCGGCCTGGCCACCCGGGAACTGCACGCGGTCGTCGACGAGTTGAACTACCGCAACCTGGACGACGAACCCGACTTCCGGGGCGTCAACACCTCCACCGAATACCTCGCCAAGGTCATCGCCGACCGGCTCGCCGCACGCATCGCCAAGGGCGGGCTGGGGGAGGGCGCCAAGGACCTCGCGGGAATCACCGTCACCCTGCACGAGTCGCACATCGCCTGGGCGAGTTACGAGCGTGGCCTGTGACGGGCCTGACCGCGCGCCGCCGCCCCCACCCACCCACCGCCGGGACCGTCCCGATGCCCCTGCGCACCGCGCACTTCCTGATGCCGGGCGGTGTGGACGACCCGGCCGCGCCCAGTGGCGGCAACGCCTACGACCGCCGGATCCGCCTGGACCTGCCCGGCTTCGGCTGGCGGGTCGCCCCGCACCCCGTCCCGGGCGACTGGCCCCGCCCGGACGGCCCCGCCCGCGACCGTCTCGCCCGCACCCTGCGGGACCTGCCGGACGACACCGTCGTCCTCCTGGACGGACTCGTCGCGTGCGGCGTCCCCGAGATCGTCGTGCCCGAGGCCGGGCGGCTGCGCCTCGCCGTCCTCGTCCACCTGCCGCTCGCCGACGAGACCGGCCTGGACCCGGCCGTCGCCGCCGGCCTCGACACCCGTGAACGGGCGGTCCTGCGGGCGGCGGGCGCCGTGCTCGCCACCAGCGACTGGGCGGGCCGCCGGCTCGTCGCCCACCACGGACTCGCCCCCGACCGGGTGCACGTGGCCGCGCCCGGCGCCGACATCGCGCCCCTCGCGCCCGGCACCGACGGCGTCTCCCGGCTGCTGTGCGTGGCCGCCGTGACCCCGCGCAAAGGACAGCACCGGCTGGTGGAGGCGCTCGCGGAGGTCCGGGACCTGCCGTGGACCTGCGAGTGCGTCGGCGGGCTCGGTCAAGACCCCCGATATGTAGACCACGTACAGGAGTTGATTGACCGTCACGGCCTCACCGACCGCCTGCGGCTGACCGGTCCCCGCTCCGGCGCCGGCCTGGACGCGTCCTACGCCGCCGCCGACCTGGCGGTCCTGCCCTCCCGCGCCGAGACCTACGGCATGGTGGTCACCGAGGCACTCGCCCGGGGCGTCCCCGTCCTCGCCACCGACGTCGGCGGCCTGCCCGAGGCGGTCGGCCGCGCCCCCGACGGCCGGGTGCCCGGCCTCCTCGTCCCACCGGAGGACCCCGCCGCGCTCGCCACCGCGCTGCGCCGCTGGTTCACCGACCCCGACGTACGCCGCCGCCTCAGGGCCGCGGCCCGCGCCCGCCGCACCGCGCTCGCCGGCTGGCCGGCCACGGCCCGCACCCTGGCCACCGTCCTCCACCACCTCCCGCACCCACCGAGGAGGCCGGCATGAACACCCCCGGAACACCGCCCGACCGCACGGAGGCGTGGGATGCGGGCGCGGGTGGCACCGGGACCGGAGCAAGACGGGACCGTGTGCGCAGAGGCGGTGCCGGGTGGGGGACGGCCGCCCCTGGGGACGGCTCCGCTCCGGTCGTCGCCGGTGCCGGGCCCGTACGGAGCTCCGGGGACCGGGACGCCGTACGACTGCCGGGTGCGGACGGTGAGGAACCGCCGCGGTACGCGCCCGAGTGGCTGCGGTTGCGGGAGGGCGCCGACGCGGCGGCCCGCGCACGGGAGTTGCTCGGTCCGCTGCGGGTCCGGCCGGCCGGGCGGACCGGTGGCCCCCTGGTCGTGCACGACCTGGGCTGTGGCACCGGCTCGATGGGCCGCTGGCTCGCGCCCCGCCTGCCCGGCGCCCAGCACTGGATCCTGCACGACCGTGACCCCGGCCTGCTGCGCTTCGCCGCCATGGCCGCCCCGCGCGCCGCCGCCGACGGCAGCCCCGTCACCGTGGAGACCCGGCGCGGTGACATCGCCCGGCTGACCCCCGAGGCACTCGCGGGCGCCTCACTGGTGACCGCGTCCGCGCTGCTGGACGTCCTCACCCGGGCGGAGGTCGAGACCCTCGCGGACGCCTGCGCGGGCGCCGGCTGCCCGGCCCTGCTCACCCTCTCCGTCGCCGGACGCGTCGCACTCGCCCCGGCGGACCCGCTGGACACCGCGGTCACCGAGGCGTTCAACGCCCACCAGCGCCGCGCCGGACTGCTCGGCCCGGACGCGGTCGCCGTGGCCCGGGAGGCGTTCGCCGGGCGCGGCGCGACCGTCCGCGCGCACCCGAGCCCGTGGCGGCTCGGCCCCGAGGAGGCCGCGCTGACCGAGCAGTGGCTGCGCGGCTGGGTGGGCGCGGCGGTCGAACAACGGCCGGAACTGCGCGGCCCCGCCGAGCGCTACCTGACCGCCCGGCTCGCCGCCTGCGCGGCCGGCACCCTGCGCGTCACCGTCCACCACACCGACCTGCTGGCCCTGCCCCGGCCGACGGGCGGCCCGGCATGACCACGACCCCGACGACGCCCGGCCACCCGCACGCCGGCACGTACGTGCCCACGACCCCGACGGCACCTGGCCCGACGACGACCGACCACCCGCACACCGGTGCCAACGGGCCTATGTCCTCCGCGAGTTCGAGGCCCCCCTCCGTATCACCGGCGGATGCAAGCCCCCCACCCCCCGAACCGGCGACCGTCGCCCTGCGCAGGCGGCTCGGCGCGCTCGCCGGTGCCGGCATCCTCGGCGTGCTGCTCTGGCGGCTCGGCACCGGACCGCTGCTCGACGGGCTGGGGCGGATCGACGGCCGTACGGTGCTCCTCGCGCTGGGGATCGGCGCGGTCACCACCGTGTGCAGCGCGTGGCGCTGGCAGTTGGTGGCGGCCGGGCTGGGGATGCGGCTGCCGCTCGGTCCGGCCGTCGCCGCCTACTACCGCGCGCTGTTCCTGAACGCGGTCCTGCCCGGCGGTGTCCTGGGCGATGTGCACCGGGCGGTACGGCACGGGCGGAGCGCCGGTGACGTCCGGCGCGCGGTGACGGCGGTCGTGCTGGAGCGGGTCGCCGGCCAGCTGGTGCTGGCCGTGGCCGGCGCGGTGCTGCTGGTGACCCTGCCGTCCCCGGTGCGCGCCGGGGTCCGGGCCGGTGCGCCGGCGGCCGGGCTCGCCGCCGCCGGCGTGCTCGCCGTCGTCCTCGCCGTCCGGATGAACCGCCCGCCGGCCCGCCGGGACGGTGCCCTTCGCCGGCGCCTCGGCGAGGTCCGGCGGGGGCTGGCGTCGCGGCGGGGCGGACCCGGTGTCGCGCTGTCCTCCGTGGTCGTCCTGGCCGGGCACCTGGCCCTGTTCGCCGTGGCGGCCCGGGCCGCCGGCCCGGCCGTCCCGGTGGCGGTGCTGCTGCCGCTCGCCGTGCTCGCCCTGCTGGCCATGGGCCTGCCGCTGAACATCGGCGGCTTCGGCCCCCGCGAGGGCGTCACCGCGTGGGCGTTCGGCGCGGCCGGGCTGGGCGCGGACCGGGGGATGGCGGTCGCCGTGGTCTACGGCGTCCTCGGTCTCGTCGCGAGCCTGCCCGGCGCCGCCGTCCTGCTCCCGCTCCCCACCCCGCTTGGGCGCCGGCCCGCGACCGTACGCACCGGCGCCTCGTCCCCCGATGACTCCCCGCCGGCCGGGGCCGCCCCCACGGGTCCCGGCCGCGGGGTCCCCGCCGGCTATTCCGCGCCGGTGAGCAGCCCGAAATACGGGCCGAAGGATTCCGCCAGACTCGCCAGCAGTTTCTTCCCCTTGTCCGCCGAACCCAGCGAAGGACGGCCGATGACTCCCGATTCGGTATAGGCGGACATTCCCAGGGTGAGCAGATGACGGCGGTCGTCGGCGGTGAAATCGGCGGACTCGTGGCCAGGACGGACGAATTCGGGGTGAGCGTGCAGCAGAATGGACGTCTCGATTTCCCCCGCGTGCATGTCGGTGAGCAGCGAGGTGACCACCCCGGCCCGCTCCCGCGCCGTCTCCCAGTCCTCCGCGGCCGGGAACAGCGCCATCCGCTCGCCCCGCGCGGAGGCCTCCTGGACGACGTTGCCCAGGACGTAGTTGCCGCCGTGCCCGTTGACCACGACCAGCGCGGCCACGCCCGAACGGCGCAGCGACGCCGCGATGTCCGAGACCACGGCGTGCAACGTCACCGCGGAGATGCTGACGGTCCCCGGCCAGGAAGCGTGCTCGTGCGAGCAGGAGACCGTCACCGGAGGAAGGAGGCGCACCGGGTACGCGGCGGCGATCTCCCGCGCCACGGCGCAGGCGACCAGCGTGTCCGTGGCCAGCGGGAGGTACGGACCGTGCTGCTCGAAGCTCCCCACGGGAAGGACGGCGACCCGGGCTCCTCGTGCCCGCACGTCCTCGGTGGTGTCCGCCGGCACGACGCCCGGCGCCGCCGCCGGGCCGTGGCCGCTTTCCCGCGCACCCGAACCATTCATCTCTTCACGGCCTTTCGTCTCTGCTGAGGAACCAGATCATGACAGAAAACACCGGTACCGACATCGGCGTGCTCGGCAAGAACTCCCCGCTGCGCGGCGGGCGTTACGGCGTGGAACGCGTCGTGACCGCACCGCTGCCCACCGGGTACGGGAAATTCCGGGCCGTCGGTTACCTGGACCACGACCGCGGCGACGAACAAGTGGCCTTGGTGTACGGCGAGATCGGCACCGACGACGTACTGACCCGGCTGCACTCGGAGTGCCTGACCGGGGACGCCTTCGGCTCCCGGCACTGCGAGTGCGGCGACCAGCTCGCGGCGGCGCTGCGCGCGGTCGTCGCCGAAGGCAGCGGCGTCGTCGTCTACTTGCGCGGTCACGAGGGCCGCGGCATCGGGCTGCTCGCCAAGCTGCGCGCGATGGCCCTCCAGGCGGAGGGACTGGACACGGTGGAGGCGAACCTCGCGCTGGGCCTGCCGGTCGACGCCCGCGACTACGGCGTGGCCGCCGGCATCCTGCGCGACCTCGGGGTGCGCTCGGTACGGCTGCTGTCCAACAACCCGCGCAAGCGGGAGGCGCTGGTCCGGCACGGCGTCCGGGTGGCCGAGCAGGTGCCGTTGCTGATCGAGCCGTGCGAGAGCAACATCACGTATCTGCGCACCAAGCGGGAGCGGCTGGACCACCACCTGCCCCATCTGGACGCCGTCGTCCACGGCTCCTGACCAGGCGACGGCGAGGAGGAGGGAGACAGCGATGGATCTGCGGGCCCGGGTGGTCGTCGTCGGCGGCGGGGTGATCGGCACGAGCATCGCCTGGCACCTCGCCCGCGCCGGAGTGCGCGACGTCGTCCTGGTGGAACGGGACGAACTCGCCGCCGGCTCCACCTCCAAGGCCGCCGGCGGGGTGCGCGCGCAGTTCTCCGACGAGCTGAACATCCGGCTCGGCGCGCGCAGCCTGGAGGCGTTCGGCCGCTTCGAGCGGGAGGTCGGGCAGGACATCGGGCTGCACCGGGTCGGCTATCTGTTCCTGCTCTCCACACCCGAGCAGGTGGCCTCCTTCGAGGCGGGCGTCCGGCTGCAGAACTCCCTCGGGGTGCCCAGCCGCCTGATCACCCCGGCGGAGGCCCGCCGCCTCTCCCCGCTGATCACCACCGACGGCCTGCTCGCCGCCGCGTACTCCCCGGACGACGGCCACTGCACCCCCGAGGCCGTCGTCCACGGCTACGCGCGCGCCGCCCGCGCCCTCGGCGTGCGCGTCCTGCGCCACACCGAGGTCACCGGCATCGACGTGCGCGGCGACACCGTCACCGGCGTCCGCACCACCCTCGGCCCGATCGCCACGGACGCCGTGGTCTGCGCGGCCGGTGCCTGGTCGCGGGCGGTCGGCGCGATGGCGGGCGTGGACCTCCCGGTACGGCCGCTGCGCCGGCAGATCGCCGTCACCGGGCCGCTGCCGGAGCCGCCGGCCACGCTCCCCATGACCATCGACTTCACCACCAGCCTCTACTTCCACCGCGAGGGCCCCGGCCTGCTGCTCGGCATGTCCGACCCGGACGAGCGGCCCGGGTTCGCCACCGGCACCCACGACCGCTGGCTCCCCCGGCTCACCGAGGCGCTGGCCCGGCGCGCGCCCGCCCTGCTGGACCTGCCCCACACCGGCGGCTGGGCGGGCCTGTACGAGAACACCCCCGACCACAACGCCCTGATCGGCGAGGCGCCGACGGTGTCCAGGTTCCTGTACGCCACCGGCTTCTCCGGACACGGCTTCCTCCAAGGGCCCGCCGTCGGCGAGGTGATCCGGGACCTCTACCTCGGGCGCGCGCCCTTCCTGGACGTCGGCCCCCTGAGCGCCGAGCGGTTCGCGGCCGACGCCCCGCGCCCGGAGGCCAACCTGGTATGACCCCGGGCCGGCGGCCGGCCACCGGCGCGTTCGGCCGGTTACCGCCTCGTGCGTCGGCGCGTTCGGCCGGTCACCGCCTCATGCGTCGGCGGGTTCAGCCGGTCACCGCCTCGTGCACCAGCCGGCGCAGCTCGGGGAAGATCTTCAGGTTCTTCGGGCGTACCTGGGTCAGGAACTGCACGGTCAGATCGTGGGCCGGGTCGACCCAGAACGCGGTGCCGGCCACGCCGGTCCAGCCGTAGGTGCCGAGGTGGGACGGGGCGAGGGTGCGGGCGGGGTCGGTGACGACGGAGACGTTGAAGCCGAACCCGAGCCCGTCCATGCCGGGTTCCCGGTGGACCGGGGCGCCGAAGGAGCGGAGGGTGGCGCCGCCGGGCAACTGGTTGCGGGTCATCAGGGCGAGCAGGTCCGCGTCCAGCAGCCGTACGCCGTCCAGTTCGCCGCCCCGGCGCAGCATCTCCATGAACCGGTGGTAGTCGTGGGCGCAGGAGACCAGGCCGCCGCTGCCGGACAGGAACAGCGGACGGCCGTGCACCGGCAGCCCGGGCACCGGTTCGATCCCGCCCTCGTCCGTCTCGCCGTACAGCTCGGCCAGCCGGCCGGCCTGCCCGGGGCCGAGGTGGAAGCCGGTGTCGGTCATGCCGAGCGGTCCCAGGATCCGTTCGGCGAAGAACGCGTCCAGTGGCTGCCCGGAGACTATTTCGATCACCCGGCCCAGCACATTGGAGGCGACCGAGTAGTTCCACTGCGTGCCCGGATCGGCTTGCAACGGCAGCCGGGCGTACAGCTCGACGGTCTCCGCGAGGTCCTTGCCCGGCGGCACCGAGTACTCCAGGCCCGCCGCGCGGTAGAGCGCGTCCACGGGGTGGCGGTGGTAGAAGCCGAAGGTCAGGCCCGCGGTGTGGGTGAGCAGCTGCCGGATCAGGATCGGGCCGGCGGCCGGGCGGGTGCGCACGTCGTCCCCCGAGCCGCCCGCGTACACCCGGGGCTCGGCGAAGGCGGGCAGATGGCGGTCCAGCGGGTCGTCCAGGGACAGCAGGCCGTCCTGGACCAGCAGCAGTACCGCCACCGCGGTCACCGGTTTGGTCATCGAGTAGATCCGCCACAGCGTGTCCGGCTCCACCGGCCGTCCGGCCGCCACGTCCCGCAGCCCGTACGTGGTCAGATGGGCGACGCGGCCACCACGGGCCACCGCCACCAGGAAGCCGGGCAGCCGCCCCTCGTCGACGTACCGGGCGAAGTGCCCGTCCAGCCGGCCGAGGGCGCCGGGGTCCAGTCCCGCCTCCACGGGGTCGACGTCCTGTCGCAGCCGTCCCATCGCTCTCCTCCGGTCGCGTCCGCCCGTCCCGACTCGTCCGTCCCGCCTCTCATCGTCGCTCAGGACGGCCGGCCGGGACAGGGGCGTGCGGGGCGGGGGTGCGCGACGCGGGCGTGCGCGACGCCGCACCGGCCGGTCCCGGCAGCAGGCGGGCCACGGGCACGGCGAGCGCGGCCACCGCCGCCAGGGTGAGCAGCGCGGCCTGGGTCCCCGCGCCGAGCAGCGCGGCCGCCGCCGCCACGCCCACGGCGGGGCCGACGTTCAGCGCGGTCTGCTGCACCCCGCCCGCCACCCCGGCCGTCCGCACCTCCGCCCCGCGTACGAGCACCTGTGTGGCCGCCACCATCACCGTGCCGAAACCGGCGCCGAGCAGCGCGAAGGCGAGGCCCAGCCCGGCCGGGGCGGTGGTCCCCGACAGCAGCAGGACCCCCAGCGCGAGGGCCGCCGCGGCCCCCGTCGTCACCCCCCGCGCGCCCCACCGGCGCAGCAGCGCGGGGCACAGCGCCGCCGACAGCACCATCAGCACCGCCAGCGGAAGGCTGCGCAGCGCGCTGTGGAACGCGTCCAGGCCGAGCCGGCGCTGGAGCACGTACGTGGCGACGAACAGGGTGCCGAACAGGGACGCGGAGACGGCCAGCAGGATGCCGAGCGCGGCCCCGGCCGTCCGCGCGCCGATCAGCTCCGGCGGCAGCAGCGGGCTCGCCGCGCGCCGCTCGTGCCGGACCAGCAGGACGGCCGTCAGCGCGGACGCGGCCAGCCCCGCGCCGGAGACCGGCCGGGCCGTGACCGCGTACACCAGACAGGCCAGGGTCACCGCGAGCAGCGCGGCCCCGGGCAGGTCCAGCGGGGACCGGGCGGGCGTTGTCCGGTGGTCCCGGCGGGCCAGGGCGGGCAGGCCGAAGGCGAGCGCGGGCACCACGTTGACCAGGAACACCGCCCGCCAGCCCAGCCCGGTCACCAGCGCCCCGCCCACCAATGGCCCCGCGGCCGCCGCCAGCCCGATCGCGGCCGTCCGCACCGCAAGCGGTGACGCCAGCCGGTCCGGCGGGTACGCGGCCCGCAGCATGCCCAGCGTGGCCGGCTGCGCCAGCGCCCCGAACACCCCTTGCACCGCCCGCAGTACGATCACCCAGCCCACCCCCGGGGCCACGGCGATGCCCGCCGAGGCGGCCCCGAAGCCGAGCATGCCGAGCCCGAACACGCGCCACTGCCCGTACCGGTCGCCGAGCCGCCCCGCGAACACCAGCAGGCCGGCCACCGCGACGAGATAGGCGGTGCTGGTCCACTGCACCTCGGTGAACGAGGCGCCCAAGTCCCGTTGCAGACTGGGCTGGGCGACCGTGAGGGCCGTCCCGTCCAGCGCGACGATCACCGCGCCCGCGACACTGCTCGCCAGCGTCCAGGGCCGGTTCACCGGCCGCCGCCGGGACCCAGGTGCGCGACCAGGACCGTCTCCAGCAGGGTTGCCAAGTCGGCCTCGCCGGTGGCGAGTTGCAAACTCCGCCAGCGCCACAGCTGGGCCAGCCCGTGCAGGTTCGCCCACAGGGCGCCCGCCACGCGCGGGGCGTCGGCGCCCGGGTCGGCCGCGCCGACGAGACCGGTGAGCAGCGAGAACAGCGGCAGACTCGTCTCCCGCAGCCCCAGCCTGCCGCTCTCCAGCAGATCGTGACGGAACATCAGCTCGTACATGCCGGGACGCTCCAGCGCGAACTCCAGGTACGCCCCGGCCAGCGCGGCCACCTGGGCGCGGGCCCCGCCGGTCTCCCGGTCCAGCGCCTGCCGCGTCCGCTCGGCCAGGTCGGTGAAGCCCCGCCGGGCGATGGCGGACAGCAGCTCCAGATGGGTGGGGAAGTAGCGGCGCGGCGCGCCGTGCGAGACGCCGGCACGCCGGGCGATCTCCCGCAGGGTCAGCGCCTGGAGGCCCTCGGCGGCCAGCAGTTCCACGCCGGCGTCCACGAGGCGGTCGCGCAGGCTGGTGTCGGAGTCGGTCATAGACACTGTCTACCAGGCGCCCGTAGACAGTGTCTACGTGTTCTGCGCTGCCGGGAATGCGCGGGGCGCCCGGGCCGGTTGACCGGGGTATGACTCAGGACCCCACGCAAGAGGCGCTGCTCGGCCTGCTCTCCGAAGGCCACGGCGGCGTACTGGTGACCCTCCGGCGCGACGGCCGCCCCCAGCTGTCCAACGTCAGCCACGCCTACTACCCCGACGAGCGGATCGTCCGGATCTCGGTCACCGACGACCGGGCCAAGACCCGCAACCTGCGTCGCGACCCGCGCGCGTCGTACCACGTCACCAGCGCCGACCGCTGGGCGTACACCGTCGCCGAGGGCACCGCCGAGCTGACCCCGGTCGCCGCGGACCCGGGCGACGACACCGTGGCGGAACTGGAACGGCTCTACCGGGACGTGCTCGGCGAACACCCGGACTGGGACGACTTCCGGGCCGCCATGGTCCGCGACCGCCGCCTGGTGCTGCGGCTGCACGTCGAACGCGCGTACGGCATCCCGCGCAAGAGCTGACGCGGGCGGGCGGGGGGCGGGGCGTTCGGCGGTCCGGCTACGGCGTCCCGGCGGTCGGGTTACGGGGGCTCGGCGGTCTGGCTACGGCGTCTCGGCGGTCTGGCTACGGGGTCGCGGCCGTCCGGCTACGGCGTCTCGGCCGTCCGTGCCTCGATCGCCCGCAGTACGGCCACCATGTCCTCCCCGCCGTGGCCCCGGGCCACCGTCTCCCGGAACAGGGCGTGACACACGTCCAGGAGCGGTGAGGCGAGGTGGGCGGCACGGGCCGCGTCGGCGATCAGCCGGTTGTTCTTCAGCACGTCCAGCGCCGCCGCCTGCACCGCGAAGTCCCGCTCGCGCAGCTTGGGCGCCTTCATCCGGGACACCGCGCTGGCCATCGGGCCGGCGTCCAGGACCTCCAGGAACAGCCGGCGGTCCAGGCCCTGCCGCTCGGCGAAGTGGAACGCCTCGGCCAGCCCGGTCACCTGGGTGATCAGGAAGAGGTTCACCGACAGCTTCATCAGCAGCGCGCCCGGCACCGCGCCGCACCCGAACGTCTCCCGGCACATCGGCGCGAGCAGCGGCCGTACGGCGGCCACGGCGTCCTCCTCGCCGGCCAGCATCGCGACCAACTGCCCCTGTTGCGCCGGCACCCGTGACCCCGAGACCGGCGCCTCGGCGTACCGGCCGCCCGCCGCGCGGATGTCCGCCTCCAGCGCCCGGGAGTACTCCGGGGCGGTCGTACCCATGTGCACGACGGTCCGGCCCGCGACGCGCGCGGCCAGCTCCGGTGTGCCCCGGCCGAGGACCGCGTCCACCGCGGCCTCGTCGGCGAGCATCAGCAGCACCACCCCGGCCCGCGCGAACACCTCGGCGGCGTCCGCCGCGACCTCGGCACCGGCCGCGCGCAGCGGCTCCGCCCGGTCCGGGGTCCGGTTCCAGACCACCAGCGGGGTGCCGGCGTGCGCCAGGCGCAGGGCCATGGGCCGGCCCATCACCCCGAGACCGATGAATCCGACGTTCATGACCGGCCGCCCTTCGCGCCGCGCCGCTTATGACACTGGTCATAGTAGCGCCGGTTATGACGGCGGTCATAGGCTGAGGGTGGAGGAAGCCGAGGGGGGAGGAGACGGAGGCGACGCATGACCGAGGCGCGGCCCGGACCGCGGGAGCGGATGGTCTTCAGCGCGGCCCAGCTCATCCGGCGGCACGGGGTCGCCGCGACCGGCATGCGCGAGGTCGCCGCCCACGCAGACGCCCCGCGCGGCTCCCTCCAGCACTACTTCCCGGGAGGGAAGGAACAGTTGGTCAACGAGGCGGTCCAGTGGGCCGGGAGGTACGCGGGCAAGCGGATCGCCCGATTCCTCGCGGGGCTGGACGAGCCGACGCCGAGCGGGCTGTTCGCGGCGATGGCCGCGCAGTGGAGCGACGAGTACGCGGCGGACGGCTTCGCGGCGGGCTGTCCGGTCGCCGCCGCCACGGTGGACTGCGCCACCTCGGCCGAGGCGACCCGCCGGGCGGCCGCCGCCGCGTTCACGGCCTGGCGCGCGCCGCTCGCCGCGGCCCTGACCGACCTGGGTGTGCCCGCCGGCCGCGCCGAGTCGCTGGCCACCCTCATGATCAGCACCCTGGAGGGCGCGATCCTGCTGGCCCGCGCCGAACAGGACACCGGCCCCCTCACCACCGCCGTACGAGAACTCGGCCCCCTGCTCGACGCCGCCGCACGCCCCTGACCGGGTCCGCCGCCGCACACCCTCGGCCGGGACGGGCCCGCTGTACGGGGCCGCGCCCCCTGACCGGGCCGCTCGGCGGCCCGCTGTTGGGACATCGCCGGCACGCTCCTGGCCGGGCTCGCTGTTCAGAGTTGTGCCCCCGGCCGGTTTTGCTGCTCGGCGGGCCGTACCGGCCCGCTGTTGGGACATCGCCGGCACGCTCCTGGCCGGGCTCGCTGTTCAGAGTTGTGCCCCCGGCCGGTTTTGCTGCTCGGCGGGCCGTACGCCCTTCATCCGGCCCGCTGTTGGGACTTTCCCGCACCGCCCCGACCAGGTTCACCGCTCGACGCGCGGTCGTACGCCCCTCATCCGGCCCGCTGTCGGGGCATCGCCGCTCACCCCTGCCCGGGCCCGCTGAGCAGAGCTGAGCCCCCGAAAAGGCCCGCTGCTCGGCGCACAGTCGTAGACCCCCCGCCCCCGCCCCGCGGTCGTATGCCCCTGGCCGGACATGCCGCCCGTCCCACCGCCCGGCCTGCCGCCGCCATCCCCTCCCGGCCTCGCGGTCAGGTGCCGCCCGCCCCGGCGGTCTCCTCCTTCACCCACAGTTCCAGCAGGTCCACGAAGTCGGCCGCCCGGTGTCGCCAGTTCAGTTCGGACACGGCGGCCTGCCGGCCCTGCCGGGCGGCGCGCAGGCGCAGGCCGGTGTCGTCGGCCAGTCGCCGTATCGCGGTCGCCGCCGCCGGCGGGTCCCCGTAGGGCACCACCAGCCCGCAGCCGTGCCGCTCGACCAGCTCCGCCGCCAGCGGGGTCGGGGTGGTGACCACGGGTACGCCGTGGGCCATGTACTCCACGACCTTGGTGGGCCGGGAGTGCCGGTAGTTGGGCTGGTCGTGCAGCAGGGAGAGGCCGGCCAGGGCGCCGGACAGCCGGGCCAGCGCCCGGTCGTTGGGCAGGAAGCCGTACCAGCGCAGCACCCCCTCCCGGTCGGCCGCCGCGAGCGCGTCGCGCACCTCGGGATCCGCCGTGCCGATCGCCTCGACCCGCACGGCCGGGCCCAGCAGCCGCGCCAGGTCGATCAGGTCGAGCGCGCCGCGCGCCCGGGACAGCTGGCCCAGGTAGACCACCCGGTCGTCGCCCGGCGGCGGGGGCGGGCCGGGCGGCGGGGTGGCGAGGTTGGGGACGACCGGGTGGCGGCGCCGGAACCGGTCCTGGTAGGCGTCCTCGGCGAGCAGCAGCCGCAGCCGGCGCTCGGCCAGCCGCTCGGCCGCCCGCACCGCGGCGCGCAGCGGGGGACGCAGCGGCCGGGGCACCCAGCCCTTCATCGCCAGGGCCGCCGCCGTGTCCTCGTGCACGTCCCACACGGTGACCGGCACCGCCCCGGCCCGGCGCAGCCGGCGCAGGGTGCCGGGCAGCGCGAGCAGCAGCTCCGGGTCGTGCAGCAGGATCACGTCCGCCGCCGGGCCGCGTTCGGCCAGCAGCACCCGGGCCGCGCGCAGCGCCGCGCGCCGGTCCCGGCCGGCCGCCCGGGGCAGGTCCACCCCCTCGACGTACGGCCGGGGCAGCGCGCCGCGGGCCGCGAACGGCGCCGCGTACACCACCTCGTGGCCGCGCTCGCGCAGCGCGGCGATCTGCCGGTGCAGTATGCGCGCGTCCTCGGGATGGTGGACGACGGTGACGACGAGTATCCGCATGGCAGTGCCTTCCGACTCCCCGAGAACGCATGGAGGTGGCGAGGGCCTACAGCACTTCGACGCCGGGCTTGTTGATCCGCCCGCGGGTGTCGAACAGCAGCCGCGCGGTGTCCGCGAGGGCCGGCAGGTCGTAGGCGGAGTGGTCCTGGAGCAGGATCGTCAGGTCGTACGCGCGCAGCGCGGCCGTCAGATCGCCGACGCGGGGCACCTCCGCCCCGTCCACCGACCACCCCGGCACCTGCGGGTCGTGGAAGGCGACGGCGGCCTGCCGTTCCCGCAGCAGCCGGGCCACCGGCTCCGCCGGGGTCTCGCGCAGGTCGGCGACGTCCGGCTTGTAGGTGACACCGAGCAGCAGCACCCGGGAGCCGTGCAGCGGACGGCCGGCGGAGTTGAGCAGGTCCTGGGCGCGGCGCACCACGTACTCCGGCATCCGCCGGTTGATCTCCTGGGCCAGCCCGACGAACCGGAAGTCGTACCCCAGCGACGAACGCACCTTGTACGACAGGTAGTTGGGGTCGATCGGAATGCAGTGCCCGCCCACCCCGGGGCTCGGCCGGAAGGCCTGGAAGCCGAAGGGCTTGGTGCCCGCGCAGCGGATCGCGTCCCACACGTCCACGCGCAACTCACGGCTGATGATGGCCAGTTCGTTGACCAGCGCGATGTTCACGTGCCGGTAGGTGTTCTCCAGCAGCTTGGCCATCTCGGCCTCGCGGGTGCCCTTCGCCTGGACCACCATGTTGACGAACTTGGCGTAGAAGGCGACCGCGCGCACCGCGCACGCCGGGGTGCAGCCGCCGACCACCTTCGGGGTGTCGCGCAGCCCGTGCTGGGTGTTGCCGGGGTCGATCCGTTCGGGCGAGAAGGCGAGCGCGAAGTCCTCGCCGGCCCGCAGCCCGGACTCCTCCAGCAGCGGCCGTACGACCTCCTCGGTGGTGCCCGGGTAGGTGGTCGACTCCAGCACCACCAGCTGTCCGGGGCGCAGCCGGCCGGCCACCGCGCGGGTCGCCGAGACGACCGCGCCCAGATCGGGCCCGCCGTCCTCGCCGAGCGGGGTCGGCACGCAGATCACCACCGTCTGCGCGCCCGCCAGACAGGCGTCGTCGCGGGTGGCGGTGAAGCCGGCCGCGCGCATCCGGCGCACCTCGTCGTCGGAGACGTCACCGACGTGCGAGCGGCCGGAGTTGAGCCCGGCGACGACCCGTGGGTCACGGTCCAGGCCCACCACCCGCAGGCCGACCGAGGCCGCCTCACGGGCCAGCGGCAGTCCGACGTAGCCGAGTCCGATGACGGCGAGTTCGACCTGTCCGTACGGCGGCGGCGCTTCCATGTCCCCGAGCGAGGGGGTCCGTTCGACCTGCATAGGGATTCACCCGGCCTTCGCGGCTGCACTGGTGGGGGGTTCGCGGGGCCTCAGAAGCAGCCCAGCGAGCGATACGCCTCGCGGGTCGTCGCGGCGACCCGGTCCCAGGTGCGTTCCCGCGCGACCCTCGCGCGGGCGGCGGCTCCCCATTCGAGCCGTCGCTTATGACTGTAAAGCACCCTTTCGAGTTCATCCGCCCAAGCCTGTGGCGATTCAGCGGGAATCAGCCGTCCGTTCACCTCGTGTTCGACCAGTTCCCGCAGCGCGGGAAGATCGCTGGCGAGCACGGGAAGCCCGCCCGCCATCGCCTCGACCGGCTTGAGCGGAGTCACCAGACGGCACACCCGGGCATCCGTGCGCGGCACCGCGAACACGTCCAACGCCGCGTGGAATTCCCGGACTTGTGCGTGCGGCACCCGGCCGGTGAACACGGCGGTGCCGTCCTCGGCCAGGCCGAGGCGGGCGGCCAGCCGCTCCAGCCGCGCCCGCTCCGGGCCGTCCCCGACGATCAGCAGCCGCAGCGGCATCCCGCGCCGCCGCAGCAGTACACCCGCATGGAGCAATGTGCCGATCCCCTCGTGCGGGGTGAGGCTGCCGACCGTGCCCACCACGAACGCGTCCGGGGCGATCCCGAGGCGGGCCCGCACCGCGGCCCCGTCCGGCGGCGGCCCGAGGAACGCCCCGTCCACGGCGTTCGGCACGATCAGCACCCGCTCCTCGGGCACCCCGCGCGCCACGATCTCGGCCTTCATCGCGGCGCCCAGCGTCAGCACCAGGTCGGCCCGGCGCATGCAGTCCGTCTCCAGCGCCCGCCGCCCCCGGTAGACCGGGTCCGCGGGCGTACGCGCCGGGTCCTGGCTCAGCCAGGTCTCCTCCAGGAAGCCCCGCACCTCGTAGACCACCGGCAGGCCGTAGACCTCGCGCAGGGCCAGGGCCACCCGCCCGTTGCCGTGGTCGGTGGCCGCGTGCAGCACGGCCGGCCGCAGCCGCTCCACCAGCCGCCCCGCCAGCTCGGCGTTACGGGCCAGCGCCGGGCCCTGCCCGTACGGCAGCCACCAGGGCAGCAGCCGGTGCTGCGGCACCCCGCCCACCAGCTGGACCGCACCGGCGTCCAGCACCCCCCGCGCCACCGGGAACCCGATCCGCGTCACCACATGCGGATCGAGCCCGGCGGCCCGCTGCGCCTCGGCGAGCTTCTGGGTGCGCACGGTGTAGCCGGCGTGGGCGTACGGCAGCGAGTTGGTCACCAGGTGCAGCACCCGGCCGGGCACCGGCCGCACCGGCCGCCCGGCGGGCGCGCTCACCCGAACGGCGGACGGCAGCGCGCCCGGTCCGGCCGGCCGGGCCCGGCCGCCCAGCCACCGCTCCACCGGCCGCACCCGGCGCCGCAGCCGCGCCGGCAGCAGCCGCAGCCCCAGCAGCGCGGCCCGCGCGGGGTCCTGGCGCAACTCGCCCCAGGCCACGGATGCGGCCAGACTGACAGCGCGGGGGACACGACGGGACATGCCGCCACGGTAGGCCGACGCGGCGCGCGGCGCCTCGGACGCGCCCGCGTACCGGCGCCGGCCAGGGCACGACGCTCCCCTCGTCTCCCCGTGTGCTGCCTTTTGTTCGACCGCCCGCGGAAGGCGAGGACATGAACGGCGTCATGAACGGCCCAGTACTCCATGTGGTCGGCACCCGACCCAACTTCGTGAAGGCGGCCCCGGTCGTCGCCGCGCTCGAGTCGGCCGGCTGCGACCAGACCCTGGTGCACACCGGACAGCACTACGACGCCCGGATGTCGGAGGTGTTCTTCCGCCAACTGGGACTGCCCCGGCCGGACACCGACCTCGGCGTGGGCTCCGGCAGCCACGCCGGGCAGACCGCCGACCTGCTGGTGGCCCTGGAGGCCGAGCTGACCGCCCGCGCCCCGGCCCTCGTCGTGGTCTACGGCGACGTCAACTCCACGCTGGCCGCCGCCCTGGCCGCCGCCAAGCTGGGCCTGCCCGTCGCCCATGTCGAGGCCGGGCTGCGCAGCTTCGACATGGCGATGCCGGAGGAGGTCAACCGGCGCCTGGTCGACCAGCTCGCCGGGCTGCTGTTCGCCACCAGCCCGGAGGCCGTCGGTCACCTCGCCCGGGAGGGCGCCGACCCGGCCCGGGTGCACTTCGTCGGCAACCCGATGATCGACACCCTGCTCACCCACCTGGACCTGTTCGACCCGGCCGCCGCCCGCACCGCGCACCATCTGCCCGAGCGCTACGGCGTGGTCACCCTGCACCGCCCCGCCAACGTCGACGACCCCGCCGCCGCCCGTGCCGCCGCCCGCGCGCTCACCGAGGCGGCCCGCCACCTGGACCTCGCCGTCCCGCTGCACCCGCGCGGCCGGGAGGCGCTGCGCGCGGCCGGTCTGGACGGCGCACCCGGCGTGCACCTCCTCGAACCCCTCGGCTACGTCGAGTTCATGAGCCTGGTGCGCGGCGCCGCCGCCGTGATCACCGACTCCGGCGGGGTGCAGGAGGAGACCACCGTGCTCGGCGTGCCCTGTCTGACGCTGCGCACCACCACCGAACGCCCCGTCACCGTCACCCACGGCACCAACCGCCTGATCGGCCCCGACGAGCTGGTCCCCGCCCTGGGCAAGACACTCGACGGCACCCCGGCCGCGCCCGCGGAGGGACCACCGCTGTGGGACGGCAAGGCCGGCCCCCGGATAGCCCGCCTGATCACCCAGTGGCTGGAGCACCATGACTGACGCCGCCCTCGACCACGACACCCCCCTCCACCACGACACCCCCCTCGACTACTGGGACGCCCGCCACCGCGAGCAGGACGAACTGGCCGCCGGCGGCCACCCGGACCTCGACCGGGCCGGCAACGAACTGTTCTACGCCCTCCGGCTCGGCACCCTGCTCACCCTGATCGGCGACCTGCATTCGCCGGCCGCCCCGCTGTTCGTGCTCGACGCGGGCTGCGGCAACGGCTACTTCGCCCGCGCCCTGGACCGCTGCGGCCACCGCGTGGACGCCATCGACGCCGGCGAGGAGGCGATCGAACGGGCCCGCGCCGCCGGCGACGGCCCCCGCTACACCCGGGCCCGGCTCGACCAGTGGCGCAGCCCGTGGCCGTACGACGTCGTGCTCTGCGTCGACGTGCTGTTCCACTTGCCGGACGACACCGAGTGGGCGGCGGCCCTGCGCAACCTGGCCTCCCTGACGCGCCTCACCGGCCGGCTGATCGTCACCGACGCGGACACGCCCGTACCCCGCGCCCGCGACGGCCGGATCCGGCACCGGCCCACGGACGGCTACCGCGCCGCCCTCGAACCCCTCGGCCTGCGGCACACCGAGTTCCGGCCCTACGGCTTCCGCGAAACCGTAACCGGCTTCCACGTCTTCACGAGGATCCGCTGATGCGCCTGACCGATCTGCTCCACCCGCACCTGGACGGCGTCACCACGGTCGTCGACGCCACCGGCCCCGGCCTGCGCCTCGCCCCCTTCCTCCACCTCCCAGACGGCGTCACCCTGCGCCGCGACGACGGACGACGCGCCCCGCGCGAGGGCGACCTGGTGCTCCTGTCGTACGGGCCCGACCCCGCCGTGCACGGCACCGAGGACGCCCTGCTCGCCGTACTGCGCCGCCTGCGGCCCGGCGCCCGCGGCCTGCTGCTGTTCGGCCACCCCGGACCCGAACCCCCCTACCACCGGCTGCTGGACGACCTGGTGACCCAGCGCTGCCAGGTGCTGCGCGCCGCCCCGCTCGACTACGTCCACCTGCACGCGGGCGCGGTGTTCACCCGGCTGACCACCGACGAACTCCTGCCCCCGCACGACTGGTTCGGCCGCCCGGTGCCCTCCGACGGCTTCGCCACCACCCTGCGCACGGCCGACGAGTACGTCCTCGCCGACCTCGCCGCCCGTACCCTGCGCGCCCGCCACCAGGACCTGGAACGCCGGGCCGAGGAGGCCGAACGCGCCCGGGACGCCGTCCGCGAGGACGGGCTCGCCGACCGGCTGGCCGCCACCGTACGGGAGAAGGAGCAGCTCGCCTCCGCCCTGCGCCAGGCCCGCGACCGGGTCCAGGTGCTCCAGGCCCGGGTGCACATGCTGGAGGGCTCCACCTCCCTGAAGGTGGGCCGGGCCCTGGTGTCGGCGGCCCGCGCGCCCCGGCGCGAGATGCCCGGACTGCCCCGCGAGCTGTACGGACTGTGGCGCACCCGCTCCGCGCGCAAGGCCGCGCCCGCCCCCCGGCCCGCCGCCGCCCGCACCGCGCAGGCAGCCGCCGACGACCGCCTTCACCTCCTGCACCGGGCGTTCGCCGCCACCCCCCGCGACCGGCTGGTGATCACCGGCGTGCTCACCGACGAGACCGCCGAGGACTTCGCGGCGGACGCCGTGGTGAACCGGCCGCTCCCGCACGACGGCCCCCTGCTCGTGCGGCGCACCGACCCCGACGCGGTCGTGGTCCAGCTCAGCGCCTGCACCGGACACGGCCCCTGGGCGCTCACCGGCACCGGCGCCGCCCCCGACCTCGACCGGCGGCTGGCCCGGCTCCTCACCGAGGCCCGCGCGCTGGGCCGGCCGGCCGTGCTGTGGCGGGACGCCCCGGCGTCCGCCGCGCCCGGCCTCGCCCAGCTGGCCTGGGACGCCGTGCTGGACGCCGACACCGGGGTACGGCTGTCCCGGCTGGATCCGGGCGCGGACGCCCGGGAGCGGCTGCGGGAGGCGTTCCAGTGGGACAGCACCCGGGTCCGGCTGGCCGAGCTGGCACGGCTGGTCGGCGCGCCCGACCCGCTGACCGAACGCCGGGTCGCCGTGCTCGCCGCCCCCCGCGACCGGCACGAGGCGGCCCGGCTCGTCGCCCAGGTGCTGGGCCAGCAGCACCGCCCCGCCGAGGTCGTCGTGCCCGACGCGGCCGGCCTGGACGAACTCGACGCCGCGGGCGTCGCGGTGCGCACCGGGCCGCCCACCGCGGCCTGGGTCGCCGACTGGAGCGACCTCACCGAGGACCGCCCCGACACCCTGCTGCTGGACCTGATGTGCGCCCAGGAGTACTCGGGCGCCGACGCGCTGGGCCACGCGGCGGGCGCCGCCGACTACACCTTCGTCCCCGAGCTGCGCCGGCCGCTGCTGGTCCGCCGGTCCCTGCACCTTGCGGGCACCCCGCCCACCGGTTGGTGCGGCCGGGGCCACCGACTGTTCGCCGTGCGCGGGAAGGAACCGTCATGAGCCGAGTGATCCGGGCCCTGGTCTACGGCGACGTGGACCTCAACCTCATCGACGGCTCCGCCGTCTGGGCCCAGTCGACCGTGCAGGCGCTGTCCCTGGCCGGGTGCGAGACCCGGCTGGTGCTCAAGTCGCCGGTGCACACCGGCCGGCTGACCGATCCGCTGGCCGGGCTGCCCGGGGTGAGCGTGATCCGGCCCGCCGAGGAGCGGCTCGTCCCCGGGCAGGCCGGCCGGCCACTGTCCCCGGTGCAGGCGTCGCGGCTGCTGACCAGGCTCGACGCGGACGAGTCCTGCGATCTGATCGTGCTGCGCGGACGCCGCATCGTCGGCCAGGTCGTCGCCGACGGCCACTTCGACGGCCGGATCTGGGCCTACCTCACCGACATCCCGCAGTCCGCCGCCGCGATGACCGAGCGGGCCCGCACCGAACTCGGCCGGATCGCCGCCGCCTCCCGGCTGCTGCTGTGCCAGACCGAGGATCTGCGCTGCTTCCTGGAGACCTGGGTGCCCCAGGCCTGTGGCCGCAGCGTGCTCTGCCCGCCCGCCGTGCCCGAGCCCGGCTTCCCGCTGCCGGACCACGACCGGACCCACGATCCGCTGCGGCTCGTCTACACCGGCAAGTTCGCCCCGCTGTGGAACACCCTGCCCATGACCCGGCTGCCCGCCCTGCTGGCCGAGCGGGGCATCCGGGCCGAACTCCACACCGTCGGCGACAAGATCCACGAGGACCCCGGTCAGCCGGAGTTCCACCAGGCCATGCACCGGGCCCTGCACGGCTTCGCCCCCGGCGTCCGGCACCACGGCGGCCGGCCCCGCGAGGAGGCCATGCGCATCGCCGCCGGCTGCGACCTCGGCCTCGGCTGGCGCGACCCCCGGCTCGACGCCAGCCTCGAACTGTCCACGAAGGTACTGGAGTTCGGCACCCTCGGTCTGCCCGTCGTGCTCAACCGCACGCCCGCGCACGAGGCGCTGCTGGGCCCCGACTACCCCCTCTACGTCCCCGGCCGGGCCGAGACCGAGGACGCCGCCGAGGCCGTGGCCCGTGCCGCCCGCGACCCCGAGGCCCGCCGGCTCGCCGCCGACCGCTGCCGTGCCGCCGCGAGCCGGTACACCCTGACGGCCGCCGCCGGACGCTGGCGCGCCCACCTCGACCGCGTCTTCCCGCCCGCGCCCGCCGCCGTCGCCCACCGCTCCCGCCCGCTGCGGATCGGCGTCGCCGGCCACGACCTGAAGTTTCTCACCCGGCTGCTGGACCACTTCCGCGCCCTGCCCGGACTCGACGTCCGCGTGGACGCCTGGCCCGCGCTCGCCCGGCACGACCAGGCCGCGAGCCGCGACCTCGCCGACTGGGCCGACGTGGTCGTGGTCGAGTGGTGCGGCCCGGCGGCCGTCTGGTACAGCCGCCACAAACGGCGCGGCAGCCGGCTGGTGATCCGCCTGCACCGCTTCGAACTCGACGCCGAATGGCCGCACCAGGTCGACATCGACGCCGTCGACCGAGTCGTCTGCGTCAGCCCCTACTACGCCCGCCGCACCCTGGAACACACCGGCTGGCCCGCGGACAAGGTCGTCACCGTGCCCAACTGGGTGGACGCCGACCAGCTCGACCGCCCCAAGGCACCCGGCGCCCGGTTCCGGCTCGGCATGATCGGCATCGCGCCCAGCCGCAAACGCCTCGACCTCGGCCTGGACGTCCTGGAACTGCTGCGCGCCGAGGACCGCCGCTGGCGGCTGTCGGTCAAGTCCAAGCCGCCGTGGGAGTACTGGTGGATCTGGAACAAGCCCGAGGAACGCGCGCACTACGAGGCGATCCTGCGCCGCGTCCAGACCTCCCCGCTGCTCGAAGGGGCCGTCGTCTTCGACGACTTCGGCGCCGACGTGCCCACCTGGCTGCGCCGCGTCGGGCATGTGCTGTCCACCAGCGACGACGAGTCCTTCCACCTCGCCCCGGCCGAGGGCATGGCCTCCGGCGCCGTGCCCGCGCTGCTGCCGTGGCCCGGCGCCGACGAGATCTACGACCGGCGGTGGATCCACGCCGGCCCCCGGGCGATGGCCGAGGCGATCGCCGGGCTCGGCGCCGACGGGGAGACCTGGCGGGAGGCCGGCGAGACGGCCCGCTCCCAGGTGCGCCGCACCTACGCGCTGGACCGGGTGGCGGCGGCCTGGACGGACCTGCTGGTCACCGGCCGGGTCACGGACGGCTGACCGCGCGGACGAGCCTCACTGGCGGCTGACCGTGCGGGTGACACCGGCGATCACGGTCGTCGCCAGGATCCATCCGGTGAGCACCAGGACGTAGGCCAGCACCTGGTACCCGCCGCGCGGCGCGAACGCGGAGTCCTGACCGAAGGAGATCACCGGCAGCAGCAGGTCGAGCGTGTAGAACACCGGGTGGAACGGCGGCGCCTCGCCCGCCTTCAGCGGACGCGGAGGGTGCAGCGCGAAGGCGAGCGAGCCGAGCGCGAGCAGCGACAGCAGCCAGCCGGCGGCCCGCAGCGGACGGAAGCCGTAGCCCACGGTGATGTCCTGGACCAGGCCCCACAGCCGCCCGTACCAGGGCAGCGTGTGCCGGTGCCGGCGCTGCTTGGCGAGCTGCACCAGCCGGGCCGCGTGATCGTCGCCGACTCGGCGGTAGGCGGCCGTCAACTGCTCGTAGGCGTGCGGGACATACCCGTCGCGCTCGCGCCGGAGCATCGGCAGCCGCCGCTCGGCCGGCTCGTGCGGCACGAGCGAGGTGTACGTCAGGTCGCCGAGCAGCACCGTCCGCGGCACCGATGCCGGTTCCAGCAGCAGGACGTCGAGCTGGGCGCGGCGCAGATTGAGGGCGCCCTCCATGGGCGGGGCCTTGCGCAGCCACAGCTCGCCGATGGTGGAGCTGCCGGCCCGCAGCGCCGTACCGCCCGGGTGCGCGAGCCGGGTGTACGACAGGTCGAGCCGCCCCGCGATCCGGGCGCCGCGCAGGCCCGTCCAGCCGCGCACCTCAGCCTCCCGGACCAGCATGTCCCCTTCGACGGTGAGCGTCTCCGCGTCGAGCGCGGCGTGCCCGGGGTTGCCGAGCCGGGCCTCGTTGAGGTTCAACGACCCGGCGACGCTCGCGCCGTTGAGGCGGATCTGCCCCCGCGTGCGCAGCCCCGGCGCCCACAGGTCGGCGCCGAGCACCGCCTGGTTGAGCTGGAGCACCGGCTCCTCGGCGCCGGGCGCGGCCACCTCGGCGCCCTCCAGGTACAGACTGCCGGTGATCCGGGCGCCGCCGAGGCGGAGCGTGCCGTGGCACCGGGCGCGGGTCAGCCGCACCACCCCGTCCACGTGCACGGCGTGGGCGACCAGGCCCGGCAGCACGGACTCGCTGAGGTTCAGCTCACGCAGCCGGGCGGCGTAGCAGCGCGGAGCCTCCTCGAAGTGGCAGTGGCGCAGCCGCACCGGGTGGTCGATCGTCGCGTACTGCAGATCGAGCCGCCCGGTGATCCGGGCGCCCGCCACGCTCAGCGACGGTATCTCCCCGTCCTCGCGCGCCCCGTCGAGCAGCAGCGCCCGCAACACCCCGGCCCGTACGGTCCGTTCGGGCCCCCACCCGGCCGCGTCGGCGGGATCCTCGTCGGCCGCCTCCCGGAAGTCCACGAACTCCCCGCGCGGAAACGCCCGCCACACGCGCTCCTCGGCCGCCGTCAGATTGTCGATCTCCACCAGCCGGACTCTGACTCGGGAGCGAACCGGCTGTCAATCTCCGCCTCCGACGGCGGCCGGCACGCTACGGCCGGACGTTCCACTCCGCGATCACCGGGTGGCCGTGTTCCGTGGACAGGCGGCTGACCGTGGCCGTGGCCAGCCGGAACAGCCGGCCGTCGGCGGGCGGCAGGCCCAGGCGGCGGGCGGTGAGGACGCGCAGGAAGTGGGCATGGGCGACCAGGACCACGTCCCCCTCGGCCAACGCCGGCGCCACGCGGGCCAGGACCCGGTCGGCGCGGGCGCCGATCCCGTCCGGGGACTCGCCCGGATGACCTTCGGGGCCGGGCGGGACGCCGTCGGTCCACAGATCCCAGTCCGGGCGGGTGCGGTGGATCTCGGCGGTGGTGATGCCCTCGTAGCCGCCGTAGTCCCACTCGCGCAGGTCGGGATCGGGCTCGATGCCGGGTATGCCGGCCAGTTCGGCGGTGCGCAGCGCGCGGCCCAGCGGGCTGGACAGCGCGCGGGCGTAGGTCCGGCCGGTGAGCAGCGGGGCGAGGGACTTGGCCTGTTCCTCGCCCTGTCCGGTCAGCGGCAGGTCGGTCCAGCTGGTGTGCTGTCCCGACCTGCTCCACTCCGTCTCACCGTGGCGGACCAGCAGGAGGTCCCCCACGGCGGGTCAGCCCTTCTTCTCGACCGCGTGGCCGCCGAACTGGTTGCGCAGCGCGGCGATCATCTTCATCTGCGGGGAGTCGTCCTGGCGCGAGGCGAACCGCGCGAAGAGGGACGCGGTGATCGCGGGCAGCGGCACGGCGTTGTCGATGGCCGCCTCCACCGTCCAGCGTCCCTCACCGGAGTCCTCCGCGTAGCCGCGCAGGCCCTGAAGGTGCTCGTCCTCGTCCAGGGCGTTGACCGCGAGGTCCAGCAGCCAGGAGCGGATGACCGTGCCCTCCTGCCAGGAACGGAACACCTCGCGGACGTTCTCCACGGAATGCACCTTCTCCAGCAGCTCCCAGCCCTCGGCGTAGGCCTGCATCATGGCGTACTCGATGCCGTTGTGGACCATCTTGGAGAAGTGCCCGGCGCCGACCCGGCCCGCGTGCACATAACCGTACGGGCCCTCCGGCTTGAGCGCGTCGAAGATCGGCCGCAGCCGGTCCACGTACTCCTTCTCGCCGCCGACCATGAGGGCGTAGCCGTTCTTCAGGCCCCACACACCGCCGGAGACACCGGCGTCGACGAAGCCGATGCCCTTGATGCCGAGCGCGGCGGCGTGCTTCTCGTCGTCCGTCCAGCGGGAGTTGCCGCCGTCGATGACGGTGTCGCCGGGGGAGAGCAGGTCGCCGAGTTCGTCGATGACGGTCTGGGTGGCGGTGCCCGCCGGGACCATCACCCACACATGGCGGGGCGCGTCGAGCTTCTCGACCAGTTCGGCGAGGCTCTTGACGTCGGAGACCTCGGGGTTGCGGTCGTAGCCGATGACGGTGTGGCCGGCGCGGCGGATCCGCTCGCGCATGTTGCCGCCCATCTTGCCGAGGCCGATGAGACCGAGCTGCATGATCAGTTCTCCGATGCGTTCTTGAGGGTGCGGCCCCACTGGTCGAAGGAGTCGATGTTCCACACCGCGCCCTGGACGAACACCTTGTGCTCGTAGAGCGCGATCAGCTGGCCGAGCACGGACGGGGTCAGCTCGGTGGCCAGGATGGTGGTGGTGGGGATCAGCTTGGTGCCCTGGTGGATCAACTGGTAGTAGGCGTGCTGCCCGTTGGTGCCGGGCGTGCCCCAGACCACCGGCCCGGTCTGCCAGTCCACCGGCTTGCCGTCGCGCTGCACGGACTTGCCGTTGGACTCCATGTCCAGCTGCTGGAGGTAGGCGGTGAACTTGGACAGGTAGTGCGAGTACGGCAGCACCGCGTGCGACTGGGCGTCGTGGA
>NZ_JODT01000006.1 GCF_000720835.1 Streptomyces achromogenes subsp. achromogenes | reverse complement strand
CGACATCAAGGACAAGCGCGAGCTCGACTGGTCGCACCAGGGCATCGTCGCCTACTCGAAGATCTGCACCCACGTGGGCTGCCCGATCTCGCTGTACGAACAGCAGACACACCACGTGCTGTGCCCCTGCCACCAGTCCACCTTCGACCTCACCGACGGCGCCCGAGTGATCTTCGGCCCCGCCGGCCACGCCCTTCCGCAACTGCGCATCGGCGTGGACAGCGAGGGTTACCTCCAGGCGCTCGGCGACTTCGAGGAGCCCGTCGGTCCTGCTTTCTGGGAGCGCGGATGAGTACTGCACCGAACGAAACCCCTCGACCCGGCGCGGCCGGCCGCCGCCGCGGGACGGCACCGGCGGGCGAGCGCCTCGCCGACTGGGCCGACGGACGGCTGGGGCTCTACAGCCTGGCCAAGGCCAACATGCGCAAGATCTTCCCCGACCACTGGTCGTTCATGCTGGGGGAAATCTGCCTCTACTCGTTCCTGATCATCATCCTGACGGGTGTCTTCCTGACGCTGTTCTTCCACCCGTCGATGAACGAGGTGGAGTACCACGGCGGTTACGTCCCGCTCCAGGGACAGCTGATGTCCGAGGCGTTCAGCTCCACCCTGCACATCTCCTTCGACGTGCGCGGCGGCCTGCTCATCCGGCAGATCCACCACTGGGGCGCGGTCGTCTTCATCGCCGGGATGTTCGTGCACATGATGCGCGTGTTCTTCTCCGGCGCGTTCCGCAAGCCGCGCGAGCTGAACTGGCTGTTCGGCTTCCTGCTGTTGGTCCTCGGCATGTTCACCGGCTTCACCGGCTACTCGCTCCCGGACGACCTGCTCTCCGGCACCGGTGTCCGCTTCATGGAGGGCGCCATCCTGTCCGTGCCGATCGTCGGCACGTACCTGTCGTTCTTCCTCTTCGGCGGCGAGTTCCCCGGCCACGAGTTCGTGGCCCGCTTCTACACCATCCACATCCTGCTGCTGCCGGGCATCATGCTGGGCCTGGTGGTGGCCCACCTGATCCTCGTCTTCTACCACAAGCACACCCAGTTCGCGGGCCCCGGCAAGACCGAGACCAACGTCGTCGGTATGCCCCTGCTGCCGGTCTACATGGCCAAGGCCGGAGGCTTCTTCTTCCTGGTCTTCGGCGTGCTCGCGGCCCTGGCCGCCGTGGCGCAGATCAACCCGATCTGGGCCATGGGCCCCTACCGCCCCGACGAGGTCTCCACCGGCGCCCAGCCCGACTGGTACATGGGCATGGCCGAGGGCCTCATCCGCGCCATGCCCGGCTGGGAGATCAACTTCTGGGGGCACACCCTCGTCCTGGGCGTGTTCATCCCGCTGGTCGTGTTCGGCCTGATGCTCATGGCCATCGCGGTCTACCCGTTCGTCGAGGCGTGGATCACCGGCGACAAGCGCGAGCACCACATCCTGGACCGCCCGCGCAACGCCGCCACCCGCACCGCGTTCGGCGTCGCCTGGCTGACCCTGTACTTCGTGATGCTGATCGGCGGCGGCAACGACATCGTCGCCACCCACTTCCACCTGTCGATCAACGCCGTCACCTGGTTCGTCCGGATCTCCTACTTCGTCGGCCCGGTCATCACCTTCCTCATCACCAAGCGGATCTGCCTGGGCCTGCAGCGCCGGGACCGGGACAAGGTGCTGCACGGCCGCGAGACCGGCATCGTCAAGCGGCTCCCGCACGGCGAGTACATCGAGGTGCACGAGCCGCTCAGCCAGGAGCAGCTGCACACCCTCACCTCGCACAAGCAGTACGCGCCGGCCGAGATCGGCCCGACCGTCGACGAGAACGGCGTCGAGCGCAAGGTCCCGGCCTCGCAGAAGCTGCGCGTGAAGCTGTCCAACGCCTACTACGGCGAGGACAGCCAGATCCCCAAGCCGACCGTCGACGAGTACAAGGAGATCGCGAGCGGCCACGGCCACCACTGATCCCCGCGCGCCGAGGGGCCCCGTCCGCGACCCGGACGGGGCCCCTCGGCGCGCGTCCGGCTGGATAGGGTGGTGTGCGACGAGCAGGCATCTGGACAAGGAGCGGCTGATGAGCGCTGTGACCCCCGCTGGAGGCGACACCGCGGCGGGCCGCTCCTGGCCCGCCCTGCTGAACGGACTGCTGGAGGGCCGGGACCTCTCCGCGGACGACACCGCCTGGGCGATGGACAAGATCATGCGCGGTGAGGCGACCGACGCGCAGATCGCCGGGTTCGCGGTGGCCCTGCGGGCGAAGGGACAGACGGTCGAGGAGATCACCGGCCTGGTCCGCACGATGTACCGGCACGCGAACGTGATCGAGGTGCCCGGCCGCACCGTCGACATCGTCGGCACCGGCGGCGACGGTGCCAAGACGGTGAACATCTCCACGATGGCCTCGCTCGTCGTGGCCGGCACGGGCGCGAAGGTCGTCAAGCACGGCAACCGGGCCGCGTCCTCGGCGTCCGGCTCCTCCGACGTGCTGGAGAAGCTCGGGGTCAACCTCGACCTCACGCCCCGCCGGGTCGCCGAGGTCGCGGAGGAGGCCGGCATCACCTTCTGCTTCGCCGTGAAGTTCCACCCCGCGCTGCGCCATGTCGGCGCCGCCCGCGGCCAGTTGGGCATCCGGACGGTGTTCAACCTGCTCGGCCCGCTGACCAACCCGGCGCAGGTGCGGGCCCAGGCGATCGGCGTGGCCGTCGCCCGCGAGGCGCCGATCGTCGCGGGCGTGCTCGCCGAACGCGGCAACTCCTCGCTGGTCTTCCGCGGTGACGACGGGCTGGACGAACTGACCACGACCGCCACCTCCCGGGTGTGGGTGGTGCGCGACGGCAAGGTCACCGAGGAGTCCTTCGATCCCCGGGACGTCGGCATCGGCCTGGTCCCGGTGGAGGCCCTGCGCGGCGGCGACCCGGCCTACAACGCGGAGGTCGCCCGCAGGCTGCTGGACGGCGAGCGGGGTGCCGTACGGGACGCCGTGGAACTGAACGCGGCGGCGGCGCTGGTGGCCCTGGACCCGACGGACGAGCCGCTCGCCGACCAGATCCGCGTGGGGCTCGCGAAGGCCGCCGAGTCCATCGACTCCGGAGCCGCCCGGCGGGCGTTGGAGCGGTGGGTGGCCGCCAGCAACGCCTGACCGGCCCGGCAGGGCGGGCCGTCCCGCGATCCGGACACCGGGTTGCGGGGCGGCGATCACTTCACGTACGTTCCTGTACCAGGTCATGAGTGACAGTCATGAGGCCCCGGCCGACTGTCCGGCAACCCTCCGTCCGTGGCGGGGTGCCCCGGGTGAAGACCAGGCCGTGGACAGCAAGGTCCACGGCAAGCGCGGATCCCTCGTGCCACCAGGGATCCTGGTCGTCGAGGAGTCTTCCGTGAGCAAGCGAATGCGTTAGGGCCGCAGAGCCCCGCCTCCGCACACCCTTTCCCTTTTCTTCCGCTGTCCTTCAGCTTCCTCGTATTCCGTCACGGGAGTCCGCCATGTCCGTCTCCACCGCTGCCGCCGACCAGTCGCTTTGCACCCCTCTGCCCGTTCTGGGGCGGGATGTCACCGTCCCGCTGGTCACCGGCGGGGAAGTCACCTACGCCGCCCTCGACTACGCGGCCAGCGCCCCCGCCCTCCAGCGCGTCTGGGACGACGTCGCCGCCTACGCCCCGTACTACGGCAGCGTCCACCGCGGGGCCGGGTACCTCTCCCAGCTCTCCACCGACCTGTTCGAGAACGCCCGCAGGACGGTCGCCGAGTTCCTCGGCTGCCGGGCCGGTGACCAGGTGGTCTTCACCCGCTCGACCACCGACTCCCTGAACCTGCTGGCCCGGGCGATCCCGGCCGGCTGCCAGGTCTTCGTCTTCGAGACCGAGCACCACGCCTCCCTGCTGCCCTGGCAGCACGCGGACGTCACCTACCTCGACGCCCCGCGCACCCCCGGCCAGGCCGTGCAGACCCTGGAGCGGGCCCTGGCCGACCGCGACCCGTACGGCCCCGCCCTGGTCTGTGTCACCGGCGCCTCCAACGTCACCGGCGAGCTGTGGCCGGTGCGCGAACTGGCCGCCGCCGCGCACGCCCACGGCGCCCGGATCGTCCTGGACGCCGCCCAGCTCGCCCCGCACCACCCGGTGTCCGTCACGGACCTCGACGTCGACTGGATCGCCTTCTCCGGCCACAAGCTGTACGCCCCCTTCGGCTCCGGCGTCCTGGCCGGCCGCGCCGACTGGCTCCAGGCGGCCGAGCCCTACCTCGCGGGCGGCGGCGCCAGCCGCCGGGTGACCCGGCGCGAGGACGGCGGCGTGGCCGTCGAGTGGCACGACACCGCGGCCCGCCACGAGGCCGGCTCCCCGAACGTCATCGGCGCCTACGCCATCGCCGCCGCCTGCAAGGCCCTCACCGAGGCCGGCTGGGACACCCTGGTCGCCCGCGAACAGCACCTGATCGCCAAGGTCCGCGCGGGCCTGGCCGAGGTGCCCGAGGTGCGGGTGCTGTCCCTGTTCGGCGCCGACGCCCCGCGCGTCGGCGTGCTCTCCTTCGTCGTCGACGGCTGGAACAGCTCCCACTTCGCCGCCGCGCTCTCCGCCGAGTACGGCATCGGCGTCCGCGACGGCCTCTTCTGCGCCCACCCGCTGGTGCGCACCCTGCTCGGCACCGACCCGCAGACCCAGGGCGAGTGCGGCGCCCCCGAGGCGGCCCCCGGCGAGAAGTCCCTCAACGCCATCCGCGTCAGCTTCGGCGCCGGCACCCCCGACGAGCACGTGGACCGCTTCGTCAACGCCGTCCGGGAACTGGTCCGGGACGGCGCGAAGTGGCAGTACCGCACGGAGGAGGGCCGCTGCGTGCCGGCGGTCTGAGACCCGGACGAAGGACGGCGCCCCGGCCGCGGCCGGGGCGCCGTGCCGTGCCCGAACGCAGCGGCGCGCCGCCCGGGCCGCGCCCCGGCCGCGGGGCCCTAGCTGTCCAGGCCGATCGCGAACGCCGCTTCCAGGTCGTGCTGGGAGTAGGTGCGGAACGCGACGTGCGTGTCCGTGGCCTCCACGCCCGGGATCTTGCTGATGCGGCCGGGGATGACCTCGGCGAGGTCCTCGTGCCGGGCGACCCGGACCATGGCGATCAGGTCGTAGGTACCGGTGACCGAGAAGACCTCGCTCACGCTCTCCAGCGCGGCGATCCGTTCGGCGATCTCGGGGATCCGGTCCACGCTGGTCTTGATCAGGACGATCGCGGTGATCACGGTTGTCTCTCTCCCTCGGTGACCGGAGCCGGTGCGCCCTTCACTCTAGTCGCCCGCCCGTCGCCCACCACCGCCCCGCCGGGGCGTCCCTTCGTGTCCTTCCGCCTTCCGTAGCGCACCCACGCGTAAGCGAAGCCGAGGCCGAAACCGACCAGGTGGGCGAGGTAGGCCACCCCGGGCCCGTCGGGGGCGCGCTGGGCCGCCAGCCACTGCAGGGCCGCCCAGCAGGGCAGCACGACCCAGGCCGGGAAGCGCAGCGGCAGGAAGAACAGGAACGGCAGCAGACTGGTCACCCGCGCACGGGGGAACAGGTACAGGAAGGCCCCGAGGACCGCCGACACCGCACCGGAGGCGCCGACCAGCGACTGTCCGGAGGCGGCGTTGGCCACCGCGTAGCCGAGCAGGGCGCCACAGCCGCAGCCGACGTAGAAGAGGGTGAACTCCACCCGGCCCATCCGTTCCTCGGTCATCGCTCCGAAGACGAAGAGGAAGAGCATGTTGCCGAGCAGGTGCACCCAGCTGCCGTGCACGAACAGCGCGGTGGCCGGGGTGAGCGCGGCCCGGGCCGGCCCGTCGAACAGCTCGGCCGGGACCACGCCCCAGCGCCGGAAGTACGCCCGCTGCGCGGCGAGCAGCGCGTCCCCGGTGCCGTACCCCGGCACCAGCCCGGAGGCCGGGCCGAGGGCGAAGAGGACACAGCACAGGGCGATGAGGCCGTATGTCACCGGCGCCGGGGTGTCCCGGACCGCTCTGAGGGTCCTGCCGGCCGCCGTGCTCCTGGAGCTGATCATGACTACAGAGCATGACGTAACGGGACGCAAGCTGACAGACCGCCTCGCCGCCCGGAACGGACGGGCGGCGAGCAGCCGCCAGGCCGTAGGGTTACGAGCCACACGCGTCGGGGAGCGGCGCGGACCGACACGAGAAGGAAGCGAACCAGCGCGATGACGGTTCCCCTGCCGACCGCCACGACCCGGTGGCGCTGTGCCCTGTGCGGCAACCTCACCCGTTTCGACGTGACCCGCTCGTCGAAGGTCGTCGAGTACGTGCACCTGGACCTGGCCGGTGAGCCGACGGTGGAGGAGCGCGAGGTGGTCAGTGAGACCATCGAGTCGGTGCGCTGTCGCTGGTGCAACGCGGTGGACCAGGTGGAACTCGTGGACAGGCCGGGCGCCGGCTCCTGAGCGGAGCGGCCCCCGGAGGGACTTTCTCGGTATTGGGGTGTGTGACGGATGGTGGAGACCGCAGGCGGGGGGCCGGGCGACGGCACCGCTGAGGTGCTTGACCGTCCGCTGCCCGACGGCGTGCGCCGGCGGGTCGTACAGATCGTGTCGGACGGCTTCGGCGGGCTGACCCTGACGGAACTGCCCGCCCAGCTGAGGCAGTACGCCAGGTTCGCCCCGAATCGCCGGGCGAAGTTCGCCGGGAACGCGATGGCGGCGGCGCTGGAGACCGACGCGCTGTTCCGGCAGCGGATCGGCGAGCGCTTCCGGGAGGCGCAGCCGGAACTCGCCGGAGCCCTCGACGCCGGCTCCCCGCCCCCGGCCGCCGACCCGCTCGACGTGGCGGCCGCGGCCTATGTGCTGCGCCCGGCGGGCTGGGTCAAGCTGGTCACCGCGGCCGGCGAGGAGGCCCAGCGCGCGGACGCCGAGCGGGCCGGCGAGGAGAGCCGGGCCGAGCTGGAGCGGCTGCGCGCGGAGCTGGCGCAGGCCCGCGAGCACACCCGCACCGAGACCGAACGGCTGCGCACCGAGCTGGAGGCGGCGCGGAAGGAAGCGGAGTCGCTGCACCGCAAGCTGCGCGCCGCGCTCAGCGACGTCAAGCGGGGCGAGGCCGCGCTGCGCAAGGCACACGGCGAGATCGACGCCGTACGCGCCGAGGCGCACGCGAGGGTGTCGGCCGCGGACAGCGAGTCCCGGCGGCTCAAGGCCCGCCTCGGCGAGGCCGAGGCCGCGCTGGAGGCCACCCGCCGGGCGGCCCGGGAGGGCCGCAGCGTGGAGGACATGCGGGTACGGCTGCTGCTCGACACCCTGCTGGACGCCACCCAGGGGCTGAGGCGCGAACTCGCCCTGCCGCCGGTGTCGGTGCGCCCGGCCGAGACGGTCGACGCGGTGGAGCCGGGCCGGATGACCCCGAAGGACATCGCGGCGCGCGCCCTGTCGGAGAACGACCCGGCCATTCTCGACCAGTTGCTGGCCCTGCCGCAGGTGCATCTGGTCGTCGACGGCTACAACGTGACCAAGACCGGCTATCCGCAGATGCCGCTGGAGAAGCAGCGGCTGAGACTGCTGGGCCAGCTCTCGGCGCTCGCCGCGCAGACCGGCGCGGAGGTCACCTGTGTCTTCGACGGCGCCGAACTGGCCGCGCCGGTACTGCTCGCGCCGCCGCGCGGGGTGCGGGTGCTGTTCTCCAAGCCGGGTGTGACCGCCGACGAGCTGATCCGGCAGCTGGTGCGCGCCGAACCGCCGGGGCGCCCGGTCATCGTGGCCTCCACCGACCGCGAGGTGGCCGACGGGGTCGCCAAGGCCGGTGCCCGGCCGGTGGCTTCCGCGGTGCTTCTGAAGCGGTTGTCCTGAGGGTTGTCCTGACGGTGTCCCGAAGGTCCAACAGCGGCCGGTAACGCCCGAATTGGCCCTGTCGTCACGCGACGTAGGGTCAGACATGTCTCACTGCACGTGAGTTGTGTGCAAAGAATGCATGGCGTGACGGAGTTTTTTGCCGTGAGGATTTGAACTGATCACAACTAGGTCACTAGGGTCTGGCTCGAACCTCCGAACGGGTGATCACTCTCAAGAAGGAGTTCCCCCTCCGTGGCGTCCCACCGTCGACCCAAGCAGCCGAGTCGCACCCGCGTGACCGTGCTGACCACCGCAGCCGCCGCTGCCGTCGCGCTCAGCGCGAACGCCGCCAACGCCGCCCCCAGCGAGAAGCTGAGCAAGGACGAGGTGAAGGCGAAGGTCGACAAGCTCTACGAGCAGGCCGAGCAGGCGACCGAGAAGTACAACGGCGCCAAGGAGAAGCAGCAGAAGCTGCAGAAGGAAATCTCCACCATCCAGGACAACGTCGCCCGCGGCCAGGAGGAGCTCAACAAGCTGCGCGACGGCCTGGGTTCGATGGCCACCGCGCAGTACCGCTCCGGCGGCATCGACGCGTCGGTCCAGCTGTTCCTGTCCTCGAACCCGGACGACTACCTCGACAAGGCGTCCACGCTCGACCAGTTGAGCAGCCAGCAGGTCGACGCGCTGAAGAAGATCCAGGACAAGCAGCGCGAACTCGCCCAGGAGCGGGCCGAGGCCACCGAGAAGCTCAAGGACCTCTCCGCCACCCGCACCGAACTGGGCAACAAGAAGAAGGAAGTCCAGGCCAAGCTCGGCGAGGCCCAGCGGCTGCTGAACACCCTGACCGCCAAGGAGAAGCAGCAGCTCGCCGAGCAGGAGCAGAAGCGCGCCCAGGAGAGCCAGGACCGCGCCAGCCGCTCCACCGGCGGCGGCACCGAGCGCCCCGACCTCGGTGGGTCCCTGCCCGGCTCCGGCCGGGCCCAGTCGGCCTTCTCCGCCGCCCAGACCAGGCTCGGCTCACCGTACGTCTACGGCGCCACCGGCCCCTCCTCCTTCGACTGCTCGGGCCTGACCTCCTGGGCCTACGCCCAGGCCGGCGTCTCCATCCCGCGCACCTCCGAGGCCCAGTCCCAGATCGGCACGCGGATCACCTCGGTCAGCGATCTGAAGGTCGGCGACCTGGTCTTCTTCTTCAACGACCTGCACCACGTCGGCCTGTACGCGGGCAACGGCCAGGTCCTGCACGCCCCGCGCACCGGCACGGTCGTCCGGTACGAGTCCATGAGCACCATCGGTGGTCCGTTCATGTGGGGCGTGCGCGTCTGACACGTGTGACACGTGGGGCGTGCGCGTCCGGCACCCCCGCGACACGCGGACCCGGTGGCGCCCGAACGGGCGAATCACCGGAACCGGAACTGACCCCACGCCCCGCCGGTGACCTGCGTCAGCGGCGGGGCGTCAGCATGTGTTGACGCCGAGGTCTTTGGTCCGGGCCCCCGCGCGCGGCTACTGTCTGCCGCGTTTCCCGGCGCCGGGGCCTCCCCGTCCCCGGCGCCGGGGCAACGGTCAGACGTCCGCCAGCAGAAGGACTGCCGTGGGGTCCCATCGCCGCCTTGCACCGTCCGGATTCGACCGGGGCGCCGCCGCCCTGTGCGTGCTGTCGGCCGCGGCGGCACTCGGCGCCGTACCGGCCCACGCGGCCCCGGACACCGGTGGCCGCGCCGAACTGGACCGGCTGTACGCGGAGGCCGAGAAGGCGACCCAGGCCTACGACGAGGCCGACGAGCGCGCCGGTGAACTGCGCCGGCGGCTGCGCCTCACCCGGGACCACCTGGCCCGGCAGCAGCAGCGCGTCAACGACCTGCGCGAACAGCTCGGTTCGCTGGCCGGCGCGCAGTACCGGTCCGGCGGCATCGACCCGGCCGTGGCCCTGTTCTTCTCCGCCGGGCCCGAGGACTACCTGGACAAGGCGGCCCTGCTCGACCGGCTCGGGGCCCGGCAGGCGGGCCGGCTGCGGGAGTTGCGGTCCGCGCTGCGCGAACTTGCCCAGGAGCGCGCGGAGGCCGCCGACGTCCTCGCCGAACTGGAGCGCGGTCGCCGGGCCGTGGCCGCCCACAAGCGGACCGTGGAGCGCAAGCTCGCCCGGGCCCGGCAGCTGATCGCCGCCATGTCCGCCGGTGAACGCGCGGCCCTGGACCGGGCTTCCCGGGGCAGCCGCCCGGACCTGCCCGGCCCGGCCGGCGCCGACACCCCCGACGGCCGGGCCGCCGCCGCCCTGGCCGCCGCCCGCGCCGCCCTCGGCCGCCCCTATGTGTGGGGTGCCAACGGCCCCTCCGGCTTCGACTGTTCGGGCCTGACGCAGTGGGCGTACGCGCACGCCGGCATCCGGCTGCCGCGCACCTCGCAGGAGCAGCGGTTCGCCGGCCGGCGGGTCCCACTCTCCCAGGCCCGCCCCGGCGACCTGGTCGTCTACCGCTCCGACGCCAGCCATGTCGCCCTGTACGCGGGCCACGGCCAGGTCATCCACGCCCCCTACCCCGGCGCTCCGGTGCGCTACGACCCGGTCGGCATGATGCCGGTCTCCTCGGTCACCCGGCCCTGACCGGGCCGTACGCCGTACCATCGGGAAGTGGCTGGACGCGGGCGGGCGTGGAGGATCGGAGCCGTAGGGCTCGCGCTGTTGCTGCCGCTCACCGGGTGCGAGGGGCGGCCGGCGGCCGATCCGGTGCGCACCGAGGTGCAGCGGATGCTGGACCGGCGCTCGGCCGCACTGCTGGGCCACGACGAGCAGGCGTACGCCGCGACGGGCACCCGCGCCCAGTACACCCGGCTGCGCGCCCTGCCGCTGGCCTCCTTCGCCTACCGGGTCACCGCCGTGCGCCGCACCGCCTCCGGGGCCACCGCCGACGCCGAGCTGAGCTACCGCGTCGCCGGCTACGACAGGGCCCCGGTCGACGCCCGCCGCACCCTCACCCTGAGCCGGACCGCCGACGGCCACTGGTACGTCGCCACCGAGCGGCCCGCCCGCGAGGCCGGGCAGCAGCTGTGGGACCAGGGCACGGTGAGCGCCGTGCGGGGCGCGCACAGCCTCGTGCTCGGCACCAGTGGCTCCACCGGACTGAGCGGGTTCGCGCGGCTGGCCGACCGGGCGGTCCCGGCCGTCTCCGGGGTGTGGGGCACGCACTGGAGCCGCCGGGTGGTCGTCCTCGTTCCCGAGTCGCTGGCGGGCATGGCGGCCCTCCTCGGCGCGCCGGCCGCCGACTACAAGGGCATCGCGGCGGTCACCACGGGGGAGGCGGGCGGCTCGGGGCGGGCGCCCGCGGACCGGGTGGTGGTCAACCCGGAGGCGTACGCGATGCTCGGTGACGCCGGCAAGCAGATCGTCCTCACCCATGAGACGACCCACGTCGCCACCCGGGCGGACACCTCCGCCGCCACCCCGCTGTGGCTGTCCGAGGGCTACGCCGACTGGATCGGCTACCTCGACACCGGCCGCACCCCGGCCGAGGCCGCCCCCGAACTGGCCCGCGCGGTCCGGGCGGGCGAGGTGCCCCGCTCACTGCCCGACGACAAGGACTTCGGCTTCACCAGCGACCCCGTGAAGCTGGCGCGGGCCTACGAGAGCGGCTGGCTGGCCTGCCGGATGATCGCCGAGCAGTGGGGCGCGGCCCGGCTCGGCGCCTTCTACCGCGCCGTCGGCGCCCACGCCGAACGGCCCGGAGCGGTCGAGGAGGCCCTGCGCGAGACCCTCGACACGACCCCGCAGGAGTTCACCGCCCGCTGGCGGAACTACGTCACGACCCGCCTCGGCTGAGCGCCCTTCCCCGTGGTCCGGCCGGGCCGAGGCGGCTGTGGGGTGGACGGGCGGGGCGGGACGGTGGTGTGCCACAGGTGGTGGGCCGCGGTGAGGGCGGCCGTGATCAGCAGGGCGTTGCGCAGGACCAGCAGCGTGATGCCGTAGCCGTCGCTCACCACCACGTGCGAGAAGCCGAGCGGGAACTCCAGGACCGTCAGGAACGACGCCCCTACGATCAGCAGCGCGGGCCCTGTCATCCGGCTCGCCCGGCGGGTCAGGCACACGGCGGCCAGGCCGACCAGCCACACCAGGTACTGCGGGCTGAGCACCCGGCTGGTCACCGTGAACAGCAGGACCGCCGTCAGGGCCGCGTCGGCGAGGACGGCCCCCGTCAGCTCCCGCGCCCGCAGCCGCCACAGCAGCAGCCAGCCGAACGCGGCCGCGGTCAGCGCCGGCGCGGCCGTGCTCACCACGTTCACCCACGGGCCCAGGAACTCGATCGAGCCGTAGTTCAGCAGCACCTCGCCGCGCCAGCCGAAGTGCCGGGCCACATGGAAGACCAGGGCGCCCAGCGACTCCACCTCGGTGCCCCGCTCCCGCTGGAAGGTCAGGAACGCGAAGGCGCCCGGCATGGACACCGCGAACAGCAGCCCGACGCCCGCCCCGGTCACCGCCGCCGCCCCCCACGCCCGCCGCCGGACGGCACCGGCGAGCAGCAGCGCCGGCCACACCTTCATCAGCGCCCCGGCCGCCGCCAGCGCCCCCAGCGCCCGCGGATGCCGGGCCCCGGCCAGCAGCGCCGCCACGGCCACCGCGGTCACCATCACGTCGTAGCGGGCGTACACCGTCGGCCCGAGCAGCGGCACGCCCGCCACCCACACCCAGGCCCCGCGCGGCGACCGGCCGGGCCGCCCGCCCGCGTACGCCAGCAGCGCCAGCACCACGGCGTCGGACAGGCACGCCAGCGTGAAGAAGGCGTGCGCGTACGACAGGAAGGGCAGGGCGGCGGGGGAGAGGACCGCGAGGGCCGCGGCGGGCGGGTACTGCCAGGTCACGTCGTCCAGCGGAAACGTTCCCTGGCGCAGCACCTCGTACCAGCCGCGGTAGATCACCGACACGTCCGAGGTGACGTCCGGGCCCGGGAAGACGTACACCCGGAACACGAACAGCAGCAGCGCCGCCCGGGTCACCGCCCAGGCCGCGAGCAGCCACAGCGGGGACCGTCCGGCGCCCTTCGTCTCCACGTGCTCCCCTGCCGTTCGAATCCGCTCGAATCCGCTTCGAGCGACCATGATGTCCCCCGACCCTGTGCGCGGGCCACAGACCCGGCCGCGCCCGGCCGGGGACGGCCCATTCGGTAGGGTCGGCGGCGATGCGAAAGACCCTGATCGTCACCAACGACTTCCCGCCCCGGCCGGGCGGCATCCAGGCCTTCCTGCACAACATGGCCCTGCGCCTGGACCCCGGCCGGCTGGTCGTCTACGCCTCCACCTGGAAGCGCGGCCGGGAGGGCGCCGAGGCCACCGCCGCCTTCGACGCCGAGCAGCCCTTCACCGTCGTCCGCGACCGCGCCACCATGCTGCTGCCCACCCCGGGGGCCACCCGGCGCGCGGCCCGGCTGCTGCGCGAGCACGGCTGCACCGCGGTGTGGTTCGGCGCGGCGGCCCCGCTCGGCCTCATGGCTCCCGCGCTGCGCAGGGCCGGCGCCGAGCGGCTGGTGGCCACCACGCACGGGCACGAGGCCGGCTGGGCCCAGCTGCCCGCCGCCCGCCGACTGCTCGGCCGGATCGGGGAGTCCACGGACACGCTCACCTACCTCGGCGAGTACACCCGCTCCCGGATCGCCACCGCCCTGACCCCGGAGGCGGCCGCGCGGATGGTGCAACTGCCGCCGGGCGTGGACGAGAAGACCTTCCACCCCGGCTCCGGCGGCGACGCGGTCCGCGCCCGGCTCGGCCTCACCGACCGGCCGGTCGTCGTCTGCGTCTCCCGGCTGGTGCCGCGCAAGGGCCAGGACACCCTGATCCGGGCCATGCCCCGGATCCTGGCCGCCGAACCGGACACCGTCCTGCTGATCGTCGGCGGCGGCCCCTACGAAGGGGACCTGCGCCGCCTGGCCCGGGAGACCGGCGTCGCCGGCTCGGTGCGCTTCACCGGCGCCGTGCCCTGGGCGGAGCTGCCCGCCCACTACGGCGCCGGGGACGTGTTCGCCATGCCCTGCCGCACCCGGCGCGGCGGCCTGGACGTGGAGGGCCTGGGCATCGTCTACCTGGAGGCCTCCGCGACCGGCCTGCCCGTCGTCGCGGGCGACTCGGGCGGTGCCCCCGACGCGGTCCTGGACGGCGAGACCGGCTGGGTGGTCAGGGGCGGCGAACCCGCCGAGGCCGCCGACCGCGTCGTGACCCTCCTTCAGGACGCGGACCTGCGACGGCGGATGGGCGAGCGGGGCCGCCGCTGGGTGGAGGAGAAGTGGCGCTGGGACCTGCTGGCGGAGAACCTGCGGACACTGCTGGACTGAGGCGCCCGGAAGGGGCGCGGGCCGAGGCGGGTGTGCGGCTGCCGCCGCGCGGGCGCGAGAACCAGGGACGACCCGCGCCCGCCGATGACGATCCCCCCTAGGCGCGCGTCACTTGGCGTACAGCGCCTCGATCTCGTCCGCGTAATCCTTCGCCACCACGTTCCGCTTCAGCTTCAGCGACGGCGTCAGATGGCCCGACTCCTCCGTGAACTGGGCGGGCAGCACACGGAACTTGCGCACGGACTCGGCCTTCGACACCGCCGCGTTGCCGTCGTCCACCGCCGCCTGGATCGCCGCGAGCAGCTCCGGGTCGTCCTTCAGCGACGCCGCCGTGGAGTTCGCCGGCTTGCCGTGCTCGGCGGCCCAACGGCCCAGGAACTCCTCGTCGATGGTGACCAGCGCGCCCACGAACGGCCGCCCGTCGCCCACCACCATGCACTCCGCGACCAGCGCGTGCGCCCGGATCCGGTCCTCGATCACCGCCGGGGCCACGTTCTTGCCGCCCGCCGTGACGATGATCTCCTTCTTCCGGCCGGTGATGCGCAGATAGCCGTCCTCGTCCAGGGTGCCGATGTCACCGGTGTGGAACCAGCCGTCGGCCAGCGCCTCCGCCGTCGCGCCCGGATTGTTCCAGTACTCCTTGAACAGGTGCTCGCCGTGCAGCAGCACCTCGCCGTCGTCGGCGATCCGCACCACCGAACCGGGCAGCGGCTGCCCGACCGTGCCGATCTTCTGCCGGTCCCACGGGTTGAACGCGGTCGCCGCGCAGGACTCGGTCAGGCCGTACCCCTCCAGCACCGTGAAGCCGATGCCCCGGAAGAAGTGGCCGAGCCGCTCGCCGAGCGGGGCACCGCCGGAGATGGCGTACTCGCCCCGGCCGCCGAGCACCGCGCGCAGCTTGCCGTAGACCAGCTTGTCGAAGAGCTTGTGCTTCAGCTTCAGGCCGAACGACGGGCCGGACGGGGTGTCCAGCGCTTTGCTGTAGGCGATCGCGGTGTCCGCCGCCTTGTCGAAGATCTTCCCCTTGCCCTCGGCCTGCGCCTTGGCGCGCGCCGCGTTGTACACCTTCTCGAAGACCCGGGGCACACCGAGGATCAGCGTCGGCCGGAACGCGGCGAGTTCGTCGGTGAGGTTCTTGATGTCCGGGACACAGCCCAGCTTGATCGGCGCCATCATCGGCGCCACCTGCACCAGCCGCCCGAAGACATGGGCGAGGGGCAGGAAGAGCAGGACGGAGCACTCACCGGTGCGGAACAGCGGTCGCAGCCGCTCCACCACGTTCCCGCACTCGGCGAAGAAGCTGCGGTGGGTGAGCACACAGCCCTTGGGGCGGCCGGTGGTGCCGCTGGTGTACACGATGGTCGCCGGGTCGTCGGCCCGGGCGAGCGAGCTGCGCTCCTCCACCGTCTCGTCCGACACGCCCTGACCGAGCCGGGCCAGCTCGGCCACGGCCCCGGACTCGATCTGCCACACGTGCTTCAGCGCGGGCAGCGACTCGCGCACCGACTCCACGGCCGCCGCGTGATTGTCCAGCTCCACCACACAGGCCGTCGCGCCCGAGTCGGACAGGATCCAGCGCACCTGCTCCGGCGAACTCGTCTCGTACACCGGCACGGTGACGGCGCCCGCGCTCCAGATCGCGAAGTCCAGCAGCGTCCACTCGTAGCGCGTCCGGGACATCAGGCCCACCCGGTCGCCCGGCTGCACCCCGGCGGCGATCAGACCCTTGGCCGCGGTGTGCACCTCGGCCAGGAACTCCCGGGCGGTCACGTCCTGCCAGACACCCTCCGCCTTGCGGGCGATGACGGCGACGTCGGGATGCTGCGCGGCGTTTCTGCGGACGATATCGGTCAGATTTCCGTCCGCAGGGACCTCGTACAAAGCCGGAAGGCTGAACTCGCGCAAGACTGCTGCTCCTCATAGGGCGCCGGCGCCACGACGTTGTGCGATGCGACGGTGCGGTCCAAGGCTGGGCAGGTGCTCGGGTTCCCGGGTGGCCGAAATCCGAGCACGAGTGGACTGCCCGGACGTTACCCGCCGGTATGGCGTCTAGGACAGGGGGTCCCGGCGAGATGTTCGGTGCGTCACACACGCGGGCTTTCCTTCGCGCACAGTAGTCCACGGCCCAACCGACCGGCGAGTAACCGCAGGCGGGACCGGCACTGTTCACCTCCACCCCACACGCCTACTCTTGATCACCATGGCATCCACACGCACCGGCAACCGGCGGACCCGGGTCCATGTGGTCAGCGACGTGCACGGCAACGCCCGCGATCTGGCCCGGGCCGGCGACGGTGCCGACGCCCTGATCTGCCTGGGCGACCTCGTCCTCTTCCTGGACTACGCCGACCACTCGCGCGGCATCTTCCCCGACCTGTTCGGCAAGGAGAACGCGGACCGCATCGTCGAGCTGCGCACCGCCCGCCGGTTCGCCGAGGCCCGCGAGTTCGGCGCCCGGCTGTGGGGCGGCATCGGCACCGACCGGGCCGCCGCCATCGAGAAGGCGGTGCGCCGGCAGTACGAAGAGCTGTTCGCCGCGTTCCCCACCCCGACGTACGCCACCTACGGCAATGTCGACATGCCGCAGCTCTGGCAGGAGTACGCCCGGCCCGGCACCACGGTCCTGGACGGGCAGCGGGTGGAGATCGGCGGGTGGACCTTCGGCTTCGTCGGCGGCGGCCTGCGCACCCCGATGCGCACGCCGTACGAGATCGGCGACGAGGAGTACGCGGCGAAGATCGAGGCCGTCGGCGAGGTCGACGTGCTGTGCACCCACATCCCGCCCGAGGTGCCCGAACTCGTCTACGACACCGTGGCCCGCCGCTTCGAGCGGGGCAGCCGGGCCCTGCTGGACGCCATCCGCCGCACCCGGCCCCGGTACGCCCTTTTCGGCCATGTGCACCAGCCGCTCGCGCGCCGGATGCGGATCGGCGCCACCGAGTGCGTGAACGTCGGTCACTTCGCGGGCACCGGCACCCCCTGGGCACTGGAGTGGTGAGGCGCCGCGGGGACCGCGGGCGGGGTGAAGGCGGCAGGTCGGCGGCGCGGTAGCCTTCACGCTGCACACACGTGCGCGGCCCGGCGCACACACGACCTCTCCCACACGGCGCGCATCCGGAGGAGCCACGGCGATGGCGGAACACACCAGTTCGAGCATCACGATCGAGGCGGCCCCCGCCGACGTCATGGCGGTGATCGCCGACTTCGCGCGCTACCCGGACTGGACCGGCGAGGTGAAGGAGGCCGAGGTCCTCTCCGCCGACGAGCACGGCCGGGCCGAGCGGGTCCGCCTCGTCATGGACGCCGGCGCCATCAAGGACGACCAGACCCTCGCCTACACCTGGCACGGCGACCACGAGGTCTCCTGGACCCTGGTCAAGTCCCAGATGCTGCGCTCCCTGGACGGCTCCTACCTGCTGAAGCCGGCCGGCCAGGACGCCACCGAGGTCACCTACCAGCTCACCGTCGACGTCAAGATCCCCATGCTGGGCATGATCAAGCGCAAGGCGGAGAAGGTCGTCATCGACCGGGCGCTGGCGGGCCTGAAGCAGCGGGTCGAGTCCCTGGGGGAGTAGCTCCCCGAAGCCTTCGACGCCCCCGGGAGCAGGGCCTCCCCGGCTCTCCCTCCGCCCGCGACGGTACGGTTCAGCCTCATGCGCACCCTCCTGATCATGGGCCCGGGCGGCAGTGGCCGGACGACCGTCGCCGCGGCCACCGCGCTCGCCTCCGCCCGTGCGGGCCACCGCACCCTCCTGCTGAGCGCCGACCGCACCGACACCCCGGGCGCGGCCCTGGGCACCCCGACAGGACCGGCCCCCGCCGAGGCCGCGCCGCACCTGACCGTCTGGCGCCCGGACGCCACCGAGGGCTTCCGGCGGGACCTCACCGCCTTCCAGACCCGCGCCGAGAACGTCCTCGACCTGCTCGGCGCCGCCCGCCTGGACGCCGAGGAGGTCACCCCGCTGCCCGGCGCCGAGGAACTGTCCTTCCTGCGCGCCCTGCGGGACGCGGCCCTCTCCGAGCGCTACGACCTGCTCGTCGTGGACCTCCCGCCGCTCCTGCGGGCCCTCGCCCTGCTCGGCCTGCCCGAGGAGCTGCGCCGCTATCTGCGCCGCCTGCTGCCGCCCGAGCGGCAGGCCGCCCGCGCCCTGCGCCCGGTCCTCGGCCGGCTGGCCGGCGTCCCCATGCCCGCCGAGTGGCTGTACGAGACGGCGGCCCGCTGGGACGTCGAACTGGCCGCGGTCGAGGCCGTCCTCACCGACCGGGCGACCGCCGTACGCCTGGTCGCCGAGCCCGGCCCGGCCGGCGCCGACGCCCTGCGCACCGCCACCCTCGGCCTCGCCCTGCGCGGCCTCGCCACCGAGGCCCTGATCGCCAACCGCACCGTGCCCGAGACCGCCGGCGACCCCTGGCTCTCCGGACTGACCGCCCAGCAGCGCAAGACGCTCGCCGAGTGGCGGGAGGCGTACGACGTCCACCCCGCCCCGCACCTCGGCCGCGACCCCCAGGGCGGCGACGACCTCACCGCGCTCGCCGTGCCCGCCGCCGCTCCGGCGTCCGCCCCGGTCGAGTGGCCCGTCACCGACCGGATCGCCGAGGACGGCGTACTGGTCTGGCACCTCCCGCTGCCCGGGGCGATACGGGACGAACTGGACCTCGTCCGGCGCGGCGACGAACTCGTGATCACCACGGGCCCCTTCCGCCGGATCGTTCCGCTGCCCTCCGCGCTGCGCCGCTGCACCGTCGCCGGTGCCGGACTGCGCGACGGCGAACTGCGCATCCGGTTCGCCCCGGACCCGGCCCTGTGGCCCGCCGGCGGACGGTGAACCGGGCACGCCCGTTCGGGTAACGTCGTAAAGGCGAACCGGTAGTCAGGAGTCCGCCATGAGCGAAGAGCGCCCCGCACACGAGCCGCCGCCGGAGCGGGCGACCGACGCCGACGCCTGGGCCACGGCCTGCGCCGAGGACCTCGCCGCCGAGCAGGCCCGCCGCCGCACCGAGCACGGACCGCCGCCGGGCTCGGCCGCCGAGGAGCTGAGGAAGCTGGTGGACGCGGTCGCCGACAAGCTGTCCGACCTGCGCTCCCCCCTGCTCGGCGGCCTCGCCGGACCGGCCGCCCAGCAGATGGTGCGCCAAGTCGTCCAGCAGGCCAGGGCCGCCGTGGAACCCGTCATAGAGCGCAACCCGGACGTCTTCGACCATCTCGCCGCGGCGGGTGGCGAACTGCTCGCCGCCTACCGCTCGGCCGTCCAGGGCCAGGAGCGGCGCTGGACCGAGCGCACCGCCGACCCGGCGGGCGACCGGCCGGACCGGGGCGACGGGGGCGCGGGCGCCGGTCCCGGGGAGCGTATCGACCTGGACTGACGCTCTGCCGGGGCGGGGCCTCGGGTACGGTTGGCCGTAGCGGGGCTCGACCGAAACTGAGGGATTCATGGGACTCACCATCGGCGTCGACATCGGCGGCACGAAGATCGCGGCCGGCGTGGTCGACGAGGAAGGCAACATCCTCTCGACCTTCAAGGTGCCGACCCCCACCACGCCCGAGGCCATCGTGGACGCCATCGCCTCGGCGGTGGAGGGTGCGCGGGCCGGGCACGAGATCGTCGGCGTGGGCATCGGCGCGGCCGGTTACGTCAACCGCCAGCGCTCCACGGTGTACTTCGCGCCCAACATCGACTGGCGCAACGAGCCGCTCAAGGAGAAGGTCGAGGCGCGCACGGGCCTGCCGGTCGTGGTCGAGAACGACGCCAACGCCGCCGCCTGGGGCGAGTACCGGTTCGGCGCGGGCAAGGGCCACCGCAACGTCATCTGCATCACGCTCGGCACCGGCCTCGGCGGCGGCATCATCATCGGCAACAAGCTGCGCCGCGGGCACTTCGGCGTGGCGGCCGAATTCGGCCACATCCGGATGGTCCCGGACGGCCTGCTGTGCGGCTGCGGCTCGCAGGGTTGCTGGGAGCAGTACGCCTCCGGCCGCGCCCTGGTCCGCTACGCCAAGCAGCGCGCCAACGCCACCCCCGAGCGCGCCGAGGTCCTCCTCGCGCTCGGCGACGGCACCCCCGACGGCATCGAGGGCAAGCACATCTCCATGGCCGCCCGCCAGGGCGACCCGGTGGCCGTCGACTCCTACCGCGAGCTGGCCCGCTGGGCCGGCGCCGGCCTCGCCGACCTGGCCTCCCTCTTCGACCCGTCCGCGTTCATCGTCGGCGGCGGCCTCTCCGACGAGGGGGACCTGGTCCTCGACCCGATCCGCAAGTCGTACAAGCGCTGGCTGGTGGGCGGCAACTGGCGCCCGGTGGCCGACGTGATCGCCGCCCAGCTCGGCAACAAGGCGGGCATGGTCGGCGCCGCGGACCTGGCCCGGGAGCCCGACCCGGTCATGTAGCACGCGCGGGGCGCGGGGAAGGGGCGTGACCGGCGGTCGCCCCCGGCCTCGCGCCCCGAACCGCGGGGCGTACATTGATCCACATGGCGTTGCTCCCCGACTCCGCGACAGAGCCCGACGGTTCGGCCACCATCCGCGTCCTGAGCTACAACATCCGCTCGATGCGCGACGACACCGCCGCCCTCGCCCGCGTGATCACCGCCTGCGCCCCCGACCTGGTCCTGCTCCAGGAGGCCCCCCGCTTCTTCCGCTGGCGCAAGAAGCTGGCCCGGCTCGCGGCGGCTTCCGGCCAGGTCATCCTCACCGGGGGCGGCACGGCGGCGGGCCCGGCCATCCTGTGCGGCCTGCGCGCCACCGTCGAGCGCACCGAGGACATCCTGCTGCCCCTCACCCCGGGCCTGCACCGGCGCGGCTTCGCCACGGCGGTGGTCCGCTTCGGCGGCGCCCGCCTCGGCGTGCTCAGCTGCCATCTGTCCCTCCAGCGACAGGAGCGCTACGAGCAGGGCGGGATGCTCCTCGACCGGCTCGCCGGACTCGGGACGGAGCACGCGATCGCGGGCGGCGACCTCAACGAACGCCCCGACGGCCCGACCTTCCGCCGCCTGGCCGCCGGTCTGACGGACTGCCGTACGGCCGCGCCGTGGGGCGGCGAGTTCACCTCCACCCCCGCCGAACCGCACCAGCGCATCGACGCGATCTTCGCGACCAAGGGCATCGAGGTGCTCGGCTGCGGGGTGCCCCTGGACCAGCCGGGCGTGCGCGAGGCGGACCTGCGGGCGGCCTCGGACCACCTCCCGGTGCTGGCCGCCCTCCGCGTCCCGGCGTCCTAGAGCTTCCCGGCGTCGCAGAGCTTCCCGGCGGCCCGGAGCCGTCGTAGCGCTTCGGCCGGCCGCCTCAGACGACCGCCCCGCGCCCGGGGTCGTCGTCCTGCTCGTCGTCGGTCCGCATCCGGGCCACCAGCGTCACGAAGCCGCCGAGGAAGCCGCCGATCCCGAGGGTCGCCAGCCACCAGGTCATGTCCCAGCGCAGCAGCACCGCCAGCAGCAGCAGGACGGGCCCGCCGACCACACCGAGCCAGGCGAACCGGGCGGTGGTGTCCGCGGTCGGCAGCGGCGGCGGCTCCGGCGGTACGAAATGACCCTCGTCGTCCTCGCCGAAGTCGTCCTCGGAGGGCTCGGCCAACGCGAAGTCGCGCGGGCCGACACCGGGCGCGAAGGACACCGAGCCGCCCAGCGGACGCGGGGGCGGCTCCTCGCCCCCGGCGTCCTTGCCGGTGTCCGGCGCCACGTTCTTCTCCAGCAGCGCCAGGTCCTCCACGGCCTTGAACGGCCGGGCGCCCGGCGGGTCGGGCGGCTCCTCGCCGAACCCGGCCACGATGGCCCGCCAGGCGGCGTCCTCGTCGAAGGGCACCTCCTGCCGGTCCGGTTCACGGGCCTCGGGGCCGTCGTGGGCCCGGCCGTCGCGCTCCTCACGGCCCTCGCGGTCCTCACGGCCTTCACGGCCTTCACGGTCGGAGTCGTGCTCAGCCAACTGCGGCCGTCCCTTCCTTGCCGACACCGGGGGCGAGCCGGCCGACGAAAGCGAGGCTCTCCTCGAAGATCCGGTCCGCGTCCACGTCCAACGTCGCCACGTGGTAGCTGTGTTCCAGCACGATCTCCGTGACGTCCCGGGAGGACACCCGGCTCAGCACCCGCGCCGAGTCGGCCGCCGGGACGACGTGGTCCTCGGCGCTGCGCAGCAGCAGCAACGGCTGGGTGACCTGGGGCAGCTCGCCGTCCACCCGGCGCAGGAACCGCCTGAGCGAGTGCGCCGCGTGCAGCGGCACCCGGTCGTAGCCCAGCTCCGCCGCGCCCTGCTTGGCGATGTCGCTGGCGATGCCCTTCGTGGAACGCACCAGGTGCCGGGCCACCGGCAGGGCGTACGCCGACAGACCGTGCACCTTGTTCGCCGGGTTGACCACCACCGCGCCCGCCACCCGGCCGCCGTGCCGGGCCGCGAGCCGCAGGGCCAGCGCCCCGCCCATCGACAGGCCCGCCACGAACACCCGGGAGCAGCGCTCGGTGAGCGCGCGCAGTTCGCGGTCCACCTCCGCGTACCAGTCCTGCCAGGTGGTGAGCTGCATGTCGGTCCAGCGGGTGCCGTGACCGGGCAGCAGCGGCAGGGACACGGTCAGCCCGTGGGCCGCGTGGTGCTCCGCCCAGGGGCGCAGCGACTGGGGTGAGCCGGTGAAGCCATGGCAGAGGAGGACGCCCACCTCGCCGCCCTCGTGGCGGTACGGCTCGGCTCCGGGGAGAACTGGCATGTGCTTCACCGTACGCGACCGCACGGACACCGACCAGGGTCGTCGGGACCATTGCCGGTCCTTGGGGTTAAGGTCTTGCCGACGGAAACAGGAGGCACACGGGTGTTGTACGGCACGATGAAGGTCGCCATCGGCGGGCCGCTGAAGGTCGCCTTCCGGCCCTGGGTGGAGGGCCTGGAGAACATCCCGGCCACCGGCCCGGCCATCCTGGCCAGCAACCATCTGTCCTTCTCGGACTCGTTCTTCCTGCCGGCCGTGCTGGACCGCAAGGTCACGTTCATCGCCAAGGCCGAGTACTTCACCACCCCGGGCGTCAAGGGCCGGCTCACCGCGGCCTTCTTCAAGGGCGTCGGCCAGCTCCCGGTGGACCGCTCCGGGGCGCGCGGCGCCGGTGAGGCGGCCGTCCGCAGCGGCATCGAGGTGCTGGAGCGCGGCGAGCTGTTCGGCATCTACCCGGAGGGCACCCGCTCGCCCGACGGCCGGCTGTACCGGGGCAAGCCCGGGGGCCTGGCCCGGGTGGCGCTCGCCACCGGGGCGCCGGTCATCCCGGTCGCCATGATCGACACGGAGAAGATCCAGCCGCCCGGCCAGGTCGTGCCGAAGCTGATGCGGCCCGGCATCCGGATCGGCAGGCCCCTGGACTTCAGCCGCTACCAGGGCATGGAGCACGACCGGTTCGTGCTGCGCGCGCTGACCGACGAGGTCATGTACGAGATCATGAAGCTGTCCGGCCAGGAGTACGTCGACATGTACGCCACCGCCGCCAAACGGCAGATAGCCGAGGCCGCCAAGGCGGCGAAGGCGGCGAAGGACGCGGAGAAGGCGGAGAAGGCGGGGAAGAAGCAGGCCGGGCAGTAGCCGGGGGGAAACCGGGGGAATCGGGGGAAGCGGGGCATGCCCAAGCGCGAACGCGTCCTGCGGATGTCGGTCGAGCTGCCGCTGTGGCGCGCGCTCGCCGGCTACCGCGTCCTGACCATGCTGTACGCCATCGGCCTGTGCGCCACCGCGTACGACCAGTTCACCCGGCCCTGGGTCGCCGTCGCCTACTACGCCGTCCTGGCCGTGTGGACCCTGGCCACCCTGCCCAAGGTGTCCGGCGCGGCGAGCTGCACCCCGCGCTTCCTCGCCGCCGACCTGGCCGTCGCCCTCGCCGGCATCCTGCTCACCCCGTTCGCCGACAGCCACCAGCGGATCGCGGGCGGCGGCCCCACCCTGCCGTCGATCTGGACCGCCGGCGCGGTGCTGGCCTTCGCCGTCAAGGGCGGCTGGCGCTGGGCGGCCATCGCCTCCACGGCCGTGGCCGCCGTCAACCTGGTGGAGCGCGGTCACCCCGCCCGGGACACCGTGCACAACGTGATCCTGGTCTGGGTGGCCTCCATCGCCATCGGCTACGTGGTGGAGGTGGCCCGCGCCTCCGAGCGCACCCTCGCCCGCGCGCTGGAGATCGAGGCCGCGACCCGGGAGCGGGAGCGGCTGGCCCGGGACATCCACGACAGCGTGCTCCAGGTGTTGGCGATGGTGAAGCGCCGGGGCGCGGCCCTGGGCGGCGAGGCGGCCGAGCTGGGCCGGCTGGCCGGGGAGCAGGAGGTGGCCCTGCGCACGCTGGTCTCGGGCGGCCTGGTCCCGGTCTCCCGGGTCTCGGAGGACCTGGCGGAGGGTGCCGTCGTCCGCGCGGTGGAGGAGCCGGACGACGACGGTCCGCTCGATCTGCGCGCCCTGCTCGCGCCGTACGCGGGCGCCCGGGTGAGCCTGGCCGAGCCCGGCGCCCCGGTGCCGCTGCCGCCGGACGCGGCCCGGGAGGTGGCCGCCGCGGTCGGGGCCGCGCTGGACAACGTACGGGCGCACGCCGGGGCGGGGGCCCGGGCCTGGATCCTGGTGGAGGACGAGCCGGACGAGATCGTCGTCACCGTACGGGACGACGGCCCCGGCATCCCCGAGGGCCGGCTCGCGCAGGCCGAGGGCGAGGGCCGGCTCGGGGTGGCCCTGTCCATCCGGGGCAGACTGCGCGACCTCGGCGGCAGCGCCGAGATCCTCTCCGTGCCCGGACAGGGCACGGAGGTCGAACTGAAGGTACCCAAGGGCGCCGTGCGGGCGCGGGGCAAGAAGGCGGAACGGTGATGACGCAGCGGCAGGACCCGATCAAGGTCATGGTGGTCGACGACCATCCCATGTGGCGGGACGCGGTCGCCCGGGACCTGGCCGAGTCCGGCTTCGAGGTGGTGGCCACCGCCGGCGACGGGGAGCAGGCGGTCCGCCGGGCCAGGGCCGCCGCGCCCGACGTCCTGGTGCTGGACCTGAACCTGCCGGCCAAGCCGGGCGTCCAGGTGTGCAAGGAACTGGTCGGCCACAACCCGGCGTTGCGGGTCCTGGTGCTGTCGGCGAGCGGCGAGCACGCGGACGTGCTGGAGGCCGTGAAGTCCGGCGCGACCGGCTATCTGCTGAAGTCGGCCTCCACCGAGGAACTGCTGGACGCGGTGCGCCGCACCGCCGTCGGCGACCCGGTGTTCACCCCGGGCCTGGCCGGGCTGGTCCTCGGCGAGTACCGGCGGCTGGCCGCCGAACCCGCGCCCGCCGCGGACGCCGACGAGCCGGGCGCCCCCCGGCTGACCGACCGGGAGACGGAGGTGCTGCGGCTGGTGGCGAAGGGGCTGAGCTACAAGCAGATCGCCGAACGCCTCGTCATCTCCCACCGCACCGTGCAGAACCACGTCCAGAACACCCTCGGCAAGCTCCAGCTGCACAACCGGGTGGAGCTGGTCCGGTACGCCATAGAGCGCGGACTCGACGAGGAGTAGGGCGCACGGGGCGCATCCGGCGTACGCCCCGGAATCACCCTTCTCGCCTATCCCGGTGTGACCTGAATCACCATTAGCGTGACCAGGCGTCAGGTAACCGCGGTGAAGGGACATTTCCATGCGGGTCGGAGTACTGACCGGAGGCGGCGACTGCCCCGGGCTCAACGCCGTCATCCGGGGCGTCGTGCGCAAGGGCGTGCAGGAGTACGGCCATGACTTCGTCGGCTTCCGGGACGGCTGGCGCGGTCCCCTGGAGAACGACACCGTCCGTCTCGACATCCCCGCCGTGCGCGGCATCCTGCCCCGGGGCGGCACCATCCTCGGCTCCTCCCGGACCAATCCGCTCAAGGTGTCCGACGGCATCCGCCGGATCAAGGACAACCTGGCCAAGCAGGAGATCCAGGCGCTCATCGCGATCGGCGGCGAGGACACCCTCGGGGTCGCGGCACGGCTGTCCGGCGAGTACGGCATGCCCTGCGTCGGTGTGCCGAAGACCATCGACAACGACCTGTCCGCCACCGACTACACCTTCGGCTTCGACACCGCCGTCAACATCGCCACCGAGGCCATCGACCGGCTGCACACCACCGCCGAGTCCCACATGCGGGTGCTGGTGGTGGAGGTGATGGGCCGGCACGCCGGCTGGATCGCCCTGCACTCCGGACTGGCCGGCGGCGCCAACGTCATCCTCATCCCCGAGCAGCGCTTCGACGTCGGCCAGGTCTGCGACTGGGTGACCTCCCGGTTCCGGGACTCCTACGCGCCGATCGTGGTCGTCGCCGAGGGCGCCATGCCGAAGGACGGCGAGATGGTGCTCAAGGACGACTCGCGGGACTCCTTCGGACACGTCCGGCTGTCCGGGGTGGGCGAGTGGCTGGCCAAGGAGATCGAGAGGCGCACCGGCAAGGAGGCGCGCACCACGGTCCTCGGGCACGTCCAGCGCGGCGGCACCCCCAGCGCCTTCGACCGCTGGCTCGCCACCCGCTTCGGCCTGCACGCCATCGACTGCGTGCACGAGGGCGACTTCGGCCGGATGGTCGCCCTGCGCGGCACCGACATCGTCCGCGTCCCCCTCACCGAGGCCACGGCCCGCCTGAAGACGGTCGACCCGAAGCTGTACCAGGAGGCCGGCGTCTTCTTCGGCTGACCCCTACCCGGCCCTCCGGGCCCCGGCCGTCCCCGGCCGACTCGACCGCCGACCGGCCGCCCGGGGCGACTCGACCGTCGACCGGCCGCCCGGGGCGACTTGGCGGCCGGCCGGACCGCCCGGGGCGACTTGGCCGTCGGCCGGAGCGCCCCCCTCGGCGCTCCGGCCGTCCGCGGCTACACCGCCGTGCGGTGCAGCCCGGACACCAGCTCGCGCACGATCGTCGCGCCGTTCAGTGTCAGTACCGACTCCGGGTGGAACTGGACGCCGGCGAAGCCGGGGCCGCGCAGGGCGTGCAGCTCGCCGTCGGCCGAGCGGCTCAGCTCCACGCCCTGCGCGGCCAGCTCCCGGGCCGCCGCCTCGTCGCAGCGTGCGACGAAGCTGTTGTAGAAGCCGACGGTCTCGCTGCGCCCGAACAGGTCGATCACGGTCTGCGCCCCCTGGTACGGCACCCGCTTGCGCACGATGTCCAGACCCAGCCCCGCCGCGATCAGCTCGTGCCCGAGGCAGACGCCGAGCACCCCGTGCGGGTGCGTCCCGACCACCTCGGCGGCCAGCTCCCGCAGGATCCGCATCTTCGGGTCGGCGAGGTCGCGGGGGTCCCCGGGGCCGGGCCCGAGGACGACCGGCCCCTCGTGGCCGAGCACCGCCGCGCGCAGCCCGGGCTCGTCATAGCGCCGGACGGTCACCTCCAGGCCGCCCGCGCGCAGGACGTGCGCCAGCATCGCGGTGAAGGTGTCCTCGCCGTCCACCACCAGGGCGTGCCCCGCCAGACCGGCGGGCCGCTCCCGCATCCGCAGCCAGAACGGCGCGAGCCCGGCCCGCCGGCCGTCCAGCGCGGCCCGCACCCGGGGGTCGTCGGCCAGCCGGGGCAGCTCCCGCTCCGCCCGCGGCCGGGCGGGCCGCACCCCGAGGGCGGCCAGCACGCCCGCCGCCTTGGCGTGGGTCTCGGCGACCTCGCCGGCCGGGTCGGAGCCGCGCACCAGCGTCGCCCCGACCGGCACCCGCAGCCGGCCGTCACCGCCGATGTCGGCGGTGCGGATCAGGATGGGCGAGTCGAGGGTCTGCGCGCCCCCGGCGTCCCGCCCGAGCAGGGCCAGCGCCCCGGCGTAGTACCCGCGCCCGGTGGTCTCGTACCGCTGGATGACCCGGCAGGCGTTCTGCACCGGCGATCCCGTCACCGTCGCCGCGAACATGGTCTCCCGCAGCACCTCCCGCGCGTCCAGCGAGGACTTCCCGCGCAGCTCGTACTCGGTGTGCGCGAGGTGCGCCATCTCCTTCAGCCGGGGGCCGACGACCACCCCGCCCATGTCGCCGACGGTGCACATCATCTTCAGTTCCTCGTCGACGACCATCGACAGCTCCTCGGTCTCCTTGGCGTCGGAGAGGAACGTCAGCAGGTCCTCCGGGGTGGGGCCGCCGGCCGGATAGCGGTACGTGCCGCTGATCGGGTTCATGACGACCGTGCCGCCGTTCATCCGCACGTGCACCTCGGGGCTGGCGCCCACCAGCGTCCGGTCCCCGGTGTGCACCACGAACGTCCAGTACGCGCCCCGCTCGGCCTGGAGCAGCCGCCGGAACAGCGCGAGCGCGTCCGCGCGGCCGAAACCGGGGATCCGGCCCTCGTACGTGCGCCGGATCACGAAGTTCGCGCCCTCGCCCCGGCCGATCTCCTCGCGCAGCACCCGGCCGACGATCTCGCCGTACTCCTCGTCGTCCACGTCGAAGCCGCCGTCCTCGACCCGCACCGCGTGCGCGGGCAGCCCGTCCAGCGCTTCGGCGAGCGGGAGCTCGTACGTCTCCTCGGGGGTGAGCACCAGCAGCGGGGTGCCGTCGTCGCGGACGTCGAAGCCGCGCTCGCCCAGCTGCCGGAACGGCACCAGGGCGAGCCCCTCGTCGGGCAGGGCAGCCAGCCTCTCCCGCCGGGTCACCGGGCCGATCAGCACCTCCACCAGCTGCTCGTCGCGGCCCGGGGTGCGGCGGCGGAGCAGGGCGAAGGGGCGGTCGTCGTGCGCGAGCCGTGCCAGGTCCATGGGTTCCTCGTTCCGTCGGTGTGGGTGAGGAACGGCCCCGGACACGCCGAAGGCCGCCCCTCGGGCGGCCTTCGCGAAGTCGTCGTACGCGCGATCAGTGGGCCGCCGGAGAAGCGGTCCACCACCAGTTCTGGATCGAAGGCGCGAACATGCCGGGAACCCTACCGCACCGCGTTACGATCTTGGCTTCGTTTGTCATGTACCACTCCTTCTGCACGGAAGTTCGCATGGGATTCAGATCCAGGCTGCTGGCCACGCTGGCGGCCACCGCGGCACTCCTGACGACCGGCCTCACGGCCCAGCCCGCGTCGGCGGTGGACGCGCCGACGATGACGAAACTCTCGCTCGGCGCCGACCAGTTCAAGCTGACCGACACCAGCACCGTCTCCGCCGCGAACAACCTCTACAACAACGTCCTCACCGACCACGCCACGCTCACCGACGTCGTCACCACCGACTACACGAAGAACTCCGCGGGTGCGACCGACCCCTGGCTGAACCTGCGCTCGATGCGCGCCTGCACCGGTGACGTGACCAAGGCGCTGCCGCCCGTCGCCACCAAGACGGCCTGGTGCTGGTCGCACGCGCACACCGACGACACCACCCCGCACTGGTGGCCGCAGGGACTGAGCACCACCGGCGCCGCCGACGGCGGGGACGGCGCGATCCAGGGCCGGCACGTCACAGCGGTCTCCTGGCACTACGAGGTCCTCTCCGAGGAGAAGTCGGAGGGCTGCACGACGCAGAACATGCTGAAGCTGACCTTCCTGGACCGGGACACCGCCAAGTACCGCCACGTCTTCCTCGCCGAGCCCACCGGCTCGGGCACGGACTTCAAGCTGGTGACCGGCCACGGCGGCGGCATCGTCTGGTACGGCAACTACATCTATGTGACGGACACCACGAACGGCATCCGGGTCTTCGACATCGACCGCATGGCGAAGGTCGACCGCTACGGCTCCGACGTGCACACCTACGGCGTCGACAGCGGTGGCCGCTCCAGCGCCTGCGGCTACCCCTACGTCGTGCCGCAGGTGCACTACTACAAGCAGGCGGGCGTGCCCTCCTCCTGCAAGGGCGAGGTCATCGATCCCCAGTACCTGTGCTTCTCGTGGCTCTCGCTGGACAAGACCGGGGGCGGCCCGTACAAGCTCGTCACCGGTGAGTGGTACGGCGGCACCGACGGCGGACGCGTGGTGCGCTACCAGCTGAACCCGTCCGGGTCGGCCTCCTATCCGGGGCTGCTGAACATGTCCGGCGGCAAGACCGTGATCCAGGACGCCTACGCGGCCTCCCGCTACCGGGGCCTGCAGGGCGGCATGACCTGGACCGACGGCCAGGGCGTGCTGAACTTCGCCTTCCACAAGGGGTGCGGCACCAAGCCCGGTGTGTTCTCGCACACCTGGGCGGGCGACACCGGCGCCACGACGAGCTGCGCGGCCGGCGGCAACTGGGCGGTGGGCCCGCCGCAGGCCCTGAGCTACTGGCCCCGGCTCGGCACCACCCAGGTGGAGGAGCTGTGGGGGCAGACCGAGGGCATCTGCGCGGGCAGCGCCCTGCGGGCCGCGCACGAGACGGACTTCCCGGTCATCACCGAGAAGGACAACGCCTGCACGGGCTACCAGGGCGTGGACAACCTCTCCCTGCGCGCGGTCTTCGCCGTCGGCTTCGACGACCCGGCGGTGCAGGGCCGGCGCTGACGGCCGGATGCGACGGTCCGGGCGGTCCGCCGCGCGCCTCCCGCGCGGTGGACCGCCCGTCTCACCCTTCGAGCCAGGGCGAAAATTGCTTGGCGCGACCCCGTAATGTTTACGGGGTGACCGTGAACGCTAAGACCAGCCAGAGCGCTGGCAACACCTGGCGAGACCTGCCCGCGGCGCAGCAGCCCGAGTACCCCGACCCCGAGGCTCTGCGCGCAGTGATCGCGGACCTCGAGTCGTATCCGCCGCTCGTCTTCGCGGGCGAGTGCGACCAGCTGCGCGCCCGGATGGCGGCCGTCGCCAAGGGAGAGGCGTTCCTCCTCCAGGGCGGCGACTGCGCGGAGGCCTTCGACGGCGTGTCCGCCGACCAGATCCGCAACAAGCTGAAGACGCTGCTCCAGATGGGTGCCGTCCTGACCTACGCGGCCTCCGTGCCCGTGGTGAAGGTCGGCCGCATCGCGGGGCAGTACTCCAAGCCGCGCTCCAAGCCGACCGAGACCCGCGACGGCGTGACGCTGCCGGTGTACCGGGGCGACTCCGTCAACGGCTTCGACTTCACCGAGGCCAGCCGCATCCCGGACCCGGAGCGGCTGAAGCGCATGTACCACGCGTCGGCGTCCACGCTGAACCTGGTGCGCGCCTTCACCACCGGCGGTTACGCCGACCTGCGCCAGGTGCACGCCTGGAACCAGGACTTCGTGCGCACCTCGCCGTCCGGGCAGCGCTACGAGCAGCTCGCGCGGGAGATCGACAACGCGCTGAACTTCATGCACGCCTGCGGGGCGGACCCGGAGGAGTTCAAGACCGTCGAGTTCTACTCCTCGCACGAGGCGCTGCTGCTGGACTACGAGACCGCCCTCACCCGGGTCGACTCGCGCACCGGGCAGCTGTACGACGTCTCGGCGCACATGGTGTGGATCGGTGAGCGCACCCGGCAGCTGGACCACGCGCACATCGAGTTCGCCTCGCGGATCCGCAACCCGATCGGCATCAAGCTCGGCCCGACCACCACGGCCGAGGAGGCGCTGCGGTACATCGAGCGCCTCGACCCCGAGCGCGAGCCGGGCCGGCTGACCTTCATCGTCCGGATGGGCGCCGACAAGATCCGCGACAAGCTCCCCGAGCTGGTCGAGAAGGTCACGGCGTCCGGGGCGACGGTGGCCTGGGTGACCGACCCGATGCACGGCAACACCTTCGAGGCGGCCTCCGGGCACAAGACCCGCCGCTTCGACGACGTGCTCGACGAGGTCAAGGGCTTCTTCGAGGTCCACAAGGCGCTCGGCACCCACCCGGGCGGCATCCACGTGGAGCTGACCGGCGACGACGTCACCGAGTGCGTGGGCGGCGGCGACGAGATCTTCGTGGACGACCTGCACCAGCGCTACGAGACGGCCTGCGACCCCCGGCTGAACCGCAGCCAGTCGCTGGACCTGGCGTTCCTCGTGGCCGAGATGTACCGGGACCAGTGACCGGCGGCCGATGAGCCACCCTGGGGCGCGGATCACACCGGATCCGCGCCCCGGTCGCTTTCGCGGGTGCCCCGGCGTGGGTAAGGTTAGGTTTGCCTCACCGGAACGGGGAGGGCATGGACCAGCGAACCCCTCGGGGAGGTGAACCCGCGTGTACGTCTGCAGTTGCTTCGGCATCACCGAGGACCAGGTGAAGCAGCACGCGGAGAACGGCGCCTGCACCCCGCGCCAGATCGCCTCCGCCTGCAAGGCCGGCACCGACTGCGGCGGCTGTGTCCGGCGCATCCAGGCCCTGCTCGGCCGCGGCGCCTGCCCGCGCCGGGAACTGATCGACCAGCGGGCCCCGGCCCTGCTGCGACTGGACGACGCGGCCTAGCCGGAGGAGTCCGGCTGGCTCTGCTCGATCACGGTCGACAGATAGAGCGCCTCGCCCAGCTTGTCGATCAGCTCCAGCTGGGTGTCCAGATAGTCGATGTGGTGTTCCTCGTCGGCCAGGATCGCCTCGAAGACGTTCGCCGACGTGATGTCGTCCTTCTCCCGCATGACCTGTACGCCCCGGCGCAGCCGGTCGATGGCCTCGACCTCGATCTGCCGGTCCGCCTGGAACATCTCGGTCACCGTCTGCCCGACCCGCACATGGAACAGCCGCTGGTAGTTGGGCAGGCCGTCCAGGAGCAGGATGCGGTCGGTGAGAACCTCGGCGTGCCGCATCTCGTCGAAGGACTCCGCCCGGGTGTACCGGGCGAGCTTGGTCCATCCCTTGTGGTCCTGGAGCTTGGCGTGCAGGAAGTACTGGTTGATCGCGGTCAGCTCGGCGGTCAGCTGTTCGTTCAGCAGTTCGATGACCTCGGGGTCGCCTTGCATGGCTGTGGACTCCTTCCAGGTGGACCGGCCGCTAGCGCCGCATGATTGCACCGGCGGGGAAGATCGTCCAGTAAGTACGCGCTTAGTAAGTACGCACCGAGTTGTAGGTAATTGTCCCATTCAGGGGTGGGTGGTCAGGGGCATTGCCCGGGGTCTGTCAGGATGGATACATGGGTCATCCGGAGGAGCGCGAGTCTGGGGCGGCGGCAGGAGCCGAGCTTCCGCCGGGTCAGCGGCTCCAGCGGGGCTGGCCGGTCACGCACTACGGACCCGTGCCGAAGTTCCGGCCCGAGCGCTGGGAGTTCCGGGTCTTCGGCGCCACCGCCGACGGCGGCAAGCGCACCTGGACCCACGAGGAGTTCACGGCCCTGCCGTACACCACGGTGGTGGCCGATCTGCACTGCGTGACGAAGTACAGCATGCTCGGCGCGGAGTGGGGCGGCGTCCCGGCGAGCGCCGTGCTGGACCTCGCGCCGCCGGCCCCGGACGTCACCCATGTGATGGTCTGGGCGGAGTACGGCTTCAGCTCGAATCTGCGCCTGTCGGACTTCTGCTCCGAGCGGACCCTCTTCGCCACCCACAAGGACGGCGAGCTGCTCACCGCCGAGCACGGCTTCCCGGTCCGCCTGATCGTGCCCCACCTGTACGCCTGGAAGGGCCCGAAGTGGGTCCGGGGTGTGGAGTACATGACCGCCGACCGCCGCGGCTTCTGGGAGGAACGCGGCTACCACAACATCGGCGACCCCTGGAAGGAACAGCGCTACTCCTACCAGGAGGAGCCCGGGGACGGCCCCGAGCTCTGACTCCCGCGTCCTTTTTTCGGCAGTGCGGGGTCTGGGCTCAGTGGTGGTACTGGTGCACCACCGCGTGGCCCTTGCCCCGGCCGATCGTCCACTTGTTGACCGGGGTGGTCACCAGGAAGGCGATCACCAGCGAGACGGCGAGCGAGATCCAGAACAGCGCGTCGCTCAGCATGGCGTCCATCGCCGACGGCCAGATCAGGATCACGCCGTTGTCGATCAGCTCCATCACCGCGATGGACAGGGTGTCCGCCGCCAGCGCCACCCGGAAGGCCGTACGGAAGTCGACGCCGGCCCGCAGCACCCCGCGCAGGGTGAGCGAGTAGCCGAAGAAGAAGGCCAGCGCGATCGCGAGCAGCATGGTCGGCAGGTTGCCCCAGCCGAACGCGGTACCGAGGATCATGCCCAGCACCTCGCCGATGGCGCAGCCGGTCAGGCAGTGCAGGGTGGCCTGGGCGGCCATGGACCAACTGGCGGCAGGGGTGTGGTGGTGCTCCTGGTGCCCGTGGTCCGCGTGCTGGTGGGTGTGGTGGTGTCCGTGTCCCGTGTGCGCTTCGTGCCGCATGACTGCCCCCATGGTCAGATAGTGGTTCCCGCACCGAGCAGGAACCATATACCCCCCAGGGGTATTCCCAGTCAGGCGTCGCGAAGTTTTTTCAGCCGCTCCACGTCCGCCGCGTGCCCCTCCTTGCCGCCGGGCGTCTCGATCACCAGCGGCACGCCCTCGGTCGCGGGGTGGGTCATGAGGGCCCGGAAGGGTTCCTCGCCGATGTGGCCGGCGCCGATGTTCGCGTGCCGGTCCTTGTGGGCGCCCACCACGTCCTGGGAGTCGTTGGCGTGGATCAGCTTCAGCCGGCCCGGGCCGACGGTCTCCACCAGCAGGTCCAGCGTCTGGTGCATGCCGCTCGGCCCGGTCAGGTCGTGCCCGGCGGCGAAGACATGGCAGGTGTCCAGGCACACGCCCAGCTTCGGGTGGGCGTCCAGCGCCTCGAAGTACGGCCCGAGGTCCCAGGTCCGCGAGCACAGCGAGGCACCCTGCCCGGCCGTCGACTCCAGCAGCAGGAACGGGTCGTCGTCATGGGTCAGCTCGTCCAGCAGCGGCAGCAGGTGCTCGCGCACCTGCTTCAGCGCCGTCTCCCGGGCCCGGCCGCCGGTCGCGCTCCCGGTGTGCACCACCACACCCAGCGCGCCGATCTCCCGCCCGCGCCGCAGCGAGTGCCGCAGCGACTCCACCGACCGCTCCACCGTCGCCTCGGTGTGCGAGCCGAAGTTGATCAGGTAGGGGGCGTGCACATACGCCGGGATCGACTCCTCGGCGCAGGCCGCGCGGAACGCCTCGTCCTGCCGCGGGTTCCCGGCGGGCGTGGCCCAGCCGCGCGGGTTGGCGACGAAGACCTGGACGGTCTCCGCCTTCAGATCGCGGGCGTAGGACAGCCCGACGGAGTGCAGACCGCCGGCCACCGGGACATGGCTGCCGACGGGGTTGCGGGGGAGGGGGGACTGAACGGGACTCACCCGTTCAGGGTGTCACGTCCGCCCCCGCACCCGGACCGGGCCCGGCGGTGAGACCGGTCACCGGGTGGTGCCCGGCGGTGGGACCGGTCAAGGGTGGTGTCCGGCGGTGGGACCGGTCACCGGATGGTGATCTTGATCGTGGAGCCCTTGGGCGCCTCGTCGCCGCCCTCCACCGACTGCTTCTTGACGGTGTCGCCGAACAGCCCGAGCAGCCCGCGGTCCTCCTCCACCTCGAAGCCCTCCGCCTCCAGCGCCTCGTGGGCGTCGTCCACGCTGTCGCCGACCACGTCCGGGACCTCGACCATCTCCGGACCCTCGGACAGCGTCAGCGTCACCGTGTCGCCCTCCTCGGCCTCGCCTCCCTCGTCCGGGCTCTGCGCGGCGACGGTCCCCTTGTCGTAGTCGGAGGAGTGGATCCGCTCGGCGGACACCTTCACCTTCAGCCCGGCCTCGGTCAGCTCGTCCCGGGCGCTGTCCAGGTCCTCGCCGGTGACGTCCGGCACGTCGACGGGGCTGCCCTTGCTGACGGTCAGCGCGATCGCCGAGCCCGCGTGCCGCTTCGTGCCCGCGTCCGGCGCCGTACGGATCACCGAGCCCCGCGGCACGTCCTCGCTGAACTCGCGGGTGACCATGCCCGGCTCCAGGCCGTCCGCCTTCAGCCGCGCCCGCGCCTTCGCCAGGGTCTGCCCCTCCACGTTCGGCACGTTCACCGTCTCCGGGCCCAGCGACACGGTCAGCGTGACCTTGCCGTGGTCCCGTATCCGCGCCCCGGGCGCCGGGTCGGAGCCGATCACCGTGCCCCGTTCGACCGTGTCGCTGTAGGCCCGCTCGACCCGGCCGACGTCCAGCCCGGCCGACTCCAGCCGGTCCCGCGCCTGCGCCTCGGTCTTCGCCAGCAGCGGCGGCACCTTGGTGAACTGGCCGGAGTTGATGTACCAGACCCCGGCGCCCACCCCGAGCACCACCAGCACGGCCACGACCAGCGCCAGCACCGAGCGCGGAGGCCGGACCGGGCGCCGGCGCGGCGGCACGGGCGGCGTCTGGAGCCGGGCGGTGCGGTCGACGGCGGACTCGTCGAGGGCGTCCTCGCCGACCGGCCGGGGCCGGGGTACGGTCAGCGCGCGCGGGATCACGCTCGTCCGGTCCTCGGCGCTGTCGTGCTCGGCGGTCAGCGCCTGCGGCGGCAGCGCGTCCAGCTGCTCCTCGGTCAGCGTCAGCCGGGCCCGGCGCGCCTCGGCGAGCAGCGCCACCGCGTCCTCGGGCCGGTCCTCGGGGGCGCGCGCGGTGGCCGACGCCACCAGCTCGTCCAGCGCGCCCGCCAGCCCCGGCACCAGCGCCGAGGGCGGCGGCACGTCGGCGTGCAGGTGCTGGTAGAGCACCTGGGCCGGGGATTCCCCGGCGTACGGCTTGGCGCCCGTCAGCATCTCGTACAGCACCACCCCGCACGCGTACACGTCGACGCGCGGGTCCGTGGTGCCGTTCTCGATCTGCTCGGGCGCGAGGTAGGAGACGGTGCCGAGCACGGCGCCCGTCGTGCTGGTCACCGTGTCCACCGAGCGCACCAGCCCGAAGTCGGCCACCTTGACCCGGCCGTCGTCGCCGATCAGCACGTTCTCGGGCTTCATGTCCCGGTGCACGAACCCGGCCCGGTGCGCGGCGCCCAGTGCGGCGAGCACCGGCTCCAGGATGTCCAGCGCGGCCCGCGGCTGCACGGCCCCGCGCTCGCGCAGCACGTCCCGCAGGGTGCAGCCCGCGATGTACTCCATCGCCAGATAGACGTACGACCCGTCGGTGCCCTGGTCGAAGACCTGCACCACGTTGGGGTGGTCGAGCCGGGCGACCGACTTGGCCTCCCGGATGAACCGCTCGACGAAGGACCCGTCGGCGGCGAGCGCCGGGTGCATCACCTTCAACGCGAGCACGCGGTCCAGACGGGTGTCCAGGGCCCGGTAGACCGTGGCCATCCCGCCCGCCGCGATCCGCGCGTCGACGCGGTACCGGCCGTCGAGCACCTGCCCGACGAGGGGGTCCTGAAGGGTCGTATCCACGCAGGCGAGTCTACGAGGACACACCCGGCGGGCCCGCCGCCCGCCGGGCACGGCACCGGTACTGAAGCCGACCTGTGACGCGACGCACGCGCGAGCCGGGCCCCGGGACCTAGAACGCCGGCCGCTCGGGATCCAGCCGGGCCAGTCCCTGGGCCGGGGACGACGCCTCGGCGAGGTACCTGCGCGGGATCCGCCCCGCCAGCCGGGCCAGCCGGCCGCCCTCCACCGCGAGCCTCATGGCGGACGCCATCCGCTCCGGGTCCTGCGCCCGCGTCACCGCGGAGGCCAGCATCACCCCCGCGCACCCCAGCTCCATCGCCAGCGCCGCGTCGGACGCCGTACCGGCCCCCGCGTCCAGGATCACCGGCACGCGCGCCTGCTCCACGATCAGCTGGAAGTTGTGCGGGTTGCGGATCCCGAGCCCCGACCCGATCGGTGAGCCCAGCGGCATGACGGCGGCGCACCCGGCCTCCTCCAGGCGGCGCGCCAGCACCGGGTCGTCGTTGCAGTACGGCAGGACCGTGAACCCCTCGTCGACCAGCGTCTCCGCCGCCTCCAGCGTCTCCACCGGGTCCGGCAGCAGCGTCCGCTCGTCGGCGATGACCTCCAGCTTGACCAGGTCCGTGCCCAGCGCCTCCCGGGCCAGCCGGGCGGTCAGCACGGCCTCGCCCGCGGTGTAGCAGCCCGCCGTGTTCGGCAGCACCCGGATGCCGAGCTTCTCCAGCACCGACAGCACCGAGCCGTGCACCGAGGGGTCCACCCGGCGCATCGCCACCGTCGTCAGCTCCGTGCCGGAGGCGGTCAGCGCCCGCTCCAGTACCTCCAGGCTGGGCGCCCCGCCCGTGCCCATGATCAGCCGGGAGGAGAAGGTGAGGTCTCCGAGGACCAGAGGATCGTCGGCCATGGCTCAGCCTCCCTGTACGGCGGTGAGGACTTCGACGCGGTCGCCCTCGGCGAGCGCGGTCGTCGCCCACTGCGCGCGCGGGACGACGGTCTCGTTGACGGCGGCGGCCACCCCGCGCGGCGCCGCGGTGAGGGTGCGCACCAGCGCGTCCAGCGCGGTGCCCGGGGCGACCCGGCGGGGTTCGCCGTTGACGGAGATGGTGACGGAGATGCTCATACGGGCTGCTCCAGCTGTTCCGTGCGGGCGGCACCGAAGCGCCGGGGAGTGAACGGACGTGCCTCTTCGGGAAGCTCACCGGTGACCAGCGCGTGCGCCAGCACGTCCCCGGTGACCGGTGTCAGCAGCACCCCGTTGCGGTAGTGCCCGGTCGCCAGCAGCAGCCCGGCCAGGGCGGACGGGCCGAGCAGCGGCGCGTTGTCGGGGGAGCCGGGGCGCAGTCCGGCCCGGGTCTCGGTGAGCGGCAGCTCGGTGATGCCGGGCACCAGCTCGTGGGCGTCGCGCAGCAGCTCGTACACGCCCCCGGCGGTGACCGTGGTGTCCCAGCCCAGCTCCTCGCTGGTGGCGCCGACGACCAGTTCCCCGTTCTCCCGGGGCACCAGGTACAGCGGGCCGCCGCGCACCACGGCCCGTACGGTCCGGCTCAGGAACGGCGCGTACCGGGGCGGCACGGTCAGCCGCAGCACCTGCCCCTTGACCGGCCGCACCGGGGGCAGCACGTTCGGCGGCACGCCCGCGAGGCGCCCGCTCAGGCTGCCCGCGGCGAGCACCACGCGCTCCGCGCGCAGCCCGGTGCCGTCGGCCGTGGTGACGCCGACGGCCCGGTCCCCGGCCACGTCCAGGCGCTCGGCTTGGACGCGGTGGAACACCACACCGGACCGCTCGCAGGCGACGACCAGGGCCGCCGCCAGCCGGCGCGGATCGATCTGGTGGTCGCCGTCGACCCGCAGCCCGCCGCGCACCCCCGGCGCCAGCATCGGCTCCAGGCGCCGGCACTCCCGCCCGGACAGCCACTCCGACTCCAGGCCGTGGCGCTGCTGGAGGGCGTGCAGTTCGCGCAGGTGGGCGCGGTCGTCGGAGTCCAGCGCGACGGCGAGGGTGCCGCAGCGGCGGTAGCCGAGGTCGTGACCGGTCAGCCCGGTCAGCTCGGCCGCGAAATCCGGATAACGGCGGGCGGACGCCAGGTTCAGGCCGAGCAGGGTCTCCTCGCCGTAGTGCAGCTCGGTGACCGCGGCCAGCATCCCGGCCGCCACCTGCGCGGCCCCGCCGCCGGGCGCGGGGTCCACGACGGCCGTGGCGAGCCCGCGCTGCGCCGCGCGCCAGGCCGTGACCAGGCCGATGATTCCGCCCCCGATGACGAGGACGTCGGACGTACGTGAGGACATGGACGGTGAGCCCCTCCCTTCGCCGGCATGACCCGGATCAGGTTCGTACGGTCGGAGGCCGCGAGCCTCCCTCTCAGCCCGGTCGTCCGGGCTCCCGCGAGTGCTTGTACGGTGGCCACCCTAGCCCGCCGCCCTCCTCACCCGTAAGGGAGCCCCGTTCCATGGCCCGTTCGCTCGACGGACTCTTCTTCGCCCCCGTGTCGGACCAGGCCCCGGGGCAGGTGGGCACCCGCACCCGGTTCGCCTACCACGAGCAAGGCGGCGCGGTGTGGGCCGAGTACGCGGGCGGCGACGTGGTACGCGGCCATCTGGTCGGCACCCGCGAGGGGGACCGGCTGGACTTCCGGTACGTGCAGCTGAGGACCGACGGGACGACCGCCTCGGGGCACTGCGTGTCCACCGTCGAGGAGCTCGCGGACGGGCGGCTGCGGCTGGCGGAGACCTGGGAGTGGGAGTCCGCGCCGGGCTCCGGCACCAGTGTTGTGGAGCAGGTCACCGAGCACACGCGCTGACTGACGTTCCGTCATGTGTCTATGGTGATCGCGTGAGCGAGCAGACACCGCACGAGGGCACGGCACAGCGACGGCGCGTGGTCGTCGTCGGCGCGGGCATGGCCGGGGTACAGACCGCGGTCGCCCTGCGGGAACAGGGCTTCAAGGGCCCGGTGACCGTCATCGGCGCCGAACCGCACCAGCCGTACGACCGGCCGCCGCTGTCCAAGGCGGTGCTGCTGGGCACGGCCGAGGGCTCCGCCTTCGACGTGGACTTCGAGTCCCTCGGCGTCGAACTGCGGCTCGGCTGCGAGGTGCACGGCCTCAGGCCCGACGCGCGCGAGCTGGACACCGAGCACGGCGTCGTGCCCTACGACGTCCTCGTCCTGGCCACCGGCGCCGAACCGGTCACCCTGCCCGGCGCCGAGGGCGTGCCCGGCACGCATCTGCTGCGCACCCTGGACGACGCCGCCCGGCTGCGCCCCGTCCTCGCCCGGCAGCACGACATCGTGGTGGTCGGCGCCGGCTGGATCGGCGCCGAGTTCGCCACCGCCGCCCGCGAGGCCGGCTGCGCGGTCACCGTCGTGGAGGCCGCCGGCCGGCCGCTGGCCGGGGCCCTGCCCGCCGAGGTCGCCGCCCCGATGGCCGGCTGGTACGCCGACGCGGGCGTCACGCTGCGCACCCACGCGCGCGTGGACCGCGTCGAGCCCGGCGCGGTACTGCTCGCCGACGGCACCCGGCTGCCCGCGGGCGCCGTCGTCGTCGGCATCGGCGCCCGCCCCGCCACCGCCTGGCTGGCCGGCTCCGGCGTCGAGCTGGGCGCGCACGGCGAGGTCCTCGCCGACGACCGGCTGCGCACCTCGGTACCGGACGTGTACGCCGTCGGCGACTGCGCGTCCTTCCCCTCGGCCCGCTACGGCGAACGGCTCCTCGTCCACCACTGGGACAACGCCCTGCAGGGCCCGCGCACGGTCGCCGCGGACATCCTCGGCGAGGCCCCGGCGGTCTACGACCCGGTGCCCTACTTCTGGTCGGAGCAGTTCGGCCGGTTCGTGCAGTACGCCGGCCACCACGCGGCCGGCGACCGCATCGTGTGGCGCGGCGACCCGGCGGGCCCCTCCTGGACGGTGTGCTGGCTGTGCGAGGACCGCCTGGTGGCCCTGCTGGCCGTCGGCCGCCCCCGCGACCTGGCCCAGGGCCGCCGTCTGATCGAGGCGGGCCGGACCATGGACGCCGAGGCCCTGGCGGACCCCGCCCGGCCGCTGAAGAGCGCCACGGCGGCCTGACCGCGCCCCCGGGGCGCCCGGGTCCGGGGGCCCCACCAGCCACAACGCACCCGCGGACGGCCGACGACACATCGCGGCGGGACCGGCGGAGCGCCTACCCTAGGTGCCGTGACCGAGATTGACGCAAAGATCGATGCTCTCGTCCCCGACTGGCTCACCCTTCCCGACATCGCCGAGATGCTCGGCGTCGAGGTGACGCGCGTCCGGCAGCTGGTCAAGGAGGGCCAGCTCATCGCCGTACGCCGGGGGGAGAACAGGGCGCTGCACGTGCCCGCCGCCTTCATCGACGGGGACAAGGTGGTCAAGGGCCTGTCCGGGACCCTGACGCTGCTGCGGGACGACCACTTCACGGTCGAAGAGATGATCGAGTGGCTCTTCACCCCCGACGACACCCTGCCCGGCACCCCCGCGCAGGCCCTGCGCGAGAACCGCGGCACGGAGGTGAAGCGCCGCGCCCAGGCGCTCGCCGTCTGAGCCGACCCGCGGTACGAGGCTCGCGTCCGAGCCGACCCGCGGTACGAGAGGGTGTGCGGGCCGTCCGCCCGCACACCCGCCGCCGGGAGCCGCGCCGGCACACCACCGCCGTCACCACCAGGGACACCGACCACGGGGGGACCCACGCATGTCCGACACCGCCCGCGCCGCGCTCGCCGGCGCCCGCCTGTACCTCTGCACGGACGCCCGCAAGCGCCAGGGCGACCTGCCCGAGTTCCTCGACGCGGTGCTGGCCGGCGGCGTCGACATCGTGCAGCTGCGCGACAAGGGCATGGAGGCCGCCGAGGAACTCGAGCACCTCGAGGTCTTCGCCGACGCCTGCGCCCGGCACGGCAAGCTGCTCGCGGTCAACGACCGGGCCGACGTCGCCCACGCCGCCCGCGCCGGTGTGCTGCACCTCGGCCAGGGCGACCTGCCGGTGCCCGCCGCCCGCGCGATCCTCGGCGACGAGGTGCTGATCGGCCGCTCCACGCACGCCGAGGAGGAGGCCGCCGCCGCGGCCGTCCAGGCCGGCGTGGACTACTTCTGCACCGGCCCCTGCTGGCCCACCCCCACCAAGCCCGGCCGCCACGCCCCCGGCCTCGGCCTGGTCCGCCACACCGCGGCCCTCGGCACCGACCGCCCCTGGTTCGCCATCGGCGGCATCGATCTGGGCAACCTGGACGAGGTGCTGGACGCGGGGGCCCGCCGGGTGGTCGTGGTGCGCGCGATCACCGAGGCGGACGACCCCGGCGCGGCGGCGGCGGAGTTCGCCAAGCGGCTGCGGCAGGTCTAGCCGGCACCCCGCCGGCCGGCCCGTCGTCTCCGCAAATTGTCCAAGGGGTGGACAACGGCCCGACAATTCGGGCAAATTTCCGAGGCGTGGTTGGGGGACCGTCCGCCCCTGGCTAACCTGCCCGTATGGCCCTCGGAACCCCGTCCACCAGGACTGATCGCGCACGCACCGTGCGCGATATGCTCGCCAGCGGCAAGACGACGTACTCGTTCGAGTTCTCCGCGCCGAAGACTCCCAAGGGCGAGCGGAACTTGTGGAGCGCGCTCCGGCGGGTCGAGGCGGTCGCCCCCGACTTCGTCTCCGTGACCTATGGCGCCGGCGGCTCCACCCGCGCGGGCACGGTCAAGGAGACCCAGCAGATCGTCGCCGACACGACGCTGACCCCGGTCGCCCACCTCACCGCGGTCGACCACTCCATCGCCGAACTGCGCAACATCATCGGCCAGTACGCCGACGCCGGGATCCGCAACATGCTCGCCGTGCGCGGCGACCCGCCCGGCGACCCCATGGGCGACTGGGTCCCGCACCCCCGGGGCCTGACCTACGCCGCCGAACTCGTCCGGCTCATCAAGGAGTCGGGCGACTTCTGCGTGGGCGTCGCCGCGTTCCCCGAGATGCACCCGCGCTCCGTGGACTGGGACACCGACGTCGCGCACTTCGTGGACAAGTGCCGTGCGGGCGCCGACTACGCCATCACACAGATGTTCTTCCAGCCCGAGTCGTATCTGCGGCTGCGCGACCGCGTGGTGGCCGCGGGCTGTGACACCCCGGTGATCCCGGAGATCCTGCCGGTCACGAGCGTGAAGATGCTGGAACGGTTGCCGAAGCTCAGCAACGCCAGCTTCCCGGACGCCCTCAAAGAGCGGATCCTGGCGGCGAAGGACGATCCGGCGGCGGTACGCTCCATCGGTATCGAGTTCGCCACGGAGTTCTGCGCCCGGCTGCTGGCCGAGGGAGTGCCCGGACTGCACTTCATCACGCTGAACAACTCCACGGCGACCCTGGAGATCTACGAGAACCTGGGCCTGCACCACCCCCCGCGGGCCTAGACCGGCCGCACCGCGATAGGACACACTGCGTAGCGGTCACTGGCAGTAGCGGTCATTGGGAGAGGGGCGTACATGGGCTGGACGGTCCTCTACATCGCGTTCGGCGGCGTCGCGCTGTGGTTGCTGGGCGAGGTGCTGCTGCAATACAAGGCGCGGCTGCGCTGGCGGCTGCTGGCCTTCGCCGGTTTCGTCGGCGTCGTGATCGGTGTGCTGTTGCCCTCCGTGATCGTCATCGCGCTCGGCGCGATCGCCTTCGCGGTCGGCCAGACGTGCGTCACGCTGTCGTTCCGCCGCGGCTTCGCCTCCGGCTGGGCGGTCCGGCGGCCCGGCCCCCAGGCCGGTGGCGGCGGCAGCAAGCGGCGCCGGGGGCGCGCGGACCGCAAGGCCCCGCAGGACACCGCCCTCGCCGTCCCCGAGACCGCCCCCACGTTCCCCGGGAGCGGCCAGGACACGTACCTCACCGACCTGGAGGGCTACACCCCCGACCAGGTGAGCTACGGTCCCGCGCCGACATCCGGCGACTTCGACGACGACCGCGACGACGTCTTCACGCCCGCCGCGCCCCGCCCGGCCGAACCGGCCGCCGACGGGACCACCGCCCACGCCCCGCAGCCCGCCCCCGGGGACCCCGGCGGCTACGACCCCTACGGCGCCCCGGGCTACCCGGCCCCCGACCCGCAGGCCCCCGCCTACGGCTACTCCGGCTACGGCACCCAGGACTACGGCTACGACCCCTCCGGCGGCCGGCAGGAGTACGCCAACTACTCGGACCCCTACATCGGCAGCCGGCCCTACGCCGCCTACGACCAGGGCCCCGCCGAGCAGTACGGACAGCAGCCGGGCTACCCCCAGGACCCCTACGCCCCCGCCGGTTACCCCGAGACCCCGCCGGGCGGGGTGTGGGTGCCGCAGCAGCGCACCGACGACAGCCACGGCGGCCACGGCGGCGAACTCCCGCAGGAGCAGCCGTACCCGCGGCAGCCGGGCGGCGCCGGGTACGACGAGCAGTACCGCTTCTGAGCCGCCCGGCCCGCGCTCACTGCGAGCCGCGGAACCGCGGGCCCTCCACGATCAGCCCGGCCACCAGCGCACCCGACATCCCGGCGTGCGGCAGGCCGCCGCCCGGGTGGGACCAGCCGCCGACCCGGTACAGCCCCGGCAGCCGGGTGCTGTTCGCCGGGTGCAGGAAGCGGCCCCGGCCGGCCGCCAGCGCGGGCGCGGGCACGGCCCCCGCGCGGGCGCCCGTCTCCTCCTCGGCGGCACCCGGCGCCCGCACCTCATGCCACAGCAGCCGCTCGCGCAGCCCCGGTATCGCCCGCCCGGCGGCCTGAAGGAGCAGGTCCGTGTACCGGGCGACCGTGCGCTCGTCGTCCCAGGCGGCCCGCGCGGGCACCACGGCGGACAGCACCGCCGACTCGTGCCCGTCGTCGGGCCGCAGCGCGGGGTCGTCGGGGCGCAGCACCGTCACCGTCGGCATGGGCGGCTCGGCACCGCCCGGCGCGGCCAGGAAGTCCCACTCCCGCTCCGGGTCCGCCGGATGCACGACCGTGCGGTGCGCGGCACCGGGCTCCGGGGCGCCGCGCAGGGCGAGCAGCACGGTGAACCGGGCGGACGCCGCGGCCCCCGGGTCGGCCCGCACCTCCTCCTCGCCGTCCAGCGGATACTCCGTCAGCGCCCGCAGCCGCGCCGGATGGACGTCCGCCACGACATGGTCCGCCTCCGCGACCGGGCCCCCGGCCGGCTCCACTCCCGCCGCCCGGCCGTCCTTCTCCACGATCCGGGTGACCTCGGCGCCGAAGACGAACTCCACCCGCCGCTCCAGGCACCGTTCGTACACCGCGCGCGCCAGCTCCCGGATGCCCCCGCGCACATACCAGGTGCCGAAGGCGTGCTCCATGTACGGCAGCACCGCCGCGCTTGCCGGAGCGGTCCGGGGATCCAGGCCGTGGGCGAGCGCGTGACTGTTCAGGAGGGCCGCCAGGCGCTCGTCCCGCAGCTCCCAGGCGCCGATCTCGGCCAGGGTCGCGGCCCGCCGCGTGCGCAGCAGCCGCTTGTGCGGCACCGCCGGATACGGCTCCTTCTCGGCCAGCACCTGCCAGTTCGGCCACAGCGGCTCCTCCAGCAGCGGCCGGCGGGTACGGTCCCAGGCCTCCCGGGCCCGCACCAGGAAGTCACCCCAGCGCTCGCCCGCGCCCGCGCCCAGCGCCTCGTCCAGCGCCGCCACGACCCCCGCGCGCGTGGCGTTGGGCAGCGACACCTCGCCGCCGTCCGCGAAGACGTGCCGCGACGACGGGTCGACCTGGACCAGCTCGACGCGGTCCTCCAGCGGTGCCTTGCCGGTCTTGACGAACAGATCGCGGTACACCGCGGGCAGCGTGAGCAGTCCCGGGCCCGTGTCGAAGCCGAAGCCGTCCCGCTCGAACCGGCGCACCGCGCCGCCGTACGTCTCCGTACGTTCGTACACCACCACCCGGTGGCCCGCGACGGCCAGCCGGGCGGCGGCCGCCATCGCGCCCATCCCGGCGCCGATCACCGCAATCCGTGCCATGACCGCGACTTTATCTACCGCCACTGACAATCCGGTCGCCGGGCGGCCCCGGCGCAGGTCAGCGGGGTCGTGCGGCGGGCCGCCGCGCCTCGCGCCGACGGGCCCGGCGGCGCAGGAAGCGCCGGATGCGCGAGAACAGGAACACCAGCGCCAGCAGCCCGCCGGCCAGCAGGACGCCCGCGACGACCGCCGCCGCCACGGGATGGAACATTGCGAACGCGAGCACGCCCCCGGCCCCGAGGTCCTCGGCCACGCTCAGCACGATGTTGCTGAACGGCTCGGGCGAGGCGTTGACCGCCATCCGCGTCCCGGCCTTGACGGCATGGCTGGCCAGCGCCGTGGAACCGCCGAGCAGCCCGGCCGCGACATCCGACAGCGAGCCGCTCTGCCCGGCGAGCAGCGCGCCCACCCAGGCGCCGGCGAGCGGACGGACCACCGTGTGCACGGAGTCCCACAGCGAGTCCACGTACGGGATCTTGTCGGCGACGGCCTCGCACAGGAACAGCACGCCCGCGACGATCAGCACCTCCGGGCGCTGCAAGGTCCCCGGCACGTCGTCGCCGATCCCCGTCACGCCGAACAGGCCGAGCAGCAGCACCACCGCGTAGGCGTTGACACCGCTGGCCCAGCCACTGGTGAACACCAGGGGAAGAACGGACACGGAGGCGATCGTAGCCACCCCGCGGGCGGTCGGCCTGGGCACGCGCGCGGAGGGCTGAGTACAGGTACTCAGACCGCCAGATGAGTACCCGCGCGGATGGGGCCCCGGCCGCCTGGACGGGAGAGTGGAGCCACGGCAGGGGGACCGGCCCGCACCGCCGGCACGGGGCGGCGGAACGGCACCCGGTCACCGGCCGCTCCTTCCGTCGATCCGTCGGCGGAAGCGAGACGGGGGGCCTCGGGGGACGACCGCCACGGGGGTCCGCACAGGGGGAACCCGTACGGGGGAGTACGGGAGGAAGTACGGGGGATCACGGGGGAAACGGGCAGGCGCCGGACCGGAAACGGACCGGCGCCTGCCTTGTGTACCCGGGTCTGCGGACCTTCGCGGATCCCCTCGCGGCCGACCGCCTCAGATCCGGCCGCTGACCCGCCCCTGGAGAAGCCGGGACAGGGCCGCGTGGACGTCGTCCAGGGAGCGCTCCGGCTGGAAGGACTTCCAGTCGAGCGCGGCCACCAGCACCATGCCGACCAGCGCCGCCGCCGTCAGCTGCACGTCGATCTCGTCGCTGAACTCGCCGGCCGCCACGCCCTCGCGCAGCACCCCCTCCACCACCGCCACGGCCTCCTGCCGCACCACCATCAAGGTGGACTGCCAGGCCCGGTTGGTGCGCCACAGCTCGGCGACGTACAGCTGGGTGAAGGCCGGGTAGCGGTCGATGAAGACCAGGCCCGCGCGGATCATCGCGTCCAGCGCGTCCACCTTGCCGCCCCCGGCGCGTGCCGTGCCCTCGGCCGCCTCCTTCAGGGACGCGGTGAGCAGGCCGACGCCGTGCCGCAGCAGCTCCTCGAAGAGGACGGACTTGCTGGCGAAGTTGTAGTAGACGGTGCCCTTGGCGACCCCGGCCCGCTCGGCGATCTCGTCCACCGTGGTCGCGGAGAAGCCCTGCTCGGCGATGAGCGTGACGGCAGCCTCGTACAGCTTCTGCCGGGTGGCCTCGCGGCGCGTGCTCCCGCCGGCCCTGGCGCTGGTGCTTTCCATGGCCCCGATTCTCACAGGTGGCCCCGGTCCCGATGGCCGCGCCCGTCCCCGAGGCCCTGGTGAAAGCCCAGCTCAGAACGGATTGTCAGTGGCATACCTCACGATGGGCACATACGGCATGCGTGCCGTCACCCAGACGACAGGAGGTTCGTCATGGCCCACTCGTCCGCAGCCGCCGCCCGCCGGCGCCGCGCCACCGGCCCTGCCCCCTCACTGACCGGCCCCGCGAGCGACGTACACCCCGTGCTCCGCCGGGCCACGGCCCCGCCCGCCGCGCTCGACCTGCTCGCCAAGGCCCGCGCCGGACTGGAGGAGGCCGCGTTGCTCGAGACACCGAACGAGCGTTACGCCACGGCCCACCTCGCCGCCCTGCGCACCGCCGCCGCCGTGCTCGCCGCGCGCGGCCGGCCCGAGACCTCCGCGCGCCGCCGGGCCCGCATCCGCAGCGCCTGGGAGGTGCTGCCGGAGATAGCCCCGGAGCTGACCGAGTGGAGCGCGCTGTTCGCCTCCGGCGCCGCGCGCCGCGCCCGCGCCGAGGCGGGCATCCGGGGCGCGGCCGGCCGCCGGGACGCCGACGACCTGATACGCGACGTGGCGATGTTCCTGCGCCTCGTGGAGCGGATGCTCGCCCTCCAGCCGGTCCTGCCCCAGCCCCGCCGGGACACCGACGCCCCGCAAGCGCCGGACGCCTCGGCCCCCGACGCCCCGCACCCGCACGGCCCGCTCCCGGACGCGGGCTGACCACGCACCGCAAGCTCCGGACACCCCGCCGGCACGGCACCGGCCGGTCCGCCGGCGCCGGTGGCCGGGAGAACAGGGGCCGTGCGCCGGCCACGACGCGCCGACCGCCCGCCGGTCCGGCGTACCGAGGCGGACCCGGGCGCCACGCACGGGGGCGGCGCCGACGCGATGACCTGCTGCGGCGCCGGAGGCAATAGGGTGGAGTCGCCTGAAGTCCTTCAGCCCCGCCGAGGAGTCAACTGCCGTGTCGGACCCGTCGCGCCCCCGCGCCTCCCTGCGTACCGCCGTGGTCTGGGACGTCCTGCAGGACGCTCTCGACCGCCGGGTCAAGGCCACGGGCCGGGACTCGCTGGACGTCCTCGACACCGGGGGCGGCAGCGGGAACTTCGCCGTGCCCGTCGCCCGCCTCGGCCACCGCGTCACCGTGGTCGACCCCAGTCCCAACGCCCTGTTCGCCCTGGAGCGCCGCGCCGCCGAGGCCGGTGTCGCCGACCGGGTCCGGGGCGTACAGGGCGACGCGCACGGCCTGTTCGACGTGGTCGAGCCCGGCGGCTACGACGCCGTCCTGTGCCACGGCGTCCTGGAGTACGTGGACGACCCGGCCGAGGGCGTCCGCAACGCGGTCGCCGCGCTGCGCCCCGAGGGTGTCCTCAGCCTGCTCGCCGCCGGTCTCGGCGGCGCCGTGCTCGCCCGCGCCCTCGCCGGCCACTTCACCGAGGCCCACCAGGCGCTCCAGGACCCCGACGGCCGCTGGGGCAGCGGCGACCCGATGCCCCGCCGGTTCACCGCCGAGCAGCTCACCGCGCTGGTCGAGGGCGCCGGCCTGCGGGTCGGCGCGGTGCACGGCGTGCGGGTCTTCGCCGACCTGGTGCCCGGCGTCCTGGTGGACACCGAGCCCGGTGCCGTGGACGCGCTGCTCAGGCTGGAGGCCGCGGCGGCCGAACTGCCCGCGTTCCACTCCGTCGCCACCCAGCTCCACGTGCTCGGCGAGACGTCCGCCACCGCCGGGGGCTGAGCGCCATGGGGGCCCGGTGTGCCCTGAGTGCACCATCGGGAACAGGCGCTGATCAGCGCCTCGGCCGCGGATGGAGTACGCCACAGGCCCCCCGATCGAGCGGTTTGCGCCGTATGATCGAGGTACACCGCTCGGCATGACGAGACGGCCGCCGGGGAATGCAAGCCTCAGCGAGCCGGACGGCCATGACGGAATCCGGTTGGCCAATTGGCGTAGAGGGGCGGGTTTCACGGGGGCGATTCCCTGCCTATCCTGAAGGGACCCCCCGGGTCGCCCCGGCGACTGCACGATGAGGAGGACTCCGTGCCGCTCTCGGAGCACGAGCAGCGCATGCTCGAGCAGATGGAGCGAGCGCTGTACGCCGAAGATCCCAAGTTCGCGTCGGCGCTTGAGGGAAACGGGCTGCGGACGTACACCCGTCGGCGGGTCTACCAGGCGGTCGCGGGCTTTCTCGTCGGTATCGCGCTCCTCATGACCGGAATGGTCATGCAGCTCATCTGGGTCAGCGTGGTGGGTTTCCTCGTCATGCTGGGCTGCGCCGTGCTGGCCGTCACCGGCTGGCGCAAGGCCCCCAAGCCGGGCGAGCGGCCACCGGGCATCGCCCGTGGGCAGGTGCGGCCCAGACGCTCCATGATGGACCGCATCGAGGAGCGCTGGCAGCGCCGCCGGGACGAACAGGGACGCTGACCGCCGGACACACGTGAGGGGCGGCCACCGGAAGGTGGCCGCCCCTCAGCCGTGCTCCTCAGCCGTGCTCCTCAGCCGTGCTCCTCAGCCGTGTTCCTCGGAGGCGTCCCTCAGCCGTGCTGCCGGGAGGGCCGGCGCAGGGCCGGCCGGGCCGCCGCGGCCCGGGCCCGCAGCGCCGACCAGCGGGCCGACACCGCCCACCACACCCGCACCGACGAACGGGGCAGGAACAGCGCCCGCAGCCGGATCCCGGCGCCCCCCACGGAGCGCAGGCCCTCGATCGCCTCGCGCACGTCCCGCGCCGTGCCCGCCGCCGGACGCGGCCGGGGCGCGTACAGCACCTGTTCCACCGCGTCCGCCACCCGGTGCACCGCGGCCCCGGCCGCCGGATCCAGCCGCCCGAGCCGCACGATCCGGTCGGCGGCCTTGCGCGGGGTCAGCGACTCGTCCGGGGCAATGCCGTGGTCCCAGGCGCTGTCCGTCAGCTCCTGCCAGGCGGCCAGGGTGTGCGCCGCCGCGCCCTGCGGGGTCCGGTCGTGCCCGCCCAGCCGCAGCGCGCGCCTGCGCCGCCGCCACAGCAGGGGCGTCAGCGGCACCACCAGGACCAGCAGCGCGCCCACCCCGATCAGCGGCCACACCCACCGGTCGGTGCCGTCGTGGTCGTGGTGCGAGGCCACCGCCGTGGACGGGCTGTCGCAGGGCTTGAGCCGGCGCGGCCCCGCGGCGCAGCTCTCGCTCGGCGAGGCCGCCGCCGAGGGCGCCGAGGACGCGCGCCGGGACGGCAGCGCCTCGTCCGGCAGCGAGCTGCCGGGAGTGTCCGACTGGGTGTACGACGGCGTGGTGCCCCGGGTCGGCGTGGGCTCGAAACGGGTCCAGCCCACGCCCTCGAAGTACAGCTCGGGCCAGGCGTGCGCGTCCCGCTGGTTCACCACGACCGTGCCGTCGGACTGCGGACTGCCCGGCGCGAAGCCCACCGCGACCCGGGCCGGGATGCCGAGTGTGCGGGCCATCGCCGCCATCGCGAAGGAGAAGTGGACGCAGAAGCCCTCCTTCTGCTCCAGGAAGTTCGCGATGGCGCGCGGACCCTGGCCGACCTCCACCTGGGTGTCGTACTGGAAGCCCCCCGTGACGGCGAAGTAGTCCTGGAGCTTGACGGCCTCCTCGTAGTGGCTGTCCGAACCCGCGGTGATCTCCTTGGCGGTGCGGGCCACCACCTTCGGCAGCGAGGACGGCACCTTCGTGTACTGGTCCCACAGGGCGGCCGGCGGTGGCGGCGCGGCGGCCAGCTGCTCCGCGGTCGGCTCCACGTCCAGGCTGGTGACCTCGTAGCGCTCGCCCCGCGTGGTCTGGCCGTGATCGCCGGTCAGGGTCATCCCGACCGGCTCGTACCGCCACCGGCCGCTGACCCGCACCCGGCTCGGCGGATAGGGCATCGGCAGCGACTCCTGGGCGTAGGTGTCCGCCGCGGTGATCGTCGTCCGGATCGTGTCCCGCCGGACGTCCTCGTCCAGACCGGCCGGCAGGGGCAGCCGGTCCGGCACGCCGACGTAATCGCGCCGGGCCGACGTCCAGGTCGTGCCGTCGAACTCGTCCAGCGAGACGATCCGCAGATACAGGTCGGAGAGATCGTTGGTGCTGGTCCGCAGGGACAGCACCTGGCGGGCGTCCTCGCTGTTCAGGTTGTCGTGCAGCGCCACCAGCGGGTCGACCGCCGAGACCCGGCCCCCGCCGCCGCCCACGCCCATGCCCGTGCGGGCGCTCTCCAGCAGGCCGCCGGGCAGCGAGGGCAGCGCCAGCGGCAGGACCAGGGCCACGCCGAGTGCGGCCGCGCCGATCCGGCGGCCGGTGCGCACCGGCGCCAGGGGCCCCGCCGCCGGGGCGCCCGGCAGCCGGGGCGCGCCGCCGAAGACCCGGCCCCACTGGGCGAGCCGGTCCCGGCCCTCGGCGAGCAGCAGCATCAGATAACCGGCCGCCGCCACCAGGAACCACAGCCAGTCGGCGCCGCCGTCGGACAGCCCCGCGGCCACCGAGTACAGCGCGAGCAGCGGCAGCCCGGCCGGGGCCGCGCTGCGGAAGGTCACCGCGAGCGTGTCCACCAGCAGCCCGACCAGCAGCACACCGCCGATCAGCATCAGCCGGATGCCGTCGGTGACCGGCGCCGGTATCGCGTACCGGCTGATGTCGTCCGTGCCCTGGCGCAGCAGCTCGGCGAAGTACCGGACGGTGTCCGGGCCCGGGATCAGCCCGGCGATCGCGTGCTGCCGGGCGCACACCAGGGTCAGCAGCACCACGGTGACCAGGAGCTGGGCCACCAGCGTCAGCGTCCGGCCCAGCGGGATCCGCCGGGCCGCCGCGCCCACCCCCGTCTGCACGGCCACCAGCGGCACCAGCTGCAGCAGCCAGGTCGGCGTGGAGACCAGCGGCAGCAGCGCGCAGGAGGCCATCAGCGTGGCCGCCGCCGCACACAGCGCCAGTCGTGCCCGTCCGCTCATCCCCGAGCCTCCCCGCTCAGCGACGCCAGGCCCGAGCGCTCCCGGTCCGCCTGCCGCCACAGGTCCTCCACCGAGGCGCCGCGCGGCACGCTCAGCACCGTCCAGCCCGCCTCGCGCAGCACCCGCAGCCGCTCCTCGTGCCGGTCGCCGGCCCGGGGCACGTCGGTCGCCTCCCGCGTCCAGACGTCGGGGTCCAGCACGAAGGCGACGGCGCCGCCGCTGCGCCGGCTCATCTTGGCGACCGTGCCGGCCTGCTCCTCGTCCAGGTCGCCGAGGAAGGCGACCAGCAGCCCCTCGTTCCCGGCGCGCAGCACGTCGTAGGCGCGGGACAGGCCGGTGCCGTCGGAGTAGTCGATCACCGCGAGGGTGTCCAGCAGCAGCCCGGCCGTCTCCGCCGTCTCCTGGCCGGTGCCCGCGAAGCCGTCGCCGCCCTCGCCGGGCACCGTGCTGCCGCCGTCGGTCAGCAGCCGCACCGAGAAGCCGCGCTCCAGCATGTGCGCCAGCACCGAGGCGGTGGCGGAGACGGCCCACTCGAAGGCCGAGTCCGGGCCCGCGCCCTCGTAGGCACCGCCGCGGGTGTCCAGCAGCACGGTGCACCGGGAGCGCCGGGGCTGCTCCTCGCGGCGCACCATCAGCTCGCCGTAGCGCGCGGTGGAGCGCCAGTGCACCCGGCGCAGGTCGTCGCCGTAGCGGTAGCCGCGCGGGATGACGTCGTCCTCGCCCGCGAGGGCCGGCGAGCGCTGCCGTCCGTCGCCGTACCCCTTGGCCTCGCCGGCGAAGCGGACCGGGGGCAGCGGGGTCACGCGCGGGATGACCGTCAGCATGTCCTGCGTCGCGAAGGAGCGGGTCAGTTCGCACATCCCGAAGGGGTCCGTCAGCCGCAGCTGGAGCGGGCCCAGCGGATAGCGGCCGCGCAGATCGGAGCGGACCCGGTAGGACACCTCGCGGTGGCCGCCCGGCTCCATCCGGTCCAGCACGAACCGGGGGCGCGGCCCGAGGACGTAGGGCACCCGGTCCTGGAGCATCAGCAGGCCGGTGGGCAGCCGGGAGACGTTGTCCATGCGCAGGTGCACCCGGGCCTCGGCGCCGGCCGGCACCCGCGCGGGGGCGAGCAGGCGGCTCGCGGCCACCCGGTGGCGGGTGCGGTACAGCACGGTGGCGCAGATCAGGGGCAGCACGGCGAGCAGCAGGCCGACCCGCAGCAGATCGCTGTGGCCCAGCACGAACGCGCAGACCGCGGCGGCGATCCCGGCCGCGAGGAAGGAACGGCCGCGGGTGGTCAGACCCGACAGGGCCGTGCGGACCCCGCCCGCCTGCCCGCGACCGGGCTCGGCCGGCCCGGTCCCCCCGGGGCTCATCACAGACTCCGCGGAGGCTGCTGCGGATAGGCCGGGACGGTCCGGCCGAGATCACCGAGTCCGCCCGGCCGGCCGGGGGCCGCGGGCACCGGGGTGCGCTGGAGGATCTCCAGCACGACCTGTTCGGCCGTGCGGCGGTTGAGCTGGGCCTGCGCGGTGGGCAGCAGACGGTGGGCGAGGACGGCGACGGCGAGGGCCTGCACGTCGTCCGGCAGCGCGTACTCCCGGCCGGCCAGGGCCGCGGTGGCCTTGGCCGCGCGCAGCAGGTGCAGCGTCGCGCGCGGGGAGGCGCCGAGTCTGAGGTCGGGGTGGGTGCGGGTGGCGGCGACCAGTTCGACCGCGTACCGCCGGACCGGCTCGGCCACGTGCACGCCGCGCACCGCCTCGACCAGCTTCACGATCTCGTGCGCGTGCGCCACCGGCTGGAGGTCCTCCAGGGGGCTGACCCCGCCGTGCACGTCGAGCATCCGCAGCTCGGACTCCACGCTCGGGTAGCCGACGGAGACGCGGGCCATGAAGCGGTCGCGCTGGGCCTCGGGCAGCGGATAGGTGCCCTCCATCTCCACCGGGTTCTGGGTGGCCACCACCATGAAGGGGCTGGGCAGTTCGTACGTCTGCCCGTCGATGGTGACCTGCCGCTCCTCCATGGACTCCAGCAACGCGGACTGGGTCTTGGGCGAGGCGCGGTTGATCTCGTCGCCGATCACTATCTGCGCGAAGATGGCGCCCGGCTTGAACTCGAAGTCCCGGCGCTGCTGGTCCCAGATCGACACGCCCGTGATGTCCGAGGGCAGCAGGTCCGGAGTGAACTGGATGCGCCGCACCGAGCAGTCGATGGACCGCGCCAGCGCCTTGGCGAGCATCGTCTTGCCCACTCCGGGGACGTCCTCGATCAGCAGATGCCCCTCGGCGAGCAGCACGGTCAGCGCGAGCCGTACGACCTCGGGCTTGCCCTCGATCACGCCCTCCACCGAACCGCGCACCCGTTCCACCGCGGCGGTCACATCTGTGAGGCTCGCTCGATCGTCATAGGTCGTCACCCGGCCCTCCTCGGCCCGTACTTTGCCGGGCCGACGCTGTCACTGCGCGACCGGCCCACCCCGAAACACGGACACCACGCGGAAAAGGTTCCGCATGGTGTCCCACTCCCGCATTCTCGCTGCCGTTACCGATTCGTGTCACCGCCTGTGGACAACTGCCCCCGGCGATGCCGGTCATACGACTTGTATGACCGCGTTCTCGACGTGATCGGCGCGGAGGGCGGGACGCGTCCCGGGGCGGCCGGCCGGTACGTTCCGGGGCCGGCCGGTCCGTTCCGGGTCAGGCCGGGTCGACCTCGCGCAGCAGACCGGTGCGCACGTCGAAGACGAAGCCCCGGACGTCGTCGGTGTGCAGCAGGAAGGGCGAGGTGCGCACCCGCTGCATGGACTGGCGCACGTCCTGGTCCACGTCCCGGAAGGACTCCACCGCCCAGGCCGGCCGCTGCCCGACCTCCATCTCCAGCTCGGAACGGAAGTCCTCGGTCAGGGACTCCAGGCCGCAGTTGGTGTGGTGGATCAGGACGACGCTGCGGGTGCCGAGCTTGCGCTGGCTGATGGTCAGCGACCGGATCACGTCGTCGGTGACCACACCGCCCGCGTTGCGGATGGTGTGACAGTCGCCGAGCTCCAGGCCCAGGGCCTCGTGCAGGTCGAGCCGGGCGTCCATGCAGGCGACCACGGCGACGTGCAGAACGGGGCGGGCGTCCATGCCCGGATCCTTGAATGCCTCGGCGTAGTGCCGGTTGGCCGCCAGGAGGCGGTCGGTCACATTGTCGCCGAGCTTTATGGCGCCTTCGGACCCAGTGTGCGCTGTTGCGGAAGTCGTCATACCCCGACGTTACTGGTCACGTACCGTTCCGGCCTGCTGTGAGAGGGGACAAAGAACGCCATCGTGGCTTGTTGTGAGCGAACCCACAGAGCGGGGGAACCGCCCCGAACGGGTGGACCGGCGCCGGTCCGGGTTCCCGCGGGGCCGCCGTGCGCGACGCGCAGGCCGGTTGATTGACCCGGGGACCGCGTGGACTAAAGTGACGCGAAAGCGGGAGACGAGTCTCTCCCCGCTGGTGAGACCCCCGGAGACCCCGGCACCGCCCGGACCCGTCTCCCCGCGCGCGCGGCGCGTACGTACGGCTCGGGGGACCGACGGTGCGTACGGCCCGCCGGAACTGAGAGGCCCCCTTGAGCCAGAGTCGACACGTCCCGGTGATGCTCCAGCGGTGCCTGGACCTGCTGGCGCCCGCCCTGGAGTGCCCCGGAGCCGTGGTCGTCGACTGCACCCTCGGCCTCGGCGGGCACAGCGAGGCGCTGCTGACCCGGTTCCCCGGCGCGCGGCTGATCGGCCTGGACCGGGACAAGGAGGCGCTGCGGCTGTCCGGCGAGCGGCTGGCGCCCTTCGGCGAGCGCGCGACCCTGGTGCACGCCGTGTACGACGAGCTGCCCGACGTCCTCGGCCGGCTCGGCATCCCGCGCGTGCGGGGCGTGCTGTTCGACCTCGGGGTCTCCTCCATGCAGCTCGACGAGGCCGGCCGTGGCTTCGCCTACGCGCAGGACGCGCCGCTGGACATGCGCATGGACCAGACGACCGGCATCAGCGCCGCCGAGGTCCTCAACACCTACCCGGCGGGCGAACTCGTGCGCATCCTGCGCGCGTACGGCGAGGAGAAGCAGGCCAAGCGGATCGTCGCCGCGATCGTGCGGGAGCGGGAGAAGGAGCCGTTCAGCACCAGCGCGCGGCTCGTGGAACTCATCCGGGACGCCCTGCCGCAGGCCGCCAAGCGCACCGGCGGCAACCCCGCCAAGCGCACCTTCCAGGCGCTGCGCATCGAGGTCAACGGCGAGCTGTCCGTGCTGGAGCGGGCGATCCCGGCGGCCGTGAAGGCCCTGGACGTCGGCGGGCGCATCGCCGTGCTGTCGTACCACTCGCTCGAAGACCGCCTCGTCAAGCACGTGTTCGCGGCCGGGGCGGCCTCCACCGCGCCGCCCGGGCTGCCGGTCGTGCCCGAGCGGTACCAGCCGCGGCTCAAGCTGCTCACCCGTGGTGCCGAACTTCCCACCGAGGAGGAGATCGCCGAGAACCGCCGGGCGGCGCCGGCCAGGCTGCGGGGTGCCGAGCGGATCAGGGAGGACGTGGAGTGAGCGAGACGGGTCGGAGGTTCTCCTTCGCGCACCGGGGGAGCGGCAACCTCGTACCGGGGGAGCGGTGAGCAGGAAACCCGAGCTGAAGGGGAGGGCCGCGCGGCTGGCCCGGCTCTTCCCGGCCGGCCGCGCCCAGGCGGCCCGCACCCCGTTCGTGCTCCTCGTCGTCGTGCTGCTCGGCGGCGGCCTCATCGGGCTGCTGGTGCTGAACTCCGCCCTCAGCGAAGGCTCGTTCGAACTCGCCGACCTGCGGAAGCGGACGAAGACGCTCACCGACGAGGAGCAGGCCCTCCAGCGGGACATCGACGCCTACTCGGCCCCCGACGCGCTCCAGCGGCGCGCCCGCGAACTCGGCATGGTCCCCGGCGGCGACCCCGCCTTCCTCGGCCCCGACGGCACCGTCAAGGGCGTCCCCAGCGCCGCCCCCGCACCGGCGGCCCTCTCCGCCCCCGGCACCGCGACCGTCCCCGGCCAGGCCGCCGCGCCCGGCACCGCGACCGCCCCCGGCACCGCGACTCTCTCCGGCCCGGGCACCGCCCCCGGCGCCCTGCTCCCGCCCGGCCCCCCGGCCACCGCCCCGGCCCCCACGACGGCCCCCACCGCCCCGCCGGCCGGCCCCGCGGCCCCGGCCGCCGTCCCCCCGTCCGTGTCCACCCCGATCCCGACCCCCGGCAGGTGACGGAAGTGTCCGACAGGCAACCGCCGCGCCGCCGTGTGCCCGGGCCCGCCAAGCCGCCGCGGCCCAGGGGGGCCGTCCGGCGGCAGCCCGGGCCCGGGGCGCGGCCCGCGCGCCGGCCCGGCGGGGCCCGGCCCATGCCGCCCGCCCCGCTCCGGCTCGGCAGCCCCCGGCCCCGGCTGCGCCTGGTCGGCCTCGCCCTGACGCTGGTGCTGCTCGTCTTCGTCGTCCGGCTGCTCCAGGTGCAGGCCGTCGACGCGAGCGCCTACGCGGCGCGGGCCGAGCAGAACCGGTACGTGGTGCACACCCTGGCCGCCGAGCGCGGCGGGATCACCGACCGCAACGGCGTCGCCCTCGCCGTCAGCGAGGACGCCTACGACATCACGGCCGACCCGACCATGTTCGGCGTCAAGCAGCTGAAGATCACCGACGGGCCGGAGCGGGCCGCCGCGCTGCTCGCCCCGATCCTCGGCCAGGACGAGGCCACCCTCGTCAAGAAGCTGCGGCCCGCGAACAAGAACTCCCGCTACACCCGTCTCGCCACCCGGCAGACCCCGCAGGTCTGGAAGCAGATCAAGGACCTGAAGGCCGCGCTCGCCCACAAGTCCGGCACCGACCGCACCACCGTCAACGTGCTGGCCGGCGTCTTCGCGGACCCCAGCAGCCAGCGCGTGTACCCCAACGGCGACCTGGCCGCCGGGATACTGGGCTGGGTCAACGCCGACGGCAAGGGCGGCGGCGGCATCGAGCAGCAGCTAGACAAGCAGCTCACCGGCAAGGACGGCAAGGTCCGCTACGCCCAGGCCGGCGGCCGCGAGGTGCCCACGGTCGGGTCGACGCAGACGCCCGCCGTGCCCGGCGCCGACGTCGAGCTGACCATCGACCGGGACATCCAGTGGGCCGCGCAGAACGCCATCACCGAACAGGTGGCGAAGTCCAGGGCGGACCGCGGTTACGTCATCGTCCAGGACACCCGCACCGGCCAGATCCTGGCCATGGCCAACTCGCCCGGCTTCGACCCCAACGACCTGTCGAAGGCCGACGGCGACGCCATGGGCAACGCCGCCCTCCAGGACGCCTACGAGCCCGGCTCCACCGCCAAGGTGATGGCGATGGCGGCCGTGCTGGAGCGGAACGTGGCCACCCCGCTCACCCACGTCGTCGTACCCAACCGGCTGCACCGCGGCGACCGGCTCTTCCAGGACGACATCGACCACCGCACCTGGTACCTCACGCTCAACGGCGTGCTCGCCAAGTCCAGCAACATCGGCACCATCCTGGCCACCGGCGAACTCGCCAAGAGCCAGTCCGAGGCCAACAAGGTCCTCTACTCCTACCTGCGCAAGTTCGGCATCGGCGGCTACACCGGGCTCGGCTTCCCGGGCGAGACCCCCGGCATCCTCGCGCCGCCGCAGAAGTGGTCCACCTCGCAGCAGTACACGATCCCTTTCGGCCAGGGTTTCTCCATCAACGCCATGCAGGCCGCCTCCGTGTACTCGACGATCGCCAACGGCGGCGTCCGCGTCGAGCCCACCCTGGTGCGCGGCACCAAGGGCGCCGACGGACGGTTCACCCCGGCCCCGCAGCCCAAGAAGACGCGGGTGGTCAGCGCCAAGACCGCCAAGGACCTCGCCCGGATGCTGGAGTCCGTGGTCGACGACGAGCAGGGCACCGGCATCAAGGCCCGCATCCCCGGGTACCGGGTGGCGGGCAAGACCGGCACGGCCAACCGAGTGGATCCGGCCACCGGCCGCTACCGCGGCTACACCTCCTCGTTCGCCGGTTTCGCCCCCGCCGACAACCCCAGGATCACCGTCTACTGCGCCATCCAGAACGCCACCTCCGGCAGCTATTTCGGCGGCCAGATCTGCGGTCCCATCTACAAGCAGGTGATGGAGTTCGCCCTCAAGACCCTCCAGGTGCCCCCCACCGGCGCGAAGCCCGCCAGCCTGCCCGTCGAGTACAAGCCCTGATCAGCACCCCCACTGGTCAGCACGGAAACACCAGGAACGAACCCGTGACAACGATCACCCCCGATCCCGGGAACCAAGGGCCCCACAGCCCCTCACTTAGCTCCGGAGCCGGTACGCCCGGTACGCTCACCGCCGTGCCACACGCTGATCAGTCCCAAACCACCCAGAAAGGCGCTTCCGTGACATACCCGGGACCGCCGCGACCGGTTCAGGTCTCCGCCACCCCCCTCGCGGAACTGGCCGATCAGCTGGGTACCGCCGCTCCCGACGCCGCCGCCGAGGTCACGGGCATCACCCACGACTCGCGCGCCGTCCGCCCCGGCGACCTGTACGCCGCCCTGCCGGGCGCCCGGCTGCACGGCGCCGACTTCGTCACCCAGGCCGCCGGCCTCGGCGCGGCCGCCGTGCTCACCGACGCCGACGGCGCCGAGCGCGCCGCCGCCACGGGCCTGCCCGTCCTGGTCGTGGACGACCCGCGCGGCCGGATGGGCGAGCTGGCGGCCCGGATCTACGGCCACCCCGGCCGCGATCTGCTCCAGATCGGCATCACCGGCACCTCCGGCAAGACCACCACCGCCTACCTGGTGGAGGGCGGCCTGCGGACCGCCCGCGCCACCGGGCTGGTCGGCACCGTCGAGACGCGCATCGGCGACGAGCGGATCAAGTCCGAGCGCACCACCCCCGAGGCCACCGACCTCCAGGCCCTGTTCGCGGTCATGCGCGAACGCGGCGTCGAGGCGGTCGCCATGGAGGTCTCCAGCCACGCCCTGGTCCTCGGCCGGGTCGACGGCTGCGTCTTCGACATCGCCGTCTTCACCAACCTCAGCCCGGAACACATGGAGTTCCACTCCGACATGGAGGACTACTTCCGGGCCAAGGCGCAGCTGTTCACCCCCGAGCGCAGCAGGCTCGGCGTGGTCAACGCCGACGACGAGTACGGCCGCCGGCTCGCCAAGGAGGCGACCGTCCCGGTCGTCACCTACTCCGCCGAGGGCCACCCCGACGCCGACTGGCGCGCCCAGGACGTCCAGATCGGCCCGATGGACTCGACGTTCACCGTGCTCGGCCCGGACGGCGAGCGGGTGCACGCCAGGTCGCCGATCGCCGGTCCCTTCAACGTGGCGAACACCCTCGCCGCCATCGTCGCCCTCGCCGCCGCCGGCCTCGACCCGCAGGCCGCCGCCGACGGCATCGCCGCCGTACCGGGCGTGCCGGGCCGCCTGGAGCGCGTCGACGCCGGGCAGCCCTACCTCGCGGTCGTCGACTACGCCCACAAGACGGACGCGGTCGAGTCGGTGCTCAGGGCGCTGCGCAAGGTCACCAAGGGCCGGCTGCACGTCGTCCTCGGCTGCGGCGGCGACCGCGACCGCACCAAGCGCGCCCCGATGGGCGCCGCCGCCGCCCGGCTCGCCGACACGGCCGTACTGACCTCCGACAACCCCCGTTCCGAGGACCCCCTCGCGATCCTCGCGACCATGCTCCAGGGCGCCGCCTCGGTGCCCGCGCACGAGCGCGGCGAGGTGCTCCTCTTCGAGGACCGGGCCGCCGCCGTCGCCGCCGCCGTGGGCCGTGCCCAGGCCGGCGACACGGTGCTGGTCGCGGGCAAGGGTCACGAGCAGGGCCAGGACATCGCCGGCGTGATCCGTCCCTTCGACGACCGCCAGGTGCTTCGCGAAGCTATCCAGAAGACCCAGGGATGAACTTGTGATCGCCCTCTCCCTCGCCGAGATCGCAGCAGTCGTCGGCGGGCAGACGCACGACATACCGGATCCGTCCGTGCAGGTCACGGGACCGGTCGTCCGGGACTCCCGGGAGGTGGTGCCCGGCAGCCTGTTCGCCGCCTTCGTCGGCGAGCGCGTGGACGGCCACGACTACGCCCGGCAGGTCGTCGAGGCCGGCGCGGTCGCCGTGCTGGCCGCCCGGCCGGTCGGCGTCCCCGCCATCGTGGTGGACGACGTCCAGACCGCCCTCGGCGCCCTCGCCCGGCACGTCGTGGGCCGGCTCGGCACGACCCTCGTGGCGCTGACCGGCTCGGCCGGCAAGACCAGCACCAAGGACCTGATCGCCCAGGTCCTCGGGCGCAAGGCGCCGACGGTGTTCACGCCCGGCTCGCTCAACAACGAGATCGGGCTGCCGCTGACCGCCCTGACCGCCACCGAGGAGACCAGGTTCCTCGTGCTGGAGATGGGCGCCCGCGGCATCGGGCACATCCGCTACCTCACCGGTCTCACCCCGCCGAGGATCGGCCTGGTGCTCAACGTCGGCTCCGCGCACATCGGCGAGTTCGGCGGGCGCGAGCAGATCGCCCAGGCCAAGGGCGAGCTGGTGGAGGCGCTGCCCCCGGCGAGCGAGGGCGGCGTGGCGATCCTCAACGCCGACGACCCGCTGGTGAAGGCCATGGCCTCCCGTACCCAGGCGAAGGTGGTCCTTTTCGGAGAGTCGGCCGAAGCGGACGTACGCGCCGAGAACGTACGACTCACGGACAGCGGACAGCCCGCGTTCAGGCTTCACACACCCTCCGGTGCAAGCGATGTGACGATGCGCCTGTACGGTGAGCACCACGTGTCGAACGCGCTCGCCGCGGCCGCCGTCGCCCATGAGCTGGGCATGTCCGCGGAAGAGATCGCCCTCGCGCTCTCCGAGGCGGGCTCCCTCTCCCGGTGGCGCATGGAGGTCACCGAGCGCCCGGACGGCGTGACCATCGTCAACGACGCCTACAACGCCAACCCCGAGTCCATGCGGGCCGCCCTCAGGGCGCTCGCGGCCATGGGCAAGGGGCGGCGCACGTGGGCGGTGCTCGGCAAGATGGCCGAGCTGGGGGACGAGGCGCTCGCCGAGCACGACGCCGTCGGACGGCTCGCCGTCCGGCTCAACGTCAGCAAGCTCGTCGCCGTCGGGGGGATTGAGGCCTCCTGGCTGCAATTGGGCGCATATAACGAGGGTTCGTGGGGTGAGGAGTCGGTGCACGTGTCCGACGCACAGGCGGCGGTCGACCTGTTGCGCAGCGAGTTGCGCCCGGGGGACGTCGTGCTCGTGAAGGCGTCCCGGTCGGTGGGGCTGGAGAGCGTCGCCCAGGCGCTCACCGAGGCCGGTGCCGAGGGTGAGGTCGCCGCCCGATGATGAAGCAGATCCTGTTCTCGGGAGTCATTGGCCTCTTCCTGACGCTGGTCGGCACCCCGCTGCTGATCAAGCTGCTGGCCCGCAAGGGCTACGGCCAGTACATCCGTGACGACGGCCCGCGCGAGCACGCCAGCAAGCGCGGTACGCCGACCATGGGCGGTATCGCCTTCATCCTGGCGACCATCGCCGCGTACTTCCTGAGCAAGCTCATCACCGGCTACGCGCCGACCTACTCCGGTCTGCTGGTCCTCGGCCTGATGTTCGGCATGGGCCTGGTCGGCTTCCTCGACGACTACATCAAGATCGTCAAGCGGCGTTCGCTGGGTCTGCGGGCCAAGGCGAAGATGGCCGGCCAGCTGATCGTGGGCATCGCCTTCGCCGTGCTGTCGCTCCAGTTCTCCGACTCCCGCGGCAACACCCCGGCCTCCACGAAGCTGTCGTTCATCACCGACTTCGGCTGGTCGATCGGCCCGGTGCTGTTCGTCGTCTGGGCGCTGTTCATGATCCTCGCGATGTCGAACGGCGTGAACCTCACCGACGGTCTGGACGGTCTGGCCACCGGCGCCTCCGTGCTCGTCTTCGGCGCCTACACCTTCATCGGCGTCTGGCAGTTCCAGGAGTCCTGCGCCAACGCGCAGACCCTGACCAACCCCGGCGCCTGCTACGAGGTGCGCGACCCGCTCGACCTCGCGGTGGTCGCCTCGGCGCTGATGGGCGCCTGCCTCGGCTTCCTGTGGTGGAACACCTCGCCGGCGAAGATCTTCATGGGCGACACCGGCTCGCTCGCCCTCGGCGGTGTCCTCACCGGCCTGGCCATCCTCTCCCGCACGGAGCTGCTGGTGGCCATCATGGGCGGCCTGTTCGTCCTCATCACCATGTCGGTCGTCATCCAGGTCGGCTCCTTCCGGCTCACCGGCAAGCGCGTCTTCCGGATGGCGCCACTCCAGCACCACTTCGAACTCAAGGGCTGGTCCGAGGTCCTGGTGGTGGTCCGCTTCTGGATCATCCAAGGCATCTGTGTGATCGTCGGACTGGGCCTCTTCTACGCGGGATGGGCAGCGGACAAGTGACCTCCACCTCGGGGCTCTTCGACTTCCAGGGCAAGCACGTCACCGTCGCCGGCCTCGGCGTCTCCGGCGTCCCGGCGGCCAAGGCGCTGCACGCGCGCGGCGCGGTCGTCACGGTCGTCAACGACGGCGACGACGCACGCGCGCGGGAACAGGCGGCGGAACTGGAGGCGCTCGGCATCACCGTGCGCCTCGGTGACGGCTCCACCCTGCCGGAGGGCACCGAGCTGGTCGTCACCGCGCCCGGCTGGCAGCCCGGCAAGCCGCTGTTCCGCGCCGCCGAGCAGGCCGGTGTGCCGGTCTGGGGCGACGTGGAGCTGGCCTGGCGGCTGCGCGGCCCGGACGCGGCCCCCTGGCTGGCCGTCACGGGCACCAACGGCAAGACCACCACCGTGCAGATGCTCGCCTCCATCCTGAAGGCGGCGGGCCTGCGCACGGCCGCCGTCGGCAACATCGGCGTCTCCCTGCTGGACGCGGTCCTCGGCGAGGAGGAGTACGACGTGCTCGCCGTGGAGCTCTCCAGCTACCAGCTGCACTGGGCGCCCTCGCTGCGCGCCCACTCGGCCGCCGTCCTCAACCTCGCGCCGGACCACCTGGACTGGCACGGCTCCATGGAGGCGTACGCGCGCGACAAGGGCCGTATCTACGAGGGCAACAAGGTCGCCTGCGTCTACAACGTCGCCGACCCGGCCACCGAGGACCTGGTGCGCGAGGCCGACGTCGAGGAGGGCTGCCGGGCGATCGGGTTCACCCTCGGCGCCCCCGGGCCGTCCCAACTCGGCGTCGTGGACGGCATCCTGGTCGACCGCGCCTTCGTCGAGAACCGGCAGAAGAACGCGCAGGAGCTGGCCGAGGTCTCCGACGTCCACCCGCCGGCCCCGCACAACATCGCCAACGCCCTCGCGGCGGCGGCCCTCGCCCGCGCCTTCGGGGTGCCCGCCGGCGCCGTACGCGACGGTCTGCGGGCCTTCCGCCCGGACGCCCACCGCATCGCGCACGTCGCCGACCTCGACGGGGTCGCGTACGTGGACGACTCCAAGGCCACCAACACCCATGCCGCGGAAGCCTCGTTGGCGGCATATGAGTCGATCGTATGGATTGCGGGCGGACTGGCGAAGGGCGCCACCTTCGACGAACTGGTCGCCACGTCGGCGAAGCGGCTCCGGGGCGCGGTGCTGATCGGTGCCGATCGGGCCCTGATCCGCGACGCCCTCGCGCGACACGCCCCGGAAGTACCCGTGGTCGACCTCGACCGGACCGACACTGGGGCGATGCTCCAGGCGGTGGCGGAGGCCAAGCGGCTGGCCCGGCCCGGCGACACGGTGCTGCTGGCCCCGGCCTGCGCCTCCATGGACATGTTCACCAACTACAACCAGCGCGGCGACGCGTTCGCGGCGGCGGTCCGCGAACTCGGCGCCTGAACCCGGCCGCCTGCCGGGCGGATCTTGGGAGGGACGCGTGGGACGGTCGACGTTCAGCGGAGGCACCGATGCCCGGTAGCCGCACCGGCCGGCCGCCCGTACAGCGGGCGTCGCGCCGTCCGGCCGTCCCCCGCACCCCGCACGAGAACCCCGTACAGCGGCTCTACACCCGCGCGCGCAAGGCCTGGGACCGGCCGCTGACCGCCTACTACCTGATCCTCGGTGGCAGCGTGCTGATCACCGTGCTGGGCCTGGTGATGGTCTACTCGGCCTCCCAGATCACCGCGCTCCAACTGTCGCTGCCCGGGTCGTACTTCTTCCGCAAGCAGTTCCTCGCCGCGCTCATCGGCGGGGCACTGCTGTTCGCCGCCTCCCGCATGCCGGTGAAACTGCACCGGGCGCTGGCCTACCCGATCCTCGCCGCCGCCGTCTTCCTGATGGCCCTGGTGCAGGTGCCGGGGATAGGGATGTCGGTCAACGGCAACCAGAACTGGATCTCCCTCGGCGGCTCCTTCCAGATCCAGCCCAGCGAGTTCGGCAAGCTCGCCCTGGTGCTGTGGGGCGCCGACCTGATCGCCCGCAAGCAGGAGAGAAGGCTGCTGGCCCAGTGGAAGCACATGCTGGTGCCGCTGGTCCCGGTCACCTTCCTGCTGCTCGGACTGATCATGCTGGGCGGCGACATGGGCACCGCGATCATTCTCACGGCGATCCTCTTCGGCCTGCTGTGGCTCGCGGGCGCCCCGACCCGGCTGTTCGCCGGGGTACTGTCGGTGGCCGGCCTGATCGGGGTGCTCCTGATCAAGACCAGCGACAACCGGATGGCCCGGCTCGCCTGCATCGGCGCCACCGAGCCCAAGAGCGGGGTCGCCGACTGCTGGCAGGCCGTGCACGGGATCTACGCGCTCGCCTCCGGGGGGTTCTTCGGCTCCGGACTCGGTGCGAGTGTGGAAAAATGGGGCCAACTCCCCGAAGCCCACACCGACTTCATCTTCGCCGTCACCGGTGAGGAACTGGGCCTGGCGGGGACGCTGTCGGTGCTCGCCCTGTTCGCGGCTCTAGGCTATGCGGGTATCCGCGTGGCCGGACGCACGGAGGACCCCTTCGTGAGGTACGCCGCGGGAGGCGTGACCACCTGGATCACCGCCCAGGCGGTGATCAACATCGGTGCGGTGCTCGGCCTGCTGCCGATCGCCGGTGTCCCGCTCCCGCTGTTCTCCTACGGAGGGTCCGCCCTGCTGCCGACCATGTTCGCCATCGGGCTGCTGATCGCCTTCGCGCGCGACGAGCCCGCTGCGCGGGCAGCGCTTGCGATGCGGCAACCCCGCTTTGGTAGAAAGCGGGCGGGAGGCTCCGGTGCCGAGCGGGGGCCTCGGAGATGGAACACGATGCGACGGCGTGCCTCGGCGGCGCGTTCGTCCGGAGAGCGGTGAATTTCGGTGCATGTCGTACTCGCCGGTGGGGGGACCGCCGGCCACATCGAGCCCGCGCTCGCCCTCGCGGACGCCCTGCGCAGGCAGGACCCGACCGTGGGAATCACGGCCCTGGGCACGGAGCGCGGCCTGGAGACCCGGCTCGTCCCGGAGCGCGGCTATGAACTGGCGCTGATCCCCGCGGTGCCGCTGCCCCGCAAGCCCACCCCCGAGCTGATCACCGTCCCGGGCCGGCTGCGCGGCACGATCAAGGCCGCGGAGCAGATCCTGGAGCGCACCAAGGCGGACGTCGTGGTCGGCTTCGGCGGCTATGTCGCGCTGCCCGGCTATCTGGCCGCCAAGCGCCTCGGGGTGCCCATCGTGATCCACGAGGCCAACGCCCGCCCCGGCCTGGCCAACAAGATCGGCTCGCGCTACGCGGCCCGGGTCGCCGTCTCCACCCCGGACAGCAAGCTGCGTGACGCCCGCTACATCGGCATCCCGCTGCGCCGCTCCATCGCCACGCTGGACCGCGCCGCCGTCCGCCCCGAGGCCCGCCACCGCTTCGGCCTCGACCCGAACCTGCCCACGCTGCTCGTCTCCGGCGGCTCCCAGGGCGCCCGGCGGCTGAACGAGGTGACGCAGCGGGTCGCCCCCTGGCTCCAGCAGGCCGGCATCCAGATCCTGCACGCGGTCGGCCCGAAGAACGAACTGCCGCAGGTGCAGCAGATGCCGGGAATGCCGCCCTACATCCCGGTAAGTTACCTGGACCGGATGGACCTCGCGTACGCCGCGGCCGACATGATGCTCTGCCGCGCGGGCGCGATGACCGTCGCCGAGCTCTCCGCCGTGGGCCTGCCGGCCGCGTACGTCCCGCTGCCCATCGGCAACGGCGAACAGCGGCTGAACGCCCAGCCGGTGGTCAAGGCCGGCGGCGGACTCCTGGTCGACGACGCGGAACTGACGCCGGAGTGGGTGCAGCAGAACGTGCTGCCCGTGCTGGCCGATCCGCACCGGCTGTACGAGATGTCCCGCTCGGCAAGCGAGTTCGGCCGCCGGGACGCCGACGAGCTGCTCGTCGGCATGGTGTACGAGGCGATCGCCTCGCGCCGTTAGGACCGTATGACGAAAGGGCAGTGACGGTGGCCGGACCGACAACCGCCGAGCGCGGGGAACGCCAGCAGGGGTCGTCCGGTCCGCCGCCCGCCCGCGGCGCCGGACGGCGTCTTCGTACGATCGTCATCCTGGCCGTGGCCGTCGTCCTCCTTGGGGCCGGTGGCGCCTGGGTGTTGTACGGCTCGCAGTGGCTGCGGGTGCGGCACGTCTCGGTGTCGGGCACGCTCGTGCTGACCCCCGAGGAGGTCCGCGAGGCGGCGGACGTCCCCGTCGGGGCGCCGATGGCGTCCGTCGGCACGGAGGCCATCGAGGCCCGGCTCCGCCGGAAACTGCCCCGCATCGACACCGTGGACGTGGTGCGTTCCTGGCCCCGGGGCATCGCCCTGAACGTGAGCGAACGCACTCCGGTCCTGCTGATCCGAAAAGGCGGGAACTTCATCGAAGTCGATGACGAAGGTGTCCGTTTCGCTACGGTTTCGCAGGCTCCGAAAGGCGTTCCGAGCCTGGAATTGTCCACCTCCGGCAAGGGGTCCGGAGCCGCGAGCCTGCGGCGCTTCGGCACCGGCCGGCTGGTGCGCGCGGCCGTCCGGGTCGCCGGCGACCTGCCCGCCCCCGTGGCGCGCGCCGCCCGGACCGTCCAGGTGCGCTCCTACGACGCCATCTCGGTCGAGTTGGGCGACGGCCGCACGGTGGTGTGGGGCAGCGACGAGCAGGGCCGTGCCAAGGCACGGGCCCTCACGGCTCTCATGAAAGCATCCCCGGGCGCACGGCACTTCGACGTCACCGTTCCCACCGCCCCTGCGTCATCGGTGAGTTGACGCACATCAGCGCAGGCCAACCCCCTGGTTGGGCACCGCTACGGCTGATCACATAGGGTGAAAAGAAAAACGGGAGGTTCGGCGTGTTCGTTGAACGGGCGCCACTTGTCGACTTAGTGTCCTGTTCGGAAGACTCCAGGGAACAGACACACTGGTAACCCTAAACTTCAAGGTTAGGGTTCGGGTCGGCGCTACGGACCGTCCCATTCGGCATCCGTCGTCCCGGCGCGGGGCACCGCCCGGCGGCGACAACGTAATTCGAGGCGAGAGGCCTTCGACGTGGCAGCACCGCAGAACTACCTCGCAGTCATCAAGGTCATCGGTGTCGGCGGCGGTGGTGTCAATGCCATCAACCGGATGATCGAGGTCGGTCTCAAGGGCGTCGAGTTCATCGCCATCAACACCGACGCACAGGCGCTGTTGATGAGCGACGCCGACGTCAAGCTCGACGTCGGCCGCGAACTCACCCGCGGACTCGGCGCCGGAGCCAACCCGGCCGTCGGCCGCAAGGCCGCCGAGGACCACCGCGAGGAGATCGAGGAGGTCCTCAAGGGGGCCGACATGGTCTTCGTGACGGCCGGTGAAGGCGGCGGCACCGGCACCGGCGGGGCGCCCGTCGTGGCCAACATCGCGCGCTCGCTCGGCGCCCTGACCATCGGCGTGGTCACGCGCCCGTTCACCTTCGAGGGACGGCGCCGCGCGAACCAGGCCGAGGACGGCATCGCCGAACTGCGCGAAGAGGTCGACACCCTCATCGTCATCCCGAACGACCGGCTGCTGTCCATCTCGGACCGCCAGGTCTCGGTCCTGGACGCCTTCAAGTCCGCGGACCAGGTCCTGCTCTCCGGTGTTCAGGGCATCACCGACCTCATCACCACCCCCGGCCTGATCAACCTGGACTTCGCCGACGTGAAGTCGGTCATGTCCGAGGCCGGTTCGGCCCTCATGGGCATCGGCTCGGCCCGCGGCGACGACCGCGCGGTGGCCGCGGCCGAGATGGCGATCTCCTCGCCGCTGCTGGAGGCGTCCATCGACGGCGCCCGGGGCGTCCTGCTCTCCATCTCCGGCGGCTCCGACCTCGGCCTGTTCGAGATCAACGAGGCCGCCCAGCTCGTCAGCGAGGCCGCCCACCCCGAGGCCAACATCATCTTCGGCGCGGTCATCGACGACGCCCTCGGCGACGAGGTGCGGGTCACCGTGATCGCGGCCGGCTTCGACGGCGGCCAGCCGCCGGCCCGCCGCGACAACGTCCTCGGCTCGGCCTCCGGTTCGGCCCCCGCCCGCCGCGAGGAGCCCGCCCCGGCCCGGCCGAGCGAGCCCAGCCGCCCGTCCTTCGGCTCGCTGGGCAGCGTCAAGCCCAAGGAGGAGCCGGAGCCCGAGCCCGAGCCGGTGCCGGACATCCCGGTCGCCCCGCCGGTGCCTCCGGCGCCCCGGACCTACTCGGACAGCGCGGCCGAGGAGCTGGACGTCCCGGACTTCCTCAAGTGATAGGACAGCGCGAGAGCGTGAGCGGCGCGCACTTCGCCTTCACCGACCGGTGGGGCGGGGTGAGCGCCGCTCCGTATGAGGAGCTGAACCTCGGCGGCGCGGTCGGCGACGCACCCGAGGCCGTGCGCGCCAACCGCGAACTGGCGGCGAAGTCGCTCGGCCTAGACCCGGACCTGGTGGTGTGGATGAACCAGGTGCACGGCGCCGACGTCGCCGTGGTCGACGAGCCGTGGGGCGAGGGCCCGGTGCCGGAGGCCGACGCGGTCGTCACCGCCCGGCGCGGACTGGCCCTGGCCGTCCTGACCGCCGACTGCGTGCCGGTGCTGCTGGCCGATCCCGTCGCCAAGGTCGTCGCCGCGGCCCACGCGGGCCGGCCCGGCATGGTCAAGGGCGTCGTCCCCGCCGCCGTACGGGCCATGGCCGAACTCGGCGCCGAGCCGGGCCGGATCGTCGCTCGCACCGGACCGGCCGTGTGCGGCCGGTGCTACGAGGTGCCGGAGGCGATGCGCGCCGAGGTGGCCGCCGTCGAGCCGGCGGCGCACGCCGAGACCGGCTGGGGCACGCCGGCGGTCGACGTGAGCGCCGGGGTGCACGCGCAGCTCGACCGGCTCGGGGTGTGCGACCGGGCGCGAACGCCGGTGTGCACGCTGGAGTCACAGGATCACTTCTCGTACCGCCGCGACCGCACCACCGGGCGGCTCGCCGGCTATGTCTGGCTGGACTGATAGGGCATGACGGACCGTAAGACCGAACTCGCCGCGAATCTGGCGAAGGTGGAGGAGCGCCTCACCGCCGCGTGTGCGGCGGCGGGGCGCGCGCGGGAGGAGGTGACCCTGATCGTGGTCACCAAGACCCACCCGGCGAGCGATGTGCGGATCCTGTCGGAGCTCGGCGTGCGCCATGTCGCCGAGAACCGCGACCAGGAGGCGGCCCCGAAGGCCGCCGCCTGTGCGGATCTGTCCCTGAAGTGGCACTTTGTCGGTCAGTTGCAGACCAACAAGGTGCGCTCCGTGGTCGGTTACGCCGATGTCGTGCAGTCGGTCGACCGCGCGCGGCTCGTCACCGCGCTGTCGAAGGAGGCGGTCCGGGCGCAGCGCGAGGTGGGCTGTCTGCTCCAGGTCGCGCTCGACGCCGGGGCGAGCGGCCGGGGCGAGCGCGGTGGCGTGGCCCCCGGCGGAATCGAAGAGTTGGCCGATCTCGTCGCCGACGCGCCCGGGCTGCGGCTCGACGGACTGATGACCGTCGCCCCGCTCACCGGGGAGTACGCGGGACGCGAACAGGCGGCGTTCGAGCGGCTCATGGATTTGTCGACCGACCTGCGCCGGGCTCATCCGGCTGCGACCATGGTGTCGGCAGGGATGAGCGCGGACCTCGAACAGGCCGTGGCCGCCGGGGCGACACATGTGCGCATTGGCACCGCGGTACTCGGAGTCCGACCCAGGCTCGGGTAACGTCGCCAAGAAGTCGGACCACAGCAGAAAATATGGTCAATGCCCGTGAAGTTGGGCACAACGACCACGTGGATCGCGGGCACTTGGCAGTCGTCAGCCGATCCACCACAGAGCGGAGGACTCAGAGCATGGCCGGCGCGATGCGCAAGATGGCGGTCTACCTCGGCCTCGTGGAGGACGATGGGTACGACGGCCGTGGATTCGACCCCGACGACGACTTCGAGCCGGAGCTGGACCCGGAGCCCGAGCGGGACCACCGGCGGCACGAACCGTCACATCAGCCGCATGGTGCGCATTCGCCCCAAAGGGACGAAGAGGTACGGATCGTGCAGCCGCCCGCGCCCCGCGAACCGGTTGCCCGCTCGACTTCGCTCGCCGCGGAATCCGGACGTCCGGCGCGCATCGCGCCCGTGGCATCCATCACACAAGAACGTCAGTCCCTGGAGAAGAACGCGCCGGTGATCATGCCCAAGGTTGTGTCGGAACGAGAGCCTTACCGAATCACCACGCTTCACCCGCGGACCTACAACGAAGCCCGTACCATCGGGGAACACTTCCGTGAGGGCACCCCGGTGATCATGAATCTGACTGAGATGGACGACACAGACGCGAAGCGACTTGTCGACTTTGCGGCCGGTTTGGTGTTTGGTCTTCACGGCAGCATCGAACGGGTGACGCAGAAGGTGTTCCTGTTGTCTCCTGCTAACGTCGATGTCACGGCGGAGGACAAGGCCCGCATCGCAGAGGGCGGGTTCTTCAACCAGAGCTGAGACGCAACGCAGGACCGAAGCACGGAAGAGCATGGACAGGGGAGAGGGAACCGCAGGCCATGAGCGTGTTCGCGCAGGTGATCTACATCGCGCTGATGGTGTTCCTCGTCATCCTCATCTTCCGGCTGGTCATGGACTACGTCTTCCAGTTCGCCCGCTCGTGGCAACCCGGCAAGGCGATGGTGGTCGTTCTGGAGGCCACCTACACTGTCACCGATCCACCGCTGAAGCTTCTGCGGCGGTTCATCCCGCCGCTGCGTCTCGGGGGCGTGGCGCTCGACCTGTCCTTCTTCGTACTGATGATCATCGTCTACATTCTCATCTCCATCGTGCAGGGTTTCGTGAGATGAGGGTGGACGATCCGGTCTTGCCGACTGCCGATGACTACGTTGAGGTGAAGAGATGCCGTTGACCCCCGAGGACGTGCGGAACAAGCAGTTCACGACCGTCCGCCTCCGAGAAGGCTATGACGAGGACGAGGTCGATGCCTTCCTCGACGAGGTCGAAGCCGAACTGACCCGTCTGCTGCGGGAGAACGAGGACCTGCGCGCCAAGCTGGCCGCCGCGACGCGTGCCGCCGCGCAGAACCAGCAGAACGCGCGCAAGCCTCCGGAGCAGGACCAGCAGCAGCAACACCCGCAGCAGCAACACCCCCAGCAGCAGGGCATGCGAGGTCCCGGCCAGCCGGTGCCCGCCGGGATATCGGGCCCGCCGCAGCAGCAGATGGGCGGCCCCATGGGTGGTCCGCCCCAGCTGCCGAGCGGTGCCCCGCAGCTGCCCGCCGGCCCCGGCGGTCAGGGCGGCCCGCAGGGTCCCGGCCCGATGGGCCAGGGTCCGATGGGCCAGGGCCCGATGGGCGGTCAGCCGCCCATGCAGCAGCAGATGGGCGGCCCGATGGGCGGTCCCATGGGTGGCCCCATGGGCGGTCCGATGGGCGGCCCCGGTCAGGGCCCTGGCGGCGACAGCGCCGCCCGTGTCCTCTCGCTGGCCCAGCAGACCGCCGACCAGGCGATCGCCGAGGCCCGTTCCGAGGCCAACAAGATCGTCGGCGAGGCCCGCAGCCGCGCCGAGGGTCTGGAGCGTGACGCCCGTGCCAAGGCCGACGCCCTGGAGCGGGACGCGCAGGAGAAGCACCGCGTGGCCATGGGCTCCCTGGAGTCCGCGCGCGCCACGCTGGAGCGCAAGGTCGAGGACCTGCGCGGCTTCGAGCGCGAGTACCGCACGCGGCTGAAGTCGTACCTGGAGTCGCAGCTGCGTCAGCTGGAGACCCAGGCCGACGACTCGCTGGCCCCGCCGCGCACCCCGGCCGCCGCCTCGCTGCCGCCGTCCCCGTCGCCCTCCATGGCTCCGGCCGGCGCCGGTGCCCCGTCCTACGGCGGCAACCAGTCGATGGGCGGTTCGCAGGCCCCGTCCGGTCCGTCCTACGGCGGCCAGCAGCAGATGACCCCGGCCATGACGCAGCCCATGGCCCCGGTCCGTCCGCAGGGCCCGTCCCCGATGGGCCAGGCTCCCTCGCCGATGCGCGGGTTCCTGATCGACGAGGACGACAACTGAGCACCGGACACGGTGCGTAGGACGCCTTGAGCGTCGGCAGCAGTCAGGGCGCGGCCCCGGGTTCACGATCCGGGGCCGCGCCCTTTTCCCGTTGCGTCTCGCGCGCGCCGCGATCCGGGTACGCCGTCGGCGCCGGGCCGGGCTCCCGTGCGCGGGGCGCGTGGGAGCCTTCCGGGAGCGCGGTGCCGCTCGGTGCACGCGGGCGTACGGCAGCAGGCGACCGGCGCACGGCGCACGCGCCGCACCGGCCGGGCTTCCCCGAGCCGGGGGAGCCGCGATGATCGTTTTCGGGTAGCCTTGCGCGTGCGCCGGGGTGCGTAGCGCAGATGGTCGTCGCGCCTCGATGGCATCTAGGAGGACGCCGGTTCGAATCCGGCCCGCCCCGGCGCACCCAAGTCGTTCTCGAGTGACACCGAAGGCCCGGCCCCCAAGGGGGACCGGGCCTTGAGGCTGTCCGGCGGTTACGCCTTGCGCAGGCGGAACGTCAGCGACAGACCCTCGTCGGTGAACGGCTCGCCGTAGCCGCCGTCGGCCTCGCCCTGGGCGAAGTCGGTCGCGAGGACCTCGTCGGCGATCAGACCGGCGTGCTCGGCAAGGGCCGCGACGACCGCCGGGTCCGTGGAGGTCCAGCGCAGCGCGATCCGGTCGGCGACGTCCAGGCCGCTGTTCTTGCGGGCCTCCTGGATCAGCCGGATCGCGTCCCGGGCCAGGCCCGCCTGCCGCAGCTCCTCGGTGATCTCCAGGTCCAGCGCCACCGTGGCACCGGAGTCGGAGGCCACCGACCAGCCCTCGCGCGGGGTCTCCGTGATGATCACCTCGTCCGGGGCGAGGGTAATGGTCTCACCGTCGACCTCCACGGACGCCGTGCCCTGCCGCAGCGCGAGGGACAGCGCGGCGGCGTCGGCGCCCGCGACGGCCTTCGCCACGTCCTGCACCCGCTTGCCGAACCGCTTGCCCAGCGCCCGGAAGTTGGCCTTGGCGGTCGTGTCGACCAGGCTGCCGCCGACCTCGGACAGCGACGCCAGGGAGGAGACGTTCAGCTCCTCGGTGATCTGCGTGTGCAGCTCCGGGTCCAGGGACTCGAACCCGGTGGCCGCGATCAGCGCCCGGGACAGCGGCTGACGGGTCTTGACGCCCGACTCCGCGCGGGTGGCGCGGCCCAGCTCCACCAGTCGGCGGACGAGCACCATCTGCTGGGACAGCTGCGGGTCGATCGCCGACAGGTCGGCCTCCGGCCAGGTGGCCAGGTGCACGGACTCCGGCGCGCCCGGGGTGACCGGGACGACCAGGTCCTGCCACACCCGCTCGGTGATGAACGGGGTCATCGGTGCCATCAGCCTGGTGACCGTCTCCAGCACCTCGTGCAGCGTGCGCAGCGCGGCCTTGTCGCCCTGCCAGAAGCGGCGGCGGGAACGGCGGACGTACCAGTTGGACAGGTCGTCGACGAACGCGGACAGCAGCTTGCCGGCGCGCTGGGTGTCGTAGGACTCCAGCGCCTGGGTCACCTGGTCGGTCAGCGCGTGCAGTTCGGACAGCAGCCAGCGGTCCAGCACCGGGCGCTCGGCCGGCGCCGGGTCCGCCGCGGACGGCGCCCAACCCGACGTGCGGGCGTACAGCGCCTGGAAGGCGACCGTGTTCCAGTAGGTCAGCAGCGTCTTGCGGACGACCTCCTGGATGGTGTTGTGGCCGACCCGGCGGGCGGCCCACGGGGAGCCGCCGGCCGCCATGAACCAGCGCACCGCGTCGGCGCCGTGCTGGTCCATCAGCGGGATCGGCTGGAGGATGTTGCCCAGGTGCTTGGACATCTTGCGGCCGTCCTCGGCCAGGATGTGGCCGAGGCAGACCACGTTCTCGTACGAGGACTGGTCGAAGACGAGCGTGCCGACGGCCATCATGGTGTAGAACCAGCCGCGGGTCTGGTCGATGGCCTCGGAGATGAACTGGGCCGGGTACCGGCTCTCGAACAGCTCCTTGTTCTTGTACGGGTAGCCCCACTGCGCGAACGGCATCGAACCGGAGTCGTACCAGGCGTCGATCACCTCGGGCACGCGCACCGCTTCGAGGGAGCAGCCCTCGTGCGGGCAGGTGAAGGTGACCTCGTCGATGTACGGGCGGTGCGGGTCGAGGCCGGACTGGTCGGTGCCGGTCAGCTCGGTCAGCTCGGCGCGGGAGCCGACGCAGGTGAGGTGGTCGTCCGCGCAGCGCCAGATCGGCAGCGGGGTGCCCCAGTAGCGGTTGCGGGACAGCGCCCAGTCGATGTTGTTGTTCAGCCAGTCGCCGTAGCGGCCGTGCTTGACCGTCTCCGGGAACCAGTTGGTCTTCTCGTTCTCCTGGACGAGCCGGTCCTTGATCGCCGTCGTGCGGATGTACCAGGAGGGCTGCGCGTAGTAGAGCAGCGCGGTGTGGCAGCGCCAGCAGTGCGGGTAGCTGTGTTCGTACGGCAGGTGCTTGAAGAGGAGGCCGCGCTGCGAGAGGTCCTCGGTGAGCTTTTCGTCCGCCTTCTTGAAGAAGACGCCGCCGACCAGCGGGACGTCCTCGGCGAAGGTGCCGTCCTGCCGGATGGGGTTCACCAGCGGCAGGCCGTAGGCGCGGCAGGTGCGGAGGTCGTCCTCACCGAAGGCCGGGGACTGGTGGACCAGACCCGTGCCGTCCTCGGTGGTGACGTAGTCGGCGTTCACCACGAAGTGCGCCGGCTCCGGGAACTCCACCAGCTCGAAGGGGCGCTGGTACGTCCAGCGCTCCATCTCGGCGCCGGTGAAGGTCTGGCCCGTGCTCTCCCAGCCCTCGCCGAGCGCCTTGGCGAGCAGCGGCTCGGCGACGACGAGCTTCTCCTCGCCGTCGGTCGCGACGACGTAGGTGACCTCCGGGTGCGCGGCGACCGCGGTGTTGGACACCAGCGTCCAGGGGGTCGTCGTCCACACCAGGAGCGAGGCCTGGCCGGCGAGCGGACCGGAGGTGAGCGGGAACCGTACGTACACGGACGGGTCGACGATCGTCTCGTAGCCCTGCGCCAGCTCGTGGTCGGACAGGCCGGTGCCGCAGCGAGGGCACCAGGGGGCGACGCGGTGGTCCTGGACCAGCAGGCCCTTGCCGAAGATCCGCTTCAGCGACCACCACACGGACTCCACGTACTCGGGGTCCATCGTGCGGTAGGCGTCGTCCAGGTCGACCCAGTAGCCCATGCGGGTGGTCAGCTCGCCGAACGCGTCGGTGTGCCGGGTCACGGACTCGCGGCACTTGGCGTTGAACTCGGCGATGCCGTACGCCTCGATGTCCTGCTTGCCGGAGAAGCCCAGCTCCTTCTCGACGGCCAGCTCGACGGGCAGGCCGTGGCAGTCCCAGCCGGCCTTGCGGGCCACGTGGTAGCCGCGCATGGTGCGGAAGCGGGGGAAGACGTCCTTGAAGACGCGCGCCTCGATGTGGTGGGCACCGGGCATGCCGTTGGCGGTGGGCGGGCCCTCGAAGAACACCCACTCCGGGCGGCCCTCGGACTGCTCCAGGCTCTTGGCGAAGATCTTCTGCTCGCGCCAGAAGTCGAGCACTGCGTGCTCAAGAGCGGGCAGGTCGACCTGTGCGGGCACCTGGCGGTACGTCGGCGCTGTCATCTGCGAGCATCCTCCAACGGACTTGCTGCCTTCCGTCGGAGGGACGAGAGCCTTCGATCCTGTGGACGCCGTGTGCGGCGCGCTCCCGCGGTACCACCCTCCTTGGCCCCCGGCACGCCGTACGCGCCGGTGAGCCCCCTCATTGGGCTCGCGAAGCCGGTTCTACTCGCCGTGGCCCTGCGGCTGCGGCTTTCTTCCGGCGGCTCCGGGGTGATCTTCACGTCGCGCTCACCCCCGGGCTCACACCGTCCCCGGGTCGCTCTGGGCTGCGTACGCCGCTACTCGTCCCCATCCACGCTTCTCGCTGCGCCCAGTGTACGGCGCCGCGCGGACAGCGGCGGACCGGTTTTCCCCAGGACCGGGGCGGCCGGCCGGTTTCCGGGCCGGGTGACCCGAATGGCGAGGGGTGCCGGCGCCGGTCCGGGCCGGCCGGGGCGGGCGGATTACCCGGCGGGGAGCTGGGCACAACCGATGCAGGCCCGTGGCTCGGGGGGTGCGGGCGGGCGAATCGGGCGGTGTGCCCCGTTGCCGCGGGACTCAAGTCGATTTATCGTCCCAGCACGATTCGCGAGCAAGATCACAATATGTGAAGGGGCCGCGGCCATGGTGGCGAAGAAGACCGCCGTACAGCAGCCGGCGACCGGGAAGACCGGCGCGCGGTCTGCCGCCGGGAAGGCGGCCCCCGGCAGGACCGCCCCGGACCGGACGGCCGTCACGAAGACGGCTGCGAAGACGGCCACGAAGACGGCTGCGAACACGGCCGTGAAGGACGCGACGGAGCCGGCCGGCGGGACGGGGACGGCGGTCACCGGGAAGACGGCCGTCGGCAGGAAGGCGGCGGACGCCAAGACTCCGGTCGGCAAGAAGGTGCCGGTCGGCAAGGAGAAGCCGAACGGCAGGAAGGCGGCGGCTGGGAAGAAGGCGGTGGGGAAGAAGACAGCGGGTGCGGACGCGGCCGCGAAGAAGTCCGCGGCGACCAAGAAGGGGGCCACGAAGAAGGCGGTCGTCGCGGCGGCGGCCGGGAAGAGCGTCGCCGGGAAGACAGCCGCCCGGAAGACCGCCGTTTCCGAGGAGGCCGCCGCGGGGAAGGCCGCGGTGGAGGCGGCGGCGCACGAGAGCACGGCCAAGAAAGCGGGCGCGGCGCGGGCCGCCAAGCAGACGGGAGCCACGACGGTGGTTGCGAAGAAGACTCCTGGCACGGCCACGGCGGAACAGACCGCCGTTCCCAAGGCGCGGGCGGGCGCGGCGGAGCCCGGCGAACTGGCGGTGCGCCCCGGCGAGGACCCCTGGACCCCGCAGGAGGCCGGTGAGGCGCGCGCGGAGCTCCAGTCCGAGCTGGAGCGGCTGCGGGCGGAGATCAGCTCCTCGGAGGCGTCCCTGGCCGGCCTGATGCGGGACTCCGGGGACGGCGCCGGCGACGACCAGGCCGACACCGGTACCAAGAACATCACGCGCGAGCACGAACTGGCGCTGGCCGCCAACGCGCGCGAGATGCTCACCCAGACCGAGCGCGCCCTGGAACGGCTGGACGCGGGCACCTACGGTCTGTGCGAGAACTGCGGCAATCCCATCGGCAAGGCCCGGATGCAGGCGTTCCCGAGGGCGACGCTGTGCGTGGAGTGCAAGCAGAAGCAGGAACGCCGCTCCTGAGGGCGCCTTGCCGTGCCGTAGTCTCGTGCCCAGTCAGGTACCTAGGCTGAGGGACTCACGTGGCAGAGGCGGAGCGCATCATCGGTACGCCGGACACCCCGGACGACGATCACCAGCAGACGGCGGCGGCCGGCGCGGCCGCCGGCGCCGGGATCGCCGGTGCGTCCGGGGAGGCGGCCACGGACGGCGCGGCCGGGCGGCAGGCTTCGGCGGCGCACAAGCCCGGCCGCGGACGCCGGATCGCCGTGCTGTTCTCGGTGGCCGCCTTCGCGTACGCCCTCGACCTGATCAGCAAGATGCTCGTCGTCGCCCGGCTGGAGGGCCGCGCGCCGATCCGGGTCGTCGGGGACCTGCTGGAACTGCACGTCATCCGCAACCCCGGCGCCGCCTTCAGCTTCGGCGCGGCCTTCACGGTGATCTTCTCGCTGATCGCCGCGATCGTGATCGTGGTGATCATCCGGCTGGCCCGCAAGCTGTACAGCTTCCCCTGGGCGATCGCGCTCGGCCTGCTGCTCGGCGGCGCGCTCGGCAACCTCACCGACCGGATCTTCCGGGCGCCCGGCGTCTTCGAGGGCGCGGTGGTGGACTTCATCGCGCCCAAGGGGTTCGCGGTGTTCAACCTCGCCGACTCGGCGATCGTGTGCGGCGGCATCCTGATCGTGGTGCTGTCCTTCTACGGGCTGGACCCGGACGGCACGGTCCACAAGGACTGAGGCGGGGGCCGGATCCGGGGCGTTGTCCACAGGCTCGTTCGGTGGCCCGCGGCCCGTCCGGCATACTCGACGGGTGAGCACGATTCCCGAGATCCGTACCCTGCCCGTGCCCGACGGCCTGGAGGGCGAGCGCGTCGACGCCGCCATCTCCCGCATGTTCGGCTTCTCCCGCACGAAGGCGGCGGAGCTGGCCGCGGCCGGCAAGGTCCAGGTCGACGGCGCGGTGGTCGGCAAGTCCGAGCGGGTGCGCGGCGGCGCCTGGCTGGAGGTCGAGATGCCGCAGGCGCCCGCGCCGGTCCAGGTGGTCGCGGAGCCGGTCGAGGGCATGGAGATCGTGCACGACGACGACGACGTGGTGGTGATCGTCAAGCCGGTCGGCGTGGCCGCGCACCCGTCGCCGGGCTGGTCCGGCCCGACCGTCATCGGCGGTCTCGCCGCCGCCGGGTACCGCATCTCCACCTCCGGCGCCGCCGAGCGCCAGGGCATCGTGCACCGCCTGGACGTGGGCACCTCGGGCCTGATGGTGGTCGCCAAGTCCGAGTACGCGTACACCTCGCTCAAGCGCCAGTTCAAGGAGCGCACGGTCGACAAGCGCTACCACACGCTGGTGCAGGGCCATCCGGACCCGACGAGCGGCACCATCGACGCCCCCATCGGCCGCCACCCGAACCACGACTACAAGTGGGCGGTCACCGCCGAGGGCAAGCCGTCGGTGACCCACTACGACCTCATCGAGGCCTTCCGCGCCGCCTCCCTGCTGGACGTGAAGCTGGAGACGGGCCGCACCCACCAGATCCGCGTCCACATGGCCGCCCACCGCCACCCGTGCGTCGGCGACCTCACCTACGGCGCCGACCCGACCCTCGCCAAGCGGCTCGGCCTGACCCGCCAGTGGCTGCACGCCGTCCGCCTCGGCTTCGAGCACCCCGGCGACGGCCGCTGGGTCGAGTTCGAGAGCGACTACCCGGAAGACCTCCGCAAGGCCCTCGACCAGGTTCGCGAGGAGACATGGGCGTGAGCCCGCGCAGCACCGTCCGGATCGCCGAGGACCCCGCCGACCGCGAGGCCTGCTTCGCGGTCCGCAAGGAGGTCTTCGTGGCCGAGCAGGGCGTCGCGGAGGACATCGAGTACGACGCCTACGACGCCGTGGCCGTGCACGTGCTGGCGGTCGGCGAGGACGGCCGGCCGCTGGGCACCGGGCGGCTGCTGTACGGCGAGGCGGCGGCGGACCGGACCGGCGGGGACGTCTCCGTCGGCTCGCTGGGCCGGCTCGCCGTCCTGCGCGCGGCGCGCGGGCTCGGCGTCGGCGCGGCCCTGGTGCGCGCCATCGAGGAGGCGGCACGCGCGCGTGGCCTCACGGCGGTGGACCTGCACGCGCAGACCCAGGCGCTGGGCTTCTACGAACGCCTGGGCTACACGGCGTACGGCCCGGAGTTCCCGGACGCGGGCATACCGCACCGGGCGATGCGCCGGACCCTGTAGCCCACGGCGGCCCCGGACCGGCCGGACGCTGACGGGACCTCACCCGGCCGGAACGCCGTGACGGGACCCCACCCGGCCGGGACGTCGTGCGGAATCCGCAGGTCGCGATGGCAGACTGGAACGCGGCCGTGTGATCGTCGACCCCCGGAGCGCCGTCCGTGGACCAGCTGGCTCTGTTGTTCGTACTGCTGCTCGGGGCCCTGGTGAGCGTCCCGGTCGGGGACCGGCTGGGGGTGCCCGCGCCGGTGCTGATGACCCTGTTCGGCGGGGTCCTGGCAGTGGTGGAATTCGTACCCAACGTGGACATCCCGCCCGAGCTGATCCTGCCGGGACTGCTGCCGCCCCTGCTCTACGCCGCCGTCCGCCGCACCTCTTGGCGGCAGTTCGCGGCCAACGTCCGGCCGATCTTCCTGCTGGCCGTCGCCCTGGTGTTCGTGACGATGTTCAGCGTGGCGGTCGTCGCCCACCAGATCGTGCCCGGACTGCCGTTCGCCGCCGCCGTCGCCCTCGGCGCCCTGATCGCCCCGCCCGACCCGGTCGCCGCCACCAGCGTCGCCGGGCAGCTCGGGCTGCCGCGCCGGCTGGTGTCGATCCTGGAGGGCGAGGGGCTGTTCAACGACGTCACGGCCATCGTCCTGTACCACGTGGCGATCGCGGCCGCCGTCAGCGGCACCTTCTCGGCCTGGCAGGCCGGGCTGGACCTGGTGCTGTCCGCCGTCGTCGCGGTCGCCGTGGGGCTGGCGCTGGGCTGGGGCGCGAACAAGCTGATGGACCTGCTGGGCGACCCGACGCTCCAGATCGGCATGACCCTGCTGGTGCCCTACGCGTCCTACGTGCTCGCGGAGCGGCTGCACGGCTCCGGGGTGCTCGCGGTGCTCACCACGGCCCTCTTCCTCGCCGAGTACGCCACCGGCGCCGACGACGTGCTGACCCGGCTCGCCGGGCACACCTTCTGGGACATCATCGACACCCTCGTCACCGGGGTCGCCTTCGGGCTGATCGGGCTGGAGCTGCACAACGCCATCCACACGGCCCAGGGCCGGTGGGGCGAGATGCTCGGCTGGGCGGCGGCCGTGGTGGGCGTGGTGGTCGTCGTACGGCTGCTGTGGCTGCTGCCGGCGACCTGGCTGACCAAACGGCTGCACGCCCGCCGGGACTACGACGAGGAGATCCCGGTGAGCTGGCGGGAGACCGTCGTGATGTGGTGGGCCGGGATGCGCGGGGTGGCCTCGGTGGCGCTGGCGCTGGCCGTGCCGCTGCGGACCGACGACGGCTCCCCCTTCCCCGACCGGGACGAGATCGTCTTCATCGCCTTCGGCGTGATCATCGCCACGCTGGTGGTGCAGGGGCTGACCCTGCCCTGGCTGGTGCGGCGGCTCGGGGTGCGGGCCGACTCTGCGCGGGAGAAGGAGTTCGAGAAGGACCTGGCGGTGCGGGCCGCGAAGGCGGCCAAGCGCCGGCTGCGGGAGATCGAGCAGGTCGAGGAGCTGCCCGAGGAGCTGTCCGAGCAGATGCTGCGACGCGCCTTCGAGATCGGGATCCGCATCAGCCCGGACATGGGGGAGGAGGAGCGGCGCGAGGCCCAGGTCCAGCGGGTCAAGCGGATCAAACGGGTGCGGCGCATCCAGAACGAGATGCTCAGCGCCGCGCGGCACGAGGTGCTGGCCGCGCGGAGCGAGCCCGGCGCGGACCCGGAGATCGTGGACCGGGTGCTGCGCCATCTCGACGTACGCAGCCTGCGGTGACGTCCGCTCAGCCGCGCCCGGTGCGCGGGAACTCGTAGGCCCGGCGGAAGGAGGTGCCCTCGGGGGAGGCGGCCTGGTGCGGGGGGCGGGCCGCGTCGGCGGTGTTCACCCGGGGCAGCGCGTAGGGGTGCTCCGCGGCCAGCCAGGTGATCATCTGCTCGCGGACCGCGACCCGCACCGTCCATATGTCGTCCGCGTCCTTCGCGGTGACCAGGGCCCGCACCTGGATGGTGCTGGGTGTGGTGTCCGTCACCTGGAGGCCGTAGGCGCGGCCGTCCCAGGCCGGGCACCCGCGCAGGATGTCCCGCAGCTTCTCGCGCATCGCCTCCACCGGCGCGCTGTGGTCGAGGTGCCAGTAGACGATCCCGGTCATCTGCGGGGTGCCCCGCGACCAGTTCTCGAACGGCCTGGAGGTGAAGTACGACACGGGCATGGTGATCCGGCGCTCGTCCCAGGTCCGGACCGTCAGGAAGGTCAGGGTGATCTCCTCGACCGTGCCCCACTCGCCGTCCACCACGACCGTGTCGCCGATCCGGACCATGTCACCGAAGGCGATCTGCAGCCCGGCGAACATGTTGGACAGCGTGGACTGCGCGGCGACACCGGCCACGATGCCGAGGACACCGGCCGAGGCCAGCAGCGAGGCGCCGGCCGCGCGCATCGCCGGGAACGTCAGCAGCATCGCCGCCACGGCGACCACCCCGACGATCGCCGACACCACCCGCATGATCAGCGTCACCTGGGTGCGCACCCGGCGGACCCGGGCCGGGTCGTGGTGGGCGCGCGCGTAACGGGTGTACGTCGTCTCGACTATGGCCGCCGCGATCCTGATCACCAGCCAGGCCGCCGCACCGATCAGCACCAGCGTCAGCGTCCGGCCGACGCCGGTGCGGTGCTCGGGGAACAGCCGGGCCTGGTCGTAGGAGCCTCTGAGCAGGGCCGCGCACAGCACGAGTTGATAGGGGACACGGCCGCGCCGCAGCAGGTCCCACAGCGGGGAGTCGCCACGGCTTTCGTCGGCCTTGCGCAGCAGCAGGTCCGTGGCCCAGCCGACCAGCAGGGTCAGCGCCACGGCGCCACCGGCCACGATCGCGGGGCGGAGTACGGTCTCCATGCCTCCGAACGTAACCGGCTTCGGCCGGTCATGAACATGTGTCTTCGGCACGTGCGTGGGTAGGGCCGCGATACGCCCCCGGCGCGCCCGGCTGGCACCATGGCCTCATGAACATCATGCTCTTTCACTCGACCTACGGGCTCAGGCCCGCGGTGCGCGAGGCCGCGGACCGGCTGCGCGCGGCGGGCCACGAGGTGTGGACGCCGGACCTCTTCGAGGGCCGCACGTTCGACACCGTCGAGGCGGGCATGGAGTTCAACGAGGGAATCGGCAAGGAGGAGCTGCTGAAGCGGGCCGTGCTGGCCGCGGCGCCGTACTCGGAGCGCGGGCTGGTGTACGCCGGGTTCTCGCTCGGGGCCTCCGTCGCCCAGACCCTCGCCCTCGGCGACGAGAAGGCGCGCGGGCTGCTGCTCCTGCACGGCACGTCGGACATCGCGCCGAACGCGCAGGTGGACGGGCTGCCGGTGCAGCTGCACGTGGCCGAGCCCGACCCGTTCGAGTCGGACGACTGGCTGAGCGCCTGGTATCTGCAGATGGGCCGCACCGGCGCCGACGTGGAGGTCTACCGGTACGCCGGGGCCGGCCACCTCTACACCGACCCCGGGCTGCCGGACTACGACGCGGAGGCCGCCGAGGCCACCTGGCGGGTGGCGCTCGGCTTCCTCGAATCGCTCGGGTGAGGGATCACACCGGGTCGTAGGTCCGCTCGACCTTCTGGGTGCCGGTCAGGGTGCGGTAGGAGCGCGCCCAGCTGGAGCGGGCGTCCCGCGCGGTGCGGTCGGACAGGACGTAGTAGTCCATCTGCGCCCGCTCAGCGGTGATGTCCAGCACGCCGTAGCCGTGCCGGTCCGTGTCCACCCAGTGGACGTGCCGGTTGGCGGCCTTGATGACCGGGGCCGCGACCGCGGAGAGCGAGCCCTCGGGCACCTTGACGATGTCGTCCAGGTTGTCGGAGGTCACCGAGGTCACCACGAACTCGGTGGCCGCCGACGGCGACAGCGGGTAGGTGCCCGCGTCCACCGGCACGTCGTTGGCCCAGGCCATGTGGATGTCACCGGTCAGGAAGACGGTGTTCCTGATGGCGTTGGACCGCAGGTGGGCCAGGAGTTCGCGGCGGTCGTCGGTGTAGCCGTCCCACTGGTCGGTGTTGAAGGCGATGCCCTCCTGCGGCAGGCCGAGCAGCTTGGCGAGCGGCTTGAGCAGGTCGGCGGAGAGCGAGCCGATGGCGAACGGCGAGATCATCACCGAGTTGCCGACCAGCCGCCACTTCGTGTCGGAGGCCTTCAGGCCGGCCTTGAGCCAGTCGAGCTGGGCGCGGCCGGTGAGCGTGCGGTCCGGGTCGTCCACCGAGCCGCTCGCCGTGGACGCCTGCTGCGAGCGGAAGGAGCGCAGGTCCAGCAGGGACAGATCGGCGAGCCTGCCGAAGCGCAGCCGCCGGTAGGTGGTGCCGGCGAGGGCCGGGCGGACCGGCATCCACTCGAAGTAGGCCTGCTTGGCGGCGGCCTGCCGGGCGGCCCAGCTGCCCTCGGCGCCCTCGGTGTGGTTGACCGCGCCGCCCGGCCAGGCGTTGTCGGCGAACTCGTGGTCGTCCCAGATCGCGATGACCGGCGCCGTCAGGTGCAGGGCCTGGAGATCGGGGTCGGTCTTGTACTTGGCGTGCCGTATCCGGTAGTCGGCGAGGGTGAGGATCTCGTTGGCCGGCGCGTGCGGGCGGACGACCTTGCCCCGGGCGGCGTACTCGCCGGACTTGTACTCGTAGATGTAGTCGCCGAGGTGCAGCCAGGCGTCCAGGTCGCCCCGGGCCGCGAGATGGCGGTAGGCGGCGAAGTACCCGGCCTCCCAGTTGGCGCAGGAGACCACGCCGAAGCGCAGGGAGGGCACGTCGGCGTCCGCCGCCGGCGCGGTGCGGGTGCGCGCCACCGGGGAGTCGGTGCCGCCTGCGGAGAAGCGGAACCAGTAGTCCGTGGCCGGGGCGAGGCCCCGTACATCGGCCTTGACGGTGTGGTCGGAGGCGGCCGTGGCGGTGACGGAGCCCCGGGCGACGACGTCCGTCAGGGCCTTGTCGCGGGCGACGACCCAGCCGACCTCGGTGTCCGGGCCGAGCCCGGAGCCGGGTATGGCCTCCGGGGCGGGGGTCACCCGGGTCCACAGCAGCACGCCGTCGGGCAGCGGGTCGCCGGAGGCGACGCCGTGCAGGAAGGCGGGGGCGCCGGTGGCGGCGCGGGCTGGCAGGGCGGCGGCCAGCGGGCCGGCCAGCACGGCGGACGCCGCCGCGGCCTTGACGACCGTACGGCGGCGGGGCGAAAGCGAGCCGGGGTCCTGTGCGGCCCCGGCTGATCTGTATCGACTGGTCACGACCGATCAGGTTACTGATCGGTATGCGCGAAGGCGGGCGAACTCGCGAAAGTTCGCCCGCAGTTGGGCGTGTCGTCGGCTCAGCCCTTGAGGGCCGCCTCCAGCGCGGTGTCGAACTCCTCGACGGACATCGGCGCGGTCCTGCCGTCCGCCCCCGTCAGGGCCTTGCCGTCCATCTTCAGGGTCGGGGTGGCGTCGACGCCGTCCTTGTCGAAGACCTTGGCCTCCTCCAGCGCCCACCGGTCGAAGGTGCCGTCCTTGACGTCCTTCTGGAACTTGGCGTTGCCCTTCAGGGCGGGAACCGTGTCGGCGATCTCGATCAGGTAGGAGTCGTCCTTGAACTTGTCGTCCCGCTCGTCCGGGTGCCACTTCTTGGCGTACAGGGCGGTCTTGTACTCCAGGAACGCCTCCGGGCTGACGTTCAGCGCGGCGCCCAGCGCGCTCAGCGCGTTCTTCGAGCCCTCGCCGCCGAAGCCCTTGTCGAGGAAGGTGGCACCGACGAACTGGATCTTGAACTTCCCGGCGTCCAGGCCCTTCTTGACGGTCGGGCCGACCACCTGCTCGAAGGAGGCGCAGACCGGGCAGCGCGGGTCCTCGTACATCACCAGCGTCTTCTTGGCGCTGCTCTTGCCGACCAGGATCGTCGTGCCGTCCTTGCCGGAGGCGTGGGCCGGCTTGACCAGCTTGTCGTCCTTCACGGACTCCCAGTGGGCGGGCTTGTTGGCCTGGACGACGGCGTAGCCGATGCCGCCGGCCGCGGCCAGCACGGCGACGACCGAGCCGGCCACGATCAGCTGGCGCCTGACCTTGTCGCGCTTGGCCTGCCGCTCGCGCTCCTGGCGCAGCCGCTCCCGGGCCGCCATCTTCGCGGCCTGGCTGTTCCGCTTGCTCATAGTGGTGATCTCCCTGGGGGACGCGCACATGTCGTGCGCGGTTCGTATGGGGGGACTGACGTGCTCGGGCGCCGTCCGCCGCGCGGGAGCCGGGGCTCAGGCGAGGGCGGTCCGGCCGGCGCGGGAGCACGGCGGTCCACGCCGTCCCAGGGAGTGCGCGAGGAGCCGGTCCCGGGCGGTGGCGCGGCGCGGGGCCGGGCGGTGCGGCCGGCGGACCGGCAGCGGCCGCACGACGACCGCGGCCACCGCCAGCAGCAGCGGCCGGAAGGTGGTGGCGGCGACCGCGCGCACCAGCCGGACCAGCGCCCGCTCGCCCCGGCGCAGCCAGGCCGCGGCGAGCAGCCCCACCCCGACGTGCGCGGCCAGCAGCAGCCAGGCGGCGGCCGGGCCGGTGTGCGCGAACAGCTCGCCCGCCCGGTCGGAGCCGCCGGCCATCCGGGCCAGCGGCGAGCCCACCCGGCCCTCGCACAGCACGTCCAGGCCGACCGCGCGCAGCGGGCCCGCGACCGGGCCGCCCGCCGGGCCGTAGCAGGCGTGCTGGCCGGTGGTGAACACCGTGTCGGCGGCCAGCTCCAAGGGGATCAGCAGCGCCGCGATCCGGCCGAAGCCGCGCTCGCGGCCCGCCAGCGCGTACGCGGTGACGAACACCCCGGCGGCCACCGCGGCCACGGTCGCCGCCGGCAGCGGGGCACGGGACAGCAGCACGTGCGACGCGGTGCCGAGCGTCACGACGAAGGCCGTGAACAGCGCCGCGCGCACGGTTCTGAGCTGGGTCCCGGATATGTCCATAGCGATGGGAGAGTGTGTCACGTCCGCGGGTAAGAGACCCCTAAAGGGTGCCTGTGAATCCGCGAAGGTCACAGCCCCGGAATCCGGCCGTTGCGGAACAGGTCCACGAAGATCTGGTGATCGGCGCGCGCGCGTGCGCCGTAGCCGTGCGCAAAGTCCGCCAGCAGGGGCGCGAAGCCCTCCTCGTCGGCCGCGATCGCCGCGTCGATGGCCCGCTCGGTGGAGAACGGCACCAGGGACTCGCCGGAGGTGTCGTCCGCCGCCGCGTGCATGGTGGCGGTGGCCCGGCCCAGGTCGGCGACGACGGCCGCGATCTCCTCCGGGTCGTCGATGTCGCCCCAGTCCAGGTCCACCGCGTACGGCGAGACCTCGGCGACCAGCTGGCCCGCGCCGTCCAGCTCGGTCCAGCCCAGCCACGGGTCGGCGTGCGCCTGGAGGGCGCGCTGGGAGATCACCGTGCGGTGGCCCTCGTGCAGGAAGTACTCCGCGATGGCCGGATCCGTGATGTGCCGGGAGACGGCCGGGGTCTGCGCCTGCTTGATGTAGATCACCACATCGTTCTCCAGGGCGTCGCTGTGGCCCTCCAGGAGGATGTTGTACGACGGCAGGCCCGCCGAGCCGATGCCGATGCCCCGGCGCCCCACGACGTCCTTCACCCGGTAGGAGTCCGGGCGGGCCAGGGAGGAGTCCGGCAGGGTCTCCAGATAGCCGTCGAAGGCCGCCAGGACCTTGTAGCGGGTGGCCGCGTCCAGCTCGATCGAGCCGCCGCCCGGGGCGAAGCGGCGCTCGAAGTCGCGGATCTCCGTCATCGACTCCAGCAGCCCGAACCGGGTCATCGAGCGGGCGTCACGCAGCGCGTCCAGCAGCGGACCCTGCGCGGTCTCCAGCGTGAACGGCGGCACCTCGTCCCGCTTGGCGCCCGTGGCCAGCGAGTGGATCCGCTCCCGGTACGCGTGCGCGTAGACCGTCACCAGCTCGGTGATCTGCGCGTCGCTGAGCGCCTTCGCGTACCCGAGCAGCGCCACGGAGGCCGCGAAGCGCTTGAGGTCCCAGGTGAAGGGGCCGACGTAGGCCTCGTCGAAGTCGTTGACGTTGAAGATCAGCCGGCCGTTCGAATCCATGTACGTGCCGAAGTTCTCGGCGTGCAGGTCGCCGTGGATCCACACGCGCGAGGTGCGCTCGTCCAGGTACGGACCGCCGCGCTTGTCGGTCTCCAGGTCGTGGTAGAAGAGGCACGCCGTGCCCCGGTAGAACGCGAACGCCGAGGCCGCCATCTTGCGGAACTTCACCCGGAACGCGGCCGGGTCGGCGGCCAGGAGCCGGCCGAAGGCGGTGTCGAAGACGGCGAGGATCTCCTCGCCGCGCTGCTCCTCGTCGAGCTGGGGGACCGACATCGCGGGGTGCCTCCTGGTGCATGTGTACGACAGCGTTTCCGTCGTCTCCAACGCACGACGGTACGCGCAGGTGCCCGACGACTGTCGGCGGCGAGGCATAGACTTCGACGCTGACCCCAGAACCGTCCGCCTGCCCGTCGCCGAGTGTTTCCCCGGAGGCTCAACCGTGTCGAAGCCGCCCTTCACGCACCTGCACGTCCACACCCAGTACTCGCTGCTGGACGGTGCCGCGCGGCTGAAGGACATGTTCAACGCCTGCAATGAGATGGGCATGACACACATCGCCATGTCCGACCACGGCAACCTGCACGGCGCGTACGACTTCTTCCACTCCGCGAAAAAGGCCGGAATCACCCCGATCATCGGGATCGAGGCCTATGTCGCCCCGGAGTCCCGGCGCAACAAGCGCAAGATCCTCTGGGGCCAGCCGCACCAGAAGCGGGACGACATCTCCGGCTCCGGCGGTTACACCCACAAGACGATGTGGGCGGTGAACAAGACCGGCCTGCACAACCTCTTCCGGCTCTCCTCCGACGCCTACGCCGAGGGCTGGCTGCAGAAGTGGCCCCGGATGGACAAGGAGACCATCGCCAAGTGGTCCGAGGGCATCGTCGCCTCCACCGGCTGCCCCTCCGGCGAGGTGCAGACCCGGCTGCGCCTCGGCCACTTCGACGAGGCCCTGAAGGCCGCCGCCGACTACCAGGACATCTTCGGCAAGGACAAGTACTTCCTGGAGCTGATGGACCACGGCATCGAGATCGAGCGCCGGGTCCGCGACGGCCTGCTGGAGATCGGCAGGAAGCTCGGCATCCCCCCGCTGGTCACCAACGACTCGCACTACACCTACGCGCACGAGGCCGGGGCCCACGACGCCCTGCTGTGCATCCAGACCGGCAAGAACCTCTCCGACCCCGACCGCTTCAAGTTCGACGGCACCGGCTACTACCTGAAGTCCACGGACGAGATGTACGCCATCGACTCCTCGGACGCCTGGCAGGAGGGCTGCGCCAACACGCTCCTCGTCGCCGAGATGGTGGACACCGCCGGCATGTTCGAGAAGCGCGACCTCATGCCCAGGTTCGACATCCCCGAGGGCTACACCGAGGTCACCTGGTTCAAGGAGGAGGTCCGCCGCGGCATGGAGCGCCGCTACCCCGGCGGCGTCCCCGAGGACCGCCAGAAGCAGGCCGAGTACGAGATGGACACGATCATCTCGATGGGCTTCCCGGGTTACTTCCTCGTGGTCGCCGACTTCATCATGTGGGCCAAGAAGCAGGGCATCGCGGTCGGCCCCGGCCGTGGCTCCGCGGCCGGCTCGATCGTCGCCTACGCCCTCGGCATCACCGACCTCGACCCGATCCCGCACGGCCTGATCTTCGAGCGGTTCCTCAACCCCGAGCGCATCTCGATGCCCGATGTCGACATCGACTTCGACGAGCGCCGGCGCGTCGAGGTGATCCGGTACGTGACCGAGAAGTACGGCGCCGACAAGGTCGCCATGATCGGCACCTACGGCACCATCAAGGCCAAGAACGCGATCAAGGACTCCGCGCGCGTGCTGGGCTACCCGTACGCGATGGGCGACCGCATCACCAAGGCCATGCCCGCCGACGTCCTCGGCAAGGGCATCCCGCTGTCCGGCATCACCGACCCCAGCCACCCGCGCTACAGCGAGGCCGGCGAGGTCCGCTCGATGTACGAGAACGAGCCGGACGTGAAGAAGGTCATCGACACCGCGCGCGGTGTGGAGGGCCTGGTGCGGCAGATGGGCGTGCACGCGGCCGGCGTGATCATGTCCAGCGAGACCATCACCGAGCACGTCCCGGTCTGGGTGCGGCACACCGACGGTGTGACCATCACCCAGTGGGACTACCCGAGCTGTGAGTCGCTCGGCCTGCTGAAGATGGACTTCCTGGGCCTGCGCAACCTCACGATCATGGACGACGCGGTCAAGATGGTGAAGGCCAACAAGGGCCTCGACATCGACCTGCTGTCGCTGCCGCTGGACGACCCCACGACCTTCGAACTGCTCCAGCGCGGCGACACCCTCGGCGTCTTCCAGTTCGACGGCGGCCCCATGCGGTCCCTGCTGCGGCTGATGAAGCCGGACAACTTCGAGGACATCTCCGCCGTGTCGGCCCTGTACCGGCCGGGCCCGATGGGCATGAACTCGCACACGAACTACGCGCTGCGCAAGAACGGGCAGCAGGAGATCACGCCGATCCACCCGGAGCTGGAGGAGCCGCTCAAGGAGGTCCTGGACGTCACCTACGGCCTGATCGTCTACCAGGAGCAGGTGCAGAAGGCCGCCCAGATCATCGCCGGCTACTCGCTCGGCGAGGCCGACATCCTCCGCCGGGTGATGGGCAAGAAGAAGCCGGAGGAGCTGGAGAAGAACTTCGTCATCTTCCAGGCCGGCGCCCGCAAGAACGGCTACAGCGACGAGGCCATCCAGGCGCTGTGGGACGTGCTGGTCCCGTTCGCCGGCTACGCGTTCAACAAGGCCCACTCGGCCGCGTACGGCCTGGTGTCGTACTGGACGGCGTACCTGAAGGCGAACCACCCCGCCGAGTACATGGCCGCCCTGCTCACCTCCGTGAAGGACGACAAGGACAAGTCGGCGGTCTATCTGAACGAGTGCCGCCGCATGGGCATCCGGGTGCTCCCGCCGAACGTCAACGAGTCGGAGGCGAACTTCGCGGCCCAGGGCGACGACGTGATCCTCTTCGGCCTGTCCGCCGTCCGCAACGTCGGCACCAACGTCGTGGAGTCGATCATCAAGTGCCGCAAGGCGAAGGGGAAGTACACCTCCTTCCCCGACTACCTCGACAAGGTCGAGGCGGTGGTCTGCAACAAGCGGACCACCGAATCGCTGATCAAGGCCGGCGCCTTCGACTCCATGGGCCACACCCGCAAGGGGCTCATGGCCCAGTACGAGCCGATGATCGACAACGTGGTCGCGGTCAAGCGCAAGGAGGCCGAGGGCCAGTTCGACCTCTTCGGCGGGATGGGCGAGGAGACCAGCAGCGAGCCCGGCTTCGGACTCGACGTGGAGTTCTCCACCGACGAGTGGGACAAGACCTATCTGCTCGCCCAGGAGCGGGAGATGCTTGGTCTGTACGTCTCCGACCACCCCCTCTTCGGCCTGGAGCACGTCCTCGCCGACAAGGCCGACGCGGGCATCTCCCAGCTCACCGGCGGCGAGCACGCCGACGGCGCGGTGGTCACCATCGGCGGCATCATCTCCGGCCTCCAGCGCAAGATGACCAAGCAGGGCAACGCCTGGGCCATCGCCACCGTGGAGGACCTCGCCGGCTCCATCGAGTGCATGTTCTTCCCGGCCACCTACCAGCTGGTGTCGACCCAACTCGTCGAGGACGCCGTGGTGTTCGTCAAGGGCCGGCTCGACAAGCGGGAGGACGTGCCGCGGCTGGTCGCGATGGAGCTCCAGGTCCCGGACCTGTCCAACGCGGGCACCAACGCCCCCGTGATCCTCACCATCCCGGCCACCCGGGTCACCCCGCCGATGGTCAGCCGCCTCGGCGAGATCCTCAGCCACCACAAGGGCGACAGCGAGGTGCGCATCAAGCTCCAGGGCCCGCGCAAGACCACCGTGCTGCGCCTGGACCGGCACCGGGTCAAGCCCGACCCGGCCCTGTTCGGCGACCTGAAGGTGCTGCTCGGCCCGTCCTGCCTGGCCGGCTGAGACCGGCTGAGGCCAGCGCCGGAAGAGCGGCAGGAGAAGGGGCAGGAAAAGGGGCGCGCCCGGCACGGGTGCGCCCCTCATAGGTGCCCGGGCTTCAACTGCCCTTTAGTTGTGGCCGAAGCTCTTCTGCTTCTTGCGCGCGCCCTCCGCCGGGCCGCCCTGGATGTGCGACACCGGCGACTCGGGCTCCTGGGCCGGGGGCCGTTGCGCGTGCTCGCTCTGCTGCGCGCGGTTCTTCGGGCCTGCCTGCTTGCGGTTCTTGTTCTTGGCCATGGTGATGCCTCCTGCGGGGGATCTAGGGGCCAGGGCCGGGACCAGATTCACATACGCCGACATCAGGCGCATGTCGGATAATTACCGTGTGTGACAGGGGAGCTGGGCGGCCGGGAACCGGAAACGCCACGCCGAAGATCGAGTTCGGGCCGTTAAGCTCCGCCCGGTCGGGCAGACTCGAAGCAAGTCCGAAGCAAAGCCTCCCGGGAAGAGGGTGAGTCGCGTGGACCGCTGCATCGTCCTGGTGGACGCCGGGTATCTGCTGGGCGCCGCCGCCAGCCTCCTCGCGGGTGAGCCCTCGCGGTCCCGGATCACCGTCGACCACGCCGCGCTGATCCAGGCCCTGCGCGAACGCGCGGAGTCCGACACCGAGCGCCCGCTGCTGCGCATCTACTGGTTCGACGGCGCCCCCGACCGGGTTCCCCAGCCCGAGCACCGCCGGCTGCGCGTGATGCCCCGGGTCACCGTCCGGCTGGGCGCCCTGACCCGCAGCGACGGACGCTGGGCCCAGAAGGGCGTGGACGCCGCCATGCACGCCGAACTGACCGAACTGGCCCGCAACCGCGCCTGCTCCGACGTCGTCCTGGTCACCGGCGACGGCGATCTGCTGCCCGGCATGATGGCGGCCAAGGAGCACGGCGTCGCCGTCCACCTGTGGGCCGTGCAGGCCGCCGACGGCGACTACAACCAGTCCGAGGACCTGGTCGCCGAGGCCGACGAGCGGCGGGTGCTGGACCGCGCCTGGATCACCCAGGCCGTCCGCGCCAAGGAGCTGACCGGCGTCTGCCCCCCGCCGCCCGCGCCCCGCCCCGAGATCGCCGCGATCCTCTCCGCCCCCCTGCCCGAGTCCGCGCTCACCACGGCCGAACGGCCCGCGCAGCAGCCCGCGCACCCCCCGGCCGCCCCGGCGGCGGAGAACGGCACCCCCGGGCGGGTCCCCGCCGCCAAGGGCGTCCCCACCCCCAAGGACCTGGCCGCGCTGCGCGCACCCGGCACCCAGACCGTGCAGCACCCGACGACCGCGACCCTGCGCTGGTCCTCCGACAAGGGCTGGGTCGACCGGCCGGGCGTGGTCGCCGAGCCCCCCGAGGCCGCCTCCCTGCCGACGCTGGCCCAGCTGACCACCGCCGAACAGCGCTGGGCCGACCGGGAGGAGGACATCACCACCGTCGGCGGCGACCCGTACGAGGTGGGGCAGGTCTTCGCCCGCCGCTGGATCTCCCGCCTCGGCGACCAGGGCCACTTGCAGCGGCTGGCGCAGATGTACCCGCGCATCCCGCACCGCATCGACGGCGAGCTGCTGCGCTACGCGGCCCGCTTCGGGCTGCTCGCGCACAAGGACGACCAGATCGACGAACACGACCGTTACGCCATCCGGGCGGGGTTCTGGCGTGAGTTCGACATCCCGGCGGCGGCCGACCAGCACGCACCCGCCGCCGACTGAATCCCCGTAGCCGCCCCCAAAGGCGAGTAAAGCGCCCCGACCCCGTAGTCTCGTCCCTTGTGATGACGCGCGCGGGACAGGCACTCGGGTACGACGAGGTCGTACGCGTGCGCGGGCTCAGCAAGACCTATCCGGCCGTCCGGGGCCGGCGGGGCACGCCGGGCACCCCCGAGGTGCGGGCCACCGACGGGGTGGAGCTCCAGGTGCGGCGCGGCGAGGTGTTCGGGCTGCTCGGCCCGAACGGCGCCGGCAAGTCCACCCTGGTACGCCAGCTCACCGGGTTGCTGCGGCCCGACGCGGGCAGCGTCGAGATCCTCGGCCACGACATCGTCCGGCACCCCGAGCGGGCGGCCCGGATCCTCGCCTACCTCGGCCAGGAGTCCAGCGCCCTGGACGAGCTGACCGTCTCCCTCGCCGCCGAGACCACCGGGCGCCTGCGCGGCCTGGACGCCCGGCGGGCCCGGGCCGAACGGGACGCCGTGCTGGAGGAGCTGGGGCTGACGTCGATCGCCGGCCGGGCGCTGAGGAAGCTGTCCGGCGGGCAGCGGCGGCTCGCCTGCTTCGCCGCCGCGCTGGTGGGCCGGCGCCCGCTGCTCGTGCTGGACGAGCCGACCACCGGCATGGACCCGGTGGCCCGGCGCGCGGTGTGGGCGGCCGTGGACCGGCGGCGGGCCGAGGACGGCACGACCGTGCTGCTGGTCACCCACAACGTGATCGAGGCCGAGACGGTACTGGACCGGGTCGCCGTGCTCGACCAGGGCCGGGTCATCGCCTGCGACACCCCCGCCGGGCTCAAGGCGCGGGTGGCCGGCGAGGTGCGGGTGGAGCTGGTGTGGCGGGAGCGGGCGCCGCTGGAGGTGCCCGAGGTGGCCGTGCTGCGCGAGCGGGCGGCGGCCTCCGGCCGGCGCTGGACGCTGCGGCTCGCGCCCGAGGAGGCCCGCGCCGTCGTCGCCACGGTGACCGGCGGGGCCGCCTTCGCCGCCCTGGACGACTTCACGCTCGCCACGCCCAGCCTGGAGGACGTCTATCTGGCGCTGGGCGGCGAGGCCCGGCAGGGACTGGTGAGGGCATGAGCGAACGGGCCCCGCAGCACGTAAGGGTCTGTGCCGCCGCCGAAGCGAAGAGGAGCAGCTCGTCGTGAGTGTCGTACCCGCCGAGGTTCTGCCCGGCGGCTCCCGGGCCGTGCCGGAGACGGCGTCCGGCCCGGCCGAGCTCGGGCCGCGCGCGCGGCTGTGGCCGTCGCTGGCGGCCGTCTACCGGGCGCAGCTGTCCCGGGCCCGGGTGGCACGGATCCCGCTGCTGTTCGTGGCGACCTTCCAGTCCGTCGGCATCGCCGTGATGATGCGCGGTGTGGTCGAGGGCGGCGCCGAGGCCCAGTCGGTGGTGGCCGGCTCGTCGGTGCTGGTCGTCGCCTACGTGGCGCTGAACCTGCTCTCGCAGTACTTCGGGCACCTGCGGGCCAGCGGCGGGCTCGACCACTACGCCACCCTGCCGGTACCGCCGGCCGCCGTGGTGCTGGGCGCGGCGGCGGCCTACGCCTCCTTCACCGTGCCGGGCACCCTGGTCACCGCCGTCTTCGGCTGTGTGCTCTTCGGGCTGCCGCTGACCAACCTGTGGGTCCTGCTGGCCGTCATCCCGCTCGCCGGGGCCGCGCTCGCCGGGCTCGGCGCCGCCTGCGGGCTGCTCGCGCCCCGGCCGGAGCTGGCCACGCTGCTCGGCCAGCTGGGCATGTCGGCGGCGCTGCTGCTGGGCGTGCTGCCGGCCGGCCGGATGCCGGAGGCGATCCGGCTGGCCCGCGATCTGCTGCCCTCCACCTACGGCGTGGAGGCGTACGCCCGGACCTTCGGACCGCACCCGGACTGGGCCCTGGTCCTCCTTGACCTGGGCGTGTGCGCGGGCGTCGGCGTCGTCTCGCTGGCCGTGGCGACCCGGGCCTACCGCAAGGCCGCCGTCCGGTGACGCGGCGCACAGCGCGACCTGGCACGATGGCAGGGTGACCGCACCGTTGACTCCACCACCGCACGACGACTCCGCGCACCAGGTCCGGCAGGCGCCGCCGCTCGCCGGGCACGGACCGGAACAGGACGGTCCCGGGCTGCGGACGGAGCTGCGGGAGGCCGCCGTGCTCACGGTGGCGCTGACGCTCGGCGGGGTGCTGCTGGGACTGCTGTGGTGGTGGCTGGCGCCGCATGTGCCGCTGGTCGGCGACGTGCTGGACAAGAGCTGGGTCGTCTACCTGAAGGACAGCGAGGGGGAGCAGGCCGTCGGGGTCGACGGAACGTTCACTCTGCTGGGACTCGGCTTCGGAGCCGTCAGCGCGCTCGTCGCCTTCCTGCTGCGCCGGCACGGCGGGGCGCCCCTGGTGGTGGCGCTCGGGCTCGGGGGCCTGCTCGGGTCCCTGCTGGCCTGGCGCCTCGGGATCTGGCTGGGTCCCGACCAGGACGTGCTCGCGCACGCCCAGGCCGTGGGCAAGGGCGTGACCTTCTCCGCGCCGCTGAAGCTGTCGGCCAAGGGCGCGCTCCTGGCCTGGCCGCTCGCCGCCCTGCTGGCCCACCTCGGCCTGACCGCCCTGTTCGGCCCCCGCGACCCCGAGCCGGCGCCTGCGGAATCCGGCACGCCGTGAACCTACGGGGCCCGGCCCCCGGGCCCCCGTGGACGCCGTGGCGACGGTCCCCGGGACGCGTAGCGACGTAAGTGGTCAGCCCTTGCCGATCGGGGCCAGGACCGCGTCCGTCAGCTCGGCCAGGTCCTTCGGGGACAGTTCGACCTCCAGGCCGCGGCGGCCCGCCGAGACGCAGATCGTGGGGTGGGCCCCGGCCGAGTCGTCGAGGACCGTGGGGAGCTTCTTGCGCTGGCCCAGCGGGGAGATGCCGCCGCGGACATAGCCCGTGGTGCGCTCGGCGAACGCCGGGTCGGCCATCGCCGCCCGCTTGCCGCCCACCGCCGCCGCCAGGGCCTTCAGGTCCAGCGAGCCGGCCACCGGGACCACGCCGACCACCAGGGCGCCGTCCACCTCGGCCACCAGCGTCTTGAAGACCCGGTCGGGGGAGACGCCCATCGCCTCGGCCGCCTCCTCGCCGTAGGAGGGGTGGGACGGGTCGTGGTCGTAGGAGTGGACGGTGAAGTCCACGCCCGCCGCCGTCAGGGCCACCGTCGCGGGCGTACCTCCGGACTGCGCCTTCTTCTGCTTCTTCGCCATCCTCGGCTTCCCTCGTGGTCCCTCAGTTCAGGCTCGTCGGCGTCCGCGTCAGCTCGAACGCGGGCAGCGACGGCAGGTTGCGGATGATCGACGTCTCCGCGCGCAGCAGCCTCAGCTCGTCCCGCAGCCGCGAGGCGGTGTCCGGCGCCTGGAGGAGCCGCTGCTTGGTCGGCGTGTCGTGCACCATCGCCGCGGCCACCAGGTACGACACCACGCCCGGGTCGTCCGGCAGTTCCGCGCCGGACGACAGCGAGCGCTCCCGGGCGCCCGCCAGCCGCTTCTGGTAGCGCCGGAAGGACCGCAGGACGTCCTCGGCCAGCGGGCCGGCCTCGTCCCCGGGCTCCTCCGCCAGCTCCTCCAGCTCCGCGGTCAGATACGGGCCCGACGCGTCCACGGAGAGCAACCGCACCCGGGTCGTCCCGGTCGCCAGCACCTCGAAGGTGCCGTCGGACTTCTCCCGGATGGTCGCCGCGTCCGCCGCGCAGCCCACCCCGTGGAAGGCGCGCAGCGGCTCCGGGCCGAAGCCGGCGGCCGGGCCCCGCTCCGGCCGCGCGGTGGGGTCGGGCATGCCGGGGGCGCTCGGCGCGACCTCGTGGCCGTCCCGGATGGCGACGACGGCGAACCGGCGCGGCTCGTCCTCGGGAGTCTTCAGCAGGTCGCGCAGCATGGCGCGATACCGCTCCTCGAAGACGTTCAGCGGCAGCACGAGACCCGGGAACAGCACCGAGTTCAGCGGAAAGAGCGGCAGACGGACGGTGGTCACGGCGCCCCAGCCTAGTGGCCCGCGGGACGGGCGTGTCCGCCGTGTCCGTCACCGGGCTCCGGCGGCGCCGCCAGCAGCCCGGCGAGGGCGGCCCCCGGGACCGCCGTCTGGAGCTGTTCGCGCAGCTTCAAAAAGTGGCCGAGCGGATCCTCGGAGAACCGGTCCCAGGGGAACGACGTGGCGTACGGGCCGATCAGCCGCAGCTGGGCCCGGGCGTCCCGCCAGCGCTCCAGCCGCAGCAGCACGTACAGCAGTTTGTTGCGGACCTCGGCCGGGGCCGGGTCGGCCGTCGGCAGCCGCGCGGACAGGGCCATCGCCCGGTCCGCCGCCGCCTCCAGCCGGCCGCGGGGCACCACCGCGCCGCAGCCGTCGGTCAGATAGCCGAAGGCCGCCCGGGCGGGCAGCGCCTGGACCAGCGAGTCGGCCGGGGCGTCCTGCGCGGCCCGGTCGGCGAAGTCGAAGCACTCGCGGTGGGAGCCGTGCCAGGAGGCGGCCAGATAGCGCAGGGCGGCCACATGGCAGCCGTAGTGGTGCGGGGCGCGCCGTACGGCCGCCTCCCACAGCTCCTCGAAGTAGCGGTGCCCGGCCCGCGTGCCGCGCGCGTGGTCGAGCGCGATGCGCCAGGGCACCGGGTCGCGGTCGTCGGCCCGGGCGGCAGCGGTGATCAGCGGGCTCAGCTCGCGCAGCAGCTCGTCCCGGGCCGGCGAGGGCCAGGCGCGGTCCACCGCCAGCTGGGCGCCGATCAGCAGCACCCCGGCGTCGTGGGGGTCGGCGGCGCGCCACTCCTCGTACCACTCCGGGCGGGAGCGGGCGAAGGCGGCCAGGCGCCGGGTGTACCGGTCCCGGTGCTCCCAGTCGGCCGTGGCGCGGGTGTCGGCCAGCAGGCCGGCGGCGGTGGCGTACTCGCCCCGGCCGGCCGCGACGAGCGCGGGGGAGAGGCGGTCGTCGGGCGCGTCGAGCACGGCCTCGTCCCCGGCCGGTGGCCGGTGGACCGGGCGCGCGGGACGTCGGGGCATCCGGCGGTGGGGGCGGATGAACGAGGGCAGCAGAGCCATGGTGCCGACCATTGAAAGTCCGCAGGTCGGGGCGGCGCCAGAGGGGCAAGGCAAGTCGCGGAAGGTTGTACGACCGACGGTAAAGGTCCTGTAAAGGTGAATGTGTGTCATGTGGGGGTGCGGTGGGCTTGTGCGGGTGAGGCGGGTGTCAGCTCCGCCGCAACAGCCGGGCGGGGCGGGTGTCAGCTCCGCCGCAGCAGCCGGGTCGCGCCCGCCGCCACCGTCGTCGCCAGGACCCAGCCGGCGAGGATCATCGCCGTCGCCAGCCACTGCCAGCCGCCGCGCAGCTGCCACTGGCCCGTCTGGCCGAGGTCGATCACCGGCAGCAGCAGGTCCAGCGTGAACAGCGCGGGGCTCCAGGCCGGATGGCCGCCGGAGTTCACCGGCGGATGGTCGGCGTGCGCGAACGCCAGCGTGCCCGCCGCCCACAGCACCCCCATCCACACCGCCGCCCGGCCCGGCCGGTAGCCGTAGGCCACGGTCCAGTCCTGTGCGAACCCCCAGACCTTGGCGGCCGGCGGCAGCGTCTCGCGCCGCCGGCGCTGCTTGGCGAGCAGCACCTCGCGCGCGTCCTCGTCCTCCCCGGCGGAGCGCAGCACCGACGCCAGCCGCTCGTACGGCTCCGGGGCGTACTCGGCGGTGGCCGCCGCCACCCAGTCCAGGCGCCGGGTCAGCGGGAACGGGCCCTGCGGCACCAGGTTCTCGTAGGTGAACCCGCCCATGTGCAGACTGCCCGCCTCCGGCCAGCTGCTCGCGCGGTCCACCAGGTTCACCACCCGCGCGCCCGTCAGCACCACCTTGCCGCGCTGCGGCTTGTCCCCGAGGAAGCGCAGCTCCGGCGTCTGCACCCGGCGCAGCGACAGCTCCTGGTCGTCGGTGAAGGCGAACCGGGCCCGCTCCAGGTCGACGGCGTCCCCGAACCGCCCGTCGTCCAGCCGCACCCCGCCCCGGCACTCGAAGCGCTGGATGCGCGTCCCGTGCGCGGGCGTGGTGCCGCTGAGCGCCGGACTGCCCACGCCGGCCGGGGTCAGATAGAGGGTGCGCTCGACCGTGAGCTGAGGGGCGTTCAGGGCGTACCGGGCATGGGGGTTGGCGAGTTTCGCGCCGCGCAGGCTGAGCGAGACGCCGACCTGGGCGCCGCGCAGGCTCAGCTCGCCGTACGACTCCAGCATCTCCGCCTGGAGGTCCTGGCCGACGGTCATGCCGTCCGCCGCGATCGACCGGCCGCTGCGGTCGCGGTACGCGATCGCCTGGTTGAGCAGCAGGTCGGTGCCGATCTGCGCGTCGGTCAGCCGGACCCCGCTCCGGAACCGGCAGCGCGGCAGATGCAGATCGCCCTCCGTGTGCACCCGGGCCGCCTCCAGCCGCGGCACCGCGCAGTCCACCAGGCGCACGGTGGTGAACCGGGCCTCCGGCAGCCGGATCTCCTGGTCGAAGCGGCACCCCGTCAGCTCCACGTACGGCGTGACCTGGCCGCCGGCGAGATCCAGCACGCCGGTGATCCGTACGCCGACGAGCTTCAGCGAGGACACCCGGCCGGCCAGCGCCGGCGGGCCGTCCAGCAGCAGCCAGCAGACGATGCGGGCCCGCACGGTCCGCTCCGGGCCCCACGGATGCCCGCCGTGCGGATCGTCGGCCGCGAGATCCCCGCTGCTCAGGTCGTACACACTGCCGTTGCGGAAGGCCTGCCACATGCCCACCTCGGCCGCGGTCAGATCGTCCGGCAGGTCCCCGGTGGCGATGCGGACGCCGACTCCCTCGGTCACCGCTCTCCTCTCTCCGCGTCCCGCGTTCCGTACGGTGTTTCGTACAGCCGTTCATGCCCGTTGCGTGACCTGTCGAACACCGCACGTGAAGGTGATCCTCCGGATTCCGGCCACCGTCTGTACCAGGCATTGACCCGCGCCGAACCGGCTGACGGGCCGTGTCGCACCCGCCCGCGCGACGTCAAGTACCGGGTTTTGGCCCACGGCGGGCCGATCATTGGCCCATGCTCTGTATCAGCCACTGATACGCGCGGACGGCTCCCGACGGCGGTCTGAGAGAATTGGGACTGTGATCTCCCGAATCGATCTGCGCGGCGACGCCCTTCCCGAGGGCCCCGCCCTGCGCGACCTGCTGCCCCGAGCCGACTTCGACGTTCAGGCCGCCCTGGAGAAGGTGCGCCCGATCTGCGAGGCCGTGCATCATCGCGGCGACGCGGCGCTGATCGACTTCGCCGAGAAGTTCGACGGAGTACGGCTGGAAAACGTCCGTGTCCCGGCGCAGGCGCTCACCGACGCGCTCGCCGCTCTCGACCCGGCCGTGCGCGCCGCCCTGGAGGAGTCCATCCGCCGCGCCCGCCTGGTCCACCGCGCACAGCGCCGCACGGCCCACACCACCCAGGTGGTGCCGGGCGGCTCGGTCACCGAGAAGTGGGTCCCGGTCGAGCGCGTCGGGCTGTACGCGCCCGGCGGCCGGTCCGTCTACCCCTCCTCCGTGGTGATGAACGTGGTGCCCGCGCAGGAGGCCGGTGTCGAGTCCATCGCGCTCGCCTCCCCGGCCCAGGCCGAGTTCGGCGGCCTGCCGCACCCGACGATCCTGGCCGCCTGCGCCCTGCTCGGCGTGGACGAGGTGTACGCCGCGGGCGGCGCCACCGCCGTCGCGATGTTCGCCTACGGCACCGAGTCCTGCCCGCCCGCCAACATGGTCACCGGCCCCGGCAACATCTGGGTCGCCGCCGCCAAGCGCTACTTCACCGGCAGGATCGGCATCGACGCCGAGGCCGGCCCGACCGAGATCGCGATCCTCGCCGACGACACCGCCGACCCGGTGCACGTCGCCGCCGACCTGATCAGCCAGGCCGAGCACGACCCGCTCGCGGCGGCCGTCCTCGTCACCGACTCCGCCGCCCTGGCGGACGCGGTGGAGAAGGAACTGGCACCGCAGGTCGCGGCCACCCGGCACGTGGACGACCGGATCGTGCCCGCGCTGAAGGGCAGGCAGTCCGCGATCGTCCTGGTGGACGGCATCGAGGAGGGCCTGAAGGTGGTCGACGCCTACGGCGCCGAGCACCTGGAGATCCAGACCGCCGACGCCGCCGCGGTCGCCGGCCGGGTCCGCAACGCGGGCGCGATCTTCATCGGCCCCTGGGCCCCCGTCTCGCTCGGCGACTACGCGGCCGGGTCCAACCACGTCCTGCCCACCGGCGGCTGCGCCTGCCACTCCTCGGGCCTGTCCGTCCAGTCCTTCCTGCGCGGCATCCACATCGTGGACTACACCAGGGACGCGCTCGCCGAGGTCGCCCACCACGTGGTGACGCTGGCGGAGGCGGAGGACCTGCCCGCGCACGGCGCGGCGATCAAGGCGAGGTTCGGCTGGAAGGTACCCGAGAGCAAGTGACCGGCATTGACGATCTGCCCGTACGGGACGAGCTGCGCGGCAAGTCCCCCTACGGCGCGCCCCAGCTGGACGTGCCCGTACGGCTGAACACCAACGAGAACCCCTACCCGCTGCCCGAGCCGCTGGTCGAGCGGATCGCGGAGCGGGTGCGCGAGGCCGCCCGCGACCTGAACCGCTACCCCGACCGGGACGCGGTCCGGCTGCGCACCGAGCTGGCCGCCTACCTGACGAAGAGCGGCGGACACCCCCTCGGCACCGAGAACGTCTGGGCCGCCAACGGCTCCAACGAGGTCATCCAGCAGCTGCTGCAGACCTTCGGCGGGCCGGGCCGCACGGCCATCGGCTTCGAGCCGTCGTACTCGATGCACGCGCTCATCGCGCGCGGCACCGGCACCGGCTGGATCTCCGGACCCCGGCGCGAGGACTTCACGATCGACCTCGCCGCCGCCGAGCGGGCCATCGCCGAGCACAAGCCGGACGTCGTCTTCGTCACCACCCCCAACAACCCCACCGGCAACGCGGTCCCGGCCGAGACCGTCCTCGCGCTGTACGAGGCGGCGCAGGCGGCCAAGCCGTCCATGGTGATCGTGGACGAGGCGTACATCGAGTTCAGCCACGGCGCCTCGCTGCTGCCGCTGCTGGACGGCCGCCCGCACCTGGTGATCTCCCGCACGATGTCCAAGGCGTTCGGCGCCGCCGGCCTGCGCCTCGGCTACCTGGCCGCGCACCCGGCCGTCGTGGACGCCGTCCAGCTGGTCCGGCTGCCGTACCACCTGTCGGCCGTCACCCAGGCGACCGCGCTGGCCGCGCTGGAGCACACCGACACGCTGCTCGGGTACGTCGAGCAGCTCAAGGCCGAGCGGGACCGGCTGGTCGCCGAGCTGCGCGCGATCGGCTACGAGGTCACCGAGTCCGACGCGAACTTCGTGCAGTTCGGCCGGTTCGCCGACGCCCACGCGGCCTGGCGGAAGATCCTCGACCGGGGCGTGCTGGTCCGGGACAACGGCGTACCCGGGTGGCTGCGGGTGTCCGCCGGCACCCCGGCGGAGAACGACGCGTTCCTCGACGCGGTCCGTGAGTTGAAGAAGGAGCTGTAACGCATGAGCCGCACAGGACGCGTGGAGCGCACCACCAAGGAGACCTCGGTGCTGGTCGAGATAGACCTCGACGGCACCGGCCGCACCGACATCGCCACCGGCGTCGGCTTCTACGACCACATGCTCGACCAGCTCGGCCGGCACGGTCTGTTCGACCTGACCGTGAAGACCGACGGCGACCTGCACATCGACTCCCACCACACCATCGAGGACACCGCCCTCGCGCTGGGCGCCGCCTTCAAGCAGGCCCTCGGCGACAAGGTGGGCATCTACCGCTTCGGCAACTGCACGGTCCCGCTGGACGAGTCCCTCGCCCAGGTCACCGTCGACCTCTCCGGCCGCCCCTACCTCGTGCACACCGAGCCCGAGAACATGGCGCCGATGATCGGCGAGTACGACACCACGATGACCCGGCACATCCTGGAGTCCTTCGTCGCCCAGGCGCAGATCGCCCTGCACGTGCACGTGCCCTACGGCCGCAACGCCCACCACATCGTGGAGTGCCAGTTCAAGGCGCTGGCCCGGGCCCTCAGGTACGCCTCCGAGCGCGACCCGCGCGCGGCCGGCATCCTCCCGTCGACGAAGGGCGCGCTGTAACCCATGACCGGTCTGTCGACCCTGCTGATCGTCGTCGGCCTCTTCCTGGTCGGCGGGATCATCTCCTTCGTCAAGCAGAAGATGCCCACCAGCCTGATCGTGCTGCTCTCGATCGGCGCGGCCCTGTGCCTGGTGGCGGGCGTCATGCGGCTGGAGGTGTGGAATTGAGCGCCACGTCGGGCAAGAAGAAGGTCGTCGTCTTCGACTACGGCTTCGGCAACGTCCGCTCCGCCGAACGCGCCCTCGCGCGCGTGGGCGCCGACGTCGAGATCACCCGTGACTTCGACAAGGCGATGAACGCCGACGGGCTGCTCGTGCCCGGCGTCGGCGCGTTCGCCGCCTGCATGAAGGGCCTGCGCGACGCGCGCGGCGACTGGGTCGTCGACCGCCGGCTGTCCGGCGGGCGCCCGGTCATGGGCATCTGCGTCGGCATGCAGATCCTGTTCGCGCGCGGCATCGAGCACGGCGTCGAGGCCGAGGGCCTGGACGAGTGGCCCGGCACGGTCGAGCCGCTCCAGGCCGACGTGGTGCCCCACATGGGCTGGAACACCGTCGACGCCCCGGCCGGCTCCCGGCTGTTCGCGGGCCTGGACACCGGCGCCCGCTTCTACTTCGTGCACTCCTACGCCGTCCACGAGTGGTCCCTGGAAGCCCACAACCCGGTGATCGAGGCCCCCAAGGTCACCTGGTCGACGCACGGCAAGCCGTTCGTCGCCGCCGTGGAGAACGGCGCCCTGTGGGCCACCCAGTTCCACCCCGAGAAGTCCGGCGACGCCGGCGCCCAGCTCCTCACCAACTGGATCGGAACCCTGTAGACCATGGCCAAGCTCGAACTGCTCCCCGCCGTCGACGTCCGTGACGGCCAGGCCGTCCGCCTCGTACACGGCGAGTCCGGCACCGAGACCTCCTACGGCTCCCCGCTGGAGGCCGCCCTCGCCTGGCAGCGCGCCGGCGCGGAGTGGCTGCACCTGGTCGACCTGGACGCCGCGTTCGGCACCGGTGACAACCGCGACGTGATCGCCGAGGTCGCCGGGGCCATGGACATCAAGGTGGAGCTGTCCGGCGGCATCCGCGACGACGACACCCTCGCCGCCGCCCTCGCCACCGGCTGCACCCGGGTGAACCTCGGCACCGCCGCCCTGGAGACCCCCGAGTGGGTCGCCCGGGTGATCGCCGAGCACGGCGACAAGATCGCCGTCGGCCTGGACGTCCGCGGCACCACCCTGCGCGGCCGGGGCTGGACCCGCGACGGCGGCGACCTGTACGAGACGCTGGACCGCCTGAACAAGGAGGGCTGCGCCCGCTACGTCGTCACCGACATCGCCAAGGACGGCACGCTCCAGGGCCCCAACCTGGAGCTGCTGCGCACCGTGTGCGCGGCGACCGACCGCCCGGTGGTCGCCTCCGGCGGCGTGTCCTCCCTGGACGACCTGCGGGCCCTGGCCGGTCTGGTGCCGCTCGGTGTCGAAGGCGCCATCGTAGGGAAGGCGCTGTACGCGAAGGCGTTCACCCTGGAAGAGGCCCTGGAGGCTGTGTCGTCATGACGTCCGAAGCCGTACGGCGTGTGCAGAGCGGAAGTCCCTGGGAAGAGTCCTTCGGTTTCGCACGCGCCGTGGCGGCGGGCGACCGGGTGCTGGTGGGCGGCACGACGTCCTTCAAGGGCACCGTGCTGTACGGCGAGGGCGACCCGTACGAACAGGCCAAGGTGGCCTTCACCAGCGCCCTGGAGGCGATCGCGGAGTTCGGCCTCGGCATCGAGTCCGTGATCCGCACCCGGATGTACCTGACCCATGCGCGGGACGTGGACGCCGTCGGCCGGGCCCACCAGGAGCTGTTCGACTCCGTGCGCCCGGTGACGACCCTGCTGGTCGTCGAGGGCTTCGTCGACCCGCGCATCCTGGTCGAAGTGGAACTAGAAGCATTCAGAGGAGCCTGAGCAGTCATGACCCTGGCGGTCCGAGTCATCCCCTGCCTGGACGTGGACAACGGCCGGGTCGTCAAGGGCGTGAACTTCCAGAACCTGCGTGACGCGGGTGATCCCGTCGAGATGGCCAAGGTGTACGACGCCGAGGGCGCCGACGAACTGACGTTCCTGGACATCACCGCGTCCTCCGGCGACCGGGAGACCACGTACGACGTGGTGCGCCGCACCGCCGAGCAGGTGTTCATCCCGCTGACGGTCGGCGGGGGCGTGCGCACCGCCGAGGACGTGGACAAGCTGCTGCGGGCGGGCGCCGACAAGGTGGGCGTGAACACCGCCGCGATCGCCCGGCCTGACCTGATCCGCGAGATCGCCGAGCGGTTCGGCCGCCAGGTGCTGGTCCTGTCGGTGGACGCCCGCCGCACCCCCGAAGGCACCTTCGAGGTCACCACCCACGGGGGCCGGCGCGGCACCGGCATCGACGCGGTGGAGTGGGCGCACCGGGCGGCGGAGCTGGGCGCGGGCGAGATCCTGCTGAACTCCATGGACGCCGACGGCACCAAGGACGGCTACGACCTGGAGATGATCGCCGCGGTCCGCGAGCACGTCACGGTCCCCGTGATCGCCTCCGGCGGCGCCGGCAGGCTCGCCGACTTCCCGCCGGCCGTCGAGGCGGGCGCCGACGCGGTCCTGGCCGCCTCGGTCTTCCACTTCGGCGACCTGCGCATCGGCCAGGTGAAGCAGACCCTGCGGGAGGCGGGGCACCCCGTCAGGTAGCCGGACCGTGCCAGCCGTCGGACAGCGGGACGGCGAAAGCGAGGCCGTGCGGAGGCCCCGGCCGGCAGGCCGGGGCCTCGCGCATGGGCGGACACGGCCTCGGACCGCCGCCCGCGCCCCCGCCGCCCGCGCCCCCCGTGCCCGAGAGGACACCCCCGCGTGACCACCACGCTCATACCCCCCGCCCCCGCGCGGGCCCACCGTGACCCCAATGTGCTGCGCTGGCTCGGGGCGTACACCTCCTCGATGCTCGGGGACAACGTCTTCTACCTCGCCCTGTCCTGGGCCGCCGTGCGGGCCGGGACGCCCGCGCAGGCCGGGCTCGTGATGGCGGCGAGCGCGCTGCCCCGGGCCGTGCTGATGCTCGGCGGCGGGGTGGTCGCCGACCGGCTGGGCCCGAGAAGGGTCGTGATCGGCAGTGACGCCGTGCGCTGCGCCGCCGTCCTCGCCGTGGCCGCGCTGCTGTTCCTCACCGACCCCGGCCTGTGGCCGCTGGCCCTGCTCGCGTGTGTCTTCGGCACCGTCGACGCCGTGTTCCTGCCGGCCGTGGGCGCGCTGCCGGCCCGGATCACCGGCGCGGACCAGCTGGCCCGCGTCCAGGGCCTGCGCGGCCTCGCCCTGCGCGGCGCGAGCGTCGTCGGCGCCCCGCTCGGCGGCCTCGGCGTGGCCCTCGGCGGCGCCCCGGCGGCCTTCGCCCTCGCCGGAGCGCTCATCGCGCTGTCGCTGCCCCTGCTGTTGTCCGTCCGGGTACGGGACCTGCCCGGCGGTACCGAGCGCGCCGCGACCGCCTGGGCCGACCTGAAGGCCGGACTGCGCCATGTGCGCCGGCACCGGGTCCTCGGCCCCCTCATGATCGCCATCGCCCTCGGCGACCTCGGCTTCGTCGCCCCGCTGAACGTCGGCCTGACCCTGCTCGCCGACCATCGCGGCTGGGGCGCCGCGGGGATGGGCTGGGTGCTGGCCGGGTTCGGCACCGGCGCGGGCGCCGCCTCCCTGCTGCTGGCCGCCCGCGGCCGGCTGCCCCGCGCCGGACTGGTCACCGGGTGCGCGTGCGCGGCCGGCTCCGTGGCCGTCGGCACCCTCGGCTTCGTCCCCGGCCTCGCCGCCGCCGTCGGCACCGCCCTGCTGATCGGCCTGCTCACCGGGCTCAGCGGCGCGCTGTGCGGCGCCCTGCTCCAGACCCAGGCCGACCCCGCCTACCTGGGCCGCGTCACCGCCGTCGCCGGCCTGGTCAGCCTCGGCCTCACCCCGCTGAGCCTGCCCCTCGCCGCCGCCGCGACCGGCGCCTTCGGACTCGGCCCGGTCTACGCCGTCAGCGCCGCCGTCTGCGGACTCGGCGGCCTCGTCTTCCTCGCCGTACCGGCCCTGCGGCGCGCGGAACTCGCCGGCTGAACCGAGTCCACCGCCGGATCGATGACGGGCCCCGTCAGATCCCCAGCTGCTTCGACTCGTGCAGCCTGTCGATGGCGTCCGCGTCCCCGTCCAGCTCCACCCTGGCCACGCGCTGCCGCCCGTAGGCGAACATCAGCAGCTCCGACGGCACACCGGTCACCGTGACCACCGGCGTGCCCCGGTGCGCCACCACCGTCTGCCCGTCCGGGCGGCGCAGCACCAGCCCCGTCGGCGCGCCCTTCCCCAGCAGCCGCGCGGCCCGCTCCAGCCGGGACCACAGCGCGTCCTGGAACACCGGGTCCAGCTCGCGCGGGGTCCACTCCGGCTGGGCGCGGCGGACGTCCTCCGTGTGGACGTAGAACTCGATGATGTTGGCCGCCTCGTCGACCTGCTTGAGCTGGAACGGGGAGAACCGCGGCGGGCCGGTGCGGATCAGCCGGATCAGCTCCCCGTACGGCTTCGCGGTGTACTCGGCCATCACCTTCTCCAGGCGCGGCGCGAGCTGCTTGACCAGCGTGCCGCCCGCCGCGTCCGGGCGGCGCTCGCGCACGACGACATGCGCGGCCAGGTCCCGGGTCCGCCAGCCCGTGCAGAGGGTCTCGGCGTCCGGACCGACGGTTTCCAACAGGTCGGCGAGCAGCAGCCGTTCACGCTTGGCGAAGGTCGACATGCAACCAGCCTACGGTCAGGTGATCGCTCCGCCCACCCGGCGCCTGCCGCGCCGGGCTCCCGGGCCCGCCGTGACCGTTCCGTGGACGCGCGGGGCCCGCTGTCGGTGCCGCGCGGCACAATGGCACCCATGACCAGTACGACCGGCAGCCCCCGGCCCAGCAGCCTCGACCCGGAGATCGCCGCGCGGCTCAAGCGCAGCACCGACGGGCTCGTCCCCGCCATCGCCCAGCAGTACGACACCGGCGAGGTGCTCATGCTCGGCTGGATGGACGACGAGGCACTGCACCGCACGCTGACCACCGGCCGCTGCACCTACTGGTCCCGCAGCCGCCGCGAGTACTGGGTCAAGGGCGACACCTCCGGCCACGTCCAGCGGGTGAAGTCGGTCGCGCTGGACTGCGACGGCGACACCCTGCTGGTCCGGGTCGACCAGGTGGGAGCCGCCTGCCACACCGGCGCGCGCACCTGCTTCGACGAGGACGTGCTCCTGAAGGACGCGGATGCCGCCGCTCCGGCGCCGGCTCAGTAAGGTCAGCCGCCATGGATCTCGAGACCTTCCGCAAGCTGGCCGGCGACCGGCGCGTCATCCCGGTCACCCGCAAGCTCCTGGCCGACGGTGACACACCGGTCGCGCTCTACCGCAAGCTCGCCGCCGAACGCCCCGGCACCTTCCTGCTGGAGTCCGCGGAGAACGGCCGCTCCTGGTCCCGGTACTCCTTCGTCGGCGTCCGCAGCGCCGCCACGCTCACCACCCGGGACGGGCAGGCCCACTGGATCGGCACCCCGCCCGTCGGCGTCCCCACGGACGGCGACCCCCTCGCGGTCCTGCGCGCCAGCCTCCAGACCCTGCACACCCCGCACCAGGAGGGCCTGCCGCCCTTCACCGGCGGCATGGTCGGCTACCTGGGCTACGACATCGTCCGCCGGCTGGAGAAGATCGGCCCCGGCGAGCACGACGAGCTGCGCCTGCCCGAGCTGACCATGCTGCTGACCAGCGACCTCGCGGTGATGGACCACTGGGAGGGCTCGGTCCTGCTGATCGCCAACGCGATCAACCACAACGACCTGGACACCGGCGTCGACGAGGCGTACGCGGACGCCGTGGCCCGCCTGGACGCCATGGAGGCCGACCTCTCCCGCCCGGTCGCCCAGCCCCCGGCCCACCTGCCGCCCTCCGAACTGCCCGCGTACACCGCCCGCTGGGGCGGCGCCGACTACCAGCGGGCCGTGGAGGACATCAAGGAGCGCATCCGCGCGGGCGAGGCCTTCCAGGTCGTGCCCTCCCAGCGCTTCGAGACGCCCTGCACGGCGAGCGCCCTGGACGTCTACCGGGTGCTGCGGGCCACCAACCCCTCGCCGTACATGTACCTGTTCCGCTTCGACGGCTTCGACATCGTCGGCTCCTCCCCGGAGGCGCTGGTGAAGGTCGAGGACGGGCGCGCGATGGTCCACCCCATCGCCGGCACCCGGCACCGCGGCGCCACCCCGCAGGAGGACCAGGCGCTCGCCGAGGAGCTGCTCGCCGACCCCAAGGAGCGCGCCGAGCACCTGATGCTGGTCGACCTCGGCCGCAACGACCTCGGCCGGGTCTGCGAGCCCGGCTCGGTCGAGGTGGTCGACTTCATGTCCATCGAGCGCTACTCGCACGTGATGCACATCGTCTCCACCGTCACCGGCAAGGTGGCCCCCGGCCGCACCGCCTTCGACGTGCTCACCGCGTGCTTCCCGGCCGGCACCCTCTCGGGCGCCCCCAAGCCCCGCGCGATGCAGATCATCGACGAACTGGAGCCGTCCCGGCGCGGCCTGTACGGCGGCTGCGTCGGCTATCTGGACTTCGCCGGCGACTCCGACACCGCGATCGCCATCCGCACCGCCCTGCTCCGCGACGGCACCGCGTACGTCCAGGCCGGCGCGGGCGTCGTCGCCGACTCCGATCCGGTCGCCGAGGACCAGGAGTGCCGCAACAAGGCGGCGGCGGTGCTGCGGGCGGTGCACACGGCGAACCGCCTCGGGCAATAGGGCGCTTCTCATAGCAACCCCGGGTGCCGGTCCGCGGGGGGTTCAGGCGATAGTGGAGTACGTGACTGCCGTACCTCACCTTCGTTCCGAAGCCCCCGCACCCGCCCGGTCCGGCCGGCGGAGCCTCGCCGTGGCCCTGCTGTTCGGCGCCCTCGGCGCGGCCGTGGCGCTGCTCGCGACCCGGCAGCGCTGGGCGGAGGGCACCGCGTCGGTGGCCGGCGGCGCGTTCCCGCTGACGGCCAAGGGCAGCGATGTCACGGGCGTCCCCGCGGCGCTCGCCATAGTGGGCCTCGCCGCGCTCGTCGCGGTCTTCGCCGTCCGCCGCGCCGGCCGCCTCGTCGTCGCCGGGCTGCTCGCGCTGTCCGGCGCCGGCATCGCCGTCGCGGCCCTCGCGGCCGTCTCCGACGGCTCCGCGCTCGACGAGCGGGCCGCGAAGGTGAGCGGCGACAGCTCCGCCACCGTCCACGCGCTCACCCACACCGGCTGGCCGTACGTCGCGGCCGTCGGCGGGCTGCTGATCCTGCTCGCCGGGCTGCTCGCCCTGCGCTACGGCCGCCTGTGGCCCGCGATGTCCGGCCGCTACGAACGCGGCACCGCCCGCCCCCGGCGCACCGCCCGCCCGGCCGACCCGGAGCGGCCCGAGGAGATCTGGAAGGCCCTGGACCGGGGCGAGGACCCGACGGGCGCCTGAACCGGTACGGCCGCAAGCGGTGTGGCGAACCAGACGCCACCCCCGCGTCCGGCGCGCGCACGCCTACGGGACAATGGACGCGGCGAGCGTACGACGCCTCATACGACACGTAGATCAGCAACAACGAGGAGCAAGTCATGGCGGGCAGCAGCCACGGCCACGGTCACACCCCGGCCGCCTGGACCGGTGTCATCATCGCCTTCATCGGTTTCTGCGTCGCGGGCGCCTTCATGGTGATGGCCCAGCCCGTCGGCTTCTGGGCCGGTATGGCGCTCACGCTCCTCGGCGGCGTGGTCGGCGGCATCATGCGGGCCATGGGCCTCGGCCAGCCGAAGCAGACCGCCGCCGTGGCGCACGCCTCCGTCACCCCGGAGCCGGCCGCCGCGGGCCGCTGACCCCAGGCTTCCCCCGAGAGGCGGTCCGGCATCCGGTGAGGATGCGGACCGCCTCTCGTGTCCTGCGGCTCCTCGGTGCCGCCCGGCGGGCGGCACCGCACCGCGCGGGGCACAATGCCCGCGTGAACGCCGACAGTCCCACGGTCCCGTCGAAGACCCCCCGCGATGCCCCGCGGCCGGCACCGCCCGCCGTGCCCGTCCGGCGCCGGCTCGCCGTCCCCCTCGGGCTGTTCGCCGCCGTGGCCGCGGCCTTCGCCTACGTCGGCGCGGTCGACCCCAACGAGAGCGGCCACTACCCCGCCTGCCCCCTGTACCTGCTCACCGGCCTGTACTGCCCGGGCTGCGGCGGACTGCGCAGCGCGCACGCCTTCGTCCACGGCGACCTGCCCACCGCGCTGCGCGCCAACGCGCCGGCCGTGGCCGCCTACCTGGGCTTCGCCGTACTGTGGATCGTCTGGACGGCCCGCGCGGCGCGCGGCCGCCCGCTGCGGATCAGCCTCGGCCCCCTGCAACTGTGGACCGTCGCCGCCCTGCTGCTGGCGTTCACCGTCCTGCGGAACCTGCCGTTCGGCGGCTGGCTGCACCCCTGACCGCACCGGTGGACGGATGTCCACGGAGTGGGACCTCCGTCAACCGGATGCGAAGCCACCGCACCGCTGCGGATACCATCGCATTGACCACGGGCTTTCAGAGCCTGAAGGAACCCACCGTCTGGAAGGGGGCCGCTCGCGTGAGTGTGCTCGACGAGATCATCGACGGAGTCCGTGCCGACCTCGCCGAGCGGCAGGCCCGTGTCAGCCTCGACGAGCTCAAGGAGCGCGCGGCCCAGGCCCCCGCCGCCAAGGACGGGGTGGCCGCGCTCAAGGGCGACGGCGTCAAGGTGATCTGCGAGGTCAAGCGGTCCAGCCCCTCCAAGGGCGCGCTGGCCGCCATCGCCGACCCGGCCGGTCTCGCCGCGGACTACGAGGCGGGCGGCGCGGCCGTCATCTCCGTGCTCACCGAACAGCGCCGCTTCGGCGGCTCGCTCGCCGACCTGGAGGCCGTCCGCGCCCGCGTGGACATCCCGGTCCTGCGCAAGGACTTCATCGTCACGTCGTACCAGCTGTGGGAGGCCCGCGCGTACGGCGCCGACCTCGCGCTGCTGATCGTGGCCGCCCTGGACCAGCCGGCCCTGGAGTCGCTGATCGAGCGCGCGGTGTCCATCGGCCTGACCCCGCTGGTCGAGGTGCACGACGAGGACGAGGTCGAGCGGGCGGTGGACGCGGGCGCCAAGATCATCGGCGTCAACGCGCGCAACCTCAAGACGCTGGAGGTCGACCGCGGCACCTTCGAGCGGGTCGCCCCGGAGATCCCCGACCACCTCGTGAAGGTCGCCGAGTCCGGTGTGCGCGGCCCGCACGACCTGATCGCCTACGCCAACGCCGGCGCCGACGCGGTCCTGGTCGGCGAGTCCCTGGTCACCGGCCGCGACCCGAAGGCGGCCGTCGCCGACCTGGTCGCCGCGGGCGAACACCCCGCACTGCGGCACGGCAGGGGCTGACTCCCGCTAGGCTGGTTCCCGATGACTCCCACCGTGACGACCATGGACCGGCACGCGCGCCTGGCGCGCGGCTGCCGTCCGCGTGGCTGCCGCGCGCCCGCCCGGCGCGTGCACGGCCGTCGCGTCCGGTACGTCATCGGCGACGAACCCGGGCAGGTCAACGGGCGTCGATGGCAGCGCGCCCTCTAGGGGCGCGGGACTCCGTCCGACACGCGGCCACCGCCGCGCGGGCGCGAGCACACACGGCCCGAGGCCGTACGACTGAGCCCGCCCCCACGGCGATCAGTGTCTCTCCATCACACTCACCGTGAGGTTTCCGCATGCCCAGCGCATTCTTCATCCCCGACCCGGAGGGCCAGGTCCCCGACGCCGCGGGCTACTTCGGCGCGTTCGGCGGCAAGTTCATCCCGGAGGCCCTCGTCGCCGCCGTGGACGAGGTCGCCGTCGAGTACGACAAGGCCAAGAACGACCCGGAGTTCGCCCGCGAACTCGACGACCTGCTGGTGAACTACACCGGCCGCCCCTCGGCGCTCACCGAGGTCCCCCGCTTCGCCGAACACGCCGGCGGCGCCCGCGTCTTCCTCAAGCGCGAGGACCTCAACCACACCGGCTCCCACAAGATCAACAACGTGCTCGGCCAGGCCCTGCTCACCAAGCGCATGGGCAAGACCCGGGTCATCGCGGAGACCGGAGCCGGCCAGCACGGCGTCGCCACCGCCACCGCCTGCGCGCTGTTCGGCCTGGACTGCACCATCTACATGGGCGAGATCGACACGCAGCGCCAGGCCCTGAACGTGGCCCGGATGCGCATGCTCGGCGCCGAGGTCGTCGCCGTGAAGTCCGGCAGCCGCACCCTGAAGGACGCCATCAACGAGGCGTTCCGGGACTGGGTCGCCAACGTCGACCACACCCACTACCTGTTCGGCACGGTCGCCGGCCCGCACCCCTTCCCGGCCATGGTCCGCGACTTCCACCGGGTCATCGGCGTCGAGGCCCGCCGCCAGCTCTTGGAGCGCGCCGGCCGGCTGCCCGACGCGGCCGTCGCCTGCGTCGGCGGCGGCTCCAACGCCATCGGCCTCTTCCACGCCTTCATCCCCGACGAGGGCGTCCGCCTGATCGGCTGCGAGCCGGCCGGCCACGGCGTCGAGACCGGCGAGCACGCGGCCACCCTCACCGCCGGCGAGCCCGGCATACTGCACGGCTCCCGCTCCTACGTCCTCCAGGACGACGAGGGCCAGATCACCGAGCCGTACTCCATCTCGGCCGGTCTGGACTACCCGGGCATCGGCCCCGAGCACTCCTACCTGAAGGACTCCGGCCGCGGCGAGTACCGCGCGGTCACCGACGACGCGGCCATGCGGGCACTGCGCCTGCTGTCGCGCACCGAGGGCATCATCCCGGCCATCGAGAGCGCCCACGCCCTGGCCGGCGCCCTGGAGGTCGGCCGCGAGCTGGGCCCGGACGGCCTGATCGTCGTCAACCTGTCCGGCCGCGGCGACAAGGACATGGACACCGCCGCGCGCTACTTCGGCCTGTACGACACCGACGCCGAGGTCGCGGCCGACGCCGCCGACACCGCCGAGATCGAGGGGGACGCCAAGTGAGCGGGAACATCCAGCTGCTGTCGGACACCCTCGCGGGCGCCAAGGCCGAGGGCCGTTCCGCGCTCATCGCCTACCTCCCGGCCGGGTTCCCGACCGTGGACGGCGGCATCGAGGCGGTCAAGGCCGTCCTGGAGGGCGGCGCGGACGTGGTCGAGGTCGGTCTGCCGCACAGCGACCCGGTCCTGGACGGCCCGGTCATCCAGACCGCGGACGACATCGCCCTGCGCGGCGGTGTGCGGATCGCCGACGTCATGCGCACGGTCCGCGAGGCGTACCGGGCCACCGGGAAGCCGATCCTGGTCATGACGTACTGGAACCCCATCGACCGCTACGGCGTCGAGCGCTTCACCGCCGAGCTGGCCGAGGCGGGCGGCGCCGGCTGCATCCTGCCCGACCTGCCGGTGCAGGAGTCGGCGCTGTGGCGCGAGCACGCCGAGAAGCACGGCCTCGCGACGATCTTCGTGGTGGCGCCGAGCAGCAAGGACGAACGGCTCGCCGAGATCACCGCGGCGGGCAGCGGCTTCGTCTACGCCGCCTCGCTCATGGGCGTCACCGGCACCCGGGAGTCCGTCGGAGAGCAGGCCCAGGACCTGGTCCGGCGCACCCGCGCCACCGGCACCGGCCTGCCCGTCTGCGTCGGCCTCGGTGTCTCCAACCGGGCCCAGGCCGCCGAGGTCGCCGGCTTCGCGGACGGAGTGATCGTCGGCTCGGCGTTCGTGAAGCGGATGCTGGACGCGCCGGACGAGGCGGCCGGCCTCACGGCGGTCCGCGAGCTGGCCGGGGACCTGGCCAAGGGCGTCCGCGGACAGGCGTGAACAGGGAGCCGTGACGGGCCGATGTCCCGTACCGGATGATTCGGTCACTCGAACGGGTGGACCTCGGACCGGGGAGGCGCGCTGCGCCTCCCCGTTTCGTTCTGGGGGTGTGAGCGAGAAGAACCGTGACGGAAAGCGCACCGCCCGGGAGCGGCTGGCGGTCGAGCGCGAGAAGCAGAAGGCCGCGGACAAGCGACGGCGGACGCTGATCGTGGGCGCGAGCATCGTCTGCGTCCTGGGCCTGGCGGCGGTGATCGGCGTCGTCGCCGCGAACGCCGGCAAGGACAAGAGCACCAAGGCGGGCCCGGCCGTGGCCCCCTCGGGCGCGCAGGGCAAGGACAGCCTCGCGATCCCGGTCGGCAAGGACGGCGCCAAGTCGACGCTCACCGTCTGGGAGGACTTCCGCTGCCCGGCCTGCCAGGCCTTCGAGGTGGCGTACCGGCCGACGCTCCACGAACTGACCGACGCCGGCAAGCTCCGGGTCGAGTACCACCTGGTCCGGCTGATCGACGGCAACCTCGGCGGCACCGGCTCGCTGCGCGCCGCCAACGCGGCGGCCTGCGCCCAGGACGCCGGCAAGTTCCGTGACTACCACGACGTGCTGTTCGCCAGCCAGCCCAAGGAGACCGACGACGCCTTCGCGGGCAACGACAAGCTGATCGAGCTGGCCGGGAAGGTGAAGGGCCTGGACACCCCCGCCTTCCGCAAGTGCGTGCAGAACGGCACCCACGACGGCTGGGTGGACAAGTCCCACCAGGCGTTCAAGTCCGGCGGCTTCGGCGGCACCCCGACCGTGCTGCTCGACGGCAAGAACATCTACGAGGACCGGACGATGACCCCGGCCAAGCTGAAGCAGAGGGTGGAGGCGGCCGACCGGGGGTGAGCGTTCCCCACGCCCCGTTATGGACCCGTAGCCGGGCTGCTTGCCCTCCCCATGGCCCGGCACGGTAGCGTCGGACCTGCCATGAACCTTGCCTACATCCCCAGCCCGTCGCACGGGGTGCTGTACCTCGGCCCCATCCCGCTGCGCGGCTACGCCATCTGCATCATCATCGGCGTCTTCGTTGCCGTCTGGTTCGGCAACAAGCGCTGGATCGCCCGCGGCGGGCAGTCCGGCACGGTCGCCGACATCGCCGTCTGGGCCGTGCCGTTCGGCCTGGTCGGCGGCCGGCTCTACCACGTGATCACGGACTACGAGCTGTACTTCAGCGAGGGCCGTGACTGGGTGGACGCCTTCAAGGTGTGGGAGGGCGGCCTGGGTATCTGGGGCGCGATCGCGCTCGGCGCGCTCGGTGCCTGGATCGGCGCGCGGCGCCGGGGTGTCCCGATGCCCGCGTACGCCGACGCCGTCGCGCCCGGCATCGCGTTCGCGCAGGCCATCGGCCGCTGGGGCAACTGGTTCAACCAGGAGCTGTACGGCCGGGAGACCCACGTCCCCTGGGCGCTGCACATCACCTCCGCCGAGGGCGGCCGGGTGCCGGGGTACTACCACCCGACGTTCCTCTACGAATCCCTGTGGTGCGTCGGCGTGGGCCTGCTGGTGATCTGGGCGGACCGCCGCTTCAAGCTGGGTCATGGCCGGGCGTTCGCCCTGTACGTCGCCGCGTACTGCGTGGGCCGCGGCTGGATCGAGTACATGCGGGTGGACGACGCCCACCACATCGCGGGTCTGCGCCTCAACGACTGGACCGCGCTGCTCGTCTTCCTGCTGGCGGTGACGTACATCGTGGTGGTGGGCAAGAAGCGGCCGGGGCGGGAGGCCGTGGTCGAACCCGCGCTCGCCTCCGGCGGTCCGGCCGGGGGCACGGAGGCCGTCGCCGGCGGCGAGGAGACGAAGCCCCAGGGCACCGAGGCCGTCGCCGGCGCCGGGGAGACGAAGTCCGGGGACGCCGGGGAGCCGGGCGAGGAAGCCCCGGAGGACGAGGCGAAGCCGGCCAAGAAGGTCTGACCGCCGGTTCCACCACGCCGAGGGCGCCCGGAACACTCCGGGCGCCCTCGGCGTGTGCGGGGCCGGTTCGCTCATGTGCCGTACCGGGCCTCGATCTCCGGGCGGTAGGGCATCGACGCCGAGGCCCCTTCCCGCTGGACGGAGATCGCCGCCGCGGCGGCCGCCCAGGTCAGGGCCTCGCGTACCGGTTTCTCCTCGGCGAGGGCCACGGCGAGCGCGCCGACGAAGGTGTCGCCCGCGCCGGTGGAGTCGACGGCGGTCACCCGGGGCGCGGGCACCACCAGCGGCTCGGCGCCCCGGGTCAGATACAGGCAGCCGGTCGCGCCCAGGGTGACGACCACCTCCGGCACCAGCTCCAGCAGGGTCGCCGCCGCCTCGCGCGGGTCGGTGCGGCCGGTGAGGGTGACCGCCTCGTACTCGTTCGGCACCAGCAGGTCGACGGCGTGCAGCAGTTCGGGTGGCAGCGGCCGGACCGGGGACGGGGTGAGGACGGTACGGACCCCGTGCCGGCGGGCCGCCCGGGCGCCCGCGACGACCGCCGGGAGCGGGATCTCCAGTTGCAGCAGCAGGGCGTCGGCGGTGGCGATCACCCCCTCGTCGCCGGGGGAGAGGTGGTCCACGGTGCCGTTGGCGCCGGGGACGACGACGATGGCGTTGCCGCCCTCGGCGTCCACCACGATGTGCGCGGTGCCGGACGGGCCCTGGACCGTGCGCAGGAAGTCGGTGTCCACGCCGGAGTGTTCGAGGGTGTCGCGCAGCCGCGCGCCATAGGCGTCGGTGCCGACCGCGCCGATCATGGAGACGGTCGCGCCGGCCCGCGCCGCGGCGATCGCCTGGTTGGCGCCCTTGCCGCCGGGCACCGTACGGAACTCCCGCCCCGTCACGGTCTCTCCGCGCTCGGGCGCCTTGTCGACGTAGGTGACCAGGTCCATGTTGGTGCTGCCGAGGACCGCGATATGGGTCATGGGCGGGTCGCCTCCAGGTGGGTGAGGTGGGCGAGGGTGTCGAAGCCGCAGCCGTCGAACTCGGCGAGGGTGCTGGCGAGCCGGTTCTTCAGGGGCGCCCGCCAGCGTTCGGGCAGCGCGTCGGGGGCACCGGCGAGGAGCCCGGCGACGCTGCCGGCGGTCGCGCCGGCGGAGTCGGCGGCCCAGCCGCCGGACACGGCACGGCAGATGGAGCCGGCGAAGTCGCCTTCGGCGTGGGTGAGGGCGGCGGCGATCAGCGCGGTGTTGGGGACGGCGTGGGCCCGGGGGTGGGTTGCGGCGTAGCGGGCCTGGAGTTCGTCCACGACGTCCTCGAAGTCCTCGGTGGTCCGGGCCAGTCGGACGGCGTGGTCGACGGCCGCCGCCAGCCGGGACCGGGGCGGGAGCACCGCGCGGCCGGCCCGCAGGCAGGCGTGGACGTCGTGGGTGCCCGGAGCGGCGGCGGCGATGACGGCGGCGGTGAACATCGCCGCGTAGACGCCGTTGGCGGTGTGGGTGAGGACGGCGTCGCGATACGCCTGCTGGGCGGCGGCGGCCGGGTCGCCGGGGTGGGTCCAGCCGTGCGGGTCGGCGCGGACCAGCGCGCCCGTCCATTCGCGGAACGGGTTGCGGTGGCGGGCGGTGTGCGGGGGCTCGATCCCGCAGAGCAGATTGCGGTAGGCGACGCGCTCGGCGGTGGCGGTACGGCCGGGCGGCAGCTCGTCGAGCCAGAGCCGGGCCACGTCGTCGGTGCCGAAGTGCCGTCCGTGGCGCCGCAGGAGCAGCAGATTGAGGAGCGGATGGTCGAGGTCGTCGTCCGCGGGCATGCCGTCGATGTTCTCGGCCAGGCAGGTGGCGGCGCAGCCGTGGTCCCAGGGATGGGCGGCGAGGAGGTCCTCGGGTACGCCCCTGGCGGTGAAGTAGCCGGTGAGGGGCCGGTTCCCGGCCGCCGACGCGAGGGCGCGGACGCCGTCGAGGGGGAGTTTCGCGACGGGTTTGCCGAGGAGGCAGCCGATGGCCCGGCCGAGCCAGGCGGCTTCGAGGGCACGGGAGTCCGGCGCGGTGGCGGACCGCCCGGCGGGCCACTGCGGGCACAGGGCCTCGATGCGGGCGAGGTCGGTCGGCTCGTCCTCGGCGAAGCGGCCGGGCAGGTCGGCGAGTTCGTCCAGCAGGTCATTTGCCAGCAGGCGCAGGTAGCGGGAGACGCGGTGTGCGCCGGCGCCGGTCCGCTCCGGCGTCTGCGGGCCGCCGGCCGCCCGCCAGCGTGCCTCGACCGCCTTCGGCTCGCGCCCGTCCAGGCGGGCCTGGCGCAGCTCGTGGACCAGCAGGTCCTCCGGCTGGACCCAGGTCAGCCGGAGCACGGGCGGCCTCCCGGCGCGGTCGACGCCCGCTCGCGGGCGCGGTCGCGGCGCACATCCCGGGCGGAGATCTGGCGGGCGGTCCCGGTGAGCGTCCGGGCGGTGTGCGTCGAGGCGGTCGCGGCCGGGGTGCCGGTGAGGGGGCCGGCGAGCACGCTCGGGGCCCCGGCGCTGCTTTGCTGTGCTGTGGGCGTCATGCCCCGAATCATCCTCCTGGGCGGCCCTGTTGTGCGGCTTCCGGGAGTCCGGCGCGTTCCGGGAAAGCCGCAGGTTAGCCGAGCCTTTCCTTGCTGGCGAAGGGGGAGCCGGCGGCGTAGATTTGGGGTTGTCGAAAAGTAGATCTAGTCCAAAGTTAGCTTTGGCTAAGCTTCCCTGGGGGGCCCGCATGGCCATCATCGAAACCGAGGCGGCGCTGCACGAAGCGCACCGCGACAACCACACCCACCGCGATGTCAACGGGGGATGGCTGCGGCCCGCGGTCTTCGGCGCCATGGACGGCCTGGTCTCCAACCTCGCCTTGATGACGGGCGTGGCCGGCGGCTCCGTGAGCCAGCACACCATTGTCATCACCGGCCTCGCCGGCCTCGCGGCCGGTGCCTTCTCCATGGCGGCCGGGGAGTACACCTCCGTCGCCTCCCAGCGTGAACTGGTCGAGGCCGAACTCGACATCGAACGCCGTGAGCTGCGCAAGCACCCGCAGGACGAGGAGGCGGAGCTGGCCGCGCTGTACGTGGCCCGCGGGGTGGAGCCGGAGCTGGCCCGGCAGGTCGCCCGGCAGCTGTCCAGCGATCCCGAGCAGGCCCTGGAGATCCACGCCCGCGAGGAGCTGGGCGTCGACCCCGGCGACCTGCCCTCCCCGCTGGTCGCCGCCGTGTCGTCGTTCGGCTCCTTCGCCCTCGGCGCCCTGCTGCCCGTCCTGCCGTTCCTGCTCGGCGCGACCGCGCTGTGGCCCGCCGTGCTGCTCGCCCTCGCCGGGCTCTTCGCCTGCGGTGCCGTGGTGGCCAAGGTGACCGCGCGGACCTGGTGGTTCAGCGGGCTGCGGCAGCTCGCGCTCGGCGGTGCGGCGGCCGGTGTGACGTACGCCCTGGGCAGTCTGTTCGGAACGGCCGTAGGATAGCTCGACCGGTACTTATGCGAGGGGCCGCATAAGTACCCGTTACCCGCTGGTTTCGACTGCTTTGCCACGGGGCATGAGCCGTAAGCGCTGTGGGCAATGACGCCTGCCGCGCCCCCGCGGGGCGGGTGATGACGCCCGCTCCGGCCCCCTCGGGCCGCCGGACGCCGATCCGACCGATCCTGTCCGTCACGGCCCCCCGCCACGTCGCCGTCATCGCACGGCACCCGCCGTCTCGTACGGCACCGAGCCGTCACCGCACGGCATGCGCCGCGTTCGCGCGGCACCTCCGCCGCGACCGCGGCGTCCGCATGCTGGAACGAAGCATCCGGTTCCCGGGAACCGCTCCATCATGTAACCTGCACGAAATTTTGATCTCACCGCAGATCTCACGCAGAGGGCCAACGTCGTCCCTCGGCACCTGCCACATGCCACATGACGACGACGGGAGAGCCGATGCGTACGCCGCGCCAGCCGTCCCAGCACTCCACGAACGGCCGAAACTGGTCGTTCATGGATGCTCGCCCTGCTGCGCAGGGTATGTACGACCCCCGCAACGAACACGACGCGTGCGGCGTCGGTTTCGTCGCCACCCTTACCGGCGAGGCGTCCCACACCCTGGTCGAGCAGGCACTCACCGTCCTGCGCAACCTGGAGCACCGTGGCGCCACCGGCTCCGAGCCCGACTCCGGCGACGGCGCGGGCATCCTCTCCCAGGTGCCCGACGCCTTCCTCCGCGAGGTGGCCGGATTCGACCTTCCCGCGGCCGGTTCCTATGCGGTAGGCATCGCCTTCCTGCCGGAGGAGGGGACCGAGGACGCCGTCTCACACATCGAGACGATCGCCGCCGAGGAGGGCCTGACGGTCCTCGGCTGGCGCGTGGTCCCGGTCGCCCCGGAGCTGCTGGGGGCCACCGCCCGCTCCACCATGCCGGTGTTCCGGCAGATCTTCGTCACCGACCACGCCAGCGAGGGCATCGCCCTGGACCGCAGGGCGTTCGTGCTGCGCAAGCGCGCCGAGCGGGAGGCCGGGGTCTACTTCCCCTCCCTGTCCGCCCGGACCATCGTCTACAAGGGCATGCTGACCACCGGCCAGCTCGAACCCTTCTTCCCGGACCTGTCCGACCGCCGCTTCGCCTCCGCGATCGCGCTGGTGCACTCCCGGTTCTCCACCAACACCTTCCCGTCGTGGCCGCTCGCGCACCCGTACCGGTTCGTCGCGCACAACGGTGAGATCAACACCGTCAAGGGCAACCGCAACTGGATGGTCGCCCGCGAGTCCCAGCTGGCCTCCGACCTGTTCGGCCCGCAGGAGAAGCTGGACCGCCTCTTCCCGGTCTGTACCCCGGACGCCTCCGACTCCGCCTCCTTCGACGAGGTCCTGGAGCTGCTGCACCTGGGCGGCCGTTCGCTGCCGCACTCCGTGCTGATGATGATCCCGGAGGCGTGGGAGAACCACGACTCCATGGACCCGGCCCGGCGCGCCTTCTACCAGTTCCACTCCACGATGATGGAGCCCTGGGACGGCCCCGCCTGCGTCACCTTCACCGACGGCACCCAGGTCGGCGCCGTGCTCGACCGCAACGGCCTGCGCCCCGGCCGCTACTGGGTCACCGACGACGGCCTCGTCGTCCTCGGCTCCGAGGTCGGCGTCCTCGACATCGACCCGGCCAGGGTCGTCCGCAAGGGCCGCCTCCAGCCCGGCCGGATGTTCCTCGTCGACACCGCCGAGCACCGCATCATCGAGGACGACGAGATCAAGGCGTCCCTCGCCGCCGAGAAGCCCTACGCCGAGTGGCTGGAGGCCGGCGAGATCGAGCTGGGCGACCTGCCCGAGCGCGAGCACATCGTGCACACCCACGCCTCGGTCACCCGCCGCCAGCAGACCTTCGGCTACACCGAGGAAGAGCTGCGCGTCATCCTCGCCCCGATGGCCCGCACCGCCGCCGAGCCGATCGGCTCCATGGGCACGGACTCCCCGATCGCGGCCCTGTCCGAGCGCCCGCGGCTGCTGTTCGACTACTTCACCCAGCTGTTCGCGCAGGTCACCAACCCGCCGCTGGACGCGATCCGCGAGGAGCTGGTCACCTCCCTGCGCAGCTCGCTCGGCCCGCAGGGCAACCTGCTGGAGCCGACCGCCGCCTCCTGCCGGTCCGTCGTGCTGCCCTTCCCGGTGATCGACAACGACGAGCTGGCCAAGCTCATCCACATCAACGCCGACGGCGACATGCCCGGCTTCAAGGCCGCCACGCTCTCCGGCCTGTACCGGGTCTCCGGCGGCGGCGACGCCCTCGCCGCGCGCATCGAGGAGATCTGCGCCGAGGCCGACGCCGCCATCGACAACGGCGCCCGGCTGATCGTCCTGTCCGACCGCCACTCCGACGCCGAGCACGCGCCGATCCCGTCGCTGCTGCTCACCGCGGCCGTCCACCACCACCTCATCCGCACCAAGCAGCGCACCCACGTGGGCCTGCTGGTCGAGGCCGGCGACGTCCGCGAGGTCCACCACGTCGCCCTGCTCATCGGCTACGGCGCCGCCGCCGTCAACCCCTACCTGGCGATGGAGTCGGTGGAGGACCTGCTGCGCGCGGGCACCTTCCTGAACGGCCTCGAGCCCGAGCAGGCCATCAAGAACCTGATCTACGCCCTCGGCAAGGGCGTGCTGAAGGTCATGTCCAAGATGGGCATCTCCACCGTCGCCTCCTACCGCGGCGCCCAGGTCTTCGAGGCCGTCGGCCTGGACGAGGGCTTCGTGGAGAAGTACTTCAACGGCACCGCCACCAAGATCGGCGGCGTCGGCCTCGACGTCATCGCCGAGGAGGTCGCCGCCCGCCACGCCAAGGCCTACCCGGCCTCCGGCATCGCCCCGGCGCACCGCGCGCTGGAGATCGGCGGCGAGTACCAGTGGCGCCGCGAGGGCGAGCCGCACCTGTTCGACCCGGAGACGGTCTTCCGTCTCCAGCACTCCACGCGGACCGGCCGCTACGACATCTTCAAGAAGTACACCTCCCGGGTGAACGAGCAGTCCGAGCGCCTGATGACGCTGCGCGGCCTGTTCGGCTTCAAGTCCGACCGCCAGCCGATCCCGCTGGACGAGGTCGAGTCGGCGAGCGAGATCGTCAAGCGTTTCTCCACCGGCGCCATGTCGTACGGCTCCATCTCCAAGGAGGCGCACGAGACCCTCGCCATCGCCATGAACCAGCTGGGCGGCAAGTCCAACACCGGTGAGGGCGGCGAGGACCCGGAGCGCCTGTACGACCCGGCGCGCCGCTCGGCGATCAAGCAGGTGGCCTCCGGCCGCTTCGGCGTGACGAGCGAGTACCTGGTCAACGCGGACGACATCCAGATCAAGATGGCCCAGGGCGCCAAGCCCGGCGAGGGCGGCCAGCTGCCCGGCCACAAGGTCTACCCGTGGGTCGCCAAGACGCGTCACTCGACGCCGGGCGTCGGCCTGATCTCCCCGCCGCCGCACCACGACATCTACTCCATCGAGGACCTGGCCCAGCTGATCCACGACCTGAAGAACGCGAATCCGCGGGCGCGGATCCACGTGAAGCTGGTCTCCGAGGTCGGCGTCGGCACGGTCGCGGCCGGTGTGTCCAAGGCGCACGCGGACGTGGTGCTGATCTCCGGCCACGACGGCGGCACCGGCGCCTCCCCGCTGACCTCGCTCAAGCACGCGGGCGGTCCCTGGGAGCTGGGCCTCGCCGAGACCCAGCAGACCCTGCTGCTCAACGGCCTGCGCGACCGGATCGTGGTACAGACCGACGGCCAGCTGAAGACCGGCCGGGACGTGATCATCGCCGCGCTGCTCGGCGCCGAGGAGTTCGGCTTCGCGACCGCCCCGCTGGTCGTCTCCGGCTGCGTGATGATGCGCGTGTGCCACCTGGACACCTGCCCGGTCGGCATCGCCACCCAGAACCCGGTGCTGCGCGACCGCTTCGCCGGCAAGGCCGAGTACGTGGTCAACTTCTTCCAATTCATCGCCGAGGAGGTCCGCGAGCTGCTGGCCGAGCTGGGCTTCCGCACCATCGAGGAGGCCGTCGGCCACGCCGAGGTGCTGGACGTCGAGCGCGCGGTGGACCACTGGAAGGCGCAGGGCCTGGACCTGGAGCCGCTGTTCCACGTGCCCGCCCTGCCCGACGGCGCCGTCCGCCACCAGGTGGCCGCCCAGGACCACGGCCTGGAGAAGGCCCTGGACAACGAGCTGATCAAGCTCGCCGCCGACGCCCTGGCCGCGAACGACGCGACCGAGGCCCAGCCGGTGCGCGCCCAGGTCGCCATCCGCAACATCAACCGCACGGTCGGCACCATGCTCGGCCACGAGGTGACGAAGAGGTTCGGCGGCGCGGGCCTGCCCGACGACACCATCGACATCACCTTCACCGGCTCCGCGGGCCAGTCCTTCGGCGCGTTCCTGCCGCGCGGCATCACGCTGCGCCTGGAGGGCGACGCCAACGACTACGTCGGCAAGGGCCTGTCCGGCGGCCGGATCGTCGTCCGCCCGGACCGGGCCGCCGACCACCTCGCCGACTACTCGGTCATCGCGGGCAACACCATCGCCTACGGCGCCACCGGCGGCGAGCTGTTCCTGCGCGGCCGTACCGGTGAGCGGTTCTGCGTCCGCAACTCCGGCGCGCTGGTCGTCTCCGAGGGCGTGGGCGACCACGGCTGCGAGTACATGACCGGCGGCCACGCGGTCGTCCTCGGCCCGACCGGCCGCAACTTCGCGGCGGGCATGTCCGGCGGCATCGCCTACGTCGTCGACCTCGACCGCGACAACGTCAACGCCGGCAACGCCGGCGCGATCGAGGCGCTGGACGAGACGGACAAGCAGTGGCTGCACGACGTGGTGCGCCGCCACGCCGAGGAGACCGGCTCGACCGTCGCGGAGAAGCTGCTGGCCGACTGGGACACGGCCGTGGAGCGCTTCAGCAAGATCATCCCCAGCACGTACAAGGCAGTGCTCGCCGCCAAGGACGCCGCCGAGCGAGCCGGTCTCTCCGAGACCGAGATCACCGAGAAGATGATGGAGGCGGCGAGCAATGGCTGACCCGAAGGGCTTCCTGAACCACGGCCGTGAGGTCGCCAAGACCCGCCCCGTCGCCGAGCGGGTCAAGGACTGGAACGAGGTCTACGTCCCCGGCTCCCTGCTGCCGATCATCAGCAAGCAGGCCGGCCGCTGCATGGACTGCGGCATCCCGTTCTGCCACAACGGCTGTCCGCTGGGGAACCTGATCCCCGAGTGGAACGACTACGCCTACCGCGAGGACTGGGCCGCCGCCTCCGAGCGGCTGCACGCCACCAACAACTTCCCGGAGTTCACCGGCCGGCTCTGCCCGGCCCCGTGCGAGTCGGCGTGCGTGCTGGGCATCAACCAGCCGCCGGTCACCATCAAGAACGTCGAGGTCTCGATCATCGACAAGGCGTGGGAGACCGGGGACGTCGCCCCGCAGATCCCCGAGCGCCTGTCCGGCAAGACGGTCGCGGTCATCGGCTCGGGCCCGGCGGGGCTCGCCGCCGCCCAGCAGCTGACCCGGGCCGGCCACACGGTCGCCGTCTACGAGCGCGCCGACCGCGTCGGCGGGCTGCTGCGGTACGGCATCCCCGAGTTCAAGATGGAGAAGCGCCACATCAACCGCCGTATCGAGCAGATGCGCGCGGAGGGCACCCGGTTCCGCACCGGTGTCGAGATCGGCCGTGACATCAACGCCCGCGACCTGAAGAAGCGCTACGACGCGATCGTGATCGCCGCCGGCGCCACGACCGCCCGTGACCTGCCGGTGCCGGGCCGCGAGCTCAAGGGCATCTACCAGGCGATGGAGTACCTGCCGCTGGCCAACAAGGTGCAGGAGGGTGACTACGTCACGGCTCCCATCTCGGCCGAGGGCAAGCACGTCGTCGTCATCGGCGGCGGCGACACCGGCGCGGACTGCGTGGGCACCGCCCACCGGCAGGGCGCGGCCTCCGTCACCCAGCTGGAGATCATGCCCCGCCCGAACGACGAGCGGCACCCGACGAACCAGCCCTGGCCGACCTTCCCGATGCTCTACAAGGTCACCTCGGCCCACGAGGAGGGCGGCGAGCGGGTCTACTCCGTCTCCACCACCCACTTCGAGGGCGACGAGGAGGGCAACGTCCAGTGGCTGCACCTGACCGAGGTGGAGTTCATCGACGGCAGGCTGACCCCGAAGCCCGGCACCGAGCGGAAGATCCCGGCCCAGCTGGTCACCCTCGCCATGGGCTTCACCGGCACCGACCGGGAGAACGGCCTGGTCGAGCAGTTTGGTCTAGACCTCGACGAACGGGGTAACATCGCCCGCGACGCCGACTTCCAGACCAACGTGCCGGGTGTGTTCGTCGCCGGTGACGCCGGCCGCGGCCAGTCCCTCATCGTCTGGGCGATCGCGGAGGGCCGCTCGGCCGCCCGCGGAGTCGACCGCTACCTGACCGGGGCCAGCGACCTGCCGGCCCCGATCCGCCCGACGGACCGCGCCCTGGCGGTCTGACGCGCGACCCACCGGACCCCCGGGTCCGCACAGACGTTACGTACAAAGGCGTACGGAACACTGACGGCGCCTGCCCGCCTGTCCCCGACCGGACACTGGGCAGGCGTCGTTGCATGTCCCCGCCCGGGCGTCACGCGCCCGCGTCGATCCGCCAGTACTGCTCCTCGGTGAGGGCGAGCCCGAGCGCGGCGACGTTCTCCGCCAGGTGGGCGGGGGAGGAGGTGCCGGGGATCGGGACGATGTTCGGCGCGCGGTGCAGCAGCCAGGCGAGGGCGGTCTGCGCGCGGGTGGCGCCGAGTTCGGCGGCGACGGCGGCGAGCGGCCCGCCGTCGGCCGCGTGCGCGCCCATCGCGACCGGGAAGTACGGCAGGAAGGCGATGCCGGCCTCGGCGGTGTGGTCGATCACCGGGTCGTGGCCGCGGGTGGCCAGGTTGTACACGTTCTGCACACTTGTGATCGGCGCGATGGCCGAGGCGGCGGTCAGCTCCGCCACCGACACCTCCGACAGCCCGATGTGCCGTACCTTCCCCTCCTCCTGAAGCCGCTTGAGGGCGCCGATCTGGTCCTCGAGCGGGTAGTCCGGGTCGATGCGGTGCAGCTGGAACAGGTCGATGCGGTCGGTGCGCAGCCGGCGCAGGCTCAGCTCGGCCTGCTGCCGCAAGTACGCCGGGTCCCCATGGGTGATCCACTCCGTCGGGCTCGGCCGCAGCACACCCGCCTTGGTGGCGATCACGACGCCGTCGCGGTACGGGTGCAGCGCCTCGGCCAGCAACTCCTCGTTGCTGCCCAGCGCGTAGGCGTCGGCGGTGTCGAAGAGGGTCACGCCCAGCTCGGCGGCCCGGCGCAGCAGCCGTACGGCGTCGGCGCGGTCGGTGGGGGCGGTCCAGATGGGCGCGGTCGTGCCGGAGCGCTCGTGCGGGGCGTTCGCCAGGCGCATCGCGCCGTAGCCGATCCGCCGGACCTCCAGGTCGCCACCGATACGGAATACAGTCGGGTTCGTCATGGCTGTGACGCTAGGAGCTGACATGGATGTGAGCTTCAAGGGGATGTGAGGGGGTTCACAGTGAGGATCGGGGAGCTGGCCCGCGCGACCGGCGTGAGCGTCCGGCTGCTGCGGTACTACGAGGAGCAGGGCCTGCTCCTCGCCGGCCGCACCCCCGGCGGGCAGCGCGTGTACGACGACAGCGCCCCGCGGACCGTACGCCGCATCCGCACCCTCCTGGACGCCGGACTGCCCACCCGGGTCATCCGCGAGGTCCTGGACTGCGTGTGCGGCGGCGCGGCCGAGGTCGAACCGTGCCTGACCCCGGTGCTGGTGGAGCAGTTGCAGGGCATGGAGGAGCGCATCGCCCGGCTGGAGGGCTCCCGGGCCTCGCTGGCCCGGCTGCTGACCACCACCTCCTAGAGCCCCCGGGCGATCACCAGCTCCCGGCACTCCGCAGGTGCGCCCCACGCCGAGCGCGGCGCCCGGGCCTTGGCCGGCCACAGGGACAGGTCGCAGTCCGCCGTGCGGCCTCGGCGCGGAACTCCTCGGCCGCCGTGGACAGCGACAGGTTCACCGCCGTCACCACCCTTCCCTAACAAGTGTTTGGTAGATTAGCGTGGCCCTATGACAGGCGCCGAAAGCCCGGCCTGCGTCCCCGGGCACGGACCGCTCCGCGGCCGCACCGCCGTCCTCACCGACGACGCCCAGGTCCGGGCGCTGTTCGAGACGGCCGAGGCCGCGCACGGCCGGCTGGACGTCGTCGCCGTCGGCAGCCGGCACGGCTGACGGGCGGAGCAGATCACAATGGGTGCGTGCCGACCAAGAAAAAACCCCAGGTGACCGCAGCAGCGGCCCGGCGCGGCGAGCTCCTCGGCACCGCTGCCGAGGTCTTCGCCGAGCACGGCTACAACGCCACCACCGTCCGCAGGATCGCCGACCACGCCGGAATCCTCGCGGGCAGCCTCTACTACCACTTCGACTCCAAGGAGTCGATGCTCGAGGAGATCCTGCGGACCTTCCTGGACGAGCTGTGGGACGGCTACGACACCGTCCTCGCCTCCCGACTGGGGCCCCGCGAGACCCTGGAGGCCCTGGTCACCGAGTCCTTCCGGGAGATCGACCGGCACCGCGCCGCCGTCGCGATCTACCAGAAGGAGAGCCGGCAGCTCGTCACCCAGGACCGGTTCGCCTTTCTCGCCGAGTCCCAGCGCCGGTTCGAGAAGGCATGGCTCAGCACCCTCGAACGCGGGGTCGCCGAGCGGGTCTTCCGCGCGGACCTGGACCTCCGGCTCACCTACCGCTTCGTCCGGGACACCGTGTGGGTCGCCGCCTCCTGGTACCGGCCCGGCGGCAAGCACAGCCCCGAGGAGATCGCCCGCCAGTACCTGTCGATGGTGCTGGACGGGATCGCCGTACGCGAATAGCCCCATTCCCCCAGGGAGTTGCCATGGCCGAGGCCTACATCGTCGAAGCGGTCCGCACGCCCGTCGGACGGCGCGGGGGAGGACTCGGCGCGGTCCACCCGGCCGACCTCGGCGCCGGAGTGCTGACGGCGCTGATGGAACGCTCCGGGATCGACCCGGCCGCCGTCGACGACGTGATCCTCGGCTGCCTGGACACGGTGGGCCCGCAGGCCGGAAACATCGCCCGCACCTGCTGGCTGGCCGCCGGCCTGCCCGAGGAGGTGCCCGGCGTCACCGTCGACCGGCAGTGCGGCTCCTCCCAGCAGGCGGTGCACTTCGCCGCGCAGGCCGTGCTCTCCGGCACCCAGGACCTCGTGGTCGCGGGCGGGGTGCAGAACATGTCCCAGGTCCCCATCGCCTACGCCTCCCGGCAGGCGACCGTCCCCCTCGGCCTGACCGACGGCCCCTTCCACGGCAGCACCGGCTGGCGCGCCCGCTACGGCGACCGGCCCGTCAACCAGTTCGCCGGCGCCGAGATGATCGCCGCCCAATGGGACATCTCCCGCGCGGAACAGGAGGAGTGGGCCCTGCGCTCGCACCGGCGCGCGCTGCGCGCCATCGACACCGGCCGCTTCGTCCGCGAGACCGTCCCCTACGGCCGGGTCGGCGTGGACGAGGGCCCGCGCCGGGACACCTCCCTGGAGAAGATGGCCGCGCTCCGGCCCGTCCTCGACGGCGGCACCATCACCGCGGCCTGCTCCTCCCCGGTCTCCGACGGCGCCGCGGCCCTGCTGATCGCCTCCGAGCGCGCCGTACGCGACCACGGACTGCGCCCGCGCGCCCGCGTCCACCACCTCTCCGCGCGCGGCGGGGACCCCATCCGCATGCTGACCGCGCCCATCCCGGCCACCGCGCACGCCCTGAGGAAGACCGGCCTGCGCATCGACGCCATCGACCTCGTGGAGATCAACGAGGCCTTCGCCCCGGTCGTCCTCGCCTGGCTGAAGGAGACCGGCGCCGACCCCGACAAGGTCAACGTCAGCGGCGGCGCGATCGCCCTCGGCCACCCGCTCGGCGCGACCGGCGCCCGCCTGATGACGACCCTGCTGCACGAACTGGAGCGCACCGGCGGCCGGTACGGCCTCCAGACCATGTGCGAGGGCGGCGGCCAGGCCAATGTGACGATCATCGAACGGCTGTGACGAGCGCCCGAGGCCCGTCCGCGCCCCCGCCCGGTCTCATCGAGCGCCTCGCGGTCCCCGCCAGTCCGGTCAGCACCTCCTCCGCCCTCGCCGACTTCAGCACCATCGGCTGTCGGCCGCCGGCAGGCGGAGACTGCTGACGGAGGCGGAGCCGCCGGGGGGTGTACGGCACGTGGACGCCCCATACGGCTCGACGGCTACGTGTCGCACTCCAGCACCGTCCGGCACAACCCGCACCGCGCCCGCACCCGCCCCTGTACCGGCACCCTGATCCGCTGGTGGCAGGTGGGGCAGGGGAAGGAGACCCGGAGCCGGCCGGCGGGGTCGGCGGCGAAGGCGTACGGCGTGGCCGGCGGGCCGTCGCGGGCGTGCCGGCGGTCCTGGGCGTAACGGCGGCGGCCCGCCCAGCCGGCGGCGGTCAGCGGCGGCTGCTGCCCGTCCCGGCGGGCCCGGTCCCTGCCCTTGACGTAGGCGGTGTACGCCTGCGGGCTGGTGAACCACGGGGACGGGTCCTCGCCGAACAGCAGCGCCCGCTTGGCCAGGACGTAACCGAACTCCTCCGGGGTGAGATAACCCAGCTTCTGGGAGGAGACCGCGTCCTCCCGGTAGGCGTCCAGCAGCAGCCACCCCGCGCCCAGGTAGGCCGTCGCCGTGTCCGTCAGGATCTCGTTCTCCGCCGTGGTGGGGAAGGCGAGGTCCAGGCGGTGCAGATAGACGTGCGCCACCTCGTGGGCGAGGGCCGCGCCGATGTCGGCGCGGTGGGTGCGGAACCGGTCGTTCAGCTCCACGAAGTACTCGGGGCCCGCCGCCAGTTCGACGTTCGCCGCGTGGGTCATCTCCCGGAAGCCGACGATCAGCCGCGCGTCCGGCAGCCGGAAGTGCCGCACGATCTCCCGGGCCACCCGCTGCGCGCCCAGATGCAGATCGTCCGTGTCGCAGAAGGCCACGCCGGCGGGGGCCACGCTGGCCGAGAACGTCTCGATGGTGTCCCGGGACAGCCGCCGGTACAGCGCGGTGACGGCGGCCCGCACCGTCTCCAGGTGCGGGTAGCCGTGTTCGACCGGTCCGCCGTTGGCCACGTCGGCACCCCCTGAAGCCGCCGGAACTTTTCTCCACTGTAGGCGGGAGGGACCCCGGCGCACGGTCCCGCACGAAGGGGGCCGGGGGGCGGCTGTCCGGGGGGCCGGGGGCGGCCGGCCGGACGCGCGGCACCGGCGCCCGGCCAGGCAAGCCGCACCGGTGCCCGGTCGGGCAGGCCGCACCCGCCGCCCTCACACCGGCAGCAACCGCGGAGCCGGCGCGTCCGGCCGGCCTTCGTCCAGGTCCAGCACCCACACCTCGTTCTCGCCCTCCCGCAGCACCGGCCCGGGCACGTACAGCGACCGCTGGGGTCCCACCGACCAGAAACGGCCCAGGTTGAAGCCGTTGATCCAGACGAACCCGCGGGTCCGGCCGGGCAGCTCCAGCCGGGCGTCCCCGGCCCCCCGGACCGTGACCGAGCCCCGGTACAGCCCCGGCGCGTGCCTGCCCGGCGGCGCACCGAAGGGCACCGCGGCCACCCCGCCGGCGAACGCGTCCAGATCGAGCCCCCGCGCGCGTACCCCGTGCAGATACTGCCGCTCGTGCAGGATGCCGCCGGTGATGCCCTTCGGCTCCCCGAGCCGGGGCCCGTAGTTCACCCGCCCCAGGGACTCCACCCACAGCTCCACGCGCGCGTGCCCGGCGACCGGCTCCGCCAGCCGCGGCTCCGCCTCCGTGAGCACCCCGGCCCGCTCCCCGTCGACGTACACCACGGCGAGGTCGCGCAGCCCGCGCACGGACAGCGGGTACGGCCGGCGCGGGCCGGGCACCTCGACCGCGTAGCGGACCAGGCCCCGGGTGATCCCCAGCTCCTCGAACACGGGCGGCACCGGCGTGAGCGTCTCCGGCCCGCCCAGCGCCCCGAGCACCTCCGCCAGGGACGCCCAGCCGGTGAGCGCGGCCTCGGCCGGGGCGCCCAGCACGGCGGGCGGCGGCAGCAGCCCGGGCAGCGGACCCGGCACGTAAGCGGCCAGCACCTCGCGGAAGCGCCGGAACTTCTCCGTGGGGCGGCCGTACTCGTCCACCGGCGCGTCGTAGTCGTAGGAGGTCACGTCCGGCTCCAGCGGCCCGTCGTGCAGCGCGCCGCCCCGGTTGGCACCCGCCCAGCCCCCGAAACTCGTGCCGCCGTGCGCCAGGTAGAGATTCACCGACGCCCCGCACTCCAGGATCTCCCGCAGCGCCCCGGCGGCCTCGGCCGGATCGCGTACGGCGTGCCCGCCGCCCCAGTGGTCGAACCAGCCGCACCAGAACTCCATGCACATCAGCGGACCCTCCCGGCGGTGCCGGCGCAGCGTGTCGAACGCCACGCGCGCGTGGGAGCCGAAATTCACCGTGGCGAGCACCCCCGGCAGCGAACCCCCGGTCAGCATGTGGTCCTCCGGACCGTCCGAGGTGCACAGCGCCGCGGTGACCCCCTCGGCGCGCAGCAGACCGGCCAGCTCCTCCAGATAACCGGTGTCGCTGCCGTAGCTGCCGTACTCGTTCTCCACCTGGACCAGGACCACCGGGCCGCCCCGGTCGCTCTGGCGGGGCACGATCTCGCGCAGCAGCCGGGCGAACCAGGCGCGCACCCGGGCCAGGTAGCGCGCGTCACGCGTACGCGCGCGCGTGCCCGCCTCGCCCGTCAGCCACGCCGGGAGCCCGCCGTTCTCCCACTCGGCGCAGATGTACGGGCCCGGCCGCACGATCGCCCACATGCCCGCCGCGCCGACCGCGTCCAGGAACCGGCCGACCGCCCCCACGTCCCGGAAGGTCCCCGGGCGCGGCTCGTGCAGATTCCACGGGACGTACGTCTCCACGCAGTTCAGGCCCATCGCCCGCAGCATCGCCAGCCGGTGCCCCCACTGGGCCTCGTGCACCCGGAAGTAGTGCAGCGCCCCGGACAGCAGCCGCACCGGGCGCCCGTCCGCCCAGAACCCCGATTCCCCCACCGTGAACCCGCTCAAGCGCCCTCCCCGCCGCTGCCTCCCGCCGTCCGCGTCCAGCCTCGCCCCCTTCCGGCACCCGGCGCCATGGACGAAGATCGGCGCTGCTTGGACAAAACCGCGCCGCACAACCCGCCGGGAGGAGCGCCGATGTACCGGACCTGGATGCGGTTCTTCAGCCCCGCCCCCGCCCACCAGCGCCTCGGCCTGGTCTGCCTCGGCGTCGGCCTCCAGCACGGCGCGCTGCCCCCGGTCGGCCCGCGCACCCTCGACCACCACGTGGCCGTGGTGATCAGCTCCGGCGGCGGCTGGTACCGGGGCGCCGACGGCCGCCGGACGACCGTCACCGCGCCCGCGCTGCTGTGGCTCACCCCCGGCGTGCCCCACCACTACGCGCCCGATGCCGGCACCGGCTGGGACGAGGGCTTCGTGGACTTCACCGGACCCGCCACGGCCGCCTACCGCGAACTCGGCTACATCGACCCCGACCGGCCCGTGACCCCGCTCGCCGACGCCTCCGGCCCGCGCACCGTCATCGCCCGCATCGCCCGCGCCGCCCGCCCCGGCAACCCCCTGCTCCAGGCCGAGACCGCGGCCGCCGTGCACGAACTCCTCGTCGCCCTGCGCCGCGCCCGCGCCGACCTCGCCCAGGGCGGCGACCAGGTGCTCGCCGCCCTGGCCCGGGACGCCTGCACCCCGATGAGCGTCGCCGACCACGCCGCCCGGCACGGCATGACCACCACCGAGCTGCGCGGCGCGGTCCGCCGGGCGGCCGGCTGCACCCCCAAGGACTACCTGCTCGGCATCCGCCTCGGCCGGGCCAAGGAACTCCTCGCCGCCACCGAGCTGCCCGTCGCCGCCGTCGCCCGCCGCGTCGGCTACGACGACCCCGCCTACTTCTCCCGGCTGTTCACCCGGCGCGTCGGCCTCGCCCCCGTACGCTTCCGCGCCCAGCAGGGCCGTACCGTGCCCGGCGGCTGGAGCGACCGCGTCCCCGACCCCGGCGACCCACCGCTGATCCAGTCCTCGGACACCCCGGCGACGCGGCCCGCCCACCGCATAAAGTGGGCCCCCATGACCACCAGCAACACCGGCCCCGATGCCGTGGACCCCGAGGTCCGCCAGGAACTGGAGCGGCTGCGCGACAGCATCGACAACATCGACGCGGCCGTCGTCCACATGCTCGCCGAGCGTTTCAAGGCCACCCAGCAGGTCGGCCGGCTCAAGGCGCTGCACCAGCTGCCGCCCGCCGACCCCTCCCGCGAGGCCCGGCAGATCGCCCGGCTGCGCCTGCTCGCCGAGAACGCCAAGCTCGACCCGGCCTTCGCCGAGAAATTCCTGAACTTCATCATCGCCGAGGTGATCCGGCACCACGAGCGGATCGCCGAGAACACCCAGACCGGACAACCGGCCCACGAGACACCGGCGGAGCACTGACCGGACACCGCGGGGCGCCCGGGGGCAAGCCGCCGCACCGGGCGCGCACGGGGGCCGGCGCCGATGTACCGGTCCGCCCCTGTGCGCTGCCGACGGCATCAGGCAGCATGGCCCCTATGTCCGTACTCACGCGCGACGAAGCGCAGCTCCGAGCAGAGATCCTCGACGTCCACCGGTACACGGTCGAACTCGACCTCACCACCGGCGACGAGACCTTCGACTCCCGTACCGCGATCCGGTTCACCGCCCGGTTCGACGGGGACACGTTCGTCGAGTTGAAGCCTGCCGAGCTGCGCGGCGTCACGCTCGACGGTCAGCCGCTCGACACCGGCTCGCTCACCGGCAACCGGCTGCCGCTGCACCACCTCACCGCCGGCGAGCACGAGCTGCGCGTCCACGCCGTCATGCGCTACTCCCGCACCGGCGAGGGCATGCACCGCTTCACCGACCCCAGCGACGGCGAGACGTACGTCTACACCCAGCTGTTCATGGACGACGTCCAGCGCGTCTTCGCCGCCTTCGACCAGCCCGACCTCAAGGCCGTCTTCGACGTCCGCGTCAAGGCACCCGAGACCTGGACCGTCCTCGCCAACAGCGTCACCACCCGCCAGGACGACGGCGCCTGGCAGGCCGCGCCCACCCCGCCGATCTCCACCTACCTGGTCGCCGTCGCCGCCGGCCCCTGGCACTCGGTGCGCACCGAACACCGCGGGCTGCCCTTCGGCATCCACTGCCGCCGCTCCCTCGCCCCCCACCTCGACGCCGACGAGATCCTCGACGTCACGCGCGCGTGCTTCGACCGCTACCACGAGAAGTTCGAGGAGCCCTACCCCTTCGACTCCTACGACCAGGCGTTCGTCCCCGAGTTCAACGCCGGCGCCATGGAGAACCCGGGCCTGGTCACCTTCCGCGACGAGTTCGTCTACCGCTCCGCCGTCACCGACACCGAACGGCAGTCCCGCGCCATGGTCATCGCGCACGAGATGGCCCACATGTGGTTCGGCGACCTCGTCACCCTCAAGTGGTGGGACGACATCTGGCTCAACGAGTCCTTCGCCGAGTACATGGGCTACCAGACCACCGCCGAGGCCACCCGCTTCACCGGCCCCTGGACCCAGTTCGGCGTCACCCGCAAGGCCTGGGGCTACGACGCCGACCAGCGCCCCACCACCCACCCGGTCGCCCCCGACAACGTCGACGACACGGCCTCCGCCCTGCTCAACTTCGACGGCATCTCCTACGCCAAGGGCGCCTCCGCGCTGCGCCAGCTCGCCGCCTGGCTCGGCGAGAAGGACTTCCTCGCCGGCATCAACACCCACTTCGCCCGGCACAAGTTCGGCAACGCCACCCTCGCCGACTTCATCGACTCCCTCGCCTCCGCCACCGACCGCGACGTGGCCGCCTGGGCCGACAGCTGGCTGCGCACCACCGGCGTCGACACCCTCGTCCCCACGATCACCGCCGCCGCCGGCACCTGCACCCTGACCGTCGACCGCGCGGGCAGCCGCCCGCACCTCCTCGGCGTCGGACTCTACGACCACGCCCTCGCCGACGAGGGCCGGCTGGTGCTGCGCGAGCGCATCGACCTCGACCTGCCCCAGACCGGCCCGCAGCCCATCGGCAAGCGCCCCGCGCTGGTCCTCCTCAACGACGGCGACATCACCTACGCCAAGATCCGCTTCGACGCCGCCTCCTTCGCCACCCTCCGCACCACACTGTCCGGACTGCCCGACCCGCTCACCCGCGCGGTCGTCTGGAACGCCCTCAGGGACGCCGTACGCGACGGCGACCTGGCACCCACCGCCTACCTGGAGACGGCCCGCGCCCACCTGCCCCGCGAGACCGACCTCGCCATCGCCCAGGGCGTCCTCGCCTTCGCCGCCGGCCAGCTCACCGGGCAGTACCTCGCCCCGGACCACCGGCCGGCCGCCCTGGCCACCCTCACCTCCCTCTGCCGCGACCTGCTGCGCCGCACCGAGGACGGCGACCACCCCGGCCTGCGGCTGATCGCCGTACGGCACCTGATCGACGTGGCCGCCCACCCCGAGACCATCACCGCCTGGCTCGCCGACGGCACCGTGCCCGGCGGCCCCGAACTCGACCCCGAACTGCGCTGGCGCATCCTCGCCCGGCTCGCCGTCCTCGGCGCCACCGACGAGGCCGCCATCGCCGCCGAGCTGGCGAGCGACCCGAGCGCCGCCGGCCAGGAGGGCGCCGCCCGCTGCCGCGCCGCGCTGCCCGACCCGGAGGCCAAACGCGCCGCCTGGGACGCCATGTTCGCCGGCGACGACCTGTCCAACTACCTCTTCACCGCCACCGCCCAGGGCTTCTGGCAGCCCGAACAGGCCGACCTGGTCCGCCCGTACGTGCCCCGCTTCTACGCCGACGTGGCCGCCGTCGCCGCCCGCCGCGGCCCCGCCATCGCCACCGCGGCCGGCCGCTGGTGCTTCCCCGCCCACGCCGTCGACACCGACAACCTCCGGCTCGGCGAGGAACGCCTGCGCGCCGACGACCTCACCCCGGCGCTGCGCCGCGCCCTCGCCGACCGCCTCGACGACCTCGCCCGCGCCCTGCGCGTCCGCGAGGCACAGCGGCCCGGACAGCAGGGCGTACGACCGACGACGTAGGGCCCGGCTGGTCCCTGCCGACGATGCGGCCACGGGCCGATCTTCCTAGGCTCGGACGGTCAGTGATCATCCGAGCCCTGGAGGCAGCACCGTGATCGCAGTGACCGGCGCGACCGGCAACGTCGGCCGTGCCCTCGTCGACCGACTCCTCGCCGCGGGAGCGCCCGTCCGGGCACTGACCCGCGACCCCGCCCGGGCCGGCCTGCCCGAGCGGGCCGAGGTGGTCGCGTTCCGCCCCGACGACCCCGCCGCCCTGTTCACCGGGGCGACGAAACTCTTCCTGTACGCCCAGGCCGTCACCGCCCCGCTGCTCGCCGCCGCCCGCGACCACGGCGTACGGCACGCCGTCCTGCTCTCCAGCGGCCTCCTCCGGGACGGCGCCGACGAGACCCACCCCATCCACGTCATGCACGCCACCGCCGAGCGGCACATCCGCGACAGCGGCCTCGCCTGGACCTTCCTGCGGCCCAACGCCTTCGCCACCAACGCGCTCCAGTACGCCCCGCAGGTCCGCGCCGGCGGCGACACCGTCCGCGGCGTCTACGCCGACGCGCTCTCCGCACCCATCCACGAGGACGACATCGCCGCCGTCGCCGAACGCGTCCTGCTCGACGACGGGCACGAGGGCGCCGTGCACCGGCTCACCGGACCCGCGGCGACCAGCAACGCCGGACAGGTCGCCGCGATCGGCGACGCGCTCGGCAGGAAGCTGGCGTTCGAGGAGGTGGACCCGGCCGAAGCCGGCCCGGAACTGTTCCCGTACGTGCAGCCGCAGATGCTCGGCCGGCTGCTGGAGACCGTCGCACAGTCCGTCGGCGTCCCCCCGGAGATCACCGGCACCGTCGCCGACCTCACCGGCACCCCGGCCCGCCCCTTCGACCAGTGGGCCCGCGACCACGTCCCGGACTTCCGGCCCTAGCCCACCGGCCCCTTCGGGGCAAGAGCAGTACACACTTTCGGGTTCCGTTCGCCGGGCTTCGGGGACACAGGGCTCTCTTCCGGTACAAGCTGGCACTCCACCCACACGCCACCCCCCCCCGGGCCCGGCAGGCCCGCCCGGCGTTCTTCATGCCCCGGAGGAGAGCCCATGACCGCAGAAGCGGCCCTGAGCGCACCGCCGCTCGCCTCGGGCCCCGAAGGCCCCGACGCGCTGCGGCCCCTCCTCGCCACCGTGCTCGACGCGCTCGCCGCCGGCACCGCCGAGCGCGGCGGCCCGCTGCCCGCCGGCGGCCCCGACGCCGTCACCGCGCGCGTCGCCGCCGCCCTCGGCGACCCCCTGCCGGACACCGGCGACCCCCACGCCCTCCACGCCCTCGTACGGGCCCTCGCCGCGGGCGCCGCCGACCCCGCCGACCCCCTGTGCGCCGCCCATCTGCACTGCCCGCCGCTCGCCGTGGCCACCGCCGCCGACCTCGCCGCGAGCGCCCTCAACCCCTCCCTGGACTCCTGGGACCAGGCCCCGGCCGCCTCCGCCCTGGAAGCCGCCGTCACCCGCGCCCTCGCCCGCACGGCCGGCCTCGCCGACGCCCTCGTCACCACCGGCGGCACCGAATCCAACCAACTGGCCCTGCTGCTCGCCCGCGAGGCGCACGGCAGCGACCTGCGCCTCGTCTGCTGCGCCGGCGCCCACCACTCGCTGCCGCGCGCCGCCTGGCTGCTCGGCCTGCCCGCCCCGGTCGTCCTCCCGGCACCTCGCGGCACCCTCGACCCGGCCGCCCTCGCCGAAGCCCTCACCGCACTTGCCGGCCCCGTGCTGGTCGCCGCCACCGCCGGCACCACCGACGCCGGCCTCATCGACCCTCTGCCCCGGATCGCCGCCCTGTGCGCCGCCCACGGCGCCCGGCTGCACATCGACGCGGCCTACGGCGGCGGCCTGCTGTTCAGCGACCGGCACCGCGACCGGCTCGCCGGGCTCGACACCGCCCACACCGTCACCCTCGACCTGCACAAACTCGGCTGGCAACCGGCCGCCGCCGGCCTGCTCGCCGTGGCCCGCCCGGACGAACTGGCCACCCTCCACCAGCGCGCCGACTACCTGAACGCCCCCGACGACACCGAGGCCGGACTCCCCGACCTGCTCGGCCGCTCCCCGCGCACCACCCGCCGCCCCGACATCCTGAAAATCGCCGTCACCCTCAGAACACTGGGCCGCGACGGCCTCGGCGCCCTGGTCGACCACGTCTGCGCCCGCGCCCACGAGTTCGCCGCCCTGATCGCCGCCCACCCCGGCTTCGAGCTCTACGACCGGCCCGTCATCAGCACCGTCCTGTTCCGCCCCGCCGCGGCCGCCGACGACACCGTGGCCGCCGTCCGCCGCAGACTCCTGCACCAAGGCCGCGCCGTGCTCGGCCGGGCCCGGCTCGACGGCCGGCTCTGGCTCAAGGCCACCGTCCTCAACCCCCGAAGCCGGCCGGACGACCTGGCCCGCCTGCTCGAACTCGTCGAAGGAAGCACCCCCGGATGACCCACCCCCCACGCCAGGAACCGACCTCCCCACGCGACCTGGTCGGCATCGGCATCGGCCCCTGCAACCTCTCCCTCGCCGCCCTCGCCCACCCGCTCGCCGAACTCGACGCCGTCTTCTACGAACAGCGCCCCGGCTTCGACTGGCACCCCGGGCTGCTCATCGAGGGCACCACCCTCCAAGTGCCGTTCCTCGCCGACCTCGTCACCCTCGCCGACCCCACCAGCCCCTGGAGCTTCCTCAGCTACCTCAGGAACCACGAACGCCTCTTCCCCTTCTACTTCGCCGAGCGCTTCCACATCCCACGCGCCGAATACGACGCCTACTGCCGCTGGGTCGCCGGGCAACTGCCCGGACTGCGCTTCCGCCACCAGGTCGACGCCGTCCGCTGGAACCCCGAACGGGACGTCTTCGAAGTCGACTTCACCCAGCTCGACACCGAGGGCGAAGCCGAGGCCCTGGGCCGCACGTACACCCGCAACATCGTCCTCGGCATCGGCACCGCCCCCTACGTACCCGACCCCCTCCAGCCCCTGGTCGACGCCCCCGGCGTGCCCGTCCTGCACGCCGCCGACTACCTCGGCCACCGCGACACCGTCCTCGCCGCCGGACACATCACCGTCGTCGGCTCCGGACAGTCCGGCGCCGAGGTCTTCCTCGACCTGCTGCGGCACCGCCCGGCCGGCCGGGAACGGCTGCACTGGATCGGCCGCACCGAAGCGTTCGCCCCCATGGAGTACTCCAAACTGGGCCTGGAACACTTCACCCCCGACTACACCCGCTACTTCCACGCACTCCCCGAACCCGTCCGCGACCGGCTGGTCGCCGCCCAGTGGCAGCTGTACAAGGGCATCGACGCCGACACCCTCGCCGCCATCCACGACGAGCTCTACCGGCGCACCCTCGACGGCGGCTGGCCCGACGCCGTCCTCACCCCCGGCGTCCGCGTCCGCACCGCCGGCCGGATCGCCACCAGCGCCATCGAACTCCACCTGGAACACCTCCAGCAGGGCACCCGCTCCCGGCTCACCACCGACGCCGTCGTCCTCGCCACCGGTTACCGCGAACGCCCCCTCGGCCGGCTCCTCGCCGGACTCGACCCCTACATCCGCCGCGACAGCGGCGAACGCCCTCGCGTGGACGAGGAGTTCCGCCTCGTCCTCGACCCCTCGGTCACCGGCTCGGTCTACGTCCAGAACGCCGAACTGCACACCCACGGCGTCGGCGCCCCCGACCTCGGCCTCGCCGCCTGGCGCAGCGCCACCATCCTCAACTCCCTCACCGCAAAGGAGACCTACCCACTGCCCACCCGAACCGCCTTCACCTCCTTCGGCCTCGACGACCCGGCGGACCGGGTGCCACAGGCCCGGCAGCCCAAGCGGCTCACCCCACTGGTCGACGGCCCCTGACCGGCCCCGCCCCCGACCAGACCCACCGGGCGGGACCGCCAGGCCGGAACAAGCGCCCACGACACGGCGTTGCGAACGATCATGACCACGACCTGGATCGCCGCCCACCGCAGCCCCGTCATCCGCCCCGACGAGTCCTTCCACATCCTCGAACCACGCGGCTTCACCGACCAGACCCTCAGACAGTCCCTGCGCCTGGCCGGAGGCGGCGAGGCCGTACGGATCACCCTCAGCAACCGCTACGGCAAGGAACCCGTCGAGATCGGCGGAGCACACCTCGCCACCCGCACCACCGGCCACGGCATCGACCCCGCCACCGGCACCGCCCTCACCTTCGACGGCGCCCCGACCACCAAGATCCCGGCCGGCGGGGAACTCGTCAGCGACCCCGTCGAACGCCCCGTCACCGCCGGGCAGGAACTCACCGTCACCCTCTACCTGCCCGGGGACACCGGACCGACCTCCTACTCGCTGATGCCCTACGACATCTCCCACGCCGCCCCCGGCGACCAGCTCACCGCCGAACGCCTGCGGGACGCCGAGGAGGTGCCCACCGGCCACTTCGGCATCGGCGCCGACGTCCGCGCCCCCGAAGGCACCCGGATCGCCGTCGCCTTCGGCGACTCCTGGATCGAGGGCGCGGCCACCACACCCGGCCTCGACAACAGCTTCCCGGCCCAGCTCAGCCGCCGCCTCACCCGGGGCTGGATCGTCCGCCAGGGCATCTCCGGCAACCGGCTGCTCACCGACGAGGTCGGCACACACCTGCTCGCCCGCGTCGACCACGACGTCCTCGCCGTGCCCGGCGTCAGCCACGTCCTGATCCACATCGGCCTCAACGACATCGGTGCCCCCGGCCAGCTCGCCTACCCGGAACCGGCCCCCATCCCCACCGCCGCCGACCTCATCGCCGGGCTCACCACGCTCGCCGAACGCCTGCGCGCCGCCGGCCTCACCGCCCTCGCCTCCACCATCGGCCCGTACCGGGGCACGGTCTACGAGGGCTACGACACCGAAGCCGGCCAGGCCGTACGACGCGAGGTCAACGCCTGGCTGCACGGCGACACCCACCCCTTCGACGCGGTGGTGGACGTCGCCGCCGCCGTCGCCGACCCCGCCGAACCCGAGCGGATCCGCCCCGAGTTCGACAGCGGCGACGGCCTGCACGTCAACGACGCCGGCGCCAAGGCCATCGCCGACGCCGTCGACCTGTCCCTGCTCGACCTGTAGAAAGCGGGACCCTAGGCCCTGTCGTCAAACTCCCGCCTGCCTGACGCCGCCATGCACGCACTCTCGCCGCACCGGGCCCAGACCCAAGTACGCCCAGTACGAGGGTCAGGGCCCGGCACGCCGAGAGCACGCACCTGACGCCGCCAGGCCCGCCCTCCGGGCGAACGACGGGAGTTTGACGACAGGCCCTAGAACACCGGCGTGCCGCCCCGCACCAGCTTCCAGTCCACCGAGGCGAAGTCCTTCGGGTCCAGCACCCCCTTCGCGGTCACCCACTCCGCGATCCGGGTGCGGATCTCCGTCGACTCCGACCACAGCTCCTTGGCGGAAGCGACGTGCGGGAACGCACCACCGCCGTTGGCACGGTAGTTGTTCACCGCGAGCACGAACTGCTGAGCGTCGTCCAGCGGGGCGCCACCGAAGGTCAGGTTCCTGATCCGCGACCCGGCCGGCTGGGCGATGTCGATGTCGTACGACAGACCCGACACATAGTCGTAGTTGTAGTCCGGACGCCCACCCGCGTTGGTCAGCTTCTCCACGTCGACCACGGCACCGGGAGCCGTCTGGACGTAGTACTCCGCCGAGTACTCCAGATAGGCACGCACCTGCGCACCCGTCAGCAACTTCGCGACCAGCGTGTTGTCGTAGACGTACAGGCTCGACAGATCCCGGATCGTCACATCGCCGGCCGGGATCTGCGAGGTCCGCGAGAACGGCGACGCCTGGGCGAGCACCGGCAGCGACGCGTACGCGGTGCCCGCGAGCGCCGCCTTCACCACGTCCTCCTGGACCTTGGTGATCAGGTCGATGATCGGCGCGTCCTTGTAGCGGGCCTCGACCGTGGTCAGGGTCTGCGTCGCCCGGCCGACCACCTGGTTGACGTACGCGACGACCGTCTTGTGCTGGCCGGCGAGCAGCCTGGTGATCTCCGGGTCATCGGCGACGGACTTGGAGTCGCGCAGGGACGCGGACACCGACTCCACCTCCCAACGGCCCTTGCGGAACTCCAGCTCGATGTCGAACAGGGTGAGCCGCTCGGCGTAGCACAGCGGCTCCGACAGCACGACCGTCTTGCCGGTCTCCTCGTTGACGACCTTCAGCTCCGGGATCTCCACGTGCGCGTGACCGACCAGGATCGCGTCGATCCCCGGCACCCGCCGGGCCACGTTGGCCGCCGCGTTCTCCACGTACGGCACCTGGTCACCGTAGGACGAGGTGCCCGACGTGCCCGAATGGGCCGAGACCACGACCACGTCCGCGCCCATCGACCTCAGCTTCGGCACCCACTTCGCGGCCTGCTCCTCCAGCCCCGGGAACGCCAGCTTCCCCTGGACGTAGGCCTTGTCCCAGATCGCGATGCCCGGGTTGGTCAGACCGAGGACGGCGACCTTGACCGGCTTGGCCCCGGGCACGTGGAAGGTCTTCATGAAGTACGGCGGGAAGGCCGGCCGCAGCGTCGTGGCGTCCACCGCGTTCGCGCCGAGCAGCGGGAAGTCCAGCTGGTCCTCGAACCTGCGCAGCGTCTCGATGCCGTAGTTGAACTCGTGGTTGCCGAGGGCCGCGGCGTCGTACCCGATCGCGTTCATCGCCCGCGCCATCGGATGCACCGGCCCGCCCTTGGCGGTGATCGGGTCGACCTTGGCGTAGTAGTAGGTCAGCGGGGTGCCCTGGATGGTGTCACCGGCGTCCAGCAGCAGCGTGTTGCGCCGGCCCTTCTCCTCGCGCACCTGCTTCACCAGGGTGGCGATCCGGGCGAGCCCCATCGCGTTGCCCGCCTTGTCGGAGTACTCCGCGTCCTTGAAGTAGTCCCAGTTGAAGACGTGACCGTGCAGGTCGGTGGTGCCCATGACGGTCAGCGAGTACCGCTTCACGGGATGCCCGGGCCTCCCGGGCCGGTGGTCCTGCGCCGCCTCGGCCGCCGGAGCCGCCGCCGCGCCGGCGATCGCCACACCCGCTCCGGTGGCGGCGGACTTCTTCAGGAACTTCCGGCGGTTCAACGGCATCTCTCGGTCTCCTCGACGAAGTGGACAACGCGCGTAGATTCTGACCTGGGCATGACCTACGGCAACAGGTCCGCAAGGTTGCGATCTGGTGACCCGTTCCCCGCGAGGCCCCCCTCACCAACCTCCCCGGCCACACCCCCACCGCTCATCGGAGCAGCCGCCCGCACACTTCAACACTTGTCAAAAACCCTTCGCCAAAAGGCCGTTGAGTAGTCATGCGGCGCCAATCCCCTACCCACCGGTAAGCCCTAGGCTCGACCCATGCGCCGAGCAAAAATCGTCTGCACACTGGGGCCCGCCACCCACTCGTACGACCGGATCAAGGCACTGGTCGAGGCCGGAATGGACGTCGCCCGGTTCAACCTCAGCCACGGCACCCACGCCGAACACGAGGAGCGTTACCGGCGAGTCCGCAAAGCGGCCGACGAGACCGGCCGCAGCGTCGGAATCCTCGCCGACCTTCAAGGCCCGAAGATCCGGCTCGGCCGCTTCGCCGAAGGACCGGTACTCCTTGAACGCGACGACACCTTCACCATCACCGTGGAGGACGGCGTCGAGGGCGACCGCCACCGGTGCGGCACCACCTACGCCGGCCTCGCCGCCGACGTCACCCCCGGCGAACGCGTCCTCGTGGACGACGGCAAGGTCTGCCTGGAAGTCACCGAGGTCGACGGCCCCCGCGTCCACACCCGGGTGATCGAAGGCGGCGTCGTCTCCGACCACAAGGGACTGAACCTCCCCGGCGTCGCCGTCTCCGTCCCCGCCCTGTCCAAGAAGGACGAGGACGACCTGCGCTGGGCGCTGCGCACCGGCTTCGACCTGGTCGCCCTCTCCTTCGTCCGCAGCGGCGACGACGCCGTGGACGTGCACCGGATCATGGCCGAGGAAGGCCGCCGCCTCCCCGCCATCGCCAAGATCGAGAAACCCCAGGCGGTACGGAACCTCGACGGCATCGTGGCCGCCTTCGACGGACTCATGGTCGCCCGCGGCGACCTCGGCGTGGAAATGCCGCTGGAGCAGGTACCGATCGTCCAGAAGCGCGCCATCGCTCTCGCCCGGCGCAACGCCAAACCGGTGATCGTCGCCACCCAGATGCTGGACTCCATGATCGAGAACTCCCGGCCCACCCGCGCCGAGGCCTCCGACGTCGCCAACGCGGTCCTCGACGGCACGGACGCGGTGATGCTCTCCGGCGAGACCAGCGTCGGCAAGTACCCGGTCGAGACCGTGCGCACCATGGCGAAGATCGTCGCGGCGGCCGAGGAGGACATGCTGGCCAAGGGGCTGCCGCCGCTGACCGAACGCAGCAAACCGCGCACCCAGGGCGGCGCCGTCGCCCGGGCCGCCGCCGACATGGGCGACTTCCTCGGCGCGAAGTTCCTGGTCGCCTTCACCCAGTCCGGGGACACCGCCCGCCGGCTCTCCCGCTACCGCTCACCGATCCCGCTGCTCGCCTTCACCCCCGAACCGGCCACCCGCTCCCAGCTCAGCCTCACCTGGGGCACCGAGACGTACCTCGGCCCGCACGTGAACTCCACGGACGCCATGGTCGACCAGGTCGACGAACTGCTCCTGCGCTACGGCCGCTGTCAGAAGGGCGACATCGTGGTGATCACCGCGGGCTCCCCGCCCGGGGTCTCCGGCTCCACCAACATGGTCCGAGTCCACCACATCGGCGAGGACGACAGCCCGAAATGACGCCCGGGGCCCCGGTCAGTGCTTGGGGCCTACGTGGGTGTCCATGAGGGCTACGGAGGCCTTCTTGGCGACGGAGATGTTGTAAGCGTTGCCGTTGCGCGCGAACTGAGTCCACTCGACGCCCAGGCTGTCGAGGGTGTCGGTGTACAGGTCCCGGATGTCGTCCGACTTGTTGGTGAAGAAGTACCGCGGATACTCGTACCGCTTGCGCTCACCGGCGACCACACGGGTCGTCCAGTTGGTGATACGGCATCCGTCCGAGTGGATGAGGCCTCGGACGAAGTCCCAGGGGCGGGCGTCGACGACGGTTCGCTGCCAGGGTTCGAGGACGATCTCGCGCTCGTGCTTGGGCCCGGGACCGTGCTGGGGGAAGAGGCAGGGCCAGTGTTTGCTGGTGCCGGTGACCACCGCGCAGCCTTGTCGGTGGACACGGCAGACGCTGTTGTCCGGACGCACGGCGCGGAAGGCCGCCTCACAGGCGTCGATGATGCCCGGCCAGGCCGTGTCCAGAACGACGCGCAGGACGTAGACGCCCCTGCGATGAGCACTGATGCAGCCGTCGCCGAGGTAGAGGCCGAGAAGGTAGGCGTAGGCGGCCGGGTCCTGGGGCGGCCCGGGGACCTCCTGGCAGCGAGGGCACGGCCTTCCGACGCGTCCCCGAGGCTCGATGTGCGTCTGCCAGGAACGAATTGCGTACCGGGACACGCCCAATTCCCTGCTGACGGAGTTGAGGCTGCGACCCTGCGCTACTAGCGCCACCGCTCGCTTGCGCGTGCTGATGTCGTACATGTGGACACCATGCGAGAGTGGTAACGGCGACACGCAGCAAAAAGCGGAGGACCACGCGAACGTGGTCCTCCGCTTTACAAGCTGACCTTGGAATCGAAGGAAAGTGCCCCGGGTGGGATTCGAACCCACGCTGTCGGTGGTTTGAGCACCGTGCCTCTCCCGCTGGGCTACCGGGGCTTCCTGCAAAATAAAGGTCGGAGGTCACCCTCCGCGCGTCCACCTTATCGTAGCTAGGTAGGCTCTTGTCAGCAGTACCGGCCTGCCCCGTATCAAGGAGCCTCAGTGACCGCCCCCGAGTCGCCCCAGCCCGTAGACGTGACCGACGACGACAAGTCGCACGTGCCTCCGCTGACGACCCGTGTCGTCATCGCCGAGGACGAGGCCCTGATCCGGCTCGACCTGAAGGAGATGCTGGAGGAGGAGGGGTACACCGTCGTAGGCGAGGCCGGAGACGGTGAGCAGGCCGTCGAGCTGGCCCGTGAGCACAAGCCGGACCTGGTCATCCTGGACGTGAAGATGCCCAAGCTCGACGGCATCTCCGCGGCCGAGAAGATCGCCGAGGAGTCCATCGCGCCCGTCCTGATGCTCACCGCCTTCTCCCAGCGCGACCTGGTGGAGCGCGCGCGGGACGCCGGTGCCATGGCCTACCTGGTCAAGCCCTTCAGCAAGAGCGACGTCGTCCCGGCGATCGAGATGGCCGTCTCCCGGTTCGCCGAGCTGCGGGAGCTGGAGAAGGAGGTCGCCGACCTCAGCCAGCGGCTGGAGACCCGCAAGCTGGTCGACCGGGCGAAGTCCATCCTGCAGACCGAGTACGGGCTGACCGAGCCCGCCGCCTTCCGCTGGATCCAGAAGACCTCCATGGACCGCCGCATGTCGATGCAGCAGGTCGCCGAGGCGGTCATCGCGGACAACGAGGAGAAGAAGGCGGCCAAGAAGGGCTGAGCACGAGCGGTGCGACGAGGCCCGCGCCCCGGGGAAGGGGCGCGGGCCTCGTGTCGTATCCGCGGGGGTCAGTCCTCGCCCAGGTACGCCTTCCGTACCGACTCGTCGTGCAGCAGGTCCCGGCCGGTTCCGGAGAGCACGATGGTGCCGATCTCCATGACGTGGCCCCGGTCGGCGAGGGAGAGTGCCGCCTGGGCGTTCTGCTCGACCAGCAGGATCGTGGTGCCCTGTGCCTTCAGCTCGGCGATCGTCGCCATGATCTTCTGCATCATGATCGGCGACAGGCCCATGGAGGGCTCGTCCAGCATGAGCAGCTTCGGCTGGGACATCAGTGCCCTGCCCATCGCGAGCATCTGCTGTTCGCCGCCGGAGAGGGTGCCGGCGGCCTGTTTGCGGCGTTCCCCGAGGATGGGGAAGAGGTCGTAGGCGCGCTGGATGTCCTTCTCGATGCCGGGCTTGTCCTTGCGGAGGAAGGCGCCGAGCTGGAGGTTCTCGGCGATGGTCAGGCGCGGGAAGATGTGCCGGCCTTCGGGGGAGTGGGCGAGCCCGAGCGCGACGATCTTGTGCGCCGGGACGCCGTTCAGGGGCCTGCCGTCGAAGACGATCTTGCCCGAGCTGGGCTTCAGCAGGCCCGAGAGGGTGCGCAGGGTGGTCGTCTTGCCGGCGCCGTTGGTTCCGATGAGGGTGACGACCTGGCCGGCCTCGACGCTGAACGAGATGCCCTTGACGGCCTCGATCTTGCCGTAGGCGACCTTGAGGTCCTCGACCTCCAGCAGTGCGGTCACTGGGGCTCTCCCTTGGTGGTGCTGGTGCTCTCCGCGTCGGCGGTCTCGGTGTCCGAGCCGGCCTCGGCGGCCTGCGCCTCCGCGGCCTCCACTTCCGCGGCCTCGGCCTCGCCCGGGTCGCCCTCGAAGGGCTCGCCCAGATAGGCGGCGACGACGCGTTCGTCGGCCTGGACGACGTCGGAGGTGCCCTCGACCAGCTTCCGGCCCTGGACGAGGACGGCGACGCGGTCGCAGAGGTTGAAGATGAAGCGCATGTCGTGCTCGATGACGAGCACGGCGATGCCCTTGTCCCGGATGGCGAAGACCAGTTCCTCGGTGGTCCGGGTCTCCTGCGGGTTCATGCCGGCCGTCGGTTCGTCCAGCAGCAGCAGGCCCGGCTCGCTGGCCAGTGCCCGCGCGATCTCCAGCCGGCGCTGTTCGCCGTAGGGCAGGTTGCGCGCCAGGTGGTCGCGTTTGTGGGCGAGGCCGACGAACTCCAGGAGCTCCATCGAGCGTTCCTCGCCGGCCTGTTCGGCCTTGCGGAAGCCGGGGCCGCGCAGCAGGGCGGACCACAGGCCTTCCTTGGTGCGGGTGTGCCGGCCGACCATGACGTTCTCCAGGACGGTCATGTTCGCGAACAGCCTGATGTTCTGGAAGGTGCGTGCGATGCCCGCCTTCGTCACCAGATGCGGCTTGGGGGGCAGTACCGTGCCCCGGTAGGAGACGGTGCCCTGGGTGGGGACGTACAGACCCGTGAGGCAGTTGAAGAAGGTCGTCTTTCCGGCGCCGTTGGGCCCGATCAGGCCCACGATCTCGCCGCTGCGCACGGTGAGGTCGACCTCGCGCACGGCGGTCAGGCCGCCGAACCGCATGGTGACTCCCCGGGCCTGAAGGACCGTGTCGGTGGCTGTGGTGGTCACGGGATCACGCACCTGCCTTGGTGACGCCGACGGTGCTGTCGGGCAGCTCGGGTGAGTCGGGTACGTCCAGCTGGCCGGTCTCGTGGAACTCCAGCTGACGTCGTCGGTTGGCGATGAGTCCCTCGGGGCGGAAGCGCATCAGGATGACGAGCGCGAGTCCGAAGGCAAGCAGCTCGTACTGCTGGAGGAAGGTGAGCTTCTCCGGCAGGAGATAGAGCAGGGCCGCGCCGATGAGCGGACCGCTCACGGTGCCCATGCCGCCGAGGACGACCGCGGCCAGCAGGAACGCGGAGTTGGGCGGTGTGGAGCCGGCGAACTGGTACGGGGTGGGTACGACGTTGTAGGTGACGTGCGCGCTGACGGTTCCGGCCAGGCCGGCCAGGGAGGCGCCGAGCGCGAACGCGACGAGCTTGACGCGGAAGCCGTTGATGCCCATGGCGACGGCGGCCGTCTCGTCCTCGCGGATCGCGATCCAGGCGCGGCCGATGCGCGAGTTGGCGGCCCGGGTGAAGACGAGTACCACCAGGGCCGTGATGAGCAGCATCAGGAAGAAGTAGTTGGCGAACCGGCCCAGGGTGGCCCCCGCGACGGCGTGCTGGTCGCCGAAGTCGAACCCGAGGATCTTCAGGTCGGGGATGGCCGGGATGCCGTCGGGGCCGTTGGTGATGTCGGGTCCCGAGGTGCCGTCCATGTTGTTCACCGCGATGCGGAAGATCTCGCCGAAGCCGATGGTGACGATGGCCAGGTAGTCACCGCGCAGGCGCAGCGTCGGCGCGCCGATGAGTACACCGAAGACCAGCGAGGCGGCCATGCCCACCAGGGCGGCGGCCCAGAACGGGAACTGGGTGCCGGCGAAGCGGGAGTACTCGGAGCCGGACACCAGGGCCGCGGCGTAGGCGCCGACGCCGAGGAAGGCGACGTAGCCCAGGTCGAGAAGTCCGGTGAGGCCGACCACGATGTTCAGGCCGAGGGCGACGGTGCCGAAGATGAGGATGTTCACGCCCAGGTTGGCGTTGTGGTCGTCGCTCTGGGTGAAGGGGAAGATCGCCGCGGCGATGAAGGCGGCCGTGGTGGCGAAGCCCTTGTGCTGTGCGCACAGGGCGGAGAACCGGTCGAGCTGTCCGGCGTGCACGAGCGCCCAGGCCGCGAAGAGGACGAGGAGGCTGAACCCGATGAAGGTCTCGCTCTCGTCCGGGCTGATGCCGATGCCGTAGGTGAAGGCGAGGAGGCCGAGGGCGATGCCGGCGATGATGATCGCGTACGGGGTCCAGCCGGTGAGCGGCCGGGCGGGGGCGGGCTGTTCCGGCTTGGTGAAGTAGTGCCGTGCGCCGCTGCCAGGCCGGGGCAGGGCGAGGGCGCCGAGTACCGGGAGCGCCGAGGCGACGACGGCGACGTAGCCGCCCGGGTCCAGGTTGACGAGGCCGCCGAGGTCGACGGCGATGGCGATGGCGGTGTACCAGCAGACCGCGAACCCGGAGAGCGCGATGAACAGGTAGGGCGTCGTGGCGCCCGTGGGGTTGAGCCGGCGCAGGCCGCGCACGTTCCACAGGGTGAGCGAGAACAGCAGGGTGAGCAGACCGGCGACGAGGGCGATCACCTGGAGCCCCGCGGGGTAGCCGTATACGGTCAGGTCGCCGGGAAAGTCGGGCGTCCAGGTCCACGACATGAACGTGCTGGCGATGGTCGCGACGGCGCCGGCGGCGATGAGGAGCCGGGCGGCGGAGCGGGGGAGCGGGATCAGGGGGGTGGTGTCGGCCATGGGGATCACGCCCTGTCCGCGACGCGTTCGCCGAGCAGGCCCTGGGGCCGCAGCAGCAGGACCAGGATGAGCAGGACGAACGCCCAGACGGAGGCCCAGCCCTGACCGCCGAGCTGCTCCATGCCGGGGATGTTGGCGATGTACGCGGTGGCCATCGCCTCGGCCAGGCCGAGGACGAGACCGCCGAGCATGGCGCCGTAGACGTTCCCGATGCCGCCGAGGACGGCCGCGGTGAAGGCGTGCAGACCGGCCTGGAAGCCCATGTCGTACTGGACGGAGCCGTACTTGAGGCCGAAGGCGACACCGGCGATGCCCGCGAACACACCGCCGATGGCGAACGCGGTGGCGATCATGCGGTTGGTGTCGATGCCCATGAGCTGCGCGGTGTCCGGGTCCTGTGCGGTGGCCTGCATCGCGCGTCCGGTGCGGGAGCCGCGGACGAACAGCGCGAGTGCCGTCATGCAGAGGGGCGCGACGATGATGAGGAAGACGTCGCCGCTCTGGATGCGGAGGGAACCGAGGTGGTACGGGCCGAAGGGCAGTTGTGGGAAGACGCGCGCGGATTTTGCGTCGGGGTACCAGTTGAAGACGGCCTGCTGCAGGGCGAGGGAGAGACCGATGGCGGTGATGAGCGGTGCGAGGACCGGTGCTCCTCGCAGCGGCCGGTAGGCGAACCGCTCGGCGCCCAGGGCGAAGAGGGTGGCGACGAGGACGCCGCCGAGCAGCATGGCGGGCAGCGCGATCCACATGGACGTGCCGTCGGGAAGGTACAGGTAGACCGTGAGCGCGCCGAAGCCGCCGGTCATGAATATCTCGCCGTGGGCGAAGTTGATGAGCTGGACGATGCCGTACACCATCGTGTAGCCGATGGCGATCAGCCCGTACATCGAGCCCAGGAACAGCCCGTTGGCCAGTTGCTGCGGCAGCGTGTTCACCGCGTGGCCTCCATGGATGGGAGCGTGAACCGGAGAGGGGTGGGGCCGCGCGGTGGGGATCGTCGTGGCCGCGCGGCCCCGGAGTGTGCTGGGTACCCGAGTGATCAGGAGGCCGGGTTGTAGGTACCGCTCTTGACGGGCTCCCACTTGCCGCTCTTGACCTGGTAGACGGTCAGCTGCTTGTTGGTGGTGTCGCCGTACTGGTCGAAGGAGACGTGCCCGGAGACTCCGTCGAAGTCGGAGTTCTGGACGGCGTCCACGATCTGCCGGCGGGCGTCGGAGGGTACCTTGCCGTCCTTGACGACCTTCCCGACGGCCTTGATGATCGCGGTCGCGGCGTCGTAGGCGTAGCCGCCGTAGGTGCCGTAGTCGCCGGGGTACTTCTTCTCCTTGTAGGTGGCGACGAAGTCCTTGGCGGCGGGCAGCGTGGTGACGGGCACGCCGACGGAGGTGACGAGGTCGCCCTCGGCGGAGGCGCCGGCGGTCTTGATGTAGGTGTCGGAGAACATGCCGTCGCCGCCGAACAGCGGGATCTTGGCGCCGGCGGCCTTGAGCTGCTTGGTGAGGATCTGCGACTCGTCGTACTGGCCGCCGTAGTAGAGGAGGTCGGCACCCGAGTTCTTGACCTTGGTGACCAGGGTCGCGAAGTCCTTGTCGCCGGTGTTGACGTGGTCGGTTCCCACGACCTTGCCGCCCGCCTTGGTGAAGTTGGCGGTGAACAGCTTCGCGAGGCCGGCGCCGTAGGTCTGCTTGTCGTCGACGACGTAGACCTTGCGCTTCTTCAGCGTCTTGTAGGTGTAGTCGGCCGCGAACCCGCCCTGGAGGGCGTCGGTGGTGGCGGTGCGGAAGTACGTCTTGTACGGCCGCTTCTTGCTGGTCTGCCAGTTCTTGCCCTGGGTCAGCTCCGGGGCGGTGTTGGACGGGGAGATCTGGACCAGGCCGGCCGTGTCGAAGACCTGCTGCATGGAGGTGGCCACACCCGAGTTGAGGGGGCCGATGACGCCGAGGACCTTCTTGTCGGAGACCAGGGAGGTGGCGTTCTGCTGGCCGTTGGCGGGGATCGCCTTGTCGTCCAGCGCCTTCACCTCGAAGGTGACCCCGGGCACGGTGTTGTTCTTGTTGGCGTCGTCGACGGCGATCTGGACGCCGTACTGGATGCCCAGGCCGGTGGCGGAGTTCTGGCCGGTCAACGGGGCGTCCACGCCGATCACGACGGTCGTCTCGCCGCTGTCGCTGCCCTTGCTGTCGCGCGATCCGCAGGCTGTGAGCGTGAGTGCTCCGGCGGTGAGGAGCGAGGTGACGATCGTCAGAGAACGCTGTCGCACATTCAGTCCTTTCCGTAGCGGGACGTCCCCTGAACGGACGGTATGGACCCCGCATCGGTACCGAACCCTCGGTTGGAGCCGGTGACTGGCGGCGACTCTAGGCCTGGGGTGTGCGTTCGGTCACCGCAGCTGGAGGGCTTGTGACTTTCTTGTTATGACATGAAGGGGTTCATTGGTCATAAGGGCTGTTACCAGTCCTTCTGAAGGCATTGCTCCGCAGGGCACAAGACAATGATCGATCGCCCGCATGCTGAGACGGTGCAGTTCGGTCCGGGTGCGGTCGGGGTGATACCCGGGGTCGCGCGAGGGCTTGGGGCAACGTGTTCGCCAGTTGTCTCGCATATTGCACGCGTGTTACGCAGCGTCACATCCGTGGATCCCGCGGTCGAAGTGCCTCACCGGGCAGGAGAGTGCCACCGGGAGGAGCTTTTACCTGCTCGTAACAAACCATCTGGTGTGGCCGCTGCCATCTGTGTATAAGAATGTGGTCGCCGAACACGCTGATGCTGATCACGCATGTTCGGAGCCACAACGGAGTGGCGGGGGGGACTGCCGTTGTGTATACGACATCTTTTTCTTCGGGCACTGCTTCGCTCTCCGTCCGACACTTCGCCGGCAGCGTACGGCGGCCCTCCCGCAACAGCCCATTGAGAAAGGACTGTGCCGTGAGCGACCGCCTTCTGGAACTGATCGGTAATGTCGTTGCCGATATCAACGAGCGACGGGACGAGAAGATCCCGACCGACGATCTGCTGCACGTCAGCCTGTACGGCGACTCCGGCGTGTTCGACTCCATGCACCTGGTCAACTTCCTGACCCTGGTCGAGGAGGCGATCGAGGACGAGTACGACGTCGAGATCTCGCTGACCTCGGAGAAGGCCGTGTCGCGGCGGATCAGCCCGTTCAGCGGGGTCGGGCGGCTGATCGAGTTCATCGAGGAGGAGATGGCGCTGGCCGGCGCCGAGACCGGCCACGGAAGCGCCGCCTGAGACAGCCGCCGACACGGCGGGGGAGGAGTGTCTCGTGCCGGTCACGGTGCGGAAAGCGGTGGCGGAGGATCTGCATCAGGTCTACCCATTGCTCAGGGATTCGACGCTGAATTCGTCGTGGATTCCCTTCGAGTCGCGGAAGCGAATGTTCCAGCCCCAGTGGGGCGGTAACGAGGGCTATTACGGCTACGTCATGGAGGACGGTGACGAGGTGGTCGGGTTCCTCGGCACCCTCTTCACCGAGCGGGACGTACAGGGGCGGCGTCACAAATTTTGCGAGATCCACAGCTGGTTCGTGAAGGATGAGTACCGGAACGAGAGCCTGAAGCTCTTCCTTCCGGTGATGTCCATCCGGAAGGCGACGCTCCTCAATTACACGCCCACCCAGACCGTCTACGACATCAGTAAAAAGTTCGGCTGGGAGGACCTGGAGACACAGATCCTGCAGTTCCTTCCGGTACCGACACTGCGTGTCTTGGGCGCCGGCTACCGGATCGAGGCGCGTAAGCAGGTGATCGTCCAGCATCTGGACGAGGCCGACCGGAAAATCTTCCTCGACCACGAGAACCTCGACTGCCGGCACTACCTGATCACCAGGCGCGGCAGCACCGAATACCTCTACGTCATCGTGAAGAAGCTCCGGCTGCACAAGTACATCCCGTTCGGCCGGATCCTCTACGCCAGCAACAAGCCGATGCTGCTGGACGCCATCGACGGGCTGCGGATGCGGCTGTGCCGGCGCCTCGGGCTGGCCTTCGTCGTCATCGACCACGCGGAGCTGGCGGATCTCCTGCACCAGAGGGGGACCCCGGCCTTCACCCGCGTCGTCAAGCGTGAGGTGCCCTCCCAGTACAAGTCGAGGGACCTGAAGGCGGAGGACATCGGTCCGGCGCTGTACACCCTGCCCCTGCTCATCGGCTACCGGCTGCACTGACAGATGATCATTCTGATTACCGGTACCCGCACCGGTGTGGGCAAGGCCCTTGCCGAACACTTCCTCGACCAGGGACACCAGGTCGTCGGCTGCAGCCGCAAACCCGCCGCCCTGGACCGTCCGGGCTACCGCCACCACGACATCGACCTCACCGACCAGCGCGCGGTGAAGGGCATGTTCCGGGAGATACGGCGGGAGTTCGGCCATCTGGACGCCCTGGTGAACAACGCCGGCACGTCGAACATGAACCACTTCATGATGACGCCGGAGAAGGTCGCCCGGGACATCTTCGACCTCAACTTCTTCGCGGTGCTCAACTGCTGCCGGGAGGGGGCGAAGCTGCTCCAGAAGAGCCCCGAAGGGTCGTCGGCGATCCTCAACGTCTCGACCGTCGCGGTGCCCTGGGCGCTGGACGGCCAGCTGGTCTACTCGGCCAGCAAGGCCGCGGTGGAGCAGCTGACCCGGGTCATGAGCAAGGAGCTGTCCGGCTTCGGCATCCGGGTCAACGGCCTCGGCCTGCCTCCGGTGCGGACCGTGCTCACCCGGACGCTTCCCGAAGGGATGGTCGACTCCCTGATCGAACGGCAGGCGATCAAACGCATGTGCACGATGGCGGACATCGTCGGACCCGTCGAGTTCCTGATCTCCCAGCGATCGGGGTTCGTCACCGGCGAGACGCTCTTCCTGGGCGGAGTTAACTGATGCGTAGTCAACTGATGGACAAACTCGACCACTTCGGTGACCGCCCGGCGGTGATCCACCGGGGTGTCACGCACTCCTACCGTGACCTGGCCGGTGAGATCCGGCGCGTGGAGGAGCGGCTGGCCGCGGACGGGGTGCGGCCGCACGATGTCGTCGTCCTCAACGCGGACTTCTCCTTCCGCTCCATCGCCGCCCTTCTCGCGCTCTACCGCAACCGGAACATCGTGGTGCCGGTGGTGGCCTTCACCGAGACGACCCTCGCCACGGTCACCGAGTCGTGCCATCCCCGGCACCTGCTCAAGCCGGACGGCGACGACGGCCGCGGCGGCCTCACCATCGAGGCCATGAGCGGGAGCGCGGACGGCGCCGCCGACGCCTACCGGCCCCTGATCGAGGCCGGAGCGGCGGGCCTGGTCCTGCTGAGCAGCGGCAGCACCGGTGCTCCCAAGGCGATCCTGCACAACCTCGACTCCCTGGTGGAGGAGAAGGTCGGCACCGGCACCAGGGTGGGGGCCAAGGCGCCGAACATCCTGATGTTCCTCCTCTTCGACCACATCGGAGGCATCAACTCGCTGCTCGGCGTGGTGAAGGTGGGCGGCACCGCGGTGGTGCCCGAGCGGCGTACGCCGGACGAGATCTGCTCCCTGGTCGAGACGTACGGCATCCGGCTGCTGCCCACGAGCCCCACGTTCCTCAACCTGATCCTCATCGGCGGCTACCACGAGAAGTTCGACCTCGGCAGCCTGCGACTGATCACCTACGGCACCGAACCCATGCCCGAGGAGCTGCTCCGGCGCGTCCACACGGCGCTTCCGCGTATCAGGCTGCTCCAGACCTTCGGCACCAGCGAGACGGGCATCTCGACCACCACCAGCGAGTCGTCCAGCAGCACCTACTTCAAGATCTCCGACGAGAACGTGAGCTACCGCATCGTCGACGGAGAGCTCCAGCTGAAGAGCAGGACGCAGTTCATGGGGTACCTCAACTACCCCAGTGACTCGCTGACCGAGGACGGCTGGTTCCGCACCGGCGACCTGGTCGAGGAGAACGCCGACGGCTACCTCAAGGTCAGGGGCCGCGCCAAGGAGATCATCAACGTCGGCGGTGAGAAGGTCCTCCCGCTGGAGCTGGAGTCCCTGCTGCTGGGCAGCCCGCTGATCGACGACTGCGTGGTGTACGGCAGGCCCAACTCCATCACCGGGCAGTCGGTCTGCGTCGACATCAAGGCCAGCGGTCCGCTCAGCCGTGCCGAGGCGCGCAAGCACGTCCACGCGTTCCTCGACGGCAAGGTCGAGCCGTTCAAGATACCCACCAAGGTGCAGGTGGTCGAGGAACTCTCCGTCTCCGAGCGGTTCAAGAAGCGGAGGATCCTGCCATGAAGGACCTCGTCCTCATCGGCGCCGGCAAGTTCGCCCTGGAGGTCGCCCGGTACGTCGAGGACGTCACCGCCGCCGCCCCGGAGACGGGCTACCGCATCCGGCAGTACCTGTCGGTGGACGGCGACCCGGCCCACGCCCCGGCCGAACTCACCCGTCCGCTCGCCGGCTTCGAGCCCAGGCCCGGCACTCATGTGGTGGTGGCCCTGTCGGACGTCGTCCAGCGCCGGCAGGTGATCGACGACATCGTGGTCAAGCACGGCCTGGTGGCCGACAACATCGTCCACCCCTCCTCCCGCGTCGACCCCGCGGCACTGCGCGGCACGGGCAACATCATCGGCCCGGACAACTACGTGGGCGTGAACACGACGTTCGGCGACTTCAACATCGTCAACTACCGCAGCACCTTCGGGCACCACTCCCGTGTCGGGTCGAACAACTTCGTCGCACCCGACTTCCACTGCGGCAACAGCGTCGAGATCGGCGACGACAACTTCTTCGGGCTCAGCTGCACCGTCGCCCCGGGTGTGCGGATCGGCAGCGACTGCCGCTTCCAGGCCGGGCTCAGCCTCTTCGAGAACGCCGCGAGCGGGTTCTCCTACATCGCGCCGAACCGCATCAAGTCCATCAAGTCCCTCTGAAAGATCTTTGAGGAGAGCAGTAGTGAAGCGAGCGAAGGTTTCCATCATCGGCGCGGGTCCCGCCGGCTGCGTTGCCGCCCTGACCCTGCAGAAGCTCGGCCATGACGTAGAGGTCTTCGAGCGCGACCACTTCCCGCGCTACCGCGTCGGGGAATCGTTTCTGCCCGGCACCCTGTCGATCCTCAACCGGCTCGGCCTGCAGGAGAAGATCGACGCGGCGGGCTTTGTGAAGAAGCCGTCGGCCACCTTCCTGTGGGGTCAGGACCAGGCGCCGTGGACGTTCTCGTTCAGCACGCCCCGTACCTCTCCCTGGGTCTTCGACCACGCCATACAGGTCAAGCGCGAGGAGTTCGACCAGCTCCTGGTGGAGGAGGTCCGCGAGCGCGGCATCACCGTCAACGAGGGCACTCCGGTCACGAACGTGGACATCTCCGCGCCGGACTCCGTCACCCTCACCGTGCGCCAGGGCGAGGAGTCCCGCACGGTCACCAGTGACTTCGTGATCGACGCGGGCGGCGCGGGCAGTCCGCTGGCCCGGCAGCTGAAGGTCCGGCGCTACGACGAGTTCTACAAGAACTTCGCGATCTGGTCGTACTTCAAGAAGGCCGACCCGTTCACCGGCGACCTGAAGGGCACCACGTACTCGATCACCTTCGAGGACGGCTGGGTGTGGATGATCCCGCTCAAGGACGACCTGTACAGCGTCGGCCTGGTCGTGGACCGGTCCAAGGCGGCCGAGGTCAAGGAGCTGGGCCCGGACCGCTTCTACCGGGAGACCCTGGCCAAGGCCCAGCGGGCCACGGCCCTCCTGGGCGATGCCGAGATGGTGGACGAGGTGCGCATCGTCCACGACTGGTCGTACGAGTCCGAACTCTTCTCCCGCGACCGGTTCTTCCTCTGCGGCGACGCCGCCTGCTTCACCGACCCGCTGTTCTCCCAGGGCGTCCACCTCGCCAGCCAGTCCGCCGTCTCGGCCGCCGCCGCGATCGACCGGATCACGCAGCACGAGGACGAACTCCAAGAGGTGCACGCCTGGTACAACCGCACCTACCGCGAGACCTACGAGCAGTACCACGAGTTCCTCGCCTCCTTCTACACCTTCGCCTCCTTCACCGAGCCGGAGTCCGAGTTCTGGACCAAGCGCCGGATCAGCGAGGCCGACGACGACCGGCTGAGCCGCAAGGCCTGGTTCGACCGTCTGGTGGCGATCGACCACGCGAACGACGACTGGTCCGTGGCCGACTTCCGGGACCGCGCCTCCACGATGATCGCCATCGGCCGGCACCAGCGCCAGGAGCTGAGCGACGAGTTCTCCGACAACGAGCTGAACGTCGCCCGGGTCCGCTGGATCAGCCAGCTCACCAAGCAGCTCAACAGCATCAAGCGGTTGCAGTGGAACGGCACCGAGGTCCGGCTGAAGCCCTACTACAAGGTCGAGCCGACCAGCTTCCGGCTCGAGCCCAAGCAGGTGCTGGCCAACGAACAGGGCCGGGACATGGTCAAGTGGCCTCTGGAGGAGCCCCACCGTGAGGTCTTCGAGACAGTGCTGAAGGAGGCCGTCTCCTACAAGGACGTCATCCAGCAGCTCGGTGACCTCGGCCGCAAGGACCTGGGCTCGCAGATCGTCATCCGGCTGATGGAGGCGGGCCTGCTTACCGGGTTCAACAAGAACGACGAGCCCGTCTTCATCCAGGACCGCCTGCGCTTCGACGGCGTGGGTGTCGAGTACGAGGTGTGACCATGACACAGCAGCCGACGTACGTGTTCCTCGCGGGGATCGGCAACTCCGGTCCCGACCACTGGCAGCGCCAGTGGTACGAACGGGAGGCCGGGCACAGCGTGTGGGTCGAGCACGACTCCTGGGACCGCCCCGTGCGCGACGCGTGGGTGAAGGACCTGACCGACACGCTCGCCACGGTGTCCGGCCCCAAGGTGTTCATCGCCCACAGCCTGGGCTGCACCCTGCTCGGCGAGTGGGCCCGCGACCAGGCCGGCCGGCTGGAGGAGGTGGCCGGCGCGTTCCTCGTCGCCGCCCCCGACCCCGGCGGGGAGAACTTCCCCGCCGACGCGGAGGGCTTCACCGCCGCCGCGTACGGGGCCGCACTGCCGTTCCCGGTCGTCGTGGTCACCAGCGAGGACGACCCGTACGGCACCGTCGAGCACGCCACCGCGGTCGCCGGGCAACTGGCCGCGCCTTTGCTGAACGTCGGGACCAAGGGGCACATCAACGCCGCGTCGGGCCTCGGCGACTGGGCCGAGGGATGGAACCTGTTCCGCCGGCACTTCACGGCCGGCTGAGCGGAGCGCACACGCCAGGACCCGCGTGACGGAGCCGCCGCCCCGTCACGCGGCGACACCCGCACAGCCACCCCCCCCGGACGGACGCGGGCGCGGTCCGCGCTCGTCCGGGGCGTGGAGACCGGCCGCGGGCACGCCCCAGGGAGCCCGCGGTCCGCCAGGTCCTGTCGTCACATCCTTCGCCGCCGGCCCGGCCGGGCGTGGGAGTCAAGCCACGTGGGCGACGCGGCACCGCGACGCGCCGAGTGCCGGGCGCCGCGGAATCAGCAAGCCAGCAGGAGAGCGACGATGGAACTTGTTCACGCGGAAACGATCAACCCCGAGACCACGTACGCCTACTGGAAGACCGACCTGCACCGGCCGGAGGTGTTGATCTGGTCGGGCCGGCGCAAGGTGACGGCCGTGCTGGAGGAGCGGGCCGCGGACGGTACGCTCCTGCTGTCCGTGCCCGAGCCGGACCGGCTCGCCCACCTGGCGCCCGAGGGACGACTGGCCCTCACCTTCCGCGCCGACGCCGCCCGGCTGCGCCGGCGCCGGCTGGTCCCGCTGTTCACCACCGACTACAGCATCGACGACCGGAACGGCCGTGTCGTCGCGCGCTTCCCGGCCGGCCTCGGCGCCGGAAGGACCCGTCCGCTGCCGCAGCCGGTCACCGCCCGGCTGGACAGCGCCGTCCTGTTCGGCCGTCCCCTGGAGGTCAGAGTGCTCCGGCTCTCCCCCTATCAGGGGGAGCTCCTGGCCGACGACCCCGGCCGCTGCCTGGCCCCCGGGATGGCGGTCAGCATCCGGGCCTGGCTGCCGTGGCTGGGACACTGGCGGCTCACCGCCCAGCTGACCGGCTGCCGGGAAGAGGCCGCGGGGGTCCGGTTCGGCTTCCGGATCGTGGACCGGGCCTCGGCGCGCACCAGCGCGACCCTCCTGGTCGGGACGGACCCGGACTTCGGCTTCCCCGAGCTGAGGAACGCCGGAGTGCGGCCGGGCCGGGTGACCCGGTATCTGACGGTGCGTACCGTCGCCGACGAGGCGACCTACCGTCAGGCCCTCGAGGTGCGGCTCCTCGGAAACCAGCGCTTCGGGCGGCTGGCCGGGGTGCAGGACAGCACCGAGGTGGCCGACCGGCTCGACGCCCACGCGGTGAGTTTCGTCTGCCTGCTGGGGCAGAAACCGGTGGGCACCGGCCGGGTGGTGGTCAACGACGGCGACCGGGCCCTCAGCGAGATCGAGACCGAGACCGCCGGCCTGCCCGTGCACATCTGGCGCGGCCGGTTCGTCGAGGTGTCCCGGCTCGCCATCCACCCCGAACACCGGGGCGCGGGCGTCGTCCTCGCACTGTTCCGGGAGATCGCCCGGCTCGCCTTCCACCTCGACTGCCGCTACCTGGTGCTGGACGCCATCGAGAAACTCGTGCCCGCGTACGAGCGGATCGGCGGCCGGCGGCTGCCCATCGTCAAGACGCACCCGTACAGCAAGGAACCCGTCCACGTCATGGCGATCGACATCGGCGAGCAACTCGGCCGGCTGGGCCGCCGGTGGCCGTACTGGCAGGTCGTGTTCGGTCCGGTGCTCGACCATCACATGCGCACCTCGTCGCCCGGCCGGCTCACCCGGCTCGTACGCGGCCTCGGGGTCGCCCCGTTCTGGGTGAAGCGCGCCGTCAGCCGCCTCCAGTGAACGGCCCGCCCCTTCCCGACCGCCCTACCGCCCCCTGCCGTGACGCTCCTGTGAGGACCTCCCCGTGGCCGCTCCATCCCGTCCGTGGCCGGCGCTGATCGCGCTGATCGTCGGCTACTTCATGGTGGTGCTGGACATGACCATCGTGGCCGTCGCCAACCCGGTGATCATGGACAGTCTGCATGCCGACGTCACCTCCCTCGTCTGGGCCACCAGCGCCTATCTGCTCACCTTCGCCGCGCTGCTGCTGCCCGCCGGCCGGCTGGGCGACCACTTCGGCCCCAAACGGATCTACCTCACCGGGCTCGCCCTGTTCACCGCCGCCTCCCTGGGCTGCGGGCTCGCTCCCACCATCGGCGCGCTCATCGCGGCCCGCGCCGTGCAGGGCGTCGGCGCGGCCCTGGTGACCCCGCAGACCATGGCCGTGATCACGCGGACCTTCCCGCCGGAGCGGCGCAGTGCGGCCATGAGCCTGTGGGGTGCCGTCGCCGGGCTCGCCAATCTCATCGGCCCACTGCTCGGCGGACTCCTCGTGGACCGGGCCGGCTGGGAGTCGATCTTCTACGTCAACATCCCCGTGGGTCTCGCCGGACTCGCCCTGGCCGTCCGCTACGTACCGGCGCTGCCCGCGCACACCCACCGGTTCGACCTGACCGGCCTGGTGCTCAGCAGCAGCGGCATGTCGCTGCTGGTCCTCGGCATCCAGGAGGGCGGCAGCCAGGGCTGGGCCGGCTGGACCTGGTGGTCGGTCGCCGCCGGACTCGCGGTGCTCGGTGTCTTCGTCGCCCACCAGGCCCGCACCTCCGCCGATCCGCTGCTGCCGCTCGGCATCTTCCGGGACCGCGCCTTCGCCGCGGCCGCCTGCGCCGTCGGTCTCGCCGCTGCCGCGGTGGCCGCCGTGATGGTGCCGCTCTACCTCTACCTGGAGTCCGTACGCGACCTGGCCGGGGCGAAGGCCGGGCTGCTGCTGGCCCCGATGGCGCTGCTGGCGATCGTGTTCGTCCCCGTCATCGGTCTCTTCGGCGATCGGCTGCACCCACGGGTGGCGCCCGTGACCGGCCTGGCGCTGTTCGCGGTCACCCTCGCCGGGTTCGCGCTCCTCATGACCCCCGATTCACCCGTCGGACTGTTCCTCGCCGGCGCCGCGCTGGCCGGCATCGCCAATGCCTGCATCTGGCCCTCGCTCGCCGTGGCCGCCACCCTCCGGCTGCCGCCCGAGCAGGCCGGGGCGGGTGCGGGCGTGTACAACGCGCTGCGCCAGGTGGGCTCCGTCCTCGGCAGCGCCGCGGTGGGCGCCGTCGTGGCATCCCGGATGGCCGTTCACGGCCTGCCCGCGGATCTCGCCGGAGGCACCAAGGGTGGCACGACGGTCCCCGAGGCACTCCGGGCCGCCTTCGGCTCCGCCCTGGCCGACTCCGTCTACCTGCCCGTCGCCCTCCTCGCCCTCGGCGCCGTCGTCGCCGCGCTGATCGTCCGTGCGGAGCGTCCGGCTCCGCAGGCCCGACCCTCATCCTCCGTGGCGGTGAACCCGTGAACAGTGCAACGGCCGTCCATTTCTTCCTCAGCCTCGCCGTCCTCCTGGCGGTGGCCAAATTCTTCGGCGCCCTCGCCCGCCGGGTACGCCAGCCGGCCGTCGTCGGCGAGATCGTCGCGGGCGTCGTCTGCGGCCCCCTGGTGCTCCCCGCGGCGGTGCGCGAGGCGCTGATGCCCGCCGATGTGCTGCCCCTGCTGTCCGCCCTCTCCGGGCTGGGGCTCGCGCTGTTCATGTTCGTCGTGGGCTACGAACTGGAGCACACGCTGCTGCGCGGCCTGAAGGGCAGCGCGCTGGGCGTCGCCTGCGGCTCGGTCCTCGTCCCGCTCGCCGCGGGCGTGCTCCTCGCCCTGCCGCTGGCCGGACGGTACGCCCCCGGCTCCACGGCCGGCTTCGTCCTCTTCCTCGGCATCGCCATGTCCGTCACGGCCTTCCCGGTACTGGCCAGGGTGCTCGCCGACCGCCGCCTGACCGGCACCCCGCTCGGCGGCATCGCCCTGGCCGCCGCGGCTTTCGGCGACCTGGTGGCCTGGGTGGCACTGGCAGGTGTGGTGGCGGCCTTCGGCAGCGCCACGCAGTGGCGGATCAGTCTGCTGCCCGTCTACGTCCTGGTCCTCCTCGCGGTCGTCCGCCCGCTGCTCGGCCGGCTGCTGCGCCGCTGCGCGGACCGCCGGATGCCGCCGCTCGCCCTGTTCCCGGTTCTCATCGTCGGGCTGCTGCTGTCCTGCGGGACCGCCGAATGGCTCGGCGTGCACTACATCTTCGGCGCCTTCGCGTTCGGTGCCGTCATGCCGCGCGGCGGTTTCGAGGACCTGCGCATGCATGTGATCGAGGGAGCGAACCACATCGGCGCGCTGCTGCTGCCGCTGTACTTCGTGGTGGCCGGGTCGAAAGTCGACCTCAAGGGCTTCGGCGGGGCGGCACTGGTGACGCTCGTCCTCGTCCTCGTGGTGGCGGTGGCCGGCAAGGCGGCCGGCGTGTACGGCGGGGCACGGCTCGCCGGGATGGACCACAGGCTGGCGCTGCCGCTCTCGGCCCTGATGAACATGCGGGGCCTCACCGAGCTCGTCATCCTCTCGGTCGGCCTCGAACTTCACCTCATCGACGGCACCGTCTATTCGATGATGGTCGTCATGGCCGTGGTCACCACGGCGATGGCCGGGCCGTTGCTGGACACCAAGCGCTTCGCCGTCCCCCTGCGGACCGACGCCCAGCCGGACACCGACGCCGGCGCGGAGCGGGACGCCGCCCCCCGTGCGGAGCTGGAATCGGACAAGGAATCGACAGGAAACAGCCGATGAACCTCAACGAGCACGTCGACCAGTACTGCGAGCGGGTCTCGGCGGCCTTCTGGGCGGAGCCGGTCAACGCGATCAGCAACCTCTCCTTCCTCATCGCCGCGCTCGCGATCTGGCGGATGCTCGCTCCGGACCGCGCCGCCGCAGGCCGCGGGATCCCGGTCAGCGTCGGCTTCACGACTCCGCTGATGGTCTGCATCGGTCTGGGCAGCTTCGCCTTCCACACCATCGGCACCCGCTGGTCCCAGGTCCTCGACGTCGCCCCGATCGGCCTCTTCGTCCTCTGGTACCTGGGGAGCTTCCTGCTCTGGTTCCACGGCCTGCCCCTCAAGCGGTGCCTGCTCGGCGTCGCCGCCTTCATCGGGTTCCTCGCCCTGTTCATCGCCCTCGCGGGCCCCCACATCCCCAACAAGTCCGGCACCTACGTCCCGGTCCTGCTGCTCCTCATCGGCATCACCGCAGCCCTGCGCATGTCGGGTGAAGCGGAACTGCGCGCCTACGCGGGGTCCTTCGCAGGGGCGTCACTGGTGTTCGCGGTCTCGCTGACCGCCCGCACGCTGGACGAGCGGGTCTGCGGCTCGTTCCCCCTGGGCACCCATTTCGTCTGGCACCTGTGCGACGGCCTGCTCGTGTACCTCACCTCCCGCACGCTCGTCCACCGCTGGCGGGTCCGGACGGCCGCGGCCGGTGCCCCCGGCGCGGACCCGGCCGGCACGTCCCTGTCCGTCGGCAGGTGACCCCGGCCGGGGCGGCGGCCGGCGCCGGACCGGGGAGCGCCGTGGTCCCGTCCCCGGCACGGCCGCGCGCGGCGGTGGCCGGGGTGCCGCCCGGGCCCGGGGAGCTCCATGTGTGGGCGTGGCCCGTCTCGGCGTATCCGGTGTGGGGCGAACTGCTCACCGAGGAGGAGACCGCACGCGCGGACGCACTGCCGGACGGCCCGGCGCGTGCCACCTACGTCAGCTCCCGAGGTCTGCAACGCGCGCTGGGCAGCCACTACCTGCGCCTCCCCGCGCGCGGCCTGCGCATCGACCGGACCTGCGCGCACTGCGGGGCGGAGCACGGACGGCCCCGGTTCACCGCCGGAGCCGGGCGGCTGGACTACTCGGTCGCGCACAGCCGTGACTGGGTGCTGGCCGCCGTCGTCTCCGGGGGGCTGGTGGGTGTCGACGTCGACGTCGTACCCGATGCCGAGACCAGCGGCCGCCTTGCGCGGAAGGCGCTGACCGACGGGGAGCGGCAAGCGCTGGCCGGGCTGCCGGAGGAGGAGCGCGCGGCGGGTCTCGTCCGGCTGTGGACGCGCAAGGAGGCGGGCAGCAAGCTGGCCGGGCGCGGGCTGGCCGCCCGTTTCGACCATCTGGACGCGGCCGGGCCGACCCTGCGGCGGGCGGGTGAACTGCCCGACGGCTGGCCGTCGGGCGACCTCCACCTCCTCGACCTGCCGCCCGTCGGCCCGCTGCGCACCGGTCACCTGGGTTCGGTGGCATCCACCCGCCCGATCCGGCGGGTCCTGCTGCCCGCCGGGTGGGATCAGCCCTCGGCCGCGGTCAGCGCCTGAGCGAGTTCGACCAGGCCCCGCACGGCATACGTGGGGCGGGACAGGGACTCCGGGTAGGCGGCTGCCTCCCGGCGCAGCCACGCCCCGCCCAGCCCCGCCCGCAGGGCGCCGTCGACGTCCCAGGGGTGGACGGCGACCATCAGCGCCTCCTCGGGTTCCGCACCGATGTGCCCGACCGCGTACCGGTAGGCGGCCGGGGCCGGCTTCCAGCACCGCGGACCGCTCACGTCCAGCAGCGCCTCGAAGCGGTCCGTCAGGCCCGCCCGGTCGAGCAGCCGCCTGGTCAGCGCCGCGTTGCCGTTCGTCATCGTCACCAGGCGGAATCCGGCCTCGCTCAACCGCCGTACCCCGTCCGGGACATCGGGGTGCACCTCCAGCTCGGCCAGACCGTCCAGGACGTGCCGGGCGCCCGCCTCGACGTCACCGGTCCACCCTGGAGCAGCCGGCAGCAGCGTGCGCAGACCGTCCAGGGCGAGGGCCGCGAAGTCCGCGTACGCGCCCGCGGCCGTCAGGGCGAACCCGTCGCGCAGCACTCCGGCGAACCAGGTCGGCATCAGTTCGGCCGGGGCCCCGATGTCCTCGAAACGGCCGCGCAGCGCGGTGAAGTCGCTGAGCGTCTCGTTGACGTCGAAGACCAGCACCCGCGGGCCCCGGTGGTGCGTGTCGGACATGGTCCCCCTTCGGTGGCTGCGGACGGCCCTTCCGGCCGTCCGCTCAGGCGTCCCGGAGCAGGCAGGTCAGGCGGGCCGAGCAGACCCGGCGGCCCTGCTCGTCGCTGATCACGATCTCGTACGTCGCCGTCGACCGGCCCCGGTGCACCGGCGTGGCCACGCCCGTCACCAGACCCGAGCGGACCCCGCGGTGGTGGGTGCAGTTGAGGTCCACGCCGACCGCGATCTTCGAGACGCCCCCGTGCAGCATGGAGCCCACCGAGCCCAGCGTCTCCGCCAGCACCGCGGAGGCGCCCCCGTGCAGCAGGCCGTACGGCTGGGTGTTGCCCTCCACCGGCATGGTCCCGACGACCCGGTCCGCCGAGGCCTCCAGGATCTGTACGCCCATGCGCGTGCCCAGGTGCCCGGCCGAGAACAGGGCGGGCAGGTCCACGCCGAGCGCCGCGTACTCGTCGATGACCTGCTGCGGGAACTTCACTTGCTGCTGCTCACCCATGGGGCCCGGCTCCGTCCGTCGTACACCAGTCTGCTCGCTGAGCAAACGCTCACTCGGCCGCCGATTGTTCCAGACGGCCGGCCGCGTCCCCGGTGTGGGCTTCGAGACGTACGACGACGGACTTGCTGGCGGGGGTGTTGCTGGTGTCGGCGGTCGCGTCCAGCGGGACCAGCACGTTCGTCTCGGGGTAGTACGCAGCCGCGCATCCCCGGGCCGTCGGATACGGCACGACCCGGAAGCCGGGCGCCCGCCGCTCCACCCCGTCCTGCCACTCGCTCACCAGGTCGACGTAAGCCCCCTCGGCGAACCCGAGCGCGCGGGCGTCCTCCGGGTGCACCAGCACCACCCGGCGCCCGCCCTTGATGCCCCGGTAACGGTCGTCCAGACCGTAGATCGTGGTGTTGTACTGGTCGTGCGAGCGCAGCGTCTGCAACAGCAGCCGGCCCTCGGGCAGCGCCGGGTACTCCACCGGTGCCGCGGTGAAGTTGGCCTTGCCCGTCGCCGTCGGGAAACGCCGTTCGTCACGCGGCGCGTGCGGCAGCGCGAAGCCGCCGGGCCGGGCCACGCGCGCGTTGAAGTCCTCGAAACCGGGGATCACGCGCGCGATGCGGTCACGGATCGCCCCGTAGTCCTCGGCGAACTCCTCCCACGGCACGACACTGCGCTCGCCCAGCACCCGGCGCGCCAGGCCGCAGACGATGGCCGGCTCGGAGCGCAGGTGCGGGCTCGCGGGGGCCAGGCGCCCGCGCGAGGCGTGCACCATGCCCATGGAGTCCTCGACCGTCACGAACTGCTCGCCGCCCGCCCGCACATCACGCTCGGTCCGCCCCAGGGTGGGCAGGATCAGTGCCCGCGCGCCCGTGACCACGTGCGAGCGGTTCAGCTTCGTCGACACGTGCACGGTCAGCCGCGCCCGGCGCATCGCCGCCTCGGTGACCTCGGTGTCGGGCGAGGCGGACACGAAGTTGCCGCCCATGGCGAAGAAGACCTTCGCCCGGCCGTCGCGCAGCGCGCGGATGGCCCGTACGACGTCGAAGCCGTGCTCGCGCGGGGGCGCGAACCCGAACTCCCTCTCCAGGGCGTCCAGGAAGGCCGGCGCGGGCCGCTCGAAGATGCCCATGGTGCGGTCGCCCTGGACGTTGCTGTGCCCGCGCACCGGGCACACACCCGCGCCCGGCCGGCCGATGTTGCCGCGCAGCAGCAGGAAGTTGACCACTTCCCGGATGGTCGGCACCGAGTGCTTGTGCTGGGTGAGGCCCATGGCCCAGCACACGATCGTCCGCTCGGAGGCCAGGACCATGGCGAGGGCCCGCTCGATCTCCGCGCGCGTGAGACCGGTCGCGGCCAGCGTCTCCTCCCAGTCGGCGGCCCGCGCGACCGTCGCGAACTCCTCGAAGCCGTGGGTGTGCTCGCGGACGAACTCCTCGTCGACAGCGCCCTGCGTCTGAAGGATCAGCTTGTTCAGGAGCCGGAAGAGCGCCTGGTCCCCGCCGATGCGGATCTGCAGGAACAGGTCGGTCAGGGCCGCGCCCCGGACCATGCCCTGGGGCGTCTGCGGGTTCTTGAAGCGCTCCAGGCCCGCCTCGGGCAGCGGATTGACGCTGATGATCTTCGCGCCGTTCGCCTTGGCCTTCTCCAGCGCGGACAGCATGCGCGGATGGTTCGTGCCCGGGTTCTGGCCCGCGACGATGATCAGATCGGCCTGGTACAGGTCCTCCAGCAGGACGCTGCCCTTGCCGATGCCGATGGTCTCGCCGAGCGCCGACCCGGACGACTCGTGACACATGTTGGAGCAGTCCGGCAGGTTGTTCGTGCCCAGCTCGCGCGCGAAGAGCTGGTACAGGAACGCGGCCTCGTTGCTGGTGCGGCCCGAGGTGTAGAAGACGGCCTCGTCGGGGGAGCCGAGCGCGGCGATCTCCTCGGCGATGATGTCGAAGGCCCGCTCCCAGGAGACCGGCTCGTAGTGCGTGCCGCCCTCGGGCAGGTACACGGGGTGGGTGAGCCGGCCCTGCTGGCCCAGCCAGTAGCCGCTGCGGGCGGACAGGTCGGCGACGGAGTGCGCGGCGAAGAACTCCGGTGTGACCCGGCGCAGCGTGGCCTCCTCGGCGACCGCCTTGGCGCCGTTCTCGCAGAACTCCGCCGCGTGCCGGTGGTCCGGCTCGGGCCAGGCGCAGCCCGGGCAGTCGAAGCCGTCCTTCTGGTTCACCCGCAGCAGCGTGAGCGCGGTGCGCTTCACCCCCATCTGCCGCTGGGCGACGCGCAGCGTGTGCCGGATGGCCGGCAGCCCCGCCGCCGCGTGCTTCGGCTCCGCGACCTGCGGCGCGTCCTGGACCGGATCACCCTTGGGCGGCTTCGTCGCCATCGCGCGCTCCCCTTCGACTGCGTGTGAGAAGTACCGCCGCCGATCCTCCCACGGGGCACCGACACCGACACCGGTCGGGCGTGCGCGGGCCGGGACCATTGCCCGCGGCGGGGTGTGTCTTTCGCCGCTCTTTACCGAGGGGCGGTGTCGCTCCTGCTTGACGAGGCGTCGCCTCACTCGGCGAAGGGGCGGCGGCCGGCCGCTCCGCTCCCGCCCGCCGGGGCGGCCCCGGTCACGCACCGTGCCGCTCGCCGTGTCCGGGCTCACACCGGGCGCGGGCGGGCGGTCCGGGTTGTCAGTGGCTCGTGGCAGGATCGGTGACGTGGCAGAGACAGCACCGAAGCAGACCGACAAGACCTCCGGCGGCACCCGTCCCCGGCTGATGCTCATGGACGGGCACTCGCTGGCCTACCGCGCGTTCTTCGCGCTGCCCGCGGAGAACTTCACGACCGCGACCGGCCAGCCGACGAACGCGATCTACGGCTTCGCGTCGATGCTGGCCAACACCCTGCGTGACGAGGCGCCCACCCATTTCGCGGTGGCCTTCGACGTCTCCCGCAAGACCTGGCGCTCCGAGCGGTTCACCGAGTACAAGGCGAACCGCTCCAAGACCCCCGACGAGTTCAAGGGCCAGGTGGAGCTGATCGGCGAGCTGCTCGACGCCATGCACGCCCCGCGCTTCGCCGTCGAGGGGTACGAGGCGGACGACGTCATCGCCACCCTCGCCACCCAGGCCGAGGCCGAGGGCTTCGAGGTGCTGATCGTCACCGGCGACCGCGACTCCTTCCAGCTGATCACCGAGAACATCACCGTGCTGTACCCCACGAAGGGTGTCTCGGAGCTGACCCGGTTCACCCCGGAGAAGGTTTTCGAGAAGTACGGCTTGACGCCCGCCCAGTACCCGGACTTCGCGGCCCTGCGCGGCGACCCGTCCGACAACCTGCCCGGCATCCCGGGCGTCGGCGAGAAGACCGCGGCGAAGTGGATCAACCAGTTCGGCTCCTTCGCCGAACTGGTCGAGCGGGCCGACGAGGTCAAGGGCAAGGCGGGCCAGAACCTCCGGGACCACCTGGAGTCCGTCAAGCTCAACCGCGTCCTCACCGAGCTGGAGCGGCAGGTCGAGTTGTCCAGGACGGTCGCCGACCTGGAGCGGGCGCCGTACGACCGCAAGGCCGTGGCGATGATCCTGGACACCCTGGAGATCCGCAACCCGTCGCTGCGCGAGCGCCTCTTCGCCGTCGACCCCGGCACGGAGGAGACCGAGGCCGCCCCGGTCACCGCCGACGGCGTCGAGATCGACGGCAGCATCCTGCGCACCGGCGAGCTGGCCCCCTGGCTCGCCGAGCACGGCGCCGGGCCGCTGGGCGTCGCCACCGTCGACACCTGGGCCCTGGGCACCGGCTCGGTCGCCGAGATCGCGCTCGCCGCGGCCGGGGGAGCGGCGGCCTGGTTCGACCCGTCCGAGCTGGACGAGGCCGACGAGAACGCGTTCGCCGCCTGGCTGGCCGACGCCGGCCGCCCCAAGGTGTTCCACGACGCCAAGGGCGCCATGCGGGTCTTCGCCGAGCACGGCTGGCGCGTCGAGGGCGTCGGCATGGACACCGCGCTCGCCGCGTACCTGGTCAAGCCCGGCCGCCGCTCCTTCGACCTGGACGCGCTGTCCCTGGAGTACCTGCACCGCGAGCTGACCCCCGCCGCCGCGGCCGACGGCCAGCTGGCCTTCGGCGCGGACGAGGGCGCCGAGGCGGAGGCGCTGATGGTCCAGGCCCGCGCGGTCCTGGACCTGGGCGAGGCGTTCGGGGACCGCCTGAGGGAGGTCGGCGCGGCGGATCTGCTCCAGGACATGGAGCTGCCCACCTCCGCGCTGCTCGCCCGCATGGAGCGGCACGGCATCGCTGCCGACCGGGCGCACCTGGAGGCGATGGAGCAGATGTTCGCGGGCGCGGTGCAGCAGGCCGTGAAGGAGGCGCACGCGGCGGCCGGCCGCGAGTTCAACCTGGGCTCGCCCAAGCAGCTCCAGGAGGTCCTCTTCGGCGAGCTGGCGCTGCCGAAGACGAAGAAGACCAAGACCGGGTACACCACCGACGCCGACGCCCTGGCCTGGCTCGCCACCCAGACCGACAACGAACTGCCCGTGATCATGCTCCGCCACCGTGAGCAGGCGAAGCTCCGGGTGACCGTCGAGGGCCTGATCAAGACCATCGCGGGCGACGGCCGTATCCACACCACGTTCAACCAGACGGTGGCCGCGACCGGACGCCTGTCCTCCACCGACCCGAACCTGCAGAACATTCCGGTGCGCACCGACGAGGGCCGGGCGATCCGCCGGGGCTTCGTGGTCGGCGAGGGCTTCGAGTCCCTGATGACCGCGGACTACAGCCAGATCGAGCTGCGGGTGATGGCCCACCTCTCCGAGGACGAGGGCCTGATCCGGGCGTTCACCTCCGGCGAGGACCTGCACACCACGGCCGCGTCCCAGGTGTTCGGGGTGGAGCCGGGGGCGGTGGACGCGGAGATGCGCCGCAAGATCAAGGCGATGTCGTACGGCCTCGCCTACGGCCTGTCCGCGTTCGGCCTCTCCCAGCAGCTGAACATCGACGCGGGCGAGGCCCGCGCCCTGATGGACGCCTACTTCGAACGCTTCGGCGGGGTGCGGGACTATCTGCGCCGGGCGGTCGACGAGGCGCGCGCCACGGGCTACACGGCGACGCTGTTCGGCCGCCGCCGCTACCTGCCCGACCTCAACAGCGACAACCGCCAGCGCCGGGAGGCGGCCGAGCGCATGGCCCTCAACGCGCCCATCCAGGGCACGGCGGCGGACATCGTGAAGATCGCCATGCTCAAGGTGGACAGCGCGCTGCGGGCGGCGGACCTGAAGTCCCGCATGCTGCTCCAGGTCCACGACGAGATCGTCCTGGAGATCGCCCCCGGCGAGCGGGCGGTCACGGAGGAGATCGTCCGCCGCGAGATGGCGAACGCCGTCCAGCTGAGGGCTCCCCTGGACGTCTCGGTCGGCGTCGGCCCGGACTGGGAATCCGCGGCCCATTGACCCCCCAGGTGGCGGAGAGTTGCCCCGGACCGACAGAGCCTTCGCGCTCCGCTCCGTGCCAGCTCTCCGCCGCCACACCGGGCGTCCGCCGCCAGACGGGGCGTCCGCCGCCGCAGGGGCGGGGTCCGTGGCACTGGCCGTCCGCCGCCGCACGGACCACCTCCGCGCACCGGCCGGCCACTGCCACCGCCCCTCCCCCTCCGCGCCCTTCCCCGTTCTCCGCCGCGACGGCGATCAACCACCACGGCGCGGACCGGCGGTGCCGAACCCACCGCACCCGAAACAGCCCGAGCCGCTTCCAAAACAGCCTCGAACCGCCCCCGAACCACCCCAAGAGCGCACCCCGAAAACGACGCCCACCCCCACAACCCGGCCGAACCCCCGGAGGGCCCGTCACTCTCGTGGCCCCCGCCAAAACGCCCCCCACCGCCCGCAGCCGCAACACTGCGGGCATGGGTATACGCATGCTTCACCGCCGGACGCCCGAGGCAGCCGCCGGGGCCTGGGCGGGTGTCGCCTCGGCGCAGGCCGTGCCCGCCGCGCCGGTCCCGGCCCTCGCGGCCGACGCAAGCACCGCCCGCATCCCGGCCGACCTGGCCACGACCGTCCGCACCGTCACCAAGGGCCTGGGCCGCGGGCCGGCCGCCCGCCCCGCGCGCCTCCCCGACTGGCGCCAGTGGACCGACCTGGCCCGCGGCTATCTCGCCCTCGCGCTCGCCCTGCTCCCCAGAGCCCGCCCCCGGAACAAGCTCACGGTCTTCGTCGCCCCCCTCACCGGGCGACCCGCCGCCCCCGGCCCGCACCGACCACCCCGCCGTGGCCCCCACGACCCCCGTGATCAGCGGCCGGACGCCAGACCCTGACCGCCACGGCGTACACCAGCAGCCCCGGCACCAGCCCGGCGCCCACCCCGAAACACAGGGTGGGCACCAGCTCCCAGGGCCGCGTGCCCGTACCGCCCCGCTCCCACCAGTGGGCCGTCCGCTGCACCGCCCCCGCCAGCGCGCAGCCCCCGATCACCGCGAGCGCCCACCACCGGTCCCGTACGGACAGCACCGGCACCCCCACGGGCACCCCGCCGGGCAGCCGTCGCAGCGCCCGGACCACGAACACCACGATCAGTACGGCGCCCACCGCCGACGACCCGTACTGCAGCCAGGTGTACAGCGGCACGCCCGCCGGACGGTCCCGTCCGATGGCCGGAATCAGCCGCGTACCCCACCGGTCGTGATGGGTGAACGCGTCCCACACCACATGGGTCAGCGCGCCGAGCACCGCGGAGGCGTACCAGCGGCCCACCGTCCCGCCCCGCACGCGCGCGCGGGGCGCCCCGCAGCGCAGCAGGGCGGCCGGCCGCCCCTGCCACGCCCGCGGCAGCAGCGCGAGCAACGGCTCCCGGACCAGCAGCCACAGCCCCGCGAGCGCCCAGGCGAGGAGCGCATCGACCGTGACGACTCCGGCGAACGCGTGCGTGACCGAGCCGGACTCCATGCCGCCCGGCAGGAAATCGGCCGCGTAGTAGGGCAGATCGGGCGCGCAGGAACCCGTCACGAGCACCGTGGGTACCAGCCGGGCCCGCCCGCCCCCGTCCCGGCGGACCGCGGGCAGCACGGCCGCCGCATGGCTGAGCGTGAACGGCAACAGAGCCTCCTGAGCGTACGACGGCCCGTACGGGACCGCCGGTGACCGGATCCGGCCAGTATCCGGGACGCCGCTCCAAGGCCGCGCGAGACAACCGGGGTTGGCCAAACGGTGAACTTCGGGCATCAACGCGTGCCGGCCCACGGCAAGTTGTCGTAGGGTCACCAGGGTCCCCCTGCCGCGCGCACGGTGGCACACTCGGCGCTCGGACGCAATGACGGCACAGGGGCAACCAGAGCACCGGGTCAACCGTCACACCAGAGCGAGGCAGGCGAAGACGGAGACGGACGCGCGGGCGTCCACGGGAGGGGTTCACTCTATGGCGGCGCATTTCGGCAGGCGACTGCGCAAGGGGGCGGCGAGCACCGCCGTGGCCGCGGCGGCGGTCGCGGCTCTCTCCGCGTCCCAGGCTCCGGGAGTGGCCGGCGAGGACAACAGACCCGCGACGGCCGAAGCCACGAACTCCGTACCGGACGGCACCGGCGGCGCCACCGGCAACTCGCCGTACTACACGGACCTTCCGCCGCTGAAGAGCCCCGCGCCCAGTCCCTCGGCCCCCGTCGGCACACCCGTCTCCCGGGGCGACGCGGAGGCGGGCATCCCGGCGACGGTCCTCGACGCCTACCAGAAGGCCGCGGCCGAACTGCGCACCTCCAAGCCCGGCTGCAACATGCCCTGGCAGCTGCTGGCCGCCATCGGCAACGTCGAGTCCGGGCAGGCCCGCGGCGGACAGGTCGACGCCGACGGCACCACTCTGCACCGCATCCTCGGCCCGCAGCTCGACGGCAACGGCTTCGCGCTCATACCGGACACCGACGGCGGCGCGTACGACGGCAACAGCAGCTACGACCAGGCCGTCGGGCCCATGCAGTTCATCCCGTCCACCTGGGCCTGGGCCGGCCGCGACGGCAACGGCGACGGCGAGAAGGACCCCAACAACATCTACGACGCCGCGCTCGCCGCGGGCCACTACCTGTGCCGCAACGACTGGGACCTGTCCCGCGAGGCCGACCTGCACAGCGCGATCCTCAGCTACAACAACTCGCAGGACTACCTCGCCCTGGTCCTGAACTGGATGGAGTACTACCGCAAGGGCACCCACACCATCCCCGACGGCACCGGTGGCGTCCCGGAGCACCGCAGCGACCAGGGCACCCACAGCATCCCGTCCCCGTCCCCGCGCCCGACCCAGCCGCCCACGACCAAGCCGGCTCCGAAGCCCCACACACCCGGCGACGGCGACGGCGGCAACGAGACGCCCAGCCCCAAGCCCCCCACCCCGAAGCCGCCCGTCCCGCCGACGCCCACGCCCACGCCCCCGGGGACGCCCACCGACCTCGTGGACCACCTGACGGGCACGGGCACCGGAAAGCTCACCGCCATGGCCGGCGACGCCTTCACCGAGCGGATCGGGGTGCGCGCCGAGACCAAGGTCGGCAAGTCCGTCGCCAAGGTCAGGATCAGGTTCACGCTCACCGGCGACACCGACGCCACCTTCGCCGGCGGCGAGACCGTCGCGACGGTCGCCACCGACGCCAAGGGCGTCGCGCTCGCCCCGCCGCTCCAGGCCGGGGAGAAGACGGGCGCCTTCAAGGTCACCGCGGCCGTGGTGGGCCGCCAGGTCAAGGGCGTCGACTACACCGCGACCGTCACCGAGCGCGTCGCCGACGCCCTGGCCCGCACCAGCACCACGCCGCTGACCTGCACCGCGGGCGGCGAGTTCGCCCAGCAGGTGCAGCTGAAGGCGACGTACCGGGGCGCCGCGGCGGACAAGGTCGCGGCCACCGCCACCGTGGTCAAGTCCCTCCTCGACGCCACGGCGAACGACAAGGGCCCCTACTTCAAGGACGCCGACGGAAAGCCCGTACGCACCCTCACCGGCCTCCGGACGGACGCGAAGGGCCTGCTCACGCTGCCCAAGCTGTACGCCGACGACACCGCCGGCACCTTCCTGCTCCGCGTCACCACCGCGGGCGGCGCGACGGTGACCGTACCGCTGACGGTGGAAGCCGCCGGTTCCCCGGCCGTCCCCACGCCGGACCCGTCCACCTCCTCGGGCAGCCCCGCCCCGGATCCGTCCGCCTCCTCCTGAGGCCGCGCGGCACACCACCGGGGCGCCCTCCCCGCTCACCGGGGAGGGCGCCCTCGTCCGTGCCCGCGCCGCTGTTTCTCGTCTCACCCGCGCGTTGCCACGGCCGGCACCCGCCCGGCCCGGGGAGCCCGCGCCGGTCAGCGCCTGAGCCGCGCGTTGGTGTACCGGGTGGGCTCGGCGGTCGCCGGGTCCTCGGGCCACGGGTGCTTGGGGTACCGGCCGCGCAGTTCCGCCCGCACGGCCCGGTAACCGTCCGCCCAGAAGGAGGCGAGATCGGCCGTGACGGCGGCGGGCCGCCCGGCGGGGGAGAGCAGGTGCACCAGCAGCGGCACACCCGCCACGGCCGGCGTCTCCCGCAGCCCGAACAGCTCCTGGAGCTTCACGGCGAGCACCGGCCGCTCCGGATCCCGGTAGTCGATCCGGATCCGGGACCCGCTCGGTACGGTGATCCGCTCGGGCGCCAGCTCCTCCAGCCGGGCCGCCTCCCCGCCCGCCCACGGCAGCAGCCGGGCCAGCGCCTGCCCCGCGTCGATCCGGGCGAGATCGGCCCGCCGCCGGGCCCGGCCCAGCTCCGGCTCCAGCCACTCGTCCACGCGCGCGTGCAGCGCGTCGTCCGACACGTCCGGCCAGGGCTCCCCGAGGTGCGCCCGCAGGAACGCCAGCCGCTGCCGCAGCCCCAGCGCCTCCGGCGACCAGCGCAGCAGCCCGAACCCCTCCTCCCGGAGCCCGTCGAGCAGGGCGGCGCGTACGAGGGCCGGTCCGGCGTCCTTCAGGGGGCATACGGCCAGCTCGATCGCCCCCAGCCGCTCGACGTGCCGGGCCACGACATCCCCGCCGGCCCAGCACACCTCGTCCCGCTCACCGAGCAGCGCCCCGGCGGCGGCCCGCGCCACGTCCTCGTCGACGGCCGCGCCGAGCCGCACGCGCGCGTGCCCCCTGCCCGCGGGCCGGTCGGCGACGGCGACGACGATCCACGGAGCCCCCCGCAGCCCCGACCCCTCGGCCAGTTCGACCCGGGTCCCGGACGCCATGAGGTACGACCCCCCGTCGAGCCTGGCCACCCGCTCGGGAAACGCGAGCGCGGCGACCAGCCCGGCGAGCCGGTCGTCGCCGGCACCCGGAGGGACCCGGACGGCCCCGTCCCGCGCGGGCGGGCGCGCGGACCCGGCCGAGACGGCGCGCAGCCGCCGTACCTCCGCCGCCCACCGCGCGCCGTAGGCGTCACCGCCGGCCCGGGCCCGCCGCAGCGCGCCCGCCAGGTCGTCGCCGTACTCCCGCGGCACCTCCTCGGAGAGCAGCGCGACCACCGCGGCCCCGTCCCCGCCCGTGTCCAGCAGCGCCCGCCCCAGCCGGGGGTGCACCCCCAGCCGGGCCAGCCGCGTGCCGGTCCGTGTGGCCCGCCCGGCACCGTCCACCGCCCCGACCGCCGTCAGCGCGGAGCGGGCCGCCGCCATCGCCCCGCCCGGCGGCGGATCCAGCAGCGCCAGCCCGGAGGCGTCCGGATCGCCCCAGCAGGCCGCCTGAAGGGCGAACGAGGTCAGATCGGCCACCTTGATCTCCGGCGCCGGGAAAGCCGGCAGCCGGCCGTCCTCGGCCTGAGCCCAGCACCGGTACACCACCCCCGGCGCCTCACGCCCGGCCCGGCCCGCCCGCTGCCGCCCGGCCGCCCGCGACGCCCGCACGGTGGTCAGCCCGCTCAGCCCGCGCGCGTGATCCACCCGCGGCTCCCGGGCCAGCCCCGAGTCGACCACCACCCGCACCCCGGGCACGGTCAGCGACGACTCGGCCACGGACGTCGCCAGCACCACCCGGCGCCGCTCCCCGGCCGACAGCACCGCCTCCTGCACCGCCGCCGGAGCCCGCCCGTGCACCTGGAGCACCTCCACCCCGCCGAGCTCCCCGAGCAGCCCCGCCACCCGCGCGATCTCGCCCACGCCGGGCAGGAAGCACAGCACGTCCCCGTCCCGCTCGGCCAGCGCCCGCCGCACCACCGACGCCACATGCGCCGGCAGCGCCGGATCCACCCGCATCCCGTGCGGCGGCCGCAGCGGACGGGCCGGCGGCGCCCACACCACCTCCACCGGATGCGCCACCCCCGCCGCCTCCACCACCGGCGCCCCGCCGAGCAGCCGTGACCACCCCTCGGCGTCCGTGGTCGCCGACGCGGCCACCAGCCGCAGCTCCGGCCGCAGCGCCTGCCGCACGTCCCACAGGAACGCGGCCACCGTGTCGGCGTCCAGATGCCGCTCGTGGCACTCGTCCAGGACCACCACGTCCACCCCGGCCAGCTCCTGGTCGCGCTGGAGCCGCTGGAGCAGGACGCCGGTCGTCACGACCTCCACGCGCGTGTGCCGCCCCACCGCGCGCTCGCCGCGCACCGTGAAGCCGACGCTCTCACCCGGCCGCTCGCCCAGCAGCCACGCCATGCGCCGGGCCGCCGCCCGCGCCGCGATCCGCCGCGGCTCGGCCACCACCACCCGCCGCGCCGGACCGTCCCCCACCAGCCCCGCGAGCACGAGCGGCACCAGCGTCGTCTTGCCGGTGCCGGGCGGGGCCACCAGGACGGCGGTCCCCTCACCCTCCAGGGCGTCGGTCAGGGCGGGCAGGGCGGAGCGCACGGGCAGCGCGTCCAGAGCGTCGTAACGGATCACGTCCCCAGTGTCGTACGACGGGAAAACGGCCCCCCACGCGCGCGTGCGCCCTCGTGATCACACTGGGTGATCGCGTGGGCACACGCGGACGGTTTTCGGACGGCTTCGGTCCCGCCCGGAAGGCTTCGGTCCCGCCCGGACCGCTTCAGTCCCGTTCGCACACGAAGATCGCCGTGCCCGGGATCAGGCTCCCGCGCAGGGGCGACCAGCCGCCCCACTCCGAGGTGTTCCACGTCGGCCACTCCGGCTCCACCAGGTCCACCAGCCGGAAGCCGGACGCCACGATGTCCCGCACCCGGTCGCCCAGCGTCCGGTGATGCTCCACGTACACCGCGCGGCCCTGCTCGTCCTGCTCCACGTAGGGCGTGCGGTCGAAGTAGGACGCGGACACCGACAGGCCCTCGGGGCCCGGCTCGTCCGGGAACGCCCAGCGGATCGGATGCGTCACCGAGAACACGAACCGCCCGCCCGGCCGCAGCACCCGGTACACCTCGCGCAGCACCAGCCGCGGGTCGGCCACGAACGGCAGCGCCCCGTACGCGGAGCACGCCAGGTCGAAGGCGCCGTCCGCGAAGGGCAGCGCGCCGGCGTCGGCGCAGACCAGCGGGAAGGCCCCGCCGATCCGCAGCGCGTGCTGGAGCTGGCGGTGCGAGAGGTCCAGGGCCACCGGCCGCGCGCCCCGGGCGGCCAGCCAGCGCGCGCACTGCGCCGCGCCCGCGCCGATCTCCAGGACGTCCTTGCCCTTCAGCTCCTCCGGCCGGCCGAGCAGCCCGGCCTCCATCTCGTCCAGGCCCTCCGGGCCCCACACGAAGCGGTCGTCGCCGAGGAAGGTGCCGTGCTCGGTCTGGTACTCGTCCGCGTTCCGGTCCCACCAGCCCCGATTGGCCCGCGTGCTTTCCGTGACGTCCGCGTCACGCCGGGTGGCCTCCGGCTCGAACCCTTCGGACCGCTGGGGGTCGTGCGTTTCCGGCTCTTGGATGATCGGCTCCCTCGTCGTACTCTTCCGTCCAGCCCGCCGGAAGGGCCGAATGGGAGGGTTCCCACGGGCCCGTGCGGCCTGTCGACGCGTTTTCTCCGCCGGATATGCGGCGATCCGCCCCGGGTGTCCACTGTCGCGCATTGACCCTGCCCGGCTGCCCCCGTATGCTACAAGTTGCGCTGCGGGCCTGCGCACCTCAGACGTAGCAGGCTGCGCTCGCATCTGTTGTATGTCCCCTCGGTTGTCGAGGCGCCATCGCCAGTAATGGGGAGGCGCTTCCTTGGCTGTCCGGCTTCTGCAGAGCGAAACGGGCTCCCGGCGTAAGCAGTACCTACGACTTCAATGTCCGTACCGGAGCCCTTTCCCACATGACGAGCAGCACCGAGACCACCGCCACCACCCCGCAGGTAGCGGTCAACGACATCGGTAACGAGGAAGCATTCCTCGCAGCGATCGACGAGACGATCAAGTACTTCAACGACGGCGACATCGTCGACGGCGTCATCGTGAAGGTCGACCGGGACGAGGTCCTGCTCGACATCGGTTACAAGACCGAAGGTGTCATCCCGAGCCGCGAGCTCTCGATCAAGCACGACGTCGACCCGAACGAGGTCGTGGCCGTCGGCGACGAGATCGAGGCCCTGGTCCTCCAGAAGGAGGACAAGGAAGGCCGCCTGATCCTCTCGAAGAAGCGCGCCCAGTACGAGCGTGCCTGGGGCACCATCGAGAAGATCAAGGAAGAGGACGGCATCGTCACCGGTACCGTCATCGAGGTCGTCAAGGGTGGTCTCATCCTCGACATCGGCCTCCGTGGCTTCCTGCCGGCCTCCCTGGTCGAGATGCGCCGTGTCCGCGACCTCCAGCCGTACGTCGGCAAGGAGCTCGAGGCCAAGATCATCGAGCTGGACAAGAACCGCAACAACGTGGTCCTGTCCCGCCGTGCCTGGCTGGAGCAGACCCAGTCCGAGGTCCGCCAGACGTTCCTCACGACCCTCCAGAAGGGTCAGGTCCGTTCCGGTGTGGTCTCCTCGATCGTCAACTTCGGTGCCTTCGTGGACCTGGGTGGCGTCGACGGTCTGGTCCACGTCTCCGAGCTGTCCTGGAAGCACATCGACCACCCGTCCGAGGTTGTCGAGGTCGGCCAGGAGGTCACCGTCGAGGTCCTCGACGTCGACATGGACCGCGAGCGCGTCTCCCTGTCGCTGAAGGCGACCCAGGAAGACCCGTGGCAGCAGTTCGCCCGCACCCACCAGATCGGCCAGGTCGTGCCCGGCAAGGTCACGAAGCTGGTGCCGTTCGGTGCGTTCGTCCGCGTGGACGAGGGCATCGAGGGTCTGGTCCACATCTCCGAGCTGGCCGAGCGCCACGTGGAGATCCCGGAGCAGGTCGTCCAGGTCAACGACGAGATCTTCGTCAAGGTCATCGACATCGACCTCGAGCGTCGCCGCATCAGCCTCTCGCTGAAGCAGGCCAACGAGGCCTTCGGCGCCGACCCGTCGGTCGTCGAGTTCGACCCGACCCTGTACGGCATGGCCGCGTCCTACGACGACCAGGGCAACTACATCTACCCCGAGGGCTTCGACCCGGAGACCAACGACTGGCTGCCGGGCTACGAGAAGCAGCGCGAGGAGTGGGAGCGCCAGTACGCCGAGGCGCAGTCCCGCTTCGAGCAGCACCAGCAGCAGGTCATCAAGTCCCGCGAGGCGGACGCCCAGGCCGCTGCCGAGGGTGGCGACGCCGCCGGTGCCGCTCCGGCCGCGGGTGGCGGTTCGTACTCCTCCGAGGGTGCGGACACCTCCGGTGCGCTGGCCTCGGACGAGGCGCTGGCCGCGCTGCGCGAGAAGCTGGCCGGAGGCCAGAGCTGAGCGCAGCCGCTGAGGCTTAGCCGATAGTTCGCTGAGGGGCCGTACCTTTCGAGGTGCGGCCCTTCAGGGTTTTCCGGTGGTGCGGGGGGCTGGTGCGGTCGGGACTCGGCCGCGGGTCCGTCGTGGCTCGTCACGCAGTTCCGCGCGCTCCTCAGGGAGTGACCGGGATGTTCGTCAGGCCCTTGCCGTCCGTGACGGTGTTGCTGGCGTAGACCGTGGCCGGGCAGGTGGCGCTGTGGTGGGTGACGTCGATCGCCAGGCGGGTCGGGCCGGTCGCGCCCGTCAGAGTCGACTTGTTGCCCTGGAAGACCGTGCCGCAGCCCCAGCCGGGCTGCTGGGTGTGGGTCTGGTAGCCGTCATTGGTGGTGGCGGTGCCGGTGTTGTCCTGGACGAGGACGTCGTTGCCCTTCACGTCGACCCAGGAGTCGTCGTAGTTGGCGCCGGTCAGGCCACTGCCGTCGAAGGTGTTGCCGATGATCCGCGCACCGGTCGTGCCCTCCTTGATGTCGACGTTCTCGCCGCCCACGTCCGGGCCGATCGTGTTGTTCAGGATCCGCACGCGGTCGCTCCGGTCGGACAGCGTGTTCGCGGTGCCCACGTACACGCCCTCGCCCATGCCCCGGCCGTCGTTCCCGGTGTCGTAGATCCTCGAGTTCTCGATCACGCCGTCCGCGCTGGAGGCGCGGAAGTGCACGCCTTCCATGTCCAGGCCGTGCACCGTGACACCGTCCAGGACGACACCCCTGGCCGCGTCGACCATGATCCCCTTCTGCCCGCCGGTCACGGTCAGGCCGCTGACCGTCCAGTACGAGGCACCGTTCAGGTGCAGCCCGTAGCCGCCGCCGGCGGTGAGTACGGCGCCCGGGGAGCCGGTCAGGGTGATGCGGGCGGCGGCCGTGGCCGGGGTGGTCACCTTGAAGTTGCCGGTGTAGGTGCCGTCCGCCAGGTGGATCGTGTCCCCGGGCCGGGCGGCGGCGAGCGCGGTCTTCAGCTGGGCGGCGGTCGTGACCTCGATGGTGCCGGCGGCCGAGGCGGCTCCGGTGGCGGACAGGGCCGGGCCGCCGGTGGCGAGGGCGGTGGCGAGCAGGGCGGTGAGCGGCGTGCGTATGCGCATCGGAGTGCCTTCCCGTCTTTCCCCCACATGAACGGCGATCGTCACCGTGAACTCGACGCCCGTGAAGGTACGGACCATGTGACAGGCCGTCAAGGCGTCGTTCCGCAGGAGATCCCCGACGAGCGGCGCGTGGCGGGAATTCCGCTGTTCCGGGCCGCGTTGTCCATGACGAACACGAGGAGGAGCGGTCACAGTGCTTGATCCGCAGGGTTTGTACGCATGGGAGCCGAAGGGCCTCGCCGTGGTGGACATGGCGCTCGCCCAGGAGTCGGCCGGCCTTGTCATGCTCTACCACTTCGACGGATACATCGACGCGGGCGAGACCGGCGACCAGATCGTCGACCGGCTGCTCGACTCACTGCCCCACCAGGTCGTGGCCCGGTTCGACCACGACCGGCTCGTGGACTACCGGGCCCGCCGACCCCTGCTGACCTTCCAGCGGGACCGCTGGACCGGCTACGAGACCCCGGCCATCGAGGTCCACCTCGTCCAGGACACCACCGGCGCCCCCTTCCTGCTGCTGTCCGGTCCCGAACCGGACGTGGAGTGGGAGCGGTTCGCGGCGGCGGTGCGGCAGATCGTGGAACGGCTCGGCGTGCGCCTGTCCGTGAACTTCCACGGCATCCCCATGGGCGTCCCGCACACCCGCCCGGTGGGCCTGACCCCGCACGGCAACCGCACCGACCTCGTCCCCGGCCACCGCAGCCCCTTCGACGAGGCGCAGGTGCCCGGCAGCGCCGAATCCCTGGTCGAGTACCGCCTCATGGAGGCCGGCCACGACGTCCTGGGCGTCGCCGCGCACGTCCCGCACTACATCGCCCGCTCCCCGTACCCGGACGCCGCCCTGACCGTCCTGGAGGCCGTCACGGCCGCCACCGGCCTGGTGCTGCCCGGCGTGGCCCACGCGCTGCGCACGGACGCCCACCGCACCCAGACCGAGATCGACCGGCAGATCCGGGAGGGCGACGAGGAACTGACCGCGCTCGTCCAGGGGCTGGAGCACCAGTACGACGCGGCGGCGGGCGCCGAGACCCGGGGCAACATGCTGGCCGAGCCCGTGGAGATCCCGTCGGCCGACGAGATCGGGCGGGAGTTCGAGAAGTTCCTGGCGGAGCGGGAGGGCGACAACTGAGGCGAGGACACGGGCGGCGGGGACGCGGGCGCCGGCCGGCACCTGCCGCACCGGCCTCCCGGCCGGGCGTCTAGGCTTCCGCTCATGCTGACAGTGGGCCTGACCGGCGGGATCGGCGCCGGCAAGAGCGAGGTGTCGCGGCTGCTCGTGGAGCACGGGGCCGTCCTGATCGACTCGGACCGCATCGCCCGCGAGGTCGTGGCGCCCGGCACCCCCGGCCTCGCCGCCGTGGTCGACGCCTTCGGCCCGGACGTCCTCGCCGCCGACGGCGGCCTCGACCGGCCCCGGCTCGGCTCCATCGTGTTCGCCGACCCGGAGAAGCTCGCCGTCCTCAACTCGATCGTGCACCCGCTGGTGCGGGACCGTTCCCGCGAACTGGAGAGCGCCGTGCCCGAGGACGCCGTGGTGGTCCACGACGTCCCCCTGCTCACCGAGAACGGTCTCGCACCGCTCTACGACGTCGTCATCGTCGTGGACGCGAGCCCCGGCACCCAGCTCGACCGGCTGGTACGGCTGCGCGGGATGACCGAGGAGGACGCACGCGCGCGGATGGCCGCGCAGGCGACGCGCGAGCAGCGCCGGGAGATCGCGGACATCGTCATCGACAACGACGTGCCCCTGGACGCCCTGCGCGAGCGGGTCGCCGAAGTGTGGGACGGCCTCGCCCGCCGGGCGCGGCAGGGGAGCGCCGGCGCGGAATAGCCGACCGCTTCGGGGCGTTGAACCGCCGGAGCAAGGGAAGGACTCAGCCGTGCCCGAGACCAGCGGTTCCACCGGACGCACTCCGGAAACGCATGTCATCGACTTCCGTGCCGCCGAGCAACTGCTCAACGCGCGGGACCCGCGGGGCGCGGTGAAGCTGCTCGACTCGGTCATCGCCGCGCACCCCGAGAACACGGCGGCCCGGCTGCTGCGCGCGCGTGCCTTCTTCGCCGCGGCACAACTGCGCCCCGCCGAGCTGGAGTTCACCATCGTGCTGGAACGCGAGCCGGACAACGCGTTCGCGCACTTCGCCCTGGCCCGCACCTACGAACGCCAGGGCCGTCCCGACCAGGCCAAGCGGCACTTCCGGCTGGCCGCCGCGCTGGACCCCAACCCGCAGTACCTGAAGGCGGCGCGCTTCGACGACTGACGCCCGGATGCCACCGACAGCGCGCGCCCGGCCGGTCCGGACAGGGAGTGCCCGTCGTGCTCGCTCAGGGGTGCCGCGGGCCCGGCCACCCGCGATACGGCCGCCGGCCCGGAGGGCGGTGCCCCGGCGGGGGCGGGTACGGTGGTCCGTCCTCCGGCGGCTGGTACGGCGGTACGTCACGGCCCGGCTGGTAGTGCGGTCCCTGCCGGATGTGCCGCAGGACCACGGCCAGGTCGACGGTGGTCACCAGCCACAGCGCCGCGCACGCCGCCGCCCACCCGGGCCGCCCGGCCAGCGCGAACGCCACCGTGCCGAGGGCCGTCCAGGCCAGCCCCCACACGCTCAGCCAGAACCGCGCCCGCAGGGCACTGCGCGCGGTCGCCGGTTCACTGCCCGTACGCATCGGACCATCACTCCTCCTTGCAACGTACTCTTCGATTCCGATCCGCACCAACGCCCGGCCCGGCCCCGGATCCGCGGCGCGGGGACCCGGACGCATCGGGCACGGATGGTTCCCGTTCCGGCCTGAATAACTCGAAAGAGTGAATCGGAGGAGAGGGGGAACGGGCGTACGGGCGTGGGCCGTTGTCCGGGTATGAAGATCGAGATGCGTGAGGGATACGAGGGCACGGGGCCGGGGGCGATCACCCCGGACGGATGCGCGGTCGAGCTCTACGCACGGCTGCCGGTGGGGGACGAGCCGGACGTCATCGCCGCCGCGGTACCGGCCGGGGCGCACATCCTGGAGCTGGGCAGCGGGGTCGGCCGGGTGACCCATCCGCTGCTGGAACGCGGCTTCACGGTCACGGCCGTGGACGAGTCCGCCGACATGCTGGCCCGGGTCCGCGGGGCGCGCACGATATGCGGTCCCATCGAGACCCTCGACCTGGGCGAGACGTTCGACGTGGTGATGCTCGGGTCGTTCCTGGTGCACGCCGGTGACGAGGAGGTGCGCAGGGGCCTGCTGCGCACCTGTGCCCGGCATGTGGCGGAGGGCGGCTGTGTGCTCATCCAGCGGGAGGGCGCGGACTACCACACGAAGGTGCCCAGGGAGCGGGTCGACCCGAGCGGCTTCACCGTCCGGATCACCTCGGTGGAGCCGGCCGGCGAGGGCGTGCACTCGGTCCACGCGGAGTACGTGTTCCCGGACGCGGTCTGGACCCAGACCTTCCTGTCCAGGCCCCTGACGAAGGAGCGGTTCGAGTCGGCGCTGGCGGAGGCGGGACTGCGGGTCGACAGGTATCTGACCCCGGACGGGGTATGGGTGAGGGCCGTGCCGGTGGGATGAGCGGGGGCCGCGCGGGTCTTGGGCGGTCGCCCGGGCGGGCCGACGACAGGGGGGCGGGGCAGGCGGCCGGGCCTGCCGGCTCACCTGCCGTGCGGGGGACCGCCGGGGCCGCCGGGGCCGTCGGGTCAGTCGCCCGTGGCGGAGCCGCGGTGTCCGCCACGGCCGCCCGGACCGCCGGTGCCTTTGCGGCCGCCCGTGCCCGAGCCGCCCGTGCCGGTCGGGCCGACGCGGCCGGTGGAGGGGCCGGGGCCGGCGAAACCGGTGGGGGTGCCGAGGGCCAGGCCGCGGAGGCGTTCGAGTTCGCGGCGGTCGCGCTTGGTGGGGCGGCCGGCGCCCCGGTCGCGGAGGGCGACGGGGACGACGGCCTCGCGGGGCGGGGGCGGAGGGGAGTTGTCGATGTAGCACTGCGCGGCCACGGGCGCCCCGACCCGCTTGCGGATCAGGCGCTTGACGATCACGACCCGCTCCCGGCCCTCGTGCCGCAGCCGTACCTCGTCACCGACGCGCAAGGAGTAGGCGGGCTTCACCCGCTCGCCGTTCACGCGCACATGCCCGCCCCGGCAGGCGGTGGCGCCGAGGGAGCGGGTCTTGATCAGACGGACGGCCCAGATCCAGCTGTCGACGCGGACGGTCTCGCCGCCCGCGGGCGCGGCGGCCTCGGCCGCGGCCACCGCGGCGGCGATCTTGGGGTCGAGCGGCTGTGCGGCGGGGGCGGAGCCCGCCCCGACCGGCCCGCCCGTCCCCTCGCCGGTCCCACGGTCCACGTTCTCGTCCGCATCCTCGGAAGCCATGTCCCGACCTTAACGCGCACCGGCCGCCGAGCCGGAGGCGTTTTCCCGGCGCTCACCCGGGCACCCACGCACCCCGGCCCCCACGCACCCCGGCCCACCTCGCCGCCCCGCCTCCGCCTCACCCCGCCACCCGCCCCCGACTTACGGTGACCGTATGGACAACACCAGCGCCCTCGCCCGGCTGGACCGGCGCGTCGCCGGGTGCCGGGCCTGCCCCCGGCTGGTCGAGTGGCGGGAGGAGGTGGCCCGTACGAAACGGGCCGCGTTCGCCGACTGGACGTACTGGGGGCGGCCGGTGCCCGGCTTCGGCCCCGCCGACGCCCGGCTGGTGATCATCGGGCTCGCCCCGGCCGCGCACGGCGGCAACCGCACCGGCCGCATGTTCACCGGAGACCGTTCCGGAGACGTGCTCTACCAGGCGCTGTACGACGTGGGGCTCGCCTCCCAGCCCACCTCCGTCAGCGCGGACGACGGGCTGGAGCTGTACGGCGTGCGGGTCACGGCGCCGGTGCACTGCGCGCCGCCCGCCAACAAGCCGACCCCGGGGGAGCGCGACACCTGCCGCCCCTGGCTGGTCCAGGAGCTGACGCTGCTCCGGCCGACGCTGAAGGCCGCCGTCGTCCTCGGTGCCTTCGGCTGGCAGGCCGCGCTGCCCGCGTTCGCGGCGGCCGGCTGGACGGTGCCCCGCCCCCGCCCGGCCTTCGGTCACGGCGCCCGGGTCGCGCTGGACGGCCTTGACCTCTTCGGCTGCTTCCACGTCAGCCAGCGCAACACCTTCACCGGCCGGCTCACCGCCGAGATGCTGCGGGAGGTCCTGCGTACGGCGGCGGACGCGGCAGGGCTGCCGTGAGGAGCCGATACGGCCGCGCTCGGCCCTCCTCGTCGGGCGTTCCACGGCACCCGGTCCGTCAGGGAGGAGGGTTCAGGGGCGTCGGTCGTAACCGTCAGGGACGGTTCAGGGGCGCCAGTCGTAACGTACGTCCGGTTCGCGCTCCTCGTTGCGGCTGCCGTCGGTGAACGCCACGGCGGTGAAGCCGTGCCGCTCGTAGAAGCGGTGGGCGGGCTTGTTCACCTGGAACGTCCACAGGGTCAGCCCGCCCGGGCTGCGCTCCTTGGCCAGCGCGACGAACCGGTCCCCGATGCCCCGGCCCCGCCACTCGGGGTCCAGGTACAGCTGGTCCAGCGCCTCCCCGTCCAGCACCATCAGACCGACCACCCCGGCGCCGGGCGCCTCCGCCACCCAGGTCTCCCGGGCCGGCACCACGACCTCACGGAAGTAGTCCCGGACCTCGTCGTCGGTGTGCGGGCGGACGACGGTCGGCAGCGCGGCGGCGAAGGACCGCAGATAGACGTCGGCGACGGCACCGGCGTCGGCCGCCACGGCACGGCGCAGCACGACCGGGTCCGCCGCCGGCTCCGGCACCACGGCGGTGGCCGTGATCTCCACGAGCTGGCCGGGATAGCCGAGGCAGGACACACCGAGCAGCGTGGACGAGTGCGGGCCCGTGCTCAGCCCCGAGGACTCCACGACCCGCCACACCGCGGACAGCGCGGCGGTGTCGTCGCCGACCACGTACACGTCCGTCGCCAGCACGTGCTCCAGATCGCTGCCGACGGCCCGCAGCTGCTCGCGCAGGTTCGCGATCACCTGCTCGGCCTGGCGCACGGGATCCCCCGGCCCCACCAGCTCCCCGTCGGCGGTCAGCGGCACCGACCCGGCGAGGAACGCGAGCTTCGTGCCCGCCTCCACGACCGAGGCGTGGGAGTAGGCGGGCGGAGGGAACAGGGCGGGGACGGTCACACGCCGGATCACGGAAGCGGCTCCTACGGGGGGTGGCGGACAGATGCCCGATGATCCGGCCCGGCGGCCTCGCCCGCATCCGAATTAACGACGCCCAGGAGGCCGTGGGGAGCGTCGTCGACGAAGGGGAGGAGGCCCTGCGGGCATTGCGTTCGGCATTGCGTTCATAAAGAAAACGGCCGCCCCGGCAGGTTTCACACGGGCGAAACGTGAGCGTTCCGTTCGCGTGGGGAACGCGATCTACCGTGGAACCACCTCCACCGGCCACCGTCGTCCGAAGGCCCACCCCCGCCCTCGAATGAACAGGAGCCCCGTGTCCCGGCCCGCCGTGCCCGCCGTACCCCCCTGGCTCGCCCACGCGTTCCGCGCCCAGCGCGAACCCGTCCCCTGGAACGCGGTGTGCCGGGGCGCCCTCGCCGCCGGGCCGTCGCTGCTCGCCGGGATGCTCCTCGGCCGGACGGCCCTCGGGGTGCTCGCCGCCATCGGCGCCATGCTCGCCGGCATCAACGACCGGCCGGGCGGCCGGCGGGCCTCCGTGCGCCGGCTCGGCGTCCCCGCGTCGGCCGGAGCGGCCGGGCTGCTCGTGGGGACGTACGCCGGGCAGGGGCTGTCCGCCGTGCCGCTGACCCTGGTGCTCACCGCGCTGGGTCTGGCCGCCGGCGGCATCAGCGCCGTCGGGCCCGTCGCCTCCGCCGCCGGCACCCAGCTGCTGGTCGCCGCGGCGGTCGGCGCCGGGACGCCCGCGGCCGACCCCGGCTGGCAGCGCGCCCTCGCCTTCCTCGCCGGGGCCGGCTGGCTGCTCGTGCTGCGGCTCGTCCTGCCCACCCCCGGGTCGCTCGCCGGGGACTTCCGGTTCGACGGGGAGCGGGCCGCGGTCGCCGGCGTGTACGACGCGATCGCCGCGCTGGTCGAGGCCGCGGGCGGCCCGCACGCCACCGCCCGGCGGGCCGCGCTGACCGCCGCGCTCGACCACGCCCAGGACACCCTCGCCGGACCCCGGCTGCGCGGACACGCCGCCTCCGCCGCCGAACGCCGGCTGCACGCGCGGTTCGCCGCGGCGCTGCCCCTCGCCGAGGCCGCCACCGCCCTGTGCTGGGCCGGGGAGCCGGTGCCGGCGCGGGCGGCGCGCGGACCCCGGCGGCTCGCCGCGGCCGTCCGCGCCGACACCGGCCCCGGCCCGCTGCCCGCCCCGCACCTGCCGCCCGCCCGGCTCCGCGCACCCGAGGCACCCTCCGTGCTCCCCGCCCTGCGCGCCCTGGACGACGCCCTGCTGGGCGCCGCCGAGGCCTTCGACCGGGGCGACGGCGCCCACCGCGGGCTGCCCGTCCGGCGCCGGGGGCCGCGCCGGGCGCTGCGGGCCGCGCTCGGCGCCGGCGGGCGCGAGTACGGTCTGCGCGTCGCCCTCTGCTTCGGCGCCAGCGCGGCCATCGCCCAGGCCCTGCACCACGCCCGCTGGTACGGGCCGCACCCGCACTGGTACTGGCTGCCCGCCACCGCCGTCTTCCTCGTCAAGCCCGACCTCGGCCCGCTCGCCTCCCGGGTGCTGTGCCGGGCCGCCGGCACCGTCCTCGGCGCCCTGGTCTTCGCCGGGCTCGCCGCGCTGCTGCCCCACCCGGCCGGACTGATCGCGCTGGTGGCGGTGTGCGGCGCGCTCATACCGGTCGCCACCCGGCACTTCGCGGCGCTCACCGCCGTCGTGACCGTCCTCGTCCTCGCCCTGGTCATGGCCGGCGGCGAACCGCAGGCCTCGGCCGGCCGGATCGGCGAGACCCTGCTGGCCTGCGCGCTCGTGCTGGTCGTGGGACACCTGCCGATGCCCAGGGAACGGGGCGGCGGGGTACGCGACCGGCTCGCGGTGGCCGGAGGCGCGGCCCACGCCTACCTGCTGCACGTCCTCGGCCCGCCCGGTCACGAGCCCGCCGCCGGGTCCGGTGACCACGCCGAGCACCGGGTGCCGCCCGGGGAGCCCGGTGACCGTGCCGAGCGGTGGACGAAGGGCGGGGGCCCTGGTGACCGTGCCGAACGGTGGGCGTTGCGCCGGGAGGCCTACCGGACCCTCGCCGAAGCCCGGACCGCCATCTCGCACGCCGCCGCCGAACTGCCCGCCCTGGCCCGGCACACGGAGGGCACGGACGCCGTCGCCGAGGCACTGGAACGGCTCGTGGACACCACCACGGCCTGCGCCGTGCACCTCGACGACACCGGGCGGCTCACCCCCCGGCACCTCCGGCGGCTGCGCGAGGCACTGGCGGAGCTGGAACGGCTGGAGCGACGGGGCGTACGGGTACCGCTGCCCGTCGCGGCGTAGCCGGTACCGAGCCGCCGTACCCGCACCGAGCCGCCGTAGCCCTGCGGTCGTAGCCGTACCGGCCGCCCGCGGTCGTAGTCGTACCGGAGCACCCCGCACCGCCCGGCGAAAGGGCCGTACGTTGGTCGTATGAGTGTCGTGGGGAACCCGGGCGGCTCTTCCGCCGACCTCGTCATCACCGGCTGCGCCGCCCTGGTGCACGACGACGCGGAGCGGATCGGATTCCGCGAGGACGCCGCGATCGTCGTCCGTGACGGGACGATCGAAGCGGTCACCACGGCCGCCGCCGCCCGGGACGTGCCGGCCGGCACGCGGATCGAGGCGTACGGGCAGGTCGCGCTGCCCGGTCTGGTCAACTGCCATACGCACGCCCCGATGGTGGCCCTGCGGGGGCTCGCCGAGGACCTGCCGACGGCGGAGTGGTTCAACGACGTCGTCTGGCCCGTCGAGACCAACCTCACCGAGCGGGACGTGGCACTGGGGGCGCGACTGGCCTGCGCGGAGATGATCCGGGGCGGGGTGACCTGCTTCGCCGACCACTACTTCCACATGGACACGGTCGCCGACGTCGTCGCCGAGTGCGGGCTGCGCGCCCACCTCGGGCAGGTCTACTTCTCCGGCCAGGGGCCCCGGGGCCGGGAAGCGTCGCTGGAGTTCGCGCTCCGCCGGCGCGGCGCCGCCGACGGCCGCGTCACCACCGCCCTCGCCCCGCACGCCCCCTACACCGTCACCGACGCCGACCTCACCGTCACCGCCGGGCTCGCCCGCGCGCACGGCCTGCCCGTCCACATCCACGCCGCCGAGAACCGCGACCAGACCGAGACCAGCCTGGCCCGGCACGGCCGCACCCCCATCGAGATCCTGGACCGCGCCGGCCTGCTGGACACCGACCTGCTCATCGCCCACGGCACCGGCATCCTGGAGCGGGACCTGCCGCTGCTGGAACGCACCGGCGGGCGTACGGCGGTGGCCACCGCGCCCCGCGGCTATCTGAAGTTCGCCTGGCCGACGACCACGCCGGTGCGGGCCCTGCGCGCGGCCGGCGTCCCCGTGGGCCTCGCCACGGACGGCGCCGCCTCCAACAACTCCCTCGACGTGTGGGAGGCGATGGCGCTGACCTCCCTGATCCAGAAGTCCGCCGAGGGCGACCCGCGCTGGCTGACCGCCCGTCAGGCCCTGCACCACGCCACCTCGCAAAGCGCCCGCGCGGTCGGCCTCGGGGACCGGATCGGCTCCCTCGCGCCCGGCCGGCGCGCCGACATCGTCCTCGTCGACCTCACCGGCCCGCACACCCAGCCGGTCCACGACCTCGCCGCGACCCTGGTGCACAGCGCCCGCGCGGCCGACGTCCGCACGACGATCGTCGACGGCCGCGTCCTGATGCGGGACCGCGTACTGCTCACCCTCGACGTGGAAGACGTCGTACGGGAGTTGACGCGGCGGCTGCCCGGGCTGACCGCGCGCGGCCACGGCCGGCGCGTCCAGGAGTACGACACCTGAGCCCGCCGCCGGGCGGAACGCGGGTGGCGGGGGAGCCCGGTGAGACTGGCCGAAAAACTCCCCCTTCGCGGCGATGAGTTCCGCGCGCGCCGACGGTCACCACCCCGGACGGACCGTCGGACAGGAGGACCCATGTCGTTTCCGGAGATCGTCTCGCGTGAGCGGTGGCGCGCGGCGCGCGAGGAGTTGCGGCGCAAGGAGGAGGCGGTCAGGCGGGCGCGCGAGGCCCTGGACGCCGAGCGCCGGAGGCTGCCCATGGTCGAGGTCGACCCGGACTACGTCTTCGAGGGCGGCGACGGCAAGGCCACCCTCCTGGACCTCTTCGAGGGCCGGGCCCAGCTCGTCGTGCACCACTTCATGTTCGCGCCGGAGTGGGAGACCGGCTGCCCGTGCTGCGCGGCCTTCCTGGACCAGGTCGGTCACCTCGCCCATCTGCGCGCCCGGAACACCTCCTTCGCGGCCGTCTCCCGGGCACCGTTCACCCGGATCCTGCCGTTCAAGGCGCGGATGGGCTGGGCGGTGCCCTGGTACTCCTCGGCGGACAGCGACTTCAACCGCGACTTCGAGGCGACCGTGGAGGCGGACGGCGAACTGGTCGAACGCGCGGGCGTCAGCTGCTTCCTGCGCGACCACGACCGGGTCTTCCACACCTACTCGCTGTACGACGACGGGCTGGACGTACTGGGCACCACCGCGGCCCTGCTCGACCTGACCGCGCTCGGCCGCACCCCGGCCGGCAGCGACCGGCTGCGGCTGCACGACGAGTACGACTACTGATACATGCGGCCGATACGATCAGTACGACCGGCTATACGGAGTGTGCGGTTCGTGTCACCCCGGTGAACGGATCCTCACGGTCCGCGCCGAACCGGTGTCGGCAAGGTCTCAGTACCGTCACCGGGCGAGGCGTTTTCCCCCTCCAGGGCGTTGACTCCCTACACGTACGACGCTTCTGGAGGTCGAGATGGTGAACGGGCGAAGGGTGCTCGAACGCTTTCCCGCCGGTGGTCCCCGCGGCTCCTGGCCCGCGGAGGAGTTCGCGCACGCCCGACGGATGGAGGGCCTGCCCGCCGAGGTCGTCATGGACCTCGCGACGGACGCCTTCCTGGTGATCGTCCGCGGCGGCGAGCCGGCCGAGTGAGCCGGCGGGGCAGGGCATGAGAGACGTACGAGGGTGGGAGGAGGCGTACGGGGGCGCCGGGGTGCCGGGGCGTTGACGGGGTGTGCGCGGCGTACGAGGGCGTACGGGGCGGGTGAGGTGCGGAGGCAGCGCGTGCAGGGGGGCGTGCGCTGCGTAGGGGGGTGTACGTGGGGCGTGCGGGGTTACGCCGACGCGGCCCGTGACCAGTCCGGAGCCGTCCCCGTCACCCGGCACAGGGCCAGGTACAGCGGGATCGGCGGGGTGTACGGGACCGTGCCCGCCGGGCGGTGGATCAGCCGGGCGGTGCCGGTGACCAGGGCGCCCGTGGTGTAGCGGGCCGGTGACGGCCAGGGCAGGGCGTAGTCGGAGTCCGACGGCACGATCCACCACCACTGGGAGCCGTCGGTGTACACGCAGCCCACCCTCGGCAGCCAGGGCACGACGAGGGGGCCCAGGTGGTCGGGCACGGCCACGGCGTCCCAGCCGAGCGGCGCGGTCATGCCGTCCGGCAGCGACAGCGGCCGGCCGGCGTCCTGCTCCGGGGCCGCCCGCCGGCGTTGCATCCGCACGAGCGTGTCCAGGCCGAAGGCGCTGTCGGCGCCGGCGCCGGCACCCGCAGGGGACCCGGCACGGGCAAGGGGTCCGGCACAGTCAGAGGAGTCGGCACCGGCAGGGGAGTCGGCCCCGGCACCGGTCGCGGCGCTCCCGGTCCCGGTCCCGGCGTCACCGGTCCGCCCGGCGCCGGAGGCGCCCGTCACGGCAGCTCCCGGTGATGACGCTGTTCGGGCGTGCGGCAGGGGTGTTCCGGCTGTTCCGCCGACGCCGTGTGCCGGTGCCGCCCGGCGTGGCGGGCACCGCCGTCGTACTGCTCCGGCTCGCGCCGGTAGCGCTCCGCCTCGGCCTGCTGCTCCTCCCCGGAGTCCTCCGGGCGGCCCGGCTTGGGGCGGGCGCCCCAGCCGAGGTCGGCGCGCGGCTCCGGCGCGTCCTGGGCGGACTCGGTGCCGCGGGGCAGTTCGGCCCAGACCAGCAGGCCGGGGCCGTGCTCCTGGGCGCCCCAGGCCCGGCACAGCGCGTCCACGAGAAGCAACCCCCTCCCGTGCTCCTCGTCAGGGCGCTGCGGGGACGGGTGGGGCTCGCCAGGAGCACAGCCCTCGTCTCGGACGGCTATGCGCACCATGTCGTCGTGGTCGTGCAGCTCGCACACGACCCGGCTGCTCGCGGTGTGCACGATGGCGTTGGTGACCAGCTCGGACATGACCAGGGCCGCGCTGTCACAGGTGTCCGCGCAGACCGACCAGCCGGTCAGCCGGGCCTGGGTCAGACGTCTCGCCTGGGCGACGGAACCGGGATGGGCGGCCAGCTCGAAACGGAACCTGCGGCCGGCGGCGCCTGCCTGGAGGGCTGCCCCCTCCACCAGGCCCGAACCGGCTCGCGCGGGGATGCCCCCCTCGGCGCCGAGACCGGTACGGCCGGCGGCGGCGTCTGTTCCTAAAGGCGCGGACGGAATCACGCCTGCCACTATCGCCCCGTCGCGGACACTTGGCAAGAGTCACTCTGAAAAATGCAGAGTGTTGTGGGACTCTGTCAGGGAGCGTGGCACACTGCTCGCAACAGCACCTCGCGCGGCGCCAATTGGAGTCCTCGGAGATCGGGCCCGGTCTTCGAATGAACCTTCGAATGGCGCCGCAGGGCTGTCGGGAAACTTTTCGGTGGAGGCTTTCGGTGGAGGTGAGAGCGTGAGCGAACCGCGGTCCGCGCCGACGGTGGGCCAGGTGGTCCTCGGCCGGCGCCTGCAGGACCTGCGGGAACGCGCCGGGCTGAAGCGCGAGGAGGCCGCCCGGGTCCTCCACGTCGCCCCCGCCACCGTCCGTCGTATGGAGACGGCGGAGGTCGCCCTCAAGATCCCGTACCTGCAACTGCTGCTGAAGGCCTACGGCGTCCCCGACGACGAGGCCGACGTCTTCGTCCAACTGGCCGAGGAGGCGAACCGGCCCGGCTGGTGGCAGCGGTTCCACGACATCCTGCCGGGCTGGTTCTCGATGTACGTCAGCCTGGAGGGCGCGGCCAGCCTCATCCGCTCCTACGAGCCGCACTTCGTCCCCGGCCTGCTCCAGACCGAGGACTACGCGCGCGGCGTGCTGAGGTCCGGCGCCATCGGCCAGACCAGCCCGGACGACATCGAGCGCCATGTCGACCTGCGCATGCGGCGCCAGGCCCTGCTCACCCGGCCCGACGCCCCCCGCTTCTGGGCGGTGATGGACGAGACCGCGCTGCGTCGTCCGGTCGGCGGCCCGGAGGTCATGCGCGCGCAGATCGACAAGTTGCTTGAGGCCACGGAGTTGGCCCATGTGACGCTCCAGGTCGCCCCGTTCGCCAACGGGCCGCACCCGGGGACGTACGGGCCCTTCGTGCTGTTCCGGTTCGCCGTGTCCGAACTGCCGGACATGGTCTACAGCGAGTACCTGACCGGCGCCGTCTACCTGGACGCGCGCGCCGAGGTGGCGACCCACCTGGAGGTCATGGACCGCATGGCGGCGCAGGCCGCTACGGCACAACGCACGAAGGAGATCCTCCGGGATCTCCGCAAGGAGCTGTGAATGGATCGCATCACGCCGCGCGGGCGCGTCTACAACGGCATGCCCGCGCGGGAGTTGGGCAGCGAGGGGTGGCACAAACCCTGGAGCGGCGGCAACGGCGGCAACTGCCTGGAGGCGATGAAGCTCGCCGACGGCCGGATCGCCGTGCGCCAGTCGACCGATCCGGACGGACCGGCGCTGATCTACACCATGGACGAGATGACCGCGTTCATAGAGGGCGCCAAGGCGGGGGTGGCCGACTTCCTGCTGTCCTGAACTCGCCGACGGCCCGGCCCGGTGCCCCGTCGACGCTTTTGATTCTTGGTTTCAACTCCCCTCTCGTGGCCCGACTTGGACACCGGCACCGGCATGCCCACCGCACTCGACCGGCGCCGGGTCGCCCGGGGATCGCCTCCGAGACCCGGCGTGCTCCCGGGGTACGGCGCGGTGGCCCGCGAGCCGTAGGGGAGTGGCTCTGGTCGTCGCCGGGCCTCCTCCGCTTCGGGTGTGCCGCCCGGGCGCACGGAGGTCACGCCGCCGCGAGCACCTCGCACAGCGCCTCCAGCGCCGCCCCGTAGGCGTGGTCGGCCGGGGCCGCGTACCCCACCACCAGGCCGTCTCCCGCCGGTGCCGGGCCGTCCGGGTGCCGGAACGCGGCGAGCCCGTCGAGGGCGACGCCCCGCCGCGCGGCGGACTCCAGCACCGTCTGTTCCGTGCCGGGCGGCAGCCGCAGCACCGCGTGCAGCCCCGCCGCGATGCCCGTCACCTCGATGTGCGGGGCCCGCTCGGCCAGCGCGGCGACCAGCCGGTCACGCCGGTTCCGGTACCGCTGCCGCATCCGCCGCACATGCCGGTCGTACGACCCGCGGGCCACGAAGTCCGCGAGCGCCAGCTGGTCCGGCACGCTCGCCCAGCCCTCCCGCTCGCCCTTGGCCGCCAGCACCGGCTCCACGTACCGCTCGGGCAGGACCATCCAGCCCAGCCGCAGCGCCGGTGACAGACTCTTGCTGACCGACCCGATGTGGATCACCCGCTCCGGGTCGAGCCCCTGAAGCGCGCCGACGGGCCGGCGGTCGTAGCGGAACTCGCCGTCGTAATCGTCCTCCAGCACCACCGACCCCCGCGCGCGTGCCCAGTCGATCACCGCCGCCCGGCGCTCCGGAAGCAGCGGTCCACCGGTCGGGAACTGGTGCGCGGGCGTCAGCAGCACGGCCCGCTCACGCCCGAGCGCCGCCACCTGCCCACCGTGCTCGTCCAGCGGCAGCGGCACCGTGCGCACACCGGCCGCCGCGAGCAGATCCCGATGGAAACCGAGACCGTACGCCTCCACGGCCAGCGGACCGCGCAGCACCCCGCCGCCGGCCGGCCCGCCTGTCCCACCCGGTCCGCCCGGCGTGTCCCGGCCGAAGAGCAGCCGCAGCGCGTGCGCGAAGCCCGAGCAGATCACGATCCGCTCCGGCCCGGTACGCACCCCACGCGCGCGGGCCAGGTACTCCGCCAGCGTCTCCCGCAGCTCCCGGCGCCCGGCAGGATCGCCCGGCCCGAACGCCTCGCTGGGCGCCGCCTGGAGCGCCCGGCGGTACGAGGCCGCCCACTCCGCGCGCGGAAAGGCCGACGCGTCCGGCCTGCCCTGCCGCAGATCGTGCCGCGGGCCGCGCGCGTGTGCCGGCGCCTGGGCCGGCGTACCCACGGCCCGGCGCAACGGACGCGCCCGCTCGGCGACCCGGGTCCCCGAACCCTGCCGGGCGGTCAGCCAGCCCTCCGCGACCAGTTCCGCGTAGGCGTCGGCCACCGTGTTCCGGGCCACGCCCAGGTCCGCGGCGAGCGAGCGGTACGGCGGCAACCGGGTGCCCGGAGCCAGCCGGCCACCGCGGACCGCCTCCCGCAGCGCCCGGGTCAGCGCGGCCCGCCGACCGCCCGGCCCGGACAGCTCCAGATGCAGGTCCACGCCGATCCGCTCCGCGTAATTGACCCACGATTCCGTCATGGAAATGCACCCTACAGCCGGTCTTTCCGGCTCCTACGGTGGAGCACATGACGACGACGGACACGCACTCCATCAGCACCTCCGACGCCCCCTTCGACCCCACGGCAGGGATCGCCGCCGCCGAGGCCGCCCGTACCCGCCTGGACTTCTCGAAGGCCGCACCGGAGGTCTACCGCGCGATCATCCGCTTCGACAGCGCCGCCCGCACGGGCCTGGACCCGGCCCTGGTCGAACTGATCCAGATCCGTGCCTCCCTTCTCAACCACTGCGCCTACTGCCTGCACATGCACACCAACGACGCCCGCAAGGCCGGGGAGAGCGAGGACCGGCTCCACCTCGTCGCCGTCTGGCGGGAGGCCCGGCACTTCTTCACCCCCAGGGAACAGGCCGCGCTCGCCCTGACCGAGGCGGTGACCCTGATCGCCGACGGCGGCGTCCCCGACACTGTCTACGCCGAGGCCGCCGCCCATTTCGGCGAACGGGAACTGGCCCAAGTCCTGTCCCTGATCCTCACCATCAACACCTGGAACCGGGTGGCCCTGGCCACGGGGAAGGTGGCGGGCACGGACGAACGCGCCGGCTGAGGGCAGGCCGAGGGCGGGGTGCCGGCCTGGGGCGGCGGGGCCGGAACGGCCCGTGGGATGGCGGAGCCGGCCCGGCCCGTGAGGTGGCGGAGCCGGTGGTGCCGGTTGTCCGGACGGTGGCGGGAGGGAGCGCCGGGTGGCAGACGTTGCCTGGGCGCCGCGGAAGGGTGCCGCGGAAGGGCGCCGGGTGGTGCGGGCGGTGCCCTGGGAGGTGGTCGGCGGTGCCGTCGCTCTGCCGTCGTTCAGACCGTCATCGGCCGGTCCGTGGGGGTGATCGGGGCCGGGAGCCGGGAACTCCCCGTCAGATAGCGGTCGACGGCCGCCGCGACCGCCCGGCCCTCCGCTATCGCCCAGACTATGAGCGACTGCCCGCGCGCCGCGTCGCCCGCGGCGAACACCCCGGGGACATTGGTCGCGAACCCGTCGTCCCGGGCGATCGTGCCGCGCGGCCCCAGCGCCAGCCCCAGCTGCTCGATCAGCCCGTCCTCCCGGTCCGGCCCGGAGAACCCCAGGGCGAGCAGCACCAGGTCGGCCGGGAGCGCCCGCCCGGTGCCCGGCAGCGGAAGCCGCCGCTCGTCGACCTCCGTCAGATGCAGTGACCGCACCTGCCCCCTCTCGTCTCCCGTGAAGCGGAGCGTGGACGCCGCGAACAGCCGGGCGTCCGCATCCGCCGCCGGCGCCGTCCGCAGCTCCCGCGCCTCCTCGTGCGCGGCCGACAGCCGGTAGACCTTCGGGTACGTCGGCCACGGGTCGCTGTCCTCGTCGCGCTCCGCACCCGGCTGCGCGTAGATGTCCAGCTGGGTGACGGACGCGGCCCCCTCGCGCACCGCCGTGCCCAGACAGTCCGCTCCGGTGTCCCCGCCGCCGACGATCACCACGTGCTTGCCGGCGGCCGACAGCGGCGAGACCTCCAAGTCCCCCTCGCACACCCGGTTCGCCAGCGGCAGGTACTCCATCGCCTGGTGTATGCCGTGCAACTCCCGGCCCGGCACCGGAAGTTCCCGCCACGCCGTCGCACCGGTCGCGATCACCACCGCGTCGTACCGGCCCCGCAGCGCGGCCGCCTGAACATCCCGGCCGACCGCCGTCGAGGTGCGGAACCTCGTCCCCTCGGCCAGCATCTGCCCGATCCGCCGCTCCAGATGCCGCTTCTCCATCTTGAACGCGGGGATGCCGTACCGCATCAGCCCACCGATCCGGTCGTCCTTCTCGTACACCGCGACCGTGTGCCCGGCTCGGGTCAGCTGCTGCGCCGCGGCCAGCCCGGTGGGGCCCGAGCCGATGACGGCCACCGTCTTCCCGGACAGCCGCTCGGGCGGCCGGGCCGGCGTGAAGCCCTCCTCCCACGCCCGGTCGGCGATCGCGCACTCGACGTTCTTGATGGTGACGGCCGGCTGGTTGATCGCCAGCACACACCCCGCCTCGCACGGTGCCGGACACAACCGGCCCGTGAACTCCGGGAAGTTGTTGGTGGCGTGCAGCCGGTCGGAGGCGGCCCGCCAGTCCTCCCGCGAGACCAGGTCGTTCCACTCGGGGATGAGATTGCCCAGCGGGCACGCCTGGTGGCAGAACGGGACGCCGCAGTCCATGCAGCGGTCGGCCTGCTCGCTGATGATCGGCAGCAGCGCGCCCGGGACGTACACCTCGTCCCAGTCCCGCACCCGCTCCTCGACGGGCCGCCGCGGCCACTCCTGGCGCGGCGTGGTCATGAACCCCTTGGGATCGGCCATGGCGTCTTCCTCGCGTACGGGGCACCACAGGCGCCGGGTGTACGAAGGTCCGTCCGACATCGGGCAGCACTCTTCCGGCCACGATACGTCCCCACGGGCCCACGCGCAGGACGGCGGACAGCGCTTTCTGCCGGGGCTCGCGCGGGACCCGTGGCAAGCCGGCCGTACGGCGTGTCCGCATGCCGTACGCCCGCCACAACCACCGAGACCACCGCCTTCCCGGACAGCGCACGCCCGGCCGCGCTGCACCGGACCCCGTACCCCGCACCCGCACCTCGTGCCCCGCGTCAAGAGCGGCACCCGACTGCCCTGCCCGCCCTGCTCACGACCCGTCGCGTGCCCGGCCTCCGTGCCGGCCGCTCTCGTCGCCCCACCGGGCACCCGGCATCATGGGCCTCGTGCGACTGGAAGCGATCACCTGGGACCGGTTGGCCGAGCGGCTCGCCGACCGGCTGGCCGACGCGACGCCGGCTGACGGAGGGGCCTGGCCACGCGTCGGCTTCGACGGCGCCCCGGCCGCCCAGCCGGGAGACCTGGCCAGGCGTGTCGGCGAGGCGCTGCGCGTACGCGGCCGTCCCTCCCTCGTCATCGGCACGGAGGGCTTCCTGCGCCCGGCGTCGCTGCGCCTGGAGCACGGGCGGCACGACGCGGAGTCGTACTACAACGGGTGGTTCGACACGAATGCCCTGTGGCGGGAGGTGTTCGGCCCGCTCGATCCCGGAGGCAGCGGGCGGATCCTGCCCGACCTATGGGACCCGGTCACGGACCGGGCCACCCGCAGTCCCTATGTCCAACTGCCGCCCGGCGGGATTCTCCTGCTCCATGGTCCTCTCCTGCTGCGTCACTGGTTCCCCTTCGACCTGACCGTGCATCTCCTCCTTTCCCCGGGCGCCCTGCGCCGCCGCACCCCCGAGGCCGACCACTGGACCCTCCCCGCCTTCGAGCGCTACGAGGCCGAAGCCGACCCGGCCGGCACGGCGGACGTGCTGGTCCGCGCCGACGACCCGCGCCACCCCGCCTGGAGCGGCTGACCCGGTGGGCGGGCGGGCCGCCGGCCACCGGGAGACCGGGGGAGCCGGCGTGCCGGTGCCGTATCCGCGGTGGTACCGCTCGGGCGCGGCCCCGGCGTGCCCGCCGCTCAGAGCCAGCCGTTGCGCCGGAAGCCCCGGTACAGCGCCAGACACGCCGCCGCCATCACGACCATGACCAGGGGGTAGCCCAGCCGCCAGTGCAGCTCCGGCATGTGGTCGAAGTTCATGCCGTACACCCCGCACACCATCGTCGGCACGGCGATCACCGCGGCCCACGCCGTGATCCTCCGCATGTCCTCGTTCTGCGCGACGGTCACCTGCGCCAGGTGCGCCTGCAGAATGGAGTTGAGCAGCTCGTCGAACGCGGCGATCTGCTCCTTGGCCCGGATCAGATGGTCGAGCACATCCCGGAAGTACGCCTGTATCTCCGGGGCGACGACCCGGATGGGCCGGGTCGCCAGGTCCTCCACCGGTCGGCCCAGCGGCACCACCGCCCGTTTCAGCTCCAGCAGTTCACGCTTCATCTGATAGATACGGCCGGGGTCGAGCCGCGCGCCGTTCTCCGAGAACACCTCCGTCTCGACCTGGTCGATGTCACCCTGGACCGCGTCCGTGACGTTCAGATAGTCGTCGACCACAAGGTCGGCGATCGCGTGCAGCACCGCCGCCGGCCCCTTGGCGAGCTGCTGTGGATCCGTCTCCAGCTCCTCGCGCAGCGGGCCCAGCGAGCCATGGCGTCCGTGCCGCACCGTGATCACGAAGTCCTCGCCGACGAACACCATGATCTCTCCGGTGTCCACCACCTCGCTGGTCGCCGTCAGCCGTTCGTGCTCCACGTAGCAGACGGTCTTGAACACCGCGAACAGCGTGTCCCCGTAGTGCTCCAGCTTCGGCCGCTGATGGGCCTCGACCGCGTCCTCCACCGCCAGCGGATGCAGGTCGAACAGCTCGGCGACCCCGGCGAACTCACGCTCCGTCGGCTCGTGCAGCCCGAGCCAGACGAAGCCCTCACCGGTCTTGCGCACCAGCCGCACGGCATCCACCAGATCGGCGCCCCCCGGGACGCGCACGCCGTCCTGATAGGTCACGCAGTTCACCACCGAGGAGCCCAGAGGTGATCTGGCGGGATGGCTCAGGTCCACGCGCGGCCGGCGCCGGGCCAGCCGCGCCACCTTGCGCAGGCCGCCGACACCGCCCAGCCCCGTGACCTTCCGCAGATTCCCTGCCATGGACATCTGGATCTCCTCGCGTGGATCTCCGAGTGCGACGCTTCCGCGCCTTGCCCCGCAAGTCTGCCAGTCCCGGGCACAGTGCGTGGAAGCCTGTGGGAACAGGGAGTTCCGCTTTGTTCCCGCCTGTGGACAACGGACGGCCGAACCGGGAATCCGGGCGACTGGGATGATCGGACCCATGACGCCATCGGACGGGTATCTCCTGGACAACCGGCAGGACGAGGCGGGCCGGCGCTTCGACGCCTTCGCCGCGCTCTTCGATCCCACGACCTTCCGGCACCTCGAAGCACTCGGCGTCGGACCGGGCCGGCGCTGCTGGGAAGTCGGGGCCGGCGGCACCTCCGTCGTGTCCTGGCTCGCCGAGAGGGTCGGACGGGCGGGGCAGGTCGTCGCCACCGACATCGACACCACGCGGCTCGCCCCCGCGGCCCGCCCGCCGGTACAGGTGCGCGTTCACGACGTGGGCGCCGAGGAGCCGCCGGGTGAGGGCTTCGACTTGGTCCATGCCCGGCTCGTCCTCGTCCATGTACCCGACCGGGACAGGGCCCTGCGGTCGATGATCAGCTCTCTGCGGCCCGGCGGGCGGCTGCTGATCGAGGACGCCGACCCGGCCCTCCAGCCCCTGATCTGCCCCGACGAGTCCGGCCCCGAGCAGCGACTCGCCAACCGGCTGCGCCATGGCTTCCGCGAGCTGCTCGCCGGCCGCGGCGCCGACCTGTCCTACGGCCGCAAACTCCCGCGGCTGCTCCGCGAGGCCGGTCTGCACGGCGTGGCGGCCGACGCGTACTTCCCCATGACCTCGCCCGCCTGCACCGCCCTGGAGGCCGCGACGGTCCGTCAGATCCGGGACCGGCTGGTCGCCGCGGGCCTCGCCACCGACGCGGAGATCGACCGGCACCTGGCCAACGTGGAGTCCGGCGCCATGGACCTGGCCACCGCCCCGATGATCTCTGCCTGGGGTTACAAGCCGTAGCCCGCCGTGCCGTGTCATGCCAGGTCGTGCCGTGCCGGGGCGAGGCGCGGTGATGCGCGGAGCCGAACCGTTTCGCCCGCCACCGCCACCGCCACTGCCACTGCCACTGCCACCGCCACCGCCACTGCCACTGCCACCGTCCCCGCTCCCGGCAGGCCGCCCGGGACCGGGAGAACGACGGCAACCGGCCGCCGGGCACCCCTTAGTGCCTGGAGAGACCCTGCTCACGGCTCGGCCCTCCAAGCCTCCGGACATCCCGAGAGCCGCCGCGCCCCGGCACGATCGGGGCGACCAGCGCGGCCCACGACAGGGCTCAGCTCCCGCCGCCCCGATGCGGTGGTCTGCCGCCGACCCGGCGGACCGCCTCCGCACCCGCCCGGCAGCCCCGCGCCGCCGCCTCGTCCGGGTCCGCGCCCGCCAGCAGGGCGGCGAGGAACGCGCCGGTGAAAGCGTCACCCGCGCCCGTGGTGTCACGGGGCGCCACCGGCAGGGCCGGGACCCGGACCGGTACGGCACCACGCCGGGCCACCCATGCCCCGTCCGCCCCCGCCTTGACCACCACCAACGGCACCAGACGGCCCAACTTGGCCGCCGCGTCCGCCGGATCCGGCAGCCCGGTCAGCAGGCACGCCTCGTCCCGGCTGGGCAACAGCACGTCCAGTCCCTGTGCGAACGCCAGAAAACGGTCCACCCCCAGCCCCACCAGGAAACCGGCCGACGCCGGATCGAGACTGACCGGCACGCCCCGCGCGCGTGCCGCCGCCAGCGCCGTCCCGGCGAGCGCCCGGCTCGGCTCCGTGAACAGCAGATAGCCCGACACATGCAGCCGGCCGACCCCGTCGAGCAGCGTGTCCGACCAGTCCTCGGGGCCCAGCCGCAACGACGCCCCGCTGTCCGTCAGGAACGTCCGCTCGGCCGCCGCACCCGTGTCGACGAGGCAGATCACCGTCCCGGTCGCCGCGTGCGGATCCACCACCAGCCGGGGCCGCACCCCGGCCGCGACCAGCTCCCGCTCGTGCCAGGCCCCGGAGTCCGCACCCACCCGCCCCAGCAGCCGTACGTCCGCCGCGCCCGCGTACGCCGCCCAGCAGGCCACGTTGGCGCCCGCGCCGCCCGGCAGCGTCCGGATCGCGGCGGCCGTGTCGGTGCCGGCCGCGAGCGGCCCCCGGTGCCGGGCCACCACGTCGGTGACCACGTCCCCGACGACCAGCAGGCTTCCGTTCCGGTCCGCGCTCACCCCCTGGCCCACGCCGTGGCGATACGCGCCGCCAGCCGTACGTTGCCGCGCACCGCGGCCAGGTTGGCGTGCAGTGAGGCTCCATCGGTGTGCCGTACCAGGTAGTCGAGCAGGAACGGCGTCACCGCCTGCCCGGTGACGCCCCGCTCCGCGCAGGCGCGCAGCGCGTCGGCGAGCACGCGTCCGTGCAGAGCGGGATCGAGCTGCTCCGCCTCGGAGACCGGGTTGGCGACGATCAGCGCGGACTCCGGCGCGTCCAGCGCGTCCTGGGCGCGCATGACGGCGGCGACCTGCGCCGGAGTGTCCAGCGTCCAGTCGACCGGATGCCCCGAGTCCGCCAGATAGAAGCCCGGGAAGCGGTGCGTGCCGTACCCGGCGACGGCCACGCCCAGCGTCTCCAGGCGTTGCAGGGTCGCCGGCACGTCCAGGATCGATTTCACGCCCGCGCACACCACCGTGATCCGGGTCCGCGCCAGCAGCCCCAGGTCCGCCGACTCGTCCTGGGTGACCGTCCACTCCCGGTGCACACCGCCCAGCCCGCCGGTGGCGAACACCCGGATGCCCGCCAGCGCGGCCAGCTGCGCCGTCGCCGAGACGGTGGTCGCCCCGCTCACCCCCGCCGCCATGGCGAGCGGCAGATCGCGGTGGCCCAGCTTGCGTATGTCCTCGTTCGCGACCCGTTTCAGCTCTTCCTTGTCCAGACCGACCCGGGGCCGCCCGTCGAGCACGGCGACGGTCGCCGGCACGGCACCCTCCCGCCGTACCGCTTCCTCCAGTTCGAGTGCCACCTCCAGGTTGCGCGGGCGGGGCAGGCCGTGCGCGATGATCGTGGACTCCAGGGCCACCACCGGCCGCCGCGCGCCGATCGCCTCCCGGACTTCTTCCGACACCACCAGCACCATGTGCCCGCCTCCTGTCCGTCGGTCTCTCTCATCTCTGGCGGGCCCCGGCCCCGGCTAAACGCTTGTGGGCCGCCCGGGAGGCCACCAGCCTGGGGCGTATGACGAAGAACAGCACGCGTCTCGACCACGTCGTCCTGTGGGTGGCCGACCCGGTCGCCGCGGCCGCCTTCTACGAAACGGCCGTCGGCCTGGAACCGATCGGGCTCGCCGAGTACGCGGAAGGCAAGGTGTCCTTCCCGTCCGTACGTGTCAACGAGGAGACCATCCTCGACCTCGCCCCGCACAGTCTGGCCGCACGGATGAGGATGCTGCCCGGCTCGGCCGACAGCGCGGGCCACCCGGTCAACCACGTCTGCCTGGCCCTGCCGGCCGACGCCTTCGACACCCTGCGCGCCCGCCTGGAGGAGCACGGCGTCCCGGTGTCCGGCATCGACCCCGGCCTGTCGGGCGCCCGCGGCCATGCGACGCGCAGCTTCTACTTCCGCGACCCCGACGGCAACGTCTTCGAGGCACGGCACTACGACTAGCCGTACCCGGAGCCGGTCAGAACAGGGGCTCGGGCAGCACACCCTCCAGGGCGAGCAGCTTCCGCTTGGTCTCGAGCCCGCCCCCGAAACCGCCGATGCCGCCGTCGCTCTCCACCACCCGGTGACAGGGCACCACCACCGGCAGCGGATTGGAACCCATCGCCACACCCACCGCCTGCGCCCCGCCGGGCTGCCCGACCCGCCCCGCCAGATCGCCGTACCCGACCACGCTGCCGTACGGCACACCGGACGCCAGCTCGCGCAGCACCTGCCGGTTGAACCCGGAGCTCAGCGACCAGTCCAGCGGCAGGTCGAAGCCGTGCCGCTCGCCCGCGAAGTACGCCCGCAGCTGGCGTATCGCCTCCGCCAGCAGCGGGGAGCCCGGATCCTCCACGAGCCGGCCGCCCAGCCGCTCCAGTGCCCGGTCGCGCACCGCGTCCGAGGCGTGGAAAACCACGTTGACCAGGCCGCTCCGAGTCGCCGCCAGCATCAGCGGGCCGATGTCCGTGCCGACCACGGCCCATACGACCCGCTGCTCATCCTGCCCGAGGCTGTCCATGCGCCCACGGTACGGCCCGGCACTGACAATGCTCGCCCGGTCACTGCGAATTCAGGGCGTCCCGCACCACGTCCGGCTTGTTGGTGATGATCCCGTCGACTCCGTAGCCGGCGACCCGGCGGGCGCCGGCCGCGGAGTCCACCGTCCAGGTGAACACTTTGAGCGGCCGGCCGTGCGGCCCGCGCAGGCCGTGCACCGCCGAGACGTACTCCTTGGTGAGCGACCCGTTCGGGGGGTTGATCGCATCCGTGAAGCGCGCGAAGTTCTTCAGCTCCGTCACGGCGGGCGAACCCAGGTACGCGGTGGTGACCGCGGGCCTCAGCTTGTGCACCGTCCGTACGCTGTCGGCGCTGAAGCTCTGGACGACCAGCCTGCTGCGGTGCCGGCGGTCCAGCCAGCCCTCGTTGCGGAGGAGCTTGAGTGTCTGCTTTTCGATGCCCGGGTACAGCTCCGGGTTCTTGATCTCCAGAACCAGTTTCTCGTGGTTGCGTTCGACCCGGCGCATGTACTGCTTCAGCGTCGGCACGCGCGCGCCCGCGTACGTGGGCGAGAACCAGCTGCCCGCGTCCAGCCGGGCGATCTCCGCGGCGGTGAAGTCCCGTACCTTCCACGGGGCCCGGCCGGGGAAGACCTCCTCGACGTCCGTGGTGCGCGCCAGGGTGTCGTCGTGCAGGACCACCAGCTGATTGTCCTTGGTGCGCTGGACGTCGTTCTCCACCCAGGAGAAGCCCAGCCGGGCGGCCTTGTCGATGGCGGCCAGGGTGTTCTCGGGGGCGTAGGCGGAGGCACCCCGGTGGGCGATCACGGTGGGCACCACCCCGTCGCCCGCCCGGGCGCCGGAACCGGTGCTCAGCAGGACCGCCGCCGCTCCCAGAGCCGCGACGACCGTCCCGGCGACTGCGCGCGCGTACATGCGTACTCCTCCCGTCGAGGGATACCGACAGCACCAGACTGACAGCAAAGCGTCAGCGGCACCCGGCGCAGGATGGCCACATACTGAAGGGGGTGTGCCGAGTCCGCTCACCGGTGACGCACATCTGCGGCAAGGGCGTGTTTCTTTGCCGGAAAGTCGTTCGACCATTCCGGTGGGAGTCATACTCTCTGCGACAACCCTGACCGCCCGCGCCGTCCTGGGACGGGGGCATATTCAGGTATTCCGGGACGCAAGAAGGCGGAAGGGCAGCCGCGGATGCAAGGCACGGTCGACGGATTCAGCTACGGGGCCGTCACCCCGTTGGTGGCCTATCTGATGGCCTGCCTGGGTGGCGCGCTCGGTCTGCGCTGCACCACACGGTCGCTGTTGGTCACCCATTCCCGGCGCCCCGCCTGGCTGGCCCTCGGCTCGGCGGCGATCGGCTCCGGCATATGGACCATGCACTTCGTCGCCATGATGGGCTTCACCATCAAGGAGACGCCGATCCACTACGACAAGCCGCTCACCTACGCGAGCCTGGGGCTCGCCATCGTCATGGTCGGCATCGGCATCTTCATCGTCGGCTACCGGGGCGCCACCGGCACCCCGCTGTTCACCGGCGGCACGATCACCGGCCTCGGCGTCGCCTCGATGCACTACCTCGGCATGGCGGGCGTCCGCTTCCACGGGCAGTTCACCTACAACACGTTCACCGTCGCGGCTTCCGTCGTCATAGCGGTCGTGGCCGCCACCGCCGCCCTGTGGGCCGCCGGACAGGTACGGGGCTTCGCGTGGAGTGTGGGCGCCAGCCTCGTCATGGGGCTGGCGGTCAGCGGCATGCACTACACCGGGATGGCGGCCCTCGGCGTCCATCTCGACGGCGCCCCCCACCCCGCCGAGGGCGGCTCCGCGGCGTCCTCGCTGGCACCGATGCTGATCGGCCCGCTCGCCTTCCTGCTCATCGCGGGTGTCGTCGTGGTCTTCGATCCGCTGATGGTCGTGGGCGGGCCGGACTGGACGCCCGTCGAGCACAAACCGGGCGTCCCGGCCGCCGCCGTCGCCTCCCACACGGTCCAGGACCCCGTCGTCCACCAGGGCCACGGGCCGGTCCGCCGCGCCGGGCACGACCGCCCCCGCGCCCCGCAGAACCGCTGACCGGAGCCGGTTGTCAGTGCGGGGTCGTACGGTGGATGACATGCGGCCCGTTTCCCACATCGAACGCACGGTGGCGCCCTTCGAGGTCGTCAGTCCCTACCAGCCCAGCGGCGACCAGCCGGCGGCCATCATCGACCTGGCCCGGCGCATCCAGGCCGGTGAGAAGGACGTCGTCCTCCTGGGCGCGACCGGCACCGGCAAGTCCGCCACCACGGCGTGGATGATCGAGAAGCTCCAGCGCCCCACGCTCGTGATGGCGCCGAACAAGACACTGGCCGCCCAGCTGGCCAACGAGTTCCGCGAGCTGCTGCCGAACAACGCGGTCGAGTACTTCGTGTCGTACTACGACTACTACCAGCCCGAGGCGTACGTCCCCCAATCGGACACCTACATCGAGAAGGACTCCTCGATCAACGAGGAGGTCGAGCGGCTGCGTCACTCCGCCACCAACTCGCTGCTCACCCGCCGCGACGTCGTGGTGGTCGCCTCGGTGTCCTGCATCTACGGCCTCGGTACGCCGCAGGAGTACGTGGACCGCATGGTCCCCCTCAGGGTCGGCGACGAGATCGACCGGGACGAACTGCTGCGCCGCTTCGTGGACATCCAGTACACGCGCAACGACCTGGCGTTCACCCGCGGCACCTTCCGTGTCCGCGGCGACACCATCGAGATCTTCCCGGTCTACGAGGAGCTGGCCGTCCGCATCGAGATGTTCGGCGACGAGATCGAGGCGCTCTCCACGCTCCATCCGCTCACCGGCGAGATCATCAGCGACGACCAGCAGCTCTACGTCTTCCCCGCCTCCCACTACGTCGCCGGCCCCGAGCGCATGGAGCGGGCCGTCAACGACATCGAGAAGGAGCTGGGGGAGCGCCTGGCCGAGCTGGAGAAGCAGGGCAAGCTCCTGGAGGCCCAGCGGCTGCGGATGCGCACCACGTACGACATCGAGATGCTCCGCCAGATCGGCACCTGCTCCGGCGTGGAGAACTACTCGATGCACTTCGACGGCCGTGCCCCCGGCTCCCCGCCCAACACCCTGCTGGACTACTTCCCGGACGACTTCCTCCTCGTCATCGACGAGTCGCACGTCACCGTCCCGCAGATCGGCGCGATGTACGAGGGCGACGCCTCCCGCAAGCGCACCCTGGTCGACCACGGCTTCCGCCTGCCCTCCGCCCTGGACAACCGTCCCCTGAAGTGGGAGGAGTTCCAGGAGCGCATCGGGCAGACCGTCTACCTGTCGGCCACCCCGGGTGCCTACGAGCTGTCCCGCTCGGACGGCGTCGTGGAGCAGATCATCCGCCCGACCGGCCTGGTCGACCCGCAGGTCGTCGTCAAGCCCACCGAGGGCCAGATCGACGACCTGGTGCACGAGATCCGCAAGCGCACCGAGAAGGACGAGCGGATCCTCGTCACCACGCTGACCAAGAAGATGGCCGAGGACCTCACCGACTACTTCCTGGAGCTCGGCATCCAGGTGCGCTATCTGCACAGCGACGTCGACACCCTGCGCCGCGTCGAGCTGCTGCGCGAGCTGCGCGCCGGTGAGTACGACGTCCTGGTCGGCATCAACCTCCTCCGTGAGGGCCTCGACCTGCCCGAGGTGTCGCTGGTGGCGATCCTGGACGCCGACAAGGAGGGCTTCCTGCGCTCCGGCACCTCGCTGATCCAGACGATCGGCCGCGCGGCGCGCAACGTCTCCGGCGAGGTCCATATGTACGCCGACAAGATCACCCCGGCGATGGAGAAGGCCATCGAGGAGACCAACCGCCGCCGGGAGAAGCAGATCGCCTACAACAAGGCCAACGGCGTCGATCCGCAGCCGCTGCGCAAGAAGATCAACGACATCGTGGCGCAGATCGCCCGCGAGGAGGTCGACACCGAACAGCTCCTCGGCTCCGGCTACCGCAAGACGAAGGACGGCAAGGGGGCGAAGGCGCCCGTCCCGTCGCTCGGGGACAAGGCGGCCAAGGGCGCGAAGGCCGGCAAGGCAGCCAAGGGCAAGGCGGTGCCCACGGACCGTCCGGCGGCCGAGCTGGCCGAGCAGATCGAGGAGATGACCGCGCGGATGCGGGCCGCCGCCGCGGAGCTGCAGTTCGAGATCGCGGCCCGGCTGCGCGACGAGGTCTCCGAGATGAAGAAGGAGCTGCGTCAGATGCGAGAGGCCGGCCTGGCCTGACCCCTCGCCCCACCGACCTCGGCATTTGTGTGCCAAGTGTTGCAACACCGACACAAAGCGCGGGCCGGGGTCGGTACCGGCGGGCCGCCCTGCGTAGGGTTCTGGAAACCGCGCCGTGCATCGGCCCGGCGCGGCAGCAGGGGACTGTCGAGAGGGGATCCAGTCGTGTCCGTCAACTTGTCCAAGGGTCAGGCCATCAGCCTGGAGAAGAACGACGGGGCCACCCTGACCGCGGTCCGCATGGGGCTCGGCTGGCAGGCGGCCAAGCGGCGCGGCCTGTTCGGCTCCCGCACCCGCGAGGTGGATCTGGACGCCTCGGCGGTGCTCTTCGCCGGCCAGGAACCGCAGGACGTCGTCTTCTTCCGCCACCTGGTGAGCGACGACGGTTCGGTGCGCCACACCGGTGACAACCTCGTCGGCGGTGCCGGCCAGGGCGGCGACGACGAGGCGATCCTGGTGGACCTGCAGCGCGTCCCGGCCCGCATCGACCAGATCGTCTTCACGGTGAACTCCTTCACCGGCCAGACGTTCCAGGAGGTGCAGAACGCGTTCTGCCGGCTCGTGGACGAGACCAACGGCCAGGAACTCGCCCGCTACACCCTGGCCGGAGGGGGCGACTACACCGCCCAGATCATGGCGAAGGTGCACCGGGCGGGCTCCGGCTGGACGATGACCGCCCTCGGTGCCCCGGCCGACGGCCGCACCTTCCAGGACCTCATGCCGGCGATCCGCCGGCACCTCTGAGCAGGGCTGCCCGCCCGCGGGGCTCGGCACCGCGAGCGCGGGGGAGCCTGTGCCAAGCATTGGTAAAGCACCTCTGACCTGCTGACTTGGGATTTGCTTTACTAAGCTCTTTACCTTTCCTTGGTGGTTGGGGTACTGTCTTCCGTACGGAGGGGAGTACTCCTGACTGCGGCGCACCCGTCAATACGGACCGGTTCAGGTCCCGGGGCGCCGGCCCATCGAGGGCGGAAGAGACCTCCGGCAGCGACAACGCTGATGTGTTTGCCGTCACGCAATGCCGGAGGTGCAGTGGAAGTCTCCATGGGCCTGTGGGTCCTCACCATCGCGGGTCTCGCCGCGCTGATCGCGGTCGACTTCTTCATCGGCCGCAAGCCGCATGAGGTATCGATCAAGGAAGCGGGTGTCTGGACGGTCGTCTGGATCACCCTGGCCGGCCTTTTCGGTCTCGGCCTCCTCGTCTTCGGCGGCGGTCAGCCGGCCGGCGAGTTCTTCGCGGGCTTCATCACCGAGAAGTCCCTGAGCGTCGACAACCTCTTCGTCTTCGTCCTCATCATGGCGAAGTTCGCGGTGCCCACCCAGTACCAGCAGCGGGTCCTGCTCGTCGGCGTCCTCATAGCCCTGGTCCTGCGGGCCGTCTTCATCGCCGCCGGAGCCGCGATCCTCGCCAGCTTCGCCTGGGTGTTCTACCTCTTCGGCGCCTTCCTGATCTGGACCGCCTGGAAGCTCATCCAGGAGGCCCGCGCGGACGAGCAGGACGACGAGTACGAGGAGAACAAGCTCCTGAAGGCCGCCGAGCGCAGGTTCGGCGTGGCCGACCGCTACCACGGCACCAAGCTGTGGATCCAGCAGAACGGCAAGCGCGTCATGACCCCGATGCTGGTCGTGATGCTCGCCATCGGCACCACCGACGTGCTGTTCGCCCTGGACTCCATACCCGCGATCTTCGGCCTGACCCAGGACCCGTACATCGTCTTCACCGCCAACGCCTTCGCCCTGATGGGGCTGCGCCAGCTGTACTTCCTCATCGGCGGACTGCTCAAGAAGCTGGTCCACCTGTCGTACGGGCTGTCGGTCATCCTCGGCTTCATCGGCGTCAAGCTCGTACTGCACGCCCTGCACGAGTCCGGCGTCCACGTCCCCGAGATCAGCATCCCCGTCTCGCTCGGCGTGATCTGCGTGGTCCTCGCCGTCACCACGGTGACCAGCCTGCTCGCCACCAGGAAGCAGGCGGCGCACGCCGACGGCGAAGACGCCCCGAAGGAGAGCGTCGACGTGTGACGGCGCCGCCGCCCGCCGGCACCGTCGCGCACGTCCGAGACCTCGCCCTGCCCCCCGGGCGAGGTCTCGCCATGAGACGGGGTGTGGTCCCACCGGCACCGGATCCCGCAACGGAAAGGATGAGAGGTATCCGAAAAGAACGGAATGCGAATGCTGTACGCCTCTGCGACCATCGCCGCATGACCACTCGGCTCCGGTCGCTCACCCGCCAATGGACGATGCTCGTGCCGGTGCTCGCGGTCGTCCTGCTGGCCCTCACCTGGGGCCGGCACCTGCCCGGCGTCCTCGTCGGCCTGGTGACCCTGGTCCTGGCCGGTGCCGTCCTGGCGGCGGTGCACCACGCCGAGGTGGTCGCCCACCGGGTCGGCGAGCCCTTCGGCTCCCTGGTGCTCGCCATCGCCGTCACGATCATCGAGGTCGCTCTGATCGTCACCCTCATGGCCGACGGCGGCGACAAGAGTTCCACGCTGGCCAGGGACACCGTCTTCGCCGCGGTGATGATCACCTGCAACGGCATCGTCGGGATCAGCCTCCTCGTCGCCTCCCTGCGGCACGGCACGGCGCTCTTCAACCCCGAGGGCACCGGCGCCGCGCTGGCGACCGTGGCGACGCTGGCCACGCTCAGCCTGGTGCTGCCGACCTTCACCACCAGCAAGCCCGGACCCGAGTTCTCCACCGTCCAGCTGACCTTCGCCGCGCTGTCCTCACTGATCCTCTACGGACTGTTCGTGACCACCCAGACCGTGCGGCACCGTGACTACTTCCTGCCCGTCACCCGGCAGGGCACGGTGATCAGCGGCGAGGACCACGCCTCGCCTCCGTCCGCGCGCGAGGCCTGGCTCAGCCTGGGCCTGCTCGGACTGGCCCTGGTGGGAGTCGTCGGCCTGGCCAAGGGGGTGTCGCCCACGATCGAGTCGGGGGTGGCCGCGGCCGGACTGCCGCACGCGGTGGTCGGTGTGATCATCGCCCTGCTCGTCCTGCTGCCCGAGACGATCGCCGCACTGCGCGCCGCCCGCCGGGACCGGGTGCAGACCAGCCTCAACCTCGCGCTCGGCTCCGCGATGGCGAGTATCGGCCTGACCATCCCCGCCGTGGCCCTCGCCTCCGTCTGGCTGTCCGGGCCGCTCGTCCTCGGCCTCGGCCCGACCCACATGCTGATGCTCGCGCTGACCGTGGTGGTGAGCTCCCTGACCGTGGTGCCCGGCCGGGCCACCCCGCTCCAGGGCGGCGTCCACCTGGTGCTGTTCGCCGCCTACCTGGAACTGGCGGTGAACCCCTAGCCGAGGGCCCGCGCGCGGCACCTCCGGTCAGCCCGTGGCCGGGTTCGGTTCCACCGCCGCCACGGGCACCGGACGCGTCTCCGGCAGCAGCATGAAGCACACCAGGCTGATCAGTGCGATCCCCGTCAGATACGCGCCCACGCCCCACGGCACGCGCCCGCCCCGCTCCGCGAGCATCGTCGCCACGATCGGGGTGAGGGCGCCGCCGAGGACCCCGCCCAGGTTGTAGCCCACGGCGGCGCCCGTGCAGCGCACCCGCGGCTCGTACAGCTCCGGCAGATAGGCGGCGATCACCGCGAACGCGGTGACGAAGGCCAGCAGGGCGCCCAGGATGCCCAGGAACATCAGCAGCGGCTCCCCGGTCGCCAGCAGCGCGACCATCGGGAGCATCCACAGGGCGCACGCCACGCACCCCGCCACACACATCGGCCGGCGCCCGAACCGGTCGGCGAACAGCGCCACGAGCGGCACCAGTGCCCCCTGCACGAGCACCGCGCCCAGGACACACGTCAGCATGACCGTGCGGCTCACGCCGAGCCGTTCCGTCGCGTACGTCAGCGACCAGGTCGTCACCGCGTAGAACACCGCGTAGCCCACCGCGAGCCCTCCGGCCGTCAGCAGCACCAGCCGCCCGTGATGCCGTACGACCTCGAAGAACGGCACGCGCGCGTGGTCGTCGATCTTCAGGAAGCTGGGGCTTTCCGCGAGGGACGAGCGCAGCCACAGGCCGGCCAGTGCCAGCGCTCCGGCCGCCCAGAACGGCACGCGCCAGCCCCAGCGCGCGAACTCCGCGTCGGACAGCGCCGCCGACAACGCGAGCACCACCCCGTTGGCCAGCCCGAAGCCGAGCGCCGGGCCCACCTGCGGAAAGCTCGCCCACAGGGCGCGCCGTCCGGCCGGGGCGTGCTCGGTGGTCAGCAGTACCGCCCCGCCCCACTCGCCGCCGAGCCCCAGCCCCTGGAGGAAGCGCAGGACGAGCAGCAGCAGGGGCGCGGCGATGCCGATGGAGTCATAGGACGGCACACAGCCGACCGCAACCGTGGCGGCGCCGGTGAGCAGCAGTGAGGCGACGAGCACCGGCCGCCGGCCGCGCCGGTCCCCGAGATGCCCGAACAGCACCGAGCCCAGCGGTCTGGCGATGAACCCCACCCCGAACGTCCCGAACGCCGCCAGCGTGCCCGCCACAGGCGAGAACGTCGGGAAGAACAGCGGTCCGAGCACCAGGGCCGCCGCGGTGCCGTAGACGAAGAAGTCGTAGAACTCGATCGCCGTCCCGGCGAGCGAGGCGGCGGCGAGCCGCGGCATGGACGGCCTGTTCACAGCCTGTACATCGTGCATGATGGGTCAACTACCCACCGTGATCAGGAGTTACGGGGGCGTGCGGAGGTGATCACGAGACCGGTGGTGCGCGCCGTGGAGACCGGCGTGCGGGGCCCGCTGCCCGCTCGGGGACGGCGTGATAGACCGGTCCGTGACGAGCGGCGGTCGCGGACGCGCCGCCCACCGACGGACCGGAGGAACCGTGCCCCGCACCCTGGCCAACGCCCCGATCATGATCCTCAACGGGCCCAACCTGAACCTGCTCGGCCAGCGCCAGCCCGAGATCTACGGCAAGGACACCCTGGCCGACGTGGAGGCGCTGTGCGCCAAGGCGGCGGCCGCCTACGGCGGCACGGTGGACCTGCGGCAGTCCAACCACGAGGGCCAACTCGTCGACTGGATCCACGAGGCGCGGCTCGGACACTGCGGGATCGTCATCAACCCCGGCGCGTACTCGCACACGTCGGTCGCCATCCTGGACGCGCTCAACACCTGCGACGGCATGCCCGTGCTGGAGGTGCACATCTCCAACATCCACCAGCGCGAGCCGTTCCGGCACCACTCGTACGTCTCCCAGCGCGCCGACGGCGTGATCGCCGGCTGCGGGGTGCAGGGCTATGTGTTCGGCGTGGAGCGGGTCGCGGCGCTGCTCGGGGCGGCGCGGGCGGACGCGTGACGTCGCGCGCGGGACTACAGCCGGCCCGCCTCCACGATCCGGCGCAGGAAGCGCCGGGTGCGCTCGTGCCGAGGCGCGCCGAAGACCTGCTCGGCGCTGCCGCGCTCCAGCACGACCCCGCCGTCCAGGAAGCACACCTGGTCGGCGACGTCCCGCGCGAACCCCATCTCGTGCGTCGCCAGCACCATGGTCATGCCCTCCTCCTTCAGGCCGCGGACCACCTCCAGCACCTCGCCCACCAGTTCCGGGTCGAGCGCGGCCGTGATCTCGTCCAGCAGCAACAGCCGGGGCCGCACCGCGAGGGCCCGTACGATCGCCACACGCTGCTGCTGGCCGCCGCTGAGCCGGTCGGGGTAGGCATCCGCCTTCCCGGCCAGGCCGAGCCGCTCCAGCAGCTCCCTGGCCCGTTCCTCGGCCTCCGCGCGGGCCACGCCGTGCACCCGGCGCGGCGCGAGCGTGATGTTGTCGAGCACCGTCATGTGCGGAAACAGGTTGTACGCCTGGAAGACGACGCCGATCCGGCGCCGTACCGCGTCCTGGTCCACCCGCGGGTCGGTGATCTCCTCGCCGTCCAGCCAGATGGCGCCGTCGTCGATCTCCTCCAGGAGGTTGGCGCAGCGCAGCAGCGTGGACTTGCCCGAACCGGAGGCGCCGATCAGCGCGGTCACCGTGTGCGGGGCGACCTCCAGACACACGTCGCGCAGGACGACCGAGCCGCCGAAGGTCTTGCGGACCGACTCCAGGCGCAGGACGGGCCCGTGACCCTCGGGCGCGTTCTCCAGCGTGCTCACAGCGATCCTCCCCGGGTGGTCACAGGGACCCTCCCTGCGCCCGCCGCCGGTCCATCCGGGCCGTCACCCAGTCGGTGAACCGGGTCATCGGGATGGTCAGCGCCACGAAGACCAGCCCCGCGACGATGTACGGCGTGTAGTTCAGACTCCGGCCGACGATGATGTCGGCCGCGCGTACGGCGTCCACCGCACCGCCGATGGAGACCAGGCCGGTGTCCTTCTGCAGCGACACCAGGTCGTTGAGCAGCGGCGGCACCTGACGGCGCACCGCCTGCGGCAGCACGACGTAGCGCAGGGCCTGCCGGCTGGTCAGGCCCAGCGAGCGGGCCGCCGCGCGCTGCGAGGGGTGGACGGACTCGATGCCGGCCCGGAACACCTCCGCCACATAGGCCGAGTAGGTCAGCGTCAGCGCCGTGCCGCCGAGCAGCACCGGATCGACCGTCACCCCTTGCAGCCGCAGCGCCGGCACGCCCAGGACGACGATCATCAGGTTGATGATCAGGGGCAGACCGCGGAAGAAGTCGGTGTAGGCCGCCGCCAGCACCCGCAGCGGGAAGAAGACCGGGCCGCGCAGGGTCCGCGCGATCGCGATCAGCATGCCGAGGACCAGGACGGCCGCCCCGCACACCAGCAGCAGCCGGAGGTTCAGCCACAGCCCTTCGAGGACCTTCGGGAACGCCTCGCGCGCGTAGTGGGCGCTGAAGAAAGTCTCCTTCGTGCGCGGCCAGCCGGGGGCGTTGACGACGATCAGGTAGAGCAGTGCCGCGGTGGCGAGGGTGGACAGGGCCGCGACCGCCGTGGCGCGGCGGGCACGCGCGCGGCGGTGGCGTTCGCGGGCCAGCCGCCGTTCGGAGGGCACGTAGCCGTCGCCGTCCGGGCCGCCACGGGTCATCTCCCCGGTGTCGTCCGCCCCTTCCGGGGCCGGCTCGCCCTTGACGACCGTCACTTGAGCACCGGGGCGTCGACGGCGTCCGAGAGCCACTGCTTCTCGATGCCGGCCAGCGTGCCGTCCTCGCGCAGGGCGTCGACGGCGGCGGTCACGCACGAGGTCAGCGCGCTGCCCTTGTCCAGCACGAGTCCGAACTGCTCGGGCGCGCCGCCCTGGTTCTCGAACTGGCCGACGATCTGAGCGTCCGTGACCTCGGCAGCGGTGATGTAGAACGCGGTGGGCAGATCGGTGACGACGGCGTCGACCTGACCGTTCTTCAGCGCGGACTTCGCCTGGTCGTTCTTGCCGAAGACGGCCGCCTGCCGGGTCGGCTTCACCAGGTCGGTGATGTAGTCGAGGCTCGTGGTGCCCACCTGGGCGCCGAGTTTGAGCTCGCGCAGGTCCGCGACGCTCCTCGCCTTGGCCGCCTTGCCGCCCTTGAGCGCGATGACGGCCTGGCGCACGTCGTAGTAGCCGGAGGAGAAGTCGACGGCCTTTTTGCGCTCGTCGCTGATCGAAACCTGGTTGATGTCGAAGTCGAAGCTCTTCACACCCGGCGCGAACGCCTTGTTGAACGGCACGCGCTGCCAGACGACCGCGCTCTTGTCGTAGCCGAGCCGCTTCGCCACGGCATAGGCGACCGCCGACTCGAAGCCCTGGCCGTTGGCGGGCTTGTCGTCCTTGAACCAGGGCTCGTACGCCGGTTCGTCCGTCGCGATCGTCAGCTTCCCGGACGTCTTCGTGGCGAGCTTGCCCTGGGCGCAGCTCTTCGCGGCCGGCCCGGACGAGGTGGCGGACGCCTTCTCCTCGGGCTGCGGCGCACAGCCGACAGCGGTGGCGAGCAGGGCTACGGTGACGGCGGCGACCGCGCGGCGCGGGGTGCGAGGGGCAGGATGCATGGCGGGAGAGTGGCAGCGAACGCGGCATCTGTCCAGGTCACAGCGTTAGTTGTCCGCATAGTGGGAACGGGTGTTGCGGCTGTGTGAACCTGGCCGCGTGTCTGACGCGCGCGGACGATGCCTGGGCCGCCGGCCGAGGGCGGTGGGTTGGAGACCGGCGGCCCTACCGCTTCAGGAACGGGTGTCCTGCGCGGGCTGCTACCAGTTGACTGCCAAGCGCCGTTCTCCGCGAGTGCGCACGGGGGCTCCGTCCGGGCGAAGGAATCACACGGGGCGCGTGCCGAGGCGGCGTGCGCCCGGAGCATGCGAGGTGTGCGGAGCGCGCCCGGCGCGTGTGCGACGTTCCCGCGCGGCCCGTGCACGACCGAATGCGCCCGAGCGCGGCTGTTCTCGGCACCGGGAGCTCGGCAGGGGGCGCGGACGGAGCCGTGCGGCGTTCGTGCAGCGCCCGGCCCCCGCTCACCACCCGCGCGCGTGCCACTCCGGCAGATGCGGCCGCTCCGCGCCCAGCGTCGTGTCGTTGCCGTGTCCCGGGTAGACCCAGGTCTCGTCCGGCAGCACCTCGAAGATCTTCGTCTCCACGTCGTGGATCAGGCTCGCGAACGCCTTCGGGTCCTTGTGCGTGTTGCCGACACCGCCGGGGAAGAGGCAGTCGCCGGTGAAGACGTGCGGGTGGCCGTGCGGGTCGTCGTAGACCAGCGCGATCGAACCGGGCGTGTGACCGACCAGATGGCGTGCGGTCAGCTCCACCCGGCCCACCCTGATCACGTCGCCGTCGTCGACGAGGACCTCCGTGGGCACGGGGATGCCCGCGGCGTCCTCGCGGCCGGCGTACGTACGGGCGCCCGTGGCCGCGACCACCTCGGCGAGCGCCTGCCAGTGATCACCGTGCCGGTGCGTGGTGACGACGGACGCGATGCCGTCGTCACCGATCATGCCGAGGAGCGTCCGCGCGTCGTTGGCGGCGTCGATCAGGAGCTGCTCGTCGGTGGCCCGGCAGCGCAGCAGATAGGCGTTGTTGTCCATCGGGCCGACCGCGATCTTGGTGATCATCAGGTCTTTCAGCTCGTGCACATCCGCCGGTCCGCCGACCTTGACCTCTCCGGAGTACGTCATGTCGGCAGCCTATAGCGGGACGGCCCGGCGCACGGCCGTTCGGCCGGGCCCGTGGACCGCCCTGCTCCGCGAACGGCGTCCTAGAGCGGGGGCAGCTTCGGCAGCTCCCCGCCGGTCACCTCCAGCGCCGCGCCGTCGCGGCGTCCGGCGAGCCAGCCCAGCAGGTCCGCCGGCCGGCCGGTGACCGTGATCCCCGGCGCGTCGGCCCCCCGCCCGGTGATCCACGCGCGCGTGCCGTCCGTGAGACGGATCGCGGGGACGTCGGGATGCCCGGAGAACCGCTCCGCGAGGAAGCCGGTCTCCCGCTCCGTGAACTCGCCCGGCAGATACTCCAGCTCGTAGCCGATCCCGAGGTCGACGTGGTGCAGCTCCACCTCCACCCACCGGCGGAACGGGACCCGTGACGCGGAGTCGGTGACCCCGTTGCGCAGCTCCACCGTGCGCGACCAGTCCGCGGGCGCGTCCCCGGCCGCCTGGAAGCGGCCCGCGCTGTCCCTGACGTCGGCCACCTGGACCCGCACAGGACGCGGCGCGCCCTCCTCGATGTCGGCGTCCCGCGCCTCGGCGCTCGCGTACATGGGGCGGCCCTGGAGGACGTTCACGAGAGCGTCCGCGTTGCGGGCGAGGTGGGCGAGGACGTGCCCGCGGCTCCAGCCCGGGAGCCGGGAGGGCCCGGCGAGCGCGGCGTCGTCCAGTGCGGCGACCGCGGTGAGCAGCCGGTCGGTCGCCTCACGTACACAGACCAGGTCATGAGCGTGATCCATCATGGCGCCGACCCTAGCCCGGCCACTCCTTCGGGTGAAGGTGACGAACCCCGCCCGCAAATCGAATGCACGTGCTATATCGTCGGTGGCGGCATCGGGCATGCTGGAGGGCCGGGGATTGTTATGCAACCGGGCAATCCGCCCGACGTTGTCAGTGGCTCCCCCTAGTCTGAAGAAGCACAGGGGCCCCGCCCCTGTCACTTCTCCCAAGAAAGGTGCGGACCGGCGTGGCCGACCGTCTCATCGTCCGTGGCGCGCGCGAGCACAATCTGAAGAATGTCTCGCTCGACCTGCCTCGTGACTCGCTCATCGTCTTCACGGGCCTGTCCGGGTCGGGCAAGTCCTCCCTGGCCTTCGACACGATCTTCGCGGAGGGCCAGCGCCGCTACGTGGAGTCGCTCTCCTCGTACGCGCGGCAGTTCCTCGGCCAGATGGACAAGCCCGACGTCGACTTCATCGAGGGTCTTTCCCCCGCGGTCTCCATCGACCAGAAGTCGACCTCCCGCAACCCCCGCTCGACGGTCGGCACGATCACCGAGGTCTACGACTACCTGCGTCTGCTCTTCGCGCGCATCGGCAAGCCGCACTGCCCCGAGTGCGGCCGCCCCATCTCGCGCCAGTCGCCGCAGGCCATCGTGGACAAGGTCCTGGAGCTGCCCGAGGGAAGCCGCTTCCAGGTGCTCTCCCCGCTGGTGCGCGAGCGCAAGGGCGAGTTCGTCGACCTCTTCGCCGACCTCCAGACCAAGGGCTACTCCCGCGCGCGCGTGGACGGCCAGACCGTCCAGCTGTCCGACCCGCCGGTGCTGAAGAAGCAGGAGAAGCACACCATCGAGGTGGTCGTGGACCGCCTGACGGTGAAGGACTCCGCCAAGCGGCGCCTGACCGACTCCGTGGAGACGGCCCTCGGCCTGTCCGGCGGCATGGTCGTGCTCGACTTCGTGGATCTCCCCGAGGACGACCCCGAGCGCGAGCGCATGTACTCGGAGCACCTCTACTGCCCGTACGACGACCTGTCCTTCGAGGAGCTGGAGCCCCGCTCCTTCTCCTTCAACTCGCCCTTCGGCGCCTGCCCCGAGTGCACCGGCATCGGCACGCGCATGGAGGTCGACCCGGAGCTGATCGTCCCGGACGAGGACAAGTCCCTGGACGAGGGCGCCATCCACCCCTGGTCGCACGGACACACCAAGGACTACTTCGGCCGTCTGATCGGCGCCCTCGCGGACGCCCTCGGCTTCCGCACGGACATCCCCTTCGCGGGCCTGCCGCAGCGCGCCAAGAAGGCCCTGCTCTACGGCCACAAGACCCAGATCGAGGTGCGCTACCGCAACCGGTACGGCCGCGAGCGGGTCTACACCACCCCCTTCGAGGGAGCGGTGCCCTTCGTCAAGCGCCGGCACAGCGAGGCCGAGAGCGACGCCAGCCGCGAGCGCTTCGAGGGCTACATGCGCGAGGTGCCCTGCCCCTCCTGCGAGGGCACGCGCCTGAAGCCGATCGTCCTCGCGGTCACGATCATGGGGAAGTCGATCGCCGAGGTCTCCGCGATGTCGATCAGCGACTGCGCGGACTTCCTGGGCGAGCTGAAGCTGAGCGCCCGTGACAAGAAGATCGCCGAGCGGGTCCTGAAGGAGGTCAACGAGCGGCTGCGCTTCCTGGTCGACGTCGGCCTGGACTACCTCTCGCTCAACCGCGCGGCCGGCACCCTCTCCGGCGGCGAGGCCCAGCGCATCCGCCTGGCCACCCAGATCGGCTCCGGCCTCGTCGGCGTCCTGTACGTCCTGGACGAGCCGTCCATCGGTCTGCACCAGCGGGACAACCACCGGCTGATCGAGACCCTGGTCCGGCTGCGGGACATGGGCAACACGCTCATCGTCGTGGAGCACGACGAGGACACGATCAAGGTCGCCGACTGGATCGTGGACATCGGCCCCGGCGCCGGCGAGCACGGCGGCAAGGTGGTGCACAGCGGCTCCGTGAAGGAACTGCTGGCCAACACCGAGTCGCAGACCGGTGCGTACCTCTCGGGCCGCAAGGCGATCCCGCTCCCGGACGTGCGCCGCCCGCGCGACCCGTCCCGGCAGCTCACCGTGCACGGCGCCCGCGAGAACAACCTCCAGGACATCGACGTGTCCTTCCCGCTGGGCGTGTTCACGGCCGTCACCGGTGTCTCCGGCTCCGGCAAGTCCACCCTGGTCAACGACATCCTGTACACCCACCTGGCCCGCGAGCTGAACGGCGCCCGTACCGTCCCCGGACGGCACACCCGCGTCGACGGCGACGACCTGGTGGACAAGGTGGTGCACGTCGACCAGTCGCCGATCGGCCGGACCCCGCGGTCCAACCCGGCGACCTACACCGGTGTCTTCGACCACATCCGCAAGCTGTTCGCCGAGACCACCGAGGCGAAGGTCAGGGGCTACCTGCCCGGCCGCTTCTCCTTCAACGTCAAGGGCGGCCGCTGCGAGAACTGCTCGGGCGACGGCACGATCAAGATCGAGATGAACTTCCTCCCGGACGTCTACGTCCCGTGCGAGGTCTGCCACGGCGCCCGGTACAACCGGGAGACCCTGGAGGTCCACTACAAGGGCAAGTCCATCGCCGAGGTCCTGAACATGCCGATCGAGGAGGCCATGCACTTCTTCGAGGCGGTCCCGGCGATCTCCCGGCACTTGAGGACGCTGAACGACGTCGGTCTCGGCTACGTCCGCCTCGGCCAGTCCGCCACCACCCTCTCCGGTGGTGAGGCGCAGCGCGTCAAGCTCGCCAGCGAACTGCAGAAGCGGTCCACCGGGCGCACGGTCTACGTCCTGGACGAGCCGACCACCGGTCTGCACTTCGAGGACATCAGCAAGCTGCTCACGGTCCTCGGCGGACTGGTCGACAAGGGCAACACGGTCATCGTCATCGAGCACAACCTCGACGTGATCAAGACCGCCGACTGGATCGTGGACATGGGCCCCGAGGGCGGCGCCGGAGGCGGCCTGGTCGTCGCCGAGGGCACGCCGGAGGAGGTCGCCGGCGTCCCGGCCAGCCACACGGGCAAGTTCCTGCGGGAGATCCTCGGCGCCGACCGCGTCAGCGACGCCCAGCAGGTCAAGTCACAGCCCGGCGGCACGACCCGGAGGAAGACGGCCGCGGCCAAGGCACCGGCCAAGAAGACGGTGACGGCCAGGGCCAACAGCACCGCCACCAAGTCCAAGGCCAACAGCACCACCACGTCCAAGGCCAACAGCACCGCGACCAAGAAGGCCGCCACGGCCACCAAGAAGGCGACGCCCGCGAAGAAGACCACGCGGTCCCGCAGTTCCTGAGCCGACGGGCCCCCGAGGCCGGCTCGGTGCAGCCGGCCGTCGGCCCGACGCCTCGTCAGCAAACGGCGCCCCGCGGGAACTCCTCGCGGGGCGCCGCTCGTTCCACCCTCGGCAGGCCCGGTCCGGCGGCCCGGCAGGCCTCCGCACACCACCGTCCCGGTCGTACCTTGTCAACAGCACAGGGAAGAACAGCCGCTCACAGCGCGTCCGGATCGCCCAGTTCCGCCGCGTACGGCGGCTCGGCCCCCGCCCGCGAGCAGGTGATCGCCGCCGCCCGCGCCGCGAAGCGCAACAGCCGCGTCCAGCCCTCCGCCCCGAGGGCGGCGAGCGCCTCGGCGGACAGCGCGTCACGCTCGGCCAGCCCGTGCAGCAAAGCCGCGTTCACCGTGTCGCCGGCCCCGATGGTGTCCACGACATCGACCTTCTCACCCGGCACGGAATGCTCCCCGCCGTCCCGGGTGTACACGGTCAGACCATCGCCGCCCCGCGTGATCACCACCGCCGCCGGACCCGCGGCCAGCCATGCGCGCGGGGTGCCACCGAGCCACGCCGCGTCCTCCGCGGACAGCTTCAGCAGCGTCACCGAGGGCAGCCAGCTTTGAAAACGCTCCCGGTAGGCGTCCGCGTCCGGGATCAGTCCCGCCCGGATATTGGGGTCGAGCGCGGTGAACAGCCCCTGCCCGGCAGCGGTCCGCAGCAGTTCCTCGTAGGCGCTCGCCCCCGGTTCCAGGACGAGCGAGCAGGTACCGAAGGAGACCGCGCGCGTCCCGGCGGGGAGCGCGGCGGGGGCGGTGAACAGGCGGTCGGCGGTGCCTTCGACATAGAAGGAGTAGGCGGCCGAGCCGCCGGCGTCGACCGTGGCCACGGCGAGGGTCGTCGGCTCCGGTCCCCGTCGCACGTGGGACACGTCGACTCCGGCCCGCCGCAGCCCGTCCAGCAGGGCCTCACCGAAGGCATCGGTCGACATCCGCGAGCAGAAGGCGGTGGGGGAGCCGAGCCTGCCGAGGGCCACGGCGGTGTTGTACGGGCCGCCGCCCAGCGCCGGTTTCAGCTCCGCGAGGGCACCAAGCCCCTGCGGTACCAGGTCGATCAGTGCCTCACCGGCGACGACGATCACGAGGCGGTTCCCTTCTCGGACAGCGCGGATGGTGCGGTGCGTCCGGCGGCTTCGGCGCGGCCCGGCACCGGGGCGGTCGCAGGACACACGGTGGACGAACCTTCACCGCGCGGGCCCACCGTTCCTCACCGATCCGACCACCCGGCCCTCGGTCGTCTTCCGGCCGGGACGCTATCCCATGACCCGGCTCGGCGTAAACGCTCACGTGAGCGACCCCGCCCGCCGCCCCCCGCCCGGGAAGCGGCCCCTCTGTCCCGGTATCGTGCGCTCCGCACACCCCTTGACCAGTGGAGTCCAGATGCCCGCCTGCTCCTCCGCGAGCCGTCGTACCGTCCTTCGAGGGGCCGCCGCGGCCCCGGTCGCCGGGCTCGCCCTGGCGGCGTGTTCCGCTCCGGACGACGACGGCTCGTCCGCGTCCGCCGCCACCGAGGCCGTCGACCTCGGCAAGGAGAGCGAGGTCGCGAAGGGCGGGGCGAAGCTCTACCGGGATCACAACGTGGTGGTCAGCCGTGACCAGGACGGCGGCCTCAAGGCGTACAGCACGATCTGCACGCACGCGGGCTGCCCCATCAACAAGCTGGAGGGGACGACGCTGATCTGTCCCTGCCACGGCAGCCGGTTCGACGCCGTCACCGGCAAGGTGGTCGCGGCGCCGGCCACCGAGCCGCTGACCGAGCTGGCGGTGAAGGCCACCGACGGCCGGTTCGTCGCCGGTCCCGCGAACTGACCGCGGCGCCGCCGGGCCGGGCCGAGCGCCCCTCGGCCGGGCGGCGCGGGGCCGGGGGACCGGTCACTCCCAGTCCCAGGCGATCCCCAGGATGCCCGGCCGGAGCCGCGGTTCGACCACATGGGCGCTGTGGTGGGGGCCGGTCACGGACAGCTCCTGCCGGCCGGTGCGCGGGGCCGCGACCGAGTGCTGGGCGAAGCGATGGCAGCGCACCGGCAGCGCCGCCGGGTCGAAGCGCACCTGGAGCGCGTACTGGCCGCCGGGGAAGCCACACCGGTGCAGATACTCACGGGACGCCCCGGCCGTGCCGTCCTCGACGGCGTACCGGAAGAGAAAGGTGTCGCCCGAGCGCAGCCGCGTGCCGAAGAGCAGCTCGGCCACCAGGACGCCGGTGTCCCGGTCCCAGCGCAGGCGGCCGGTGCGGCAGTTCTCCAGGGCGTGCACGGTGACGCGGCGGGGGTCGCAGCCGGGGTCGCCGTGATGGACGGCGACGAAGCGGTCGACGTCGTCGCGGTGGGCGCGCACGATGTGGTGGGCCTCGCGGCTCACCAGCTCCCGCCGGGCGCCGATCCGGACGCATTCGTGGTGGCTCAGGGTGCGCAGTCCGCCGTCCGGTGACCAGCCGAGGCCGGCCGTGAGCCGGTCGAGGACGTCCGATGCCTCGACCAGGGAGCGGTAGGAGCGGCCCGCCGGGTGGTCGGCGGGCGCGTGTCCGTCGGATTCGGCGAGCAGCCGGATCAGCGACTCGTCGGGCAGCCGGAGGATCTCCTCCAGCGCCCGTACGGCCCGCAGCGACTCCGGGCGCTGTGGTCGGCGCGCGCCCTGTTGCCAGTAACTCAGGCTGGTGACGCCCACCTTGACCCCGTGGCGTGACAGATGGTGCTGCACCCGCTGGAGCGGCAGTCCACGTGCGGCGATCGCGGCGCGCAGCGCCACGTGGAAGGGGCCGCCCCGCAGGGCCGTGGCCAGTTCCGCGGTGGGAAGGTCCGCGTGCTCTGTGGCATGCCGCATGCCGAGGGGCCTTTCTGTGAGTGTCACTACGGCCGGTCACACCGCCTGCGCGGGTGTGCGGGGCCGCCTCCGGGGGCGCGGCGCACACCCGTGGCCGGGCGGGCCACGCCCGCACCGCCCGGTGCGCGGCCCCGATTCCCCCGCATTGAAGCGTGTTGACCAGGACCCGACAACACCTTGGCCCGGCCGTTCCGGACGACTGGCCGGACCTCGCCGTAGCGCGGACGGCGGAGCGGGCCGGGGCGTGGCGTGGTGCGGCCCTCTTCCCGGGCCCCGCCGGAGAGCGGCGGGCGGGCAGCGGGCGGCGCGTCCCCGGCACCCGGCATGGCCGGATCCTGGCCGTCGACTCAGGCGGCCACCGGACAGCGCTGGTCCAGTCAGGCGGCAACCGGACACCACTGGTCCAGCGCCCGGCGGTGGCTCCCCCGGCCCACGGCGCACCACCTCGGCCCCCCACGGCGCACCCCTCGGCCGCCCACGGCGCACCGCCGGTCCCGGGTGTGCCGGCATGCGGGCGCGGAGGTTATCCACAGGCCCGGCACAGGCCCGACGCGGTGTCGGTGCTCGCCAGTAGGGTGTGAGACATGGCCGACCCCTCCAGCTACCGCCCCAGGCCGGGTGACATCCCGGACTCCCCGGGGGTGTACAGGTTCCGCGACGAGCACCGCCGGGTGATCTACGTCGGAAAGGCGAAGAGCCTGCGCCAGCGCCTGGCGAACTACTTCCAGGACCTGGCGAACCTGCACCCGCGCACCCGGACGATGGTGACCACCGCCGCGTCCGTGGAGTGGACCGTGGTGTCCACGGAGGTCGAGGCGCTCCAGCTGGAGTACTCCTGGATCAAGGAGTACGACCCCCGGTTCAACGTCAAGTACCGCGACGACAAGAGCTACCCGTACCTCGCGGTGACGCTGAACGAGCAGTTCCCCCGCGTCCAGGTGATGCGCGGTCACAAGAAGAAGGGCGTGCGGTATTTCGGGCCGTACGCGCACGCCTGGGCCATCCGGGACACCGTCGACCTGCTGCTGCGGGTGTTCCCGGTGCGCACCTGCTCGGCCGGCGTCTTCAAGAACGCCGCCCGCACCGGCCGCCCCTGTCTGCTCGGCTACATCGACAAGTGCTCCGCGCCCTGCGTCGGCCGGATCACCCCCGAGGACCACCGGGAGCTGGCCGAGGAATTCTGCGACTTCATGGCCGGCCGGACCGGCACCTACCTCCGCCGTCTGGAGAAGCAGATGATGGAGGCGGCCGAGGAGATGGAGTACGAGCGGGCGGCTCGCCTGCGCGACGACATCGGGGCGCTGAAGAAGGCCATGGAGAAGAACGCGGTCGTTCTCGCCGACGCGACCGACGCCGACCTCATCGCCGTCGCCGAGGACGAGCTGGAGGCGGCGGTGCAGATCTTCCACGTACGCGGCGGCCGGGTCCGCGGTCAGCGCGGCTGGGTCACCGACAAGGTCGAGGACGTCACCACCGGCGCGCTGGTCGAGCACGCCCTCCAGCAGCTGTACGGCGAGGAGAGCGGGGACGCCGTTCCCAAGGAGGTGCTGGTCCCGGCCCTGCCCGAGCCGGTCGAGCCGGTCCAGGAGTGGCTGACCGGCCGTCGCGGGGCGAACGTGTCGCTGCGCATCCCGCAGCGCGGCGACAAGAAGGCGCTCATGGAGACCGTGCAGCGCAACGCCCAGCAGTCCCTCGCGCTGCACAAGACCAGGCGCGCTTCCGACCTGACCACCCGCTCGCGCGCGCTGGAGGAGATCGCCGAGGCCCTCGGCCTGGACAGCGCCCCGCTGCGGATCGAGTGCTACGACATCTCCCATCTCCAGGGCGACGACGTGGTGGCCTCCATGGTCGTCTTCGAGGACGGGCTCCAGCGCAAGGGCGAGTACCGCCGCTTCCAGATCAAGGGCTTCGCCGGTCAGGACGACGTCCGCTCCATGCACGAGGTGATCAGCCGCCGCTTTAGGCGTTACCTCGCCGAGAAGGAGCGGACGGGGGAGTGGGCCGACGGCACCGACGGCGCGGGTGGCACCGACGGCGCGGACGGCGCGGACACCGACGGCACGCTCGCCGGCCCGGAGGTGATCACGGACTCCCTCAAGGACGACGACGGCCGGCCCAGGAAGTTCGCCTACCCGCCCCAGCTGGTGGTCGTCGACGGCGGTCAGCCGCAGGTGGCCGCGGCCCAGCGCGCCCTGGACGAACTGGGCATCGACGACATCGCCGTGTGCGGTCTCGCCAAGCGCCTGGAGGAGGTCTGGGTGCCCGGCGAGGACGACCCGGTGGTCCTGCCGCGCACCAGCGAGGGGCTCTACCTGCTCCAGCGGGTGCGTGACGAGGCGCACCGCTTCGCGATCACCTACCAGCGCACCAAGCGCGCCAAGCGCTTCCGCGCCGGTCCGCTGGACGACGTCCCCGGCCTCGGGGAGACCCGCAAACAGGTCCTCATCAAGCATTTCGGCTCGGTGAAGAAGCTGCGGTCCGCCACCATCGAGCAGATCCAGGAAGTTCCCGGGATAGGCCGGAAGACGGCGGAGACCATCGCCGTGGCCCTCGCCCAGGCGGCCCCGGCCGCACCCGCCGTGAACACGGCGACCGGAGAGATCATTGAGGACGAGGAACCCGACACGACGGGGGATTCCTCAGGGGAGCCCGTGACCGCGGGCGTCCCGGACGAACGACGGGGGCAGGAGACATGACGGAGCACGACGCACAGCCCAGGGCACAGCGAGATCAGGCGCACGGCGCCACGGGCGGCGAGGCCGTCCGGCACGACACCGGCCAGGGCACGGCCCGGCCCGACGCCGGCCGGGAGACGGGCCAGGACAACGGAGCACAGGTGAATACGGGCAGCGAGACAGCCGGGGTCCCCGAGGCGGCCATCCCCGAGCTGGTGATCATTTCCGGGATGTCCGGAGCCGGCCGGTCCACGGCCGCCAAGTGTCTGGAGGACCTCGGCTGGTTCGTCGTGGACAACCTGCCGCCCGCCCTCATCCCCACCATGGTGGAGCTGGGCGCCCGCTCGCAGGGCAACGTGGCGCGGATCGCGGTCGTCGTGGACGTGCGCGGCCGGCGCTTCTTCGACAACCTGCGCGAGTCCCTCGCCGACCTGGACACCCGGGGCGTCACCCGGCGGATCGTCTTCCTGGAGTCCTCCGACGAGGCCCTGGTCCGCCGCTTCGAATCGGTGCGCCGGCCGCATCCGCTGCAGGGCGACGGACGCATCGTGGACGGCATCGTCGCCGAGCGCGAGCTGCTGCGCGAGCTGCGCGGCGACGCCGACCTGGTGATCGACACCTCCAGCCTCAACGTGCACGAGCTGCGCGCCAAGATGGACGCCCAGTTCGCCGGCGAGGAAGAGCCCGAGCTGCGGGCCACGGTGATGTCCTTCGGCTTCAAGTACGGCCTCCCGGTCGACGCCGACCTGGTCGCGGACATGCGCTTCCTGCCCAACCCGCACTGGGTCCCGGAGCTGCGCCCCTACACCGGCCTCAACGAGGAGGTCGCGGCCTACGTCTTCAACCAGCCCGGTGCGAAGGAGTTCCTGGACCGGTACGCCGAGCTCCTGCGGCTCATCGCCACCGGCTACCGGCGCGAGGGCAAGCGGTATGTGACCATCGCCATCGGCTGTACCGGCGGCAAGCACCGCTCGGTCGCGATGTCGGAGAAGCTCGCCGCGCGTCTCGCGGCCGAGGGCGTGGAGACGGTGGTCGTACACCGGGACATGGGACGGGAATGACGCAACGTACACCGCGGCTGGGCAGGTTGCGCCGGATGGTGCCCGAGGCGCGCGCCGGCCGCCCGGCCGAGGCCCGCGGCGGCCGGCCCCGCCGGCGCGGGGCCCAGCCCAAAGTGGTCGCGCTCGGCGGCGGCATGGGCCTGTCCGCGTCGCTCGCCGCGCTGCGCCGGATCACCGGCGATCTCACCGCCGTCGTCACCGTGGCCGACGACGGCGGCTCCAGCGGCCGGCTCAGGGACGAGCTGGGCGTGCTGCCGCCCGGCGATCTGCGCAAGGCGCTGGCCGCGCTGTGCGGCGACGACGAGTGGGGCCAGACCTGGGCCCGGGTCATCCAGCACCGCTTCCAGTCCCAGGGCGATCTGCACGAGCACGCGGTCGGCAACCTGCTGATCGTCGCCCTGTGGGAGCAGCTCGGCGACCATGTGCAGGCCCTGGACCTGGTCGGCAAGCTGCTCGGCGCGCACGGCCGGGTGCTGCCCATGTCCGCCGTGCCGCTGGAGTTGCAGGCCCTGGTCAAGGGCCACGACCCGGACCGCCCGGACGACGTGGACACGGTGCGCGGGCAGGCCACGGTCGCCCTGACCCCCGGCGAGGTGCAGTCGGTGCACCTGGTGCCCAACGACCCGCCCGCGGTCCCCGAAGCCGTGGCGGCGGTCCTGGACGCGGACTGGGTGGTGCTCGGCCCCGGCTCCTGGTTCTCCTCGGTCATCCCGCATCTGCTGGTGCCCGAGTTGCTGGACGCCCTCACCGAGACCAAGGCGCGCCGTGTGCTCTCCCTGAACCTGGCGCCGCAGCCGGGAGAAACAGAGGGCTTCTCCCCGCAGCGTCATTTGGAGGTTTTGGGGCGACACGCCCCTAAACTCGCCCTGGACGTGGTGCTGGCCGACGAGGCCGCCGTGCCCGACCGCGATTCACTCACCGAGGCCGCCAAGCGGCTGGGAGCCGCGGTCGAGCTGGCGCCGGTGGCCCGGACCGACGGATCGCCCCGGCACGACCCGGAGCTGTTGGCCGCCGCGTACGACCGTATTTTTCGGATGCATGGAAGGATCGGCCCATGGCGATGACGGCAGCGGTGAAGGACGAGATCTCCCGGCTCCCCGTCACCCGGACCTGCTGCAGGAAGGCGGAGGTCTCCGCCATCCTGCGGTTCGCCGGCGGCCTCCACCTGGTGAGCGGGCGCATCGTGATCGAGGCCGAGCTGGACACCGCGATGGCGGCGCGCCGGCTCAAGCGGGACATCCTGGAGATCTTCGGCCACAGCTCCGAGCTGATCGTGATGGCCCCCGGCGGGCTGCGCCGCGGCTCGCGCTACGTCGTCCGGGTCGTCGCGGGCGGTGACCAGCTGGCCCGGCAGACCGGCCTGGTCGACGGGCGGGGCCGGCCGATCCGCGGGCTGCCCCCGCAGGTGGTCTCCGGTGCCACCTGCGACGCCGAGGCGGCCTGGCGCGGGGCCTTCCTGGCGCACGGCTCGCTGACCGAGCCCGGCCGTTCCTCCTCTCTGGAGGTGACCTGCCCGGGCCCGGAGGCGGCGCTCGCCCTGGTCGGCGCGGCCCGCAGACTGTCCATCGCCGCGAAGGCCCGCGAGGTGCGCGGGGTGGACCGGGTGGTCGTCCGCGACGGCGACGCGATCGGCGCCCTGCTCACCCGGCTGGGCGCGCACGAGTCGGTGCTGGCCTGGGAGGAGCGCCGGATGCGCCGCGAGGTGCGGGCCACGGCCAACCGGCTCGCCAACTTCGACGACGCCAACCTGCGCCGCTCGGCCCGGGCCGCCGTGGCCGCCGGCGCCCGTGTCCAGCGGGCCCTGGAGATCCTCGGCGACGAGGTTCCCGAGCACCTCGCCGCCGCCGGGCGGCTGCGCATGGAGCACAAGCAGGCCTCCCTGGAGGAGCTGGGCGCGCTCGCCGACCCGCCGCTGACCAAGGACGCGGTCGCGGGCCGTATCCGCCGGCTGCTGGCGATGGCCGACAAGCGGGCGGCCGACCTGGGCATCCCCGGCACGGAGGCCAACCTCACCGAGGAACTGGCCGAGAACCTGGCCGGCTGACACCGGACGGAGCGTCAACTCGCCGGTGCCGTCACCCCCCTTTCGGGTGATCGGCACCGGCGTTCGCGTGTCCATGAGGCGCTCTTGACTCGATCATCGAGTGCCATGAGCCTGGCAGCCTTGTTCGCCGCTGGTGCGGACCACCTGTAGGGGGGTTCATGAGACACAGAGCGAGATCGATCCTCGCTGTCGGCGCGCTGATGATCGGCGGAGCGAGCCTCGCACCCACAGCCCAGGCACGGAGCGAAGACCCGTCACCCGCGCCGGAAGAGGTCAGGGTCTTCCACGCGGAGGTCACCGAGCAACAGGTACCCCTGCTGCTCCAGGCCGGTCAGGACGGCCACGAACTCGGTGAGCGCACGGCCCGGGGAGGCAGGACCCGGGTCGAGGTCTACCTCACCGGCAAACAGGCCGCGCGACTGCGCGAGCAGGGCGTCGCCCTCACCGAGCACACCCTCTCGGCCAAGGCCGAGGCCCGCATCGAGGACGCGGCCCAGGGCGTCTTCCGCCCGTACAGCGGAAGCGGCGGGCTGAAGGAGGAGATCCTCCGCACCGCCGGGGCCCACCCCGGCCTCACCAAGGTCGAGTCCATCGGCAGGACCATCAAGGGCCAGGACATCCTCGCGCTCAAACTGACCGGGAACGCCAGGAAGTCCGAGGACGGCTCCAAGCCGGCCGTGCTCTACATGTCCAACCAGCACGCGCGCGAGTGGATCACGCCGGAGATGACCCGCCGGCTGATGCACTACTACCTGGACCACTACAAGACCGACCGGCGGATCAAGAAGATCGTCGACTCCACCGAGCTGTGGTTCGTCCTCTCGGCCAACCCGGACGGCTACGACTACACCTTCAAGGGCCCCGACACCCGCCTGTGGCGCAAGAACCTGCGGGACGTCGACGGCGACGGAGTCATCGGCAGCGGTGACGGTGTCGACCTCAACCGCAACTTCCCCTACAAGTGGGGCTACGACAACGAGGGTTCGTCCCCCAACCCCACCAGCCAGACCTACCGCGGCGCGAGCCCCGCCTCCGAGCCGGAGACCAGGGCCCTGGACGCCCTGGAGAAGCGGATCGGCTTCCGCTACGGCATCAACTACCACTCCGCGGCCGAACTCCTGCTCTACGGAGTGGGCTGGCAGGTGGCCACGCCGACCCCCGACGACGTCCTGAACCGGGCACTGGCCGGCACACCGGACAACTCGGCCGTCCCCGGCTACCGCCCGCAGCTCTCCTCCGAGCTGTACACCACCAACGGCGAGGCGGACGGCCACGCGTCGAACGTCAACGGGATGGTCATGTTCACCCCGGAGATGTCGACCTGCAAGACCGCCTCGGACAGCGACCCGGACGACGCCTGGAACAGCCGGGACTGCCGGTCGGGCTTCACCTTTCCGGACGACGAGACGCTGATCCAGCGGGAGTTCGCCAAGAACATCCCGTTCGCGCTCTCCGTCGCCGAGACCGCGGCGCACCCCGACCGGCCGGCCTCCGCCGTCGGCCTGGACGCAGCCGACTTCACCCCGGCCGCGTTCACCACGTCGTACTCCCGGGGCGCGGACCAGGAGGTCGCGGTCGTCGCCCGCAAGGCGGTCCGGGACAAGGAGCTCAAGTACCGCGTCAACGGCGGCCGTACGCTCGACCAGGCGCTCAGGCCCTGGAAGGGCGGCGAGACCTACGGCGGCGAGGACAACCTCTACTTCGACGAGTACCGCGCCAAGGTGCGGGACGGCGAGCCGGGCGACCGGGTGGAGGTGTGGTTCACCGGCGAGACCAGGAGCGGCAGGAAGGTCTCCAGTCCCCACTTCACCTACACCGTCGCGCGGCGGCCGGCCGCCGACACCCTCGTGGTCGCCGAGGAGGCGACCGCCGCCACCCAGGCACGGATCTACGCGGACGCGCTCCGCGCGGCCGGGCACCGGGCCCTCGTGTGGGACGTGGCGACCCAGGGCGCCCCGGACGCGCTCGGCGTGCTGAAGCACTTCCGGACGGTCGTGCACTACTCCGGCGCGAACGGCCCCGGCAACGCCACCCAGCTGCGGCTGCGCGCCTACCTCAACGAGGGCGGCAGGCTGATCGAGGCCGGCGAGCGGGCCGGCGGCAGCGTCGACCTCGGCGACGGCACCCCGTCGGACGACTTCAGCCAGTACTACCTGGGCGCCTACAGCCGTATGCCGGCCAAGGGAGCCACCGGCTTCACCGGCTCCGGCGCGCTCGCCGGCTTCTCCGGCGCCCTCGGTGACGCGCCCGGCAACCCGCTGGACGCGGCGGGTACCTACGGCGTCACCTCCGAGGAGCTGCCGGTCGCCGAGTTCCCGCAGTTCAGGAGCGCGGCCGCGGGGGCGTTCCGCGGGACCGTCAACCCGTACGGGCCGTACGCGGGGGCCTTCATGGCCGTCGCCGCGCACACCGACAACGCCTACAAGCGGCTCACCCGCACCATCGACCTCACCGGTGTCACCGCCGCCGACCGGCCGGCCCTCGGCGCCCGGCTGCTGTGGGACACCGAACCCGGCTACGACCACGCGGTGGTCGAGGCGCACACCGTGGGCGCCGACGACTGGACCACGCTGCCGGAGACCTCTGGGGCCACGCGGACGGCCGTGCCGGACGAGTGCGGCTCCCTGCTCGGCGAGCACCCGTGGCTGAAGCACTATCTGACGCCGGCCGGCACCACCTGCACCGCGACCGGGACCACCGGTTCCTGGAACAGCCTCGACGGCGCCTCCGACGGCTGGCAGCAGGTGAGCTTCGACCTGAGCGCGTACGCCGGGAAGTCCGTCGAGGTCTCGATCGGCTACATCACCGACACCGGCACCGGCGGGTACGGCGTCCTGGCCGACGAGGCCTCGCTGGTCCTCGGCGGCGCGGCGCGGGAGACGGAGGGCTTCGAGGCGTCCCTGGGCGCCTGGCGGGCGGCCGGACCGCCCGCGGGCAGCGCCCCGGTGCAGAAGGACTGGGCCCGAGGCGGGGCCCTGTTCCGGACCTACGCGGCGGTCACCACGGACGACACCGTGCTGCTCGGATTCGGCCTGGAGCAGGTGGTCTCGGCGGCCGACCGGACGGCCCTGCTGAGGAAGGCGTTCGCCGCGCTCGACAGGTGAGCGGAGACCCCTCTCAACGGTGCGCGGACGGGCGGTTCATCAAGTGAGCCGACCCGCTCACGAACGAGTGAAAATGGCGTCGAGAGTGCCCGGCAATCCCTAACAAATACGGGTGAATCCACTGTCGATCCGGGGCGGTCCGTACCTCTACTGGCGGGTACGGACCGCCTGCCCGTGTATGGGTCGTCTCGATGTCACCCAGGGGGCCTCGGAGAGGTAGGGTCGGGGGTGGTCGGGGACATCCCAAACAGAGCTCGCCGGCACCGCATAGCCGGCGTACCAACGAGGAGATCGGTTCGTGACGATCCGCGTAGGCATCAACGGCTTCGGCCGCATCGGTCGTAACTACTTCCGCGCCCTGCTGGAGCAGGGGGCGGACATCGAGGTTGTGGCTGTCAACGACCTGGGTGACACCGCGACCACCGCCCACCTGCTCAAGTACGACACGATCCTGGGCCGCCTCAAGCAGGAGGTCACCCACACCGCCGACACGATCACCGTCGACGGCCACACCATCAAGGTGCTCTCCGAGCGCAACCCGGCCGACATCCCGTGGGGCGAGCTGGGTGTCGACATCGTCATCGAGTCCACCGGCATCTTCACCAAGAAGGAAGACGCCGCGAAGCACATCGCCGGCGGCGCCAAGAAGGTCCTCATCTCGGCTCCGGCCAAGGACGAGGACATCACCATCGTCATGGGCGTCAACCAGGACAAGTACGACCCGGCGAACCACCACGTCATCTCCAACGCCTCCTGCACCACCAACTGTGTGGCGCCGATGGCCAAGGTCCTCGACGAGAACTTCGGCATCGTCAAGGGCCTGATGACGACGGTGCACGCGTACACGAACGACCAGCGCATCCTGGACTTCCCGCACAAGGACCTGCGCCGCGCCCGTGCCGCCGCCGAGAACATCATCCCGACCACCACCGGCGCCGCCAAGGCCACCGCCCTGGTCCTGCCGCACCTCAAGGGCAAGCTGGACGGCATGGCCATGCGCGTCCCGGTCCCGACCGGTTCGGTCACCGACCTGGTCGTGGAACTGAGCCGCGAGGTCACCAAGGAAGAGGTCAACGCCGCCTTCCAGAAGGCCGCCGAGGGCGAGCTGAAGGGCCTCCTCGACTACACCGAGGACCAGATCGTCTCCTCCGACATCGTCAACGCCCCGGCGTCCTGCACCTTCGACTCCTCCCTGACCATGGTCCAGGAGGGCAAGAACGTGAAGGTCATCGGTTGGTACGACAACGAGTGGGGCTACTCCAACCGCCTCGTGGATCTCACGGTCTTCGTCGGCAACCAGCTCTGATCGCAAACAGCAGGACCACGAAGTGAGAGCAGGGCTCGGGCAGCGCACCGTCGCGCTGACCGGGCCCTGTCCCACGTAGCGACCACGCCCTTTTACGATCAGGTGCACACGAGCCCTCCTCAGGAGTCCACCCCATGAAGACGATCGACGAACTTCTCGCCGACGGCGTGAGCGGCAAGCGGGTCTTCGTCCGCGCCGACCTCAACGTGCCGCTCGCCGACGGCACGATCACCGACGACGGCCGCATCCGCGCCGTCCTGCCCACCGTCAAGGCCCTCGCGGAGGCGGGCGCCAAGGTGGTCGTCGCCTCGCACCTGGGCCGCCCCAAGGGTGCCCCGGACCCCGCCTTCTCGCTGCTGCCCGCGGCCGAGCGCCTCGGTGAACTGCTCGGCGCCCCCGTCGCCTTCGCCGAGGACACCGTCGGCCCCGCCGCCCACGACGCCGTCGACGGCCTCCAGCCGGGCCAGGTCGCGGTCATCGAGAACCTGCGCTTCAACCCCGGCGAGACCTCCAAGGACGACACCGAGCGGGGGGAGTTCGCCGACCGGCTCGCCGCCCTCGCGGACGTCTACGTGGGCGACGGCTTCGGCGCCGTCCACCGCAAGCACGCCTCCGTCTTCGACCTCCCGGCCCGGCTGCCGCACTACGCCGGCTACCTGATCGCCACCGAGGTCGGCGTGCTGAAGAAGCTCACCGATGACGTCAAGCGGCCGTACGCGGTCGTGCTCGGCGGCGCCAAGGTGTCCGACAAGCTGGGCGTCATCGACCACCTGCTGGAGAAGGCCGACCGCATCCTCATCGGCGGCGGCATGGCCTACACCTTCCTCAAGGCCCAGGGCCACGAGGTCGGCATCTCCCTGCTCCAGGAGGACCAGATCCCGGCGGTCAAGGAGTACATGAAGCGCGCCGAGGAGCGCGGGGTGGAGTTCGTCCTCCCCGTCGACGTCCTCGTCTCGCCCGACTTCCCGGACCTGAAGACCAAGGCCCCGGCCAACCCCACCACGGTCGCCGCGACCGCGATCCCGGCCGACCAGGAGGGCCTGGACATCGGCCCGGAGACCCGCAAGCTGTACGCTTCGAAGCTCGCCGACGCCGCGACCGTCTTCTGGAACGGTCCCATGGGCGTCTTCGAGCACCCCGACTACGCCGAGGGCACCAAGGCGGTCGCCCAGGCCCTCGTCGCATCCGACGGCTTCACCGTCGTCGGCGGCGGTGACTCCGCCGCGGCCGTGCGTACGCTCGGCTTCGACGAGAAGGCATTCGGCCACATCTCGACCGGTGGCGGCGCCTCCCTCGAATACCTCGAGGGCAAGACGCTCCCCGGCCTCGCCGCACTGGAGGACTGACCTCGATGAGCACGCGCACGCCGCTGATGGCGGGCAACTGGAAGATGAACCTCAACCACCTCGAGGCCATCGCGCACGTCCAGAAGCTCGCCTTCGCCCTGGCCGACAAGGACTACGAGGCCGTGGAGGTCGCCGTCCTGCCGCCCTTCACCGACCTGCGCTCCGTGCAGACCCTGGTCGACGGCGACAAGCTCAAGATCAAGTACGGTGCCCAGGACATCTCCCAGCACGACTCCGGCGCCTACACCGGCGAGATCTCCGGGCCGATGCTGGCCAAGCTGAAGTGCACCTACGTGGTGATCGGCCACTCCGAGCGCCGCCAGTACCACAACGAGACCGACGAGCTGGTCAACGCCAAGGTCAAGGCCGCCTACAAGCACGGCCTCACCCCGATCCTGTGCGTGGGCGAGGAGCTGGACGTCCGCGAGGCGGGCAACCACGTCGCCCACACCCTCGCCCAGGTCGAGGGCGGTCTGAAGGACCTCCCGGCCGAGCAGGCCGAGACGATCGTGATCGCCTACGAGCCGGTGTGGGCCATCGGCACCGGCAAGGTCTGCGGCGCCGAGGACGCCCAGGAGGTCTGCGCCGCGATCCGCGCCAAGGTCGCCGAGCTGTACTCCCAGGACGTGGCCGACAAGGTCCGCATCCAGTACGGCGGCTCCGTGAAGTCGGGCAACTGCGCCGAGATCATGGCCCAGCCCGACATCGACGGCGCCCTGGTCGGCGGCGCCTCGCTGGACGCCGACGAGTTCGTCAAGATCGTGCGCTTCCGCGATCAGTGACGCCCCGACCGTGAGTAGGCGGTAGCGGCGATACGTCGTACTCTTGCGGGGGCACAGCCGAGCGCTGTGCCCCCGTCGTCCATCCGAATCCGAGGAAGTTGGTCCAGCCGTGGTTTTGGGGTTCTCGATCGCCCTGATCGTCTTCAGCCTGCTGCTGATGCTGCTGGTGCTGATGCACAAGGGGAAGGGCGGCGGCCTGTCCGACATGTTCGGCGGCGGCATGCAGTCCTCCGTCGGCGGTTCCTCGGTCGCCGAGCGCAACCTCGACCGGATCACCATCGTGATCGCCCTGCTGTGGTTCGCGTGCATCATCGTCCTCGGCCTCGTGATGAAGTCGAACAGCTGACGCACGACCGGCGCGAACCAGCCGTACTTCCGGACCGCGCCGCGGATTTCCCCCGCAAAGCCCCATGTTGGGTACGCGCCTGTGAGCGCGGCCTATCATGGGGCTTGCGTCTTGGTGTGGGGGCCGGTAACTCCAATCACTGGACGCGCGTTGGGCCTTACGTAGACTGAGGCGCTCGCGGCGAAGCGAAACGCCGACTCGCTTCGCGGCACCATCACGCAGGGAGTTACGACCGTGGCAAGTGGCAACGCGATCCGAGGAAGCCGGGTCGGGGCGGGGCCGATGGGCGAGGCCGAGCGCGGCGAGTCCGCACCGCGTCTGCGCATCTCCTTCTGGTGCTCCAACGGGCACGAGACGCAGCCCAGCTTCGCCAGCGACGCGCAGGTTCCCGAGACCTGGGACTGCCCCCGCTGCGGCTTTCCGGCCGGCCAGGACCGGGACAACCCGCCGGCCCCGCCGCGCACCGAGCCCTACAAGACGCATCTCGCGTACGTCCGCGAGCGGCGCAGCGACGCGGACGGCGAGGCGATCCTCGCCGAGGCGCTCGCCAAACTGCGGGGCGAGATCTAGGACTTCACACCGGCCGGGTGCCCGAGGGCGCCTGGCCGGAGCCGTCTGACGCCCCCTCGGCCCCGACCGATTGTCAGTGGTGCCCTCTACGGTGTGCGCATCGCACATCGTGAGGGGGAGAGCGTGGCCGGAGCCGGCACGGAGAGCGGGGGCACCCCCGCCTGGCGCGGGGGATTCGGGCGGTTGTGGACGGCCGCCGTGGTGTCCCGGTTCGGTGACGCGCTGCGCACCTCCGCGCTGCCGTTGCTCGCCGTGCGCCTCACCGACGAGCCCCTCGTGGTCGCCTCCGTCACCGCCTGCGGCTATCTGCCCTGGCTGCTGTTCGGGCTGCTCGGCGGCGCCCTGGCGGACCGGGTCGACCAGCGGCGGGCGATGTGGCTCGTGGACACCGTACGGGGCGTGCTCGTCGCCGGTTTCGCCCTCGCCGTGGGTCTGGGGCACGCCTCCGTCCCGCTGCTGATCGCCCTCGCCTTCTCGCTCACCGCGCTCCAGACGCTCTTCGACAACGCCGCCACGGCCCTGCTGCCCTCCCTGGTGGAGCGCGGGGCGCTCGGCAGCGCCAACGCCCGGCTGATGACCGGTCAGCAACTCGCGGGCGGGCTGCTGGCGGCCCCGTTCGTGCCGCTGCTGCTGACGGCCGGCGCCTTCACGCCGTTCGCGACGGACGCCGGCACCTATCTGGTGGCCGCCGCGCTCGTGGCGTCCCTGCGGATACGCCCGCCGGAGCGGGAGCCGCGCGCGGCGGGCACCACCCTGCGCTCGGAGGTCGGCGCGGGCCTGCGCGCCCTGGGCCGGGACCGGGTCCTGCGCGCGGTGTGCCTGGCGACGCTGCTGTGCAACATCGGCATGGGCGCCCTGATCGCCACGCTGGCGCTGCACGTCACCCGCTGGCTGGACGCGGGCGACTCCGGCTATGTCGCCGCCATGACGGCGTACTCGGCCGGCAGCCTGGCCGGCGGATTCGTCGCCCAGCGGATCGCCCGCCGGACGGGGCGGGTGCGGGCCCTGCTGTACGGCTGCGTGCTCCAGACGGGCTCGCTGCTGCTCATCGGCTCCGTGCGGCACGTGGCCGCGCTGGTCGCCGGGATGGTCCTGCTCGGCGCGATGACCATGGTGTGGAACGTCAACCAGGTCACGCTGATGCAGCAACGCGGCCCCGAGTCGATGGTGGGCCGCATCGCCGCCGCCTTCCGCACCGCCTCCGTCTCCGGTGCCCCGCTCGGCGCGTTCCTCGGCGGCGCCGTGGCCGGGCTCTACGGCCTCAACGCACCCGCCCTGCTCGCGGCCGTCCTGTTCGCGTCGGCCGTCGCCGCGCTGATACCGGCCCGCGGGCCGGACGTATCCGTCGTCGCCCCGGAGAACGGCGGCGCGACCGCTCACCCGGGGCGCTGATCAATTAGGTTGGAGCCGGCAGCGGACAGGTTGCAGGAAAGAAGGCTGAAGACGGACATGAACGCAGACGGCCGTACCAGGCTCCACCAGACGCCCGAGTGGACCGCCCTCGCCAAGCACCGGGAGGAGCTGGCGGACACCCGGCTGAGGGAACTGTTCGCATCCGACCCCGGGCGCGGCACCGGGTACACGCTCAAGGTCGGCCGTGATCGAGGTCGACGGCGAGAACGTCGTGCCCAAGGTGCACGCGGTGCTGGACAAGATGGCCGGCTTCGCCGACCGGGTCCGCTCCGGCGCGTGGACCGGCTACACCGGCAAGCGCATCCGCAATGTGATCAACGTCGGCATCGGCGGCTCCGACCTCGGCCCCGCGATGGCCTACGAGGTGCTGCGCACCTTCACCGACCGCGACCTCACGGTCCGCTTCGTCTCCAATGTGGACGGTGCCGACCTGCACGAGGCCACCCGGGACCTGGACCCGGCGGAGACGCTGTTCATCATCGCCTCCAAGACCTTCACCACCATCGAGACCATCACCAACGCCACCTCCGCGCGCCAGTGGCTGCTGGCCGCGCTGGGCGACGACGCCGCGGTGGCGAAGCACTTCGTGGCGCTGTCGACGAACGCCGGGAAGGTCGCCGACTTCGGCATCGACACGGACAACATGTTCGAGTTCTGGGACTGGGTCGGC
>NZ_JODT01000005.1 GCF_000720835.1 Streptomyces achromogenes subsp. achromogenes | reverse complement strand
GGCGCCGGAGCTGGCGGACGCGCTGAAGACGGTCTGGGAGAGCGACCCGCAGCAGTTCTACGAGCACGGGTACCAGGAGCTGGTCGACCGCGGCTTCCGTATCGACGTGGCGCCGATCGGCGAGGTCGACTGGGTCGAGATCGACAACCACGACGACCTCGCCCGGGGACGGGAGATCGCGTGCCGGTACTGAGCCGGCTGATCCCCTCGCCGGTCGTCGTCGACATCCGCCCGGGTGCCCTGGACGGCCTGGCGGACGTCCTCGCCGACCAGCGCATCTCGCCGTCCGGCCGGTTCGCCGTCGCCGTCAGCGGCGGCTCCGGCGCCCGGCTGCGCGAGCGGATCGCCCCCATGCTGCCGGGTGCCACCTGGTATGAGGTCGGGGGCGGCGACCTGGACGACGCCATCCGGCTGGCCGACGAGATGAAGCCCGGCCGGTACGACGCGGTGGTGGGCCTCGGCGGCGGCAAGGTCATCGACTGCGCGAAGTACGCCGCGGCGCGCATCGGGCTGCCGCTGGTCGCCGTCGCCACCAACCTCTCGCACGACGGCATCTGCTCGCCCGTGTCCATACTGGACAACGACGCAGGCCGGGGTTCGTACGGCGTGCCCACGCCCATCGCCCTCCTCGTGGACCTCGCGGTGGTGCGGGAGGCTCCGATCCGCTTCGTCCGTTCGGGCATCGGCGACGCCCTGTCCAACATCTCCGCGGTCGCGGACTGGGAGCTGGCCCACCGGGTCAAGGGGGAGCGGATCGACGGCCTGGCCGCGGCGATGGCCCGGCAGGCCGGCGAGAGCGTGCTGCGCCACCCGGGCGGATGCGGGGACGACGGGTTCCTCACCGTGCTCGCCGAGGCCCTCGTGCTCTCCGGCATCGCCATGTCGATCGCCGGTCACACCCGGCCCTCCTCGGGCGCCTGCCATGAGATCGGTCACGCGCTCGACCTGCTGTACCCGAAGCGGGCGGCGAGCCACGGCGAGCAGGTGGGCCTCGCGGCCGCCTTCGCCACGCATCTGCGGGGCGACCACGAGGGGGCCCGGCAGCTGGCCGGAGTGCTGCGCCGCCACGGGCTGCCGGTCGTGGCGCGGGACATCGGCTTCGGCGACGAGGAGTTCGTCCGGGCCGTCCGCCTGGCCCCGGAGACCCGGCCGGGCCGGTACACCGTCCTCGAACACCTGGAGCTGTCCCCGAAGGGCATCGAGGAGGCGTACGCGGAGTACGTCGCCGCGGTCACGTCCTGAGCCGTGGCCCGGTTTGACCCCCCTGGCCGTGGCCCCGTACCCTGGACCGTCGGCGTGTCCACTGAACACGCCACATCCCCGTAAACCTCTTCCTCCCGGGCAACGCGGTTGGCCGGGAGAGGTCGTCTGTGGTGTTTCTGGGCGGCTGGCCTGCGGGGGTGCCGGTTCTTAGACGAGCGAAAGTGAGATCCGCGTGTACGCCATCGTGCGCAGCGGTGGTCGCCAGCACAAGGTTGCTGTCGGCGACATCGTTGAGGTTGACAAGATTTCCACCGCCAAGGTTGGCGACACGGTCGAGCTCTCGACCCTGCTCGTTGTCGACGGCGACTCCGTGACCAGCGACCCGTGGGTGCTGGCCGGCATCAAGGTCCAGGCCGAGGTCGTGGACCACCACAAGGGCCAGAAGATCGACATCCTGCGCTACAAGAACAAGACCGGTTACCGTCGTCGGCAGGGTCACCGCCAGCAGTACACGGCGATCAAGGTCACGTCGATCCCCACGGCTGCGAAGTAAGGGACTGAGGAGAAATGGCACACAAGAAGGGCGCATCGTCCACCCGGAACGGTCGCGACTCCAATGCCCAGCGGCTCGGCGTGAAGCGCTTCGGCGGTCAGGTCGTGAGCGCGGGCGAGATCCTGGTCCGCCAGCGCGGCACCCACTTCCACCCCGGCGCCGGTGTCGGCCGTGGCGGTGACGACACGCTGTTCGCCCTGCAGGCCGGTGCGGTGGAGTTCGGTACCCACCGCGGCCGCAAGGTCGTGAACATCGTTCCGGTCGCCTGAATCACCAGATCGTCTGATCGTCTGATTCAGCGCTGAACGCTTTCGCGAGGCGGACCTCACTTCCCGGGCGGGAAGGCGGGTCCGCCTTTCGCGTGTTAACACAGGTAAAACCCCGTTCGTCTTTTGGAGGCACCCCACCATGACCACCTTCGTGGACCGCGTCGAACTGCACGTCGCCGCGGGTAACGGAGGCCACGGCTGTGCCTCCGTCCACCGTGAGAAGTTCAAGCCGCTCGGCGGCCCCGACGGCGGCAACGGCGGCCGGGGCGGTGACGTCATCCTGACCGTCGACCAGTCGGTCACGACGCTGCTGGACTATCACCACTCCCCGCACCGCAAGGCCACCAACGGCAAGCCCGGCGAGGGCGGCAACCGCTCCGGCAAGGACGGCCAGGACCTGGTCCTGCCGGTGCCGGACGGCACGGTCGTCCTGGACAAGGCGGGCAACGTGCTCGCCGACCTGGTCGGCCACGGCACCTCGTACATCGCCGCGCAGGGCGGCCGGGGCGGCCTCGGCAACGCGGCGCTGGCCTCCGCCCGCCGCAAGGCGCCCGGCTTCGCGCTGCTCGGCGAGCCCGGCGACGTCCAGGACATCGTGCTGGAGCTGAAGACCGTCGCGGACGTGGCCCTCGTCGGCTACCCGAGCGCCGGCAAGTCCTCGCTGATCTCCGTGCTCAGCGCGGCCAAGCCGAAGATCGCCGACTACCCGTTCACGACGCTGGTCCCGAACCTGGGCGTGGTGACCGCGGGCTCCACCGTCTACACCATCGCCGACGTGCCCGGCCTCATCCCCGGCGCCAGCCAGGGCCGCGGCCTGGGCCTGGAGTTCCTGCGGCACGTGGAGCGGTGCAGCGTGCTGGTGCACGTGCTGGACACCGCCACGCTGGAGTCCGACCGCGACCCGGTCTCCGACCTGGATGTCATCGAGGCCGAGCTGCGCGAGTACGGCGGCCTGGACAACCGGCCCCGCATCGTCGTCCTGAACAAGATCGACGTGCCGGACGGCAAGGACCTCGCCGAGATGGTCCGCCCCGACCTGGAGGCCCGCGGCTACCGCGTCTTCGAGGTGTCGGCCGTGGCCCACATGGGTCTGCGCGAGCTCACCTTCGCCCTCGGCGAGCTGGTCGCCAAGGCGCGCGCGGCGAAGCCGAAGGAGGAGGCGACCCGGATCGTCATCCGGCCCAAGGCCGTGGACGACGCGGGCTTCACCGTCGTACGCGAGGACGCCGGCGGCGAGCCGCTGTTCCGGGTGCGCGGCGAGAAGCCCGAGCGCTGGGTCCGCCAGACCGACTTCAACAACGACGAGGCCGTCGGCTACCTCGCCGACCGGCTGAACCGGCTCGGTGTGGAGGAGCAGCTGATGAAGGCGGGCGCCCGCGCGGGCGACGGCGTCGCCATCGGCCCCGAGGAGAACGCGGTCGTCTTCGACTGGGAGCCGACCGTCATGTCCGGCGCGGAGATGCTCGGCCGCCGTGGCGAGGACCACCGCTTCGACGCGCCCCGCCCCGCGGCCCAGCGCCGCCGGGACAAGCAGGCCGAGCACGACGAGGCGCTGGCCGAGTTCGACGACTTCGAGCCGTTCTAAAGCGGGTTCCGGCGACTCCGAGCCGTTCTGGAGCGGTTCCGGCGGCTTCGAGCCGTTCCGGAGCGGTGCGAGCGGTGCCGGTCGTGGACCGGCGGGGGCCCTGACGCCCCGGGGCGGCGCCTTGCGGCGCCGCCCGTTCGCGTTCTACGGGTGGCGGTGCCGCCAGCCCTGCCAGGCCGACTCGATCATGTCGTCCAGGTCGTGCGCGGCGGTCCAGCCGAGTTCCCGCCGGATGCGGTCGGCGGAGGCCACCACGCGGGCCGGGTCGCCGGGGCGGCGCTCGGTGACCTCGGGCCGTACGTCCTCACGGCCGGTGACCTTCAGGATGCGGTCCACCATCTCGCGCACCGAGCTGCCCTCGCCGCGGCCGATGTTGAGGACGAGGGACGTGCCCGCCTCGGCGTCGGTGAGGCGGCGGGCGGCGGCCAGGTGGGCGCCGGCGATGTCCTGGACGTGGATGTAGTCGCGGACGCAGGTGCCGTCCGGCGTGGCGTAGTCGTCGCCGAAGATGCGCGGCGCCGCACCCGCCTCCAGCCGCTCGAACACCATGGGGATGAGGTTGAAGACACCGCTGTCGGAGAGCGCGGGCTCGGCCGCCCCGGCCACGTTGAAGTAGCGCAGGGAGGCGGCGCGCAGTCCGTGCGCCCGGGCGGCGGCGGTGATCAGCCACTCGCCGATCAGCTTGCTCTCGCCGTACGGGCTCATGGGCGCGCAGGGGGTGTCCTCGGTGACGAGGTCCACGTCCGGCATGCCGTACACCGCGGCGGAGGAGGAGAAGACGAGGCGGTCGACCCCGGTGGCGGTCATGACCTCCAGCAGGGTCTGCAGCCCGGTGACGTTCTCCCGGTAGTAGTGCAGCGGCCGCTCGACGGACTCGCCCACCTGCTTCTTGGCCGCGATGTGCACCACGCCGGTCACCTGGTGGTCACGGATCGTCCGCTCCAGCTTGTCGGCGTCCAGCACGCTGCCGACCACCAGCGGGGTGCCCTCGGGCACCCGGTCGGCGCTGCCGGTGGAGAGGTCGTCGTAGACGATGGTCTCCTCACCACCCTGGATCAGGGTGCGTACCACGTGCGCGCCGATATATCCGGCGCCACCAGTTACCAGCCAGCTCATCGTCACCTCTTCACAGCGGCGGTCAGTCTGTTCAGCCTGGCTCCCGGCCCCGGAAAAATCGAATCGGACGAATCCGGTCCCATGCGGAGCAAGGGGGCAATGCCGTCGCGGTGACTGTCGGTAAGATGACAAGTGGCCCCGACGGAAACGACCTGTTAATCCTCTACGCTGATGGACGGTGTGCACTCGGGTCGGCGATGGCCGCAATGTGCCGGCCGCGTTCGCGTCGTCAACGTCCGCCACGGAGACAGGTTGCTAAGGATGCCTAGGCTCTCTCTCGTCGTCCCCGTCTACAACGTGCAGGGCTACCTCGCAGAGTGCCTCGAGTCGGTCCTCGGGCAGGACTACCAGGACTTCGAGATCGTCGCCGTCGACGACCGCTCCCCGGACGGCTCCGGTGCCCTCCTCGACGAATACGCCGCCCGGGATGATCGCATCCATGTGATCCACCTCATGGAGAACGTGGGTCTCGGACGGGCGCGCAATGCCGCCCTGGAAGCGGCGCGGGGCGACTACGTCCTGTTCCTGGACAGCGACGACACCCTGGCGCCGGGCGCGCTCCGCGCGATAGCGGAGCGGCTGACGGCCGCCGGGGATCCCGACGTACTGATCTACGACTACGTGCGCACCTACTGGGACGGCGAGATACGCCCGAACCAGCGGGCGGCGCTGCTCGCGGAGGCCGGACCGGGGGTGTTCTCCCTCGCCGAGCGTCCGCAGCTGCTCAACCTGCTGCAGATCGTCTGCAACAAGGCCTACCGCCGGGACTTCATCGCCCGCGAGGGCCTCACCTTCCCGCCGGGCTACTACGAAGACGCCCTGTGGACGTTCCGCTCCCTGATCAGCGCCGAGCGCATCGCCGTGCTGGACCGCGTCTGCCTGCTGTACCGGCAGCGGCGCGAGGGCGGCAACATCCTCGCCACCGTCAGCCGCAAGCACTTCGACATCTTCGAGCAGTACCGCCGCGTCTTCGAGTTCCTCGACACCCGCGCGGACGCCGAGCAGTGGCGCGCACCGCTGTTCCGCAAGATGGTCGACCACTACCTGGCGATCCTGGAGCGGCCCGGCCGGCTGCCGCGGGACGCGCGGGCCGAGTTCTTCCACCGCGCCGCCGCGGACTACCGGGCCCGGATGCCCGCCGGCTTCCGCAAGCCGGCCGGATCCCGCGGCAAGAAGTACGCACTGCTGGAGCGCGACGCCTACGCCGGTCTGGTGGGCGCCAAGGCCGTCGTCAAGCTCCGCGCCAAGGCGAGCGGCTACGCGCGCACCACCCTCGGCCGCACCAGACGCACCGCGCTGAGCCTGGACTACCGGCACCAGCTGAGACTGCCGCTCGACGAGAACCTGGCCGTGTTCTCCGCCTACGGGGGCAGCGAGGTGTCCTGCAACCCGGCGGCCATCGACGCCGAGCTCGCCCGCCGCGCCCCCCACATCCGCCGCGTGTGGGCCGTCCGCCCGGACGCGGTGGACCAGGTGCCCGAGGGCGCCGGCCACGTCCGGGTGGGATCGCGCGAGTACTGGGCGGCCCTCGCCCGCGCCACCTATCTGGTCGGCAACGTGAACTTCCCGGACGCCGTGGTGCGGCGGCCGGGCCAGATCCATGTGCAGACCCACCACGGCACCCCGCTGAAGACCATGGGGCTGGACCGGCGGCAGTACCCGGCCTCGGCGGGCACCGACTTCGCCGCCCTGCTGCGGCGCTGCGACCGCTGGAGCTTCAGCCTCGTCGCCAACCACTTCTCCAGCGCCGTGTGGCAGCGGGCGTACCCCTGCTCGTACACCTCCCTGACGACCGGCTACCCGCGCAACGACGTCCTGCTCGACTCCACCGCCGAGGACGTGCGCGAGGCCCGTCGCGAGCTCGGACTGGGCGAGCGCGTGACGGCCTTCCTGTACATGCCGACGCGCCGTGAGTACCAGCGCGGCTTCGTGCCGCGGCTGGACCTGGCGAAGCTGGCCGGGCGGCTCGGACCGGACGCGGTGCTGCTCGTGCGGGCGCACCCCGGCGAACGCCCGGCCGAGTGGCCGGCCGAGTGGCGGTCCGAGGGCCGGATCATCGATGTGTCCGGCCACCGGGCGGTCGAGCGTCTCTACCTCGCCGCCGACTGCCTCATCACGGACTACTCCTCGGCGATGTTCGACTACGCCAACCTGGACCGGCCGATCGTCGTCCACGCCGACGACTGGGAGACCTACTCCGTCGTGCGCGGCACGTACTTCGACGTGCGCACCGAGGGGCCCGGGGCGGTGGCCACCACCGAGGACGAGCTGGCCGAAGTACTCTGTTCCGGCGCCTGGCGCGGGGAGCGGGCCGCCCGGGCACGCGATCGGTTCCGTCGCCGCTTCTGCGACTTCGACGACGGTCGTGCGGCGGAGCGTGTGGTGCGCCACATCTTCCTCGGAGAGGACCTCGGGGATCTGCCACCGGTCGTCCCCCTGGACGAGCGGACCCCCGCCCCGCCGCCGGAGCCGTCCCGCGACGCGTCGGCCCTGATATCCACCCACACGAGCCAGAGGTAGCCGCTGCAGTGTCCCAGCAACCCGACACAACGCCCGACATCAGCGTCGTCGTCATCGTCTACAACGACGCGGCACGTCTTCCGACCGCCGTGCAGTCGGTCCTGGACCAGACGCTGCGCAATGTCGAGGTCATCATCGCCGATGACTGCTCCACCGACGGCTCCTTCGAGGTCGCACAGCAGCTGGCCGCCCGCTCGGACCGGGTGCGCGCGATCCAGCTGCCGGAGAACAGCGGCGGCTGCGGCGAGCCGCGCAACCAGGGCATCGCCGTCGCCCGCGGCCGCTACGTGATGTTCCTGGACAGCGACGACACCCTGGAGCTCAACGCCTGCCGCAACATGCTCGACGCCGCCGAGAGCACCGGCGCCGACCTGGTCTCCGGGCTCTGCCTGCGCGTCCACACCGACAGCCGGAACGGCAAGAAGGTCAAGTGGTACCCCTGGCTCTACCGGGAGACCCGCACCTTCGACTCGGTCGCCGAGATACCGGACCTGATGGTCTTCGACACCCTGTCGACGAACAAGTGCTACCGGCGTGAGTTCCTGCTGGAAAGCGGTCTGACGTTCCCCAAGGGCATCCACTACGAGGACCTGCTCTTCTCCGCGCAGGCCTACCTGGCCGCCTCCCGGATCACCCTGATCCCCAACACGGTCTACCACTGGAACGTCGTGGAGAAGGCCGCCGCCAAGTCGATCAGCAACCGGCGCCACGAGATCAACAATTTCGTCGACCGCGTCGAGATCCACCGCAGGATCGACCGCGTCCTCGAAGAGCGGGGCCAGACGGAGCTGAAGCTCCACAAGGACCGCAAGTTCCTCAAGCACGACCTCGTGCTGTACCTGCGCGACCTGCCCTTCCTGGACGACGACTACCGCCACAAGTTCGCCGAGCTGGCCCGCGGCTACGTCCAGGGCTTCTCCCCGGAGGCCTACGAGGAGCTCTCCCCGGTCCACCGGCTGTGCGCCTACCTGCTGCTGCAGGAGGACTGGAAGAACCTCACCCCGGCGATCGACACCCTCATCAACCCGCGCAAGGTCTCCAGCCCGCTGGCCGAGCGCGACGGCCGGATCTACTGGTGCGCGGAGCACCTCGAAGACCCGCTGGCCCGCAAGATCCTCGACGTGACCGACCTCGGCTACCACACCCGGCCGGTCCAGCGCCTGTGGCTGCGCAACCAGGTGACCTCCTACGCGGAGAACCCCGCCGGCATCAAGGTCTCCGGCTCGGTCGTCAACCCGCTCGGGGTGATCCCGCCGGGCGCGGAGCTGAAGGCCGAGCTGGAGTTCCGCGCCCGCCGCAGGAGCCTGCAGAAGTTCCGCTTCCCGGTGCAGAGCGTCCAGCACGACGGCGAGTCGGTGGCGTGGCAGGCCACCGTGCCCCTGGCGGCGAAGTTCCGTCCCCTCGGCATCGTCGACGAAGTGTGGGACGTACGCCTCTACCTGAGCGTCGACGGCGTCCAGGCCACCAGCCGGCTCACCGTCGGCCAGACCGCGCTGGAGGACGCGGGCGTGGTCCGGGTCCGCCCCCGGCTCGGACGGATGACGGCCGACCGCCTCGTGCCGCACGCCTCGGCCAAGGGCCACCTGGCGTTCCGGCTCGCCCAGCACGGCACGCTCGCCCAGCGCACCACGACGCTGGTCCGGCGCAACCTGCAGAGCCCGCCCGCCGCGATGGCCAAGAAGATGGTGCGCAAGGCCGTCAAGGTGCGCAAGGACCTGCACTCGGGCCCGCGCAAGATCGAGACCTACCACCGCATGATCCGGCTGCTGCCGATCCGCAAGGGCACGGTCGTCTTCGAGAGCCACCTCGGCAAGCAGTACAGCGACAGCCCGCGGGCCATCTACGAGGAGATGCGCCGCCGCAACCTGCCCTTCCACGCCATCTGGTCCTACGCCGGTGAGCGTCCCACGGGCTTCCCGGACGACGTCGAACTGGTGCGCCGCTGGTCCTGGCCCTACCTCAGGGCGCTGGCGCAGGCCGAGTTCTGGATCGACAACCAGGGCTTCCCGCTGAAGCTGAGCAAGCGCCCGGAGACCACGTACATCCAGACCTGGCACGGCTCCGCCCTGAAGCGGATGGGCTTCGACGAGCCGAAGTACCGCATCAAGCCGGAGCACGAGCAGCGCGCCTACCAGGAGGCGATCGACCGGTTCGACTACTTCGTGGTGCGCGGCCGGCACGACGAGCGGACCCTCGCCCCGGCCTACCGGATCACCGAGGACAGGCTCCTGCGCACCGGGTACCCGCGCAACGACGCGCTCGTCCGGGCCCGGGACGCCGGCACTCTCGACCCGGCGGCCCGGGAACTCGCCGAGCGCCTCGGCATCCGTCTGGACCGCCCGGTGGTGCTGTACGCCCCGACGTTCCGGGAGCAGAACGGCAAGGTCAAGAAGTTCGAGTTCCCGTTCGACGTGGACGAGTTCGCCGACCGCTTCGGTGACCGCTTCACCCTGCTGGTGCGCACGCACTACCTGAACAACGTCGCACTGCCGCCCTCCGTGGCGGGACGGGTCGTCAACGTCAGCGGCGAGCCGGACATCACCCCGGTCATGCTGCTCGCGGACGCGCTCATCACCGACTACTCCTCGGTGATGTTCGACTACGCGCTGCTCCAGCGCCCCATGGTGTTCTTCACCTACGACTGGGAGGAGTACGTCGACAACAGCCGCGGCACGTACTTCGACCTGTCGAAGGAGGCCCCCGGTCCCGTCGTCCACACGGCGGAGGACCTCTTCGGCGTCCTGGAGGACCTGGACAGCCTCGCCTCCGAGCAGGAGGCACGCCTCAAGGAATTCGTGGCCCAGTACGGCGAGTACGACCGCGGCGACGCCGCCGCCCAGATCGTCGATCGCTTCTTCGGAACCCGGGGAGACGCCCGATGACACAGCGTGACATCATCTTCGTGGCCAACGAGGTCAACGAACTCGGCGGTGTGGCCCGTTGGCAGGCGCTGATGGCCGAACTGTTCGCCGAGGAGGGCCACCGGGTCACCATCGTCGGCATCGCGCCGCCCGAGGTGCCCATGGACCTGGGCGAGAACCCGCCCTTCACCACCGTGACGCTCTACGACGAGCGCCCGCCGGGCCGCTGGCAGGCGCGCACCCTGCTGGACCGGGCCAACCTCCAGGCCCGGCGCCGCGAGGCCGCGCGCGAGGAGGCCATGCGGGCGGCCGCCGACCGGCTGTCGGCCATCTTCCGGGCCGCCCGGCCCGGGGCGATGATCATCGTGACCCAGGTGTGGGCCATGGAGTGGGTCGCCCTCGCGGACACCGCGGGCCACCCGGTCATCGGCATGAGCCACGAGTCCTACGAGTACTCGCGCGGCTCCTCCCGCTTCGGGCGCGTCGCGCGGTATTACAAGGACGTCGACCGCCTGCTGCTGCTGACCCGCGAGGACGCCGACCTGTGGATCGGCCGGGGCATGAACAACGTCGGGTACATGCCCAACCCGCTGCCGATGATGCCGGAGGTGCCCTCCGAGCGCACCGAGAAGGTGGTCGCGAGCATCGGCCGTCTGGGGCACCAGAAGGGCATCGACATGCTCCTGGACGTGTGGGCGGAAGCGGCGCCGCAGCACCCCGACTGGCTGCTGCGGATCTACGGCTCCGGCCCCGACGAGGAGGCGCTGCGCGCCCAGTGCACCCGGCTCGGCCTGGACGACCGGGTGGAGTGGGCCGGCCAGACCGACGACGTCGCCGGCGCGCTGCGCGGGGCGTCGGTGTTCGTCCAGTCCTCCCGGGGCGAGGGCTTCCCGCTGGCCCTGCTGGAGGCGATGGCCTGCGCGGTGCCGTGCGCGGCCTTCGACTGCGCGCCGGGCGTGCGCGAAATCGTCCGCGACGAGGAGGACGGCCTTCTGGCCCGCCCCGGAAACGTCCCCGAACTCGCCCAGAAGCTCGGCCGGCTGATGGAGGACGCCGAACTCCGCGACCGGATGGGCGAGCTGGCCCGCAAGAACGTCCAGCGTTACTCTCCGAAGGTCATCCGCGACCGGTGGGAGGAACTGTTCCAGTTCCTGGAGCGCTGACGGCATCAGGCAGGACGGAAGAGCCGGTCCCCCCAGGGGGGCCGGCCCTTCCGCCGTAGGCGTACGGCACAGGCGTGGGCGTACGGCTCACGCCTTCAGGTCCTCCCGGTCGCCCATCACCACCACGGGGTGCGCCTTCGGGTCGAGCGTGCGCAGCAGGTACCGCATGTCCGACGCGGACTGGCTGACGCACGCCGAGGTCCCGCCGCCGTGGTCCACGTGCAGCCAGATGCTGCCGCCCTTGGTCTGCCCCAGCGGCCGGGTCGGATCGTTGGGCGCGGTGCCCTTCACGCGGTTGTAGTCGATGGCGATCACGTAGTCGAAGTCGTGCCAGGACGCCTTCTTCCAGTAGTGGGGCGCCTGGAAGGCCGCGGACCTGGTGTAGGGCAGCCTGGCGTCCGGCGCGGCGTTCACCCCGCCCGCGTCGGTCAGCGTGAACACGCCCACCGGACTGCGCTGGTCCCCCTCGTGGTGGTCCGTCGTCCAGCCCCTGCGGCCGTTGTGCCCGGACCACGAGCGCTCCTGCTTCCACACCGAGCCGTGCCTGTCGAAGAGGGCGATGGTGGAATCGGGGGAGTTCCTGCCCGCGCCGTACACGACGACCACCTGGCGGGAGTCCGCCGGTACGCGCTCCCACAGCCGGTCCCCGACGCCGGGGACCCGCTTCAACGGCGTGTGCCGTGGCTGCGCGTCGTCCGTCCGGGCGTGAGCGGCCGGCTTCCCGTGGTCCGAAGTCCCGCACCCCGCGAGGGACATGACGGCCATCGCACCACAGACCGCGCCCACGGCGGCACGTGTCGAACCCGATTGACGCATGGGCCCCATGCTCTCAGACCGCTGCCACGGCTCCGGATGGTGCCGTACCGGTCGCGGCCGGTGGCCGGATGCCACGGCTCCGGATGGTGCCGTACCGGTCGCGGCCGGTGACCGGACGCCGTCCCGGCGAGCGGGTCCGCCGCTGTCCATCCACCGGACCCGGGCGCACCATCCACACGGCTTCGCGTAGATTGCCGGAACAGGCAGCCGGACAGCGCGCGAGGGGACGGAAGGCACCGTGGCAAGGGCAAGGCAGGCCGTGGGCGAGGCCCGCAGGATCGTCGTCAAGGTGGGTTCGTCGTCGCTGACCACCGCCGAGGGCGGCCTGGACGCCGACCGTGTGGACGCCCTCGTGGACGTCCTCGCCAAGAGCCGCAGCGGGGGCGAGCGGGAGATCGTCCTCGTCTCCTCCGGTGCCATCGCCGCCGGCCTCGCCCCGCTCGGCCTGCGCCGCCGCCCCAAGGACCTGGCCCGCCAGCAGGCCGCCGCCAGCGTCGGCCAGGGCCTGCTCGTCGCCCGCTACACCGCCTCCTTCGCCCGCTACGGCGTCCGGGTCGGCCAGATCCTGCTCACCAGCGACGACATGAGCCGCCGCGCCCACCACCGCAACGCCTCCCGCACCCTCGACGAACTGCTCGCGATGGGCGCCTTCCCGATCGTCAACGAGAACGACACGGTCGCCACCGACGAGATCCGCTTCGGCGACAACGACCGCCTCGCCGCGCTCGTCGCCCACCTCGTCCACGCCGACCTGCTCGTCCTCCTCTCCGACGTGGACGGCGTCTACGACGGCGACCCCAGCCGTCCCGGCACCTCCCGGATAGCCCAGGTGAGGGGCCCGGAGGACCTCGCGGGCATCGAGATCGGCAGCGCGGGCAAGGCCGGCGTCGGCACCGGCGGCATGGTCACCAAGGTGGAGGCCGCGCGGATCGCCGCCGCCGCCGGCATCCCGGTGGTGCTCACCAGCGCCGTGCACGCGGCCGAGGCACTGGCCGGCGGTGACACCGGCACCTACTTCCACCCCACCGGCAAGCGCTCCGCCGACCGGCTCCTGTGGCTCCAGCACGCCTCCACCCCGCAGGGCGCCCTGACCCTGGACGACGGCGCGGTGGACGCGGTCGTGAACGGGCGCAAGTCGCTGCTGCCGGCCGGCATCGCCGCCGTGGAGGGCGAGTTCAGCGCCGGCGACCCCGTCGAACTCCGGGACGCGCGGGGCCGCGCGGTGGCCCGGGGGCTCGTCAACTTCGACGCCAAGGAGATCCCCCAGCTGATCGGGCGTTCGACGCGGGAGCTGGCGCGTGAGCTGGGCCCCGCGTACGAACGCGAGGTCGTACACAGGGACGATCTGGCGCTCCTGCACGTGTAACGCTCGCAAAACCACTCGTAAAGCGGAGCGTACGAAGCGCCCCCGGTGGGGGACGTTCCGTAAAACCCCCACGCGAAGTCCTGCGGCCTGCTCCACTTTGTCTCGGGAACCTGTTGAAGGGAACACGTTCCGTCAAGGGGCCAAGCGAGCCGTACGGCCTTGCCGGCCATGCGTGAAGGAGGCCGTCGTGAGACGAGTGCGCCCGGGGGCGGCGTCCCGCGGTGCTCTGACGAGCGTCGCGGCCGGGGACACCTACGAGGAACCCAGGGACCTGCCCAGGCTGTGGCACGTCACCCTGAGCGTCTCCGGTGAGAAGGTCCCGCTGCAGGAGCTGCGGCGGGCCCTGGAACAGCTCGCCCACGACCACCCCTTCCTGCTGACCAGCAGATACGCCAGCGACCACGCGGAGATCCGGTATTGGGAAGAGGCCCGCGACCTGCACGACGCCGCCGCGGTGGCGCTGCGCCTGTGGGGCGAGCACCGGCAGACCGCCGGCCTGCCGGCCTGGGAGATCGTCGGCCTGGAGGTCATCGACCGCGAGACCTACCACCACCGCATCGCCGAGGGCTACGGCCCGCCGCCGGCCGCACCGGTGGGCGTCCACCCGTTCTGACCGTTCCGACCGTTCCGAGCGGGCAGCCGGCCGCCGGGGCCGCGGGCGGGACCGGGGCAGGCGCCCGGGGGAGGGGTGTTCGCCCCTTTTGGGGTGTCTCGGGGTGTGGGACGACCGCTGAACCGCGACGCCCCGCGCACTACCCTTCCCCCATGACCACGCTCTCGCCGTACGACTCGATGTCCCCGGTCACCCAGGCCGCCTACCGGTCCAAGGCCGCCGCCGCCGACCTCGCGCCGCTCCCGCGCGCCGTGAAGGACGACGCGCTGCTCGCCATCGCCGACGCCCTGGAGGTCCGGACCGCCGAGATCGTCGAGGCCAACGCCAAGGACGTGGCCAAGGCCCGGGAGAACGGCACCAGCGAGGCCATCGTCGACCGGCTCACCCTCACCCCCGAGCGGGTCCGCGCCATCGCCTCCGACGTCCGCGACGTGGCCAAGCTGCCCGACCCGGTCGGCGAGGTCGTCCGCGGCTCCACCCTCCCCAACGGCATCGACCTGCGCCAGGTCCGCGTACCGCTCGGCGTCGTCGGCATCATCTACGAGGCCCGCCCGAACGTGACCGTCGACGCCGCGGCCCTGTGCCTGAAGTCCGGCAACGCCGTCCTGCTGCGCGGCTCCGCCTCCGCCTACGAGTCCAACACCGCCCTCGTCCGGGTGATCCGGGACGCCGTCGGCGGCGCCGGGCTCCCCGCCGACGCCGTCCAGCTCGTGCCCGGCGAGAGCCGCGACTCCGTCCGCGAGCTGATGCGCGCCCGCGGCCTGGTCGACGTCCTCATCCCGCGCGGCGGCGCCTCCCTGATCCGGACCGTGGTCAACGAGTCCACGGTCCCCGTGATCGAGACCGGCACCGGCAACTGCCACGTCTACGTCGACGCCCAGGCCGACATCGACACGGCCATCGAGATCCTGATCAACTCCAAGGCCCAGCGGGTCAGCGTCTGCAACGCCGCCGAGACCCTCCTCGTCCACCAGGACATCGCCCCCGAGTTCCTGCCCCGCGCCCTGGACGCCCTCGCCGAGGCCGGGGTCACCGTCCACGCCGACGACCGGGTCATGGCCTACGCCAAGGACTCCCGGGCCACCGTGGTCGAGGCCACCCCCGAGGACTGGGAGACCGAGTACCTCTCCCACGACATCGCCGCCGCGGTGGTCGACTCGCTGGACAAGGCCGTCGAGCACATCCGGCTGTGGACTTCCGGCCACACCGAGGCCATCGTCACCACCTCCCAGCAGGCCGCCCGCCGCTTCACCCAGCTGGTCGACTCCACCACCGTCGCCGTGAACGCCTCCACCCGCTTCACCGACGGCGGCCAGTTCGGCTTCGGCGCCGAGATCGGCATCTCGACCCAGAAGCTGCACGCCCGCGGCCCGATGGGGCTGCCGGAGCTGACCAGCACCAAGTACATCGTCACCGGCGACGGGCACGTACGCCGCTGAGGTTCACCCGTCCGGCCGAGCGCTCCCGGGCCCCGGGGACCCCGGCCGAAAGGCATCTCACCAGGCAGACGAATTTCCATACCGTCTGCCCAAATTGACCCCCCAGGTCTACTCTGGACCCGTGCCGGAGGACGTGGGGGGCACGCCGTTCCCTGACGGCTGGGAGCCCGACGACGACCACGACCACGGGGTGTCGGACGAAGAGTTCGCCTCCGTGGTCTTCGACGAGGCCTTCGTGCAGGCGGCCACGGTCCACGAACCGTCCGCCGTCGAGCGCCTCCTGGCGGCCGCCCAGGCCAGAGCGGAGGCTTCCGAGGCGGAGGCCCGCCGCGCCCACGCCCGGGGCGAGCGCTACGACGACGGCTACGGCCCCGACGGCGCCCGATTCGGCCAAGATCACGACGATGACGGGCCGGACGACGCCTACGCCCTCGGCGACGGCCCCCACGGCCCGTACGGCAAGCAGGTCCGCTGGCACCGCCCCGTCGCCTGGGTCCTGGCCGTCGTGATGGGCATCGGCATGGTCGCCCTGGCCTTCGCCGCCGTCTACCGGGGAGGCTCCTCGGGCACCCGCGACCGGGTCCCCGCGCCCGCCTCGACCGGCGTCGGCAAGGACCCCGCCTCCGCTCCCGCCGCTTCCGACGACCATTCCCGGCCGGCCGTCTCGGCCATTCCGCGCTCCCCCTGAGCGCCCTGCGAGCGCCCGCCCGCGCCTGTTGAGAACCTGTCAGAAGTTGTCGTGGGCCGGGCGTTTACCCGGGGCCCGCCGAACCTACTCTCAAGGTATGGGCGGGCCTGGAGACCCACCGGAGGGGACACCCGAGGGCGGCCCCGGCGGTGCGGAGGACGAATACCGATCCGTCGTCTTCGACGAGTCGTTCGTCCGTGCTGCCCGCCTCCAGGAGTCCTCCGCCGCGGAGCGGATGGCCGACCACGCGCCCGCCGTACGCCGCCGCCCGCCCCTGCGCCGCGGACTCACCCGGCAGCTCCTGGTCCTCGCCCTGCTGATCGCCGTCGCCTTCGGCACCGCCGTCTACCTGGGCGTCCGCCACCCCTACGGCTCCACGCCGGTCCGCCGGTCCGTGGAGGCCCTGCGGATGACCGTCATCCCGCTCGTCCCGCAGGGCCGGGTGCCCGGCGCCGCCGGCCCCGAGCGGCTGTTCGCGCACAGCCCCGCCGCCCCCTTCGCCGTCGGCGCCGAGGGCATTCCGCTGCCGGCCTCGCGCCGCACCGCCCACTTCTCCGACAGCCAGGTGATGACCGCCCTCACCGCCGTCAAGGACTACATCGTCCGCTCCTCCCTCCACCCCGAGGTGCTGACCGGCCGCGAGGTGCGCCCGGTGCGGGCCCTGGTCGACTCCGAGCAGCTCGCCCAGTTCGACCGGAGCGTCGCCCACCCCGCCGCGGACGGGCGGCACGCCGTGACGGGCTGGATGGTCCGCATCGACCCCGCGCGAGCCCGGCTGGCCGACGACCGGATCCGCGTCTTCGGCACCCTGAAGGCCACCGAGGCCGGTGCGGCGACGCTGGAGGTCTCCGCCGACCACACCTTCGTCTACGCCCTGCGGCCCACCGGCGCCGCCCCGCCCGCCTCCGTGTCCCTCTTCACGGTCCGCCGCGAGCTGACGTTCCACCTCGACCGCGACGACCTGCGCACCCGCCAGGTCCAGCTGGTCGCCTCCCACGTCCAGGCGGGCCCCCTCGCCTGCGCCGAGGACGCCTCGGCCTACCTGCGCCCCCTCCTGGCCGGCCAGACGGCCGGAACGGGCGGCCCCGCGGGCACCAATCCCTACGACACGGACAGCCCGGCCCACCTCTGCGGAACGCTGGCCACGGGGGCGCAGCCGAGGGTGTGAGGACCAGCTGGACCCGCCCCGGCAGGGGCGCTGCCGGGCTCTGGAAGAGGCCGCCGGGGCGGAGGAAGACCCGGCTACGCGTCCGTGCCCGGCGCGTCCCCCGGGGCCGGCGGAGGGCTGCGGAAGCCGTCGAAGCCGCGCCGGACCCGGCCGCCCAGGTCGCCCGCGCCGCCCGCCAGGTCCGTGACCAGCTTCATCAGCGGGTCCTTGGAGCTCTTCACATCGCTCGCGTAGCCGGCCGCCGACTCGCGGAAGGAGTCGCTGACGGAGGTGTCCTTGTCCTCGTCGCGCCGTGGGTAGTGGCCGTCCATGATCCGCTGGTAGTCGCGCGACTCGGCCCACTTCTTCAGCTCGGCGGCCCGCACGGTGGTGAACGGGTGGGAACGGGGCAGCACGTTCAGGATCTTCAGCACGGAGTCGCGCAGGTCACCGCCGGACTCGTACTCCTCGGCCTGCTCCAGGAACGCGTCCACGTTCATCTCGTGCAGGTGGTGGCCGCCCGCGATCTTCATCAGGCCCCGCATCGAGGCCCGCACGTCCTGGCCCACCAGCAGGCCCGCCCGGTCGGCGGACAGCTCCGACTTGCGGAACCACTCCCGCAGCGCCGTCACGATCGCCGTGACCGCGAGATTGCCGAGCGGGATCCACGCGACCTTCACCGCGAGGCTGGTCAGGAACAGCAGGACCGTGCGGTACACCGAGTGCCCGGACAGCGCGTGGCCCACCTCGTGCCCGACGACCGCCCGCATCTCCTCCTCGTCGAGCAGCTCCACCAGCCCCGTGCTGACCACGATGATCGGCTCGTCCAGGCCGACGCACATCGCGCTCGGCCGCGGGTCCTGCGTGACGTACATCGGCGGGACCTTCTCCAGGTCCAGGATGTAGCAGGCGTCCAGCAGCATGTCGTGCAGGTGGGAGAACTGCCGCTCCGAGACCCGCACCGAGTCGGACAGGAACAGCAGCCTCAGGCTCCGCTCCGGCAGCAGCCCGCTGAGCGCCTTGAACACGGTGTCGAACCCGCTCAGCCTGCGCAGCGCGACCAGGGCCGAGCGGTCCGCCGGGTGCTCGTACGCACGCGAGGAGATCCCCGGGAAACGCCTGCGCTGCCTGCCGGGCAACCGCTCGTGCCCCGTCTGCTGCCGGCCGTCGTCGGACATGTCTTCCCCCATGTACGCGTCGGTGCCCACCGCGCCCCCGAGGCGGGGCCCGGCCTGGGCGGAGATACCGTGGACAGGCAGTACACCCGAAGGAGTCCCCGCCATGGAGCACCACCCCGCAGCCGCCCGGCTGACCGAGGCCGCCACGAGCGCCGTCCAGCAGCACGGGACGGGCAACCTGCTCCGTGTCGTGCTGATCGTGATGGTCCTCGGCTGTGCGCTGACCGCCTGGTTCCTGCTGAGCGGCTACAAACGCAAGGACGACTGAGGCGCGCCGGAAGTTCCCCGTCCGTCCCCGGCGAACGGTCTTCGCCAGGACCGGGCATCGGGGCCCCCGCGTCCCCAACGGCGGAGTCGGCGTGATCGCCGTACGGCCGCCCGCTTACGATGAGCCGACATCTTTATTCCGCCCACACGCGATAGGTCCTGCCGAAGATGAGCTTCCACAGCGCCGCAGCCCAGTTGGTCACCCTCGCCGCCGAGGGCGAGGAGCACGGCGGAAACCACAACAGCCTGAACCCGGCCATCACCGGTGGCAGCGCCCTGATCATCCTGCTCCTGCTGCTGTGGATCACCACGCGCTTCAACCGCGACCGCTGAGCGGGGACCCCGTCCCCGGCCGGACGTTCGAAGCCGGGCCGGTAGGGTCTGCACGCATGGGAGAGCAGGACATGCCTACCGGTCCGGCGCGTGAGACGGCCGACGCCCCGGTGAAGCGCCCGCAGCACGGACCGGGCCACGCCCCCGCCCACTCGGGCAAGCGGCGCCTGGGCGTCATGGGCGGGACATTCGACCCGATCCACCACGGGCACCTGGTGGCGGCCAGCGAGGTCGCCGCGCAGTTCCACCTGGACGAGGTGGTCTTCGTCCCCACCGGCGAGCCGTGGCAGAAGTCGCACCGCACGGTCTCCCCGGCCGAGGACCGCTACCTGATGACGGTCATCGCGACCGCCGAGAACCCGCAGTTCTCCGTCAGCCGTATCGACATCGACCGCGGCGGCCCCACCTACACCGTCGACACCCTGCGCGACCTGCGTGCCCTCAACCCGGACACCGACCTCTTCTTCATCACCGGCGCCGACGCCCTCGCCCAGCTGCTGACCTGGCACAACTCCGAGGAACTGTTCTCCTACGCGCACTTCATCGGCGTCACCCGCCCCGGCCACCACCTGACCGACCCGGGTCTGCCGGAAGGCGGTGTCTCGCTGGTCGAGGTGCCGGCCCTCGCCATCTCCTCCACGGACTGCCGCGCGCGAGTCGCCAAGGGCGACCCCATCTGGTACATGGTCCCGGACGGAGTCGTGCGCTACATCGACAAGCGCGAGCTGTACCGCGGCGAGTGAGCCGAGAGGGGCACCGGTGAACGACCGATACGACGCGGGTGACGCGGGCTACGGCGCCGTTCCGTACGAAGTCGTCGGCTACGACGAGTACGGCAGGCCCGTGTACCGGCAGGTACCGGCCGAGCAGGCTCCCCAGGCCCACCAGGTCCCCCAGGGCCGGCCGGCGGCCTACGACCCCTACGCCCAGCAGCAGGGCTACGGCTACGACTTCTACGCCACCGGCCAGCAGCCCCCGGCCTCCCCCTACGCCCCCGACCAGCAGCAGCAGACCGCCTACGAGTCCTACGACGCCTACGCCCCCTACGACGCCTACGGCTCCCAGGCCCCGTACGACCCGTACGCCACCGGCACCGGAACCCAGGACGCCGGCGGTTACGACCCCTACGGGCAGGCCGCGAGCAGCGGCAGGCAGCCCCAGGTCGCCGAGCAGACCGCCTACATCCCGCAGCAGACCGGCCCGGCGGAGGACGCCCCGGCCGCGCAGGACGGTCCAGTGGCGCAGGACGGTCCGGTCGCGCGGCACGGCACGGCCGCCGAGGGCACCGGGCCTGGATCGGCCGAACCGGACTACCGCACTGAACAGTTCGCCTTCGTCGAGGAGCCGGACGGTGACTCCGAGGACGTCATCGACTGGCTGAAGTTCACCGAGAACCGCACCGAGCGCCGCGAGGAGGCCCGCCGCCGCGCCCGCAGCCGGCTCATCGCCCTGCTCGTCGTCCTCGCCGTCTTCGCGGCCGGCGGGGTGGGCTACCTCTGGTACGCCGGAAAACTGCCCGGCCTGTCCTCCGGCGGCTCGGGCACCGCCGCCGCCCCGGTCGCCGCCCAGAAACGGGATGTGCTCGTCGTCCACCTGCACAACACCGTCAAGGGCGGCACCTCCACGGCGCTGCTGGTCGACAACACCACCACCAAGCAGGGCACCACGGTCCTGCTGCCCAACTCCCTGGCCCTGACCGACGACGACGGCTCGACCACGACCCTCGCCAAGTCCGTGGACGACGACGACACCTCCGGCACCCGCGACCAGCTCGACACCGCCCTCGGCACCAGCATCCAGGGCAGCTGGCGGCTCGACACCCCCTACCTGCAGAACCTCGTCGACCTCGTCGGCAACATCGAGATCGACACCGACACCGACGTGCCCGACCCGGACGCCAAGAAGAAGGGCGCCGCGCCGCTCGTCCACAAGGGCCGGGGCCAGACCCTCAGCGGCAAGATGGCCGTCGCCTACGCCACCTACCGGGCTTCCGGCGAGTCCGAGAACGCCCAGTTGCAGCGGTTCGGCCAGGTCATGCAGGGTGTGCTGCGCAAGATGTCCTCCGACCCGGCCTCCGCCACCGTCACCGTGCAGACGCTCGCGCAGATCCTCGATCCGCCGCTCACCGACAAGGACCTCGGCAGCTTCCTCGCCAGGCTCGCCGACCTGGCCAAGAGCGGCGACTACAAGACCGCCCTGCTGCCCGTGCGGGCCGACGGCACGCTCAGCGCCGAGACCAGCGACAGCGTGGTGAAGGACATTCTCGGCGGCACCGCGAAGAGCCCCGACGCCGGCTCCGCGGTCCGGGTCTCCGTTCAGAACGCCACCGGTGTGAAGGACGACACGGAGAAGGCCCGCGTCGTGCTCCTCAACGGCGGCTTCACCTTCCTGGAGGGCGGCAGCGCCTCCGGCACCGAGGCCACCTCGAAGGTGACCTACGCGGACAGCGCCGACCAGGCGAAGGCCGCCGAGGTCGCCAAGACCCTCGGTCTGCCCGCCGGCTCCGTGACCAAGGGCACCGTCTCCTCCGGCGCCGACGTCTCGGTGGTCCTCGGCCGCGACTACAAGCCGTCCTCGTCCTGACCCAGGGCCGCGCTCCCCGGCGGAGCGCGGCCCGCGAGCCCCACGTGCCGCCGTAATCCCGTGGGGGGTGCCGGGCGGTCCGTGAGACCCTTGATGACAAAAGACCGCCGACGGAAAGCCATGTAGTGACCGCCACAGACCGTTCCCTTGAGCTCATCAACACCGCCGCCCAGGCGGCGGCCGACAAGCTCGCCCACGACGTCATCGCCTACGACGTGAGCGACGTACTGTCGATCACGGACGCCTTCCTGCTCGCGTCCGCGCCGAACGACCGCCAGGTCAAGGCCATCGTCGACGAGATCGAGGAGCGCCTGCAGAAGGAACTCGGCGCCAAGCCGGTCCGCCGCGAGGGCGACCGCGAGGCCCGCTGGGTCCTGCTCGACTACGTCGACATCGTCGTGCACGTCCAGCACAGCGAGGAGCGGGTCTTCTACGCCCTGGAGCGGCTGTGGAAGGACTGTCCCGAGCTCGAGCTGCCCGCCGACGCCAAGGCCACCCGCGGCAAGGGCGAGGAGCACGCCAAGCTGCAGGCCGCCGAGGCCGACCAGGAGCCGGACGGGGAGTGGTGATGAGCGCCACGGGTGAGGTGACCGACCGCAAGGGCCGGGGCCGCCGCATCATCCTGTGGCGACACGGCCAGACCTCCTGGAACGTCGAGCGGCGCTTCCAGGGCACCACGGACGTCGAGCTGACCGAGACGGGCCTGGGCCAGGCCCGCCGCGCCGCCCGGTTGCTCGCCTCCCTGCGGCCCGACGCGATCGTCTCGTCGGACCTGCGGCGGGCCGCGCACACGGCCGCCGAGCTGGCCGCCCTCACCGGCCTCGACGTCACCCGCGAGGAGGGCCTGCGCGAGACCTACGCGGGCGTCTGGCAGGGGCTGACGCACGAGGAGATCATCGCCCGCCACGGCGAGGAGTACGCCGCCTGGAAGCGCGGGGAAGCGGTCCGCCGCGGCGGCGGCGAACTGGAGACCGAGGTCGCCGACCGGGCCGCCCCCGTCGTGCTGCGGCACGCCGAGAAGCTGCCCGAGGACGGCACCCTCGTCGTCGTCAGCCACGGTGGCACCATCCGCACCACCATCGGCCGGCTGCTCGGCCTGGAGGCCCGGCACTGGGAGAGCCTCGGCGGCCTCTCCAACTGCTGCTGGTCCGTGCTCGGCGAGGGCGCCCGTGGCTGGCGCCTGCTGGAGCACAACGCGGGCACCCTCCCGGAGCCCGTCCTCGGCGACGACGACTGACCGTCCCGGGACCCCCGGACCCCGGATTTCACTTTCCGGCAGGTCACAGGCTAAAGTTCTTCTTGTTCGCCCCGCCGAGCGGGAAGAACACCAGGGGCTATAGCTCAGTTGGTAGAGCGCCTGCATGGCATGCAGGAGGTCAGGAGTTCAATTCTCCTTAGCTCCACTGATCGACACTCTGTTGAGTTGTCAAAGATCGGTGATGAGAATCCCGTCCCCGCCTGGGGGCGGGATTTTCCGTGTTCAGCCGTGGACGACCTCCTTGTCCGCCGCCGGGAAGAGCAGCACCCTCCGCTCCCGCAGCAGCGCGATCTTCGCCCGCGCGTCCTCGTCCTCCGGGGTGTAGACGACGATCCGGCACTCGGGCATCCCGTCGACGGACAGCGACTGCGAGGTCATCCGCATCCGGCCGACCGCCGTGTGCCGGAAGGTCTTCACCCGGGGCCCCGGCACCACCACCTCACAGCTCGCCCACAGCTCCGCGAACCAGGGACTCGCCGCCGACAGCCCGCGTATGAAGTCCTCCCAGACGGGCTCGCCCACGTGTCTGCCGTAGGAGGAGCGCAGCGTCGCCACCATCAGCGGCAGCTCCACCTCCCGGTGCACCAGCGGGCAGATCCCCTCCGGCAGCGTGAACAGCGTCCACAGCACGTTCGGCAGGCCCGTGCCGGCGACACCGGCCGGCGGGACCAGGAACAGGTCGCGGTAGGCCGCGTTGGTGGCCAGGACGTCGTACCGCGCGTTGTAGACCACCGCCAGCAGCGGGTCCAGGGCGTCGATGATGGCCTGCACCTCCGCGCCGACCCGCCGGCTCAGCCCCTCGGGGCCCGGCTCGAAGGGCACCTCCGCCAGCCGGTACAGGTGCTCGCGCTCCGGCGGGTCCAGCCGCAGCGTGCGCGCCACCGCGTCCAGCACCTGCGGCGAGGCGTTGATCGGCCGGCCCTGCTCCAGCCACGTGTACCAGGTCACACCCACTCCCGAGAGCTGCGCGACCTCCTCCCGGCGCAGCCCGGGGGTGCGCCGCCGCAGCCCCGGCGGCATCCCCACATCGGCCGGTGTGACCCGCGCCCGCCTGCTGCGCAGAAAGGCGGCCAGCTCCGGCCGGCGCCGCTGTGTCCTCGTCCCCATCGTCCAGCCCCCGTCGTATCCGTCTCATCGTCCGTGCCCGGGCCCGCTCCTGCCAGGTGCTGGCAGTACCAGCATCAGCGGGCACTCGGCACCCGTACCGGCTCGTCGTCACGCTCGACGCCATGACGACGACATCCCGCACCGGACCGGGCGCCGAGCCCGTTCCGAACCGTGCGAACAGTGAACCACCCACCACTGACAGTGACCCCACGGTCGCCGACCGGGCGGGATCAACCGTCACGGACAGTGAAGCACCCGCCACTGACAATCGGCCCCGCCTGCTGCTCGGTGCGCTGCTCGCCGCCCTGTTCATGGCGGTGCTGGACGTGTTCATCGTGAACGTCGCGGCGCCGTCGATCGGTTCCGGCCTGCACGCCTCGGGCGCCGACCTGCAGCTGGTGATCGCCGGCTACACCATCACGTACTCCGTGCTGCTGATCACCGGCGCCCGGCTCGGTGACCGGCTCGGCCACGGCCGGGTGCACCTCGCCGGGCTGGCCCTGTTCACCGCCGCCTCGCTCGCCTGTGGACTGGCCGGGGGCGCCACCGAGCTGATCGTGTTCCGGCTGGTCCAGGGCGCGGGCTCGGCGCTGATGACCCCGCAGGTGCTCAGCCTCATCCAGCGCACCTTCACCGGCGAGGCGCGGGCCCGGGCGCTCGGCGCCTACTCGGCGGTCCTGGCCGTCGGCGCCGCTGCCGGGCAGGTGGTCGGCGGGGTGCTGGTCAGCGCCGACCTGTTCGGTACCGGCTGGCGGCCGGTGTTCCTGGTCAACGTGCCGGTGGGCGCCGCGCTGTTCCTGCTGGGCCGCAAGGTCCTGCCGCTGGGCGGTCCGGCCGGGCGGGAGCGGGCCCGGGCGCTCGACCTGCCGGGTCTGGTGCTGCTCGGGTCCGCCGTGTCGCTGCTGACCGTGCCGCTGGTGCTCGGGCAGGAAGAGGACTGGCCGCTGTGGTCGTGGCTGTCGCTGGCCGGGGCCGCGGCGCTGTTCGCCGCGTTCTGCGGCTACGAGTCCCGGCTGGCCCGGCGGGGCGGCGCCCCGCTCATCGCGCCCCGGGTGCTGCGGCACCCCGGCGTCGGGCGGGCCGTCTTCCGGATCCTCGCGGCCATGTCGGTCAACGCCGGTTTCCTCTTCGCGCTGACCCTGCACGTCCAGGGCGGCCTCGGCTACGGCGCCCTGCGGGCCGGGCTGGGCTTCGTGCCGACCGCGGTCTTCTTCGGTGCCGTCAGCCTCACCTGGCGGACATGGCCGGCCGCCTGGCAGCGCGCGCTCACGCCGGCCGGGTTCACGCTCACCGCGGTGTCCGTCGCCGTCGTGGGACTCGCCTTCCACGGCGGCGGGTCCGGCGGAGCGGTGCTGTACGCGGGGTACGCGGGCACGGGGGCCGGGCTGGCGCTCGCGTTCAGCCCGACGCTCACCGGGGCGCTCGCCACCGTACGGCCCGAGGACGCCGCGGACGCCAGCGGCCTGCTGGCCACGGTCGCGCAACTCGGTCAGCTGATCGGCGTGGCGGCTTTCGGCACCCTGTTCCTGAACCGGATCGAGTCGTTCGGGGCCCTCGGGCCGTACCCCTCCGCGGAGGCGTTCTCGGTGTGTGCCTGGGCGCTGGCCGGGACGGCGGCGGTGGGCGCCGTGTCCGGACTGGTACTGAGGCGTCGCTGACCGTATCGGTCCGGTCGTGGCAGAATCAAACGGCCGGAAGGGGGCGCGGCCCGACGGGAGGGAGTAGCGATGCCTGCGAGCATCCTCGAGGAGGTCGGCCACCTCCTCGGTGCGGCGTTGATACGGGATTCGATCACCCGGCTGAGCTGCCCTTCCTGCGGTTCCGCGCACGTGGCGCAGGTACTCGGCGACAATGGCGGAATCTCGTACGTGTGCACGGCCTGCGGCCATACCTGGAGCTGATCGATGGGGGCACACCGGCGGAAGTGCGACTGGTGCGGGAGTGGTACGCCCATCGTCCGCGACATGGAGCCGATCAATCCCGCGTACCAGTACTGGTGCGAGGAATGCGCGCGGGCGCTGATCATAAAAGGCGACCCCATCGAGACCTACCGGGAACTCGAAGGCGAGCCGATCTACGGCCGGCTCCTGGAGGAGCACTGCACGCTCAAGAGGTTCTACCAGTTCGTCACGGCTTGACGCGGACCTCGCCGCCGCCGGGCCCCGGCAACGACGCCCGGGCCAGCGCGAGGAAGAGCGCACCGGTGGCGCCGTAGCCGGCCGACAGCAGCAATGGCGCGCCGCTCAGGTGCAGTTCCGGCCGCCCGGGCCCGTGCGGCACCCACCACGGGATGTACGACCAGAAGACCAGCAGGGTGCCCAGGGCCGCCGCCCGGTGCCCGCGCGTCCACAGCAGCAGCACCAGCGGCACGCACCACACCCAGTGGTGGGTCCACGACACCGGGCTGACCAGCAGGGCGGTGACCGCGCAGGAGCACACCGCCCACGCCCGCCGCCCACCCAACTCCGCCCGCACCGCCACCGCCAGGCCGAGGGCGGCCAGTACGGCGGCACCGGCCGCCCAGAGGGCCGCCGGGTCCGGCGTGTGCAGGAGGCGGGCCAGAATGCCGCGCAGGGCCTGATTGCCGGTGTCCTCCGGCAGCCCGACCCGGCTCGCGCGGAACACCATGCGCGTCCAGAACCGCCAGGAGTCGTACGGCAGGACGGCCGCCGCCAGCAGGGTCGCCCCGGCGAACGCGACGGCCGCCCCGCGCGCGTGCCGCAGCCACGGCCCGCCCCGCCCGCCCCGCAGCCGGTCCGCCAGGCCCGTGACGAGCAGGAGCACGGCGAACAGCGCGGGCGTCAGTTTGACCGCCGCGGCCAGCCCGAGGCCCAGCCCGCTCCAGCGGTCGTGGCCGCCGGCGGGCCGGCGGGTCAGGTCCCACAGCACCAGCACGGCCAGCAGCAGGTTGATCTGGCCGTAGCGCACGGTCGTCCACACCGGTTCGCACCACACGGCCGCCCCCGCGACCCACCAGACGGTCCGCACGCGCGCGTGGCCGACGAGTTTCAGCGACAGCCGTACGAAGACCACCAGCAGCACGAGATTGCCGGCCGTCGCCAGCGTGCGCAGCAGCGCGGTGTCCGGCAGGGACAGCGGGGTGAACAGCAGGGCCGCGAACGGCGGATAGGTGGTGGGCAGGCGGGCGGTGGTCGCGCGCAGCGCGTACAGATCGCCGCCGGCGCGTACGGCGGCCCCCTCGGCCCGGTAGACCATCAGGTCGATCATCGACACGTGCGCGGCCCGCTGCGCGGCCCAGAACGCCGCGAAGGACATCAGGCACACGCCCAGGGCGACCGGGGCCCGGCGGGCTGCTGTGAACGGCGCGATCTCGGGCATGGAAACCGACATTAGCGGTCATACCGGAGTGAAGCTGAAACCGATTTGGTGCTGCGCCCGAGGGCCTGTAATGTTTACGTCGTCGCCGGGGGAACCGGGCGAAACAACAAAACAAGGGGCTATAGCTCAGTTGGTAGAGCGCTTGCATGGCATGCAAGAGGTCAGGAGTTCAATTCTCCTTAGCTCCACAACACGCCGAAGGCGGACCATCCCAGCGATGGTCCGCCTTCGGCGTGTTGTGGCGCAAGGCGCGCCGGAACGCAGGAGGCGCCGGAACGTCAAGGAGCGGTGGAGCGTCAAGGAGCGGTGGAACGCCAAGGAGCGGGCCACCCGATCCGGTGACCCGCCCCTTACGAATTCAGGTGACGCACCCCTTGCGGGTTCAGCGGCCCAGCGCGCGCCGGCCGCGCCCCTGGGAGAGCACCGGCAGATTGCGCGCCGGTGCCTGCCCGCGTGTGTCCTCCTCGATGCGCAGGGCGAGTGCCGGGCAGCGGCGCACCGCGCGCAGCGCCTTCGCCTCGGCGTAACGCGGTATCTGCGCCTGGGCGACGGTAGGGAAGCCGTCCGCGCCGAGTTCGAACACCTCCGGGAGGATGTCCGCGCACAGTCCGTGGCCCCGGCACAGCGTCCAGTCGACGTAGATCTTCTGGCGGCTCGCGCCGCTCTCCGCGGCGTCGGCGCCGCCCGGGACGCCCGTGGGGGCCCTGCCCCCCTCGAAGAGCGGCAGAACGCCCTCCACGGGCCGTCCGCAGCCGTTCCCGAGGACGTGCGCCGCCAGGTCGTCGGTGAACGCCTTGAGGGTCGACTCCAGGAACATCGCCGAACCGTCCGGGTGGGAACACGCGCCGCGCCGCTTCACGTTCTTCGCGACCTGCTTCAGCGCCTCCAGGGCCGCCGGTCCGCCGCCGTCCAGGATGTCCTCCAGCCCGCGCGCGGCGGCGGGCAGCCCCAGATAGCAGGGCCCGCACTGGCCGGCGCTCTCCTCGGCCAGCCACTGCGCCACCCGCAGCGACTCGCCCAGCGGGCACGTCTCCTGGCCGATCGGCAGGATCGCGCCCGCGCCCAGCGAACCGCCCACCGCGTCCAGCGAGTTGCGGGAGACGATCGCCTCGTCCACGGTCGCCGCGTCGATCCACTTGCCGTGGTAGCCGCCGGTCAGCACCCCCTGCGGCACCGGCGGGGCGCCCGCTAGCTGCAACACGTAGCGCAGCGGCACGCCCGTGGGCACCTCGATCACCATCGGGCGGGCGACCGCACCGGACACGGTGAGCATCACGGTGCCCGGTTCGTCGTACAGGCCCGTGTTGGCGTAACGCTCCGGGCCGATGCGGGCGGCTATGGCGAGCTGCGCGAACGTCTCCGCGTTCGACAGCAGCGTGGGCGCCCCGCCGACACCGCTCCGCGAGGCGCTGACCTTGCGGCCGGGCGGGATCGCCGGGCCGCCGTCGATCGAGCGGATCAGCGAGGCGGCGGCACCGGTGACCATGCGGACCGGGTTGCGCTGCACCCACGCGCGGAGCGCCGCTCTACGGCTGTTGCCCAGGCCGCGTTCGGCGAGCGCGGCCTCCATGGAGCGCTGCGTGGACTCTCGCGTGACGCCGACGACGAGGGTGCGCGCGCCGAGCGCCTCGGCGCACAGCAGGGCGCCGTCCAGGATGAGGTGCGGCGCCCGGTTGATCAGCACGGTGTCCTTGCGGCAGGCCGGCTCGTCCTCGCTGCCGTTGACCACGACGACCGGCCGCACTCCGCGCCTGATCGCCGACTCGGCGACCGAGCGCAGTTTCTTGTGGAAGGGGAAACCGGCTCCGCCGCGCCCCTTGAGGTTGATGCGTTCGGCGAGCTGGGCGAGCTGTTCGCCGCCCAGCGGGTCGAGCGGCCCGTGCACCTTCAGATGCATCGGCAGGTCGAGTCGCTCCACAAGGTCGAAGCCCGACGTGAGCTGGGGAAGACCGACCACGCGGACCTCGGGGACGTCGGGCAGTGCCTCGTTCACTTGAAGCCTCCGGAAGGCGTGTTCCATGGTTCGCCCGAACCCGGTGCCCCGTAGGGCGAGCCGGGCAGCGGTTCGGTGGCGGGACCGCTGTCGAACGTGTCACCCGGGAGGTACGTGCCGTAGGAGCCGTTCGTCTCAGCGGTGTCGTACACGTCACGTCCGCCGTAGCCGGCGGCGCCCGGATCACCGTGGACCGGGAGCGTGTACCCGGTGTCCTGGAGCGGGTCGTACGCGGACGGCGGGGCCTCGCCGACCGGCGGCGGGGAGGGGACCGGCCAGCCGCCGGAGGCGCCGAAGGGGCCGTCCGCGCGCGCGGCGGCGAGATCCGGCGGCAGGTCCGCAGCGGCCGTCTGGGCCGCCGTGAAGGGCTGCCGCGGGTGGTGCGGGACGGACACCGCGCGGTAGGCCGCGGCGAAACCGGCGGCGGGCTCGGCGGTCGAGGGCTGGTAGAGCGGCGAGGCGGGTGCCGGGCGCGGTTCCCGGCCGCGTCGCGGGCCGGGCCGGGCCGGGCCCGCCGCCCGGGAGCGGCTCGTCTCCGGCTCCTCGGACGCGGGCCGGCCGGGCCGGTCGAACAGGGCCACCAGCCGGTCGGCGACCCTGCGCTTGACCGGGCGCGGCGCGGCGCGCAGCGCGAGGGCGCCCATCACGCCGAGCAGCGACAGGCTGTAGAGGATCACGAAGACGGGTTTGGCCGCGCGACCCGCGTAGAGACCGTGGATCAGCGCCGCGCACCATGCGGGGTAGGCCAGCATGTGCATGGCCCGCCAGCGCGCCGCGACCGGGGCCGGTGTGGCGAAGGTGCCGCGCAGGGCGCCCGTGACCCCCACGAAGATCATCAGCAGCCCGGCGAGCGAGCCCAGCCCGATCAGCCCGGCGATCCCGGTGAGGCCGAGCGAGAACGGAATGACCGCGGCGATCACCTCCGTGTGGCCGAGCGCGATCTTCGTGGTGATGTGCAGCAGCAGGAACGCGATCGAGGCGACCGCGGTCGTCCGGTGCACCGCCTGCCCGATGATCCGCTGCCGGGTGTTCAGGAAGATCCGGTCCTGGGCGAACAGGCCCCAGATCACCGAGCAGCTCAGCGAGACGAGGGACAGCACACCCGCGCCGAAGTTCAGGAACTCGCGGAACCGGACGCCCCCGACCAGCACGGACACGGGAATGAGCAGCAAGGCGACGGCGGACGCCACCCCATAGGCCGAGCGGCCCGGTAGGGGGAGCGAGCTGGTACGACGACGAGGGTTCATGGGGGCAACTCCGAGCAGTTCCGGGAAAGCGGTCCCGCTGCCGCACTCTAAGTGGCGCCATACCGATCAGTACGGGGTTTGGGTTATTGCGTTGTTATCGACGGACAATCTGATCGGAGTGGCGTCCCATAGGGGAGGTACGCGAAGAAATCGCTGACCTTTGTTCGGTACCGGCGGGCTTCGTGGACATGTCCCCCAGGGATACGGAAGCGCGTCGCGGCTTGCTCAAGGGCTGCGGTACCCTAGCGCCATGCGTGCCGTACGCCTTCTGCTTAGCGGGCCGCGCTGATCAGTACCGACCCCGGTCCAGCCGTGAGGTCGGCATCGGCGCGGCGTCCCCTCCTGTGCGAGGGGTTTTTTCATTTCCGCAGGCAGAGACGATCGATGGAGCTTTGAGGATCATGAGCGAGACGAACCCCGCTGCCACCGCCGCATCGGCGGAGGCCGCGCCGCACCGCTACACGGCCGCCATGGCAGCCGAGATCGAGGCACGCTGGCAGGACTTCTGGGACGCCGACGGCACCTACGCGGCACCGAACCCCACGGGCGACCTGGCGGGCGATGAGGAGCTGGCCGCCAAGCCCAAGAAGTTCATCATGGACATGTTCCCGTATCCGTCGGGTGCGGGCCTGCACGTCGGCCACCCGCTGGGTTACATCGCCACCGACGTCTACGCCCGGTTCCAGCGCATGACCGGCCACAACGTCCTGCACACCCTCGGCTTCGACGCCTTCGGCCTGCCCGCCGAGCAGTACGCCGTGCAGACCGGCACGCACCCCCGGGTCTCCACCGAGGCCAACATCGAGAACATGAAGGCCCAGCTGCGCCGGCTGGGTCTGGGCCACGACAAGCGCCGGTCGTTCGCCACGATCGACCCGGAGTACTACAAGTGGACCCAGTGGATCTTCCTGCAGATCTTCAACTCCTGGTACGACGAGGAGGCGCGCAAGGCCCGCCCGATCTCCGAGCTGATCGCCCAGTTCGAGTCCGGTGAACGCGCCGTTCCGGGCACCACGCGCGCGTGGAACGAACTGAGCGCCCGCGAACGCGCCGACATCCTGGGCGAGTACCGCCTGGCCTACGCCTCCGACGCGCCCGTCAACTGGTGCCCCGGCCTGGGCACCGTACTGGCCAACGAGGAGGTCACCGCCGACGGCCGTTCCGAGCGCGGCAACTACCCGGTCTTCAAGGCCAAGCTGCGCCAGTGGAACATGCGCATCACCGCCTACGCCGACCGGCTGCTGGAGGACCTGGAGGAGCTGGACTGGCCCGAGGCCATCAAGCTCCAGCAGCGCAACTGGATCGGCCGCAGCGAGGGCGCCCGCATCGACTTCCCGATCGACGGTGAGCGCATCACGGTCTTCACCACCCGCCCGGACACCCTGTTCGGCGCGACCTACATGGTGCTGGCGCCCGAGCACCCGCTGGTCGAGAAGTTCACCCCCGAGGCGTGGCCCGAGGGCACGCACGAGGTGTGGACCGGCGGCCACGCCACCCCGGCCGAGGCCGTCGCCGCCTACCGCGCGCAGGCCGCCTCGAAGTCCGACGTGGAGCGGCAGGCCGAGGCCAAGGACAAGACCGGCGTCTTCACCGGCGCGTTCGCGACCAACCCGGTCAGCGGCGAGCGGATCCCGGTCTTCATCGCCGACTACGTCCTGATGGGCTACGGCACCGGCGCGATCATGGCCGTCCCGGGCCACGACAGCCGCGACTTCGCCTTCGCGCGCGCCTTCGAGCTGCCCATCCGCTGCGTGGTCGAGCCGACCGACGGCCGCGGCACCGACCCGTTCACCTGGGACGACGCCTTCGTCTCCTACGACGCGAAGATCGTCAACTCCGACAGCGACGACCTGAGGCTGAACGGCCTGGGCGTGGCCGACGCCAAGGCGCGCATCACCGAGTGGCTGGCCGACAAGGGCATCGGCGAGGGCACCGTCAACTTCCGGCTGCGCGACTGGCTGTTCAGCCGCCAGCGCTACTGGGGCGAGCCCTTCCCGATCGTCTACGACGAGGATGGCGTCGCCCACGCGCTGCCCGAGTCGATGCTGCCGCTGGAGCTGCCCGAGGTCGAGGACTACAGCCCGCGCACCTTCGACCCGGACGACTCCGACACCCAGCCCGAGACCCCGCTGTCGCGCAACGCGGAATGGGTCAACGTCACCCTCGACCTGGGCGACGGCCCCAAGAAGTACCGCCGCGAGACCAACACCATGCCCAACTGGGCCGGTTCCTGCTGGTACGAGTTCCGCTACCTGGACCCGCACAACGACCGCGAGCTGGTGGACCCGGAGATCGAGCGGTACTGGATGGGCCCGCGCGAGGGCCTGCCGCACGGCGGTGTGGACCTGTACGTCGGCGGCGCCGAACACGCCGTGCTGCACCTGCTGTACGCGCGCTTCTGGTCCAAGGTCCTGTACGACCTGGGGCACGTCTCCTCCGCGGAGCCGTTCCACAAGCTGTTCAACCAGGGCATGATCCAGGCCTACGTCTACCGCGACAGCCGGGGCATCGCGGTGCCGGCCGCCGAGGTGGAGGAGCGCGACGGCGCGTACTACTACCAGGGCGAGAAGGTCTCCCGCCTGCTGGGCAAGATGGGCAAGTCCCTGAAGAACGCGGTGACCCCGGACGAGATCGCCGCCGAGTACGGCGCCGACACGCTGCGCCTGTACGAGATGGCCATGGGCCCGCTGGACGTCTCCCGCCCGTGGGACACGCGCGCGGTGGTCGGCCAGTTCCGGCTGCTGCAGCGGCTGTGGCGCAACATCGTCGACGAGACCACCGGCGAGGTCACCGTGACCGACGCCGAGCCGGACGAGGAGACCCTGCGCGCCCTGCACAAGGCCATCGACGGCGTGCGCCAGGACCTGGAGGGCCTGCGCTTCAACACCGCCATCGCCAAGGTCACCGAACTGAACAACCACCTCACCAAGACCGGTGGCGCGGTGTCGCGGTCCGTGGCCGAGCCGCTGGTGCTGATGGTCGCCCCGCTGGCCCCGCACATCGCCGAGGAGCTGTGGCGCAAGCTGGGCCACACCGACTCCGTCGTCCACCGTGACTTCCCGGTCGCCGACCCGGCCTACGTCGTCGACGAGACCGTGACCTGCGTCGTGCAGATCAAGGGCAAGGTCAAGGCCCGGCTGGAGGTGCCGCCCGCCATCTCCGAGGAGGAACTGGAGAAGGTCGCGCTGGCCGACGAGAAGGTGATCGCGGCGCTGGGCGGCGCGGGCATCCGCAAGGTGATCGTGCGGGCGCCGAAGCTGGTCAACATCGTTCCCGCGTAAACACCGGCTGCGTCTGGCCTGCACCGGGCCGATGCCGGCGTATGCCGAGCCGGTGGAAACGGGTGTTTCCGCCGGCTCGGGGTAGTCCCCTACGGGCAGGTTCGGGGTTCGGACGGAACTCCGGGCCTGCCCGCTGCGTTTACCGTGGAGAGGCGCAGCGGGCCGTACCGCACCGACCGGAGGAGGAGCGCCATGGACGTAGTGCTCACCGTGTTCGCCCTGCTCTTCCTGATCTTCGTCGGCCTGGGCGCCTACGCCACGGTGAAGGCCGTCCGCGCCACCAAGCGCGGGGTGGACCGGACCCTCGCGCAAGCCCGGCGCACGGTCGAGGACCACACCCTGCGCGCCAAGTCCGTCGCCCAGCCCGGGCCGGCCGGGGAGATCGCCCGGCTGCGGCTCGCACTGCGCACCTCCATGCGCGCCACACAGGACGCACTGCACGCGGGCGTGGCCGAGGACGAGTCGCTTAAGGAGTCCCTCGCCCTCTTCGAACGGCTCAGCGTCCACGGGCGCGACCTGGACGCCGACCTCAAGCGGCTGGAGACCGAGCCCGACCGGGCCACACTCGCCGCGCGCCTGCCCGAACTCCGCGCGCGCACCGAGCGCATCACCCAGTCCGCCGACTCCCTGCGCTGGGCCGTCCGCGACCGCGCCCGCCGCTTCTCCGACGACGATCTGGACCACCTCAGCGCCCAGATCGACATCGAGGCCGACGCCCTGCGCCACTGGACGAGAACCGAACCCGGCCAGGCGTCCTCGCACTGGCCCGACGCCTCCGCCGCCCCCGCCGACGGCCCTGCCACGGGACAGGCGCGGGCCCAGGCGGCCGGTGCCCACGCCACCGCGCGGCCCGCTCCCGACGCGATCGCCGGACCCTCGTGGCGCCCCACCGTCCCGTGGCAGAAGAAGCCCCGCCCCGAGAGCACCACATGAGCGGACCGCTCCCCGGGCACACGGCAGGGGCCGGGCTGCCGAGCGGGCACTACGCCAGGTAACCTCCAGCTCATGTCCCGCCATGTCGCGATCGTCACCGATTCAACGGCCTACCTGCCGCCCCGGGCGATGGAGCGTCACGGCATCACCACGGTCCCGCTCACCGTGGTCCTCGGTGACCAGGCGCTCGAAGAGGGCACCGAGATCTCCACCCGCTCCCTCGCCCAGGCGCTGCAGAAGCGGCGCGCCGTGACCACCTCCCGCCCCAGCCCCCAGGTGTTCGCCGAGACCTACCGCAGACTCGCCGAAGCCGGGGCCGACGGCATCGTCTCCCTGCACCTGTCCGCCGAACTGTCCGGCACCTACGACGCGGCGGTCCTCGCGGCGCGTGAGGCACCGGTGCCCGTGCGGGTGGTGGACACCGGGGTGGTCGCGATGGCGCTCGGCTTCTGCGCGCTCACCGCCGCCGAGGCCGCGGAGTCGGGCGGCACCGTGGACGAGGCCGTCACGGCCGCCGAGAAGCGGGCCGCCGGCACATCCGCCGTGTTCTACGTCGACACCCTCGACTATCTGCGCCGAGGCGGCCGCATCGGCGCCGCGCAGAAGCTGCTGGGCTCCGCGCTCGCCGTCAAACCCCTGCTCCAGCTGGAGGACGGCCGTATCGAGCTGCTCGAAAAGGTGCGTACGGCGTCCAGGGCGATCGCGCGTCTGGAGGAGCTCACCGTGGAGCGGGCGGGCAACGCGGAGGTCGACATCGCCGTTCACCATCTCGCCGCCGCCGACGGTGCCGCCGCACTCGCCGACCGGCTGCGGGCACGTGTCCCGGGCCTGGCCGACCTGCATGTCAGCGAGGTGGGAGCGGTGATCGGGGCGCACACCGGGCCTGGTCTGCTGGGGGCGGTCGTCTCGCCTCGCTGAGGCCGGGGCGGGGCCGCCGGCCCGTAGGTTTCACTCGTGCGGGTGGCGGAGTTATCCACAACCGGGCAGTAATGCACGGGAATTCACCAAGATCATCGTGATGTGGCGAAGTGCTCCATCCTCGTCGCATGGCACTTCGATCTCGCTCCCGCGTCGCGACCCCGACCAGCGGCCCCGGCCGTGGCCCGGCTTCCGACGGCCGCGTCCGGCACCGCCGCGCCACGGGATACCGCGTCACCGCTCCCCGCCCCGCCGAATACGGGGCCACCGAGCCTCGCTCCGCCGAGCACGGCGACCCCGAGTCTCGCCCCGCCGAACACGGCGTTCCCGGACCACGCCCTGCCGAACACGGTGTTCCCGACCTCCGCCCTGCCGAACACCGTCGCGCCCGCCGCCGTTCGCCCGCACCGGCGGAGGAACTGCGCCGCCGGGCGGAACTCCTCTTCGGCGAACGGGCGGTGCAGTGGCGGGAGTCCGGGAACGCACCGCCCGATCCGGTGAGCTCCGCGGGTGCGTCGGCGTCAGCGGGGTGGATGGAGGGGGCGGCAGGGCCGGTGCCGGGGGCAGCACCGGGGTCGGGGGCAGCACCGGGGGCGGCAGGGACGATGCCGGGGATGGCGCTGCGGCCGGTGCGGCCGGTGGTGCTGGAAACGGAGCCGGAGCCGGTGCGGCCGGTGGTGCTGGAAACGGAGCCGGAGCCGGTGCGGCCGGTGGTGCCGGAAACGGAGCCGGAGCCGGTGCGGCCGACGGTGCCGGCGAGGTCGGTCGCCACGGCTGTGCCGGAGCGGGCCACGGTTCCGCCGCGCTCACCGGCCGGCCTGGTCCCACCGCCCCCGCCATCCGTCGTCTCGCCGGAGGACGAACAGGCCGGTGACACACGGTCGCCGGATCCGGAGGAGCCGCGAGTGACGGGGGTGCCCACGGCTCCGGGCTGGCGGGAACGCGCCGCGCTGGCCCTGCGGGAGCGGATGCCGGTGTGGCTCCAGGCGCGGTACGGGGTGGAACGGCGAGCGGTCGTGGCGCTGGCCGTGGTGCTCGTGGTGGCGGCCGTCTTCGCCGGGCAGCACTTCTGGTCCGGCCGGCCCCAGTCCGTGAGCGCCCCGCAAGTGGTCCGCGCACAGGCGCCGCTCCCCAAGAAGGAGGAGGGGCCGGCGACCGCGGTGGCCGGGCCCGCCTCGGCGACACCCGGCGCGGAGATCGTCGTGGATGTCGGCGGCAAGGTCCGCAAACCGGGAATCCTGCGGCTGCCGTACGGTGCCCGGGTGGCCGACGCGTTGCGAGCCGCGGGCGGGGTCCGGCCGGGGGTGAGCACGGAGGGGCTCAACCGGGCCCGTTTCCTGGTCGACGGCGAGCAGGTCCTCGTCGGCGCCTCCGCAGGAGCCGCCGCTCCAGCCGGCCCGGCCGCCGGGCAGCTCTCCGACGCGACCGGCACGGGCCCGGCCGCGCCGGTCTCCCTCAACACCGCCACCGCGGACCAGCTCGACACGCTGCCCGGAGTCGGCCCGGTACTGGCCCGGCACATCATCGACTACCGCACCCAGCACGGCGGTTTCCGTTCCGTGGACGAACTGCGCGAGGTCAACGGCATCGGCGACAGCCGGTTCACCGACCTGCGCGACCTGGTACGGCCGTGAACCGCGCGCTCGACGAGGCCGGCCCGGGCGCCGGGCACGAGGGGAGCGGGACCGCGCGAACCAGCCGGGACGGCCCGCTGGACCTACGCCTGGTGCCGTCCGCGCTCGCGGCCTGGGGCACGGCGGCCCTGACCCTCGACGCACCGGTGGCCTGGACCGTCGGGACCGTCGTCTGCTGCCTGCTCGGCGGTGTCCTGCTGCTGTCGACGCGGCCATCGGGCCGGGCGGGGCGGACAGGGAGGACGAGAGGGACGGCCGGGCAGACGAGGCGGCCAGGGCAGCCAGGGCGGGCGGGGCAGGCTGAACGCACCGGGCAGGTTGGACACGCCGGCCACACCAGACGGGCCGGGCAGGCCGGACGGGCCGCCTGGCCCGGGGTGGCCGGGTGGGTGTGGGGCCGGTTTCGCTGGGCGCGGGCCACCGTCGCCGCCGTGCTGCTCTGTGCCGCGGCGGCGGCCGTCTCCGCCGGACTGCACGGGGCCGACGTGCGGCGCGGGCCGGTGCCCGAGCTGGCCCGGCGGTCCGCGACCGTCACCGCCGAGGTCGAGCTGACCGGCGATCCCTGGCTGAGCAGCCCACGGGTGAGCGGCGATCACTTGGCACCGGTGGCGGTGCTGGCGCGGGCCGAGGTGCGGAGCGTGGAGGCGGCCGACGGACGGCGGATGCGGATCCGGACGCCCGTGCTGTTGATCGTGGACGCGGATGTCCCGGCACCAGAGGGAAGCACCGGGAGAAGCCGGAGTCCCGGGCCGCCGACGGAAGCCGGCCGGCACAGGCCGGGTGGGCGAGCCGCCTGGCTCGGGCTGCTGCCGTCCACGCGGCTCCGGGTCGGAGGCCGGCTGGCGCCCGCGCTCACGGGCGGTGACCGGACAGCGGCCGTGCTACGGGTGCGCGGCCGGCCGGCCCCCCGGATCGTGGCGGGGCCGAGCGGACCGCAACGGCTCGCCGGCCGGCTCAGAGCGGGCCTGCGCGAGGCCACCGAGAACCTGCCGGGGGACGCGCGGGCGCTGCTTCCCGGACTGGTCGTCGGAGACACCTCGCGGATCACACCCGAGCTGGACCACGCCTTCGACGAGACGGACCTGGCCCACATCCTCGCCGTCTCCGGCAGCAACCTCACCGTCCTGCTCGCGCTGCTCATCGGGCCGCCGGGCCTGGCCCAACGGGCCGAACGCAAGGGCCTGGCCCCACGCCTGGGCCTCTCACTGAGGATGACGGCCGTGCTCGCGGGAGCGCTGACGCTGGGCTTCGTGGTCGTCTGCCGGCCGGACCCCAGCGTCCTGCGGGCCGCGGTCTGCGGCGCCGTCGCGCTGCTCGCCCTGGCCACCGGGCGCCGCAGATCGCTGATCCCGGCCCTGGCCACGGCCGTCCTGCTGCTGGTGCTGTACGACCCCTGGCTGGCCCGCAGTTACGGCTTCCTGCTGTCGGTGCTGGCCACCGGCGCACTGCTGGTGCTGGCGCCGGGCTGGAGCGAGGCGTTGCGGCGGCGCCGGGTTCCTCCGAGGCTCGCCGAGGCGCTGGCGGCGGCTGCCGCGGCCCAGGCCGTCTGCGCGCCGGTCGTGGCGGTGCTGTCGGCCAGGGTGAGCCTGGTGGCGGTGCCGTGCAATCTGCTGGCCGAGGTGGCGGTCGCACCGGCCACAGTGCTGGGGTTCACGGCGCTCGCGACGGCGCCCTTGCTGATGCCGGTGGCCAAGGCGCTGGCATGGTGCGCGAGTTGGCCTGCCGGGTGGATCGCCGGAGTGGCCCGGGCCGGGGCGGCGCTGCCCGGCGCGGGTGTGGACTGGCCGGGGAGCTGGCCCGGGGCACTGGCGCTCGCGGCGGTCACCGTGGTCGTGGTGCTGATCGGCCGGAGACTGCTGCGGCACCCCGTCTGGTGCGGACTGCTCGGCATGCTGCTCGTGCTGGCCGTGACCCGGCCGGCGCCGCTGACCCGGGTGATCACGGGCTGGCCGCCGCCCGGCTGGAGATTCGCGATGTGCGACGTCGGGCAGGGCGACGCGACGGTGCTGGCGGCGGGCGAGGGAACCGGGGTGGTCGTGGACGCGGGACCGGATCCCGCGCTGGTCGACGACTGTCTGCGACGGCTGGGCATCACCCGCGTCCCCCTGGTGATCCTGACCCACTTCCACGCCGACCACGTGGCGGGCCTGCCCGGTGTCCTGCGGGGCCGCTCGGTGGCCGCGATCGAGACCACCGGGCTCGCGGAGCCGGCGGACCAGGCGCGCTTCGTCCGGAGGGAGGCGGCCGAGCGGCACATCCCGGTCGTGACGGCCGCCGCCGGAGAGGAACGACGCGTCGGACCGCTGACCTGGCGGGTCCTGTGGCCCCCGCCCCAGCCGGCCAAGGCGCCCTCGGGAACGCGACCGCCTGGCTTCGCACCGGGTCCGGCCTCCGTGCCCGGTCCAGCTTCCCTACCGGGTTCCGCCTCCGCGCCCGGCCTCGCCTCCGTACCCGGTTCCGTCTCCGCGGCCGCTTCGGCCCCCGTACCCGGTCCGGTTTTCCAGCCGGAAGGGCCGAACGACGCCAGCGTCACGCTGCTCGTACGCACGGGCGGGCTGCGACTGCTGCTGCTCGGGGACCTTGAACCCCCGGCCCAGCAGGCCCTGCTGCGGTCTCCGGCGGCGGCCGGCCTGGCCGGGGTGGATGTCCTGAAGGTGGCCCACCATGGCTCGGCCTATCAGGATCCCCTGCTGATGCGCCTCGCCGCGCCCCGGGTGGCACTCGTCTCCGCGGGTGCCGACAACCCCTACGGCCATCCGGCACCGTCGACCGTGGCCGCCCTGCGCAGCGGCGGGGCGACGGTCCTGCGTACCGACCGGGACGGGGCGCTCGCGCTGACCGGGAGCGGAGGGAGGGAGGGGGAACTGCGGGTGGCGAGCGCACGCTGACCCGTCGTCGCGCGCCTGACCCGGTGTCACACGGGAGGGGTTGTGTGGCGGCTGTGTGAAATCCTGACCCGAACGACTAATTCGGATCAGTCCCGGCGCATGCAGTGGATTCCTGTGATGTGGGTTCGTGTTGCCTCGAAAGCCGCATCGGTGATCGAATGAACCTTCGACAGTCGATCATGTCGAGGGGTACAGGGGTGTCGTGGATGTTCGGTCGCTTGTTGGGTAGCCGGGGAAACCGGGTGCAACGGTCGAATCCCCTGGCGGGGGTCCGGACACCACCGCACGCGGGAGTGCTCAGCTGCCGGGTGGTCGATCCGGTCAACGAGCCCGTGGTGGGCGCGGAACTGGCGGTCAGTGACGCCATGGGCCGCCGGGTGGTGACCGGGGGCACGGACCCCTACGGTCTGTTCCTGGCCATGGTGCCGGCGGGGGAGTACCGGCTCGCGGTGGCGGCCGAGGGCTACGCGCCGTACCGGGCCACCGCGCTGGTGGGGGAGAACTCCCTTGCCTCGCTGGGCGACGTCACGCTCCAGGTGGCCCAGCCGCCGGAACCGCCGGCGCCGGGCGACTGGGACATAGATGCCGCGCACTCCTCGATCGGCTTCACCGCACGGCACATCGGACTGGCCCGGATCCACGGGCGGTTCAACGCCTTCGCCGGGGTGGTGCGGATCGCCGAGCGGATGGAGCAGTCGGCGATGCACGTGGTGATCGACGCGTCCTCCATCGACACGGGCATCCGGATGCGCGACGACCACTTGCGGTCGGCGGATTTCCTGGACGTGCAGCGGTTCCCGACGCTGGAGTTCTACAGCGACCGTTTCGTGCACAAGGGCGGCAGTCGGTGGGCGGTCACCGGGGCGCTGTCGTTGCACGGTGTGACCCGCACGGTCACGCTCGACAGCGAGTACCTCGGGCTCGGCAACGGCGTGGAGGGCGAGACTCGGGCGGCCTGCCGGGCCACCACCGAGCTGCACCGGGACGACTTCACGATCAGCTGGCAGTCGATGCTGGCCCGGGGCATCGCGGCGGTCGGACCGAGCATCCGTGTCGACCTCGACGTGCAGATCGTGCCGAAGAGCTGACCGCGGACTCACCCGGGCGGGCTGGGGAGGCACAGCGACTGCCAGGCCGACGAGCGCGTCCCTGCGGCGGGTGCCCCGAGTACTGGTCGGGTGCCACGAGGGCTGGGCGAATGTCCTGCGTAGCGGGCGGATGTCACGCGTACCGGCGGCGCAGCGCATGCGTACCGGCCGACCTCGGCCGACCTGGAACAGAGGTCGACCGAACCCGGGCCGGAGGCCCCCGCCGGGTGCCGGAGAATGGGCCGGTGAGCGATGTGAGACACGTGCTGGTGCTGCCCGACCGCGACGCCGCCGAGGAAGCGGCGGAGGTGCTCGGGGAGCGGTTCGGGATCGACGAGGAGCCCCGGCTCGTCCGGGACGCGCTGGCCGGCGAGGACGACGCCGAGGATGCTCAGTGGCTGGTGGTCCTGCGGGACGAGGGCGAGCGGCTCGACCCCGCCGAGCTGGACGCGTTCGCGGGGGAGTGGGACGGCTGGCGCGAGGAGCCCTGACCCCGAGCCGTCCTCAGGGTCCGCTCCGGGACCGCTCAGGGTGGCGGAGCCGGTTGGCTGTCAGTGCCGCGTGGGATGCTGTAAGCGATGGCCAGGAAGACTGCGAATGACGACCCTCTCGCCCCGGTGACCGTTGCCGTGGGCCAGGAGGACCTCCTGCTCGACCGTGCCGTGCGGGAGGTGGTGGCCGCCGCCAAGGCCGCCGACGCCGACACGGACGTACGTGACCTGACTCCGGACCAGCTGCAGCCCGGCACACTCGCCGAGCTGACCAGCCCGTCGCTCTTCGCGGAGCGCAAGGTCGTGGTCGTACGCAACGCGCAGGACCTGTCCGCCGACACGGTCAAGGACGTGAAGGCGTATCTCGGTTCGCCGGCCGAGGAGATCACCCTGGTGCTGCTGCACGCCGGCGGCGCCAAGGGAAAGGGGCTGCTGGACGCGGCGCGCAAGGCGGGCGCCAGGGAGGTGGCCTGCCCGAAGATGACCAAGCCGGCGGACCGGCTGGCCTTCGTGCGGGGCGAGTTCCGTTCCCTCGGGCGGTCGGCCACCCCCGAGGCGTGCCAGGCGCTCTGCGACGCCATCGGGAGCGACCTGCGGGAGCTGGCCTCGGCGGTCTCGCAGCTGGTCGCCGACGTGGAAGGGACGATCGACGAGGCGATTGTCGGGCGGTACTACACGGGGCGTGCCGAGGCCTCCAGCTTCACGGTCGCCGATCGGGCCGTGGAGGGGCGTACGGCGGAGGCGCTGGAGGCCCTGAGATGGTCGCTGGCGACAGGCGTGGCGCCGGTGATGATCACCAGCGCGCTGGCGCAGGGCGTGCGGGCGATCGGCAAGCTGTCCTCGGCCCGGGGCGGCCGGCCGGCCGATCTGGCGCGTGAGCTGGGCATGCCGCCGTGGAAGATCGACCGGGTGCGCCAGCAGATGCGGGGCTGGACGCCGGACGGGGTCGCGGTGGCACTCAGAGCGGTCGCGGAGGCGGACGCGGGGGTGAAGGGCGGCGGCGACGACCCCGAATACGCCCTGGAGAAGGCGGTCGTGGTGATCGCCCGGGCCGCCCGCTCCAGAGGCCGGGCCTGACCGGAGGGCTCCAGCCCACCGACGGGCCGCGGCAGGGTCCGGCGGGGGTGGGCCGGCCCGCCCCGCCTCCCGATGAGCCACTGGCAGGCGCACCTCGCCCCACGAAACACGGGCGCCGGACAACTGGCACTCACGCCCACCGGACAACCCGGCGCCCCCAGGCACCGCATGCCCGGCTCCGCTCACCGAAGAGCCGGCACCGGTCGACCGACCGCCCACCGAGACTTTGGCGCCCCACCCCTCCCAGGCACGCCAAAAGCTCCCCGGACATGCCAAAGACCCCGGCGCCCGCCTTGGGGAAAGGCGAAGGTGCCGGGGCCGTTGGATCAAGCTTGTGGATCCACGCCCGCGTGGCGAACGCAGGCCGCGCGTGGTTCCGGGGGTGCCGGTCGGGAGCGGATGAGAGAGGGCCCGCTCTGGGTCTTTCCGGCGATCAGATCAGAAAGGAGGTTCAGCCCTTGAGGGAAGCGACCTTGGAAGCAAGCGCCGACTTCTTGTTGGCGGCCTGGTTCTTGTGGATGACGCCCTTGGAGACGGCCTTGTCGAGCGCACGAGCGGCAGCGCGCTGCAGCTCGGTGGCCTTCTCGACGTCACCCGCGGCAGCGGCCTCACGGGCCTTGCGGATCGCGGTCTTCAGAGAGGACTTGACGGCCTTGTTGCGCAGCCGGGCCTTCTCGTTGGTCTTGATCCGCTTGATCTGGGACTTGATGTTCGCCACGAAGGAGCCTTTTCAGGTTCAGGCACGGGGCCGCTCGGGTCCCGTGCCGGTGATCCAAAATTTTCTGTCGCGCCTCGCGCTGAGAGGGCATGAGGCACAGCCATCTACAGTACCAGTGGCCCTCCGGGCAGCCCAAAACGGCCCTAGGTCCCTCCCCGTGGGACCATGGAGACTACGTAACGATCCGACCCGAGGCATAAGGCGCCTCAAGAGACAGGACCCTGCGTGCCCGCGACCCCTAACCATGTGCCCGAGCCGAGCCGTACCGCCCCGGCTCTGATCCGCAACTTCTGCATCATCGCGCACATCGACCACGGCAAGTCCACGCTCGCCGACCGGATGCTCCAGCTGACCGGTGTGGTCGAGCAGCGGCAGATGCGTGCTCAGTACCTCGACCGGATGGACATCGAGCGCGAGCGCGGCATCACGATCAAGTCCCAGGCGGTGCGTCTGCCCTGGGCCCCGACCGAGGGCCCCGACCAGGGCACGACCCACATCCTCAACATGATCGACACCCCCGGGCACGTCGACTTCACCTACGAGGTCTCGCGGTCGCTGGCCGCCTGCGAGGGGACCATCCTCCTGGTCGACGCCGCCCAGGGCATCGAGGCGCAGACCCTCGCCAACCTCTACCTGGCGATGGAGAACGACCTCACGATCATCCCGGTGCTGAACAAGATCGACCTGCCGGCCGCGCAGCCGGAGAAGTTCGCCGAGGAGCTGGCGAACCTGGTCGGCTGCGAACCGGACGACGTGCTCAAGGTCTCGGCGAAGACCGGTCTCGGTGTGGACGCGCTGCTGAACAAGGTCGTCAAGGAGATCCCGGCACCGGTCGGTGTCGCCGACGCGCCCGCCCGCGCGATGATCTTCGACTCGGTCTACGACTCCTACCGCGGTGTCGTGACGTACGTCCGTGTCATCGACGGCCAGCTCAACAAGCGCGAGCGCATCAAGATGATGTCGACCGGCGCCACGCACGAGCTGCTGGAGATCGGTGTCAGCTCGCCGGAGATGCTGCCGGCCGACGGCCTCGGCGTCGGTGAGGTGGGGTACCTCATCACCGGCGTGAAGGACGTCCGGCAGTCCAAGGTCGGCGACACGGTCACCAGCCAGAGCAAGGGCGCCACCGAGGCGCTCGGCGGTTACAAGGACCCGAAGCCGATGGTCTTCTCCGGTCTGTACCCGCTGGACGGCTCCGACTACCCGGAGCTGCGCGAGGCCCTGGACAAGCTCCAGCTGAACGACGCCGCGCTGGTCTACGAGCCGGAGACCTCCGCCGCCCTCGGCTTCGGTTTCCGCGTCGGCTTCCTCGGCCTGCTGCACCTGGACGTGATCCGGGAGCGGCTGGAGCGCGAGTTCGGCCTCGACCTGATCGCCACCGCCCCCAACGTGGTCTACCGCGTGGTCATGGAGGACGGCAGCGAGCACACGGTCACCAACCCGAGCGAGTTCCCCGAGGGCAAGATCAACGAGGTCTTCGAGCCGGTCGTGCGGGCCACGATCCTCGCGCCGACCGAGTTCATCGGCTCGATCATGGAGCTGTGCCAGACCCGGCGCGGCACGCTGCTGGGCATGGACTACCTCTCCGAGGACCGCGTCGAGATCCGCTACACCCTGCCGCTCGCGGAGATCGTCTTCGACTTCTTCGACCAGCTGAAGTCCAAGACCCGCGGCTACGCCTCGCTGGACTACGAGCCCACCGGCGAGCAGACCAGCTCCCTGGTCAAGGTCGACATCCTGCTGCACGGCGACAAGGTGGACGCCTTCTCCGCGATCACCCACAAGGACCAGGCGTACGCGTACGGCGTGCGGCTCGTCGCCAAGCTCAAGGAGCTGATCCCCCGGCAGGCCTTCGAGGTGCCGGTGCAGGCCGCCATCGGCTCCCGGGTCATCGCCCGCGAGACCATCCGCGCCATCCGCAAGGACGTCCTCGCCAAGTGCTACGGCGGTGACATCTCCCGTAAGCGGAAGCTGCTGGAGAAGCAGAAGGAAGGCAAGAAGCGGATGAAGATGGTGGGTTCCGTGGAGGTTCCGCAGGAAGCCTTCATCGCCGTCCTGTCCAGCGATGACGGTGCGGGGTCGGCCAAGGGCAAGAAGTAACCGGCGGTTACGGCCGGTTACGCCCGCGAAGCGGGCATGCGGGGGGCCCGTCGTGCGAAAGCGCGGCGGGCCCCCGTGCGTAGCGGGCGCGGCCCCGTGTCGGAAAGTGTCAGGCCGATGCCCCTTACGCGGCGGGCGGCCGCGCCTTACCCTGATCCCTGCTCGTTAGTTACTCGCGAGTTAAACAACAGTCCCCCCACCCCACCGTGAGTCAACCCAGCCGCACCGAGCCAGCCGCACCGTCGCGGGCCCCCGGAGGATGTCGTGAGCGACACACAGACCCTGATCGAGAACCGTCCGCCGTCCGTGGCGGCCCTCTTCCTGGAGCGCGTGGCGGCCACACCGGACGCCGAGGCCTACCGCTACCCCGTTCCGCCGGCCGCGGGTGAGGGCCCCGACGACTGGGCGTCGCTCAGCTGGGCTCAGGCGGCCGAGCGGGTGTACGCGATCGCGGCCGGGCTCATCGAGCTGGGCATCGAGCCCGAGCAGCGGGTGGCGCTCGCCTCCTCCACCCGGGTCGAGTGGATCCTCGCCGACCTCGGCATCATGTGCGCCGGCGGTGCCACCACGACCATCTACCCGCAGACCAACGCCGACGAGTCCGCGTTCATCCTCTCCGACTCCGAGAGCCGCGTACTGGTCGCCGAGGACGCGGCACAGCTGGCCAAGGCCGTGGCGAAGCGCCCCGAGCTGCCCGCGCTCGCCAAGGTCGTGGTGATCGACCCGGCCGGCGTGGAGCCCGGCGACTGGGTGATCAGCCTCGCCGAGCTGGAGAAGCGCGGCGCCGCCTACCTGGAGCAGCACCCGCAGCTGATCAAGGAGCGGGTCGGCGCGATCACCAGGGAGCAGCTCGCCACCCTCATCTACACCTCCGGCACCACCGGCCGCCCCAAGGGCGTGCGCCTGCCGCACGACAACTGGTCGTACATGGCCAAGGCGATCGCCGCGACCGGCCTGGTCACCATCGACGACGTCCAGTACCTGTGGCTGCCGCTCGCGCACGTCTTCGGCAAGGTGCTCACCTCCGGCCAGATCGAGGTCGGGCACGTCACCGCGGTCGACGGCCGCGCCGACAAGATCATCGAAAACCTTCCGGTGGTGCGGCCGACGTACATGGCGGCCGTGCCGCGCATCTTCGAAAAGGTGTACAACGGCGTGGCGGCCAAGGCCCGCGAGGGCGGCGCGGCCAAGTACAAGGTCTTCCAGTGGGCCGCCGAGGTCGCCCGCGAGTACGCCAAGGTCACCCAGGACAACTTCCGCCGCACCGGTGTCGCCTCGGCGCCGTTCGGGCTCGCCGCGAAGCACAAGGTGGCCGACACCCTCGTGTACGCCAAGCTGCGCGACGCCTTCGGCGGCCGGCTGCGCGCCTGTGTCTCCGGCGCCTCCGCGCTCGCGCCCGAGATCGGCTACTTCTTTGCCGGCGCCGGTATCCACATCCTGGAGGGCTACGGCCTCACCGAGACCTCCGCCGCCTCCTTCGTCAATCCAGGCGAGGCCTACCGCACCGGCACGGTCGGCAAGCCGCTGCCCGGCACCGAGGTCCGCATCGCCGACGACGGCGAGATCCTGCTGCGCGGCCCCGGCATCATGCAGGGCTACCACCAGCAGCCCGAGAAGACCGCCGAGGTGCTGGAGTCCGACGGCTGGTTCCACACCGGCGACATCGGCGAGCTGTCGCCCGACGGCTATCTGCGGATCACCGACCGCAAGAAGGACCTCATCAAGACCTCCGGCGGCAAGTACGTCGCGCCGGCCGAGGTCGAGGGCCAGTTCAAGGCGGTGTGCCCGTACGTGTCCAACATCCTCGTGCACGGCGCCGACCGGAACTACTGCACCGCGCTGATCGCCCTGGACGAGCCCGCGATCCTCCAGTGGGCGAAGGAGAACGGCCTGGAGGGCAGGTCGTACGCCGAGGTCGTCGCCGCGCCGCAGACGGTGGAGATGGTCGACGGGTACGTGCGGCAGCTCAACGCCGGGCTCCAGCGCTGGCAGACCATCAAGAAGTTCCGGCTGCTGCCGCGCGACCTCGATGTGGAACACGGTGAGATCACGCCGAGCCTGAAGCTGAAGCGGCCGGTGGTGGAGCGGACGTACAAGGACCTCATCGACGAGATGTACGCCGGCGCCAGAGAGGCGTAGACCGCCGGGGCGAGGGCGGGCCGGCCACGGTTTCACGCCGGCCGGCGCGGCCGTACGGCAGCGCGGCCCCACGCCCTTCCACGCCACCGACGCTCGAAGTTAACGCTCACCGGCGCTCGAAAGGTTCCGTCTTCCGGTCAGTTCCGTGACTCGGCGCTTATAGGCGGGTCCGGTCTGTCACCCTGGCCGCATGGACATGGCGGCCATACCCGCACAGCGGGACAGCGAGTCCCAGCCAGACGCGGCGCGGGGGCGGGCCACGCTGCCCGGCAGCCCCCTCGCGCCGGGGTCGGCCCGCGCGCTGGTGCGGGCCGCGCTGGCCGAGGCGCCCGGCGTTCCGGCGCGGCTCGCCGACGACGCGATGGCGGTCGTCAGCGAGCTGGTCACCAACGCCGTCGTGCACGCCGGCACGGACGTGCACGTCGAGTGGCGGCTGGAGGAGACCGGCGCGTTCGTGATCGAGGTGTCCGACCGGCACCCCTCCCGCGCCCCACGGGACGCCGGCGGCGGCGAGGCGCCGTACGACACCCCCGAGTACGGGCGCGGGCTGCGCCTCGTCGCCACGCTCGCCGAATCCTGGGGCGTCACCTACCGCGCCGGAGCCAAGACCGTCTGGGCCCGGCTGCCCCCGGGCGGCAGCGACGCCCTGGACGGCCCCGCCCCCGGGCCCGCCCTGGAGGTCGCCGAGGACCTCGCCCCGCAGCCGCACCGCGCCGACGGCGACCGGGACTGGCTCGGCCGGGGCGCCCTGTCCTTCCTCGCCGAGGCCTCCGACCTGCTCGCCGGACAGCTCGACGAGAACCTGGTCGCCGCGCTCACCGGCCAGCTGATCGTGCCCCGGCTCGCCGACTGGTGCGCGGTCTGGCTTGAGGACGAGGCGACCGTCCGCGGCGGCGCCCGCGACGGACCCGCCCGGGTCTGGCACGCCAGCGAGGCCCGCATCGAGGAACTGCGCGCCGCGCTGGAGAAGGAGCCGCCGCGCCCGCCGGACGCAACGCGCTCCGGTCCCGAGCCCTACCCCTGGCCGGGCCACGCGCTCGGCCCGCACGGCACCGACGGCACGGCGCTGGCCTACCGGCTGCTGGCGGGCGGCCGGCCGCTCGGCACGCTGGTCATCGGCCGGTGCGGTCCGGCCGGCTTCCCCGACGAGATCACCGGCCTGGTGGAGGACCTGAGCCGACGGGTCGCCCTGGCCATCGGCGCGGCCCGCCAGTACGCCCGCCAGGCCACCATCAGCGCCGTGCTCCAGCGCGGTCTGCTGCCCGGCGCGGTCGCCGAGATCCCCGGCGTGCGCAGCGCGCTCGTCTACGAACCCTGCGACCAGGGCGGCCCCAGCGGCGACTTCTACGACCTGTTCCCGGCGGGCGACGGACGCTGGTGCTTCGCCATCGGCGACGTCCAGGGCAAGGGCCCCGAGGCGGCCGTGGTGATCGGCCTCGCCCGCCCCTGGCTGCGGCTGCTCGCCCGCGAGGGCTACGGCGTCGCCGACGTCCTGGACCGCCTCAACCAGCTGCTGCTGGACGACGCCACCGAGGCCGCCGACGCCGCGGCCCGCGCCCTGGTCGCCGCCGGGGGCCGGCCGCCGGGCCTCGGGGACGGCCCGCAGACGCGCTTCCTCTCCCTCCTGTACGGCGAACTGACCCCGCACGCCGACGGGGTCCGCTGCACCCTCGCCTCCGCCGGTCACCCGCTGCCGCTGGTCCTCGCCCCGGACGGCACCGTACGCACGGTCGCCCGCCCGCAGACCCTGCTCGGTGTGGTGGAGGACGAGACGTACACCAGCGAGACCGTGGAGCTGCGGTCCGGTGACAGCCTGCTGTGCGTCACCGACGGGGTGACCGAGCGGCGCTCCGGCAGCCGCCAGTTCGACGACGGCGACGGCCTCGCCCACGCCCTGTCCGGCTGCGCCGGGCTCGGCGCCGAGCTGATCGCGGAGCGCATCCGGCGCCTGGTCCACGACTTCGGCACCGACCTGCCCGGGGACGACCTGGCCCTGCTGGTGCTCCAGGCCGAGTGACGCCCCCGGTCCGCGCACCGCCGGGGCAACGCGCGCGGTGCTGGACAATGGAAGGCATGCCTTCCGCACTCCCCGACGGCGAGCCCGTCCCCGCCGACGGCGCGCTGCCCGGCTCCGCGCTCGCCGGGGCCGCCGCCCGCCCGCTCGGCTTCTACCTGCACGTCCCGTACTGCGCGACCCGCTGCGGCTACTGCGACTTCAACACCTACACCGCGACCGAGCTGCGCGGCACCGGGGGAGTGCTCGCCTCCCGGGACAACTACGCCGACACCCTCGTCCAGGAGATCCGGCTCGCGCGGAAGGTGCTGGGCGACGACCCCCGCGAGGTCCGTACGGTGTTCGTCGGGGGCGGTACGCCGACGCTGCTGGCCGCCGGGGACCTGGTACGGATGCTGGGGGTGATCCGCGAGGAGTTCGGTCTCGCGCCGGACGCGGAGATCACCACGGAGGCGAACCCGGACTCCGTCGACCCCGCCTACCTGGCCACCCTCCGCGAGGGCGGCTTCAACCGGATCTCCTTCGGCATGCAGAGCGCCCGGCAGCACGTGCTGAAGGTCCTGGACCGCACCCACACCCCCGGCCGCCCCGAGGCGTGCGTGGCGGAGGCCAGGGCGGCGGGCTTCGAGCACGTGAACCTGGACCTGATCTACGGCACGCCGGGGGAGAGCGACGACGACTGGCGGGCCTCGCTGGAGGCCGCCCTGGGCGCCGGGCCCGACCATGTCAGCGCCTACGCGCTCATCGTGGAGGAGGGCACCCAGCTGGCCCGCCGGATCCGCCGGGGCGAGGTCCCGATGACCGACGACGACGTGCACGCCGACCGGTACCTGATCGCCGAGGAGACGCTGAGCCGGGCGGGCTTCGAGTGGTACGAGGTCTCCAACTGGGCCACCTCCGAGGCGGGCCGCTGCCTGCACAACGAGCTGTACTGGCGCGGCGCCGACTGGTGGGGCGCCGGACCGGGGGCGCACTCGCACGTGGGCGGCGTGCGCTGGTGGAACGTGAAGCACCCCGGCGCGTACGCGGCGGCGCTGGCGGACGGCCGCTCCCCGGGCGCCGGCCGCGAGCTCCTGTCGGACGAGGACCGCCGCGTGGAACGCATCCTCCTGGAACTGCGGCTGCGCGAGGGCGTCCCCCTGTCCCTGCTGAAGGAACAGGGCCTCGCGGCTTCCCGCCGCGCCCTGACGGCCGGCCTCCTCCAGGAGCAGCCGTACGAGGAGGGCCGGGCCGTACTGACCCTGCGCGGACGCCTGCTGGCGGACGCGGTGGTCCGGGACCTGGTGGACTGATCACTCGGGTGAGTGAATCCCCCCGGAGCGCCGGTTCGGTCCCTAACCTGGTTCGTAGGCTGCCGCCAAAAGGACGCGGCGGATGTGGAGGCCACGGAGATGACCGCTGTGGACGAGCGTGGAATGGCCAGATACCTCGACGAGATCGAGCCTCCCGAGGGCGTCAAGGCAGAGCTTCTCCGGGGGGTAATCGTGATGACGGCCAGCCCCGATCTGGTGCACAACCTGATCGTGCTGCACACACAGAGGCAGATTCCGCTGGAGCGGTGGTATCCCCTCCAGACCCAGGACGTGGGCATCGTCGGCGAGGAGAGCATGCCTGTCCCGGATCTGGTGGTCGCGGCGCCGGACGCTCTGCCTGCCGCGGGCCGTCTGTTGCCGTCACAGCTGGTCACGGCCGTGGTGGAGGTCGTCTCCAAATCCAGCGTCCACCAGGACTACGTGGTCAAGCGCTCGATCTACGCGGCGGGCGGGATTCCCACCTACCTCGTCATCGACCCGATCATGGCGCACTGTGTCCTGCTGACGAGGCCCGAGGGCCAAAGGGAGGATGCCGACTACTTCACTCAGGAAATCATCAAGTTCGGCGAGCCGGTCCGGATGGACGATCTCGGGCTCGAACTCGACACCAGCGACTTCGGAACCCTTCCCGACGTCAGGCCCCACCGCTACCCGTGACGAAATCGATCAGTTCCTCCACGCGGCCCAGCAGTTCCGGTTCCAGGTCCTTGTAGGAGCCCACCCGCTTCAGGATCGCCTGCCACACCGCGCCGGTGTTCTCCGCCGGCCAGCCCAGTGCCCGGCACACCCCCGTCTTCCAGTCCTGGCCCTTCGGCACCGCCGGCCACGCCTCGATGCCCAGTGCGGCCGGTTTCACCGCCTGCCAGATGTCGATGAACGGATGACCGACGACCAGGGCGTGCTCGCTGGTGACCGACTGCGCGATCCGCCATTCCTTGGTGCCCGGCACCAGGTGGTCCACCAAGACGCCCAGGCGGGCGTCGGGGCCCGGGGCGAAGGACTCCACGACGGCCGGCAGGTCGTCCACGCCCTCCAGGTACTCCACCACCACGCCCTCGACGCGGAGGTCGTCGCCCCAGACCTTCTCGACCAGCTCGGCGTCGTGCCGGCCCTCCACGTAGATCCGGCCGGCGCGGGCCACGCGCGCGCGTGCCTGGGGGACGGCGATCGAGCCGGACGCCGTACGGGTGGGACGTACGGGGGAGGCGGCCGGGCGGACCAGGGTGACGACCCTGCCCTCCAGCAGGAAGCCGCGCGGTTCCAGGGGGAAGACGCGGTGCTTGCCGAAGCGGTCCTCCAGGGTCACCGTGCCCGCCTCGCAGCGGATCACCGCCCCGCAGAACCCGGTGCCCGCCTCCTCCACCACCAACCCCGGGTCGGCCGGGACCTCCGGCGCCGGTTTCGGTTTCTTCTTCCACGGAGGGGTGAGGTCGGCGGAGTACTGGCGCATTCGGATGACGATAGGAGAAGCCGTGCCGTGACCAGCGCGACACGCCGGAATGCGAAGAGAACCGCCGTTCAGATCACGCCGAACCGCGCCGCCAGCTCGTCCCGTTGACGCCGTACGAACGCCGCGTCCACCGCCGCCCCGTGTCCGGGTACGTACACCGCGTCCTCGCCGCCCAGTGCCAGCAGCCGGTCCAGGGCGTCCGGCCAGCGGGCGGGGACCGCGTCCGGGCCGGCCTGGGGCTCGCCGGACTCCTCCACCAGGTCGCCGCAGAAGACGACCTCCGGGGAGCCGGGGACCAGCACCGCGAGGTCGTGGGCGGTGTGGCCCGGACCCACGTTGGCCAGCAGCGCCTGGCGGCCGCAGCCGAGGTCCAGCGTCCACTCGCCGGACACCAGGTGGCGGGGCGTGACCAGCGCGTCCACCGCCTCGTCGGCGTCGGCGACCGGCAGCCCGTTGCGCACCGCGTCCAGCCGCAGCTCCGCCCGCTCGAACGCGAACACCGCGTCCAGGCCGACCGCCCCGTACACCTCGGCCCCGGCGAACACCGCCGCGCCGAAGACATGGTCGAAGTGGGGGTGGGTGAGCGCGAGATGGGTCACACGGCCGCCCGCCAGGTCCTCGGCCGCCGTGCGCAGCCGGACCCCCTCCGCCAGGCTGGACCCCGCGTCCACGAGCAGCGCCGTCCCCTCGCCCACGACCAGCCCTGCCGTGCAGTCCCAGCCCGGCAGCCGGCACCGCCCCACCCCGGCCGCCAGCCGTTCCCACCCCAGCTCTTCCCAAGTCACGGTCATACCCGCGACGCTAGCGCTACGACCCGGTGGCACGGCCCGACCTTGCCCAGGGTGTACCCGACGGCCGTACACTGGGCCGGGGAATGCTGGCACTCGCGTGGGAAGAGTGCCAGGCGGACGACCCGATGGGACGAGGGACGACGTGCTGGAGGTGCGCGCGAATGCTGAGTGAACGCAGGCTTCAGGTACTGCGCGCCATCGTCCAGGACTACGTGGGCACCGAGGAGCCGGTCGGTTCCAAGGCGCTCACCGAGCGGCACAACCTCGGCGTCTCCCCGGCCACCGTCCGCAACGACATGGCGGCCCTGGAGGACGAGGGGTACATCGCGCAGCCGCACACCAGCGCGGGGCGCATCCCCACCGACAAGGGCTACCGCCTGTTCGTGGACAAGCTCGCGGGCGTGAAGCCGATGACCGCGCCCGAGCGGCGGGCGATCCAGAACTTCCTGGAGGGCGCCGTCGACCTCGACGACGTCGTGGCCCGCACGGTGCGGCTGCTCGCGCAGCTGACCCGGCAGGTCGCCGTCGTGCAGTACCCGTCGCTGACCCGGTCCACGGTCCGGCACGTCGAGCTGCTCTCGCTCGCCCCGGCGCGCGTGATGCTCGTGCTGATCACCGACACCGGCCGGGTCGAGCAGCGTATGGTCGACTGTCCGGCCCCGTTCGGCGAGGCCTCGCTGGCGGACCTGCGGGCCCGGCTGAACAGCAGGGTCGCGGGCCGCCGGTTCACCGATGTGCCGATGCTGGTCGAGGACCTGCCGGACGCCTTCGAGCCAGAGGACCGAGGTACGGTCTCCACGGTGCTCTCCACTCTGCTGGAGACACTCGTGGAGGAGAACGAGGAGCGGCTGATGATCGGCGGTACCGCCAATCTCACCCGCTTCGGGCACGACTTCCCCCTCACGATCAGGCCCGTCCTGGAGGCACTGGAGGAGCAGGTCGTGCTCCTCAAGCTCCTCGGCGAGGCCAAGGACCCGGGCGTGACCGTGCGCATCGGCCACGAGAACGCCCACGAGGGACTCAACTCCACGTCCGTCGTGTCGGTCGGTTACGGTTCGGGCGGCGAGGCGGTTGCCAAGCTCGGCGTGGTCGGACCGACCCGCATGGACTACCCGGGAACGATGGGAGCGGTACGCGCAGTGGCACGGTACGTCGGACAGATCCTGGCGGAGTCGTAAGTGGCCACGGACTACTACGCCGTTCTCGGCGTGCGCCGCGACGCGTCGCAGGATGAGATCAAGAAGGCGTTCCGGCGGCTCGCGCGCGAGCTGCACCCGGACGTCAACCCGGATCCGAAGACCCAGGAGCGGTTCAAGGAGATCAACGCCGCTTACGAGGTGCTGTCGGACCCGCAGAAGAAGCAGGTCTACGACCTCGGCGGCGACCCGCTCTCGCAGTCCGGCGGCGCCGGCGCGGGCGGCTTCGGGGCCGGCGGCTTCGGCAACTTCTCCGACATCATGGACGCGTTCTTCGGTACGGCGTCGCAGCGCGGGCCGCGCTCGCGCACCCGGCGCGGCCAGGACGCGATGATCCGGATCGAGGTCGAGCTGGACGAGGCGGCCTTCGGGACGACCAAGGACATCCAGGTCGACACCGCCATCGTCTGCAACACCTGCAACGGCGAGGGCGCGGCGCCCGGCACGTCCGCGCAGACGTGTGACATGTGCCGCGGCCGGGGCGAGGTCTCGCAGGTCACCCGGTCCTTCCTGGGCCAGGTCATGACCTCCCGGCCGTGCCCGCAGTGCCAGGGCTTCGGCACGGTCGTGCCGACCCCGTGCCCGGAGTGCGCCGGCGACGGCCGCGTCCGCTCCCGCCGCACGCTCACCGTGAAGATCCCCGCCGGTGTCGACAACGGCACCCGGATCCAGCTCGCGGGCGAGGGCGAGGTCGGCCCCGGCGGCGGCCCGGCCGGCGACCTGTACGTGGAGATCCACGAGCTGCCGCACCCCACGTTCCAGCGGCGCGGCGACGACCTGCACTGCACGGTCACCATCCCGATGACGGCGGCGGCGCTCGGCACCAAGGTCCCGCTGGAGACCCTGGACGGCATGGAGGAGGTCGACATCCGGCCCGGCACCCAGTCCGGCCAGTCGATCCCGCTGCACGACCGCGGTGTCACGCACTTGCGCGGCGGCGGCCGGGGCGACCTGATCGTGCACGTCGAGGTCCAGACCCCGACCAAGCTGGACCCCGAGCAGGAGCGCCTGCTGCGCGAACTGGCCAAGCTCCGCGGCGAGGAACGGCCCCAGGGCCAGTTCCAGCCGGGGCAGCAGGGCCTGTTCTCGCGGCTGAAGGACGCGTTCAACGGCCGCTGAACCATGTGGGCGCCTCCGGGATGTGCCGGGGGCGTCTCAGGGTCGTTCCGGGGGATGCCCCGATTCCGGCCGGTCCGAGGGACGTGACACCATGCGGTCATGTCCTCCGCGCTGACCGATCTCTTCCCCCTCCCGATCGTGCAGGCACCCATGGCGGGCGGAGTCTCCGTCCCGCAGCTCGCCGCCGCCGTCTGCGAGGCCGGCGGCCTCGGGTTCCTCGCCGCCGGGTACAAGACCGCCGACGGGATGTACCAGGAGATCAAGCGGCTGCGCGGGCTCACGAGCCGCCCGTTCGGCGTCAACGTGTTCATGCCGCAGCCCGAGCTCGCCGAGTCCGGCGCCGTCGAGGTCTACGCCCACCAGCTGGCCGGCGAGGCCGCCTGGTACGAGACGGAGCTGGGCGACCCGGACCGCGGCCGGGACGACGGCTACGACGCCAAGCTCGCCGTCCTGCTCGACGACCCGGTCCCGGTGGTCTCCTTCCACTTCGGCGTGCCGGACCGCGAGGTCATCGCCCGGCTGCGCCGGGCCGGCACCCTCACCCTGGTCACCGCCACCACCGCGGAGGAGGCCCGCGCGGTCGAGGCGGCCGGGGCGGACGCGGTCATCGCGCAGGGCGTGGAGGCCGGCGGCCACCAGGGCACCCACCGCGACTCGCCCGAGAACGACGGCGCCGGCCTCGGACTGCTGTCGCTCCTCCCGCAGGTCCGCGAGGCCGTGGACATCCCGGTCGTCGCCGCCGGCGGCATCATGCGCGGTGGCCAGATCGCCGCCGTCCTCGCGGCCGGCGCCGACGCGGCCCAGCTCGGCACCGCCTTCCTCGCCACCGACGAGTCCGGCGCGCCCGACCCGCACAAACGGGCGCTGACCGACCCCCTCTTCACGCGCACCCGGCTGACCCGCGCGTTCACCGGCCGCCCGGCCCGCTCCCTGGTCAACCGCTTCCTGCGCGAGCACGGCCCGTACGCGCCCGCCGCCTACCCGGACGTCCACCACCTCACCGCGCCGCTGCGCAAGGCCGCCGCGCAGGCCGGTGACGCGCAGGGCATGGCGCTGTGGGCGGGACAGGGCCACCGGATGGTCCGGGAGCTGCCGGCCGGGCGGCTGGTGGAGGTGCTGGCGGCGGAACTCGCCGAGGCCCGGACAGCGTTGTCGGACGAGTCCCGTAAGGGGGGTGAGGGCGCGTGACCGCCCCCGTCTTCGTGGTGGAGCGCTTCGAGCCGGACGGCGACCGGTACGTCCTGGAGGGCGCCGAGGGCCGCCACGCGGTGTCCGTGAAGCGGCTGCGGCCCGGCGAGGAGGTCGTCCTCACCGACGGCGCCGGGCGCTACGCGCGGTGCGAGGTGACGGGCACCGAGGGCAAGGACCGGCTGATCGTCCGCGGGGAGCCGGTGGCCGAGGAACCGGCGCCGAGCCCCCGGATCACCGTCGTCCAGGCCCTGCCCAAGGGCGACCGCGGGGAGGTCGCCGTGGAGACCATGACCGAGGTCGGCGTCGACGCGATCGTGCCCTGGCAGGCGTCCCGCTGCATCACCCAGTGGAAGGGCGACCGCGGGCTGAAGGCCCTCGGCAAGTGGCGGGCCACCGCCCGCGAGGCCGGCAAGCAGTCCCGCCGGGTCCGCTTCCCCGAGGTCGCGGACGCGGCGACGACCAAGCAGGTGGCCGCGCTGCTCGCCCGCGCCGACTTCGCCGCCGTGCTGCACGAGAGCGGCACCGAGCGGCTGGCCACCGCCCCGCTGCCCACCGAGGGCGAGATCGTGCTGGTCGTCGGCCCCGAGGGGGGCGTCTCCCCGGAGGAGCTGGCGCTCTTCGCCGAGGCCGGTGCCACGCCGTACGTCCTCGGCCCGACCGTCCTGCGCACCTCCACCGCCGGCACCGCCGCCACGGCCCTGCTGCTGGCCCGCACCGGCCGCTGGTCCTAGCACCCCACCCGGAGGCACCCGTGGAACTCGCCCAAGTACGGCTGCTGGTCAGCGACTTCGCCGCCTGCTACCGCTTCTACGCCGATGTCCTCGGTCTGAAGCCGCAGTCCGGTGCGACCGGGGGACCGTACGAGAAGTTCAGCCCGCACACCGGGTCCGCCGGGATCGCCCTCCAGGACCGTTCGATGATGGCCGAGGTCCTGGCCGAGCTGGGCGACACCGCCACCGGGCACCGCTCCATGGTCGTGCTGCGCGTCGACGACCTCGACGCCTACTGCGCCGGGGTCACGGCCCGGGGCGGGACCCTGCTGCACGGCCCGGCGCCCCTGACCGACCGCATGCGCGTGGCCCATCTGAAGGACCCGGAGGGCAACTTGGTGGAACTCCAGGAGTGGCTGCTGCTGCGCGGCTGACCGCGAGTGACCGGAAACCGGGGGCGGGGCGGGCCCGTCGCTGCGTAGAGTGACGGGGTGACTCAGGGTGCTTCGACGGGAAACACGCACGGCTCCGGCTACCTCCGGTTCCCCCATCTGCACGGCGACTTGGTGACCTTCGTCGCCGAGGACGACGTATGGCTCGCCCCGCTGGACGGCGGCCGGGCCTGGCGGGTCAGCGCCGACAACATGCCGGTGACCCGGCCCCGCCTGTCCCCGGACGGACGGCACCTCGCCTGGACCTCCACCCGGGACGGCGCCCCCGAGGTGCATGTCGCCCCGGTCGACGGCGGGCCCGCCAAGCGGCTGACGTACTGGGGCAACTCCCGTACGGAGGTGTGCGGCTGGACCCCGGACGGGCGGGTGCTCGCGCTCGGCGCGCACGGCCGGCACAGCTTCCGGCACACCTGGGCGCACGCCGTCCCGCTGGACGGCGGCCCGGCCGAGACCCTGCCCTACGGCCCGGTCGGCGGCGTCGCCCTCGGCCCGGCCACCGTGCTGCTGTCCGCGCCGATGGGCCGCGAGGCCGCCTACTGGAAGCGCTACCGGGGCGGCACGGCGGGCAAGCTGTGGATCGACCGGGCCGCCCGGGGCGAGGACGGCGCCGGGGAGTTCGTACGGCTGCACGCGGACCTCGACGGGAACATCGAGTGCCCGGTGTGGGCGGGAGACCGCATCGCGTTCCTGTCCGACCACGAGGGCACCGGCGCGCTCTACTCCTCCCTCGCCGACGGCTCCGACCTGCGCCGGCACACACCTCTCGACACTTTCTACGCCCGGCACGCGGCCGGCGACGGCACCCGGATCGTCTACAGCTCGGCCGGTGAACTGTGGCTGCTGGACGACCTGGAGGGCGCCGAGCCGCGCCGGCTGGAGATACGGCTCGGCGGGCCCCGCGTGGACCTCAGGCCGTACCAGGTCAACGCCTCCCGCTGGTTCGGCGAGGCGTCCCCCGACCACACCGCGCGCGGCAGCGCCGTCTGCGTGCGCGGCGGCGTCCACTGGGTCACCCACCGCTCCGGCCCCGCCCGCGCCCTGGCCGCCACCCCCGGCGTCCGCGCCCGGCTGCCGCGCGCCTTCCGCGCCGACGGCGAGGAGTGGGTGGTGTGGGTGACGGACGCCGAGGGCGAGGACGCCCTGGAGTTCGCGCCGGCGACCGGGACCGTCCCCGGCGCCCCGCCGCGGCGGCTGGCCGCCGGACAGCTCGGCCGGGTCCTGGAGCTGGCCATGGCGCCCGACGGCAGCCGGGCCGCCGTCGCCGCGCACGACGGCCGGCTGCTGCTGGTCGAACGCGAGACCGGCGAGGTCCGCGAGGTCGACCGCAGCGACGACGGCGAGGTCTCCGGCCTCGCCTTCTCCCCGGACTCCGCCTGGCTGGCCTGGTCCCACCCCGGGCCGCGCCCGCTGTCCCAGCTGCGCATCGCCCACACCACCGACCTGTCGGTCACCGAGGCGACCCCGCTGCGCTTCCAGGACTACGCGCCCGCCTTCACCCTCGACGGCAAACACCTCGCGTTCCTCTCCAACCGCGCCTTCGACCCGGTCTACGACGAACACGTCTTCGACCTCGCCTTCGTGGTGGGCGCCCGGCCGCACCTGATCACCCTGGCCGCCACCACCCCCTCGCCGTTCGGCCCGCAGCGCCACGGCCGCCCCTTCGAGACCCCCGACAAGGACGAGACCCCCGACAGCGAGGGCACCCCGGCCACCCGCGTCGACCTCGAAGGGCTCGCCGACCGGATAGTCCCCTTCCCGGTGGAGGCCGGCCGCTACTCCACGCTGCGCGCCGCCAAGGACGGCGTCCTGTGGCTGCGCCACCCCGTGCGGGGCGTCCTCGGCGCCTCCCGCGCCCACCCCGAGGACCCCGACCCGCACACCGAGCTGGAGCGCTACGACCTCGCCCAGCGCCGCCTGGAACACCTCGCCGCCGACGCCGACCACTTCGAGGCCAGCGGCGACGGCAAACGCCTGCTGCTGTGGAGCGACGGCCGGCTGCGGGTCGTGCCCAGCGACCGCCGCACCGGCAGCGACGACGACGGCGACACCAGCGTCACCGTCGATCTCGCCCGGGTCCGGCAGACCGTCGACCCGGCCGCCGAGTGGCGGCAGATGTACGACGAGACGGGCCGCCTGATGCGCGACCACTTCTGGCGTCCCGACCTCGGCGGCGCCGACTGGCCCGGGATCCTCGACCGCTACCGCCCGCTGCTGGCCCGTCTCGCCACCCACAGCGACCTGGTCGACCTGCTGTGGGAGGTGCACGGCGAACTCGGCACCTCGCACGCCTACGTCACCCCGCGCGGCGGCTCGGGACGTGCCCGGCACGGCCTGCTGGGCGCCGACATCTCCCGGCACGAGGACGGCAGCTGGCGCATCGACCGGATCCTGCCGGCGGAGACCTCCGACCCGGACGCCCGCTCCCCGCTCGCCGCGCCGGGCGTCGCGGTCCGCCCCGGAGACGCGATCATCGCGGTGGCCGGGCACCCGGTCGACCCGGTGACGGGCCCGGGGCCGCTGCTGGCCGGCACGGCGGGCCACCCGGTGGAGCTGACCGTCTCCCCGGCCGGCGGCGGCGAGCCCCGGCACACCGTCGTCGTCCCCGTCGCCGACGAGGAACCCCTGCGCTACCACGCCTGGGTCGCCGACCGCCGCGCCCACGTCCACGCGGCCTCCGCCGGCCGCCTCGGCTACCTCCACGTCCCCGACATGCAGGCCCCCGGCTGGGCCCAGATCCACCGGGACCTGCGCGTGGAGGTCGCCCGCGAGGGACTCGTGGTGGACGTCCGGGAGAACCGCGGCGGCCACACCTCCCAGCTGGTGGTGGAGAAGCTGGCCCGCCGGATCATCGGCTGGGACCTCGCCCGCGGCATGCGTCCCACCAGCTACCCGCTCGACGCGCCGCGCGGCCCGGTCGTCGCCGTCGCCAACGAGTTCTCCGGCTCGGACGGCGACATCGTCAACGCGGCGATCAAGGCCCTGGGCATCGGCCCGGTCGTCGGCACCCGCACCTGGGGCGGGGTCATCGGCATCGACAGCCGCTACCGCCTGGTCGACGGCACCCTGGTCACCCAGCCCAAGTACGCGATCTGGCTGGAGGGCCTCGGCTGGGACGTGGAGAACCACGGCGTGGACCCCGACGTGGAGGTCGTCCAGCGGCCCCAGGACTGGGCATCGGGCACGGACGCCCAGCTGGACGCGGCGATCGCGCTCGCGCTGGAGGCGCTGGAGGAACAGCCCGCGAAAACTCCGCCCGGCTTGCCGACCTAAGGGGCGCGGGGCGGTACCGATCTGCGGCTCCGCCGCGTGGGCGCGAGCAACCACATACGACCCGCACCCGAACGACTACGATGCCCACCGTAGTGATCACAGGAGGCACACGCATGTCCGGAGAGCCGCAGAACGACTGCCTGTTCTGCCGAATCGTCGCGGGCGAGATCCCGGCGACAATCGTTCGCGAAACAGAGACAACCGTGGCTTTCCGGGACATAAATCCCCAAGCCCCCACCCACATTCTTGTCATCCCCAAAGCCCACTACGAGAACGCGGCCGCCCTGGCCGCCGAAGCGCCGCAGGCGGCCGCGGACGTGCTCGCCGAGACCAAGGCCGTGGCCGACGCGGAGGGGCTCGACAGCTACCGCCTCGTCTTCAACACCGGGTCCGGCGCCGGCCAGACCGTCTGGCACGCCCACGCGCACGTCCTCGGCGGCCGCGGCCTCCAGTGGCCCCCGGGATAAGCGCCCGTGTCCGTACGTGAACTGGTGGTCCTCGGCACCGCGAGCCAGGTCCCGACCCGGCACCGCAACCACAACGGCTATCTGCTGAGGTGGGACGGCGAGGGCATCCTCTTCGACCCCGGCGAGGGCACGCAGCGGCAGATGCTGCGCGCCGGGGTCGCCGCCCACGACCTGCACCGGATCTGCGTCACGCATTTCCACGGCGACCACTCCCTGGGCCTGGCCGGAGTCATCCAGCGGATCAACCTGGACCGGGTGCCGCACGAGATCACCGCGCACTACCCGCGCTCCGGCCGTCGCTTCTTCGAGCGCCTGCGCTACGCGACCGCCTACCGCGAGACCGTCTCCCTGACCGAGGCCCCGGTCGCCGCCGACGGCCTCCTCGCGGTCACCCGGTCGTACACCCTGGAGGCGCGCCGGCTCTCGCACCCCGTGGAGTCCTACGGCTACCGGCTCGTCGAGCCCGACGGCCGCCGCATGCTGCCCGGCCGGCTCGCCGCGCACGGCGTCCAGGGCCCGGACGTGGGCCGGCTCCAGCGGGAGGGGCGGCTCGGGGACGTGGCCCTGGAGGACGTCAGCGAGGTGCGGCGCGGACAGCGGTTCGCGTTCATCATGGACACCCGGCTCTGCGACGGCGTGCACGCGCTCGCGGAGGACTGCGACCTGCTCGTCATCGAGTCCACGTTCCTGGACGAGGACGCGGACCTCGCCGCCGAGCACGGGCACCTGACGGCCGGGCAGGCCGCCGCCGTGGCCCGGGACGCCGGGGTGCGGCACCTGGTGCTCACGCACTTCAGCCAGCGCTACACCGACCCCGAGGAGTTCGGGCGGCAGGCGCGGGCGGCCGGGTTCACCGGGGAGCTGACCGTGGCCCACGACCTGCTGCGGGTGCCGCTTCCGAAACGGCGGTAAAACACCCGTACGATGCTTTGATGCCTCTCCCCAAAGCTGAACTGCACCTCCATATCGAAGGCACCCTGGAGCCGGAGCTGGCGTTCGAGCTGGCCGCCCGCAACGGCGTGCGCCTGCCGTACGCGGACACCGACGCCCTCCGCGAGGCCTACCGCTTCGCGGACCTCCAGTCCTTCCTGAACCTGTACTACGAGCTGATGGCCGTCCTGCGCACCGAGGACGACTTCGCCGACCTGGCGAACGCCTACCTCGCCCGGGCCGCCGCGCAGGGCGTGCGGCACGCGGAGATCTTCTTCGACCCGCAGGCCCATGTGGCCCGGGGCGTGTCGATGGGCACGGTCGTGGAGGGGCTGTGGCGGGCGCTGGGGGAGAGCGAGGCGAACCACGGCGTCTCCACCAGGCTGATCATGTGCTTCCTGCGGGACGAGTCCGCCGAGTCGGCCCTGCTCACGCTGGAGGCCGCGCGGCCGTACCTGGACCGGATCACCGGTATCGGCCTGGACTCCGCCGAGGTCGGGCATCCCCCGGCGAAGTTCCGCGAGGTGTACGAGGCCGCCGCCGCGCTCGGGCTGCGCCGGGTCGCGCACGCCGGTGAGGAGGGGCCGCCGGAGTACATCACCCAGGCGCTGGACGTGCTGGGCGTGGAGCGCGTCGACCACGGGCTGCGCTGCGTGGAGGACCCGGCGCTGGTCGAGCGGCTGGTCCGGGAGCGGATCCCGCTCACCCTGTGCCCGCTGTCCAACGTGCGCCTGCGGGCCGTCGACACCCTCGCCGACCACCCATTGCCGGCCATGCTCGACGCCGGGCTGCTGTGCACGGTCAACTCCGACGACCCGGCGTACTTCGGCGGGTACGCGGGCGACAACTTCGCGGCCGTGCACGAGAGCCTGGGCCTGACCCGGGACCGGCTGCGCGAGCTGGCCCGCAACTCCTTCCTCGCCTCCTTCCTGGAGGACGACGAGGAGCGCCGGGCCCGCTACCTCGCCGAGGTGGACGCGTACGAGTTCGGGGACGACGTGTCGTAGGACCGCGTGCCGCTGCCGTGGCCGGGGTGTGTGATCCCGGCCACGGTGTCGTTTGCGGGTGGTGGCCCTGGGGAGAATCGTCTAGCCTGCGTTCTCATATATAGACGTTATTCATGAGGAGAGATGGTGGGGGCCTTCCTGTGACCCGTGACCTGACCATCGCCGAGGTGTGGCTGACGCCGATCCTGGTGGCCGACCCCCCGCTGCTCAACACCCAGGGCGTGCACCAGCCGTACACCCCCCGGCTGATCGTGGAGATCGTCACCGCCGACGGGGTCACCGGGCTCGGCGAGACCTACGGCGACACCAAGTACCTGGAGCCGGCCCGGTCGCTGGCCGAACGGCTCGTCGGGCGCTCGGTCATGGACGTGAACGGCCTGTTCGGGATCGACCTGGCCGTGGACGCCTCCCGGGTCGAGGGCGGGACGGACGCGGGCGGTCTGCGCGGGGCGCAGACCGCCGACAAGCTGCGGCTGTCGGTGCTGTCCGCCTTCGAGGTCGCCTGCCTCGACGCCCAGGGCCGGGCGCTCGGCCTGCCCGTGCACGCGCTGCTCGGCGGGAAGGTCCGCGACGCCGTCGAGTACAGCGCCTACCTCTTCTACAAGTGGGACGCGCACCCGGCGGGCGTTGCCGCCGAGCCCGACGAGTGGGGCGCCGCGCTCGACCCGGCCGGCGTGGTCGAGCAGGCCCGCCTGTTCCAGCGGCGGCACGGCTTCGGCTCGTTCAAGCTCAAGGGCGGCGTCTTCCCGCCCGAGCAGGAGACGGCCGCCGTCCGCGCCCTCGCCGAGGCCTTCCCCGGGCACCCGCTGCGGCTCGACCCCAACGGCGCCTGGTCGGTCGCCACCTCCCTGAAGGTCGCGAGGGAGCTGGGCGACGTCCTGGAGTACCTGGAGGACCCGACGCTGGGCACGCCCGCCATGGCCGAGGTGGCCGCCCGCACCGACGTGCCGCTGGCCACCAACATGTGCGTGACCACCTTCGGCGAGATCAAGGAGGCGTTCACCAAGGACGCCGTCCAGGTCGTCCTGTCCGACCACCACTACTGGGGCGGGCTGCGCAACACCCAGCGGCTCGCCGCGATCTGCGCCGCCTTCGGGGTCGGCGTCTCCATGCACTCCAACACCCACCTCGGCATCAGCCTCGCCGCGATGACCCAGGTGGCGGCCACGGTCCCCGGTCTGCACCACGCCTGCGACTCCCACTACCCCTGGCAGTCCGAGGACGTCCTCACCGAGCGCATCGCCTTCGAAGGCGGCCGGGTCGCCGTGTCCGACGCGCCCGGCCTCGGCGTCGAGCTGGACCGGGACGAACTGGCCCGGCTGCACCGGCGCTGGACGGACGACGACGGCGCGCTGCGCGACCGCGACGACGCGGCGGCGATGCGCGCCGCCGACCCCGCCTGGCACACCCCGGCGATGCCCCGCTGGTGACCGGCGCGGCCCGCCGGTGACCGGCCCCTGGCATTCCGGTGCCCGTGCTGGTGCACACTGGCCGGAACCGCACCACGCCAGGGAGCGCACCGTGACGTCGTCGCACACCTTCGCCCGAGAGGAACCGGAACACCTCACCCAGGCAGCGCGCCGCCAGGTCCAGGTCGACCCGCTCGCCGCGCTGCGCGCCCCCGGCGACCCGCCCTGGGACGTCTACCTCACCGGCACGGTCTTCCTCGACATCATCTTCACCGGCCTGGACTCGGCGCCGGTACGCGGCACCGAGTCCTGGGCCCGGGGCATGGGCTCCAGTCCCGGCGGCGTCGCCAACATGGCCGCCGCCCTGGCCCGGCTCGGCCTGCGCACCGCGCTCGCCGCCGCGTTCGGCGACGACCACTACGGCGAGTACTGCTGGGACGCGCTGGAACAGGGCGAGGGCATCGACCTCTCGGCCTCGCGGACCGTGCCCGGCTGGCACTCCCCGGTCACCGTCTCCATGGCCTACGAGGGCGAGCGGACCATGGTCTCGCACGGCCACGAGCCGCCGCCCGAGGCCGTTTTCGGCCCCGACGGGGGTCCCGCCCGGCCGCCCCGCGCGCGGGCCGCCGTGGCCTCCCTCACCCCGGGCCGCGGCGACCCGTGGATCGCCGAGGCCGCCCGCGCGGGCACCCGGATCTTCGCCGACGTCGGCTGGGACGAGACGGGCGCCTGGGATCTGGCCGGCCTGCCCGACCTCAGGTACTGCGAGGCGTTCCTGCCCAACGCGGAGGAGGCGCGCCGCTACACCGGCGCCGACTGCCCCCGGGCCGCCGCGCACGCGCTGACCGAGTGCGTGCCGGTGGCCGTGGTGACCCTCGGAGAGGAGGGCGCCTACGCGGTGGACCGGCGTACCGGGGAGGCCGCCGAGGTCCCCGCGATCGCCGTGCGGGCGCTGGACCCCACCGGGGCCGGGGACGTGTTCGTCGCCGGGTTCGTGACCGGCTCCCTGGCCGGCTGGCCGCTGGCCGACCGGCTGGCCTTCGCCGGGCTCACGGCCGCGCTGTCGGTGCAGGAGTTCGGCGGCTCGCTGTCCGCGCCCGGCTGGTCGGAGATCGGGGCGTGGTGGCGCGAGGTGCGGTCCCTGCCCGGGCAGGATCCGATGGCCCTGGAGCGGTACGCCTTCCTGGAGGACCTCGTCCCCCGGCGGCTGGACCGGCCCTGGCCGCTGCGCCGGGCCGTGCCCACCATCGGGTTCGGCCGCTCGGCCTGAGCGGAGCGCACGGGACGGGAGCACGGCGGGCCGGAAAAACGGTCGTAGGAAAAGCCCTACGGCGTTGTCAGTCCCCCGTCGTACCCTGGACTGTGCGAGGCCGCCGTCAGCCGTGCGGCCGTGACGAGGAGGAAGCGCAGGCCTTCAGCGCCGGCCCATGACACAGACACCGACAGCTCACACCCCCGCGCAGGAGCAGGCGAGAGCGCAGTTCACCGTCCCCGCCCAGCACCCCATGGTGACCGTGCTGGGTTCCGGCGACTCCCTCCTGCGCGTGATCGAGAGGGCCTTCCCGGCGGCCGACATCCATGTCCGGGGCAATGAGATCAGCGCGGTCGGCGACCCCGTCGACGTCGCCCTGATCTCGCGCGTGTTCGACGAGATGATGCTGGTGCTCCGCACCGGGCAGCCGATGACGGAGGACGCAGTGGAACGCTCGATCGCCATGCTCAAGGCGAGCGAGAACGGCACGAACGACGGGCCCGAGACCCCGGCGCAGGTGCTCACGCAGAACATCCTGTCCTCGCGTGGCCGCACCATCCGCCCCAAGACCCTCAACCAGAAGCGGTACGTCGACGCGATCGACAAGCACACGATCGTCTTCGGCATCGGCCCCGCCGGCACCGGCAAGACCTACCTGGCCATGGCCAAGGCCGTGCAGGCCCTGCAGTCCAAGCAGGTCAACCGGATCATCCTGACCCGCCCGGCGGTGGAGGCGGGCGAGCGCCTCGGCTTCCTGCCCGGCACCCTCTACGAGAAGATCGACCCGTATCTGCGCCCGCTGTACGACGCGCTGCACGACATGATCGACCCGGACTCCATCCCCCGGCTGATGGCCGCCGGGACGATCGAGGTCGCGCCGCTCGCGTACATGCGCGGCCGCACGCTCAACGACGCCTTCATCATCCTGGACGAGGCCCAGAACACCAGCCCCGAGCAGATGAAGATGTTCCTCACCCGCCTCGGCTTCGACTCCAAGATCGTGATCACGGGTGACGTGACGCAGGTCGACCTGCCCGGCGGGCAGAAGTCCGGCCTGCGCCAGGTGCAGGAGATCCTCGAAGGCGTCGAGGACGTCCACTTCTCCCGGCTGTCGTCCCACGATGTCGTACGGCACAAGCTGGTGGGCCGTATCGTCGACGCGTACGAGCAGTACGACAGCCGGCACGGCACCGAGAACGGCGGCTCGCCCAAGGGCGGCCGGGGCACCGGTGCCAAAGGCTCCAAGGGGAAGTAGACCAGCACGACCATGTCGATCGACGTCAACAACGAGTCCGGCACCGAGGTAGACGAGCAGGCGATCCTGGACATCGCCCGCTACGCGCTCGCGCGGATGCGCATCCACCCGCTCTCCGAGCTCTCGGTGATCGTCGTGGACACCGACGCCATGGAGCAGCTGCACATCCAGTGGATGGACCTGCCGGGCCCCACCGATGTCATGTCCTTCCCCATGGACGAGCTCCGGCCGCCGTCCAAGGACGACGACGAGCCGCCGCAGGGGCTGCTCGGCGACATCGTGCTGTGCCCGGAGGTCGCCGCCCGGCAGGGCGCCGAAGCGCCCACCCGGCACTCCATGGACGAGGAGCTCCAGCTGCTCACCGTCCACGGCGTGCTGCACCTGCTCGGGTACGACCACGAGGAGCCCGACGAGAAGGCCGAGATGTTCGGGCTCCAGGCGGCCATCGTGGACGGCTGGCGGGCCGAGCGCGGCCTGACCGGCCCGTCGCCCGCGCCGACCGTCTCGTAAGCGGGCCGCATGTCCCTCCAGCTCGTGCTCGGCGCGATCGCGCTCGTCGTCGTGGCCTGGCTCGCCGCCTGTGCGGAGGCGGGCCTCGCCCGTGTCTCCAGCTTCCGCGCCGAGGAGGCCGTGAAGTCCGGCCGGCGCGGCAGTGCCCGGCTCGCCCAGGTCGCCGCCGACCCCACCCGCTATCTGAACGTGGCCCTGCTGGTCAGGGTGGCCTGCGAGATGGCCGCCGCGACCCTGGTCACCTACGCCTGCCTCCGGGAGTTCTCCGCCACCTGGCAGGCCCTGCTGGTCGCCCTCGGCGTGATGGTCCTCGTGTCGTACGTCGCCGTCGGCGTCTCGCCGCGCACCATCGGCCGCCAGCACCCGATCCACACCGCGACCGCGGCGGCCTATGTGCTGCTGCCGCTGGCCCGGATCATGGGCCCGGTGCCCTCCCTGCTGATCCTCATCGGCAACGCGCTCACGCCCGGCAAGGGCTTCCGGCACGGTCCCTTCGCCTCCGAGGCGGAGCTGCGCGCGCTGGTCGACCTCGCCGAGAAGGAGTCGCTGATCGAGGACGAGGAGCGCCGGATGGTGCACTCGGTGTTCGAACTGGGCGACACCCTGGTGCGCGAGGTCATGGTGCCGCGCACCGACCTGGTCACCATCGAGCGCTTCAAGACCATCCGCCAGGCCCTCACCCTGGCCCTCAGGTCCGGCTTCTCACGGATACCGGTCACCGGTGAGAGCGAGGACGACATCATCGGGATCGTGTACCTGAAGGACCTGGTCCGCAAGACGCACATCAGCCGGGAGGCGGAGGGCGACCTGGTGTCCACGGCGATGCGCCCGGCCGTGTTCGTGCCCGACACCAAGAACGCCGGCGACCTGCTGCGCGAGATGCAGAAGGAACGCAACCACGTCGCCGTCGTCATCGACGAGTACGGCGGCACCGCCGGCATCGTCACCATCGAGGACATCCTGGAGGAGATCGTCGGCGAGATCACCGACGAGTACGACCGGGAACTGCCGCCCGTGGAGGACCTCGGCGACGACCGCTTCCGGGTCACCGCCCGCCTGGACATCACCGACCTCGGTGAGCTGTACGGCCTGGAGGAGTACGACGACGAGGACGTGGAGACCGTCGGCGGGCTGCTCGCCAAGGCGCTCGGCCGGGTGCCCATCGCCGGCGCGTCCGCCGAGGTGCGGCTGCCGGACGAGCGGGTGCTGCGGCTGACGGCGGAGGCCGCGGCCGGCCGCCGCAACAAGATCGTCACGGTGCTGGTCGAGCCGGTCCCCGTGCCGGCCGCCGAGGAGGAGAAGGCCGAGTGACCCCCGAGGAGCTGCGCGCCTTCTGCCTGTCGTTCAACGCGGCGGTGGAGGACTTCCCGTTCGGCCCGGAGTTCTCGGTCTTCAAGGTGCTGGGCAAGATGTTCGCCCTGACGACGCTGGACGCGCGGCCCCTGACGGTCAACCTCAAGTGCGACCCGGAGGACGCGATCCGGCTGCGCGCCGAGCACGAGGGGCTGATCGTGCCCGGCTGGCACATGAACAAACGGCATTGGAACACGGTGACCGTCGACGGGGCGCTGCCGGACCGGCTGGTCAGGGAGCTGATCGAGGACTCCTACGACCTGGTCGTGGCGGGGCTGCCGCGCGCGGAGCGGCTGCGGCTCGACCGGCCGTGACGCACCCGTGGCGGGGCGGGCCCGGCGCGGCTTCGTATGCTCGGGGCATGACCGAGAGCACCGGGCTTGACCCCGAGGACCGCAAGATCGTCACCCTGGCCCGTTCCGCGCGGGCCCGCAACGTCGTGCCCGAGGGCGCCGCCGTACGGGACGAGACCGGGCGCACGTATGTCGCCGGGACGGTGGAGCTGCCCTCGCTGAAGCTGAGCGCGCTGCGGACCGCCGTCGCGATGGCCGTGGCCTCGGGGGCGCGGTCCCTGGAGGCGGCGGCCGTGGTGAGCGACGCGGAGTCGGTGCCGGCCGAGGACCTGTCCGCCGTGGCCGACCTCGGCGGCACCGGCACCCCGGTCCTGCTCGCCGCCCCCGACGGCACGGTACGGGTCACCGTCCCCGGGGCGCTGCCGGTCAGAGCGCGTCGGGCCCGCGCTCGCCGGTCCGCACCCGGACGACCGTCTCGACGGGCACGGCCCACACCTTTCCGTCGCCGATCTTCCCGGTCCGGGCGGCGCCGACCACCGCGTCGATCACGTCGTCGGCGACCGCGTCCTCCACGACCACCTCGATCCGCGCCTTCGGCACCAGGTCGACCCGGTACTCGGCCCCCCGGTAGACCTCGGTGTGCCCGCGCTGCCGGCCGTAGCCGCTGGCCTCGGTCACGGTCATCCCGTGCACCCCGAGCTCCCGCAGGGCGGTCTTGACCTCGTCCAGACGGTACGGCTTGACGATCGCGGTGATGAGCTTCATGCCTGGGACTCGACCTTCTGGACGGTGAGCGGGGCGGAGTGGGAGACCGGGGCGCCGTGGCCCAGGACGCCGTGATCGTATGCGGTCTCGGCGTGCACCGTAAGGTCCAGACCGGTGTACTCCTGCTCCTCGCTCGCCCGGAGGCCCAGCGCCTTGTCGAGCAGCTTGCCCAGCCCGTACGTCACCGAGAACGCGTACGCCGCCACGGCCGCCACCGCCAGCAGCTGCCGGCCGAGCGGGGCGAGCCCGCCGCCGTGGAACAGGCCCTGCGCGCCGCCGGTCATGGCCTTCTCGGCGAACAGGCCGATCAGCACGGTGCCGATGATCCCGCCGACCAGGTGGACACCGACCACGTCCAGGGAGTCGTCGTAGCCCAGCTTGAACTTCCAGCTCACCGCGTAGGAGCAGACGACACCGGCGGCCAGCCCCACGACCAGCGCGCCGAGCAGGGAGACCGTGCCGCAGGACGGGGTGATCGCGACCAGGCCGGCCACCGCGCCGGAGGCGGCGCCCAGGGTGGTCGGGTGGCCGTCGCGCCGCTGCTCGACGAAGAGCCAGCCGAGCAGGCCGGTGCAGCCGGCGGCGAGCGTGTTGAGGAACGCGGCGGCGGCGAGGCCGTTCGCGCCGAGCGCGGAACCGGCGTTGAAGCCGAACCAGCCGAACCACAGCAGCCCGGCGCCCAGGACCACCATGGGCAGGTTGTGAGGGCGCATGGCGTCGCGTTTGAAGCCCAGCCGGGGCCCGAGGACCAGGCACAGGGCGAGCCCGGAGGCACCGGAGGTGATCTCGACCGGCAGCCCGCCGGCGAAGTCGAGGGCGCCGAGCCGGTCCGTGACCCAGCCGCCGGGACCCCACACCCAGTGGGTGACCGGAACGTATACCAGCAGCGTCCACACCGGGACGAAGACCAGCCACGCCGAGAATTTCGTGCGGTCCGCCACCGCGCCGCTGATCAGCGCGGCCGTGATGATCGCGAAGGTGAGCTGGAAGGTGGCGAACAGCACGGTGGGGACCGTGCCGTGGACGCTGTCCGGGCCGAGGCCGCGCATCCCGGCGTGCTCCAGACCGCCGAGCAGGCCGCCGCCGAGGTCGTCACCGAAGGCCAGGGAGTAGCCGGCCGCCAGCCAGACCACCGTGACCAGGGCGATCGACACGAAACTCATCATCAGCATGTTGAGGACGCTCTTCGTGCGGACCATGCCGCCGTAGAACAGGGCCAGGCCCGGGGTCATCAGCAGGACGAGGGCGGTCGCGGCGAGCAGCCAGGCGGTGTCGCCGGTGTCGGCGTGGGGTGCGGCGAGGATCACGGGCGTCTCCAACGGGCGTGGGGCTGCGCACGAGGGTCACCGGTGTGCGTTTCCGGTCGCGTACGGGTGTGTTTCCGTGACGTTTCGTTGCCGCCGGGTTTCCGGAAGCTCACCGGCGGGGGCGGTGGGCGGCGGTGGTACGGCGCCGCTTCGTGGATCAGGGACAATGGGCGGCATGAGCGTTCGCACCCAGACTTCCGAGCAGCCGGCCGAGTCCGTCCACCGCGCCGGCTTCGCCTGCTTCGTGGGCCGCCCCAACGCGGGCAAGTCCACCCTGACGAACGCTCTGGTCGGGCAGAAGGTGGCGATCACCTCCAACCGCCCGCAGACCACCCGGCACACGGTGCGGGGCATCGTGCACCGGCCGGACGCCCAGCTGATCCTGGTCGACACCCCCGGGCTGCACAAGCCGCGCACGCTGCTCGGCGAGCGGCTGAACGACGTGGTCCGCACGACGTGGGCCGAGGTCGACGTGATCGGCTTCTGCCTGCCGGCGGACCAGAAGCTCGGCCCCGGTGACCGGTTCATCGCCAAGGAACTGGCCGGCATCAAGAAGACGCCGAAGGTCGCGATCGTCACCAAGACCGACCTGGTCGACCCCAAGACCCTCGCCGAGCAGCTGATCGCCATCGACCAGCTGGGCAAGGAGCTGGGCATCGAGTGGGCGGAGATCGTGCCGGTGTCGGCGGTCGGCGACAAGCAGGTGGACCTGCTGGCCGACCTGCTCATCCCGATGCTTCCCGAGGGGCCCGCGCTCTACCCCGAGGGCGATCTGACGGACGAGCCCGAGCAGGTGATGGTGGCCGAGCTGATCCGCGAGGCCGCGCTGGAAGGCGTACGCGACGAGCTGCCGCACTCCATCGCGGTGGTCGTGGAGGAGATGCTCCCGCGCGAGGACCGCCCCGCCGACCGGCCGCTGCTGGACATCCACGCCAACGTCTACATCGAGCGCCCCAGCCAGAAGGGCATCATCATCGGCCCCAAGGGCAAGCGGCTGAAGGAGGTCGGCATCAAGTCCCGCAAGCACATCGAGGCGCTGCTGGGGACGCCGGTCTTCCTGGACCTGCACGTCAAGGTGGCCAAGGACTGGCAGCGCGACCCCAGGCAGCTGCGCAAGCTGGGCTTCTGAGGTCTCACCGGCGCTGGGCCCGCAGCACCTCCCGGTACCAGTGGTACGACGCCTTCGGGGTGCGCGTCAGCGTCGCGTAGTCCACGTGCACCAGGCCGAAGCGGCGGGTGTAGCCCTCGGCCCATTCGAAGTTGTCCAGCAGGGACCAGACGAAGTAGCCGCGGACGTCCACACCGGCGGCGCGGGCGCTGTGGACGGCGCGGATGTGGGCGTCCAGGTAGGCGATGCGGTCCTGGTCGTCGACGCCTTCGTAGGAGCAGCCGTTCTCGGTGATGAGGACGGGCGGGAGCCGGTCGCCGTAGCGGTCGTGGAAGCCGGTGAGGAGTTCGGTCAGGCCCTCGGGGACCACCGGCCAGCCGAAGTCGGTCACCGGGTAGCCCTCGATCTCCCGCACCGAGAAGGGCAGTTCGGCGGGGAGTGCCAGGCCGCCGTACTCGCCGTTGCCGTCCCCGGGCGCACCCACCCGGGACGGCGCGTAGTAGTTGACGCCGTACCAGTCGACGGGTCCGGCGATCACCTTCAGATCCTCCGCCGCGTTGTCGCCCATCAGCTCCGCCAGGCCCTCCGGGTACGCGCCCAGGAGCACCGGCTCGGCGAACAGCCGGTTGAGCAGGGTGTCGTAGAGGTCCGCGGCCGCGATGTCGGCCGGGTCGTCGGACGCGGGCCATACCGGGCCGTGGGAGTTGGCGATGCCGATGTCCGCCGCGCCGGCCGCGCGCAGCGCCCGCACGGCGAGGCCGTGGGCGAGGAGCTGGTGGTGGGCGGCGGGCAGGGCGTCGAACAGCAGCCGCCGGCCGGGGGCGTGGGCGCCGATCGCATGGCCCAGCAGGGTGTGCTCGGCCGGTTCGTTGAGGGTGATCCAGGTGGCCACCCGGTCGCCGAGCCGGTCCGCCACCACCGCCGCGTAGTCGGCGAACCGGTACGCCGTGTCCCGGTCCAGCCAGTCCAGTGAGGCGGGCAGGTCCCAGTGGAAGAGGGTGGGCACGGGCCGTACGCCCGCCGCGCACAGCTCGTCCACCAGGCGGTCGTAGAAGTCCAGGCCGCCGGCGGAGTTCACCCGGGGCCAGGAGACGGAGAAGCGGTACGCGTCCACGCCGAGGCCCGCGAGCAGGGCCACGTCCTCGGTGTAGCGGTGGTAGTGGTCGCAGGCCACCGCCGCCGTCGAGCCGTCCCGCACCCGCCCCGGACCGGCCGTGAACTCGTCCCAGACGGACGGCTCCCGCACGTCGGCCGCGCCCTCGATCTGATGGGCCGAGGTCGACACGCCCCACAGGAAGCCGGCCGGGAACCGGGGTATCTCGGTGCCTGCGTCAGTCGCCATGGGCGGGATCATCCGCATCCCCGGCGACGGAAGTCAACGCCTCGTCACGCGCCTTCCTTCAGCACTCGTGCGACCAACTCCCTCTCGTCGTCGGTGAGCCGGGGATCGGCCGTGCACACCGTGCGGCCGTCGACCGTGATCTCGTAGCTGAAACCGTCCGGGACGCCCGCCGGGGGCGCGCTCCGGCCGGACGCGAGGACGCGCCCGGCCAGGGCCTGCCACTCCTCGGCGTCGGGCCGGTCGCAGGTGTCCACCTCGGCCTCGCGCTCGATGCCCGCGAAACCGCCTGTACGCCGTACTCGAATACGCATGGCTACGTGTCTAGTACGGAACTACAGCGTGCGCACCCCCACCTGTTCCCAGGCCTTCTGCACGGCCCGCAGTTCGTCCCCGGCGCCGTACCGCTCCCGGGCCGCCTTCACCGTCAGCGTGGCGAAGTCGGTGAACTGGGCGTCCTCCTTGAGGTCGCCGCCGGTCAGCACGTCGTACCAGACCTGCCCGGCCTTCTCCCAGGAGTGGCCGCCGAGGGCGGTGGCGGTCAGGTAGAAGGCGTGGTTGGGGATGCCGGAGTTGATGTGCACGCCGCCGTTGTCGCGGCTGGTGCGGACGTAGTCCTCCATCCGCGCCGGCTGCGGGTCCTTGCCGAGGACGTCGTCGTCGTACGCCGTGCCCGGGGCCTTCATCGAGCGCAGGGCGGTGCCGGTGACGCGCGGGGCGAGCAGCCCGGCGCCGATCAGCCAGTCGGCCTCGGCGGCGGTCTGGCCGAGCGTGTACTGCTTGATCAGCGAGCCGAAGACATCGGAGAGCGACTCGTTGAGCGCGCCGGACTGGCCGTGGTAGTCCAGGTTGGCGGTGTGCTGGGTGACGCCGTGGGTCAGCTCGTGGCCGATGACGTCGACCGGGATGGTGAAGTCGAGGAAGACCTCGTTGTCCCCGTCGCCGAAGACCATCTGCTCGCCGTTCCAGAAGGCGTTGTCGTAGCCCTCGCCGAAGTGCACGGTGGCGTCCAGCGGCATGCCGTTGCCGTCGATGGAGCGCCGGCCGTACACCTTCAGATACAGGTCGAAGGTGGCGCCGAGGCCCGCGTAGGCCCGGTTGACGGAGGCGTCGGAGCCGGGCTCGGAGCCCTCCTCGCGGACCTTGGTGCCGGGCAGGTCCTGGGTGTGCTCGGCGTCGTAGATCGTCCGGTGCGGCCGGTCGTCGGCGGCGCCCTCGGGCGGGGCGACGGCGGCGGCGCCGATCACCGTGGTCAGGCGCCTCTTGGTGCGCTGGTAGGCGTCGTGCTCCAGGGACCGGCGGGCCGGGCCGGACAGGGCGGGGTCGTCGTTCCGGGCGAGCTGGTCGAGGACGTGCGGCGGCACGATCGTGCAGAAGACGGGCTCGAAGCCCCCGTTGCTGGTCATAACTGGAACCATCGCATTGTGTGACCTCACTGTCACTACCTGCCACCATGATTGGTGAAATACCCGGACAACGATGGCCACGCAGCGTGACGTTGTGGTACGGCGATGTGGGCTGGCGCACTTTTTGTCCGGATTCGCCGTGGGGTCCCGCATACTGGGACAGGCCCGCGCGTCCGGAACGGCTCGGCTAGGCTGCGGAGCATCATGCGTTCCTGGCTGCTTCTTCTTAGCTGCCGCGGCGAGGGTCTGTAGTCGAGGCCGACTCCCTCCCCGCGGAGCTCTGGCGTTGCGTCGTCGGCCGTCCGTCCGGATATCCGGGACACCCCGAGGAGCCCACGCATCATGGCCAACCGCCAGCAGCCCAGCCCCATGCCGATCCACAAGTACGGCCGCTACGAGCAGGTCGACATCCCGGACCGCACCTGGCCCGGCAAGCGGATCACCGCCGCGCCCCGCTGGCTCTCCACCGACCTGCGCGACGGCAACCAGGCGCTGATCGACCCGATGTCGCCCGAGCGCAAGCGCCGGATGTTCGACCAGCTGGTGAAGATGGGCTACAAGGAGATCGAGGTCGGCTTCCCCGCCTCCGGCCAGACCGACTTCGACTTCGTGCGCTCGATCATCGAGGAAGAGGGCGCGATCCCGGACGACGTCACGATCTCGGTGCTGACCCAGGCCCGCGAGGACCTGATCGAGCGCACGGTGGAATCCCTCAAGGGTGCCCGGCGCGCCACCGTCCACCTGTACAACGCCACCGCGCCGGTCTTCCGCCGGGTCGTCTTCCGCGGCTCCAAGGACGACATCAAGCAGATCGCCGTCGACGGCACCCGTCTGGTGATGGAGTACGCCGAGAAGCTGCTGGGTCCCGAGACCGAGTTCGGCTACCAGTACTCGCCGGAGATCTTCACCGACACCGAGCTGGACTTCGCCCTGGAGGTCTGCGAGGCGGTCATGGACGTCTGGCAGCCCGGCCCGGGCCGCGAGATCATCCTCAACCTGCCCGCCACCGTGGAGCGTTCCACCCCCTCCACGCACGCGGACCGCTTCGAGTGGATGCACCGCAACCTCTCCCGCCGCGAGTACGTCTGCCTGTCCGTGCACCCGCACAACGACCGCGGCACGGCCGTCGCCGCCGCCGAGCTGGCCCTGATGGCCGGCGCCGACCGCGTCGAGGGCTGCCTGTTCGGCCAGGGCGAGCGCACCGGCAACGTCGACCTGGTCACCCTGGGCATGAACCTGTTCTCCCAGGGCGTCGACCCGCAGATCGACTTCTCCGACATCGACGAGATCCGCCGTACGTGGGAGTACTGCAACCAGATGGAGGTCCACCCGCGCCACCCGTACGTGGGCGACCTGGTCTACACGTCCTTCTCCGGCTCCCACCAGGACGCCATCAAGAAGGGCTTCGACGCCATGGAGGCCGAGGCGAAGGCCAGGGGCGTCACGGTCGACGACATCGAGTGGGCGGTGCCGTACCTGCCCATCGACCCCAAGGACGTCGGCCGCTCCTACGAGGCCGTCATCCGGGTCAACTCCCAGTCCGGCAAGGGCGGCATCGCCTACGTCCTGAAGAACGACCACAAGCTGGACCTGCCGCGCCGGATGCAGATCGAGTTCTCCAGGATCATCCAGGCGAAGACCGACGCCGAGGGCGGCGAGATCACGCCGAAGGACATCTGGGCCGTCTTCCAGGACGAGTACCTGCCCAACCCGGACAACCCCTGGGGCCGCATCCAGGTCAGGACCGGCCAGTCCACGACGGACACCGACGGCGTGGACACCCTCACCGTCGAGGCCACCGTCGACGGCCGGGACACCGTCCTGACCGGCTCCGGCAACGGTCCGATCTCGGCCTTCTTCGACGCCCTGCACACCCTGGGCATCGACGTACGCCTGCTGGACTACCAGGAGCACACGATGAGCGAGGGCGCCTCCGCGCAGGCCGCCTCGTACATCGAATGCGCGATCGACGGCAAGGTCCTGTGGGGGATCGGCATCGACGCGAACACCACGCGCGCCTCCCTGAAGGCGGTCGTCTCCGCCGTCAACCGCGCCACCCGCTGACGGCCCCCTCGCCCGCACCCCCGCCCGCCGCCCAACCGGCGGGCGGGGACGCCGGTTTCCGGCCAACGCGCCCCCAGGTCACGGAAAGGTCTCCTACGGGGTACTGACTCCACCTCCTGGATGTGGCTAACATCACGCCAGCGCGGCGATGCTGCCGCGCCGTTACGGAGGTGCGACGTGCTGCCAGTACGGGGACGAGACGGCCGTGCCACCGGGGCCCTGCGCATCCTGGGCACCCGCACCGCGTGGACGCCCGTCGGCGACGGAGAGTTCTTCTGTCCCGGCTGCGGCGGCGACCGCAACTACCAGCGGCTCACCGGCCGCCGCAGGCTCACCCTGCTCGGCGTGCCCCTGCTGCCGCGCGGCGAGACCGGACCGGTCGTGGAGTGCGCCGCCTGCCGGCACCACTTCGGCACCGACGTCCTGGGCCACCCCACCACCCGCCGCTTCTCCGCGATGCTCCGCGACGCCGTGCACACCGTCGCCCTCGCCGTCCTCGCCGCGGGCGGCACCTCCTCCCGTACGGCCCTGGAGACGGCCGCCGCCACGGTCCGCGCGGCCGGCTTCGCCGACTGCACCGAGGAACAGCTCGCCGCGCTGGTCGACGCCCTCGCCGCCGACACCGGCCGGTACTTCGAGCAGCCGTCCGGGGCCGGGCTGACCATAGAGCTGCACGAGGCCCTGGACCCGCTCGCCCCGCACCTCGCCCCTCCCGGCCGCGAGGCCCTGCTCCTCCAGGGCGCCCGCATCGCCCTCGCCGACGGCCCCTACACCCCCGCCGAACGCGACGCCCTCGCCACCGTGGGCGCCGCCCTCACCATCCGCGCCGACGACGTCACCCGGCTGCTGGCCGCCGCCCGCACCCCCTCCTGATCACCCCGCCGGCGTAAGGACGGCGCCGCCGCCGCGGGCAGCATCAGCGTGTGACCCCGCGCAGCCGCTCCCACACGACCGTCCTCGCCCTCCTCACCGCACTCGGCGCCCTCACCGCGCTCACCACCCGGCAGCCCGCGCACGCGGCGCCCGGCACCTGCGAGACCTCGGTGCCGTACGTCTCCGGACAGGGCGGCTACGCCGTCTACCGCATCCCCGCCGTGGTGCGCACCCGGCCCGGCACCCTCCTCGCCTTCGCCGAGGGCCGCCGCGGCGGCGCCCAGGACAGCGGGGACATCGACGTCGTGCTGCGCCGCTCCGCCGACGGCGGCTGCACCTGGGACCCGCTCACCGTGGTCGCCGCCGGCCACGGCGACACCCGGGGCAACCCGGCCCCCGTCGTCGACCCGCGCACCGGCACCGTCGTCCTGGTGACCTGCGGCAACAGCGGCGGCGTGACCGAGGCGCGGATCATGCGCGGCGAGGTCGCCCCGGAGCGGGGCCGCCGGGTCTACGTCCAGCGCAGCGCGGACGACGGCCGGCACTTCACCGCCCCCCGGGACATCACCGACGCGGTGAAGCGGCCGGACTGGCGCTGGTACGCCACCGGCCCCGGCCACGCCCTCGCCCTCACCCGCGGCCCGCACACCGGCCGCCTGCTGATCCCCGCCAACCACTCCGCGGCCCCGCCCGCCGGCTCCCCCGACACCGGCCAGGAGGCCAGGTACTACGGCGGCCACGCCCTCTACAGCGACGACGTCGGCCACACCTGGCACCTCGGCTTCACGGACGCCGGCTACGACGGCGTCACCAACGCCAACGAGACCAGTGCCGCCCAGCTCCCCGACGGCCGCGTCTACCTCGCCGCCCGCGACCAGAACGGCACCGCGCCCGGCAACCGGCTCTACGGCTACTCCAGCGACGGCGGCCTCACCCTGGACCGCCCCTACGCCGTCCAGCCCGCCCTGAACGCCGTCCCCGTCGTCCAGGGCAGCGTCCTGCAGCCCGACACCCCGGGCGCGCCCCTGCTGTTCTCCGCGCCCTCCGTGCCCACCGCCCGCCGCGCCCTCGCCCTGTGGGCCGGTACGGACGCCGGCCGCGGCTTCCTCCCGCTGCGCACCCTCACCGACCGCCCGTCCGCCTACTCCGACCTCGTCCAGCTCGACGCCCGCCACATCGGCGTCCTCTACGAGACCGGCACCGACAGCCCCTACGAGACCCTGGAGTTCCGTCGCGTCCCGCTGCCCTGAATGCCATGATGTGGCGCGGTGACCGACCACGACGGGGGCGTTGGGCATGAGTACGAGCACGAGCACCAGCACCGGCAGGACCGAGGAGTTCGAGGAGCTGCGGCCGCTGCTGTTCTCCATCGCCTACCGCATCCTCGGCAGCGTCGGCGAGGCCGAGGACGCCGTCCAGGAGACCTGGCTGCGCTTCACCGCCTCCCCGGTCCGGCCCCGCTCGGTCAAGGCGTTCCTGTCGGCCACGGTGACCCGGCTGTCCATCGACGTACTGCGCTCGGCCCGGGTCCGCCGGGAGGCCTACGTCGGCCCCTGGTTCCCCGAGCCGCTGCTCGCCGACCCCTACCAGGACCCGGAGCGCTCGGCGGAGCTGGCCGACTCGGTGTCGATGGCCGCCCTGCTGCTCCTGGAGCGGCTCAGCCCGCTGGAGCGCGCGGTCTTCGTGCTGCGGGAGGTGTTCGACTTCGGCTTCCCCGAGATCGCCGAGGCGGTCGACCGCTCGGAGGCGGCCTGCCGCCAGCTCCTGGTGCGCGCCCGGCGCCACATGACCGAGGGCCGGCCCCGCTTCGAGGCGGACCGCACCGAGCGGGACGCACTGGCCGCGCGGTTCTTCGACGCCCTGCGCGAGGGCGATGTCCTCGGGCTGCGGGACCTGCTCGCCGCCGATGTGTCGATGGCCGGCGACGGCGGCGGCAAGGCACCCCAGCTGGCTCGGAGCGTCCTGGGCGCCGAGAACGTGGCCCGGCTGCTCGCCACCGTCTTCCCCCAGCTCGCCGGGATCGGCGTCACCTGCGCGCCGCACCAGGTCAACGGACAGCCCGGCGCGGTCTTCCGGGATCCGGAGGGGCGGGTGCTCAACGCCGTGGCGCTCGACATCCTCGACGGGCGGATCCAGGCCATCCGCATCGTGGTCAACCCCGACAAGCTGGGCCACCTGGGCCCGGTGGCGGACGCCTGGGCGGTGCACTACGCGCTGCGGGAGGTGCGCAGGGGAGCGCGCTGAGCGCCTACGCGGGCGCGCGCCGCTTCCGGGCCGTACGCCGCTGTCAGCGTCCGTGCGCGTCCTGTCCCAGCAGGCCCGCCGCCGCGAGGAACTTGCCGACCCGCTCGACCTCCTCGCCGGACAGCGGGACCTGCGGCTCGGCGGTCAGCGGGCAGTCGATGACGCCGCGCAGGTGCAGGGCCGCCTTGAACGCGCCGAGCGCCGCCGAACTGCCGCCCATCCGCGCCGGATCGCCCACCCCGACCATTCCGAACAGGGCGCACAGCCGCTCCTGTTCGGCCCGCGCGCCCTCCCGGTCCGCCGCCCGGCACTGCCGGTACAGCCGGACGTACCCGTGCGGGTCGACGTTGGCGAGGCCCGGCACCGCCCCGTCCGCGCCCAGCTCCAGCGCCGCGTCGGTGATCTGCTCCGAGCCGGTCAGCACCCCGAACCCCGGGTGCGCGCGGGAGCCGGTGACCAGCTCCCGGAAGGCCGCCAGGTCCCCGCTGGAGTCCTTGATCCCGGCCAGTACGCCGTCCCCGGCGAGCCCCAGCACCAGATCCGGGGGCAGCTTGGTGTGCACGGCCACGGGGATGTCGTAGGCGATCACCGGGACCGGGCTGGCGGCGGCGATCCGGCGGTAGTGGTGGACGATCTCCGCGGGGTGGGTGCGGGCGTAGAACGGGGCGGTGACGACGACGGCCCGCGCACCGGCCGAGGTGACCGCCGCGACGTGCTCCAGGACCCGCGGGGTGGTCATGTCGATCGCGCCGGCGATGACCGGCAGCTGCCCGCCCACGTGCGCGGTCACGGCCGCCACCACCCGCCGGCGCTGCGCGTCCGTCAGGAACGCCGCCTCCGAGGTCGAGCCCAGCAGGAACAGCCCGTGCACCCCCGCCTCCACCAGGAAGTCCACCAGCCGCAGCAGGGATGGTTCATCCACCTCGCGCTCCGGTGTCAGGGGTGTGCAGACGGGCGGGACGACACCGGTGAGCGGGGCGGGAAGGGTCATTCAGGGCTCCTGGCGCGTGAGGTCTCTGGTCGACGTGTCCTCCTCCACAGGATGGTGACACCGGTAGCGGTGAGCGGGGTGTGACGCGGCCGAGAAGTCCGGCATCACCCGGGCGCACAGCTCGTCGGCCTTCCAGCACCGGGTGCGGAACGGGCAGCCGCTCGGCGGGCGGGTCGCCGAGGGCACCGGCCCGGTCAGCGGGATCGGGTCGATGGGGTCCAGCAGGCCCGGCGTGGCCGAGAACAGGGCCCGGGTGTACGGGTGCCGGGCCGCGTCGGTGACCCGGCCGGCCGGGGTCTCCTCCACGATCCGGCCCAGGTACATCGTGATCACCCGGTCGCTCATCCGCCGTACCGTCTGGATGTCGTGCGAGACGAACACCAGGGCGAGGCCGAGGCGTTCCCTCAGGTCCAGCAGCAGGTTCAGGATCTGCGCGCGCACCGAGACGTCCAGGGCGCTGGTCGGCTCGTCGGCGACCACCAGCGCCGGTTCCAGGGCGAGCGCGCGGGCGATGGCCACCCGCTGCCGCTGACCGCCCGACAGCTGTCCGGGCAGGGCGTCGGCGAGCGCCCCGGGCAGCCCCACCAGCGCCATCAACTCCCGCACCCGCGCCTCGCGTTCGGGCCGGGTGCCGCGCCGGTGCACGTCCAGCGGGTCGCGCAGGATGCGGCGGACGGTCAGCCGGCGGTTCAGCGCGGTCGACGGGTCCTGGAAGACCAGCCCGGTGCCCGCCCCCACGGTCGCCCGGCGCTCGGCGGCCGGCATCGCCCACAGGTCCCGGCCGCGGAACGCCACCGTGCCCGCCACCGGCCGCTGGATGCCCACCAGCACCTTCGCCAGCGTCGACTTCCCGCACCCCGACTCGCCGACCACGCCGACCGTCTCCCCGGCCGCCACGGACAGCTCGGCGCCGGTCAGGGCGTACACCCGGCCCCGCCGGAAGAGTCCGCCGCCGCGCGCCCGGTGCACCACGTGCGCGTCCCGTACCTCCACCACGGCGGTCATTGCAGGGCCTCCTCGCTCTCCGTGGACGACAGCTCCACCGCCGGGTGGTGGCAGGCGGCCGTGTGCGTGGCGGTGCCGGCCGGGACCGGCACGGTGGTGTGGCACACCTCGGTGGCCAGCGGGCAGCGGTCGGCGAAGCGGCAGCCCGCCGGGAAGTGGGCCGGGGCCGGCACGACCCCCTTGATCTGCGTCATCCGCTCCTCGGCGGACTCCAGCGACAGCACGCTGCCGAGCAGGCCGCGCGTGTAGTGGTGGGCCGGCGCCCCCACCAGGTCGGCGGTCACCCCGGTCTCCACGATCCGCCCGCCGTACATCACCGCCACCCGGTCGGTGACGTCCGCGATCAGCGCCAGGTCGTGCGAGACCAGGACCAGCGCGAAGCCCAGCTCCTCGCGCAGCCGCAGCAGCAGCTCCATCACCTGGGCCTGCACGGTGACGTCCAGGGCGGTGGTCGGCTCGTCGGCGACGATCAGCTTCGGTTCGCGGGACAGCGCCATCGCGATGAGCACGCGCTGGCGCTGCCCGCCGGACAGCTCGTGCGGATAGCTGCGCAGGGTGCGCTCCGGGTCCAGCCCGACCAGCGACAGCAGCTCGGCGGGGCCGCGCCGGCCGCCGCGCCGGACGAGCTGGCGGAGCTGGGCGCGGATGGTCATGGCCGGGTTCAGCGAGGACAGGGCGTCCTGGTAGACCATGGCCATCTCGTGGCCGAGCAGCCGGCGCCGGGCCCTGGCCGGCTCGGTCAGCAGGTCCCGCTGCCTGAACCGCACCTGCCCGCCGATCCGGGCCCCCTTCGGCTGGAGCCCCATCACGGTGAGCGCGGTCAGCGACTTGCCGCAGCCCGACTCGCCGACCAGGCCCAGCACCTCGCCGGGGTACACCTCGAACCCGACCCCGGCGACGATGTCCACGCCCCGGTGCCGGTCCGGGAAGCCGATGGTGAGGTTCTCCACGGCGAGCACCGGCTGTCCGCTGCGGTCGGGCAGCGGCCGGGCCCGGGAGCGCAGCCGCCGGGCGGCCTCGGCGAGGCCGGGCAGCGGCAGCACGGCGCCGGTGCCGGGCTCGGGCGTCTGGAGCCGGTCCGCGGGCGTCCGCACCTCCCTGGGGGCGGGCGCGGCCCAGGCGTCCGACACGCCCTCGGAGAGGATGTTCAGCGCCAGCACGGTGAGAAGGATCAGCAGCCCCGGGAAGACGGTCGCCCACCAGCCGCCGGTCAGCACCATGTTCTTGCCGTCGGCGATGACACTGCCCCAGGACGGGTCCGGGGGCCTGACCCCCGCGCCGATGAAGGACAGGGACGCCTCGAAGACGATCGCCTCGGCGACCTGGACCGTGCAGAACACCAGCACGGGGGCGGCGCAGTTGACGGCCACGTGGCGCAGCACGATGTGCGGGGTGCGGGCGCCGATGACCCGCTCGGCGGTGACGTAGTCCTCGCCGTACTGGTCCAGCACGTTCGCCCGTACCACCCGTGCCACCGGCGGGGTGAACAGGAACGCGATGGCGCAGATCAGCACGCCGATCCCGCCGCCGAACACGGCCACCAGCACGGCGGCCAGCGCGATGCCGGGGAACGCCATCACCACGTCCAGGCAGCGCATCAGCGTCTCGTCCACGGCCTTGCGGGAGGTGGCGGCCACGGCCCCGAGCACGGCCCCGGCCACCAGCGCCAGCGCGGTCGCGCCCAGCCCGATGGCCAGCGACCAGCGGGCGCCGTACATCAGCCGGCTCAGGATGTCCCGGCCCAGGCTGTCCTGCCCCATCCAGTGCGCGGCGGACGGCGCCCCCGTCCCGCCGGCCGGATCCCGCATGTCGAGCGGGTCGTCCGGCGCCAGCACCGGCGCGAGGAGGGCGACGAGGACGACCACGGTCAGGAAGCAGACGGCGGCCTTCGACGGCCAGGGCAGCCGGCGCCAGCCGCGCAGCCGGACGCCGGGCCGGGACAGCCGCTCGGTGAGCCTCGCGCGCGTGACCATCAGCCCGCCCTCAGTCGTGGGTTGACCAGCAGATACAGGATGTCGATGACGAGGTTGACGACGACGAACCCGGTCGCGGTGGTCAGCACCACGCCCTGCACCACCGCCGGGTCGCCGTTCTGCACCGCGTCGATCATCAGCTTGCCCATGCCGGGCAGCGAGAAGATCGTCTCGATGACGACGGCACCGCCGAGCAGATAGCCGACCCGCAGCCCGAGCACGGTGAGCGGGTTGACCAGCGCGTTGCGCAGCACGTTCCGGCCGACCACGACACGCGGCGGCAGCCCGCTCCCGATCGCCGTGCGGACGTAGTCCTTGTCCAGCTCCTCCACCACCGAGGTCCGCACGATCCGGGTGAGCTGGGCGGCGACCGGCAGGGACAGGGCGACGGCGGGCAGCGCCATGGTCCGCAGCCAGCCGGTGACCGAGTCGCCCGGGTTGATGTAGCCGCCGGTGGGGAACCAGCCCCGGTCCACGGCGAGGTACTGGATCATCAGCAGCGCCAGCCAGAAGCCGGGCGCGGCCACCCCGACCAGCGACACCACCCGGATGACCTGGTCCGGCAGCCGGTCCCGGTACACCGCCGCCGTCACCCCGCCCGCCAGCGCCAGCACGACGGCCAGGGCGAGCCCGAGGAAGGTCAGCTGGAGGGTGAGCGGCAGCGCGGTGGTGACCTGGTCGAGCACGGGGGCGCGGGTGAGGGCGCTGGTGCCGAGGTCGCCGTGGAGGACGTCGCCGACGAAGTGGACGTAGCGCACGGGCAGCGGGTCCAGCAGCCCGTTGCGCTCCCGGAAGTCGTGCAGCTGCCCGGGGGTGGGGTTGGCGCCCTGGAAGAACGCGGACGCCGGGTCGGCGTCGGAGAACCGCATCACCAGGAACACGAACAGCACGATGCCCAGCAGCAGCGGCACCAGCAGGGTGATCCGGCGCAGCAGGATGCGTACGACCGTGGTCATGCGTCAGATCCAGCGGGCTTGGAGGAGGTTGACGCCGGGGTAGGGCTGGGGCCTTATCCCGGTGAGCTCGCGCGGGTCCCAGGCGGTCATCAGCTCGTTGTGGACGACCGGGTACAGCACGGCCTGTTCGGCGACGACGTCGATGTAGTCCTGGATCATCGCCTTCTTCCGCGCGGGGTCCGGCTCCCGGGTGGCCCGGTCCATGTCCGCGAAGAGCCGCCGGGCGACCGGGTCGTCCGCCCACCGCGTGTAGCGCATCCACAGGTTCTCGGGGCCGTGGTTGTAGCGCATGATCAGGTCGGCGTCGAGCCCGAACTGGTTGGGGTTGGAGGCGGCGGCCACCACCTGGTAGTCCCGCCGCTGGTCCAGCTTGGTGAACACGGCCGTGGTCTCCTGCGGCGCCAGGGTGGTGCGCACGCCCACCGCGTCCCAGCAGGACTTGATCGTCGGCAGGCAGTCCACGATCCAGCTGACGTTGACGGCCATGATCTCGACGTTCAGACCGCTCACCCCGGCGGCCCTCAGCAGCGCCTTCGCCTTGCCCGGGTCGTAGTCGTAGACGGTCCTGGCCCGCCGGTGGCTGGGGTTGCCCTCGTTGAGGAACGAGGACGCGGGCCTGCCGTGCCCCTTCAGGGCGACCCGCACCATCTTCTCGCTGTCGATGGCGTAGTGCAGGGCCTGGCGCACCCGGACGTCGTCGAACGGCTTGTGCCGGGTGTCGAACATCAGGAACAGGTTGTTCATCCCGGCACCGCCGGCCACCTTCAGCCCGCCCTGCTCCAGGCGGGGGATGTTGGCGTACGGGATGTTGTCGGCGATCTGCGCGCCGGCGCCGGTGCCGGAGATGCGCGCGACACGCGAGGAGGCGTCCACGATGGTCAGCCAGTTCATCTTCCGGAAGACGGGCCTGCGCGGGCCGTTGTACGCGGCGAACGCCTCGAAGGTGGTGTTCGACTTCGGGTGGTGCGCGGCCTGCCGGTACGGCCCCGAGCCCACGGCCAGCCCCTTGACCGCGTCGTCCCAGGCGCCGGGCCGGGAGTAGACGTGCGCGGGCATGATCTTGGCGAGGGTGAGCCGGGCGAGGCCGTCCGGGAACGGGAACCTGAGCCGCAGCTCGACGGTCCGGGCGCCGGCCGCGCGGACCGACTCCAGCCAGGACGCGAAGAAGCCCTTGGCGAGGGTCTGCGTCTTCGGGTCGAGGATCCGGTCGAAGACGAACACGACGTCGTCGGCGGTGACGGGCCTGCCGTCGTGGAACGTGGCGCCGTCGCGCAGCGTGAACCGCCAGGTGGTCGCCTTCGGGTCGGCGGGGAGCGCGGTGGCGAGCGCGGGGTACGGCGCCCGGGTGATCGGGTCGGTGTCGAGAAGTCCCTCGTAGATGTGATTGTTGGCGGCCATCGCGAACGCGGAGGCGGTCTGCGTCGGGTCCCAGCTGCCGTCGTTGCCGTAGCCGATGACGGCGGTCAGCGTCCGGTCCTTGCCGCTGCCCCCGCCGCCGGTGTCGTTGGTCGACTCCGGCCCGGCGGAACACCCCGCCAGCGCCGCACCCGCGCCCAGCACCCCGGCACCCAGCAGCAACGACCGGCGGCGCGGTGCCGGTACGTCGGGGGTCACGTCGTCGCGCACGGGTCCTCCAGCAGGTCGGTGGGGCCGATGAGGGATGGGGTGAGGGGAGGAGTGGTGGCAGTGGTGGGAGGAGTGAGATACGACGTCCTACGTCCTACGTCCGCTCGGTAGCGCGACGATAGGAGGGGCCGTGGGGGCGGTCAAGACAGCGCACGCGAACGAACCCGCCCGTCCCAGCTCCACCCGGGTGAATCCCGGCCCCGTCCGGCGCGTTCGCGTTCCGCGCCCGAGCGGTCCCGCACCGCCTGTCGCGGACCTCCGGCCACGGCCGACCCGGGTCCGGGACGCCTTCCGAGTGGAGAAGCGGAGCGTCACGCTTGATGTACAAAGCGTAAACTCCAACTACGGAAGGGGAGCAGAGTGAGCGGCATCGAAGAGGCGGAGGAGGCGTTGAGGGAATTGCGGTCGGCTCTCGAGAAGGCCGGGGTCGTTCTCCCGTCGCTGGGGCTCGATCCGGTGAGTGTCGTGCGGGAGGTGCCCAGCCCGCTGGTGGACCTGGGGCGGTGTTCGGTCCAGACCGCGCGCCGGCTGGCGGCGGTGCTGGCGGGGGAGGCCCGGTGAAACCCGTCGTCGGCAGTCATGTGATGGACACCCGCACCGGGAAGGTCGGCGTCGTCATGGGGCACGAGGGCCCCTACGTCCAGGTGAGACCCTACGGCGGCGGGCGCGAGTGGGACGCCGAGCCGGGTGCGCTGCGCTGCGCCACCCCGGCCGAGCGGCTCAGCGCGGCCACCGCCTACGCCAACGCCCGCAGCCGCGGAGAGGTGCTCTAGCGCCCCCGCCCATGGGCGAGAATGGGCTCATGAGTCTGTTCCGCGACGACGGCATCGTGCTGCGCACCCAGAAGCTGGGCGAGGCGGACCGGATCATCACCCTGCTCACGCGCGGGCACGGACGGGTGCGGGCCGTGGCCCGCGGGGTGCGGCGGACGAAGTCGAAGTTCGGGGCCCGGCTGGAGCCGTTCTCCCACGTGGACGTGCAGTTCTTCGCCCGGGGGAGCGAGCTGGTCGGGCGTGGCCTGCCGCTGTGCACGCAGAGCGAGACCATCGCTCCGTACGGCGGCGGGATCGTCACGGACTACGCCCGGTACACCGCCGGGACGGCCATGCTGGAGACCGCCGAGCGGTTCACCGACCACGAGGGCGAGCCGGCGGTACAGCAGTACCTGCTGCTCGTCGGGGCGCTGCGCACGCTCGCCCGGGGCGAGCACGCCCCGCATCTCGTCCTCGACGCCTTTCTGCTGCGGTCCCTGGCCGTCAACGGCTACGCGCCCAGCTTCGGCGACTGCGCCAAGTGCGGGATGCCGGGACCGAACCGGTTCTTCTCCGTGGCCTCCGGCGGCTCGGTGTGCGCCGACTGCCGGGTGCCCGGCAGCGTCGTGCCGTCCCCGCAGACCCTCGTCCTGCTCGGGGCGCTGCTTACGGGAGACTGGGAGACGGCGGACGCGTGCGAGCCGAGGTACGTCCGCGAGGGCAGCGGGCTGGTGTCCGCCTACCTGCACTGGCATCTGGAGCGCGGACTGCGCTCCCTGCGCTACGTAGAGAAGTAAGCACGGCACGGGTCGAGGAGACGAGAAGCACATGGTCGTACGCGGGATCCTGGGGCGCCAGCGGCGCGAGTACAAGGCGCCGGAGCCGCATCCGTCCGGTGCCCGCGCGCCCAAGCTCCCCGGTGAGCTGGTGCCGAACCACGTCGCGATCGTCATGGACGGCAACGGACGGTGGGCCAAGGAGCGCGGGCTGCCGCGCACGGAGGGGCACAAGGTCGGCGCCGAGCGGGTGCTGGACGTGCTCCAGGGCTCGATCGAGATCGGCGTGCGCAACATCTCCCTGTACGCCTTCTCCACCGAGAACTGGAAGCGCTCGCCCGACGAGGTCCGCTTCCTGATGAACTTCAACCGCGACTTCATCCGCAAGACCCGCGACGAGCTCGACGCGCTCGGCATCCGGGTGCGCTGGGTGGGCCGCATGCCCCGGCTGTGGAAGTCGGTGGCGAAGGAGCTCCAGGTCGCGCAGGAGCAGACCAAGGGCAACGACCTGCTCACGCTGTACTTCTGCATGAACTACGGCGGCCGTGCCGAGCTCACCGACGCGGCGCAGGCGATCGCCGAGGAGGTCAAGGCGGGCCGGCTCGACCCGTCGAAGATCACCGAGAAGACCGTGCGGAAGCACCTGTACTACCCGGACATGCCGGACGTCGACCTGTTCCTGCGGCCGAGCGGCGAGCAGCGCACCTCCAACTACCTGCTGTGGCAGAGCGCGTACGCCGAGATGGTCTTCCAGGACGTGCTGTGGCCCGACTTCGACCGCCGTGACCTGTGGCGGGCCTGCATGGAGTTCGCCTCCCGGGACCGCCGCTTCGGCGGCGCCGTCCCGAACGAGGAGCTGCTGGCGATGGAGGCGGCGATGAAGGGCGACTCGTAGCCACCGGGTTCACCCGCGCCCCGCAAGGGGCGCGGGGAACCGCGCGACCGGCCGTCCACGGACCCGCACCCGGCAACGGCGCTCAGCAGCCGGCCGCACACTCCGCGCACGTGCCGAAGATCTCCACCGTGTGGGCCACGTTGACGTAGCCGTGTTCCGCCGCGATGGCCTCCGCCCACTTCTCGACGGCCGGGCCCTCCACCTCCACGGCCTTGCCGCAGGCGCGGCAGACCAGGTGGTGGTGGTGCTCGCCGGTGGAGCAGCGGCGGTAGACGGACTCGCCGTCGGAGGTGCGCAGGACGTCGACCTCGCCGGCCTCGGCGAGGGACTGGAGGGTGCGGTAGACCGTGGTCAGCCCGACGGAGTCGCCCTTGTGCTTGAGCATGTCGTGCAGCTCCTGGGCGCTGCGGAACTCGTCGACCTCGTCCAGGGCCGCCGCCACGGCTGCACGCTGGCGGGTAGCGCGCCCCTTCACGGGCGGTCCAGCGGTCGTCACCGTTGCCTCCTTCGATGGCTCGCTTGTGCCCGGGCCATTGTGCCAGTCCAGGCGGTCGGCGGTCAGACGCCGACCTCGTCAGCGGCCTCCCGCGCGGCGGGGATCGTGCATTCCGCGGGGTCCGGGGCGGGCCGTGCCGCGGCCGCCGCGCGGGCGCGCCGCCGGGCCAGCGGGGTGGCGAGCGCGGTCAGCGCGAGGAAGGCGGCGATGGTCAGCAGCACGATCGTGGCGCCGGGCGGGACGTCCTGGTAGTACGAGGTGACCGTGCCGCTGACGGTCACGGCCACGCCGAGGGCGACGGCGATCACGAAGGTGACGGTGAAGCTGCGGGTGAGCTGCTGGGCCGCCGCCACGGGGACGACCATCAGCGCGGACACCAGCAGCAGTCCGACCACCCGCATGGCGACGGTGACGGTGACGGCCGCGGTGACGGCCGTCAGCAGGTTCAGGGCGCGCACCGGCAGGCCCGTGACCCGCGCGAACTCCTCGTCCTGGCTGACCGCGAACAGCTGGCGGCGCAGGCCCAGGGTGACCAGCAGCACGAAGGCGGCCAGCACGCAGATCGCGGTCACGTCGGACGGGGAGACCGTGGACAGGGAGCCGAACAGGTACGAGGTCAGGTTGGCGTTGGAGCCGCCCGGCGCCAGGTTGATCAGCATCACGCCGCCGGCCATGCCGCCGTAGAACAGCATGGCCAGGGCGATGTCGCCGCGGGTGCGGCCGTACCAGCGGATCAGCTCCATCAGGACCGCGCCGACCACGGAGACGGCCGTCGCCATCCACACCGGGGAGGTGGACAGCAGGAAGCCGAGGCCGACACCGGTCATGGCCACGTGTCCGATGCCGTCGCCCATCAGGGCCTGGCGGCGCTGGACCAGGTAGATGCCGACCGCGGGCGCGGTGATGCCGACCAGCACGGCGGCCAGCAGCGCCCGCTGCATGAAGGCGTAGTTCAGGAATTCCATCAGCTCAGCAGTCCCGTGCGGATCGGTTCGGTGCCCGCCGGTGCGTGCGGGTGTACGTGGTCGTGGCCGGGCAGGGCGTGCTGGCCGACCGCGCGCGGCGGCGGGCCGTCGTGCAGGACGCAGCCGTCGCGCAGGACGACCGCCCGGTCGATCAGCGGCTCCAGCGGGCCCAGCTCGTGCAGCACGAGCAGGACCGTCGTACCGGCCGCCACCTGCCGGCGCAGGGTCTCGGCCAGCACCTCCTGGCTGGCCAGGTCGACGCCGGCCATCGGCTCGTCCATGATCAGCAGTTCCGGCTCGGAGACCAGCGCGCGGGCGATCAGCACCCGCTGGTGCTGGCCGCCGGACAGGGCGGTCACCGAGTCCTTGGCGCGGTCGGCCATGCCGACCAGCTCCAGGGCGCGCCGCACGGCCTCCCGGTCGGCCTTGCGGAAGGGCCCGAAGCGGGTGCGGGCGAGCCGGCCGGAGGAGACGATCTCGGTGACCGTCGCCGGGACGCCGCCCGCGGCGGTCGTGCGCTGCGGTACGTAGCCCACGCGCGCCCAGTCGCGGAAGGACCGGCGCGGGGTGCCGAACAGCTCGACGGTGCCGCCGCTGACCGGCACCTGGCCGATGATCGCGCGGATGGCGGTGGACTTGCCGGAGCCGTTGGCGCCGAGCAGCGCGACGACCTCGCCGCGGCCGACGGTGAGGTCGACGCCGCGCAGCACGGGCCGGGCGGCGAGTTCGGCGGTCACCTGGCGCAGGGCTATGACGGGTTCGCCGGTGGTCATGGTGCCTCCCGTGGCGGTCACTTGGCGCCCAGGGCCTGCTGGAGCGCCTTCAGGTTGGCCCGCTGGACCGCGAAGTAGTCCTGGCCGCGGGAGTGGTCGGTGATGCCCTCGATCGGGTCGAGGATGTCGGTCTTCAGGCCCGTGTCGTGCGCGATGGTCCTGGCGGTCTTGTCGCTGACGAGGGTCTCGTAGAAGACCGTGGAGACGCCGTCGGCCCGGGCCGTCTTCTCCAGCTCCTTCACCCGGGCGGCGCTCGGCTCGGACTCGGGGTCGAGGCCGCTGATGGCCTCCTCGGTGAGTCCGTAGCGCTCGGCGAGGTAGCCGAAGGCGGCGTGGGTGGTGATGAAGACCTTGCTCTTGGTGTGCGCGAGGCCGTTCTCGAACTCGGTGTTCAGCGCGTTCAGCTGCTCGACCAGGGCGGCGGTGTTCTTCTTGTAGTCGGCCGCGTGGTCGGGGTCGGCCTTCTCGAAGGCCTTGCCGACGCCCTCGGCGACCTGGGCGTAGCGCACCGGGTCGAGCCAGATGTGCGGGTCCTTGCCCGCCTCCTCGCCGTCCTCGTGGTGGTCGTGCTCGGCCGCGTGGCCGCCGACCTCGTTGCCGTGCTCCTCCAGCGTGGTCAGGGAGGCCGCGTCGATCTTGGTGTCGACCGGGGACTGGTCCACCGCCTTGTCGACGGAGGGCTGGAGGTTCTTCAGGTACAGCACCGCGTCGGACTCCTCCAGGGAGGCGATCTGCCGGGTGCTCAGCTCCAGGTCGTGCGGTTCCTGGCCGGGGGAGGTGAGGGTGGTGACGTGGACGTGGTCCCCGCCGATCCGCTCGGCGAGGAAGGCCATCGGGTAGAACGACGCGACGACGTCGAACTTGGACGTGTTGCCCGCTCCCGCCGCGTCGCCGGAGCAGCCGGCGAGGGTGGCGGTGCCGAGGGCGGTGACCGCCGCGAGGGCGGCGGTGGGTATGAGGCGTCGTCGTACGTTCATGACAGTCATTTTCAACAAATATGGAAACCGTTGTCAACAACGCTCGTCATACGGTCTGGACAGGGGCCGATTTGGTCGTGGGGGAGCCTGCGCCGGTAACCTGAATCATTCGCTGGAAGCATCTCGCTTCAACGCCCGTCGTCGTTAATGAAGAGAGCACCGTGGCCGCCGACAAGATCGACACCATCGTCAGCCTGAGCAAGCGCCGTGGCTTCGTTTTCCCCTGCAGTGAGATCTACGGCGGCCAGCGTGCCGCCTGGGACTACGGACCGCTGGGTGTCGAGCTCAAGGAGAACATCAAGCGCCAGTGGTGGCGCTACATGGTGACGTCGCGCGAGGACGTCGTCGGTATCGACTCGTCCGTCATCCTGGCGTCCGAGGTCTGGGTGGCCTCCGGCCACGTCGCCACCTTCACGGACCCGCTGACCGAGTGCACCTCGTGTCACAAGCGGTTCCGCGCCGACCACCTGGAGGAGGCGTACGAGGAGAAGAAGGGCCACGCCCCGGCCAACGGCCTCGCGGACGTCAACTGCCCGAACTGCGGCAACAAGGGCCAGTTCACCGAGCCCAAGCAGTTCTCCGGCCTGCTGTCCACCCACCTCGGCCCGACCCAGGACTCCGGCTCCGTCGCCTACCTGCGCCCCGAGACCGCCCAGGGCATCTTCACCAACTTCGCCCAGGTGCAGACCACCTCGCGCCGCAAGCCGCCGTTCGGCATCGCCCAGATGGGCAAGTCGTTCCGCAACGAGATCACGCCGGGCAACTTCATCTTCCGCACCCGCGAGTTCGAGCAGATGGAGATGGAGTTCTTCGTCAAGCCCGGCGAGGACGAGCAGTGGCAGGAATACTGGATGGAGCAGCGCTGGAACTGGTACACCGGCCTGGGTCTCCGTGAGGAGAACATGCGCTGGTACGAGCACCCGAAGGAGAAGCTCTCCCACTACTCCAAGCGCACCGCCGACATCGAGTACCGCTTCCAGTTCGGCGGCAGCGAGTGGGGCGAGCTGGAGGGCGTCGCCAACCGCACCGACTACGACCTCTCCGCGCACGCCAAGGCCTCCGGCCAGGACCTCTCCTACTTCGACCAGGAGGCCGGCGAGCGCTGGACGCCGTACGTCATCGAGCCGGCGGCGGGTGTCGGCCGCACCATGCTGGCCTTCCTCCTGGACGCCTACGTCGAGGACGAGGCGCCCAACGCCAAGGGCAAGATGGAGAAGCGGACCGTGCTGCGGCTCGACCACCGCCTCGCCCCGGTGAAGGTCGCGGTGCTCCCGCTGTCCCGCAACCCGGAGCTGTCCCCGAAGGCCAAGGGTCTCGCCCAGGCGCTGCGCCAGCACTGGAACATCGAGTTCGACGACGCCGGCGCCATCGGCCGCCGCTACCGCCGTCAGGACGAGATCGGCACGCCGTACTGCGTGACCGTCGACTTCGACACCCTCGAGGACAACGCCGTCACCGTGCGTGAGCGCGACTCGATGAAGCAGGAGCGGGTGTCGCTCGACCAGATCGAGGGCTACCTGGCCTCGCGTCTGCTGGGCGCCTAGTCACGACCGCGTGATGCCGGGCGGGCCGTTGTCGGCCCGCCCGGCATTCGTGTGTCCGCGGGCATTCGTGTGCCCGCGCCCGCTCAACGGCCCTGGAGCGCCTTGACGTTGTCGCCGAACGTCCAGTTCTTCGCGCCGTCCCAGTTGACGGACCAGGTCATCAGGCCCTTGAGCGAGGTGCCGTAGTTCCGCCAGGCCTGGGCGACCAGGGACGGGGACATGTAGCCGCCGCCCGCGCCGGGCTGGGCGGGCAGCCCCGGGACCTGCTTGTCGTAGGGCACCTTGACCGTCGTGCCCTGTACCACCAGGCCCTTGTTCAGACAGTCGGTCTGCGCGGTGAAGCCCTGTACGGTGCCCGCCGAGTAGGAGTCGCCGGAGCAGCCGTACATGCTGCCGTTGTAGTACTGCATGTTCAGCCACCACAGCCGGCCGTTGTCCGCGTACTTCTTGATGACCGGCAGGTACGCGCCCCAGATCGAGCCGTAGGTGACGCTGCCGCCGGTGACGTACGCCGTCTCCGGGGCCATCGTCAGCCCGAAGTTCGAGGGCATCTGGGCGAGGATTCCGTCGATGATCCGGATCAGGTTGGCCTGGGACGCGGACAGCTGGTTGATGGTGCCGCTGCCGACGAGGCCGGTCTCGATGTCGATGTCGATGCCGTCGAAGTTGTACTTCTTCAGGATCGGCACGATCGTCGCCACGAAGCGGTCGGCGACGGTCTGGGACGACAGGTCGATCCCGGCCGCCGCACCGCCGATGGACAGCAGGATCGTCTGGCCGGACGCCTTGGCCTGGCACATCTCGGCGGGCGTGGCCACCTTCACGCCGGCGTCCATGCCGTCCTCCCACAGCGCGGTGCCGTCGGAGCGGATCACCGGGAAGGCCGCGTTGATCACGTTGTAGCCGTGGGCGGGGATGCGGGAGTCGGTGATCGGGGTCCAGCCGAAGGGCGGGTGGACCCCGTTGGCGGAGCCGTCCCAGTTCTCCCAGTAGCCCTGGAGCACCTTGCCCGCCGGCCTCGACTTCACCGCGCAGGTGTCGGCGGCGGCGGTCGCGGAGGCGGAGGGCGCGCTGGCGAGGGCGAGCGGGGCGAGGACGGCGCCGGTCAGGGCGGCGGTGAGCAGGCGCAGGGTGCGGCGGAGCATCGGGCCTCCCGGCGGGGGTTCGGTGACGGGTCGGGTCGTTCTCAGGAGCGGGATGTCGCAGACATGACAGTGCGCTGGTCCAGACCATTCGTCAAGAGGTCTGGACCACGCGAAAGAGGTCCACGGAACAGGATTGGAGTGACAGATATTGAAATCTGTCAGCTGTCATGTCACAGTAGTGGCATGACGATGCGAACCCGAAAGCTCGGCACCACCGGCCCCCAGGTCTCCGCCCTCGGCCTCGGCTGCATGGGCATGTCCGGCATGTACGGCGAGGCGGACCGCGCCGAGTCCATCGCGACCATCCACGCGGCCCTGGAAGCCGGCGTCACCCTGCTCGACACCGGCGACTTCTACGGCATGGGCCACAACGAACTGCTGATCAACGAGGCGCTGCGCACCGCCCCCGCCGCGCTGCGCGAGAACGCGCTGGTCAGCGTGAAGTTCGGCGCCCTGCGCGGCCCGGACGGCGACTGGTACGGCTTCGACGGCCGCCCGGCCGCCGTGAAGAACTTCGCCGCCTACTCCCTCCAGCGCCTCGGCGTCGACCACATCGACGTCTACCGCCCGTCCCGGCTCGACCCGGACGTGCCCATCGAGGAGACCGTCGGCGCCATCGCCGAACTGGTCGAGAAGGGCTGGGTGCGGCACATCGGGCTGAGCGAGGTCGGCGCGGACACCATCCGCCGGGCCGCCGCCACCGCGCCCATCGCGGACCTCCAGATCGAGTACGCGCTCATCTCCCGGGGCCCCGAGCGGGAGATCCTGCCCATCCTGCGGGAGCTGGGCATCGCCGTCACCGCGTACGGCGTGCTCTCGCGCGGCCTGATCTCCGGCCACGTCACGCCCGACCAGGGATTCGCCGCGAACGACTTCCGCGCCCACTCGCCCCGCTTCCAGGGCGACAACCTCCGGCACAACCTCACCCTGGTCGAGTCCCTGCGCAAGATCGCGGAGGAGAAGGGCGTCTCCGTCGCGCAGATCGCCATCGCCTGGGTGCTCTCCCGGGGCGAGGACATCGTGCCGCTGGTCGGCGCGCGCACCCGGCAGCGGCTCGGTGAGGCGCTCGGCGCGCTGGACGTGACCCTGGAGGAGGCCGACCTCGCCGCCATCGAGGCCGCGGTGCCGGCGGACGCGGCGGCCGGCGAGCGGTACGCGGCGGAGCAGATGGCGATGCTCGACAGCGAACGCTGACAGTCGTGCCGGGTACCGTCTAGGCATGCCTTCGACCACCGAGACCCTGACCGCCGAGCGCATCCTCGAAGCCACCGAGGAGGTGCTGCGCCGCCACGGCCCGGCCAAGGCCACCGTGGTCGACGTGGCCCGCGCGCTCGGCGTCAGCCATGGCAGCGTCTACCGGCACTTCCGCACCAAGGCGGCGCTGCGCGAGGCGGTGACCAAGCGCTGGCTGGACCGCACCTCGGAGCGGCTGGCCGGGATCGTCACGGCCGAGGACCGCTCCCCCGAGCAGCGGCTGCGGGACTGGCTCGCCGCCCTCTTCGAGGCCAAGCGGCACAAGGCGGGCGACGACCCCGAGCTGTTCGCCACGTACACCGTGCTCGTCGACGGCCTCGGGGGCGTGGTCCACGACCACATCGCCGACCTCACCGGCCAGCTGACCCGCATCATCGCGGCGGGCGCGGAGTCGGGCGACTTCACCGTCCCCGACCCGGCCACGGCGGCCCGCGCCGTCTTCCACGCGACGGGCCGCTTCCACGACCCGGGGTACGCCCGCGAGTGGACGGAGCCGGGCATCGAGGAGGAGTTCGAGGCGGTGGTGGGGTTGCTGGTGCGGGGATTGAGGGCGGCGGGGTAGGTCCCTGGCTATCCGCCGCGGGGGCGCCGGACCGGCACGGGGTTGTCCGGTGAGCCGAGCGTCACGCGTCGCGTGTCACCCGCGCGTGATCCGTGACGACGCGGCGGAACAGGCCGTGCCCGGTACGGCCGGTGTGGCGCAGGCACCAGTCCTGGACGGCGTCCGGTCGTCCTCCGGACCTGACGTCTCCGCGCACTCGCTCGGCTTGGCCGCGCAGAAGACTTCGTAGCGTGTGCGGGCCGAAGCGGAGCACCGCGCGGCTCACCGGCCCCCCGCCTCGCCCTCGCCTTCGTCGTCGTCTTCGTCGTCGGCGAGGCGTTCGCCGCGTGACTCGGCGATGCGGAGGGCGTCGAAGAGGCACTCCGTCAGCCGTGTCGCGGTGAAGCGCAGCTCCGGCCGGGACGCGTCCGGGTCGTCCAGCAGCGTCCGGGCCGCTCCCAGAACCTCCCGCCCGGCGCCGAGTTGGGCTTCCTCCATCTCGTCGGCGAGCCGGCTGATGACGCCCTTGGGATCACCGGCGTGCAGATACACACGCTTGCCGTTCTCGGACCAGGGCAGCAAACGGGGGCGGTTCGCTGTGGCTTTGGGCACTGTCAGCAACCTCCACGGGGTTGGTGGCCATACCCCCGGCCGGTCGTCCGGTCGCGGGGGGTCCTTGCAGGAAGACCCTCCCGCCGGGCGTCGGCCGACAACAGGGACGGAGCGTCCCACTTTTGTCACGCTAAGTCGCGACTCCCAGAAACTCGGCGAGCTTTCGCAGCCCTGGTGGCCGGTGCGGGACGGCCCAGAGGTCGGTCACGATGGCCACGGCGTGCGTATGGTGCCGCATCCATGTGGGGGCGGTCCGCCGCAGCTTCTCAAGTGTCTTGACGGCGCCCTCGGCGTCCCCCATGTCCGTGTGGGCCCGAGCCACGTCCAGGAGCAGCCATGTACGCCACGACGGCGGGATGTCCGCACCGAGCCGCATCCCCTTCGCGAGGCTCAACGCCTCTTCCGGGCGCGCGTGCTGGACGGCGAGGCGGACGCGTTCGATGCGGACGGACGATCCGCTGAAGACGGAGACCATCCTGCCGTCCGCCGGGGGCGCGAGCGCCGTGAGCCGGCGGGTGGCGTCCTCGGCGGTGCGCATCATGTCGCTGGCGGTGTCGTAGTCGCCGGAGCGGGCGGCGGACGTGGCGGCCGACATGATCAAGCCGCCCCAGACGCGCAAGTGCTCGGCACTCCTGCCGCGTTCGCGTTCCAGGCCGTCGGCCGTGCGGACGGCAAGGTGCTCGGCGTCGTCCAAGCGGTTCTGGCGCTGGTAGTTCCAGGCGACAGAGTTGCTGATCATGCGGGCCAGCAGCGGGTCGGAGGACCTCTGGGCGGCGTTCATGGCGCGTTCCAGGGCGCTCAACGCGAGGTCGGTCTTGCCGAGGCGGATGGCAAGGTGCCCCGCCAGCTGGAGGGTCTTGCCCAGGGCGGATTCACCGGCCGCCCTCTCGTCGGCGGTGCCGACCGCGGCGGCGAACCGGGCGTCATCGATCATGCCGGGCAGCACCTCCATGAGGCGCCCGAACTGCGCGTCGTGGTACAGCGTCCAGCCGTCGGCGATCTCACGCCGCAGGAGGGGCAGGGACAGCCTTTCGACCCCCTTCGGCTCCTGAGGAGGAACGAACAGCGGAGGCATGATCGCGCGACGCAGAGCGACCATCTGCGGTGGGTCGGGCTCGCCCGTCGACGGTATGGCGGGAGGGTCTCCCAAGAGCGCGGTCAGTTCCACTCCCAGGCCCCCGGACAGGGCGTGCAGTGTCGGCAGCCGGGCACTGTGCTTCCGCTTCTGCTCCAGCTTCCGCACCAGATCCACGGATACTCCGGACCGTTCCGCCAGCGCCTCCTGGGTGAGGTCGGCGAGCCGTCGTAAGCGGGCGATCCGGTCCCCCAGGTGTTCACTCACCATGCCGACCAAGCTACCGCCGGCGCCCTCTTCGAGAAGGGAATACTCCTCGGACGTCCCGACCAGCAGGCAGTGTGATCGCCCTCGCGCCCGAGACCATCCGTACCGGCCGGCTGGACTTGCTTCCCCTGCGGGTCGGCTACGCCGAGGAGATGGCCGTGGCGCTGTCCGATCGCGAGCTGCACGCCTTCGTCGGCGGCACGCCGAGCACCGTCCAGGAGCCGGTGCAACTGGGTCGTCCGGCTCCGCGACGCGGCCTGCCTGACCGGCTATGTCCAGGCGACGGTCACCGCCGACGAACGCGGAGCCGTCGCGGAGATCGCCTGGGTGGTGGGGATCCCCTGGCAGCGGCGCGGTATCGCCTCCGAAGCCGCCCGGAGTCTCGTCGCCTGGCTCCGGGAGCACCCGGTGCACACGGTCGTCGCCCACGTCCACCCGGAGCACGGGGCATCCGCCGCCGTCGCCACCGCGGCCGGCCTCGCCCCCACCGACCGGTGGCACGACGGAGAGGTCGGATGGCAGCTGACGATCCGCTGACCGCGCGCACAGGGGCGCATGTGGTGGGGGCCGTCGCGCTCCCTTGCTCCCGTGTGCGCCTTACGGCCTCGGCGGGGGCAGGGCGATCCTGGCCGTCAGGAGCGGCACATCAAGGTGAGTGTTCTCATGACTACGGCCAACCCTGACGACAACTCCACGGCACCGGCCGGTCCGAGTGGCAACTCCCCGGCACCAGCCGACCCCGGCGACAACTCCCCAACACCGGGTGACCCGCCGAACTCCCCGGCGCGGCCCCCTTGGTGGAAGAAATGGCTCAGTGGGCCGGCGGCGCTCGCCTACGCGGTCGCCATCGTGGGGGCGGTGGTCACCGCCGTGGTGACCCCGGTCGGGGACCACGTGCTGAACTCGCTGTTCGACGAGCCGTCCTGCCCAGGCGACGGAGCGGCCTGCGACGGCAAGAACCCGCAGAACCAGGGGTGTGCCGAGGACGCGGGCACCTTCAAGCCCACCGCGGGCAATCCCGCGCATCTCCAGATCCGCTACAGCGAGGACTGCGAGGCGGTCTGGGCGAAGATCGAGAAGGGGAGCCCCGGAGACCAGGTGACCGTCAGTGTCACGGGCGGTAAGACGCGGACCGCCGAGATCGCTTACGGCAACGACCAGTTCACCCACATGGTGGCGGTCCCCGACGGCGAGTTCCAGGTCACCGCATGCGCGGTGCCGAAGCCCGGCGGCAAGAGCACCTTCGAGCGGTACTGCATCCAGGCGACCGAGGCCACCGCCTGGCGGTGACCGCGCCGGTCACGCCCCCTTCGACGCCGTTTCCACCACCGGCCGTATCTCCGCCGTCTCCAGGCTCGCCGCCGTCCGCTCGGCCGTCCGGCGGGCCCAGCGGCCGCTGGACAGCAGGCCGAGGACCAGGACGGCCAGGCCGCAGCCGGCGAGGATCCACCAGCCGGGGCGGGCCGCCGAGACGAAGGAACCCCGGTACGACGACGAGCCGATGCCGGAGGCCAGGACCGCGCCGATCACCGCGACGCCGAGCGTCGAGCCCAGCTGCCGGCTGGTGGAGGCGACGGCGGCGGCGACCCCCGCCTGGGCGCGGGGCATGCCCGACACCGCCGTGTTGGTGATCGGCGCGTTCACGAAGCCGAAGCCGATGCCGAAGAGGGCGTAGCCGAGCAGCAGGGTGGCGTTCGACGTCTCCGCCTCGAACGCGGCGAACAGGACACCGCTCGCGGTCATCGCCGCACCCGCCACCAGCAGGGAGACCCGGGGGCCGCGGCTGCCGACCAGACGGCCGGACAGCGGGGCGCACAGGAACGTCGGCACGGCCATCGGCAGCATCCACAGGCCCGCGTGCAGGGCGTCGAGACCGCGCACGTTCTGCAGGTACAGCGTGGACAGGAACAGGAAGCCGCCCAGGGCCGCGAACGCGCTGATCGCGATCACGGTGGCGCCGCTGAACGGGGCCGAGCGGAAGAAGCGCAGGTCGATGAGGGGTTCGGCGCGCCGGGGCTCGTACCAGAGGAGGGCCAGCAGGGCGGCCACGGCGATCACCGCGAAGGGGACGACCGGGCCGGCGCCGGACTCCGGTGCCTCGATGATCGCGTACGTCAGCGCGCCGAACAGGGCGATCACCAGCACCTGTCCGACCGGGTCGGGGCGGCGGGCCCGGGGCGCGCGGGACTCGGGGACGTAGCGCAGGGTGAGCAGGAGGGCCGCCAGGCCGACCGGGAGGTTGAGCCAGAAGATGGCGCGCCAGCTCACCGACTGCACCAGCAGCCCGCCGACCAGCGGGCCCGCCGCCATGGCGATGCCGACGACCGCGCCCCACACGCCGATCGCGCGGGCGCGCTCGCGGGGGTCGGTGAAGGTGTTGGTGATGATCGACATGGCGACCGGGTTGAGCATCGAGCCGCCCACCGCCTGGACCATGCGGAACACCACGAGCAGTTCCAGGTTCGGGGCGAGGGAGCAGAGCACCGACCCCGCGGTGAACACCGCCAGGCCCACCATGAAGACGCGCTTGCGGCCGATCCGGTCGGCGGTGGAGCCGGCGAGCATCAGCAGCGAGGCCAGGACGAGCGTGTAGGCGTCGATGGTCCACTGCAGACCGGACGTGGTGGCATCAAGATCGCGCTGCATCGCGGGCAGCGCCACGTTCAGCGCGGTGGTGTCCAGGCTCACGATCAGCAGGCTCATGCAGCAGATCGCGAGCACGAGCATGCGGCGGCGATGGCTCAACTCGGGCATGTGCGTCATCGTACGCCGATGTCGATAGTGTGTCTAACTAATGAGTCATACATGATCTTTGCCGGGCAGCCGGAGACCGAGCACCGTCAGCCCCAGCAGACCGGCCGCCTGCACCGCCAGCACCACCGCCAGCGCCCGGCGCATCCCGGCCCCGGGGATCAGCGACAGGAACAGCGAGCCGAGCGTCGCCACCCCGACCGCCAGGCACGACTGCTGGAGCGTGGCCGCGAGCCCGCTGCCCGTCCCGGCCAGCCGGTCCGGGATCGCCGCCAGCAGGAACCGGAAGTACAGCGGCAGCTCAAGGCCCTGGCCGATCCCGCACAGCGCCAGGCCCGGCGCCAGCGCGAGCGGGCCGAGGTGCGGCCACGGGCCCAGCAGTACCGTCCCGGCCATCGTCACCAGGCCCGCGATGTGCGCCACCGCCGCCAGCGCCACCGCCCGCCCGCCGAACCGCGCCACCGCGCGCGGCGCCAGCATCGACGCGGCGAACTGCGCCACCCCCATCGGCACCAGCGCCAGCCCCGCCCGCAACGCCCCGTACCCGAGCCCCTGTTGCAGCGTGACCGCCGTCACGAACATCCAGCCCGCGAAGCCCACGAACACCGGCACCCCCAGCAGCAGACCCCGGCGCACCTCCGGGGACGCCGGCAGCGACGGCGGCAGCAGCGGGCTCCCGGCGGTGCGCTCCGCCCTCCGCTCCACCCGGTGGAAGGCCAGGGCGCACAGCGGGGCGGCACAGAGCAGCAGCACCGACCACAGCGGCCAGCCCGCCGCCCGGCCCTCGGTCAGCGGCAGCAGCAGCGCGCACAGCGCCGCCGCCAGCAGCGCCGTACCCGCAAGATCCGCCCGCGCCGGCCGCTCCGCCCGGCTGTCCGGCACCGACCGCAGCGCACAGCCGAGCCCGGCCACCGCCACCGGCACGTTCACCAGGAACACCGCCCGCCAGCCGGTGCCCGCCGGGTCGGCGGCGACCAGCACCCCGCCCAGCACCTGTCCGAGCACGATGGACACCCCGCCCACCGAGCCGTACAGGGCGACCGCGCGAGCCCGGCGCTCGCCGGACGTCGTGGCGTGGATGGTGGCCAGCACCTGCGGCAGCAGCAGCGCCGACGCGGCGCCCTGGGCCACCCGCGCGGCCACCAGCCACCACGCGCCCGGCGCCAGCCCGCAGGCCAGCGAGGTCAGCCCGAAACCGGCCACGCCCCACAGGAACAGCCGCCGCCGGCCGAAGGTGTCCCCGAGCCGGCCGCCCAGCACCAGCAGCACGGCGTACGCCACCGCGTACCCGGCGACCACCATCTCCAGGGTCGCCGGGGGCGCGTCGAGATCGTGCTCGATCGTCGGCAGCGCCACGTTCACGATGAAGAAGTCGATCATCGGCAGGGCGGCGCCGAGCAGCAGGGTGAACAGGCCGAGCGGGGTCAGGGCCGCCCGCGGTGGGGCGGCGGTCGCAGAGGAGGTCGTCGTGGTCACGCTCCCGACTCTGGGGCAGCCCGCAGCCGGGTACCAGGCGGCGGTCATCCAGGTACCGGCACCAACTGGCACGGGGCTGCGGCGGGACGGCACCCTGGGTGCCATGACCATCGCAGCGCCCGAGCGGAACACGGAGACAGGGCCCGAGCGGACCACGGAGATCCGGCGCCGGGAACTGGCCGCCTTCCTGCGCAGCCGGCGCGAGCGGATCACCCCCGAGCAGGTGGGCCTGCCCCGCGGCCCCCGCCGCCGCACCCCCGGACTGCGCCGCGAGGAGGTCGCCCAGCTCTCCGCGGTCGGCGTCACCTGGTACACGTGGATCGAGCAGGGCCGCGCCGCCCACGTCTCCGCGCAGGTGCTGGACGCCGTCGCCCGCGCCCTGCTGATGGACCCCACCGAGCGCGCCCACCTGTTCGCCCTGGCCGGCACCCACGACCCGCGCTCCGGGCCGGAGTACCCGGTCGCCGCCAAGACCGCCCTGAAGGTCGTCGAACGGCTCGCCCCCTACCCGGCCTCCCTGCAGAACGCCCGCTACGACGTCCTCGCCGCCAACCGCCCCTACGCCCAGCTCTTCGGCGACCCCGCCGAGCTGCCCCCGGCCGACCGGAACTGCCTGTGGCTGCTGACCACCAGCGCCCGCTGGAAGCGGGACTTCCTGGACCGGGACGAGATGCTGCGCGACCTGATCGCCAAGTACCGCGCGGGCATGGCCGAGCACGTGGCCGAGCCCGCCTGGAAGCAGCAGCTGAACCGGCTGCTCGAAGCCTCCGGCGAGTTCCGCGAGCTGTGGCGGCGGCACGAGGTCGCGCCGATGTCCCCGCACGTCAAGCGGTACCGGCACCCCCGGGTCGGGCTGATCCGGCTGGAGCACCGCAACATGTGGCTGGCCCCGCAGTCCCCGGCCCACCGGGTGGTCGCCTACCTGCCCGCCGACGAGGAGAGCGAGGAGCGGCTGGAGCGGCTCGCGGAACTGCCCGACGAGCGCCCGGCCGGGTGAGGGATACGAGCGTCCGGCCGGGTGAGGGACAATGGAGCCTTGCCCCTGTCGCCGTAGATCCGTCCCGGAGCCCTGACGATGACCCACCCGCTGACCATCGGACCGCACGCCGTGACGCCGCCCGTCGTGCTCGCACCCATGGCGGGGATCACCAACGCGCCCTTCCGTACGCTGTGCCGGGAGTTCTCCGGCGGCAAGGGACTCTTCGTCAGCGAGATGATCACCACTCGGGCGCTGGTCGAGCGCAACGAGAAGACCATGCAGCTGATCAGGTTCGACGCGAGCGAGCGGCCGCGCTCGATCCAGCTGTACGGCGTCGACCCCGCGACCGTCGGCAAGGCCGTCCGCATGATCGCGGAGGAGGACCTCGCCGACCACATCGACCTGAACTTCGGCTGCCCGGTGCCGAAGGTGACGCGCAAGGGCGGCGGCTCGGCCCTGCCGTACAAGCGGAACCTGCTGCGGGCCATCCTGCGCGAGGCGGTCTCCGGCGCCGGGGACCTGCCGGTGACCATGAAGATGCGCAAGGGCATCGACGACGACCACATCACCTACCTCGACGCCGGCCGCATCGCCGTCGAGGAGGGGGTGACCGCCATCGCGCTGCACGGCCGTACCGCCGCCCAGCACTACGGCGGCACCGCCGACTGGGAGGCCATCGCCCGGCTGAAGGAGCACGTGCCGGAGATCCCGGTGCTCGGCAACGGCGACATCTGGTCGGCCGAGGACGCGCTGCGGATGGTGCGGGAGACCGGCTGCGACGGGGTCGTGGTCGGCCGGGGGTGCCTGGGCCGGCCGTGGCTGTTCGCGGACCTGGTGGCCGGGTTCGAGGGGCGCACGGAGGATTTCGTGCGGCCGACCCTGCGGGAGGTCGCCGACGTCATGGTGCGGCACGCCACGCTGCTCGGGGAGTGGAGCGGCGACGAGTCCAAGGGCGTGGTCGACTTCCGCAAGCACGTCGCCTGGTACCTGAAGGGCTTCGCGGTCGGCTCCGAGATGCGCAAGCGGCTCGCGATCACCTCGTCCCTTCAGGAGCTGCGGGCCGGGCTGGACGAGCTGGACCTGGACCAGCCGTGGCCGGCCGGGGCGGAGGGGCCGCGGGGCCGGACCTCCGGCAACAACCGGGTGGTGCTGCCGGACGGATGGCTGAAGGACCCGTACGACTGCGCGGGCGTCGGGGAGGACGCGGAGCTGGACACCTCCGGCGGCTGACCTGCCGAGAGGGGCCGTCAGTTCCTCTTCGGTCCCGGTGTCGAGCCGTACGCGGTCAGGAAGCGGTCGCGGAAGGCGCTCATCTTCCACACCGGGGCGTCGTGGGCGGGGCGCAGGCCGTCGGTCCAGTGCCAGCCGGCGATCCGGTCCAGCAGCTTCGGGTCCTTGGCGACCAGTGACACCGGCACGTCCCGGCTCGCGTGGTTGCCGCTGACCCGGGCGATGGGCTGGTGGTCGCCGAGGAAGACCAGCACGGTGTCCTTCGTGCCGTACCGCTGAAGCCACTCGGTGAGCGCGGTCACCGAGTACTGGACCGACCTGCCGTACGCCGCGCGGGACCTGGCGGTGTCGGCGATGACGTCCGCCGCCTTGTCGCCCGCCGCCTCCATGGCCTTGAAGGCCGAGCCGTCGCCGAGCCGGTCCCAGTCCACCATCCTCGGGACCGGCGCCCACGGCTGGTGGCTGGAGGTCAGGATGAGCAGGGACATCCGCCCCTTGCCCGCGGCCGGCCGCTTGCCGTGCACCCGCTCCTGGTACTGCTGGAGCGCGTACTGGTCGGGCATGGTGGACCAGCTGAACTTCGGGCCCCGGTAGCCGAGCCGGAAGGCGTCGTAGACCTTGTCCAGGCCGTACCACTTCTGCTCCGGCCAGCCCTTCTGGACCCCCGGCATCACCCCGACCGTCTCGAACGCGCCGGTCCTGCGGAACGCCTCCGTCAGGCTGAGGCGGTCGCTCGCCATGACCGTGCGGTAGCGCTGCTGGTTGCTGATCCACAGCCCCGACATGGTGGTGGAGTGGCCCAGCCAGCTGCTGCCGCCGTACGTCGCCGAGGTCAGCCAGCCGCTCCGGGCGTGGAAACCGGCCCGGGCCAGGGCCTTGGTGCGGGCGTCGAGCATCCGGTCCACGCCGGGCGCCATGACCGGGTCCTCGATCGCGCTGCGGCCGTAGCTCTCGACGAACGTGAAGATCACGTCCTTGCCGCGCAGCTCCGGCACGAGCCGGTCGCCCGGGGTGTTCCCGAACGCGTCGACCCGGGCCACCTTCCGGAACTCGGCCTCGTCCCGGAGGGTGTCCGAGACCCGGTGGACCTGGCCGCGCAGCGCGGTGACGGTGCGGTGGGAGGCGAGCGGCACGGCCGCCGGCGCCAGGCCGAGCGAGGCACAGGCGACCCACGCGACGGCGGCGGTCAGGGTGGAGCGGCGGGCGGTGCCGGGGTGCCGGGCGAGCAGCTCGGTCAGCCGCACCACGGACAGCGCCAGCAGCACGAAGAGCAGCAGGACCAGGGCGACCGCGCCGGCCACGACGGCGAGGGCGGTCGCGGAGCCGAGGGAGTCCTCCAGATACGACTCCGCGTCGCCGAGCAGGCTCCAGTCCAGCACCACGTCGAACGTCCGGCCCAGATACTGCCGGAAGCCCATGTCCAGCGCGTTCAGCACGGTCAGCGCCGCGAGCAGCACCCCGCACCCCGCCGCCACCGCCACCCGGGGCCGGCGCGGCAGCGCGGGCAGCACGACCGCCCCGACGACGGCCTCCGCCGGTATGCGCACGAACGCGGCGGGTCCGAGCCGGTCCACCGAGTCCGGCATCACGAGCGCCGCGAGCACGAGGAGGGCGGCGAGCCCGGTCAGGGTGCCGGACAGTACCCGCGCCCTGCCCGGCCACCGCCACCGCACCCCGCGTACGACAAACTCGCGCTCCCCGGCCACCACCACGACTGACTGACGCATGCCCCTCGGTACGGCCCACGGCGGTCCGCTGTTCACCGGGCAGGCGCGGGATCCCGCGCTCAGACGCCCCCGACCGCCGTCAGCAACGCCAGCGGTGCCGCCGCGGACCGGGCCTCCAGGCCGCAGGCGTGCGGGTACGGCACCGGTTCACCGTGCGTGTCCCGCCCGTACCCGGCCCACACCTCCGGCAGCCGGTACCCGGTCACCGCCGCCGCGTCGAGCAGCGCTTGCGCCACCGTACGGGCCTCGTCGTGCAGCCCGTAGCGGGCCAGGCCCAGCGTGATCAGGGCGTTGTCGTGCGGCCAGACCGAGCCGCGGTGGTAGGACAGCGGGTGGTAGGCCGGCTGCCCGGAGGCCACCGTGCGCACGCCCCAGCCGGAGAAGAAGTCCGGCTCCAGCAGCCGCCGGCCCACCACCTCGCCGTACTCCTTGTCCAGCAGCCCCGACCACAGCAGATGCCCCGCGTCGGAGGCGAGCGCGTCTATCTGGCGGCCCTGGCCGTCCAGCGCGAGCGCCGGGAACGACCGCTCCCGCATCCAGAAGTCCCGCTGGAACCGGTCCCGCAGATCGGCCGCCGCCTGCTCCAGCAGCGCCGCGTACGTCTCGTCGCCCCACACCCCGCGCGCCACCGACGCCGTACGGCGCAGCGCGTCGTACGCGTAGCCCTGCGCGCCCGCCGCCATCACCGCGCCGGTGGGACGGGTGCCGTCGGCACAGCAGATCGCGCCGGGGGAGTCCTTCCAGTTCTGGTTGGCGAGGCCGCCCTCGTCGGCGCGGTAGACGAGATAGCCGCGCGAGGTCAGCCCGCCGTGGTCGAGCATCCAGCCGATGGCGGCCCGGGCGTGCGGCTCCAGCCGGCGGGCCAGGGCCGTGTCACCGGTCTGCTCCACATACGCGCCGAGCAGGACCAGGAACAGCGGGGTGGCGTCCACCGAGCCGTAGTAGCGGCCGAACGGCACCTGGCCGAAGTGGGCCAGCTCCCCGTGCCGCACCTCGTGCACGATCTTGCCGGGCTGGGCGACCGGGGAGTCACCGGTGCCGGTGGCCTGGGTGGCGGCCAGGGCGAGCAGGGTGGCGGCGGCCGGCCCGGGGCGGTAGGGCAGGGTGAACAGGGAGGTCAGCAGCGCGTCCCGGCCGAGCAGGGTGAGGAACCAGGGCGCGCCGGCCGCCGGGACGCGCAGTTCCTCGCCGTCCGGTCCGCCGGCCGGCACCTGGAGGGCGGCGAGGTCGGCGAGGCCCCGGACGCAGGCCGCGGCCAGTTCCGGCCAGCCGGTGGGGAAGGCCACCCCTTCGGCGAACTGCTCCTCCCGGGCGCGTAATTGGCGGTGCACGGCGGCCGGGTCGCGGGGCACGCGCAGCGCGCGCTTCTCGCCGTGCGGGCGGGCGATCACCCGCAGCAGCAGCTCGGTCGTGCCGTGCGGCGCGACGTCGAGGGTCCACACCAGGCGGCGGGCGCCGGTGCCGGTCTCCTCCACGGCGTCCGGGGCGGGGTCGGCCGTGATCGCCGTGCGGGACTGCCAGTCGGCCCGGCGGTAGGCGAACTCGATGCCGTCGGGCAGGAGTTGGCGGGAGCGTACGACGCCGGTCTTGACGTAGGTGCGGTGGTCGGAGCGGAGTTCGAACTGGTCGGTGAAGTCGGCGTCGACGGTGAGCGCGAGCCGGACGGTGGTGGGCACCGGACGGTTGCTGGTGACCTTCAGCGACTCCACGAACGAGCTGTCGGCGACGGCCTGTTCACGGAAGACGGTGCAGGACGGCGGCTCCTGCCGGCCGCCGCGCGGGACCAGTACGCAGCGCGCCTCGGCCCCGTCCGTCACCGGGCTGAGCACCTCGGGCACCGCCCCGTCGACGGTGAGCTGCCAGCGGCTGAGGTGCCGGGCGTCCCGGACGAACAACCCGTCCGGGGCGCCGCCGCCGCGTACCCCGCTGATGTCGCCGCGGTCACCCACGGCGGCGAAGGTGGCGCCGTGCACGAGCAGATGATGCCGGTCCGTCATCCCCGGTCCCCTCCTTGGTCACTCCTGTCGAACGTGCCGGTGCCGGGCGCGGACACGTCCCTTGACGGGCTCTTGTCCGGCCTTTGACGCGTCTGTGATGCGGCTTCGCGGTGGTGCAGGTCCAGCGCCAGCGCCGCCGTCCAGCTGAAGCCGGTCGCCCCGCAGGGCTCGCCGGTGTACGGGTCGACGTACTCGGCGAAGCCGGTGGCGTCGGCCAGGTCCAGGAACGCCGTGCGCAGAGTGTCGGCGACGGCCGTCTCGCCGTGCGCCCGCAGCCCGCGCTCCAGCAGCCAGTTGGTGTTGAACCAGGCCGGGCCGCGCCAGTAGCGGTGCGGGTCGAAGGCCTCCCCGAGCAGGTCGTAGCTCGGCACCAGCCGGGTGCGGCCGCCGAGCGAGAAGTGCGGCCCGCGCAGGGTGTCCACCAGCGCGGCGGCCACGGCGCGGGGCAGGCCGGGCAGCAGCAGCGGGATCAGCCCGGAGACCGAGCGCTCGGGCCGCAGGCCGTCGCCGCGCAGGTCCCGGCACAGGAACATCCCGGCGGCCGGCTCCCACAGCCGCTCCACCAAGGCCGCCGTCAGCCGCTCGGCGCGCTCCCGGCGGGCGGCCCCGGCCGCGCCCAGCTCCTCGGCGATCCGCGCGAGGGCGTGCTCGGAGGCGATCAGCAGGGCGTTGAACGCCGGGTCCTCCACGGCGAACTCCCCGCTGCCGGCGCCGTGTTTCCCGCCCGGCCCGTCCCGGTATTCACGGTCCCGGTAGTCGGCGGCCAGCCGTACGTACCGGCCGTAGTCCAGGTCGGTCGGCCGGTCTTCGGCCGCGCCGTGATCGAGGTCGGCGCGGCGGAAGGAGCGGGCCGGGGCCGGGGTGATCCGGGCCAGCGGGGCGTCCCAGCAGGGGCTGTTGTCCATGCCCTGCTCCCAGGGGTGCACCACGGACACCAGTCCGGCGCCGCCGAGGTCGCGTTGGTGCAGCAGATACCGGTGCCAGGCGGCCAGCCTGGGGTAGACCCGGGCCAGGAAGCCGCGGGAGCGGGACAGGGCGGGGTCGGCGCGGTGCACCAGCCAGGCGGCCAGCGCGTGCACCGGTGGCTGCACGATGCCGGAGGTCTGTACGGTGCGCGGGGCGCCCGCGGCGCGTCCGGCGGTGGAGGAGCGCCAGAAGTCGGGGCTCGGGAAGTAGGCGTCGAGCGGGACGGAGGGGTTGAAGACGATGTGCGGGACGCGCCCGTCGGCCCACTGCGCGGCCAGCAGCGTCTCCAGCTCCGTCTGGGCCCGGCCCGGCGAGACGTGCCGCAGCCCGATCGCGATGAACGCGGAGTCCCACGACCACTGGTGCGGGTACAGCTTCCGGGAGGGGACCGTGGAGGCGCCGGTCCAGTTCGCCGCCAGCACCCGGGCGGCCCTGACGTGCGGGGACGGCGGCGCGGTCGGTGGATCGTATGCGATCTCGTACGGGAAGGGACGGGTACTGAGCTGGGCGGTGCGATCCACTCGGGGCTCCCCGAAGACGTCCGGCCGCGCGCGGGGTTCGGCTGCGGCCACCGTAGGGTTACGTCTATTTAACACGCAAAACTCAATATGTAAGGCAAGCTGGAGAAACACAAGGGGGTGCGCATGACCGGACGTCCGGGCAGGGCCGGCAGGAGCGGCAGGAGCGGAGGCCAGGCGGGAGCCGGCGATCTGCTCGCCCTCGTGCGCAACGGCCGTGCCGTGACGCGCGGGGCGCTCCAGCAGGCGACCGGACTGTCCCGGGCCACCGTCGGCCAGCGCCTGGACCGGCTGTTCCGGGCGGGCTGGCTGCGCGAGGGCGCCGGCGGCCCGGTCGACTCGCCGCTCGGCGGACGCCCTTCCATCACCCTGGAGTTCGACGACTCCCACGCGGTGGTCCTCGCCGCCGACCTGGACACCCGGCACGCCCGCGCGGCCGTGCTCTCGCTGACCGGTGAGATCCTCGCCGAGCAGGCCGGCACGCTGGTGGTGGAGGAGGGGCCGGAGGCGGTCCTCGGTGAACTGGGCGGCTGGTTCGAGGAGTTGCTGACCAAGGCCGGGCACCGGGCCGAGGAGGTGTGCGGGATCGGGCTCGCGGTGCCGGGCCCGGTGGACAGCGAGACCGGCCGGGTGGTGCAGCCGCCGATCATGCCGGGCTGGGACGGCTACGACATCCGCGGCCGGATGGCGCGTGTCTTCACCGAGCGCACCGGGGCGCCCGCGGTGCCGGTGCTGGTCGACAACGACGCCAACCTCATGGCCTACGGTGAGCAGCGCACCGGATATCCCGACTGCACGGCCTTCGTGCTGGTCAAGGTGTCCACCGGTATCGGCGCCGGGGTGGTGGTGGACGGCTCGGTCTACCGGGGCGTGGACGGCGGCGCGGGCGACATCGGGCACATCCGGGTCGGCGCCGACGCGCTGTGCCGGTGCGGTTCGCAGGGCTGTCTGGCGGCGGTCGCCAGCGGTGGCGCGGTGGCCCGGCGGCTGGCCGCGTCCGGGGTGCCGGCCACCTCCGGCTCGGATGTGCGGGACCTGTTGGCGGCCGGGCACCCGGAGGCCGCCGCGCTGGCACGGGAGGCCGGGCGCCGGGTCGGGGACGTGCTGGCGACGGTGGTGACCCTGCTCAACCCGGGCGTGCTGATGATCGCGGGCGACCTGGCCGGGACGCCGTTCCTGACCGGCGTGCGCGAGCTGCTGTACCAGCGGGCGCTGCCCCGCTCCACGGCCCATCTGGACGTGGTGACCTCCCGGCTCGGCGACCGGGCCGGGCTGGTCGGGGCCGGGGCGATGGTGGTGGAGCACCTGTACGCACCGGAGCGGGTGGAGGAGCGGCTCGCGGCGATGGGGATGTGACGGGGAGGGCCGCCCACCGGCCCGGAACCGTCTCCGTTCCCGCCGCCCGGCACCGTCCCCTGGTCCCGCCGCCCGGCACTGTCTCCGCTCTCGCCGCCCGCCCCCGGCACCGTCTCCGTTCCCACCGGCCCGGCACCGTCTCCTCGCCCGGTCACCGTTTCTGCTCCGACCGGTCCAGAACCCGGCCCCGGCCGCACCGCACGGGCACGCTTCCGGCCGGGGGTGACGGCGGTGTTTCCGCTTCCGACAGGTGTCCGAGGCGTCGTCCGCATGGTGGAATCCGGCGGCCTGTGGCAGCGTGATTCTCGCCACCCTTGATAGGGGTAGCGCTCAGATGAGCGGATCACGCGCGACTGCACTTCTCCAAGGGGTGGCACTGGGTGCCACCCCTTGATCGTTCAGCGATCGAAATCAGTCGTGCCGGTGGGCGCTCATGTGAGCGGAAAACCGCACCTGTGGGCGGCGCTGCGTTCAAGAAGTGAAAACATAATCTTCGTCAGGCTTGCCAAGCCTTGACTTTCGATCCGCTGGCGGACGGGTGGTTACAGGCGCATGACGGACAAGTAGACGTACCCAACCACCTTCGATCTGGGTATGTTCCTCGCCGTCAGGGCAGCCACCGTGGCCTCAAGGAGTCGAGACCCGTGTCGGAAAACAAAGAACCCCACGCGCCGAAGTTCGTTTACGACTTCACCGAGGGCAACAAGGACCTCAAGGACCTCCTCGGTGGCAAGGGTGCCAATCTCGCCGAGATGACCAACCTCGGTCTCCCGGTCCCTCCCGGCTTCACCATCACCACGGAGGCCTGCAAGGTCTACCTCGACAGTGGCGAGGAACCGGCGGCACTGCGTGACGAGGTGAGTGCGCACCTCGACGCCCTGGAACGCAAGATGGGCAAGAAGCTGGGCCAGGCGGACAACCCGCTGCTCGTCTCGGTCCGCTCCGGTGCCAAGTTCTCCATGCCCGGCATGATGGACACCGTCCTGAACATCGGCCTGTCGGACGCCTCCGTACAGGGCCTGGCCACCCAGGCCGGCGACGAGCGGTTCGCCTGGGACTCCTACCGCCGCCTCATCCAGATGTTCGGCAAGACCGTCCTCGGCGTCGACGGCGACCTCTTCGAGGAGGCCCTCGACAAGGCCAAGACCGCCAAGAAGGTCACGGTCGACACCGACCTGGAGGCCGCGGACCTGAAGAAGCTGGTCACCACCTTCAAGAAGATCGTCAAGAAGGAGGCCGGCCGGGAGTTCCCGCAGGACCCGCGTGAGCAGATGGACCTCGCCATCAAGGCGGTCTTCGACTCCTGGAACGGCGACCGCGCCAAGCTCTACCGCCGCCAGGAGCGCATCCCGCACGACCTGGGCACCGCCGTCAACGTCTGCTCGATGGTCTTCGGCAACCTCGGCCCCGACTCCGGCACGGGCGTCGCCTTCACCCGCGACCCCGCCTCCGGCCACCAGGGCGTCTACGGCGACTACCTCCAGAACGCCCAGGGCGAGGACGTGGTCGCGGGCATCCGCAACACCGTCCCGCTGGCCGAGCTGGAGCGGATCGACAAGAAGTCGTACGACCAGCTCATGAAGATCATGGAGACCTTGGAGAACCACTACAAGGACCTCTGTGACATCGAGTTCACCATCGAGCGCGGCCGGCTGTGGATGCTCCAGACCCGCGTCGGCAAGCGCACGGCGGGCGCGGCCTTCCGGATCGCCACGCAGCTGGTGGACCAGGGCCTGATCGACGAGACGGAGGCGCTCCAGCGCGTCACCGGCGCCCAGCTGGCCCAGCTGATGTTCCCGCGCTTCGACGAGCACGCCAAGGTCGAGCAGGTGGCCCGGGGCATCGCGGCCTCGCCGGGCGCGGCGGTCGGCAAGGCGGTCTTCGACTCGTACACGGCCGTGAAGTGGTCCCGCTCGGGCGAGAAGGTCATCCTGGTGCGCCGGGAGACCAACCCGGACGACCTGGACGGCATGATCGCGGCCGAGGGCATCCTGACCAGCCGGGGCGGCAAGACCTCCCACGCGGCCGTGGTCGCCCGGGGCATGGGCAAGACCTGTGTGTGCGGCGCGGAGGAGCTGGAGGTCGACACCAAGCGGCGCCGGATGACGGTCCCCGGCGGGCACGTCGTCGAGGAAGGCGACGTGATCTCCATCGACGGCTCCACGGGCAAGGTCTACCTGGGCGAGGTCCCGGTCGTGCCGTCGCCGGTCGTGGAGTACTTCGAGGGCCGGATGCACCCGGGCGCCGACGACGCCGACGAGCTGGTGGAGGCCGTGCACCGCATGATGGCCTTCGCCGACCGCAAGCGCCGGCTGCGGGTGCGGGCCAACGCCGACAACGCCGAGGACGCGCTGCGGGCCCGCCGCTTCGGCGCCCAGGGCATCGGCCTGTGCCGCACCGAGCACATGTTCCTCGGCGACCGCCGTGAGCTGGTCGAGCGCCTCATCCTGGCCGACACCGAGGAGGAGCGCGAGGCGTCCCTGAAGGCCCTGCTGCCGCTGCAGAAGCAGGACTTCGTGGAGCTCTTCGAGGCGATGGACGGCCTGCCGGTGACCATCCGGCTGCTGGACCCGCCGCTGCACGAGTTCCTCCCCGACATCACCGAACTGTCGGTCCGGGTGGCCCTGGCGGAGTCCCGGCAGGAGCCGCACGAGAACGAGCTGCGGCTGCTCCAGGCGGTGCACCGGCTGCACGAGCAGAACCCGATGCTGGGTCTGCGCGGCGTACGCCTCGGCCTGGTCATCCCCGGCCTGTTCACCATGCAGGTCCGCGCGATCGCGGAGGCGGCGGCCGAGCGCAAGGCGGCCAAGGGCGACCCGCGCGCGGAGATCATGATCCCGCTCGTCGGCACGGTCCAGGAGCTGGAGATCGTCCGCGAGGAGGCGGACCAGGTCGTCGCGGAGGTCGAGGCGGCGACGGGTACGAAGCTCAAGCTGGCCATCGGCACGATGATCGAACTCCCGCGCGCCGCCCTCACGGCCGGCGAGATCGCCGAGGCGGCGGAGTTCTTCTCCTTCGGCACGAACGACCTGACGCAGACGGTGTGGGGCTTCAGCCGCGACGACGTGGAGGCCTCGTTCTTCACCGCGTACCTGGAGAAGGGCATCTTCGGCGTCAGCCCGTTCGAGACGATCGACAAGGACGGCGTCGGCTCCCTGGTCAAGTCGGCCGCGGAGGCCGGCCGCCGCACCCGCCCCGACCTCAAGCTCGGCGTCTGCGGCGAGCACGGCGGCGACCCGGAGTCGGTCCACTTCTTCCACGAGGCGGGCCTGGACTACGTCTCCTGCTCCCCGTTCCGCATCCCGGTCGCCCGCCTGGAAGCGGGCCGCGCGGCCACCCAGTCGACGGGCAGCGACCACCGCTGACCCCGGACCCCGGAGCCGTCGCCGGTCCCCGACCCTCACCGATCGACGACGGCCCCGGCGCACGAAAGAGAAGGGGCGGCACCCCAGTGCGGGGGGTGCCGCCCCTTTGCGCGCCCCGAACCGGAGCCGGACAGGACCGGGCGGGCCCGGTCACTCGCAGGCCACTCCGTCGCCGTCCCGGTCCAGGTGGGAGTCGTAGCCCGGGTCGCCCGCGTACAGGGGGGTGTCGCCGCCGGACGCCGACCGCGCCGTGACGGTCGTGGTCACCTCGACGGTACGGGTCTCCGTCACGGTGGGAGCGGGCTCGGGGCCGGCGGTCCGCGCTGCGGTCGCCGTGGCCGCCACACCGGCGAAAGCGCGTGTGCCCGGCCGGCCGGCGCGGGTGGTGGGGGCGTCTCCTGGGTGCCTCCACCACCCCGCGTCGGTCACCAGGTGGTCAGAACGAGCCGTCCGTGTTCACCGGCCCCGTCTGGAAGACCCCCGAGCAGGTCTTCCACGGTGCCGGGACCAGGGTCGCCGTGCGGGACGCCGGCGGGTAGACCTGGAGGTAGGTGCCGGCGCGTTCGCAGGGGCCGCCCACCGGGCCGTTGGTGGTGCGCAGGACCGCCGAGGCGGAGCGGCCGGGGGAGAGGGTGACGGTGCCGTAGCCGCTGCCGCTGTGCTTCGCCGCCGGGCCGATGCGGTGGTGGGCGCCGTCCACGACGCTCACGCCCGGGTAGCCGCGCAGGGCGCACGTGCTCGTGCTGGTGTTGGTGAACCGGACCGGCCAGTACAGGGATCCGGCCGCGCCCTCCTTGGCGCCCAGGGACAGATACAGGTCGCTCACCGCGCAGGTCCGTATGGCCGTCGTGGTCCGGGCCGCCGCCGGTGTCGCGCTCCAGGCGGCCCCGGCGGCCGTGACGCCCAGCAGCGCGGCGGCCAGCGCGGTCACCGGCCCGCGCCCGCGCAGGACGCGGGAGAGCCCCGCGGGGCGCCGGCCGGGGTCCGCGGTCGTCGGATTCGGCTTCGGGAACATGGGCACATTCTCCTTCTTCGAGGCGAAGGGTGCATGTGGGTCGCTGTGTTGGATGCGTCCCGGAGCGGAAAAGTTGTGCACCGCTGCCGGGACACGGAAACCGGGTGCCCAGCATCCGGCGCACGCCGACACACGGCCGCAACGCGTCTTTCGTAATCGCCGCGCATGGTTGATCGTTGGGCCGTGCATCGATGACGGACGTCAGGGGGCACACGATGACGATCAGCCGCAGGACACTGCTGGCCGCGGGCGCGGCCGCGGGCGCCGGACTGCTCACGGCGTGCGGATCGAACACCGGGCGCGGGGACGGCGGTTCCGGGCCCCGGCTGTCACAGTGGTACCACCAGTACGGCGAGCCGGGCACCGAACGGGCCGTCCAGCGGTACGCCGCCGCCTTCCGCGAGGCCGATGTGTCGGTGCAGTGGCGGCCGGGCAACTACGACCAGCAGACTGCCGCCGCCCTGCTCACCGACTCCGGGCCCGACGTCTTCGAGGTCAACGGGCCCACCCTCGACCAGATCCGGGGCGGCCAGGTCCTCGACCTCACCGACCTGCTGGCGGGGGTCAAGGACGACTTCAATCCGGCCGTGCTCGCGCCGAAGACCCACGAGGGGAGGGTCTACGGGATTCCGCAGGTCGTCGACACCCAGGTGCTGTACTACCGCAAGAGCCTGCTCCGCGACGCGGGCGTGGAGCCGCCCACCACCCTGGACGCCCTGGTCGACGCCGCCCGCGCGCTCACCGACCGCAAGACCAAGGGACTCTTCCTCGGCAACGACGGAGGCGCCGGGGTCCTCGGCGGAACTCCCCTGTACGCGGCGGGATTCCCGCTCGTCACCGACGACGGCCGGGTCGGCTTCGACGACCCCGGCGCCGCCCGCACCCTCGGCAAAGTGCACCGGCTGTACGCCGACGAGTCCCTGCTCCTCGGCGCGCCCGCCGACTGGTCCGACCCCTCCGCCTTCCTCCAGGGGCTGACCGCGATGCAGTGGTCCGGACTGTGGGCGCTGCCCCAGATCAAGCGCGAACTCGGGGACGACTTCGGCGTACTGCCGTTCCCGGCGGACGGCGACCGGGGCCGTCCCGCCGTACCCGTAGGGGCCTACGGCGCCGCCGTCAGCGCGCGCACCCGGCACAAGGATCTGGCCAAGGCGTACGTGAAGTGGCTGTGGGTCGAACGCACCGACTACCAGCAGGACTTCGCGCTGTCCTACGGCTTCCACATCCCCGCCCGGCGCTCCCTCGCCGCCGAGGCCGCCCCGCTGCGCGAGGGCCCGGCCGCCGACATCGTACGGTTCACCACCGACCACGGCTACGCCCAGCCGCTGCTGTGGACCCCGGCCGGCCAGACCGCCTACCAGGACGCCCTCAGCCGGATCATCAAGGGCGGGGCGGACCCGGAGCGCGAACTGCGGGGCGCCGTGCGGAAGGTGGCGGAGGAGATCGCCAGGGTGCGCGCGTGAGACGGCACGCAGCCCTGTGGTTCTGGGTGTTCGTCGGGCCGTTCGCGCTCGGGCTCGCGCTGTTCACCTACGTACCGCTGCTGTGGAGCGCGGGCCTGAGCTTCTTCGACGCGCACAACACCGTCACCCCCACGCACTTCACCGGACTGGACAACTACGCGGCGATGCTGCGGGACACGGCGTTCCGCGACAGCCTGAAGACCTTCCTGCTCTTCACCGCCTTCATCGTGCCGGTCACCTACGGGTTCTCCCTGGCCCTCGCCCTGATGGTCAACCGGGTCCGCTGGGCGCGGGCGTTCTTCCGTTCGGTGTTCTTCCTGCCGGCCGCGTGCAGCTATGTGGTGGCCGCGCTGATCTGGAAGATGTCCCTCTTCAGCGGGGTGCGGTTCGGGCTGGCGAACACCGTGCTGGGCTGGTTCGGCGGCGACCCCGTCGCCTGGCTGTCCACCACCGACCCGCCCTGGTACTGGCTGGTCATCGTGACCGTACGGCTGTGGCTGCAGGCCGGGTTCTACATGATCCTGTTCCTCGCCGGGCTCCAGCGGATCGACCCGGCACTGTACGAGGCGGCGGCCGTGGACGGGGCCCGGCCCGGCTGGACGGTGCTGCGGCACATCACCCTCCCGCAGCTGCGGGGCACCTCGGTCGCCGTGGTGCTGCTGCTCGTGGTGAACGCGTTCCAGGCCTTCGACGAGTTCTACAACCTGCTCTCCGACGCCCGCGGTTACCCGCCGTACGCCCGGCCGCCGCTGGTCTACCTGTACTACACCGCGCTCGGGCAGGGGCAGAACCTGGGCCTCGGCAGCGCGGGCGCGGTGATCCTGGCGCTGGTCATCGCGGTCGTCACGCTGGCACAGGCGCGCTGGCTGCGGCTGGGGAGGACGGACGGCGATGGATGACGCCCTGGTACGGGCCGGGCGGGCACTGCGGCTGGCCCTGCTGATCGCGCTCGCCCTGCTCTTCCTGGTCCCCTTCTACCTGCTGGTGCGCAACGGGCTGGCCGACGAGCGGGACATCACCTCCCCGGAGTGGACCTTCTTCCCGGCCGACGTGCGGTGGGGCAACGTCCGCGAGCTGTTCCAGGACCCGTCGGTGCCGTTCGCCCGGTCCCTGCTCAACTCCGCGCTGATCGCCGTCGCCACCACCCTCGGCACCCTGCTGCTCGCCTCCCTCGCCGGCTACGGCCTGGCCCGCATCCCCTACCGGCACGCGGACAAGGTCTTCTACGGCATCCTGGGCACCCTGCTGGTCCCGGCGGCCGTCACCTTCGTGCCCAGCTTCGTGCTGGTGTCGTCGCTGGGCTGGATCTCCACGCTGCGCGGTCTGATCGTGCCGACGCTGTTCTCCGCGTTCGCCTGCTTCGTCTTCCGGCAGTACTTCCTCGGCTTCCCCCGGGAGCTGGAGGACGCCGCCCAGGTGGACGGGCTCGGGTACTGGCGGACGTACTGGCGGGTCGTCGTGCCCAACAGCCGCCCGGTGTTCGCGGCCGTGGGGACGATCGTGTTCCTCGGCGCGTGGAACTCCTTCCTGTGGCCGCTGGTGATCGGGCAGGACCAGAGCGCCTGGACGGTGCAGGTGGCCCTGTCCTCGTTCACCACCGCGCAGGTCGTACGGCTGCACGAGCTGTTCGTCGCGGCGGCCGTCTCCATCCTGCCGCTGCTGCTGGTGTTCCTGTGCTTCCAGCGGTGGATCGTGGCCGGGGTGGAGCGGTCCGGGATCGACTGACCCGGAACGGGGCCGGCCGGTCCCGTCCCGGGGCCGGTCCGGCCGGCTCAGGCCGTGGAGCCGCCGTCGATCACCAGGTCGGCGCCGACCACCGAGGCCGCGTCGTCCGAGGCGAGGTACAGCACCGCCGCGGCCACCTCCTCGATGGTGGAGACCCGGCCGAGCGGCACCTCGGCGCGCATCCGCGCGGCCCGGTCCGCCTCGGTCTCGCCGGGCTTGAACGACATGTCGGTGGCGGTGGAGCCGGGGCTGACGGCGTTGATGCGGATCCCGTCGGCGATGTGGTCCAGGGCGGCGGACCGGGTGAGGACCGACACGGCCGCCTTGCTGACGGCGTAGCCCGCGACACCGGGCAGCCGGCTGTGCAGGCCGATCCGGGAGGCGATGTTGACGATCGCGCCGCCGTCCGGCTGGGTGCGCATATGAGCGATCTCGGCCTGGAGGGCGAGGAAGACGCCGGTGACGTTGATGTCCATCATCCGGCGCCAGTCCTCCTCCGGCAGCTCGCCCACGGCGCGCCCGCGGCCCTCCAGCACACCGGCGTTGTTCACCGCCACGTCCAGCGAGCCGAACCGGTCCACGGTGGTGGCCACCAGGTCCCGCACCTCCTCGGCGCGGGAGACGTCGGCGGTCACGGCGAGCGCCTTGCCGCCCTCGCCCTCGATCAGCGCCACGGTCTCGTCGAGCGGGGCGCGGCGCCGTCCGGCGACGACGACCTGGGCGCCCTCCCGGGCGAGGGCGAGGGCCACCCCGCGGCCGATGCCGGAGCCGGCGCCGGTGACGAGTGCGGTCCGGCCGGAGAAGCGGTGCGACATGGTGGAATCCCTTTTGTCTAGAACGATCGGTTCAGTATTCGGGCCGGAAAAACGCGCCCCTCACAAGAGGCGCGTTCGTCTCAGTCCAGCAGTGTCAGGGCCTGCTCCGCCGCGTCCCGCGCCCGGGCCGGGTCCGCCGACGCCTTGCCGACCACCCTGAGCCCCTGGAGCAGCACGAACAGCGTCCGGGCGAGGGCCAGCGGATCGCGGTCCGCGGCCAGCTCGCCCTGCGCCTGGGCGCGCACCAGGGCGGAGTGCAGCAGGGTCTCGATGGTGTCCCAGCTGTGCTCCACCCGGCGGGCGGCCTCCCGGTCGTGCGGGGCCAGTTCGACCGCCGTGTTGGTGACCAGGCAGCCCTGCTCCCGGGTGGCGGCCGCGGTGGCCTCGGCGGCGAACCGCCGGATGAGGCCGCGCACGGCCGGCAGCACCGGGCCGGGCGCGGACAGCTCGCGCACCAGCACCGGTTTCTGCGCCTGTCCGTACCGGTCCAGCGCCCTCAGGTACAGCTCGTGCTTGCTGCCGAACGTGGCGTACAGACTCGCCTTGCCGATGCCCAGGTGCTCGACCAGGTCGGCCATCGAGGTGGCCTCGTAGCCGCGCCGCCAGAACAGCTCGAGTGCCGACTGGAGCGCGGCGTCCGGGTCGAATTCCTTGGTCCTGCCCATGCCCGGCAGCCTAGATTTACCGAACCGATCAGTCAAGAAAGCCGTGTCTCACGACACCGTCCGCACCGCGTACACCGGGATCCGCACCGCCTCGTCGTCCAGGCAGACGCCGCTGACCAGGTCGAAGCGCTGCTTCAGCAGGGGGGAGGCCACGAAGGGGCGGCCCCGGTGGGTGCCCGTCAGGCCGCGGGAGAGGACGGCCGCCCCGGTGAACGGGTCGCGGTTGCCGACGGCGTACAGCCGGTCCGCGCGGTCCCGGAAGAGGGCCGCCTGGCGGCCGTCCGGCAGCAGGGCCGCGACCCCGCGGCCGGGGACCAGCACGCTCAGGTCGCAGACCGTGAACCAGCCGTCCGCCAGCTGGAGCTGGACCTTCAGATCGGTCGTCTCAACTGCCAGGGTCATCGCTGGGCGCTTCCTTCCAGGACGTCGTTGGCGGGCCGCAGCCCGATGGTCAGCAGCGGCAGGTCGGGCTTGATCTGGTCGCGCTCGGGGACGAAGGAGACCACCGGGTCGGGCGTGTCCGGGGCGTTCACGAAGGACACGAACCGGGCCAGCTTCTCGGGGTCGTTGACCGTCTCCGCCCACTCGTCGCGGTAGTGCGCGACGTGCTCCCGCATCAGCCGCTCCAGCTCGTCGCAGATGCCGAGCGAGTCGTGCACCACCACGTCCCGTACGTGGTCCAGGCCGCCGGGGACGCGCTCCAGCCAGGTGGAGGTGCGCTCCAGCCGGTCGGCGGTGCGGATGTAGAACATCAGGAACCGGTCGATCAGCCGGACCAGTTCGGCGTCGGACAGGTCCTGGGCGAGCAGGTCGGCGTGGCGCGGGGTGGCGCCGCCGTTGCCGCCGACGTACAGGTTCCAGCCGTTGGCGGTGGCGATCACCCCGAAGTCCTTCGACTGGGCCTCCGCGCACTCGCGCTGGCAGCCGGAGACCGCCGACTTCAGCTTGTGCGGGGACCTCAGGCCCCGGTAGCGCAGCTCCAGGTCGATCGCCATCTTCACCGAGTCCTGCACGCCGTAGCGGCACCAGGTGGACCCCACGCAGGACTTCACCGTGCGCAGCGCCTTGCCGTAGGCGTGCCCCGACTCGAAGCCGGCGTCCACCAGCCGGGCCCAGATTAGCGGCAGCTGCTCCACCCGGGCGCCGAACATGTCGATCCGCTGCCCACCGGTGATCTTCGTGTAGAGGCCGAAGTCCCGGGCGATCTCGCCGATCACGATCAGCTTCTCGGGCGCGATCTCCCCGCCGGGGATGCGCGGCACGACCGAGTACGAGCCGTTCTTCTGGAGGTTGGCGAGGAAGTGGTCGTTGGTGTCCTGCAGCGCGGCCTGCTCGCCGTCCAGGACGTAGCCGCTGGCGCCGATGGAGGGGGCGAGGGAGGCGATGATCGAGCCGACCGTCGGCTTGCACACCTCGCAGCCCTCCCCGCCCCGGGCGTCCTCGCGGCCGAAGCGGTCCAGCAGCTCCCGGTACGACGTGACGCGCAGCGCGAGGACGATCTCGTACAGCTCCTCGCGGGTCTGGGCGAAGCAGCCGCACAGCCCCTTGTCGACCTCGACGCCGGACGCCTCCAGCTCGGCGGTGACCAGCTGGCCCAGCACCTTCATACAACTGCCGCAGCCGGTACCGGCCTTGGTGCACTTCTTCACCTCGGGCACGGTGGTGCAGCTGTGCTCGGTGACCGCGCCGCGGATGGTGCCCTTGCTGACGTTGTGGCAGGAGCAGATGATCGCGTCGTCCGGCAGGGCGGACGGGCCCAGCTGGGCCCCCGAGCCGGCTCCGGCGGGCAGGACGAGCGACTCGGGGGAGACGGGGGGCACCGAGCCGGTGAGCGCGCGCAGCGTGCCGTACGCCTCCGCGTCACCGACCAGGATGCCGCCGAGCAGGGTGCCGTCCGCGCCGATGACCAGCTTCTTGTACAGGCCCGCGCGCGAGTCGGAGTAGACGACGTCCAGGCAGTCCCCGGTGGTGCCGTGCGCGTCACCGAAGGAGGCGACGTCCACACCGAGCAGCTTCAGCTTGGTGGACAGGTCGGCGCCGGTGAAGGACGCCTCGTCGGCGGCGATGGTCGCGGCGGCCGTCTCGGCCTGCTCGTAGCCCGGCGCGACCAGGCCGTACACCCGGCCGTCGGCGGCCAGCGCGCACTCGCCGATCGCGTAGACGTGCGGGTCGGACACGGTCCGGCACCGCTCGTCCACCGCGATGCCGCCGCGCTCGCCGACCGTCAGGCCCGCGTCCCGGGCGAGCTGGTCGCGGGGGCGGACACCGGCGCTGAACACCACCATGTCGGCGGCGAGTTCGGAGCCGTCGGACAGCTTCATCCCGGTCACGGCACCTTCGGAGTCCGTCACGATCTCCTGGGTGCCCACGCCGGTGTGGACCGTCAGGCCCATCTGCTCGATGGTGCGCAGCAGGGCCGCGCCGCCGCCCTCGTCGACCTGCACCGGCATCAGGCGCGGCGCGAACTCCACGATGTGCGTGCTCAGTCCGAGCCCCTTGAGCGCGCCGGCGGCCTCCAGGCCGAGCAGCCCGCCGCCGACCACGGCACCGGTCTTCGCCCGGGACTTCGCGTACTCCTCGATCGCCAGCAGGTCCTCGATGGTGCGGTAGACGAAGCAGCCGGCGGCGTCCTTGTTCGGCACCGGCGGCACGAACGGGTAGGAGCCGGTGGCCAGGACGAGGACGTCGTAGTCCACGACCAGGCCCGAGCGGGCCGTCACCCTCCGCGCCTCGCGGTCGATGGACTCGGCCGGGTCGCCGATGTGCAGCTCGATGCCGTGGTCCTTGATGAACCGCATGTCGGTCAGGGAGAGGTCCTCGGGCGTACGGCCCGAGAAGTACGAGGTGAGCTGCACGCGGTCGTACGCCGGACGCGGCTCCTCGCACAGCACGACCACGCGGTGCGTGGCGGTCAGGCCGCGCTCGGCCAGCGCCTCGAGGAAGCGCTGGCCGACCATGCCGTGGCCGACGAGCACGATCGTGGGGGTGGCCCCCGGGGTGGCGGTCATTCAGGAGCCTCCATCGTTGGTGAGCAGGTGGAGCAGGGGGCCGTCGTCGGGGAGCGGTTCCGCTCCCTCCCAGGCCCGGGCGAGCGCGCCGACGGTGCCGAGTTCGCCGACGAGGACCCCGCCGACCAGGCGGTCGTCGCGGACGACGACCTTGCGGTAGGTGCCCCGGGTGGCGTCGGTGAGCCGCACGACGTCGTCGCCGGGGCGCGCCTCGGTCTCGCCGAACGCGGCGAGGTCGAAGGGGGAGCCGGGACCGGTCAGGGTCAGCCGGGTCAGGGAACGGGTCCCGCGGTAGCGCGCGGATGTGTCGCCCGCGAGCAACTCGGCGAGCGACTCGGCCTGTTCGAGGGCCGGGGCGGCCAGGCCGTAGACCGTGCCGTCGTGCTGGGCGCAGTCGCCGATGGCGTGGATGTGCGGGTCGGAGGTGCGCAGCTCGTCGTCCACCAGGACGCCCTTGCGCACGGTGAGGCCCGCCTGCTCGGCCAGACCCGTACGGGGACGTACTCCGCAGGCGAGGACCACCAGGTCGGCGTCGAGGGCGTAGCCGTCGGCCAGCTCCACCGAGCGGACCGCGCCGGCCACGCAGCGCACGTCCCGCACCCGGCACTCGGTGTGCACCTCCACGCCCAGGTCGGTCAGGTGGCGCAGCACCAGCCGGGAGGCGTCCGGGTCGAGCTGGCGCTCCATGAGCCGTTCGGCCTGCTGGGCGAGGACCACCTGGGCGCCGCGCACGGCCAGCGCCCGGGCCGCGGAGACGCCGAGCAGGCCGCCGCCGATGACGACCGCGCGTGTCCCCGGCCGCACCGCCTTGGCCAGGCCCAGGCAGTCGTCCAGGGTGCGGAAGGCGTGGACGCCCTCGGGGAGCCGCCGGTCGGGCGTGAACAGGCCGCGCAGCGGGGGCAGCACCGGGTTGGAGCCGGTGGCCAGGACCAGCGTGTCGTACGCGATCGACATGCCGTCGGCGCACGAGACGGTACGGGCGGCGCGGTCGATGCCGGTGACGCGGGTGCGCAGCAGGCCGGTCGGCGGCGGGAGGGTGATCACCTCCGGCGCGTACCGGCCGGCCAGCACCTCGGCGAGCAGCACCCGGTTGTACGGCGCGTGCTCCTCGTCGCCGACGAGCAGCGCGGGCGTGCCCAGCTCGCCGAGCCGCCGGGCGAGCCGCACGCCCGCGAGGCCGGCGCCGATCACCACCACACGCGTATTCGAGGTCATGTCCCCGAGCGTGCGTCCCCGACGTTACCCGGCGGCATCACCTCTGTTTCCCGGGAGGAACGCTGCCCTCAGCGGGGCGCGGCGGGGGGTGTGAGGGGGCTGGGCGGGCGCGGGGGCGGGGTGTGAGGGCACGGGTGGGGGATGTGTGTGGGGGGGCGGACGCACGGTCCCTGTGGCGGGCGTGGGGCCCCGGCCGGTCACCGGGTGCTCAGGAGCTCCACCAGGCCGGTGGTGTCCTCCGCGCCGTGGCCGTCGGCCAGGCGGCGGCGCATGAGGTCGAAGAACGGGGTGATCAGCTCCGGGCTCGTCCCCTGCTCCTCGGCCGTGCGCAGCAGGGTGCCGCTGCCCGCGACCTGCATCGCGAGGTTGGAGACGACGTCGGACGTGTAGTCGCCCGAGGCCAGCCGCCCGGCCATGCCGTGCGCCTGGCCGGCCATCGCGGTCAGCCACGACACGAGCAGCGGGGCGAACTCCTCGGGCGCCACGTCCGTCTCCCGCAGCAGCGCGAAGGCGCTCGTGATGCCCGCGAACATGCCGTACATGCCGGTCAGCAGCGCCACGTCGTGCAGCGCGGCGAGCCCGGGGTCGGCGCCGACGTACTCGGTGCCGGCCGGCACGGCGAGGGTGTCCCGGTGTTCCTCGAACACGGCCGGGTCACCGCTGTAGAACACGAAGGCGCCGGGCGCGCCGATCATCGGCGGTACGGCCATGATCCCGCCGTCCAGCAGCCGGGCGCCCCGCTCCGCGGCCCAGGCGGCCCGGGCCCGGGCGTCGGCGGGGGTGCCGGTGGTGAGGTTCACCAGGTCCCGGCCGGCCAGGTCGGCACCGTCCAGGGCGGCGCCCACCGAGGCGTCGTCCAGCAGGCAGGCGACGACGAGCCGGTTCGCGGCCACGGCCGCCGCCGCGCTGTCGGCGGCCACCGCGCCCTCGGCGGTCAGCGCGGCCGTCCGCTCCGGCGTGCGGTTCCAGACGGTCAGGGGGTGCCCGGCGGCGAGCCAGGCCCGGCCGAGGGCGGTGCCCATGGCACCGGTGCCGAGCAGGGTCAGGGAGGTACGGGGGTGGGAGGAAGGGGAGTTGTCGCTCATGACGACTAGGCTCCCCCGGGGAGCCGCCGCGCAGAAGTACGTACTTCGGAGTGGGTGGTTACCCCCAGGGAAGGGTGCGGGAAGGAAGGGGGAGCAGCATGCCGGTGGGACGGCGGCCGGGGGCGTACATCTGCGGCGTCGACGCGGCGATGGACATCATCGACGGCAAGTGGAAGGTGTCCATCCTGTGGGTGCTGGGGGAGGGCACGCGCCGGTTCGGGGAGCTGCGCCGGCTGCTGCCGGGCGTCACGGAGAAGGTGCTCGCCGCGCAGCTGCGGGAGCTGGAGGCGGACGGCATCGTGCACCGTGAGGACTACGCGGAGACACCGCCCCGCGTCGAGTACTCGCTGACCGGGACCGGCGCCCGGCTGAACGAGGCGCTGGCCCCGCTGGGCGTGTGGGGCAAGGAGCACGTCCTGGGCGGGCAGCCGGCGGTGGGCTGAGGGGACCTGTCGCGTCAGCGGCTTCCCGTCAGGTGGGCGAACACCACCACGTTGCCCTGGTAACCGGTGGTCTTCGAGTAGCCGCCGCCGCAGGTGATGACGCGGAGTTCGGGACGGGGGGCGGCGCCGTACACCTTGTCGTCGGGGAAGTCGCGGGCCGAGTACACCTCCACCGCGTCCACGGTGAACAGCGCCACGGTGCCGTCCCGGCGGTCCACCTCGACGCGGTCGCCCCGCTTGAGCGCGCCGAGGCGGTAGAAGACGGCGGGGCCGTCGGCGTTGTCGACATGGCCGGCGACGATCGCGGTGCCCGTCTCCCCGGGCGTGGTCCCGGCCTCGTACCAGCCGGCCAGGTTGCGCTCCTCGGCGGGCGGGGCGTCCAGGCTGCCGGAGGGGGTGAGGGACAGGCCGGTCAGGGGCGCGTCCACGCGGATCGCGGGGATGCGGACCCGCAGCGGCGGCGAGGGCGCGAGGGCGGGGGCCGCGTGCCGCTCGCCGCCGGGCTCGGCCCGGCCCTCGGCGGCCGTCGGCTGCGGCGGGGTCCGCGGACCGGTGCCGGCCAGCAGCCACACCCCCGAGCCGAGGGCCACCACGGTGACGGCGGCTATGACGGCGTCCCCGAGCCGGGCCCGCCGCCCACGCCCGTGCCTATGCCCATGTCCTTGCGGACGCCCGGCTTTCCCGGCGCCCCCGGCCGCCCCAGCACGCATGCGCGACCCCTCTCCCTCGGACGGCCCCCTGTTCGGATGCCCGCCCCCTCCGGGCCGCGAGGGGCGTCGGACCCGGAGGGGGCGGGATGTGCGGTACCGGTGGACGGACAGCGGAGGGTGTCCGTCAGATCCCGTCGCCTCTCGCCCGGCGATGCAGGAGCCAGGTACCGCCCGCGGCGGCGACGGCCAGAGCCGCCACACCCGCCGTGGTCTGTACGGGGTCGCGGCCCAGCCCGCCGCCGACCCCTGTCTTCACGCTTCCCCGCGGCTGCACCTGTCCGTGCGCCGCGCTGAGCGCCACCACCAGATCGCCCGCGACCTGCCGGTCCCCCTCGGCGCACCGGGCGACGATCTCGTACGTGCCCGGCTGGGCGCTCGGCGGCACCCGGAACCGTCCGGTCAGCCGCCCTTCGCCGGTGCCGGGCGCCAGCGGGAAGGTGCCGGCGCCGACCGCGCCCGCGTCGCCGGTCGCGGCGCCCGGGGACCCGCACGCGGCCGTGCTCGCGGTGACCTCGCCGCCGGGTGTCACGGTGGCCGGCCGGACCTCCAGCGGGCCGGCCGGAGCGGTCGTGAGCGGCGCCGCCGGGTCCGTGGCGGCCATGGCGTGGGCGGGTGCCGTGGCGGCCACGGCGAGCGCGGTACCGGCCAGGAGACGGGCAGTGCGTCGCATGGTGCTCCCCAGAGCTTGTCCGACTCGTCCAGGGGTGCGCCCCTGCCCTTCCGAGATAAGTGGCTCGGCGACCGGCCCGCTTGCTGAGGAAGCGTCAGGAATGCGGTGAACGGGTGGCGGCCCGGCCACCCGCCCGGGTGAGCCGGTGGGGTGTTCCGGCAGGTCACGGGCGGGTGGGGGAGGTCAGAGAGGAAGAAGTATGAAAAGAACACGAATGGAGCGGCGGCGCCGGTGAACGGGTGACAGCGCGTCAGCGCGACCGCCGGCACACACACCGGGGCCGGTGCCCGAGCGGACACCGGCCCCGAAAGCGGGCGGCCGGGCTCAGCTGACGTTGACCGCGCTCCAGGCGGCCGCCACGGCGTTGTACTCCGTGCCGCCGGCGCCGTAGAGGTCCTTCGCCGCGTTGAGGGTCGCCGTGCGGGCGCCCTTGTAGTTGGTCGAGGACGTCATGTAGACCGTCAGCGCCCGGTACCAGATCCTGCCGACCTTGTCCCGGCCGATGCCGGTGACCGTGGAGCCGTTGTAGGTCGGCGAGTCGTAGGCGACGCCGTTGACGGTCTTCGGGCCGCTGCCCTCGGCGAGCAGGTAGGCGAAGTGGTTGGCGACGCCGGAGGAGTAGTGGACGTCGAGGTTGCCGACCGACGAGCTCCAGTAGTCGGCCGAACTGCCGTCCCTGGAGGGCCTGTCCATGAAGCGCAGGGCCGCCTTGCCGAAGCCGGGCTTCACGATCTCCTCGCCGATGAGGTAGTCACCGGCGTCGGAGGCGTTGTTCGCGTACCACTCCACCATCGTGCCGAGGATGTCGGAGGTGGCCTCGTTCAGCCCGCCGGACTCGCCCGAGTAGGTCAGCGCGGCCGTCTTCGAGGTCACCCCGTGGGACATCTCGTGCCCGGCGACGTCGAGGGCGACCAGCGGCCCGAAGGTGGTCCCGTCACCGTCGCCGTACGTCATGCAGAAGCAACTGTCGTCCCAGAAGGCGTTGTTGTAGTTGCTGCCGTAGTGGACGCGGTTGTACGAGCCCTTGCCGTCCCCGGCGATTCCGGTGCGGCCGTGCACGTTCTTGTAGTAGTCCCAGGTCTCGTTCGTGCCGTACTGGGCATCGACGGCGGCCGAGGCGCGGTCCGCCGTGGCGCCCGTGCCCCAGTGGTTGTCGGCGTCCGAGAACAGGGTCGCGGGTGCCCGGCTGAAGCAGATGCCGAAGATGCACAGGTCGGTCTTGTTCTCCGCGTCACCGGTGTAGGTGTTGCCCCGGGTCGGGTCCTTGAGCTGGTACGACGCCCCGGACTGGGTGGTCTCCAGCGGCACGGTCCCGCTGTAGAGGGAGGCGCCGTCGCCGGTGGCGGTCTCGAGGCTGTCCCAGGCGTCGATCCGGGCGCCGGTGCGCGCGTCGGTCAGGATGGTCCGGGCGGCCGGGTTGCCGAGCGAGTCCAGGCCGACGGCGGTGGTGCGCCAGGCCAGTCTGGGGGTGCCGTGCAGGGCGTCGACCACCAGCTGCGGCTTGGCCTTGGCCTGCTTCAGGGACGTGCCGGGGTGGGCCGCGCGCAGGGCGTCCACCGCGAGACCGGCGGCCTCGGGACCGGGGACCGCCGGGGTGACCGTGGGCACGGAGACGGTCTGCCGGGTGGCGCGGTCGGCGCCCTTGTAGGTGCCGTCCGGGGCCAGGTGGACCACGAAGTCGCCGCCGAGGACCGGGAGATGACGGTAGCTGCGGTCGTAGCGGACGTGCTGGGTGCCGTCCTTGTCCACGATCACGTCCCGGACGCTGGTCTCCTGCGGGGCGGCGAGGCCCAGGGCGGAGGCGTGGGCCAGCAGCGCGGAGGCCGCGTGGTCGATCGCGGTGGCCCGGGTCGGTCCGCCCTCGGCGTGGGCGGCGGGGGAGAGGCCGACGGCCAGCACGGTCGCGGTGGCGGCGGCGACACCGGCGGTGACCGTGCGGCGGGTTCCTCGGACATGCTGCCGTATCCGGCTCATCTGTCTCCTCGGGAAGGCGCCCGTCAGGCGTGGGGGTGGCGCTGATGCCCCGAGATTTAAGTGGCCATGACATGTCATGTCCATAGGTGCCGTGGTGGAGCTTTGTGGATCTTCGGGGAGAGGTGTGGCGGGGCGGCGGGGGGGGGGGGGCCGTTTTCGTGCCGTACGACACCTACCTGGGCGGCGCCCTCGGCTTCAGGCTGACCACGAGGGTCGGGAACCAGACCTGCCCGTCTGCCTGGACGTCGGCTCGGTCGGCGGCACGGTGCGGTGCCTCGCGACCTTCGACGTCCTGGGAGACGCCCCCGGGACCGGATCCGCGACTGCGGAGCGGCAGCAGTCCGTCAAGCTGGGCGTCTCCGCTTCCTGACCCCCGTCGGCTCACCGGAAGCGGGGCTCAGCCCAGCAGGGTCACCCCCGCGGGTACCGCGATGCCGAACCGGTCCTCCACCACCTGCCGCGCCTCGGTTTCCTCGGTCAGTACGCGCTCGGTCGTCGTGCCGTCGGTGGCCGTCTCCGTCAGCAGGGGGCCGTCCAGGCAGAGATGGCGGCCGTCGGGCAGGGGGCGCTGGAGGTAGGGGCGGCGGGTGAACGGGGAGCGCGGGTGGGTGGCGACGAACCAGTTGAACACCTCGAAGTCGCCCGCCGTGAACGGCTCCCGGGTGAACGCGTACTGCCCGGCCCACTCCCCGGTCCGCGGGTCGTACGCCCGCAACTCCCACAGCTCCGACGGCCCGTCGTGCCCCAGCGGCTCCAGCCGGTGCCGGCGCCCGGCGCCCTCGTGCTCGGTGCCGGGCACCAGCGGCACCGGCAGCAGCAGCGCGCCCACCGCGCCGAAACCGACGTCCGCCAGGTACGGCCACGGCTCGCCCGCCACCTCCACCTGGAGCATCGCGTGCGTACGCGGCCGGCTGCCGGGGCTGTCGGCGCCCACCACCACCCGTCCGGCCAGCGGGGTCACCCGGAACCCGAGCGCCTCCAGCGCCAGCCGCAGCAGGGTGTTGTGCTCGTAGCAGTAGCCGCCGCGCCGCCCGCGCACCATTTTGGCCATCAGGTCGCCGGGCGCCAGGGAGGGGGCCGAGCCCGACACCGGGTCCAGGTTCTCGAAGGGCAGGGCCAGGGAGTGCGCCAGGTGTACGCCCCGCAGGGTGGCCAGGTCGGCCCGCCGCTCGCCCTCCCAGCCGATCCGGTCCAGGTAGGCGTCGAGGTCGTACCGCTCTTTGTCGGACATACCCCGAACCTACGCGAGCCCGCCCCCGCCCACCGCGGGCCCCCGGCCGAACCGCCTTCCGACCGTGGCCCTACGACCGCGGTACGACCTCCACCCGCACCGCGCACGACTTGAACTCCGGCATCCGGGACGTGGGGTCCAGCGCCGGGTTGGTGAGGGTGTTGGCGCGGCCCTCGCCCGGCCAGTGGAAGGGCATGAAGACGGTGTCCGGGCGGATCGTGTCGGTGATCCGGGCCGGCGCCACGGCCCGGCCGCGCCGCGAGACCACGGCCAGCGGATCCCCGTCGGCCGCGCCCAGCCGGGCCGCGAGCCGGGGGTGCAGCTCCACGAACGGTCCCGGCGCCGCCGCGTTCAGCTCCGCCACGCGCCGGGTCTGCGCCCCGGACTGGTACTGGGCCACCACCCGGCCGGTGGTCAGCAGCAGCGGGTACTCGGCGTCCGGCTCCTCGGCGGTCGCCCGGTGCGCCACGGCCACGAACCGCGCCCGCCCGTCCGGGGTGGCGAAGCGGTCGAGGAAGAGGCGGGGGGTGCCGGGATGCACCACGGCCGGGGAAGCGGCACCGGCTCCCGCCGCGTCACCGGGCAGGGCGCCCCGGTCCGGTTCCCCGCCGTCGGCCTCGGCCGTCCCGGCCGGTTCCCCGCCGTCGGCCTCGGTCGTGCCGGCCGGTTCCTCCGGGCAGGGCCAGAAGACGCCGTTCTCCTCGGCCAGGCGGCGGTAGGTGATGCCCGAGTAGTCCGCCGGGCCGCCCGCGCTGGCGCGGCGCAGCTCCCCGAAGACCTCCTCCGGGTCCGTCGGGAAGCCCTTCTCCACGCCGAGCCGGCCGGCCAGCTCGTGCAGGACGTACAGGTCGCTGTGGACGCCCGGCGGCGGGGCGACCGCCCGCCGGCGCAGCAGTACCCGGCCCTCCAGGCTGGTCGTCGTGCCCGTCTCCTCCGCCCACTGGGTCACCGGCAGCACCACGTCCGCCAGTTCCGCCGTCTCCGACAGCACGACGTCGGCCACGGCCAGGAAGTCCAGCGAGCGCAGCCGTCCCTCGATGTGGGCCGCGCGCGGGGCCGACACCACCGGGTTGGACCCCATCAGCAGCAGCGCCCGCACGTCCCCGCCGAGCGCGTCGAGGAGTTCGTACGCGCTGCGCCCCGGGCCCGGCAGGCTGTCCGGGTCCACGCCCCACACCCCGGCCACGTGCCGCCGCGCCGCCGGGTCGTCCAGCTTGCGGTAGCCGGGCAACTGGTCGGCCTTCTGGCCGTGTTCGCGTCCGCCCTGCCCGTTGCCCTGCCCGGTCAGGCAGCCGTACCCGGACAGCGGGCGCCCCGCCCGGCCGGTCGCCAGGCACAGGTTGATCCACGCGCCCACCGTGTCCGTGCCCTTGGACTGCTGTTCCGGTCCGCGCGCGGTGAGCACCATCGCGGCCTCGGGCTCGCAGAACATCCGTACGGCCTCGCGCAGCAGGGGCACCGGGACGCCGGTGATCCGCTCCACGTACTCCGGCCAGTGCGCCATCGCCGCGGCCCGGGCCTCCTCCCAGCCCGTGGTCCGCTCCCGGATGTACTCCTCGTCCGTCCGCCCCTCGGCCACCACCAGGTGCAACAGGCCGAGGGCGAGGGCCAGGTCGGTGCCGGGGCGGGGCGAAAGGTGCAGGTCCGCCTGCTCCGCCGTCCGCGTCCGGCGCGGGTCGACGACGATCAGCGTGCCGCCGTTCTCCCGCAGTTCGGTGAAGAACCGCAGCGACGGCGGCATGGTCTCGGCCAGGTTGGAGCCGACGAGGATCACGCACCCGGTCCGCGGAATGTCCTCCAGTGGGAACGGCAGCCCCCGGTCCAGCCCGAACGCCTTGGTGCCCGCCGCCGCGGCCGAGGACATGCAGAACCGGCCGTTGTAGTCGATCTGCGAGGTGCCCAGCACCACCCGCGCGAACTTGCCCAGCGCGTACGCCTTCTCGTTGGTCAGCCCGCCCCCGCCGAACACGCCCACCGCGTCCGGGCCGTACCGCTCCCGGGTCGCCGCCAGCCGCCCGGCGATCCGGTCCAGCGCCTCCGGCCAGCTCGCCTCCACCAGCCGGCCGCCCTCCCGCACCAGCGGGGTGGTCAGCCGTACCGCCGGGGACAGCACCTCGGCCGCCGTACGGCCCTTGCCGCACAGCGCGCCCCGGTTGACCGGGAAGTCCGCCCGTTCGGTGACCTCGACGCCCCCCTGGGGCAGGGGCGTGATGTTCATCCCGCACTGCAAGGCGCAGTACGGGCAGTGGGTGGGCGTCGAGGTGTTCTCCATGCCGCCCAGCGTGCGTCCGGCGTGTTACGGACCCGGGTCGCGTCCGGTTACACCCCCGGCACGGCGACCTCCCCGCGCCCCCCGGCCCGCCGTGAGGGAGCCACCCCCCCCGCGAAGAACCTGTCCCCCGAGAGGAAGCCGTCACCGGCCCGCCGCCAGCGCTCGCGCCACCCCCGGCTCCCGGGGCCCGAGGAACCGCGGATCCGGCCGGAACACCGCGTCCAGCGCCGCCTTGCCCGCCGCGAACAGCTCGCGCGTCCCGCCGTAGTACCAGGTCACGTCGTGCTCGGCGGCCACCCCGACGCCGTACGAGTCCACCCCCGCGGCCTCGCACAGCGCCACCGCCCGCCGGATGTGGAAGTCCTGGCTGATCAGCACCGCCCGGTCCACCCCGAAGATCCGTCTGGCCCGCACACAGGAGTCCCAGGTGTCGAACCCGGCGTAGTCGCTGACGATCCGCCGGTCCGGCACACCGTGGTCCGTGAGGTAGGCGCGCATGGCGTCGGGCTCGTCGTAGTCCTCGCGGCTGTTGTCCCCGGTGACCAGGACGACCTCGATCCGCCCCGCCCGGTACAGCGTCACCGCCGCGTCCAGCCGGTGCGCGAGATACGGCGACGGCTCCCCGTCCCACAGCCCCGCCCCGAACACCACCGCGACCTCGGTGCGCGGCACGTCCGCCGTGGTCCGCAGCCGGTCCGCCGTGGACAGGCGCAGCCAGGTCGCCGGCAGCAGCGCCAGCACACACCCGGCCATCACGGCCCACAGCAGCCGCCGCTGCCCGGCCCGGGTACGCGGCCATCGCGGCCGGCGGATCCCCATACGCCTACGACCTCCCCTGATCGCCCCGACCGGGGAAGACGCCACCCGCACCGTTCCGGTTCGCCTCACACCCCGCCGGCGGCCGGGGTGATGGTACGGAAAATGCCCGTGACGGCCCGGCAACGGGGGCGCAACCTGCGGGGGCCAGGATCCTGCCATGACGGCGTCGATCCCCTCCCGCACCCGCGTCCGGCCGGTCTTCGCGCCGCCCGGCCGCCGCCCGGCACCGCCCGCCCTGGTCCTGGTCGCCCACGGCAGCCGCGACCCGCGGGCGCTCACCACCGTGCGGGCGCTGATGGCACGGGTACGCGCGCTGCGCCCCGGCCTGCCGGTCCACCTGGGGCACATCGAGCTGAACGAGCCCCTGCTGCCCGACACCCTCGCGGCCCTCGGCGACACCCGCGCCGTCCTCGTCCCGCTGCTCCTCGCCCGGGGCTACCACGTCAAGCAGGACATCCCGGAGCTGGCCGCCGCCGCGCCGGTGCGGGCGAGCGTGGCCGCCCCGCTCGGCCCGCACCCGCTGCTCGCCGAGGCCCTGCACGCCCGCCTCACCGAGTCCGGCTGGCCGGCCGCCCTGGACGCCACCGCCCGCCGCACGACCGCGGTCGTCCTCGCGGCGGCGGGCTCCCGAGACCCGGACTCGGCCGCGGACACCCGCCGTACGGCCCGCCTCCTGGCCGGCCGGCTGGGCGTCCCGGTCGTCCCCGCGTACGCCTCGGCGGCGGCCCCGACGGTCCCGGCGGCCCTGCGCGCCCTGGCGGCCGGGGGCCGGCACCGGGTGGCGGTCGCCTCGTGTTTCACGGCTCCGGGCCGCTTCGCGACGCAGTGCGCCGCCCAGGCACCCTGGATCGCCTCCGCGCCGCTGGGCGCGCACGAGGCGATGGCCCGCCTGGTGCTGCATCGTTATGAACAGAGCGTTTCCATACCGTGGTCGTCGGCCGCCTGAGGGGTACGCGGCTGTCCTGAGGGGCGCGGGGCCGTAACGGTGCGCGCCTCCGCCGCGCGGGCGCGAGCCCCCCCCACCCGCGGCCGGCCCGCCCCACCCGCGGCCACCCCGGAACCGGACCCGGCAGGCGATGGGGCTTACTGTCGACCCATGGAAGGCACCGCACTCTCCACGGCACACGACACGGCGTACGACCCGGCGTCAGCCGAACGCTGGGCCCCCGAACCCGACAAACGCCCCGGCCGTACCGCCTTCCAACGCGACCGCGCCCGCATCCTGCACTCCGCCGCCCTGCGCCGCCTGGCCGGCAAGACCCAGGTGGTGACCCCGGGAACCAGGAACCGGGTGTGGGACGCGAGCCCGCGCACCCGGCTCACCCACTCCCTGGAATGCGCCCAGGTGGGCCGGGAACTGGGCGCGGCCCTCGGCTGCGACCCGGACCTGGTGGAGGCGGCCTGTCTCGCCCACGACCTCGGCCATCCGCCCTTCGGCCACAACGGCGAGACCGCGCTGAACGAGTTCGCCGACGACTGCGGCGGTTTCGAGGGCAACGCCCAGTCCCTCAGGCTCCTCACCCGCATCGAGCCGAAACGCTTCACCGAAGGCCGTTCCGTCGGCCTGAACCTGACCCGTGCCGCCCTCGACGCCGCCACCAAGTACCCCTGGCCGCGCGGCGCGCACCCCACCGCGCCCACGTCGCCGAAGTTCGGCGTGTACGACGACGACCGCGCGGTGTTCGACTGGGTCCGCTCCCACGCCCCCGGCACCCGCACCTGCTTCGAGGCGCAGGTCATGGACTGGTCGGACGACGTGGCGTACTCGGTGCACGACGTCGAGGACGGACTGCACGCCGGGCACATCGACCCCGACTGCCTGCACGCGGAGCCGGAACGGCGGGCGGTGTTCGAGGTGGCCGTCGGCCGCTACGTCCCCGCCGGCACCGACCCGGCCGAACTCTCCGCCGCGCTGGACCGCCTCCTGGACGAGGAGTGGTGGCCGCACGGCTACGACGGCACGGCCGTCGCCCAGGCCCGGCTGAAGGACGCCACCAGCCAGCTCATCGGCCGGTTCTGCCTGGCCGCCGAGACCGCGACGCGCGCCGCGTACGGCCCGGGCCGGCTCACCCGGTACGCCGCCCGGCTGGTCGTGCCCCGGGAGACCCGGATGGAGTGCGCGGTCCTCAAGGCGGTCGCGGACCGGTACGTGATGCAGCGCGCCGAGCAGGAGCGGCTGCGCGCCGACCAGCGGGTGATCGTCGCCGAGCTGGCCGAGGCGCTGACCGCCCGCGCCCCCGACGGACTGGACCCCCAGTTCCGCGCGCTGTTCGACGCGGCGGGTGACGACCGGGCGCGCAAGCGGGTGATCGTCGACCAGATCGCCTCCCTCACCGACGCCTCCGCGCTGTCGCTGCACGCGAGACTGACGGGACGCCGGTGAACGGAAAGTGACCGTCCGTGGCCTGATCGGGTCACACCCTCTTCCCGCATCACGCTGCGTGCGGGAGGCTCGCACGTGGCGGCACCCTTACGAGGAGGCATCAAGTGGTCGACGCGGATCAGACATTCGTCATCGTCGGAGGCGGTCTCGCCGGTGCGAAGGCGGCCGAGACGCTCCGGGCGGAGGGTTTCAGCGGACGGGTGATACTGATCTGCGACGAACGCGACCACCCCTACGAGCGCCCGCCGCTGTCCAAGGGCTTCCTGCTCGGCAAGGAGGAGCGCGACAGCGTCTTCGTGCACGAGCCCGCCTGGTACGCGCGGCACGACGTCGAGCTGCACCTCGGGCAGACCGTGGACCGTATCGACCGCACGGCGAAGACGGTCCGCTTCGGTGACGACGGCACCCTCGTCCGCTACGACAGGCTGCTGCTGGTCACCGGCGCCGAACCGCGCCGCCTGGACATCCCCGGCACCGGCCTGGCGGGCGTCCACCACCTGCGCCGCCTCGCGCACGCCGAGCGCCTCAGGGGGGTGCTCCAGCACCTCGGCCGGGACAACGGGCACCTGGTGATCGCGGGCGCCGGCTGGATCGGTCTGGAGGTCGCGGCGGCGGCCCGGGAGTACGGGGCCGAGGTCACGGTGATCGAGCCGGAGCCCACCCCGCTGCACGGCGTCCTCGGGCCCGAGCTGGGCAACGTCTTCGCCCAGCTGCACCGCGAGCACGGCGTCCGTTTCCACTTCGGGGCCCGGCTCACCGAGATCGTCGGACAGGACGGCATGGTCCTCGCGGTCCGCACCGACGACGGCGAGGAGCATCCGGCGCACGACGTCCTCGCGGCGATCGGCGCGGCACCCCGGGTGGCGCTCGCCGAGGCGGCCGGGCTGGAGATCGCCGACCGGGCGCACGGCGGCGGCATCCTGGTGGACGAGCGGCTGCGCACCTCCGACCCCGACATCTTCGCGGCCGGCGACGTGGCGTCCTTCCCGCTCGGGCCGTCCGGCACCCGGCTGCGGGTGGAGCACTGGGCGAACGCCCTGAACGGCGGCCCGGCCGCCGCGCGGGCGATGCTCGGCCAGGACGTCACCTACGACCGGGTGCCGTACTTCTTCACCGACCAGTACGACCTGGGCATGGAGTACAGCGGATGGGCGCCGCCCGGGACGTACGACGAGGTGGTGATCCGGGGCGACGCGGGCAAGCGGGAGTTCATCGCGTTCTGGGTGCGCGAGGGGCGCGTGCTGGCCGGGATGAACGTGAACGTGTGGGATGTCACAGAGCCGATCCAGAACCTGATCCGTTCCCGGGCCCGGGTGAACGTGGACGCCCTGTCGGACCCGCACGTGCCGCTCGCCGGGCTGGTCCCGTGACCCCCGAAGGCACCGGGAGCCTCCCCGCGCCCCCGTAGAATTCATCCGTGGCAGGACGGATCAACGACGAGGACGTGAAGGCGGTACGGGACGCGGTCCCGATCGACGCCGTGGTCTCCGAGTACCTCCAGCTGCGCAACGCGGGCGGCGGCAACCTCAAGGGCCTGTGCCCGTTCCACGACGAGAAGTCGCCGTCCTTCCAGGTCAGCCCCAGCAAGGGACTCTTCCACTGCTTCGGCTGCCAGGAGGGCGGCGACACCATCACCTTCGTGATGAAGGTGGACCACCTCTCCTTCTCGGAGGCGGTCGAGCGGCTGGCCGCGCAGGCCGGCATCACGCTGCGGTACGAGGAGGGCGGGTACAACCCGGCCCACCAGCGCGGCGAGCGGATCCGGCTGGTCGAGGCGCACAAGATCGCCGCCCAGTGGTACGCCGAGCAGCTCGCCACCGGCGCCGAGGCCGAGACCGGCCGGATCTTCCTCGCCGAGCGCGGCTTCGACCAGGCCGCCGCCGTGCACTTCGGGGTCGGCTACAGCCCGCAGGGCTGGGACCACCTCACCCGCTATCTGCGCGGCAAGGGCTTCACCGACAAGGAGCTGATCCTCTCCGGGCTGTCCCAGGAGGGCCGCCGGGGCCCCATCGACCGCTTCCGGGGCCGCCTGATGTGGCCGATCCGGGACATCGGCGGCGAGGTCGTCGGCTTCGGCGCCCGCAAGCTGTACGAGGCGGACAACGGGCCGAAGTACCTGAACACGCCCGAGACGGCGATCTACCGCAAGAGCCAGGTGCTGTACGGCATCGACCTGGCGAAGAAGGACATCGTCAAGACCAGCAGCGCGGTGGTGGTCGAGGGCTACACCGACGTCATGGCCTGCCACCTGGCCGGGGTGACGACGGCCATCGCGACCTGCGGCACGGCCTTCGGCGGGGAGCACATCAAGATCCTGCGGCGGCTGCTGATGGACAACCGCAGCGCGCGCGTGATCTTCACCTTCGACGGCGACGCGGCCGGGCAGAAGGCGGCGCTGCGGGCCTTCGAGGACGACCAGAAGTTCGCCGCCGAGACGTACATCGCGATCGCGCCCGACGGCATGGACCCCTGTGACCTGCGGCTGGCCAAGGGCGACGAGGCGGTGGCCGACCTGGTCGAACCGCGCACCCCGCTCTTCGAGTTCGCGCTGCGGCAGATCGTGAGCCGGTACGACCTGGACACCCCGGCCGGCCGGGCCGCCGCGCTGGACGAGGCGGCGCCGGTCGTCGCGAAGATCAAGAACAGCGGCGCGCAGCACGAGGTCGCCGTGGAGCTGGCCGGGATGCTGGGCATCCTCGACACCCAGTTCGTGGTCCGCCGGGTCGCCCAGCTGGCCCGCTGGGCGCGCGAGGGCGGCAGGGGGCCGCAGCCCTCCGACCGGCGCCGCCCGGACGAACGGCAGTGGGACCAGGCGCCGCGCCCGGCGAACTCCGGCCCGGCGCTGACCCTGCGCAACCCGGTCTACGCCGCCGAGCGCGAACTGCTCAAACTCGCCCTCCAGCGGCCCGAGTTGGTCTCCCCGGCGTTCGACGCGTACGGCGTGGACGAGTTCACGGCACCCCCGTACGCGGCCGTGCGGCTGGCCATCGCGGAGGCGGGCGGCGCGGAGTACGGCGTGCCCGACCCGCAGGAGTACCTGGTCCGGGTGCGCGAGGCCGCGCCGGACGACACGGTCCGCTCCATGGTCACGGAGCTGGCCGTCGAGCCGATCCTGCGCCGCACGGTGGACGAGACCTACGCCGGCACGGTCCTGGTCCAGATCCGCCGCCGCGCCGTCGAACGCCGCATCCGCGACATCCAGTCCCAGATGACCCGCCTCTCCACCGGCGGCGACCCCGCCCAACTGGCCGCCGTCCAGAACGAACTGTGGGTCCTCCAGCAGTACGACCAGTCCCTGCGTGAACGGGGCGCGGAGGCGCTGTGACGGAATCCGGCCGCCCGCGGTTGCCAGGCGCATAGTCCGACGCGTCGCATCACCGCCCGGTCACCGGGCGGATGCAAAAAGTCACCGCACGCCCCTCGTGGCGGTGTTGTGTCGTACCCCACACTGGGGGCGGTGCCCGAGCCTCGGAGCGCACGCTGTCGCTCGGCTTCGCAGCGATCATCCTGGAGGTCGCCCCCCGTGCAGACCCGGACCCTCGCCCAGACCGACAGCAGTACCAGCGCCACCCGCACCGGCGGGGACGAGCCGGACGCGGAGACCGGCGTCCTCGTGGCCGTACCCCCGCAGGGCCGGGCCGGCCTGGACCCGGAGCCGGCCGCCGAGGAGGAGGCGGCGGACGCGGAGGGGCCGCAGGAGTCGGACGAGCCGGACGAGCAGCCGGAGGCCGAGGTGCCGGTCGTCGCGCGGGCGGAGTCCGGCGGGCCCTCGGCCGACCTGTTCCGGCAGTACCTGCGCGAGATCGGCCGCATCCCGCTGCTCACCGCCGCCGAGGAGGTGGAACTCGCCCGCCGGGTCGAGGCCGGCCTCTTCGCGGAGGAGAAGCTGAGCACCACCCCCGACCTGGACAGCGAGCTGGCGCTCGACCTGGACCGGCTCGTCGTCATGGGCCGGATGGCCAAGCGCAGACTCATCGAGGCGAACCTGCGGCTGGTCGTCTCCGTCGCCAAGCGGTACGTCGGCCGCGGACTGACCATGCTCGACCTCGTCCAGGAGGGCAACCTCGGTCTGATCCGGGCCGTGGAGAAGTTCGACTACGCCCGCGGCTACAAGTTCTCCACCTACGCCACCTGGTGGATCCGCCAGGCCATGTCCCGGGCGCTGGCCGACCAGGCCCGCACGATACGCGTACCGGTGCATGTGGTGGAGCTGATCAACCGGGTCGTCCGGGTGCAGCGGCGGATGCTCCAGGAACGCGGCTACGAGCCCACCGCGGAAGAGGTCGGCGCCCATCTCGACCTGACGCCCGAGCGGGTCCGCGAGGTGCTGCGCCTCGCCCAGGAGCCGGTGTCGCTGCACGCCCCGGTCGGCGAGGAGGACGAGGTCGCCCTCGGCGATCTCATCGAGGACGGCGACGCCGCGAGCCCGGTGGAGTCGGCCGCCTTCCTGCTGCTGCGCGAGCACCTGGACGCGGTGCTGTCCACCCTGGGGGAGCGCGAGCGGAAGGTCGTACAGCTGCGCTACGGCCTGGCCGACGGCCGTCCGCGCACGCTGGAGGAGATCGGCCGGCTGTTCGGCGTGACCCGGGAGCGGATCCGCCAGATCGAGTCCAAGACCCTCGGCAAGCTCCGCGACCACGCCTTCGCGGAGCAGCTGAGGGGCTATCTGGACTGAAGGGGCCGCCACCGGGCGACGGCCCCCCGCGCCTAGTCCACCTCGGCCACGGCCTGCGCGAACTGCGCCTCGTACAGCCGGGCGTAGGCCCCGCCGGCCGCCAGCAGTTCGGCGTGCGCGCCCTGTTCGACGATCGACCCGTTCTCCATCACCAGGATGGTGTCCGCGTCCCGGATCGTCGACAGCCGGTGCGCGATCACGAACGACGTACGGCCCGACGCCAGTTTGGCCATGGCCTTCTGGATCAGCACCTCCGTGCGCGTGTCCACCGAGCTCGTCGCCTCGTCCAGCACCAGGATCACCGGGTCGGACAGGAACGCCCGCGCGATGGTGATCAGCTGCTTCTCACCGGCGCTGACGCCCGTGCCCTCGTCGTCGATCACGGTGTCGTAGCCGTCGGGGAGGGTGCGGATGAACCGGTCCGCGTGGGCCGCCCGCGCCGCCTCCTCGATCTCCCCGCGCGTGACCTCGCGCGCGGCGCCGTACGCGATGTTCTCCGCGATGGTGCCGCCGAACAGCCAGGTGTCCTGGAGCACCATGCCGATGCCGGAGCGCAGTTCGTCCCGGGTCATCCTCCGGATGTCCACGCCGTCCAGCGTGATCCGGCCGCCCGAGACGTCGTAGAACCGCATCAGCAGGTTGACCAGCGTGGTCTTGCCCGCGCCGGTCGGGCCGACGATCGCCACCGTGTGCCCCGGCTCCACCGTCAGCGACAGGTCCTCGATCAGCGGCTTGTCGGGGTCGTACCGGAACGACACGTGCTCCAGGCACACCCGCCCGCGCAGCTCGGCCGGCCGCTCGCCCGGCACCGGGTCCGCCTCCTGCTCCTCCGCGTCCAGCAGCTCGAAGATCCGCTCGGCGGAGGCCACCCCGGACTGCACCAGGTTCGCCATCGAGGCGACCTGCGTCAGCGGCATGGAGAACTGCCGCGAGTACTGTATGAACGCCTGCACGTCACCGATCGACAGGGCGCCGGAAGCCACCCGCAGCCCGCCGACGACCGCCACCAGCACATAGTTCAGGTTCGACACGAACATCATCAGCGGCTGCATGACACCGCTGTTGAACTGCGCCTTGAACCCGGCCTCGTACAGCGCCTCGTTCTGCTCGGCGAACTGCTGCGCCGACTCCTCCTGCCGCCCGAACACCTTCACCAGCGTGTGCCCGGTGTACATCTCCTCGATGTGCGCGTTGAGCTTGCCGGTGGAGCGCCACTGCTGCACGAAGTGCGGCTGGGACCGCTTGCCGACCCGGGTGGCGACCACGAACGACAGCGGGACGGTGACGAGCGCCACCAGCGCCAGGATCCAGGACACCCAGAACATCATCACCAGCACGCCGACGATGGTCAGCACCGAGTTGATCAGCTGGCCCATCGACTGCTGGAGGGTCTGCCCGATGTTGTCGATGTCGTTCGTCGCCCGGGACAGCACCTCACCGCGCTGGCGCTTGTCGAAGTACGACAGCGGCAGCCGCGACAGCTTGGCCTGCACGTCCTCCCGCATCCGGTACATCGTGCGGTTCACGGCCCGGTTGACCAGCCGGGTCGCGACCGCCATCAGCAGACCCGCGACCAGGAAGGTGCCGAGGGCCAGCAGCAGCACCTCGCCCACGGCCGTGAAGTCGATGCCCTTGCCGGGGGTGAAGTCGGTGCTCCTCAGCATGTCCGCGACCCGGCCCTGGCCGCGCTCGCGCATGGAGTCGAGCACCTGCTCCTTGGTGGCGCCGTGCGGCATCTCCCGGCCGATGAGGCCGGCGAAGACGAGGTCGGTGGCGCGGCCGAGGATCTTCGGGCCGACCACGCTCAGGCCCACGCTGACGACCACGCACAGCAGCAGCGCGTAGATCGTCAGCCGCTCCGGCCGGAACCGGGCGACGAGCCGCTTGCCCGACCCCTTGAAGTCCATCGAGCGCTGGTCGGGGCCGCCCCCGGCCATCATGCGTCCCATGGGCCCGGCCATCAGGCGGCCTCCGCTTCCGTCAGCTGGGAGAGCACGATCTCCCGGTAGGTCTCGTTGGATGCCATCAGCTCGGCGTGCCGGCCGGAGCCGACCACCCGGCCCTCGTCCAGCACGATGATCCGGTCCGCGTCCCGGATGGTCGACACCCGCTGGGCGACGATCACCACGGTGGCCTCGGCGGTCTCCCGGGCCAGCGCGGCGCGCAGGGCGGCGTCGGTGGCGTAGTCGAGCGCGGAGAAGGAGTCGTCGAAGAGGTAGATCTCCGGGCGCTGCACCAGCGTGCGGGCGATGGCGAGCCGCTGCCGCTGACCGCCGGAGACATTGGTGCCGCCTTGCGCGATCGGCGCGTCCAGGCCGCCCTCCAGCTTGCTCACGAAGTCCTTGGCCTGCGCCACCTCCAGCGCGTGCCACAGCTCCTCGTCGGTGGCGTCCGGATTGCCGTAGCGAAGGTTGCTGGCGACCGTGCCGGCGAACAGGTACGGCTTCTGCGGGACGAGCCCGACGGTCTTCGCGAGCAGCACCGGGTCGATCTCGCGCACCTCCACGCCGTTCACCAGCACCTCGCCGTCGGTGGCGTCGAACAGCCGGGGGACGAGCCCGAGCAGCGTCGACTTGCCGCTGCCGGTGGAGCCGATCACGGCCGTGGTCCGGCCGGGCCGGGCCACGAGGTCGACGGCCTTCAGCACCGGCTCCTCGGCCCCCGGATAGCGGAAGCCGGCGCCCCGGATCTCCAGGTGCCCGTGGGAGCGCAGCTCGGTGACGGGGGCCGCCGGCGGCACGACGCTGGACTCGGTGTCCAGCACCTCCTGGATGCGCTCGGCGCAGACCTCGGCGCGCGGCACCATCATGAACATGAAGGTGGCCATCATCACGGACATGACGATCTGCATCAGATAGGCGAGGAAGGCGGTGAGGTCGCCGATGGCCATCCCGCCGCTGTCGATGCGGTGCGCGCCGAACCACACGACCGCGATGGACGACAGGTTCACCACCGTCATCACGATCGGGAACATCAGGGCCAGCAGCCGGCCGGTGGCCAGCTGCATGTCGGTTAGCTCCGTGTTGGCCCGGCCGAACCGCTCCTGCTCGTAGGAGTCCCGGACGAAGGCGCGGATCACCCGGTTGCCGCTGATCTGCTCGCGCAGCACCCGGTTGACCGTGTCCAGCCGGTCCTGCATGGACCGGAACAGCGGGCGCAGGCGGCGCACGATCAGGGTCACCGAGACGCCGAGCACCGGCACGACCGCGATCAGCACGGAGGACAGCGGCACGTCCAGGCCGAGCGCCAGCACGATGCCGCCCACGCACATGATGGGCGCCGACACCATCAGGGTGAACGTCATCAGGACCAGCGTCTGGACCTGCTGGACGTCGTTCGTCGTACGGGTGATGAGGGAGGGCGCCCCGAAGTGACCCACCTCACGCGCGGAGAAGGACTGCACCCGGTCGAAGACGGCACCGCGCACGTCCCGGCCGAGCGCGGAGGCGGTCCGGGCGCCGTAGTAGACGGCCCCGATGTTGCACACGACCTGCGCCAGCGAGATGCCGATCATCAGGGCGCCGAAGGACAGGATGTAGTCCGTGTCGCCCTTCACGACACCGTTGTCGATGATGTCGGCGTTCAGGGTGGGCAGGTAGAGGGTCGCGCAGGTCTGGAGGAACTGGAACGCCACCAGAAGGGCGATGGGTTTCTTGTAGGGCCTGAGATAGGTCCGTAGAAGTCGTATGAGCACGCTGCGTCTCTCGGGGTCGGCGACAGGGGCTGGTCGGTTGCCCTTGGCCCCTATCGTCGGACACTCCACCCGCGTTACCTCAACCGATTAACCCGAAGGTTTCTCCTCTACTGGCCGAGGGTTTCGGGGAGTTAAGACCCGTTGTGCTCCCTTACGGGCGGAATGCCCCCGGGTGGGTCTGCTCCCGCACCGCGGTGAACTGCTGCCGCACCGCCTGGCCCACGGCGAGTTCCTCGCCCGGCTCCAGCACCTGCGCCGCCGCGCCCTGCCAGGCCGGCGGGGTGCGCGGATCGAGGCCGCCCTGCGACACCCCGAGCGCCCAGGCCGCCTGCCGGGCCGCGCCGATCGCCGCGTAGTCCGCCGGCTGCGGTGCGACGACCTGCGCGCCGAACAGCGACGGCGCCGAGGCCTGCACGGCGGGCAGCTCGGCGGCGGCGCCCAGCAGGAAGATCCGGCGCACCTCCACGCCCCGCCCGCGCAGGACGTCCAGCGCGTCCGCCAGCCCGCACAGCATGCCCTCGAAGGCGGCCCGCGCCAGGTGCTCGGGCTTCATCGACTCGCGCCGCAGCCCCGCGAGGGTGCCCGCGGTGTGCGGCAGGTTCGGCGTCCGCTCGCCCTCCAGGTACGGCAGCAGCACCAGCCCGTGCGCCCCCGGCGTGGACTTCATCGCCAGGTCCGACAGGCTCTCCAGGTCCGGCAGGCCGAGCAGTTCGGCGGTGCCGCGCAGGGCCCGTACGGCGTTCAGGGTGGTGACCACCGGCAGGTACATGCCGGTGGCGTCGGCGAGCGAGGTGATCATCCCGGAGTGATCGGCGAGCGCCTCCGGGTGCACGGCCATCACCGAACCGGAGGCCCCGAGCGACACCACCACGTCCCCGAGGCCCAGGCCCAGCCCGAACGCGGCGGCCATGGTCTCCCCGGTGCCGGCCGAGATCAGCAACCCCTCCGGGGTGGTGCCGGCCGCCTCCGAGGGGCCGATCACCTCCGGCAGCACCGCCTGGTGGCCGAGGGCCAGCTCGACCAGGTCGGGGCGGTAGGCACCGGTGGCCGCCGACCAGTACCCGGTGCCGGAGGCCCCGCCGCGGTCGGTGGTGCGCCGCAGGGGCCGGCCGAGCAGCTGCCAGACCAGCCAGTCGTGGGCCTGGAGCAGCACGGCGGTGCGCTGGGCGTTCTCCGGCTCGTTCTTCGCCAGCCAGCGCAGCTTGGTGACCGGCTGGGCGGCCTGCGGCACACAGCCGACCGCCTGCGCCCAGGCCTCCCGGCCGCCGAGCGCGTCCACCAGGTCGGCGGCGGCGACCTGCGCGCGCTTGTCGCCGCCGACCAGGGCCGGGCGGACGGTGTTGCCCTGGGCGTCCAGCGGGACCACGGCGTTCTGCTGGGCCGAGACCCCGATGGCCTGCACCCCCTCCAGCAGGCCGCCGCCGGCCGCCTCGCCGAGGGAGAGCAGCCAGGCCTGCGGGTCGATGTCGCTGGGCCGGCCCTCCACCGGGTGCGGGGCGTACCCCTGTCGTAGTACGGCACCGGTGTCCGTGTCGCAGACCACGATGCGTGTGAACTCCGGTGAGCTGTCCAAGCCGGCGACTATCCCCATGCGGAGAATTTTGCCGTACCGCCGCGCCCGGCTCGGCCGGAGGGCACCCGAGGGGGAGGGGGCGCGGCCGTACGGCGGGCGCGGGCCGGAAGGTCAGGTGTTGCTCGTGCCCCAGTCGTCCTCGCGGACGCCGTGGCCGTTGCGCTCCCGGAGCGAGCGGACCCGGTGGGCCACCGACTCGGGGATGCGGTCACCGACCGTGTGGAAGGCCTTGCCCGCGTAGACGCGGCCCTGCTGGGCGGCGGTCTCGGCGGTGTTGCGGACCGCGGGGTTCTGCGCGATCTGCCGGGCCGACTTCTTCAGCTGTTCGTAGCGCTCTCGCCCGGCCTTCGTGCCGAGTACGTAACCGAGGGCCAGTCCGGCGAGGAACGTGAGCCGGTAGCGCATGGCTGCCACCCTTCCCGTGCGTAGGTTTCTGGTGCGGCGCTGGCGCCGAGGGTACCGATTGGCGGAGCACCCCCCTGCTTGCGCTAATGTATGTGTCGCAGCGAGCAACCGCCCCCTGGCGAATACCCAGGTAGGTACGTTCGATGCAAACGAGGCGATCCTCCGTAGCTCAATTGGCAGAGCAGCCGGCTGTTAACCGGCAGGTTACTGGTTCGAGTCCAGTCGGGGGAGCTTCGGTCCTCCGTAGCTCAATTGGCAGAGCAGCCGGCTGTTAACCGGCAGGTTACTGGTTCGAGTCCAGTCGGGGGAGCGCTGAACGAGGACCCCGCAGGGGTCCTTTTTCATGTCCCCGGGAACCGTCCCGCCCGCGGCGGTGTCCTCAAGGTCATGAGCGGCAGCGTGGAAGCCGACCAGCCGAGGCAGCAGATCGTATGAGCGGCTATGCTGCGGCAGACGGCGCGCACACTTGTACGCGACACGCCGCTATGGGGCGGTAGCTCAGCCGGTTAGAGCAGCGGACTCATAATCCGTCGGCCGTGGGTTCGAGTCCCACCCGCCCCACCAAGCGCAGCTCAGTGAAACGTCATGACCTGCGCAAACGTTTCTCCACGGGGCCGGGATCCAGGGGGGCCGCCCTGGAGCGGCGGCCCCGTGCGCAGTCATGGCCCGGATGCGGAGGCAGTCCCCGGGCGCGGACTCAGCCCTTCTCGGCCCAGAACTGCCCGCCGCTGCTGGTCTGGCCCACGCAGTTGTTGCGGGCGGGCTCGACCCAGGAGCCGCTGACATCCACTCCCCCGAGGATCTCCTCGCCCGGCTTCATGGGCACGTCTTCCCTCAGCCTGAGCCGCATCTGCACGTGGACGGACCCGCGGGGCTTCAGCGTGTCCTGGGCGGGGATGGGGGCGCGGGAGCCGTGGAGCGTCTTCCAGAGGTGCTGTGAGGTGTCCCAGTACTGCAGATCGATGTACCGCCCCAGGTAGGCGTGGTCCATGTTGTCGTCGTAATTGAGCGCCCAGCCGCTGAGTTCGAACGACTGGAACTCTCTCGGCGAGGCGTTGGTGAGCGTGGAGGTGAAGTTCGTCCAGCGAGTGCTGGGAGTCAGCCGGTCGGGTATGCCGAACGAGCGGGTCACGGTGGCGCTCTGGCGGTACTTGCCCGCGCCGACTTCGGTGCACAGCGGGACCGGGGCGTCGGCCGCCTGGGAGACGGGGGCGGCTGCCATCGCCACGGGGAGCAGGGCGGCCGTCGCGGCCGTGAGGGACAGGGCGCGGCGCAGTTTCATGGTGATCTCTCTTCCGGTTCTGCGGACTCTCGGGGGAACGGCTGTGCTTACGCGGTGACGTCCGTGTCGCCGCCGCCCGGACCGGCCAGGGCCTTGCGGCGCCGCACGACGAGGACCGCGCCCGCGCCGGCCACCACCGCGGCGCCCGCGGCGAGGCCGATCGCCGGGAGCGCGGACGAGGAGCCGGTCTCGGCGAGGTTGCCGCCCTGCGGGCCGGGGCCGCCGGTGGAGGCGGAGCCCCCCGTGCCGCCGCCGGGCGTGGCGCTCTGGCCGGGCGATGCCGTGCCGCCCGGGTCACTTGGCTTGGCGGTCGGGGACTGCGTCGGCTTGGCGCCCACCGGGAGGATGGTGAAGTCGTACCAGCCTTCCTTGGACGAACCACAGGAACCGTCGCGGTTGCGGTAGTCGGCGGCGGCGAACAGGTACCCGGCGGCGGGCTTGGCATTCTTGACCGCGTGGGTGCGCAGCTGGAACGTGAGAGTGCTGTGCGGGGCGACGGTCATGGTGTCGAACAGGCGGCCGGGCCCTTGGCCGTCGTATGCCTTCCACCGCCCCGACTTGGGATCGTGGTACTCGGTTTTCAGCTCCTCTTCCGGCCAGCCGACGTCCGCGGCGGAGGTCACCTCCAGATAGGGCTTGACCTCGTTCAAGGTCTTGCCGGTGGTGTTGGTGAGCGTCATCGAGAAGGGGGACCAGGGGCCGTCCGCGGCCAGCTGGGTCGGCAGCCCGTGGACGGCCACGCGCACCTGGTCGGACTCGAACGCGCAGGGGCGGCCATGGGGGTCGTCGGGAGCCCCGCCGGGCTTCTGCTCGGTGGCCTCCTCAGTGGTCCCGTCGGCCTTCTGCTGCTTCTGCGAGGTGTCCCCGGCGTCGTCCTGGGAGCCCGGGCCGCCGGTCTCGGTGTCGTCCGGGTCGGCCGTTCCGCCGCCGTTCGTCGGGGCGTCCGTCGGCGGCTGGGCCGGTTTCGCGGTGTCGGGCGTGCCGGGAGTCGCGGGCGTGCGGGGGCCGGTGTCCGGTACCGGATCCGTGGCGAACGCGGCGGCGGGGGCGGCCAGTACGGCGGCGGGCGCTATCACGGCGGCCGCTGCGGCGGCCGTCAGGGCGCGGCGGAACTTCATCCGGCAGACCTTTCGGTTCCCAAGTGCCGCCTGGGCGGCACCGGTTGGCGTGTGTCGGCACGGGCCGTGCGTGACCCATGGAGTGCGTGGGTGCGCACACGGATCAGGTCCGTACGCGCACACCCGCGCTCGTACGTGACCTCTCGGATCGCGAAAAAGTTGCACACTCCAGTCACTTGAGTGGCGATCAGGTCCGGCTGCGCCGGGTTGACGAACGTGCGGCGTCGAGGTGAATCGGACGGTGTCCGCGCGTCGTCCGGCGCGGGTGCGGGAAGCGACGGAGGGTGGCACGCACCCCCTCGCAGCAAGGATCCGGACCGCGGCAGCCGGTGGCCCGGGTCATACCGGCCGCCCCCGACGCCGTACTCCGCGAGGAGGGCAAACTCCGCCGGCACCTCGGGTTCGCGGCCCTGACGGCGGTGGGCTTCAGCGACATCATCGGCTCCGGCTGGCTGTTCGGCGCGATGTACGCGGCCCAGACCTCCGGCCCGCTGTCCGTGCTGTCCTGGCTGGCCGCCGGCGCGCTGGCCATGCTCGTCGCCCTGGTCCTGGTGGACCTCGCGGCCCGGATGCCGGAGGCGGGCGGTACGGTGCGCTGGCCGCTGTACGCCAACGGCCCGCTGGTCGCCGGGGTGATCGGCTGGGCGGTGCTGCTGTCCGTGGGCGCGGGCGCGGCCGAGGTCACCGCGACCGTGCAGTACCTGACCCGCTGGTTCCCCGGACTGCACACCGGCGGCCGGCTGAGCCTGTCCGGGGTGGCCGTCGCGATCGTCCTCACCGGGGTGTTCGGGGCCCTCAACTGGTTCGGGGTGCGGCTCTTCACCCGGGTGAACTACGTGCTCACCGTCGTCAAGACGGCCATCCCCGTCCTCACCGTCGCCCTGCTGCTGGCCTCCGGCTTCCACCCGCACCGGCTCACCGACCACGGCGGCTTCGCCCCCTACGGCTGGTCGGCGGGCCTGGCCGCGCTGTCCGCGGGCGGGCTCGTCTACGCCGTCAACGGCTTCCAGTCACCGGTCGACCTGGCCGGCGAGGCCCGCGATCCGCGCCGGCATCTGCGGCCCGCCGTGCTGACCGCCATCGCCCTGGCCGTCCTGCTCTACGTGGGCCTCCAGCTCGCCTTCCTCTTCGCCGTCCCGGACAGCGCCCTCACCCACGGCTGGCGGGGCGTCGACTTCACCTCGCCGTTCGGCCAGCTGGCCCTGCTGGTCAACCTGCACTGGCTGGCCCTGCTGCTGTACGCCGACGCCGTCGTCTCACCCGGCGGCGCCACCTTCATCGGGCTCGGGATCAGCGCCCGGCGCACCTACGCCCTGGCCAAGAACGGCCTGCTGCCCCGCTGGTTCCTCGGCGTGCACACCGGCTCCGGCATCCCGCGCCGCGCCCTCGCCCTGAACGCCTCGGTGATGGCGGTCTACCTGCTGCCCTTCGGTACCTGGCAGGACGTCGTCGGCACCCTCGGCAACCTCTTCCTGCTCGTGTACGCCACCTCCGCCGTAGCCGCCGCCACCCTGCGCCCGGTGGGGGAGCCGGCCGGCGCGATGCGCTGGATCCCGCCGCTGAGCTTCCTGGTGGCCACCCTGTTCGTGTACTGGTCCACCTGGCACCGGCTGCACCTGACCCTGCCGCTGGCGCTGGCCGGAGTGCCGCTGTCCTGGCTGCTCCGCTCCGGCCGGGACGGCCTTCTCTCGCGCCGGGAACTGCGCCGGGAGCTGCGCGACGGGGCCTGGCTGCCGGTCTGGCTGACCGGACTGCTGTGCTGCTCCGCGCTCGGCTCCTCCGGCGGCCTGGGACTGCTCCGGGGACCCTACGACACCCTCGCCGTGCTGCTGTTCGCCGCCGCCGTGTTCGCCTGGGCGGTGCGGTCCGGCCGGCGCCATGTGGCCGAGGGCCGCCGCCCCGGCGTGGCCCACCGGGGAAGTTGACGGGGTCTTCGTCATTCTGTCGGCATGCGGACCTGTCCGGATTCGGGGTGCCGGGGGCGTCGGGGGTGTCGGGGACTGTCCGGGCGGCGCCGGGGTCCCTACGGTGGGGGAGCACCCGCCGTACCGGGGCCGAACGGTTCCGGGGAGCCGACCGGTCCGAGGGCCGACCGGTCCGGGAACGGGAAGGAGAACGGCCGTATGACATCCATCTTCAGGGCCGACGACGGTACGCCGGAGGACCCCGCTGTCGGGGCTGCCGTCGGCGCCGGCCTGCTCGACGCGGCGCGGCGGCTGGCTCCCGAGGCGATCGCCCTGCGCCGGGCCCTGCACCGGGGCCCGGAGACGGCCCTGGACCTGCCGGCCACCCAGCGCCTGATCCTGGACGCGCTCGACGGCCTCGGCCTGGACATCCGTACCGGGCGCGCCCTGTCCTCCGTGACCGCGACCCTCACCGGGGCGGCCGACGGGCCGACGATCCTGCTGCGTGCCGACATGGACGCGCTGCCGGTCACCGAGGACACCGGGCTGCCGTTCGCCTCGCGCGGCCCGGGGCTGATGCACGCCTGCGGGCACGACGTCCACATGGCGATGCTGGTGGGCGCGGCCCGGCTGCTCGCCGGGCGGCGCGCGACGCTGCCCGGGCGTGTGGTGTTCGTGTTCCAGCCCGGCGAGGAGGGCCATCACGGAGCACGCCTCATGATCGAGGAAGGGGTGCTGGAGGCGTCCGGCAGCCGGGCCGACGCCGCCTTCGCCCTGCACGTGAACCCGAACATGCCGGCCGGCGCGGTGCTGCTGCGGCCGGGACCGCAGATGGCGGCCTCCGACCGGTTCCGGGTCGTGGTCCGGGGCCGCGGCGGGCACGCCTCGGCGCCGCACACCACCTGCGACCCGGTGCCGGTGGCCTGCGAGATCGTGCTCGCCCTGCAGAGCGCGGTCACCCGGGGCGTGGCCGCCGACGACAGTGCCGTGCTCAGCGTGACCCGGCTGACCGCGGGCACCGCGACCGGCGTCATCCCCGACACCGCCGAACTCTCCGGCACCCTGCGCACGTTGACCGAGCCGACCCGGCAGCGGCTGCACGAGGCGATCGCCCGGGTCGCCCACGGGGTGGCCGCCGCGCACGGGGCCACGGCGGAGCCGACCGTCGTCGCCGGCTACCCGGTCTCCGTCAACGACCCCGGCATGACCGCCCTCGTCCGGCGGGCCGCCGCCGACGCGCTCGGCGCCGAGGCGGTGCGCGTGCTGCCCGCCCCGCAGATGACGGCGGAGGACTTCTCCTACGTGCTGCGGGCCGTCCCCGGCGCCATGGCCTTCCTCGGTGCCTGCCCGCCCGGCGTCGCCCCGGACGAGGCCCCGTCGCTGCACTCGTCCCGCATGACCGTCGACGAGGACGTGATCGCCACCGGCATCGCCTGCCATGCCGCCGTGGCCCACGCCTTCCTGGCCGGCCACGGGCGCCTGGACGGTTGACCCCGGGGCGGGCGGCCCGTAGATTTCCGTGCCGTCCAGCCCAATGGTCCAGACCAGATGTCGGGGGATCGGCGTGCGCGAACCCGTGTCACCGGTGTCACCCGGCCCGGCGGACGCCGCGGATCCCCCGGCCGCGTCCGGTTCCGGCGGGATCTTCTCGCCGCCCCACCTCGCCGCCACCCTGACCTTCACGGTGGTGATGTTCCTGACCGGGTTCGCCGCCCTGGCCGTGGTGCCCACCCTGCCGACGGCGGCCCGCGACCTGGACGGCGTGTCCCTGTTTCCCGTCGTGGCCGGCTGCTTCGTCGCCGCGGGCCTGTTCGGCGGGGTGCTCGGCGGGCACTGGGCGGACCGGTCGGGCGCCCGGCGGCCCCTCGCGCTCGGCATGGTCCTGTCGGTGCTCACCCTGCTGGTGTCCGCGTCCAGCGTCTCCGTCTGGCAGCTCGCCGCCGGCCGGTTCGTGGACGGCCTGGCGGCGGGGCTCGTCGCGGTGTCGGTGACCACCGCGATCGGCCAGACCTACCCCGAGCACCTGCGGCCCCGGATGCTCGCGCTGCTGAGCGCCGGCTGGGTCCTGCCGTCGCTGCTCGGTCCGCCGTTGGCCGGCCTGGCCGTCCAGTGGTGGTCGTGGCGCGCGGTCTTCTACGGCCTGGCCGCGCTGACCGCCCTGCCCGCCGTGGCCTTGGTCCTCGTCCTGCGCCGGCCCGTCCCCCACCCGTCGGCCGGAGGGCCCGGTGCCGGCGGAGGGCCCGGTGCCGGCCAAGTCCCCGCCGAGCGGCCCCCGTTGCTGGTCGCGGGCCTGCTCAGTGCGGGAGCGGCGCTCGGGCAGTACGGGGCCTCCGCGTGGGATCCGCGCCATCTGGCCGCGGTCGCCGCCGGTGTGGTCCTGCTCGTCGGCTTCGCGCCCCGGCTGCTGCCGCGCGGGACCTGGCGCGGGGCGCGGGGCCTGCCGGTCACGGTGCTGCTGCGCGGGCTGACCTCCGGCACCTACTTCGCCGTGGAGGCGCTGGTGCCGCTGATGCTGATCACCGAGCGGCGGGTCGACGCGGTCGTGGTCGGCGCGGCGTTCACCGCCTCCGCCGTGTTGTGGGCCGGGGCCTCCTGGGTGCAGGGCAGGGTGCTCCAGCACGTGGCCCGGCACCGCCTGGTCACGGCCGGCGCCCTGGTCATGGCCGCCGCCGTGGCCCTCGCGGTGGCCGGCTGCTCCGGCGGCGCGCCGCCGGTCACGGCCGCGGCGGCCATGCCGCTGTCCGCCGTCGGCATGGGGCTGCTCGACCCCTGTGTCACGGTGCTCTCCCTGGGGCACAGCCTCCCGCACCGGCAGGGCCACACCACCAGCGCCCTGCAGACCAACATGAACCTCGGCCAGGTCGTCGTGCTCGCGTCGGCCTCCGCCGTCCTCAACGCCTGCCTCGCCGCCGGCGCCGGCCCGCTCGGCGGCTACCGCGCGGCCTTCGCCCTGCTGCTCCTGCCGCCCCTGCTGGTCGCCGCGCTCGCCGTGCGCGCCCGGGGCGACTGACGGCGGGCGGCGGGTGGCGGGTGGCGGAAGGGGCGGCTCGGCGAGGCGGCAGGGAAACCGTCCGTCTCGCGCGCCCGCGCGCCGTCCGGCCCGGCGGCGAACGGGCGCCCGCGGCCGTAACGATGGCATGAAGTGGCCTCGTTCAGGCGTGAACCGGTCGCGTCCTGGGCACGGACCTCCTACCGATGTGCCGGGCGGTGCCGGCAGGAGGAGGGCGTCATGGACCGTCGCATCCGGGTACGTGTCAGCCGGCGGCCCGCCGCGCCGCGCGGGCAGGAGATCGACCGCAGGACTCCCTCGGGGCGCGTGCTGCCGTACTGACCCTGCGGACGGCGGCGGCCAGCGCGGAGCCCAGCGGCTCCGGCGGCGGCGTGCCGTCCGGCGCCGCGCTCGCCGTGACCGCCGCCGCGACGTGCCGCAGCTTGGTGTTGGTCCGCTGGGACGCCTCCCGCAGGATCTCCCAGGCCTGATCGGGCGTGCAGGCGTGGGCCGCCATGAGAATGCCCCGGGCCTGGTCGATGACCGGGCGGGAGTCGATCGCGTGGCGCAGCTGCGCTATCTCCAGGCGCAGTACGTCCAGTTGTTCGGCGCGTTCTTGGGCCACCGCCGAGGCCGCGCGGTCGAGGAGGCCGGCGGGTGGAGTGCCGTCGAGCGGGTCCACGGGGTCCAGGCCCGTCAGTTCCAGCACCCGGCGCGGCTGTCCGCGCCAGCCGGTGGCGCGTACCGGTACGTTCCGCCGGCGGCCGTACGCGCGCAGCGTGTCCAGGGCCGTCAGCCCGGCGGTGTCCAGGAAGACCACCTCGGCGGCGTCCAGCTCGACCCGGGCGATGCCCGGCGGCAGTGCGGCCAGGGCCTCGGCGAGGGTGTCCGCACAGCCGTGGACCAGCTCGCCCCGGGCACGCAGGACGGCCCGGCCGCCTTCCTCGCGGACGCTCACGGCCAGGGGTACCGGTCGCCCGCCCCGCGGTGCGCGTGCCGCCGTGCTCATGTCTCCCCTCCCGGTCCGCCGATCCTCCATCGTCCCTCGCCTGCCCTCCGCACGGCGGCCTACACCCACCGGGGCGCCCACGAGTCCGCCGGGTGCCGGTCGCGTCCGCCGGCGCCGGCCGCGCATGCCGAGGTGCCGGCCGCCTGCCGGGCCCGTCCGATCCGCGTCCGCCGGTGTGGCTGCGCGTGCCGGGTGGAGGGCCGCGCCTGCCGGGCCCGATCCGCTCCGCCGGGCCCCGATCCGCGCCCGCCGACCCCGATCCATGCCCGCCGGCCCCGATCCGCGTCTGCCGGTCCCGATCCGCGTCCGCCGAGCCCGCCCCGCGCCCAGCGTGCCTCACCCGTGCCCGTCGGCCCCGATCCGTGCCCGTCGGCCCCGATCCGCGTCCGCCGAGCCCGCCCCGCGCCCAGCGTGCCTCACCCGTGCCCGCCGGCCCCGATCCGTGCCCGTCGGCCCCGATCCGCGTCCGCCGAGCCCGCCCCGCGCCCAGCGTGCCTCACCCGTGCCCGCCGGCCCCGATCCGCGTCCGCCGGTCCCGACCCGTGTCCGCCGACCCCGACCCGTGTCCGCCGATCCCGACTTGTGCCCGCCGACCCCGACCCGTGCCCCGGTCCCGATCCGCGTCTGCCGGTCCCGCCCCGATCCGCGTCCGTCGGTCCCGACCCGTGCCCGTCGACCCCGATCCGTGCCCGCCGGCCCCGATCCATACGCGCCGGCCCCGCCCCGCGTCCGCCGGTCCCGCCCCGCCCCGCGTCTGCCGACCCCGATCCGCGCCCGCCGGTCCCGCCCCGTGCCCGCCGGCCCCGCCCCGCGTCCGCCGGTCCCCGCCCGGACCCGCCGGTCCCGCCCGGACCCGCCGGGTGTCATCCGTGCTCGGTGAGGGCTGTGGAGGGCGCATACTGGGCAGCTGTGTATCCCGTGCGACTGGGAGATGGCATGAGCGCACCCGAGCCGGCCCGGCTGCTGCCGACGGCCGCCGTGCCGCAGCAGGCGGCGCCGCGGCTCGACGTGTACCCGCTGACCGGGCGGAGCGGATTCCGCGCGGTGGGCGAGGTGAGCCTGCCCACGCGGGACATATGGGAGCGCGCGCTGGAGCGGGTCGTGCGTGAGGCCGGGGACGTCGGGGGCGAGGACGTGTACTACTTGGAGCTTTCCGCGGTGACCTTCGTCGACGTGGCGGGAGCCGGCGCGCTGGCGGACACCACGAAGAACCTGGGCGGGGGGTGCCGGCTGGTGCTGGACCGGCCACCGGACTCCTTGCCACGGATACTGGGGCTGCTCTGGCCCAGCCTTTCGGGGATCGAGGTGTCGACGTCATGACCACGGCGACCCATCCCGCGGAACCGTTCGTCCACCCCGCGCTGTTCTACGCCGACACCGACCAGTACCTGGCCGGCACCGTGTCCTTCATCCGTGCGGGACTGGCGGCGGGCGAGCCGGTCGCGGTGGCCGTGCCGAACGAGAACCTGGCGCTGATCCAGGACGCGCTGGGCGCCGACGGCGACGCCGTACGGTTCCTGGACATGCGCGAGGCCGGCCGCAACCCCGGCCGGATCATCCCCGGTGTGCTGCGCGCCTTCGCCGACGCCCAGCCCGCCGGCCGGCGGGTCCACATCATCGGTGAACCGATCTGGGCGGGCCGCAGCCCGGACGAGTACCCGGCCTGCGCCCAGCACGAGGCGCTGATCAACGCGGCGTTCCAGGGCCGCGAGGTCAGCATCCTGTGTCCCTACGACACCTCCCGCCTGGACGAACGGGTGCTGGCCGACGCCCATGCCACCCACCCCGTGGTCATCCCGGCCGGCTCCACCGACGAGCTGGTCAGCCCGGCGTACGACCCCGACGGCGTCGTGGCCCGCTACAACCTGCCGTTGCCGCCCGCCCCCGGCGCCGGTCCCGAGGTGTTCGGCGCCGCCTTCGCCGAGGACTCCCTCTCCGCCGTCCGGCACCTGGCCACCGAGCACGGTGCACGGCTGGGCCTGGCCGGGACGGCTCTGGAGAACCTGGCGCTGATCACCGCCGAGCTGACCACGAACAGCGTGGTGCACGGCGGCGGTACGGGCACGCTGACGGTGTGGCCGCAGGACGGGTACGTGCTGTGCGAGGTCCGCGACAAGGGCCGCCTCGCCGACCCGCTGGCCGGCCGCCGCCCGCCCGCCCGCGACCAGCGCGGCGGACGCGGGCTGCTGCTCGTCAACCTGCTGTCCGACCTGGTGCGCGTCCACACCGGGCCGGAGGGCACGACCATCCGCTCCTACCTGGGCCGTTGAGCGAGGGCGCGGGCGCGGGCGGGGGCGGAGACGGGGCCGGGGCGCGGCCTCGCCGGGTTGCCTCGCGCTCACGCCGCCCGCGGCCTCACACCGTCGGACGACTCACGCCGCCAGCGGATGCAACTGGAGCGGCTCGATCCGCCCCTCCAGCATCGCCCCCAGCCCCTGCGCCGCGCACACGTCCGGGCGCTCGGCGATGTGCACCGGCATCCCCGTGGCCCGCCGCAGCATCTGGTCGAAGCCGGGCAGCAGGGCCGAGCCGCCGACCATCACGATCCCGCGGTCGGCGAGGTCGGCCACCAGGTCGGGCGGGCAGTCGCGCAGCACCTTCCCGATGCCGTCCAGGACGGCCGTCAGCGGGGTCTGGATCGCGTCCCGCACGGCCGCGGTGTCCACGCGCACGCTGCGGGCCAGCCCCGTGGCCACGTCCCGGCCGTGGATCTCGGCCGACGCCGGGCCCTGCGAAGTGAGGCCGTTGCCGGACAGCGCCAGGTGCAGCGGCCGTACCGACTGGGTGGGCAGCACCAGTTCGTGCGCGTGCCGCAGGTGCTGCACGATCGCGTGGTCCACGGCCTCCCCGCCCACCGGGACCCGCTCGGCGGCGACGATGGAGCCCAGGGAGAGCACCGCGACCTGGGTCGCCGCCGCCCCGCACACCATGACCATGGTGGCCTCGGGCCGCTCCACCGGCAGCCCGCACCCCACCGCGGCGGCGATCAGCGTGTCCACCAGCTCCACCCGGCGCGCCCCCAGCCCGACCAGCGTCTCGACGGTCGCCCGCTGGGCCAGCGGGTCGGCGCCGTGCGGGGCGCAGGCCGCCGCCCGCAGCCGGGGCTTGCGGCGCAGCATGCGGTGCGTCTTGTCGCCCATCAGATGCCGCAGCATGCGCTGGGCCATCTCGATGTCGACCACCGTGCCGCCGGAGACGGGCCGGACGACCTTGATGTAGTCGGGGGTGCGGCCCGTCATCTGCTCCGCGAACTCCCCGACGGCGATGAGCGCGCCGCTGCGGGTGTTCACGGCGGCGGCCGAGGGCTGGTCCACGACCAGGCCGGCGCCCTTCACGTACACCCGGGTACGCGCCGCGCCCAGGTCGACGGCGAAGTGGCAGCGGCGCAACTGCTCCAGGCTGACGGTCACGGCGGATCCTCCCGAGTGCGCGGGCCTTGCGGTGCCCGACTGGTCGGCGGGCCCACTGGCATCCTGACGCGCGGCCGGAGGCGGGCGCCCGCTGGGCACGGCCGGGCGGGGTGCCGCCGAACGGGCGTAATTCCCGGCCGTACCGGTGTGTCGGCGGGTCACAGCACGCGGGCGGCCTCCAGCAGCGGCTCCAGGGAGGAGACGGTGACCTCGCCGCCCTCCCCGCGCAGCCGCCGGCGTCCGGCGGCGGTGGGCGCGTAGCCGATGAAGCGGACGCCGAGCTGCTGGGCGGCGGTGAGTTCGGCGACCGAGGAGCTGATCAGCACACCGCCCCTGGGGGGAGTGCGGACGGCGTCCAGGGCGCGCAGCAGGCAGTCGGGGTGCGGTGTGAGCAGGCCGAGGTCGTCGCGGCGGCCGTGGACGCCCGCCAGCGGCAGCCGGTAGGGCTGCAGACAGTGGTGGACGGCCGCGGTGGACACGTCCGTCACCACGCTGACCCGGCGCCCGGACCGGTGCAGGGCGCGGACCAGCGCCAGGGAGCGGTGCGTCATGGGGGCGTCGGGGACGGCGGCCAGTTCCAGCTCGTCGAGGCGGGCCCGCAGCAGCGGGCCGAGCCGGTCGTGCGCGAAGGCGCGCAGCAGGTCCAGCGGATGGGTGAACGCCTCCCGCCCGGCGGCGCCCGAGGCGGGCAGCGGCCGGCCCGCCAGCGCGTCCTGCGGGTCGCGGTGGTCGGCCACCACCGACAGCAGGTCGAGCACCGCCTCCCGCGCCGAGTGCGTCGTGAACAGCCGCGTCAGCGGGCCCTCGAAGCCGACCAGGACCGTCTCGGCCTCGTCGAGGAGCGTGGACAGCCGCCGCCGGGACGGCACGGGCGGCTCCGCCGCCGGGGCCGGCGCCCACTCGGGGACCAGCTGCACGGTGCACGACACCGCCAGCCCCGGCACCGGCCAGTCGGCGACCCCCGCGTTCACCGCCCGCTGGGCCGCGCCCGCCCGGCGCGGCGGATGACGGCGGGTGATCGGGGCCGCCGCGGCGCACAGGTGCCGCAGCAGCAGCTCGGGGATGCCGGTGGCCTCGGCGCGGACGAAGGCGACCGGGTCGGCCACCCGCCAGGTCAGCAGCACCGCGGCCTGGAACGCGCCCTTGCCGGAGCTGGGCAGGGACACGATCCGCCGGACCTCGTGCGGGGTGAGGTCGACCGAGTAGTACGTCTCCGGGCGGGGCGGACGCGTGCCGTAGGGCTGGATCGGGTCGAGCAGGGTCAGCGGGCCGTCGGCCCGGGTGTGCACGACGGCCGTGCGGCCCGGGGTGGGGACGCCCAGCTCGCGCAGGTCGGCCGTGATGAACGGGCCCTGCACCAGGTCGCGTTCACCGGGTTCGGCGGCCCTCGGCCCGAGCAGGCAGTACCAGGCGGCCGGCGGGCTGTCCGGGGCGCCGTCGGCGAACAGCGGCCGGAAGGGGCGGGCACGCTGGGCGGCGGAGCTGGCGGCGAACTCGTCGTACAGCGCGGGCGGTACGACGACCGTCACGTCCGCGGCCGTCTCCGGCGGCGGGACGGGCGGCTGCCCGAACGTCACCGTGAGCCGGGGCGGATCGCTCAGCCGGGCGAGCGCGTACGGGAGTTCCCGCAGCACGGCGACGAGGACGGGCAGCAGATAGGCGCCGGGTCCGGGCCGCACCGCGTAGCCGTCCGGGCGGACGGTCACCTCGTACTGGCGGGGGCCGGCCGAACCGCGCGCGAGGATCTCGTGCACCGCGGCTTCGAGGGCGATCCGGGCCTCCGGGCGCCCGGTCAGCTCGTCGGCCGTGAAGTGGATGCCGGGGCGGTCGGCGGGGGGTTCCTCCTCGGCCTCCAGGATCGTGTGGAGCGTACGGCGGAGGGCCTCCAGTCCCTCCCGGACGTCCTGGGCGGCCCGTCCCGGAATGCGGTGCAGGGGTTCGCCCCGCCACAACTCCAGTGCCGTGATGGCCCTTTCCCGCGCGCTCACCCGGTCACCGGCGGCTCGGCTCCGTTCCGCTTCGGCGGCCAGCCGGCGGACGCGGAAGACGTCGATGCCGTCGGGGGCGAGGACGTTGCCGAAGTCGAGCGCGTGACCGTCGTCGGTGGTGAGGAGATCCGGGCCGAGGACCCAGCGCAGGCGGCGCAGACACGACTCCACGGAGGGTGTGCCGGCCCGGGGCGTGTCCGAGAGCCCGGTGGCCAGTTCCTCCACGGTCGCGGGCAGGCCCCGGTACAGCAGCAGCATGCACAGGACGGCCTGGTCGTGCGGGAGCGGAACGGAGAGCGGCTTGCCGTCGCGCGTGACCTCCAGCGGGCCGAGGAGGGAGAACCCGAGCGGCCCGGGGCGCGGGCCGGGGCCCAGCCCGAGCAGCAGCTCGACGCCGTGCCGCTGGACCTCGGGGCTCTCGGACAGCAGCTCGGAGGCGGCCGTGTCCAGCGTCCTCCCCAGCTCCTCGGGCCCGTCGCCCCCATAGGTCTCGCGGACGATCCGCCCGAGGGTCCGCAGCGCCCCGCCGTGGCCCCCCGCAGCGATCGGTGTCAATGTCAGACAGGTCAGGACCGGCCCGTGCGGGGTAAGGACGACGGAGCGCAGGTACAGCAGGCCCCCTGGTCCGCCCCCCGCGTACTGGGCGTCGATGCCCATGGCCAGCTTCGGCAGCAGGGCGACGACCTCTTCGGCGGGCAGTCGGCCGCCGGTCTCCGCCAGGCGCTGCTCCAGGGTCCGCCCGGGGACGAAGTCCCGGACCATGTACGGGACACCGTCCTCGATCCCGTGGTCCAGCACCGGCGCGACGGAGGGGTGGCGTACCAGGGCGAGCCGCCGGCACTGCTCCGTGAAGTCCGCGTTGGCGTTGCGCGCCGGAAACCGGTGCACCACGACCGGGGCGCCTCCTTCCCGGGTGTCCACCGCGAGCCAGCCCATGGCCTTCGCCAGCCAGTCCTCCGTGATGCCCGTCTCCACCGGCCGCAGCAGCCGGTACCGCCCCGCGAAGAGCTCCCCGGCGCCGTCCGCCGGCAACCCCACGGCCCCGTCCGCCGACAGGCGCCGCGCGCTGTCCTCGCGGACCGTGGCGAACGGATCGTCCTCCACGGCCGTCCCCGCGCCCCGCTCGGACGGCACCGACGCGCGGAACTCGCCCGGCGCCCGGCCCGCCCGGCGGTCGATGAACTCGCCGATGCGGTCGAGGAGTTCGGTCGTGCGGTGGCGCTCGGTGCGGGGCAGGCCGAGCAGCAGCAGCTCGCGGACGCCGTCCCGGAACGCGTAAGCGCCGGGCGGGCCGCCGGGGACGGTGGTGAGCATGCCGCTGAGGATGACCTCGGCCAGGTGCCGGGGGCGCGGATCCGGGTCTACGGCGGCCTGGACCAGGCGCATCACCGGCAGATCGGGGCGCCCCACCGCGAGGTGCCCGGCCAGTCGTACGGCCTCCGGCGAGGCGGTCGCCCGGAACCGCAGCACCAGCTCCTCGGCGGTGAGCCGCCCCACGTCGGTCCGGTCCTCGGCGTCCGCCGGCAGCGGACGGCCCAGCCCGGCGACGGCGGCGGGGAACTCCGCGCCGCCCGGCGTGGCCAGCAGCCCGGCCCAGTGCGCCAGCCACCGCGGCTCCGGCTCCAGCACGGGCAGCGGCACGGTGCCGCCGGGGCGGACCGGCTCGTCGGGCCCGGGCTCGTACGGTGTGAACGTGAGCGCCGCCGAGGGGGCCACGGGGTGCGGGGCCGACACGGTGCCGGGCAGGGCGGGCAGGGCGGTGTCCCGCCACAGGTGTTCCGGCAGCGGCTGTACGACGGCCAGGGGCATCCGGCGCGCCCAGCGGTGCAGGGTGGCGTACCAGCGCTGTCCGGCGGGGCCCTCCCGCCACTGCGGGCCCATGCAGTCGCTGAGCAGGAGCGTGACCGTACGGCCGTCGGCGGGGGCGGGCAGGCCGGGGCCGCGCACCCGGCCGTCGGCGTCCGCGCGGTACAGGCCGATGGTGCGGAACACGCCGGACTCGCCCAGCACCGCGTGCAGTTCGCGCACCAGGGGACGCCAGACCGGCATGGTCGGCCCCGCGTCGTACACCAGGTTCAGCCGCAGCCAGCGTTCCCGGGTGGGGCGCAGCACCGGCAGCCACCACGCGGGGTCGGCGCCCAGCCGGGCGATGCGGTCGGCGGTCGCCCGCTCGTCCAGCTCCCGGCCCAGGGGCGCGTCGGCGCGGCGGGCCAGCGGACGCAGCGCGCGGTGCAGGGCGAGGCGGTGGCGCAGCATCGGCGGCGCCGGGGCGAGGAGCGTGGCGTGCGGCCGGGCCGCCGCCTGGGCGGGCCGCCGGGCGGGCAGGTGCAGGGGCACCCGGGCGGGTGCCGGCGGCGGCTCGTGCGGGGGCGGCTCGGGGGCAGGCGGTGGCGCGTGCGGGGCCGGCGGGTCGGGGGCCGGCGGCGGTGGCGCGGGCGCGGGTGGGGAAGGGGGTGGCGCCGTCCGCTCCGCCGGCTCATGCCCCTCGGCCTCCGGCGCCCCGGTCTCCGGCCGCATGTGCCGGGCCAGCCACAGGACTTCGGCCAGTTCCAGCGGGGTCGGGCGCACCCCGTGGGACACCCGGGCCAGTACCTCGGCCAGGCGGACCACGGGATCCGGGGCGCCGGCCGGCTCAGAAGACATCGGACTGCGCGCTCTGCCCCAGGTAGGGCATCAGCTGTTCGGCCAGCCGGTCCAGGGACCCGGCGTCCAGGCCGGCGGAACGGGCCAGGTAGATCGCGTTCAGCAGCTGGTCGGTGGCCAGGTCGCCGGCGCCCGACCGGGACAGGAAACGCTCGATCAGAGTCCGCGCGTAGGCGTCGGGTTCGCCCAGGTGGGCGCGGACGATCTCGGCGAGGTGCCGGTCGTCCGGCTGCCTGAGGTGCAGCGTGACACAGCGGCGCAGGAAGGCGGGCGGGAACTCGCGCTCGCCGTTGCTGGTGAGGACGACGAACGGGAAGGCCCGGCAGCGGACCCGGCCGCGGACCACCGGGACCCGCTCGTCGGTGCCGTCGGCCAGTACCTCGGCGACACCGTCCGGGGTCAGCCGGGAGGCGCGCACCAGCTCGGGGATCTCGTACTGCCCCTCCTCCAGCACGTTCAGCAGGTCGTTGGGCAGGTCGAGGTCGCTCTTGTCGATCTCGTCGATGAGCAGCGCGCGGGGCCGGTCGTAGGGCAGCAGCGCGGTGCCGAGCGGACCGAGCCGCAAGTGGTGCTCGATGCCCGACCCGTCGACAGCGCCGCCCGTGCCGCCCGTGCCGCCCGCGCCGCCCGCGCCGCTCGTGCCGCCCGTACCGTCCGTCCGCCCCGGCCGGGCCGCCTCCTGCCGGGCCGCGTACAGCCGGGAGAGCGGGTCGTACTGGTAGAGGCCGTCGTGCAGGGTGCTGCGGCTGGTGATGTTCCAGCGCAGCACCGGGCCGAGCCTCAGCTCCCGGGCGACCGCGTACACCAGCGAGGACTTGCCGGTGCCGGGCGGGCCGGTGACCAGCAGCGGGCGGCGCAGGTACAGGGCCGCGTTGACCAGCTCGACGGTCTCCTCGGTGGCCTGGTAGGTCTCGGCGCGGTGGGTGCGGTCGGGGGAGTGGGCGGCGGTGTCGGCGGCGGCGTCCGGCGCCGGGAGCACCGGCCCGCCGTCGAAGTCCCGCCAGGGCGGCGGCGCGGGCAGCTCGGCGATGCCGTCGTGCGGCTCGTTCGTACCGGTGTAGACGGGCCACAGGGGCATGGGCTCTTCTTCTCCGTGGGGACGGTCGGGTGTGCGGGCGGTCAGGCGACGGGCGAGTGCAGGCTCGCGCCGGTCTCGGGGAAGCAGCGCGGGTCGTCCCACAGCAGCTGGAGGTGGCGCGCCCAGTGCCGCTCGGGCTCGTCGGCGGCCTCCGCGGTCAGCCGCAACGACATGACGTGCCGGGGGAGTTCGGCGGGCGGCACGTCGGCGACGGAGGCGGTGAGCTGGTCCAGGAACGCGGCGCCGGGGCAGGACGCGTCCGGGTCCGGGCTCCCGGGGCTCCCGCCGCCCGGCGGGTCCGTACGTACGGTCTCGGCGCGCGGCGCGTCCTCGTGCACGGCGCAGGGAGTGCCGGTCCGGGGCCACAGCAGGACCGGTACGGGCACGTTGAGGCCGACCTCGAACAGCGGGCGGGCCGCCGTGGGCGGGGCGGCGAACCCCGCCAGCCGGGCGTCGCCGTCCCACAGCCTCTTGCGCAGGCTCGGCGGGCGCTCCCGGGTGCCGCACTCCACGCGGTGCACCTCGACCCCGCCGCCGGTGTCCAGCTTCTGCCACTTCTTGCGCAGCTGGTGGCGCAGCCGCCCGCTGTGGTGACGAGCGCGGTCGGTCACCACCAGGGGATAGGCGCAGCCCAGCGGCGTACTGTCGTCCGCGCCGCACTCCCAGTGCGCCACCGCCTCGTTGAGCCACTCGCGCGGCAGCACGAACGTCACCAGCTCGTCGGCGTCCGGGGCGAGATGGGCGACGGCCTCGTCGATACGGCTCTGGACGTAGGCCCGTACCCCGGTGCGGGGGAGCCGGTGGGCGCCCACCGGCCGGCGCCGGCCGTCGCGGTACGCGGACACCTCCACGGTCACCTGGTCGGGGCCGGCGCCGCTGTGGTCGATCTCCACGACGACCGGCGACCAGGCGGGCCCGGCCTGCGCGGTCACCGGGTCAGGCGCCGCCCGGCCCGGTAACGCCGGCCGCCCGCCGAGGAGGGTGCCGAGCCGGTCGGCGAACCGCGGCAGCGCGTGAGGGTCCGGGACCTCCCAGCGCACGTAGTCGGCCGCCGCCCGCAGGGAGGGGAAGCCGCCCGGGGGCAGGGGCGGCCCGAAGGGGCCCACCGCGTCCACGTACAGCCGGTTGGGGTCGTACCCGCCGCCGGGGTCGGCGGCGGCCCGGCGCAGCAGGTCGTACAGCCGCCGCCGGTCGTCGTCCCCGAGGCCCGCTGCGGGCACCAGCTCGGCCAGGTCGGGCCAGTACCGGGCCAGCACGTCCAGCGGCAGCATCCGGCCCTTGCGCACCTCCGGTGACGTCCCCAGGGCGGCGGTGACCATGCCCGCCACCCTGCCGTCCGGCAGCGTCGCCGCCGCCCCGCTGAAGCCCTCCACGATCGGCTGCCCGTGGCCGTGCCACGTCACCAGCTCCAGCCACTCGCCGGCGATCAACTGCGCCGAGACGGCCTGGTATTCGGCGAGGGTGCCCTCGTCGTAGTGCTCGGGGAAACCGTAGGAGACCAGTTTGGGGTACGGCTCGGTGTACGCGGTGTCGTGCGGGGCGAACCGGGCCGGGGCGAGCGGGATGTCGTGCTCCACCGCGAGTTCGAGGACGGCCACGTCGCCGGGGTCGGTGTCCGCGCCCGCCCAGCCGCCGTGGGCGACGACCGTGGCGGACACCTCGCCCAGCTCCCGGGCGTGCGGGAAGCCGACCGTCACCGGGGCCCGGCCGCGCTTGCGGACGACATGGGCGCAGGTCAGCACCAGGCGGCCGGTCACCAGGAAGCCGGCCCCCACCACGTCGCCGCAGACGACCCGGGCCTGCCAGGCGGGGCCGCGCATCACCGGCTCCCGGGCTCCGGGGCCGACGCGCTCCGGCCCGGCACCGCCGTGGTCGGCGCGTTCTGCCCCGGCGCGCTCTGCCCCGGCACGGCGGGCGCCGGTTCGGCGGGCGCCGTGCCGGCCCGCTCCGGGGACCAGCTGAGCTTGACCACCAGGTGGCCCTCGGCCGAGCCCTTGGCGATGACCGCACCGGCCTCGGCGGACAGCCGTACGCCGAACTCGATCTCCACCGCGTCGGGGCGCAGGCTGCCGTCCCGGAAGACCCGCAGCGCCGCCGCCGCTGCCGCCCGTACGTTGTCCAGCGCGCCCTCGAAGGTGCGCGCGGCCTGCGCCGGGCCGTCGCCGCGCGAGACGAGGCGGGCGCCCGATCTGGCGGTGCCGCCGTCCACCACGACGAGCGCGCCGTCCTCGGTTCTGAACTCCAGCAGTCCGTCGTCCATGGCGCCGCTCGCTCCCCCTTGTTCCGTGCGCTGCTCGTGCAAGCCCCATGGTACGGACGGTGCTTGGCGCGTCACGCCGGTTGACGCGCGTGGCGGGAGCGGGCGGTGGGCGGCGAACGGCCGGGCCATGCCGGCGAGAACCCGCCAGGGCGGCTTCCCGTCAGCGGTGGTCAACTCCCGTGCCGTCGCGCCCGGCTCACACTCGTACCGGCACATGTCACGCGCGACCCCTACGAGATGAGGCGTGGATGAGCACAGGACCCGTCAGACGCGGCACGGCACTGCTGGCGGCGGCGCTGGTGAGCGCCCTGCTCCCGGCCGGCCCCGCGGTCGCCCGGGCGGCCCCCGCCGCCGCGCCCGCCCGGGGCGCCGCCGCCCCCGCGACCGTCACCCTGGTCACCGGCGACCGGGTGACCGTCACCGACCTCGGAGGCGGCCGGCAGACCGTCACCGTGCGGCGGCCCCGGGGCGCCACCGGTGCCGTCCGCACCCAGCGGACCGGCGGGCACCTGACCGTCGTACCGGACGAGGCGCTGCCGTACCTGCGGGCCGGCACCCTGGACCGGCGGCTGTTCGACGTCACCGGGCTGATCCGGCAGCAGCTCACCGACGCCCGGGCGGACACGCTGCCGCTGATCGTGACCTACGGCAAGGGCGTCCGGGCCGCCGTCCCGGCCGGGGCGAAGCGCACGCGGGCGCTGCCCAGCCTGCGCGGGGCCGCCCTGGCCGCGGGCCGGGACCGTACCTTCTGGCGGTCGTTCACCCAGGGCGCGGGCATCGGCAAGGTGTGGCTGGACGGGCGGGTGACGGCCGACCTCGCCCACAGCAACGCCCAGATCGGCACGGCGGCGGCCTGGGACGCGGGGCTGACCGGCAAGGGCGTCACCGTCGCCGTCCTGGACACCGGCGCCGACCTCGGCCATCCGGACCTGGCCGGCCGGGTGAGCGCCGGCCGGAGCTTCATCGAGGGGGAGGAGGTGGCCGACCGCAACGGGCACGGCACCCATGTCACCTCCACCGTCGGCGGCAGCGGCGCCGCCTCCGACGGCACGGAGCGGGGGGTCGCGCCGGGCGCCACCCTCGCCGTCGGCAAGGTGCTGAGCGACCAGGGCTCGGGCAGCGAGTCGCAGATCATCGCCGGGATGGAGTGGGCGGCCCGGGACGTGCGGGCCCGGATCGTCTCCATGAGCCTCGGATCCCCCGAGCCGAGCGACGGCACCGACCCGATGGCCCAGGCGGTGAACACCCTGTCGATGGAGACCGGGGCCCTGTTCGTGGTCGCCGCCGGCAACACCGGCGCGCCCTCCGCGATCGGCTCGCCCGGTGCCGCCGACGCCGCCCTGACCGTCGGCGCGGTCGACTCCGCCGACCGGCCCGCCTCCTTCACCTCCGCCGGACCCCGCCCCGGCGACAACGCCCTCAAGCCGGACCTGGCCGCACCCGGCGTCGACATCCTCGCCGCCCGCTCCCGGCTCGCCCCCGGCACCGGCGACTACACCTCCATGAGCGGTACGTCGATGGCGACCCCGCAGGTCGCCGGGGTGGCCGCGCTGCTCGCGGAGCGGCACCCCGACTGGAGCGGCGCCGAGCTGAAGGACGCGCTGCTGTCCACGTCCCGGCAGCTCGACACCTCCGCCTACGTCCTGGGCGCGGGCCGGGTCAGCGTCCCGGACGCGGTACGGGCCGGCCTCACCGCCACCGGCAGCGCCGACCTGGGCTTCCACCGCTGGCCCTACGACACCGGCCGGCCCGTGACCCGTACCCTCACCTACCGCAACACCTCCGACGCCGACGTGCGGCTGAGGCTGTCCGTGAAGGGCGCCCCCGACGGCGTGGTCACTCTCGCCCGGGACACCCTCACCGTGCCCGCGCACTCCACCGCGTCCACCACCGTCACCGGCGACGCCACCCGGGCGCCCGTCGGCGAGACCAGCGGACAGGTCGTGGCCGCCGCCGAGGACGGCACCCCCCTCGCGCACACCGTGTTCGGCCTGGTCAAGGAGGAGGAGCGGTACACGCTCACCGTCCATGTGAAGGACCGCGACGGCGCCCCCGTGCCCGCCGACCTCACCGTGCAGCGGCTCGCCGGGGGAGAGGACGCCCGGCCCGCGCACGTCGGTGACTCCGGCACCCTCCGGCTGCGCCTGGAGCCGGGCACCTACACCCTCGCCACCTTCCTCGACGTACGCGGCGGCCACGGCGCCGACTCCCTCGGCCTCGGCTTCCTCACCGCCCCCGAGATCCGCCTGGACCACGACCGGGACGTCACCCTGGACGGCCGGGAGCTGCGCGAGGTCAGCGCCGCCGTGGACCGGCGCACCGAGACCCGCCAGCTGCTGATGGAGTACGACCGCCAGGCGAACGGCGCCGACCTGTTCGGCGCGGTCCAGGTCCCCCTCGCCTACGACAGCGTCTTCGCCGCGCCCACCCCGAAGGTCACCGAGGGCACCTTCGAGTACCGCACCGTGTGGCGGCTGGCCAAGCCGCTGCTGGAGGTGAAGGGCGTCACCGAGGCCACCGTCCAGCCCGGCGGCACCCTCGCCGAGGGCCGCACCCGGCTGCCGCTGGCCGACGTCGGCGACGGCCCCCTGACCGGCGTGTCCGGCAAGGCCGTCCTCGCCCGCCTCGCCCCCGGCGCCGACCCGGCCGCGCTCGCGCGGGCAGCCCAGGACGCGGGCGCCAAGGCCCTGTTCGTCACGGACGACACGCCCGGCCGGCTGATGGCCTGGTGGGGCACGGACGACAACACCGACCGGCCGCTGACGATCGCCACCCTGAACCGCGCCGACGCCGCCCGGCTGCGCGCCGCGGGCCGGGCCGACATGACCGGCACGCCCGACTCGCCGTACGTCTACGACCTGTCCGAGGGCCACCCGGGCGCGATCCCGGACCGGGACCTCACGTACACACCTCGGCTCGCGGCCGTGCACGTGAGGTTCCACGCGGCCGAACCCACCTCCGGCGGAGAGTTCCGCTACTCCCTCACCGGCACCTTCCCCCTCGGCATCGGCTTCCAGGAGCGCGTCTCGCTGCCCGCCGAACGCACCGACTACGTCTCCACCGGCCCCGGCCAGCTGTGGCACGAGTCGGTCACCGTCCGCGACGGCGCGCTGGAGGAGCGCGGCGGGCTGGTCCGCTACACCGGGGGCACCCGGCCGGAGCTGGACTGGTTCCGCCCGGTGTGGCACCCCTGGCTGGGCACCGGACTCGGCTGGGGACAGCAGCGCGCCGGTGACCAGCTCCGGTTCAACACGCCCGGCTGGGGCGACTCCGGGCCCGACCACACCGGCTTCGGCGACGTGTGGAGCGACGACAGCGGACTGCGCCAGACCACCGCCGTCCACCTGGACGGCACCCTCGTGGACGAGAGCACGAGCTCCGCCGTCCACGTCTCCGGCGCGCCCGCCGACGAGCACGCCTACAAGGTCGTCACCGACACCGCCCTGGACGCCGCCCGGTGGCCCGTCGCCACCCGCGGCCACACCGAGTGGACCTTCCGGTCGGCGGCCACCCCGGAGGACCGCTGGACGTATCTGCCGCTGGTCGACCTCGCCTTCGACCTCGGTACAGACCTGGCCGGCCGGGTGCCCGCGGGCCGGCGCGTGCCGGTCGGGATCGCCGCCGAGTACGTGGCGGGCGCGACCGGCACCGGCCGGCTCGGCGGCGGCCGGCTGGAGGTGTCGTACGACGACGGCACCACCTGGCGTACGGTCCCGCTGACCGCCGGCCGGGGCGCCTCCTGGCACGGCACGCTCACCGTGCCGCGCGGCACCGCCCACCTGTCCCTGCGCGCCTTCGCCCGCGACGACCGGGGCGGTTCGGTCACCCAGGAGATCATCCGGGCGGCGGCCGTCGGGTAGCCGGAGGACGGGGGTGGTGCGCGGGTCCCACGATGCCCCGGACCACCCCCAGCTCCACCAGGTCCTGCGGCCGGATGCGCAACTGGCCGGCGGTCGCCTCCACCTGCTCCGGCGGGCGCTTGAGGATCGCCGCCGCGAGTTCGGGCGCGATCACCGAGAAGTAACTGTCCGGGGTGGCCCAGGTGTTGCCCGGCGCGGCCAGCGCCAGCGCCCCGCCGGAGCCGCCCTCGCCGATCACCAGGGTCGCGAGCGGCACCCGGGCGTCGGCCACCGCCTGGAACACCTCGGCGATCGCGGCCCCGGCCCCCTGCCGTTCCGCGTCCGCGCCGTTCGCGGCGCCCGGGGTGTCCACCAGCGTCAGCACGGGGACGCCGAGCCGGTCCGCGAGCCGGATCAGCCGGGCGGCGGTGCGGTACCCGGCGGGCCGGGTCGCCGTCCCGGTCTGCGCCGCGAACGCCACGCTCCGGCCGTCCCGTTCGCCGAACCCGCACAGCATCCCGTCGGGGTCCGTGCCGCCGCACCGGTCGCCGCTGATCAGCACCCGGCGGTCGAAGAGGCTGTCCAGGTAGGCGCCCGCCCGGGGCCGCCGTGGGTCCCGGGCGGCCGTGACGGCCGCCCACCCGGTGGCGGGCGGACCGGCCGCGCCCAGCGCCTCGGGCACGGGTGCCCCGGCGGCCGGGGCCGTCAGCAGCCGCAGCCAGGTGCCGAGCACCTCCTTCAGCCGGTCCGGCGCCACCACCGCGTCCGCCGAGCCCGCCGCCACCTGCGCCTCCGCCGTGTACGCGGCCGGGTCGGCGTCCGGCGGGCGGACCCGGGAGCCGGCGAAGCCCACCTGGGCGCCGGGCAGGGCCAGCACCACGTCCGCGCCCGCGCCGAGCGTGGCCCAGCCGCCGCCGGTCGTCGGGTCCCTCAGCACCGCGATCTGCGGCAGCCCCGCCCGCCGGGTGAGCGCCGACTCGCGGGCCACCCGCTGGAGCTGGGTGAGCGCGAGCATGCCCTCCTGCATCCGGCTGCCGCCGGTCGCGATCAGCGGCACCACCGGCAGCCGGTGCGCGCGGGCGTGGGCGTGGGCCGCCACCAGCCGGTCCCCGGTGCGTTCGCCCAGCGAGCCGCCGAGGAAGCCGAACTCGAAGGCGATCAGCACGGCGTCGGTGCCCGCGACGCGCGCGGTGCCGCAGACGACCGACTCGGCCTCGCCGGTGCGCTCGGCGGCGCGGGCCCGCGAGGCGTCGTAGCCCCGCCAGCCCAGCGGGCCGTCCGGCGCCGACTCCCCGGCGGGCGCGGAGAGTTCACGGAAGCTGCCGGGGTCGGCCAGCAGCGCCAGCACCTGACGCGCCGAGCGCCGCTCAGGCATCGGCCAGGGCCCGCTTCATGATCTTGCCCATGTCGTTGCGGGGCAGCGCGTCCAGGTAGCGGACGACGCGGGGGCGCTTGTGCGGGGCCAGCCGCCGGGCCACGTGGTCCGCCAACTCCTCGGCGCCGGGCGGGGACCCGGGGTCCGCCGGGACGATCCAGGCCACGATCCGCTCGCCCAGGTCGGCGTCCGGCTCCCCGGTGACCGCCGCCTCCCGCACGCCCGGATGCTCCAGCAGCGCGTTCTCGATCTCCCCGGCCCCGATCTTGTAGCCGCCGCTCTTGATCAGGTCGGTGGCCTTGCGCCCGACGATGCGGACATAGCCGTCGGGCTCCCGTACGGCCATGTCCCCGGTGCGGAAGAAGCCGTCGGCGGTGAACGCGGCGGCGGTGGCGTCGGGCCGGTTCAGATACTCGGTGAACAGGTTCGGGCCGCGCACCTGGATCTCGCCGACGCTCTCCCCGTCCCAGGCGGTCAGCTCCGTGCCGTCCTCCTCCACCAGGCGCAGCTCGACGCCCGGCAGCGGCACCCCGACCGTGCCGGCCCGCGCCTCGCCGTCGGCCCGCACGCTGGTGTTCATCAGCGTCTCGGTCATGCCGTAGCGCTCGATCACCCGCCGGCCGGTGGCCGCCGCGATCCGCTCGTGGTCGTGCACCGGCAGCGCGGCCGAGCCCGAGACCAGCAGCCGGGCCCGCGCCAGCGCCCCGGCCAGCTCCGCGTCGCCGGACAGCGCCTCGGCGATCCGGTGGTACATCGTCGGCACCCCGAACAGCATGGACGCGCCGTCGTTCAGCTCGCGGGCCACGCCCTCGGGGGAGAACCGGCCCAGGTGCCGTACCTCGCCGCCGCGCCGCAGCGGGCCCAGCACGCCCAGCACCAGCCCGTGCACATGGAACAGCGGCAGCCCGTGCACCAGCACGTCGTCCCCGGTCCACTGCCAGGCGTCGGCGAGCGCGTCCAGGGTGGTGGCGAGGGCCCGGCGGGGCAGCACGGCGCCCTTGGGCGGGCCGGTGGTGCCGGAGGTGTACACGATCAGCGCCGGGTCGCCGTCCGCCGCCCGCTCCCCGGGCAGCGGGCCGGTGGCGGACGCGTCCACGTCGACGCGGGGCAAGCCGGCCAGGACCGCCGGCAGTTCGGCGCCCGGCGGGGCGAGGACCAGGGACGGCGCGCTGTCGGTGAGGATGTGCCCGAGTTCCTTCTCGCCCGACTTCGGGTTGAGCGGCACCGCGGCCACCCCGGCGAGCAGCGCGCCGGTCACCGCGACGGCGGTCTCCAGCTCCGGCACCGCCCACACCGCGACCCGGCCCGCCCCCTGAAGCCGGGCGGCGAGGGCACCCGCGGCACCCGCGAGAGCGCCGTACGTCAGGGTCCTGGGCCCGAAGCGCAGGGCAGCCGCCTCGCGGGGACCGTCCGCCAGGGCGGGGAAGAGAGGGGACACGCGGCGCACTCCTTACTGCCGGCGACGGCCGGCTGCCGGGACGACAGCACCCTTCCTACACCAGCGGAACGCCTTGTGGCGGCCCTTGTTAGCCTCGCCACCGCACCCCTCATCGAACCCGCGTACGACAGGGAGTCCCGCCGTGCCCCGTATCGCCCTCGCCACCTACGACCCCGGCCCCGAACCCGGCAGGGACACCGATCTGCCGGTCCTGGTGCGGGCGCTGAGGGACGCCGGCGCCGACGCGGAGGCCCGGCACTGGGACGACCCGGCGGCCGACTGGGCCGGCTACGACCTCGTGGTCATCCGCTCGACCTGGGACTACAGCTGGCGGGCCGCCGAGTTCGCCGCCTGGGTGGAGCGCACCGCGGCCCTGACCCGGCTGGCCAACCCGGCCCCCGTCGTGCGCTGGAACACCGACAAGCGCTACCTCGGCGAGCTGGCGGCGGCCGGAGTGCCCACCGTCCCCACCCGCTATATAGCCCCCGGCGAGACGGCCGCCCTGCCCACCGGCCACGAGTTCGTCGTCAAACCGACCTCGGGCGCGGGCGCCCGGTTCGCCGCCCGCTACACCCCCGCCGAGCACGACACCGCGCTGCGGCAGCTCGCCCGGATGCACGCCGAGGGCTTCACCGCGATGGTGCAGCCGTACATGCCCGGCATCGACGTGCGCGGGGAGCGGGCCCTGCAGTTCTTCGGCGGACGGCTGCTGCACGCCAGCCGCAAGGGCGCCGTGCTGTCCCCCGGCACCCCCTACGACGCCGACAAGGTCGCCCACCCCGGCCTGGAGCGCTGGCAGCCCAGCCCCGCCGAACTGGCCGTCGCGGAGCGGGCGTTGGCCGCCGTGCCTGGTACGCCCGAGCTGCTGTACGCGCGGGTGGACCTGGTCGACGGCGACGACGGCGAACCCCGCCTGATGGAACTGGAGCTGGTCGAACCCAACCTGTTCCTCGGGCTGCACCCGCAGTCCCTGCCCCGCGTGACGGAGGCGATCCTCCGGGCGGCCCAGGGCGGCGGAACTCCGTCCGGCTGACGGACAGTTGACCGGCGAGGCTGGACGCCGCAGGGGCCCGTACCGCAGGCTGTGCCCGTCAAGATCACGTAGCGATGGGGGAGTTGCATGTCCAAGGTATGGCTGGTGACCGGGGCGAGCAGCGGTTTCGGCCGGGCGATCACGGAGGCCGCCGTCGCCGCCGGTGACCTGGTGGTCGGCGCGGCCCGCCGCCCGGAGGCGCTCGAGGACCTGGTGGCCGCCCACCCGGGCAAGGTGGAGGCGCTGCGCCTCGACGTGACGGACGGCGCCGCGACCGAGGCGGCGGTCGCGGACGTCGTGGCCCGGCACGGCCGGATCGACGTGCTGGTCAACAACGCGGGCCGCACCCACGTCGGCGCGGTCGAGGAGACCACGGAGCGGGAACTGCGCGACCTGTTCGAGCTGCACGTCTTCGGGCCGACCGCCCTGGTGCGGGCGGTGCTGCCGCACATGCGCGAGCGGCGCTCGGGCGCGATCGTGCAGATGAGCAGCATGGGCGGGCAGATGTCCTTCGCGGGCTTCGGGGCGTACAGCGGCACCAAGTTCGCGCTGGAGGGCATCTCCGAGGCGCTCGCCGACGAGGTGGCGGACTTCGGCATCAAGGTGCTGATCGTGGAGCCGGGCGCGTTCCGGACCTCCCTGTTCGGCGACGGACGGGCCGGGGCCAGCCCCGACAGCGGGGTGTACACCAAGGTCAGTGAGACCCGCGGGTTCATCTCCGGCAGCGACGGCACCCAGCCCGGCGACCCGGCGAAGGCGGCGGCGGTCATCCTGGCCGCGCTGGCGGCCGAGCGGACCCCGCTGCGGCTGCCGCTGGGCGACGACGGGGTGAGCGCGGTCCTGGGCCACCTCGACCAGGTCCGCGCCGAGGTCACCGAGTGGGAGAAGCAGACCCGCGCGACCGGCTTCGACGCCTAGGCCGGACGGTGAGGGCCGGCCGCCGGGGCGGTGAACCCCGGCGGCCGGCTCAGCCGACGACGGCCGTCCGCTGGAGCAGCCCCCAGGTGAACTCGGCGACCAGCTCGTGCCGTACGCCGTCGTGGTCCGGGGCGGTGAGGGCCAGGGCCGACCGGGTGGGGGCCGTGCCCGGGAGCGGCCGGGCGGGGGCGAAGGCGCGGGCGGCCTCGTCCACCGTGCACGACCAGGGCGTCAGGTCCTCCAGGGTGGCAAGGCGCGGACCCGGCGCGTCCGGCGCCCGTACCAGCCACGCGTGCCACACCCCGCCGTCCGGCCCGGCCAGCACCTCGAACCGCAGGTCCGGCCAGAGCGGCAGGGCCCACCGCCGGGCCTCGCAGTCCAGGTCGCCGATCCGGCGCGGCGCCACGGACTCGGGGGCGCCGAGGACGGCCCGGTACCGGGCGGCGGCGCCCCGGCCCCGCGGCGAGCGGACCATCGCCTGCCACCGCTTGCTGGCCTCCCGCATGTCCGCCGCCGACGCGCCGAGCCGCCGCCGCGCCTGATCCACGAGGTCCGGGTTGTGGTCGGCCATGCGGCGCAGCAGCACCAGCTGGAAGTCGAGGTCCATGGGCTCCATCGTGCCCGGCCCCGCCCATTGCCCGCGCAACCATCCCTGACTAGCCTGTGTTCGTCATGCCGATCGCCTGTTGATATCTCGAACATTCCGACCCGGATATCGCGACGGGCGCCAACACCCAAGGGAGGGGGCCGGACGTGGGACGCCTCGTGCCTGCCGTGACCCGGGCTCTCGACATTCTTGAGCTGTTCCTCGACGGGGACGGGACGCTCTCCGCCCCCGACATCGTGCGCAGGCTCCAGCTGCCGCGTACCACCGTGCACGAGCTGGTCACCACGCTCGCCGCACGGTCGTACATCGTGCCCGTACCCGGCCAGCCCGGACGGTACCGGCTCGGCGTGCGCCCGTACCAGCTCGGCAGCCGCTACGCCGAGCAGCTCGACCTCGCCGCCGAGGGCCAGCAGGTGGCCCGCTCGGTCGCCGAGACCTGTGACGAGACGGTGCACGTGGCCATCCTGGAGGGCACCGACGTCATCTACATCGCCAAGGTCGACTCCACCCACGCGGTCCGCATGGTCTCCGCCGCCGGCCGCCGGCTGCCCGCCCACTGCACCTCGGTCGGCAAGATGCTGCTGGCCTCGCTGCCCGGGCCGGAGCTGGCCGCGCGGATCCCCGACGACGCCGAGCTGGCCGCGATGACGCCGAACAGCATCACCGAGCCGGCCGCGCTGCGGCAGGCCCTGGCGGAGATCCGGGAGCGCGGGATCGCGGTGGAGAGCCGCGAGTCCAACCCCGACGTCTCCTGCGTCGCCGCGCCGGTCCGCGACCGCACCGGCCAGGTTGTCGCCGCGCTGTCCATCTCCGTCCCTATGATTCGCTGGAGCGACGAGCGCCGAGCCGAGCTGGAGCAGCTGGCCGCCAAGGGCGCGGCGGAACTGTCGGAGCGGCTGGGACACAGGAGCGCGGCATGACGGCGTACGAGGTGGCGGTGGCGGCGGAGGCGACGCTCGGCGAGGGCCCGACCTGGGACCCGGCGACCGGCAGCCTCCTCTGGCTGGACATCCTGGGCATGCGGCTGCACACCTACGACCCGGTGACCGGCCGCCGCACGGTGCGTACGACACCCCAGCACATCGGCGCCGCCAAGCCCCGCGCGGGCGGCGGCCTGGTGCTCAACCTGCGGGACGGCGTCGGCCTGCTGGACCCCGACGGCACGTTCCGCTGGCTGCACCACGAGCCGGTCCCGGGCCGCCGCGGGAACGACGCCGCGGTGGCCCCGGACGGCTCCCTGTGGGCGGGCACGATGCGCTACGACGAGGGGGTCGGCGGCGGCACGCTGTCCCGGGTCACCGGCGACGGCACCGCGCGGACGGTGCTGGCCGACGTCACGGTCAGCAACGGCACCGGCTGGAGCCCCGACGGCCGCCTCATGTACTACGTCGACACCCCGACGCGCCGCGTGGACGTGTTCGACTACGACGCCGAGGGCATCCGCGACCGCCGCCCGCTGGTGGAGATCGAGGAGGGCGCGGGCTACCCGGACGGCCTCACGGTCGACGCCGACGGCTGCGTCTGGGTGGCCCTGTGGGACGGCGGGGCGGTCCGCCGCTACACGCCCGACGGCACACTGGACCGCGTCATCTCCCTGCCCACCCCCCGGACCACGGCCTGCGCCTTCGGCGGCCCCGCCCTGACCGACCTCTACATCACCACGGCCCGCACGGGCCTGGCCGCCCCGCACCCCCTGTCGGGCTCCCTGCTGGTGGTGCCGAACGCGGGCAAGGGCCTGCCCCAGCCGGCGTTCGAGGGCTGAGGTCCGCGGGCCGAGGGCGCTGCCGCTTTCACACCCGCGTCTCCACCCGGCCCCCCGCCACCCGGGCCCGCACCGCCTCGATGTCGGCCGGTCTCCGCAGCGCGCGCGACACGGCCCCGATCTCCCGCAGCAGATCGGCCGTGTCGGCCCCGCCGTCACCCGGTCCGGGCCGCGCACGCGACCGCGTCTCGACGGCGTCCAGCACGCACACCGCCGCCGCCAGTGCCCGGGCCCGCTCGGGCGGATGACCGAGCCCGAGCGCCGCGTCGTACGCGCGCCCGCCCAGCCCGGTGTCGATGCGCCGGGCCAGCGGCAGCAGCACGTCCCGGATGAACGTCTCGCGCCGGGTGAGCCGCAGTTCGGGCGTGGCACGCAGCACGAACGGCAGCCCCGCCCCGCTCGCCGAGCGCAACAGCCGGTACAGCGGCCGCAGTTCGCAGTGCGCGAGCCGGATGCGCCACCGGTCGCGCAGATACTGTCCGGTGTGCGGCAGGACGAACCCGGCGGCCACGAGGATCGCGGCGACGGCGGCCACGGCCGGCGCCAGGTCGGTGCTCAGCCAGTCCGCGTTCCGCCCGGCCCAGCGCGCCCCGACGGCGGTCAGCTTGGCCGCGCTGTACACCAGGTCCAGCGCGTACCCGGCGCCCAGCAGCCTGAGGCCCCGGCGCAGCCAGGCGTCCAGGCCCGGCACCCGCACCCAGGCCCGGATCAGCCGGGAGCTGACCAGGCAGGCCACGGCGTGCGCGAGGAGGTAGAGCAGGATGCCCTCGCGGACGAACGGCGTGGCCGCGTAGTAGGTGTCCAGGTCTCGCAGCCGCTCCACGGGGGTGTCGGCCAGCGGGAACAGCACCCACAGGGCGACGATCACGCCGGAGTACACCGAGAGCACCCAGCGCCGGGCGCGGCGGGTGCCGGCCGGGCGGCCGCAGGGGCCGTTGCGCCAGGTGATGAGCAGCAGCAGGCCGTTGGCGCACAGCGCGGTGATCAGCGAGTAGCACCAGGGCGCCGAGATGTTGGGCACGCCGGCCAGCCGGTTGACCTGGGCGACGGTGGACGGCGCGCTGAAGACGAACACCGCGCAGGCGAGCAGCAGCAGGGTGCCGACCGCGCGCAGCAGCGGGTCGCGCCACAGCCGGATGATCGAGGGCAGTTTGATCGCCAGGGCGGTGACGAGCACGGCCGCGGGGATCCAGAAGGAGACGGAGAGCTCGCAGAGGAAGCCAGGCGGTCTCACCGCGCGGCTCCCCCCTTCCCGGACCGCCGGTCCGCCGCCGCCGCGGCGCGCCCGTCCGGACCGCCCGTACGTTCGGCGCGCCCTTCCGGGCCGCCCGCCCGTTCGCGTCCGCGGTAGCCGAGGGAGCGCTGGACGGGGTCCGGCGGGGCGGACCGGGCCCCGGACAGGTGGCCGCGGAACAGGGTGGCCAGGCGGTGCCCGAAGTGGTCCGCCTCGGCCTCGTCGGTCTCCCGGGAGCCGTTGCGGGCGGCCACCGTCAGGGCCGCCTCCCGCCAGCCGGGGGCGTCGGCGAGGGCGCGGGCCGCGGCGGCCCCGGCCAGGTGGTGGTGGCGGTGGCCGGCGTGCAGATGCCACAGTTCGTGCCCCAGGATGACCAGTTGCTGCACGTCCTCGGCCCGCTCCTCCACGATGATCAGGTCGAAGTCGGCGAACTCGACCCACAGCCCGGTCACCTCGATCTCGTCCGGGAACCGCTCGAACCGCAGCTCGACCGGCCGTCCGGCGCGCAGCGCGGTCATCTCCTCGCACAGCGCGTGGCACAACTGCCGTATGTCACGCGGTGCCTGAGGCCGGGCGCGGACGGCGGTGGCGAGGTCGCCGGCCAGGGTGCGCATCGCCGGACCGGTGCGCGGGCGCAGCAGCCGGGAGGCGACCCCGGTCAGCCGCTGTCGCGCGCCCGCGATGCCCATCGGCCCCCCTTCGTACCGTGTCCGGCCCGGTCATGGCTGGTCCGAGCGTACGCGCACGGATGTGCCCGCGTCATGCGTTCCCCCCGAGCATCGTTCAACACAAAACAATCTATGACCTTTGTCCAACCCATTGACGCGCACGCGCGGGGAATCTACGGTCCCGTTCGAAGTTACGGGCACCATTCGGCATATCGAACGTAGGGGCAAGGTATGGGACAACCTGGCCTGAACCGCAGGCACTTCCTCGGCGCCGCGGGCGGGTTGGTGACGGCCGCGAGCCTCGGTTTCGCCGCCCTCGGCAGCGGGGCCGACGCGCTCGCCAGCGGCACCCGCACCCGCGTGCGCTACTGGAACCTCTTCCAGGGCGGTGACGGCGCCAACCAGGTCGCCATGGTCGACGCGTTCCGCAGGACGCACCCCGGCACCGCGGTGAAGGACTCCACCCTCACCTGGGGCGGCCCCTACTACACCAAGCTCGCCATGGCCGCCGCCGGCAACCGCGCCCCCGACCTCGCCGTCATGCACCAGGGCCGCGTCCCCGGCTTCGCCCCCGGCCGCCTCCTCGACCCCTGGGACACCGGCCTGCTGGCCGAGTACGGGGTCCGCGAAGCGGACTTCAACCCGGTGCTGTGGAAGCGCGGCGTCGTCGACGGCGAGCTCTACGCCCTGCCCCTGGACATCCACGTCCAGCTCTGCTTCTACCGCAAGGACGTGTGCCGCAGGGCCGGACTGCTGGACTCCGCCGGCCGGCTGCCCGCCGCCACCTCCACCGACGACTGGTTCGCCGTCCTGAAGGAGGCCAGGAAGCAGCTGAAGAAGGGGCAGCAGACCCTCGGCCTGCACGCCAACGACCAGAACTTCTGCTGGTGGTTCTTCGTCGCCTTCTACCAGCAGCTCGGCGGCACCTACTTCGACGCCGCCCAGACCGACCTCACCTTCGACACCGACAAGGCCACCCGGGTCCTGGAGTTCTTCCGCAAGCACGTCACCGACGGCTACGTCACCCCGGGCGAGACCGACGCCGAGGCGTTCCTCGCCGGCTCCCCCTTCACCTGGGAGGGCAACTGGTCGGTGCCCTACTTCACCGGCGAGAAGGTCGACTTCGGCGCCCAGCCGCTCCCCCCGGTCTTCGGCACCCCGGCCACCCACGCCGAGTCCCACTCCTTCGTCCTGCCCCACCAGGCCGGCCGCGGCGGCCCCGCCGACGAGGGCGCCTACCGGCTCGCCGCCTACATGGTCACCCACGCCACCACCTGGGCCCTCGGCGGCCACATCCCCGCCTACCTGCCCACCTTCCAGGACCCCGGCTACCGCGAGCTGGCCCCGCAGAACGAATACTCCCGGCCCGCCATGGACCACCAGGCCAACGAGCCGCACATCTGGTTCGCGGGCTCCACCGGCATCCTCGCCCAGCGCCTCGGCCCGGTCATCGCCTCCTCCAACCTCGGCTCCACCGCCCCCGGCAAGGCGGCCCGCCGCATGAAGAACCTGCTGGAGCGGCTGCTCGCGGCGAAGAACCCGATGACCGGGCGCACCGCCGCCCAGGAACTGAAGGGAGCCGCCGCATGAGCAGCACGGCCCTGACCACGGCCGGCCGCACGGCCCGCCCCCGCACCGGCGCCGGCGCCGACTCCGCCCGGCTGCGCTGGTCCCGCCGCCTCCAGCACGGCGGCTGGTTCGTCGCCCCGTTCCTCGTCCTCTACGGGCTGTTCGTCATCCTGCCCGTCGTCCGCGGGCTCTACCTCAGCTTCACGGACGCCAACATCTCCGGCGACCACTCCGGCTTCGTCGGCCTCGCCAACTACCGCGAGGCGCTGCGGGACCCGCTCGTATGGGACTCCCTGTGGCACAGCACCCAGTTCACGCTGTACGTCGTCCCGCTGATCGTCCTCGTGGCCCTGCTGATGGCCCTGATCGCCCACCACACCACGCACTTCAAGTGGCTGTGGCGGCTGTGCTTCTTCGCGCCCTTCCTGCTGCCCTCGGCCGTCGTGGGCAACCTGTGGTGGTGGCTGTTCCAGCCCACCAACGGCATGGTCAACCACGTCCTCGGCCTGGACACCCCCTGGCTCACCCAGAAGTCCACGGCCATGCTCGCCGTCGTGGTCGCCACCCTGTGGTGGACGGTCGGCTTCTCCTTCCTGCTCTACCTGGCCGCCCTGCAGAACATCCCGCAGCACCTGTACGAGGCCGCCGAACTCGACGGCGCGAACGCCCTCCAGCGGATGCTGTACATCACCGTGCCCAACCTGCGCTCCATCACCGGCCTGGTCGTCGCCCTCCAGGTCCTCGCCTCGCTCCAGGTCTTCGACCAGGCCGTGGTCATGTACCAGTTCGGCCCCGGACCGGAGGAAACGACGCGCACCTTCGTCCAGTACACCCTCGAACAGGGCTTCACCACCTACCGCGTGGGCTACGCCTCCGCGATCTCCTTCGTCCTGTTCGTCATCGTCGCGGCCGTGGCACTCGCCCGGATGTGGCTGCTGAAGGGCCGCGAGGAGGCCACCCGATGACCACCCGCTCCGCCCGCCGCTGGCCCCCCGCCCAGATCGCGCTCACGGCCGTCGCCGCGACCCTCTCCCTGATCTGGCTCGCCCCCCTGGCCTGGGCCCTGTCCACCTCCCTGAAGTCCCCGACGGAGTCCGTCACCTCGCCGCACTGGATACCCGAGCACGTCACCCTGGACTCCTGGAAGGAGGTCCTGAAGGCGGGCGACATCCCCAACTGGTTCGTGAACTCCGTCGTCGTCTCCGTGTGCGTCACGGTGATCGTGCTGCTGGTCGCCTCCCTCGCCGGATACGGCTTCGCCCGCACCGAGTTCCGCGGCAAGGGCGCCCTGATGGGCCTGACCATGGCCGGCCTGATGTTCTCCCCGGCGATCCTCGGTGTCCCGCTGTTCACCACGGTCCAGTCGCTCGGCATGGTCGACACCTACTGGGGCATGATCCTGCCCCAGTGCGCCCCGGCCGCCAAGGTCTACATCCTCTACAAGTTCTTCCAGGGCCTGCCCCGGGAGCTGGAGGAGGCCGCGTTCATCGACGGCGCCGGCCGCTGGCGGATCTTCTTCACCATCGTGCTGCCCCTGTCCAAGCCCTCGCTGTCCGCGGTCGGGATCTTCACCTTCATCGCGTCCTGGAACAACTTCCTGTGGCCGTACATGGTGACCAACAACCCCGACCTGATGACCATGCCCAACGGCATCGCCACCGTGCAGAACGCGTTCGGCATCGTCTGGCCCCAGCTGATGGCCGGCGGCCTGATCGCGGGACTCCCGCTGATCATCGTCTTCGTCTTCTTCCAGAGCCAGATCGTGCGGGGCGTGGCCCACACCGGCCTGGCCGGCCAGTGACACGAGGAGCCCCGCGTTGAGACCGAGACTCGCCGCCGTCCTCGCGGCCACCGCCCTCGCCCTGCTGCCCACCACGGCCTCGGCCGGGCCGGCCTACCCCGACCCGCTGCCCCTCACCGGACAGCAGATCGTCCACGACCCCACCGTCCACCGGCTGAAGGACGGCCGGTACGTCGCCTACTCCACCGGCGGCGTCCTCGGCGCCCGCCTTACCACCGACCTGCGCCACTGGACGGACGCGGGAAACGCCTTCACCACCCCGCCCGCCTGGTGGTACGACTACAACTCCACCGCCGACCCCTGGGCCCCCGACCTGACCTACCGCGACGGCCGCTACTGGCTCTACTACGTCGTCTCCTCCTGGGGCACCAACCACTCCACGATCGGCGTCGCCACCTCGCCCACCGGCCTGCCCGGCACCTGGACCGACCACGGCCCGGCGTTCACCTCCCGGACGACCGACACCTGGAACGCCATCGACCCCGCCGTGATCCGGGCCGGCGGACGGCTCTGGCTGGCGTTCGGCTCGTACTGGACGGGCATCCGCATGACCGAACTCGACCCGGCCACCGGCAAGGCCCTCCCCGGCGCCCCGGTCCACCACCTGGCGACCCGCCCCGACGCCCCGTACGCCGTGGAGGGCCCGGCGATCCTCCACCACGGCGGCTACTACTACCTGTTCGCCTCCTACGACACCTGCTGCGCGGGCGCGGACTCGACCTACAAGATCCGCGTGGGCCGCTCCACGTCGGTGACCGGCCCGTACACCGACAGCACCGGCAAGCCGATGCTCGACGGCGGCGGCGACCTCCTGCTGTCCGGCCACGGCCGCTACACGGGCCCCGGCGGGGAGTCGGTGTTCCGCGCCCACGGCAAGACCTGGCTGGCCTACCACTACTACGACGCGACGGACGACGGCACCCCGAAGCTGGGGCTCAACGAGCTTCGCTGGCGCGCGGGTTGGCCCGTTTTCAAGTGACCCGGAAGGAACCCATGAGCAAGCACACCGCCCGCTTCACCCTCGACCCCGCCTTCACCGTCGGCGAGGTCAGCCCCCGACTCTTCGGCTCCTTCGTGGAACACCTCGGCCGCTGCGTGTACACCGGCATCTACGAACCCGACCACCCCGCGGCCGACGCCGACGGCATCCGCACCGACGTGCTGGAGCTGGTCCGCGAACTCGGCGTCACCGCCCTGCGCTACCCCGGCGGCAACTTCGTCTCCGGCTACAAGTGGGAGGACTCCGTCGGCCCGGTGGAGGACCGCCCCCGCCGGCTCGACCTGGCCTGGCACTCCACCGAGACCAACCGCTTCGGCCTGTCCGAGTACATCGCGTTCCTGAAGAAGGTCGGCCCCCAGGCGGAGCCCATGATGGCGGTGAACCTCGGCACCCGGGGCGTCGCCGAGGCCCTGGAACTCCAGGAGTACGCCAACCACCCCGCCGGCACCGCCCTGTCCGACCTGCGCGCCGCCCACGGCGACAAGGACCCCTTCGGCATCCGGCTGTGGTGCCTGGGCAACGAGATGGACGGCCCCTGGCAGACCGGCCACAAGACGGCCGAGGAGTACGGCAGGCTCGCCGCCGAGACCGCCCGCGCCATGCGCCAGCAGGACCCCCGCGTGGAACTGGTCGCCTGCGGCTCCTCCAGCCAGGCCATGCCCACCTTCGCCGAGTGGGAGGCCACCGTCCTGAAGGAGACGTACGACCTGGTCGACTACATCTCGGTGCACGCCTACTACGAGCCCATAGACGGCGACGTGGACTCCTTCCTCGCCTCCGCCGTCGACATGGAGTCCTTCATCGAGAACGTGGTCGCCACGGCCGACCACGTGGGCGCGCTGCTGAAGTCGAAGAAGAGGATCAACCTCTCCTTCGACGAGTGGAACGTCTGGTACCTGACCAAGTGGGTGGAGTTCTCCGCGACGCGCGACCTGACCGACTGGCCCGAGGCGCCCCGCCTGCTGGAGGACAACTACAGCGTCACCGACGCCGTCGTCTTCGGCTCGCTGCTGATCGCCCTGCTCCGGCACGCCGACCGGGTCACCGTCGCCTGCCTGGCCCAGCTCGTCAACGTCATCGCCCCCATCATGACCGAGCCGGGCGGCCCGGCCTGGCGGCAGACGACGTTCTTCCCGTTCGCGCAGGCGTCCAGGTACGGCCGCGGCCAGGTGCTGGACGTCCGCGTGGAGTCACCGACGTACGAGACGAAGAAGTACGGCGAGACGGACCTGCTGCACGCCACCGCCGTCCGCGCGGACGACGGCACCGTCACCGTGTTCGCGGTCAACCGCGGCCGCACCGAGCCGCTGCCCCTCGAAGTCGCCCTGAACGGCCTGGAGCTGACCGCCGTCACCGAGCACACCGCCCTCGCGGACGCCGACCCCGACGCCCGCAACACCCTGACCGACCCCGAACGCGTCACCCCGCACCCGGTCGAGGGCACCGCCCTGGCGGACGGCACCCTCACCGCCGTACTGGAGCCGCTGTCCTGGAACGTGATCAGGCTGGCGTGACCGGACGGCGCGACCGGACGGCGTGATCAGACCGGTGTGACGGGGACTCCGCCGCGCGCGGCGCCGAGCAGCGTCAGCCGTACCGACCCGGGGCCCGACAGCGTGGTGAACTCCGACAGGACCGCCAGCGCGAGGGTGTTGGTGCCCCGGGTGCGCAAGATGCCGTTCGGCAGCACGAACGTGTGCTGGGGACCGACGTTGTTGATGTACTGGCCCAGGTTCCAGCCGTTGAGGAAGAGCTGGGCGCGGTAGGCGCGGTACGGGTCGTCGTCCAGGGTCAGTCCGATCGACGCGTCGACATCGGCCGGCACCGACAGCCGGAACGTGGTCCGGTACCAGGTGACGCCCTGGTACCGCTCCGCGCGCGGGAACTCCGCCTTCTCCCAGTCCCGGTCCCGGAAGCCGGGCAGGTGCCAGCCGTGCCGCTCGCCGTACAGGCCGCCGTTGTTCAGCGGCCCGCGCACCCGGTCGGCGGGGCCCTCGCCCTGGATGCGCCAGCGCACCTTCGGCGCGGCGCCCTTGAAGGTCACCGCGGTCAGGCCGCGGGCGACCTTGTGCGTGTCGAGCGCCTTGCCGTCCTGGTCGTGCTGCATCCGCCGGACCAGCACCGACAGCACGTGCCGGCCGGGGGAGCGCAGTGCTTCGCGCACCGGGAAGACGGCGGTGTCCGTCCAGCTTCCCTGCCGCACCGTGCTCTTGTCCGGCACGGGCATCCGGTGCGTGCCCAGCGGCTCGCCGTCCAGCCACGCCATCAGCAGGCCCTGGGTGCCGGTGCTGTAGGCGAGCGAGACCTCCTCGATGCCGGTGCCGCCGGTGAAGGTGCCCCGGTACCAGACGTCGCCGTAGTGGAAGCCGTAGTCGTCGGCGAACAGCACCGGCTGCCCCTCGGGGACGGCCGTGGTGGAGAACGACGAGGTCTTGTCGGCCTTCTTCCACGACGAGTCGTCGAAGCTTGGTCCCGCCTCCGGGTTCTCCCGCCGCATCCGCCAGCCGCCCAGCCGCGGCAGCCGCACCTCGGGCACCCCCGGCAGCGGCCCCTTGGTCATCAGGGAGCCCGACAGCGTGACCCGGGTGGTCACCCGGCGCCCGTTCCAGACCAGGGTGTCGATCCCGCGCGGCCCCCACACCTCCAGCCCCGCGGACTCCTTCAGATCCCCGGTGAGGCGGACCTCGGAGCCGCGTACCTCGGCGTGGCGCAGCAGTGCCGGGCCGTACACCAGGAGGGTCCCGGACGGGGTGTCGTACGGGAACAGCCGGACGGCGGTGGCGTCGTCGGCGAAGAGCAGCAGCAGCGGGGTGCCGCTGTCGCCCTTCTGCACCAGCATCCGGGTCAGCCCCTCCTCGCCGAGGGGCGCGTTGACGTGCAGCTCGCCCCGGTCGTAGGCCCAGCCGCCCTCCGGGTCCAGCCGCTGCACGGACGGCTCGGCGCGGGACTCCAGGACCAGTTCGGCCATCTGGCCGCGGGGCCCGGTGAACACGGCGATGTCCTGCCGGCCCGTCGTCAGGCACAGCATGGGCGAGGCGGTGGAGTACTTCAGCCTGCGCCGGCCCAGCCGGAGCCCGGTGGTCAGCAGCCTGGCGTCCTTGCCGGGCACGGTGACGCGCAGCTTCCCGGCGTCGGTCGGCAGGTCGGTGGTGACCGCCTCCGCGCCGTCGTTGCGGGCGATGTACACCTGCGCGCCGGTGTCCTGGTTGGCGAGGTGGTAGACCTTCAGCCCCTCGGCCTTCACGTCCGGCGCCCGGTCCAGCTTGGCGAAGTCGGGCACGCGTTGCAGCAGGTGCCCGAGCTGGTGCATCGGGGCGATCTTGCCGGTGACGTTGCGGGCCTCGTCGATGGCGGCGCCGTAGTCGTACGACGTGTAGACGACCGGTGCGGGCAGCCAGCCCCACGAGGTCCCGCCGAACGTCATGTACACGTTGTGCAGGGTGAGGCCGTTGGCGAGGTTGGTCAGGTAGAAACGGCGCTCGTAGGCCGCGTCCCGGGTGCGCCGCGACTCGGCGTACCCCTTGCCGTCGAACTCGGCCCCGCCCCACGGGTCGAACCAGCCGCCGCCGAACTCGGGCACGAACCCGGGCGTGGCCGGTGAGGCGGTGGCCCCGCCCTTCGGTCCGCCGGGTCCGAAGTGCCCCCAGTCCGGCGGGGTCTTGAACGGCGAGGGATAGCCGTCGAAGCCGTACAGCCAGCCGCCCTTCTCCCCGCCGGTGTCGAAGGAGCCGGGCACCCAGTAGCCGTTCCTGCCCTTGTCGTTGTGGAACAGCGGGACGTCGATCCCGTCGGCCCGGACCTTCTTGTACAGGTGCGACATGTACGCCCGGCCGGTGGCGTCGGCCGGGTGGGCGTCGTACTCGTTCTCGATCTGGTACAGCAGGATGGTGCCGGTGCCCCGGGTGAACAGGTGCCGGCGGGCGATCCGGTTCACCTGGGTCAGCCACGCGTCCACGTGCGCCAGATACGTGGGGTCGTCGGTGCGGGCCGTGCCCTTGGTCGCGGTCAGCCAGCCCGGGAAGCCGCCGCCGTCGACCTCGGCGTTGATGTACGGGCCCGGCCGCAGGATGACGTACAGCCCCGTCTCCGCCGCCATGCGCAGGAACAGGTCCAGGTCCCGCACGCCGGAGAAGTCGTACCGTCCGGGCGCGGGGGAGTGGTAGTTCCAGGCCACGTAGACGCTGACGGCGTTGTAGCCGTGCGCCCGCATCTTCTGCAGCACGTCCCGCCACAGCGAGGGGCTCGGCAGCCGGAAGGGGTGCAGCTCGCCGGACCACACCACCAGCCGCCGCCCGTCCACGAGCAGCGAGTAGCGGTCGTAGCCGATGGTGTGCCGCGCGCCGTCGGCCCGCGGCGGGGCCGGCGCCGGACCGGTCGGCGCGCTGCCGCCCGCGTACGCGGAGGGCGCCCCGGGGCCGCCGCTGCCGCCGAGGGCGAGCCCGAGCGCGGCGGAGCCGGCCAGGGCACTGAAGGAACGTCTGCTGAGCGCCAAGGTGGGTCCTCCCGGGCGGTCCTAGGGGGCGCGGGTCCGGCCATTCTCCATGGCGGGACGCCCCACAATGGATCCATGAGGATCTCGGCACGGGCGGATTACGCGGTACGGGCGGTACTGGAGCTGGCCGTACGGCAGGGTAACGGCCCGGTGAAAGCAGAGGAAATCGCCGCCGCGCAGGACATCCCGCACAAGTTCCTGGAGGGCATTCTCGGCGACCTCAGGCGGGCCGGGATCGTGGACAGCCGGCGTGGCGGGGGCGGCGGTTACCGGCTGGCGCGGGTGGCGCCGTCGATCACCGTGGCCGACGTCATCCGGGCGGTGGACGGCCCGATCGTGTCGGTCCGCGGCGAACGTCCGACGGGCCTCGCCTACACGGGCACGGCCCGGCCGCTGCTGCCGCTGTGGATCGCGCTGCGCGCCAACGTCCGGCGTGTCCTGGAGGGCGTGACCCTGGCCGACCTCGCGGCGGACGCCCTGCCGGAGCCGGTCCGGGCGCTGGCGGCGGAACCGGCGGCGTGGGAGAACCCGTGAGGGACGGTTTCGGCCGGGCGGGACTCGGCCGACCGGGGGACCGGCGCGTTTCCCCCCGCCCGTGCCGTTCGTTAGGGCGGACATGATCAAGAAGCTCACCTGTGCCTCCGCCCTGGCCACCGCGCTGCTGGCCACCGCCGCCCCCGCCGCCGGGGCCGCCGAAGCCGTCCGCTCACCCGTCCCCGCCGCCGGCGCCCCCGGCGTCGCCCTCCTGTCGAGCCTCCTCGGCTCCCTGGAGACGGGCAACCCGGTCACCTCCCTGAACACCCTGCTGCCGACGGGCGTCCTGGGCCGCTGAACGCGTGCTCCCGGCCGGGGCGGGAGGAGGCGGGCGCCCCTCCCGCCCCGGCCGGCCGTCAGCCCGCCACTCCGAGCGTGAGCGTGCCGGTGTAGCCGGACGAGGCGGAGCCGCCGAGGGCGGTGAGGGTGAGCAGGCCGGAGACGGCGCCCCTGTCGTCGTAGACGGAGTCCTGCGCGAGGGTGGTGCGCGAGACCGTGTTGGTGGAGTACGGCGAGACCTTGGCGACGGCCGCCGTGACCGTCTCGGCGAAGAAGAGCTGGCCGGTGTGCACGGTCGAGCCGCCGGTGAAGTGGCCGTCCGCTGTCACGGTGACGCCGGTGTGCACCTTGACGTGGATGTGCACGCACCGCCCCCGGTACCACCCCGGGTAGATGGTCGTGAACCTGGCGACCCCGCCGGAGTCCGTGGGGACGCCGCCGCGCAGGAAGGTGCGGTCGTCGGGCTCGTGGTGCCCGTTGTTGCCGACGTAGCCGGAGTACTCGCCGAGCGCGTCGGCGTGCCACAGCTCCACGAGGGCGCCGGGGAGCGGGGCACAGGCGGCGTCGACGACGGTCAGGGCGAGCTTCAGGGGGACGCCGGGCTTGCCCTCGGTGATGTCGGCGCGGACGAGCGCGCCGTCGAGGTAGTAGGGGCCTTGGGTCATCTCGGTGGTGAGCGTGCAGACCGCTGCGGCGGTGTTCCGCGTGCCGTCCGCGCCCTTCGGCGGAGCCGCGGCTCCCACGGACAACGCGGCGGCGGCACCGCCGGCGGCGGCGAGCACGGTACGGCGCCCGATCTTCCGGGCATCAGAGGTGTCTGTCATGGACACGGCACCGTAGGGACGCTTCCTGTCGGCCGGCTGTCAGTTCGGCAAAGCGGGAAGCCGTCAAGCGGGTGGTCCGGCCGACCTGGCGGAGTGCCGTCATTTCCCCGGTCCCGGGCGAACGGGCAATGCGCCCCGGGGATGGATCCATTATCCCGGTGCGGCGAGGCGCCTGTCACCGTTCTCCGGAATGATCTTTACATCCGATATGCGCCTCTAGGCTTGCGGACGGCCCCACAGCACGTCTTATACCTGGGAGTTGAGAGTGGCGCACGACGTGGCCGCACTGGCGGCGGAGCTCACGGACATGGCTGCGGCCGATCACCGCCTGGCGGCCCGGGCGAACAGTGACGACCCCGCCGAGCAGCTGGCCTGGCGGCGACTGACCGCCCGGCACGGTGACCGGCTGGGCGAGATCATGGACGAGTACGGCTGGCCGACCGCGGACCTGGTCGGCGAGGAGGCCGCACGCGCGGCCTGGCTGATCGCGCAGCACGCCGACCGGCAACTGGACGTCCAGCGCCGCGCCCTCCAACTGATGCGGCAGGCGGTGTCGGCAGGCTCGGCCCGCCCACGCGAACTGGCCTTCCTGCACGACCGCACGCTGGTCAACGAGGGCCGCAAGCAGATCTACGGCACCCAGATCGCCGGCGTGAAGAACGGCGCACCGGTTCCCTGGCCCTGCGAAGACCCCGAGCGCGTGGACGAACTCCGCGCGGAAGCCGGCATCGAGCCCTTCGGCGAGTACGTGGCCCGCTTCTCCCCGGCCTGACACCCCTGGCCACCGAACCACCGGACAGGCCCCGAGCTGGTCATTCAACGTCGCGGGCCGGCTCCGACGCGGTGCCGGACTCGATCGTCGGCCAGCTTCCCAGCACGGACACGAGCCGGTTCCGGAGCGCCGGGTCCTGTGCCTCGGCGGCAAGGCGGTAGGCGATGGGTCCGATCTGCCAACCGGCGTGATGGTCGAAGTGCGGATGCGGTCCGGCGGCATTGTGTGCGAGCTTGCCGACCAGCTCGGCGAGCCCGAAAAGCAGTTGTTCCGCGGGCCGTTCCGCGCTGTCCAGGCTCCTCAGGCGGACACGTTCGAACAAGTCCCGGCCACGACTCCACTGGGTTCGGTCGGCCGCCATCTCCAGGGCTGCCTCGATCTCGGGAGTCCTGCCCAGGCTCAGCGAAGCCGCCTCAAGAACGCGCCCCGCCCATGCCACCGGGTGCTGCTGCCGCTCGAACAGGGAGCGCCCCCATTGGCGGATGTCGTTCGCTGCGCCGCTGCTCATCGCACGATCATCACGGTTCGAAATCCGCACGCACAACCGGCTCTCCGGCCGACGCACCGAAACCGCAGGCCGAACCGACATAGCGGCCGCGAAGTCCGGTCTTTCCAAGCAGGTCACTGCAACCGAGAGGGGAGCCGGGAGTTGGGTGGGGCCGGGCAGGGCGTGCGGTGAAGGGCGGAGCCGGTGTCATCCCGGTGAGTTCGTGTGAGAACCGTTGACTCGTTAACCATTCGCTTCTACGGTCCCGTCCGAACCGGCGATCGCTGTTCGGTATCACGAACACGCCAGGAAGAGGGAGCCCGCAATGAAGCGCACCGCACTCCTCGCCATCCCCGCCGCCCTGCTGCTCGCGCTCGTGCCGGGCACCGCCTCCGCGTACCCCAACCCCGGCACGGTGACCGGCAGCACCGTCGTGCACGACCCGACGATGATCCGTACCTCCGGCGGCCGTTACCTGCTCTACGCCACCGGCGGCGGCCTGGGCTACCGGACCTCCACCGACCGGATCTCCTTCACCGCGGGCGCCGACGCCTTCACCGCCAAGCCGGCCTGGTGGTCGTCGTACGCCACCGAGGCCTGGGCGCCGGACATCTCGTACGCCGGCGGGAAGTACCTGATGTACTACGCCGTCTCCGAGTTCGGCGAGAACACCTCGGCGATCGGCCTGGCCGGCTCCGGCACCGGACTGCCCGGCTCCTGGACCGACTACGGCGTCGTCTACACCTCCACCGCCGCCAGCGACTACAACGCCATCGACCCCAACCTCTTCGTGGACGACGACGGCAAGTGGTGGCTGTCCTTCGGCAGTTGGTGGACCGGCATCAAGATGATCCGTATCGACCCCGCGACCGGGAAGCAGTACGCGGGCGACACCAAGCGCTACTCCCTCGCCGCCCGGCCCACCGGCAGCAAGGCGGTCGAGGCGCCGTACATCGTCAAGCGCAACGGCTACTACTACCTCTTCGCGTCCTACGACGTCTGCTGCCAGGGCACCAGCTCGACGTACAAGGTGAAGGTCGGCCGGGCGACCTCGGTCACCGGGCCGTACTACGACAAGAACGGCGTGGCGATGACGAACAACGGCGGCACCCCGGTCCTGGAGTCCCACGGCAACGTCATCGGACCCGGCGGGCAGTCCATCACGCACGACAGCGACGGCGACCTGATCGTCTACCACTACTACGACGGCAACGCGAACGGCACCCCGAAGCTCGGCATCAACCTGCTGAACTGGTCGTCGGGCTGGCCGGTGGCCTACTGAGCCGCACAGCCGGCCGCACCTCACAGCCAGCCGCGCTGCGCCGCCTTCAGGCCCGCCTCGAAGCGGCTGGAGGCGTGCAGACGCTCCATCAGGGCGGCCATCTGGCGCCGTACCGTCCGCAGGGAGACCCCCAGGCGCTTGCCCGCGGCCTCGTCCGTCATCCCCGAGGCGAGCAGCTTGAGCAGCTCCCGCTCCGCCGTGGTGACCTCCTCCTCGCCCGCCGGTCTTCGCCGGTCCGCGCCGAGCGGCACCGCCGACTCCCAGGTCTGGTCGAACAGGGCCAGCAGTGACGCCACGATGCCGGGCGCGCTGGTGCACAGCGCGCCCAGGCGGGTGTTGGCCGGGTCGATGGGCACGACCGCGGTGCGCCGGTCGAAGATCAGCATGCGCGGCGGCAGCACCGGGCTGGTGCGCACCTGTCCGCCCTGCTCGCTGAGCCAGCGGGCGTAGGCGAACGTGGCCGGGTCGTTGCGGGCGCTGTCCTGGTACACGGTCAGCAGCTGCACCCCCCGGGACAGCGCCTGTTCGTCCAGCGGCCGGGAGGCGTCCAGGCTGGCCTGCGACTGGGCACCGCCCGGCTCGATGGCCCGGCACTCCTCCCGCAGGTCCTTCGCCAGGCACTCCAGGCGCCGCTGGATGGCGTCCAGGCCGACGAGCCGTTCGGCGCCGTCCTCCCGGGTGTTGGGGCGCAGTGTGGCGAACTCGGCCACCGTACGGGCCACGGCCTCCCGGCTGCGGGCCAGTTCTTCCTGGCGGCGCACCAGCTCCGCCTCCTGCCGGCGCACGATGATCTCCAGCCCCACGTCGGGGCTGACCGCGCGCAGCATGCCGGGCGCGTCCCGGGACGGCTGGAGCAGCTCCAGGTCCACGAGCCGGTCCAGGCACTCGCGCACCTCGGTCCCGGTGAGCGCCAGCCGCGCCGCCAACTCGGCCACGCCGTCGTCCTCGTGGATCAGCAGAGCCCGGTAGACGGACTCCAAGGACCGATCCAGCCCCAGTGCCTCCAGCACGCGACAACCCCCCGGAAGTGCGTAAATCCCCAAGTACGGACGCCTCAGTGGCGCGATTTGATCATCCTACGGACGCGTTTTCGCCACGCAACCCACGCGGTACGGCCACATGTCCCTGGCACCTTGGTGCCAGCCACCTTGGTGCCGGGCGACGACGCTTCCGTGCCGGTGGCGCGGCCCGCAGGATGGTGTCCACCGAGAGGGACACGGGCCGGACGGCCGGACCGGATCCCCTCGCCGCAGCACCTGTTCCCAGCCATCGCGCAGCCATCGCCGTCCAGGGGGATCCGCCATGTTCCGCACCGCTCGCCGTCTGATCGCCACCGGCGCCGCCGCCCTCGTCCTGTCCGCCACCGCCGTCACCGGCGCCGGGATCGTCATCGGCTGGGACAGCGAGTCCGCCGGCACGCCGCTGGCCGGGGTCATCGGCTGGGACACCGAGCCGGCGCACACGACGCTCGCCACGGGCGCGGGCGTCATCGGCTGGGACTGAGCCCGTGCGGATCGTCAGCGTCACCCTCCGGGCGCACGACGACGGCTCGCCCCGGCCCACGGGTATCGAGCCGCTCCTGCACGATCTGCTGTGGGCGCACGCGGTGCCCGCCGCCGGACTGGAACACGTCAGGGTCCGCCCGGTCCGGGCCGGCCTGGAGGCGGTGTTCTTCGTCCGCGCCGCGTCCGACGCCGAGGCCGTCACCGGCGTACGGCATCTGCTCGCCCGGGTACGCGAACCGGTCGCCGCCCACGGTTACGCGGTGCTCCTGCCCCGCCCGGCGCACCTGCGCGCCGACTTCGGCACCTGAGATACCTTTCCCGCCCGGGGTCTACTCGGCAGGCCTGGTCTCCTCCTCCAGCCATGCCAGGTACGCCCCGCTGCCCGCCACGATCGGGGTCGCGATGATCTCGGGGGTGTCGTAGTCGTGTGCCCCCTTGATGTAGGTCTCCAGGTCCTCGTAGCGCGCCGTGGTGGTCTTGAACAGGATCTGCCACTCCCGCTCGGTCCGTGTCGCCCCCGCCCAGCGGTACACGCTGGTGACGGGGGCACTGATCTGTGCGCACGCGGCGACCCGGGCCTCCACCGCGCCGGCGGCGAGGGCCTTCGCCTTCTCCTCGCTGTCCGTGGTCGTCAGTACGGTCAGGTGCCGGTGCTCTGCCATGGCCGGTCTTCCTTCCGGGGGCGGGTCTCTACCGGACGGACGGTACCGCGCACCTGGGCCGCGGTGAGCCCGCCCCGCGCCGGAACCCCGGCCGGGGTGGGCGCCCAGGGTGCGACCGGCACCGGGGGCGCGGCCGGCATCGGAGGGACGGCGGCGGGGAGCGGGACGCCCGTGCCGACGGCCGGGGCGGGGACGGGCGCGGGTACAGCGGGTACAGCGGGTACAGCGGGTACAGCGGGGCGCGGGACCGCCCCGTCGGACCCGGCCCCGGCCCCGGTCAGCCGGAGCCCCGCCCCGCTCGTCTCCCCGATCAGGCGGTCCACCGTCGCCGTGCCCGAGCTGTAGCCGGGGCCGCCCGCGGGAACGGAGTCGTAGAGCACCTGCTCCAGAGCCGGCACCAGGCGGCGTACGTCGGCCTGGGGGCGTACCGCGAGGCGCAGGAAGCGGCTGGAGGAGCCGATCTTGTCGCCGCAGTCGCGGACCAGGATGCGGTGCCCGGTGAGCAGCCGGTCCCGGACGAGGGTGCCCTCCGCGCCGACCGGCAGACGGACGAAGAGGAAGTTGGCCTGGGAGGGGTAGACGGTGAGGCCGGGGAGGGCGGACAGACGGGTGGCCATGTCGCCGCGGTCCGCGCGGAGTCGGTCCAGGCCGCGCGCGTACTCGGGTCCGTGGTCGCCCAGCATGGACACCACGTGCTCCGCGAGGGGATCGAGGTTCCGCCTCGGCAGCGTCGAGCGGATCCTGCCCGCCAGCGCGGGGTTGGCGACCAGGTAGCCGAGACGGACACCGGGCAGGCCGAGGTTCTCGCCGAGGCCGCGCAGGACGATCACGTTGGGGCGGAGCACGGCCTCCCGGGCGACGCCCGGCTCGGGCCCCGCGTCGGCGAAGTCCAGGTACGACTCGTCCACGACCACCAGGTCCAGGTCCGCCATGGCGTCCAGGAACCGCAATAGCCGCTCGCGCCGCGGAAGGCCGCCGTCGGGGTTGTTGGGGGTGCAGACCACGACCGCCCGGCTGCCCCGGGCGCGCAGGAAGCCGGCGTACCGGTCGAGGTCGAGGGCGAAGCCGTCCGCCTCCTGGAGCGGGAACATGTCGACCCGCCTGCCGGTCTCTATCGGCCGGCCGGTCCAGCGGCCGGACGTCGGTACCGGGACCGCCAGGGAGTCCCGGATCAGCAAGTGGCCCATCCAGGCGATCAGTTCGGCCGGGCCGTTGCCCAGTACCACGCACTGCGGCGGGAGTCCGAGCAGGGCGCACAGCCGGGCGGTGACGGTGTCGGTGTCGCTCGGGCGGGACGTGACGATCTCGCGCAGCCGGGCCGACAGTTCGTCCAGCATCCCGGGCGTCGGGAAGTACGGGTTGCCCGGGACGCGGAAGTCCACCGGGCCGGCTCCGGTGCCGTCCCGGAACAGCGAGGTGACGTTGCCGGCCAAAAGAGAACCTCCGTATCCGAGCGCGGCCCGTGCGGACCGATCCTGGATACGGAGGTGTCGGCGGGTGCGTTCAACTCACCTGCCCGAGAAGAGTGTTCACGCGCCGAAGCGGTGGATCGTCGTCGTCCGGTACGTCCGGCCGGGGCGCAGTACCGTCGACGGGAACGCCGGCTGGTTCGGCGAGTCCGGGAAGTGCTGCGTCTCCAGGCACAGGGCGTCGCCCTGCCGGTAGGTGCGGCCGGAGGTGCCGGTGAGCGTGCCGTCGAGGAAGTTGCCGGAGTAGAACTGGAGCCCCGGCTGGTCGGTGGCGATCTTCAGGGTGCGGCCGGAGCGCGGGTCGCGCAGGGTCGCGATGTGCTCGGGCCGTGCCGTGATCCCCTTGTCCAGCACCCAGTTGTGGTCGTACCCCTTGGCCAGCACGAGCTGCTCGTGGCCCGCCCGCAGGTCCCGGCCGATGGGCTTGGCGTGCCGGAAGTCGAACGGGGTGCCCGCGACCCTGGCCAGCTCCCCGGTGGGGATCAGGCCGGCGTCGGTCGGGGTGTAGCGGGCGGCGGCGATGGACAGCTCGTGGTCCTCGATGCCGCCGCTGCCCTCGCCGGCCAGGTTCCAGTAGACGTGACTGGTGAGGTTGACGACGGTGGCCTTGTCGGTGGTGGCCTCGTAGTCGATGCGCCAGTCCCCGTGCCGGGTGAGGGTGTACGTCACCCGCGCACGCAGGGTGCCCGGGTAGCCCATCTCGCCGTCGGCGCTGGTGTAGCGCAGCCGCAGGCCGACGTCCGTGCCCTCGGTGAACGGCTCGACGTCCCACACGCGCTTGTCGAAGCCCTTGGCGCCGCCGTGCAGGCTGTTGTCGCCGTCGTTCACGTCGAGCTGGTACTGCTTGCCGTCCAGCGTGAACCGGCCCGCGTAGATGCGGTTGCCGTAGCGGCCGATCAGCGCGCCGAAGTACGGGCTCTTGGCCGCGTAGTCGGCGAGGTTGTCGAAACCGGCGACCACGTTGGCGTACCGGCCGTGCCGGTCGGGGAGTTGCAGGGTCTGGACGACACCGCCGTAGGAGAGCACCTTCATCCGGGTGCCGCCGTTCTCCAGCGACCAGCGGTGGACCTCGGTGCCGTCGGCGAGCGTGCCGAAGTGTTCCTTCACCGGCTTCCTTCCCGGGGCCGCGTGGGCCGTGCCGCCGAGCGTGGTGGCGGCCAGGCCCGCCGCGGCTGCTCCCGCGATGACCGTGCGTCTGTTGAGTTCCATGGGTGCGGCTCTCGCTTTCTGGTGCTTACGAACCGGACTTGCGCTTGTTCCACACGTCGAACCCGACCGCCACCAGCAGGGCGAGTCCCTTGATGACCTGCTGCCAGTCGGTGCCGACGCTCAGGAGGTTCATGCCGTTGTTCAGCACGCCGAGGACCAGGCCGCCGATGATGGCGCCGAGGACGGTGCCGACACCGCCGCTCATGGACGCGCCGCCGATGAACGAGGAGGCGATGGCCTCCAGCTCGAAGTTGACGCCCGCCTTCGGCGAGGCCGCGTTCAGCCGGGCGGCGACCACGAGACCCGCCAGGGCGGCGAGCACGCCCATGTTCAGGAAGACGTAGAAGGTGACCTTCTTGTCCTTCACGCCGGACAGCTTGGCCGCCGGCAGGTTGCCGCCGATGGCGTAGATGTGCCGGCCGAAGATCGCGTTGCGCATGATGTAGCCGTAGCCGACGACCAGCACGCCGAGGACGATCAGCACGATCGGGGTGCCCTTGTAGCTGGCGAGCAGCAGGGTGACGACGAGGATCGCGGCCACCAGCGCGGTCAGCTTGAGCAGGAACAGCCGGGTCGGCAGGACGTCCAGGGAGAACTCCTGCTGGCGGCGGCGGTCCCGGAACTCCTGCCACACCACGGCCGCGATCAGCACCAGCCCGAGCAGCAGGGTGAGGTTGTGGTAGTTGGTGTTCGGGCCGACCTCGGGCAGGAAGCCGTTGCCGAGCTTCTGCAGGCCGTCGGGGAACGGGCCGAGGGTCTGGCCCTTGAGCAGGATCTCGGTCAGACCGCGGAAGAGGAGCATCCCGGCGAGGGTGACGATGAAGGACGGTATGCCGAGATAGGCGATCAGATAGCCCTGGATCGAACCCGCGACGGCGCCCATCACCAGGCACAGCACCAGCGCGACGGGCCAGGACACCCCGTGCTGCACGGTCAGTACGGCCGCGAAGGCGCCGGTGAACGCGGTGAGCGAGCCGACCGACAGGTCGATGTGCCCGGCGATGATCACCAGCATCATGCCGATCGCGAGGATCAGGATGTAGCTGTTCTGGAGAACCAGGTTGGACACGTTGCGCGGCAGCAGCAGGTCCCCGTCGGTCCAGATCGCGAAGAGGACGACGATCAACCCGAGCGCGATCAGCATGCCGTACTGGCGCATGTTGCGGCGCAGTCCGGCCAGCATCACGCCGAGCAGTCCGTCGGCGGCCGGTCCGCTCCTGCCCGGCGGCGCGGGGGCCGGGCTCTTGGCGGTCACATCCGTGCTCATCGGGTTACCTCTTTGTCCTTCGTCATATGGCGCATCAGCACTTCCTGCGTGGCCTCGGCCCGCGGCACCTCACCGGTCAGCCGTCCGGCGGCCATCGTGTAGATGCGGTCGCACATGCCGAGCAGCTCGGGCAGCTCGGAGGAGATGAAGACGACCGCCTTGCCCTGGGCGGCGAGCTGGTCGATGACCGTGTAGATCTCGTACTTCGCGCCCACGTCGATGCCGCGGGTCGGTTCGTCGAGGATCAGCACGTCGGGACCGGCGAAGATCCACTTGCTGAGGACGACCTTCTGCTGGTTGCCGCCGGAGAGCTTGCCCACCGGCTCGAACACGGTGGGCGCCTTGATGTTCATGGACTTCCGGAAGCCCTCGGCGACCTGCCGTTCCTCGTGCTCGTCCACCACGCCCCGCTGGGCGACCTTGTCCAGCGCGGTCAGCGAGATGTTGCGGTTGATGGTGTCGATGAGGTTCAGGCCGTAGTGCTTGCGGTCCTCGGTGACGTACGCGATGCCGTGCCCGATCGCCTCCGGCACGGTCTTGGTACGGATCTCCGTGCCGTCCTTCAGGACGGTGCCGCCCGCGTACCGGCCGTAGGCCCGCCCGAAGACGCTCATCGCGAGTTCGGTGCGGCCCGCGCCCATCAGGCCCGCGATGCCGACGATCTCTCCGCGCCGCACGGTCAGCGACACGTCGTCCACGACCTTGCGCTGCTGGTCGACCGGGTGGAACACGGTCCAGCCGCGGATCTCCAGCGCCGGTGCGACGCCCTGCTCCGGCCGGTGCGGGGTGCGCTCGGGGAAGCGGTGGTCGAGGTCGCGGCCGACCATGCCGGCGATGATCCGCTCCTCGGTGGTCTCCGGCGCCTTCACATCGAGGGTCTCGATGGACCGGCCGTCCCGGATGATCGTCACCGAGTCGGCGACCTTGCGGATCTCGTTGAGCTTGTGGGAGATGATGATCGAGGTGATGCCCTGGTTCTTCAGCTCCAGGATCAGATCGAGGAGCTTGTCGCTGTCCTCGTCGTTCAGGGCCGCCGTCGGCTCGTCCAGGATCAGCAGCTTCACCTGCTTGGACAGCGCCTTGGCGATCTCCACCAGTTGCTGCTTGCCCACGCCGATGTCGGCGACCCGGGTCTCCGGGTGCTCGTCCAGGCCGACCCGGCGCAGCAGTTCGGTGGCGTGCCGCAGGGTCTCTCGCCAGTTGATGAGGCCGCGCGTGGCGTGCTCGTTGCCGAGGAAGAGGTTCTCCGCGATGGACAGGTGCGGCACCAGCGCCAGCTCCTGGTGGATGATGACGATGCCGTGCTGCTCGCTCGCCCGGATGTCGCGGAACTGACAGACCTCCCCGTCGAAGAGGATGTCCCCCTCGTACGTGCCGTGCGGATGGACGCCGGAGAGCACCTTCATCAGGGTGGACTTGCCGGCGCCGTTCTCCCCGCAGATGGCGTGGACCTCGCCCCGCCGGACGGTCAGGGTGACGTCCGACAGCGCCTTGACACCGGGAAAGGTCTTGACGATCGAGCGCATTTCCAGGACGGGTCCCGCCATGGTCGTGCCTTTCACTCCGTAGGAAAAGGGCGGGTCACTTCAGCTGCGACTCGGTGTAGTAACCGCCGTCGACCAGCACCTTCTGGTAGTTGGACTTGTCGACGCTGACCGGCTGCAGCAGGTAGGCCGGCACGACCTTGGCGCCGTTGTCGTACGTCTTGGTGTCGTTGACCTCGGGCTTCTTGCCCTTCAGGGACTCGTCCAGCATCGTGGCGGCGACCTCGGCGAGCTTGCGCAGGTCCTTGTAGACGGTCTGCGTCTGCTGCCCGGAGATGATCGACTTCACCGAGGCCAGCTCGGCGTCCTGGCCGGTGATGACCGGCAGCGGCTTGCTGCCCGAGCCGTAGCCGTCCGACTTCAGCGCGGACAGGATGCCGATGGAGATGCCGTCGTACGGCGAGAGGACCGCGTCGACCCGGCCGCTCTTGTACGACGAGGTGAGGATGTCCTCCATGCGCTTCTGCGCGGTGGTGCCGTCCCAGCGCAGGGTGACGACCTGGTTGAGCCGGGTCTGCCCGGACTTGACGACCAGTTGCTTCTTGTCGATGTACGGCTGGAGCACCTTCATCGCCCCGCCGAAGAAGTACTTCGTGTTGTTGTCGTCGTTGGAGCCCGCGAACAGCTCGATGTTGAACGGGCCCTTCGCGCCCTTGTCCAGCCCGAGCTTGTCGACGATGTACGTGCCCTGGAGCGTGCCGACCTTCTCGTTGTCGAACGAGGCGTAGTAGTCGACGTTCTTGGTGCCGAGGATCAGCCGGTCGTAGGAGATGACCGGGATGTGCGCGTCCGCGGCCTGCTGGAGCACGCTGTTCAGCGACTTGTTGTCGATCGCCGCGATGATCAGGCCCTTCACGCCCTGCGTGATGAGGTTCTCGATCTGCGAGACCTGGGTCTCCGGGTCGTCCTCGCCGTAGACCAGCTTGGTCTTGTAGCCCTTGGCCTGGAGGTCCTTGACGACGTTGTTGCCGTCGTTGATCCAGCGCTCGGAGGACTTGGTCGGCATGGCGATGCCGATGGTGGCGCCCTTGGCGTCACCCGACTTCTCCTTGCTGCCGCCTTCGCTGTTCTGGCCGCAGGCGGTCAGGGTGAGCGCGAGCGAGGCGGCTGAGGCTATGACGGCTAGGGCGCTTCTGCGAGTGCGCATGGTGTTCGTCCCTGTTCTTCTCTTCGCTGAGATGTCTGTCGAGATCGGTCGAAGCGCCCCGAAGGGGCGCGGGGCTGTGTCCGGTATGCGGCTCCGCCGCGCGGGCGCGACCGGCCACACACGGCCCGCAGCCCCGATCGGTCATTCGGTGGCACCCTCGGCGGGGAACCGGTTCAAGGAACCCGGCAGCCGGGAGCCGAGCGGCGCCATGTCGCCGTCCGCGCCGTGCCGGGCGAGCAGATCCAGGGCGAGCCGGCCGCGCCGCACCCGCTCCCGGGCGGTGTCCAGGGTGACGTCCCGCAGGTGGCGGCCCCACGGGTAGATGCCGGGCGCCTTGGACAGGCCGAACTTCAGGTACAGCGGGGCGCCGCGCCGGATCAGCTCGGCGACCTCGTACATCCGGACGTAGCCGCCGAGGTCGTCCGGGGCCTCGATGTACATGTCCATCGGGGCGCCGGACACCCGCCGGATCTCGGTGAGGTGGTCCAGCGTCAGATCGCTGGGCACGTTGACGGAGTCGGCGCCGAGCCGCTCGTACACGGCGTACGAGGCGGGGTTGACCGGACCGATGAGCGCGGACACCTTCAGCGTGGTGTCGGCCGGGATGATGCCGGCGGTGCGGGCCCGGTGCAGGGTCCACAGCACGCCCTCGTCGGCGACGAGCAGGCACTTGACGCCCAGCTCGGTGGCCCGGACGGCGTCCTCCACGCAGCCGGCGACCGCGTCGTGGCCCCGGGCGCGCAGTCCGGCCCCGCGGGAGTCGGACCGTACCGAGCCGCCGGTGTCCCAGGTGCCGCGCGGGCCGGTGAACAGGCACAGTTCGATGTCGCGTTCGGCGGTGGCCTCGACCATCTCGGTGATCTCGGCGTCGGTGAGCATCCACACACCGCTGCCCTGGCTGATCCGGTGGATCGGCACATCCAGGCGGGAGGCCTCCTTGAGCACGACCGCCAGCGCCTCGGGACCCTCGCACGAGGGGATCTCGGTGCGCCAGCGGCCGCCGCCCGGGAAGGTGTGGACGGAGGCGTCGGCGGGGTCGAGGGCGGGCGCGCCCAGACCGAGAGCGGCGAGCACCTGCTCGCCGGGCCTGCGGGCTGCCGGGGCGGAAGCGTCGGTCACAAGCTGTCCTTCGTGTTCGGTATTTCGGACAAGGGTCGCGGCTCTGGGTAGCGGGAGAAGCGTGGGTGTACACCGGCCGGGGCGTGGTCAGGACACCCCCCGGCCGGCGTACGGTCAGGGGCGGAGCAGCACCTTGCCCACGGCGGGGTCGCCGGCCCCCACCAGCTCGATGGCCCGCGGGAAGTCGGTCAGCGGCACCTCGTGCGTGACCAGCGGCAGCGGGTCCAGCAGTCCGGCGCCGAACACCCGCACCGTGTGCGCCCAGGCGTCCGGCGGCGCCCCGAAGACGGTGTGCACCTCCAGCTGCCGTACGACGAGATCGGTCGGGTCGAGCCCGTCCGCGCCCGGCGCCGGGATCCCGGTGAGGACCAGGCGCCCGCCGCGCCGCAGCAGCGCGGCGGCGGTCCGCGCGGCGGAGGCGGACCCGGCGGTCTCGATCACCACGTCGAAGTCGGCGGGCAGCTCCTGGCCGCGGAGCCGGAAGTCGCTCGCCCCGAACCGCCGGGCCAGCGCCTCCCGGTCGTCGCGGGTGCCCACGACCAGCAGCTCGGCCGGCGAGCCGGCCGCGAGGAACTGCACGGCGAACATCCCGAGGGTGCCGGTGCCGACCACCGCGACCCGCTCGCCCGGCCGGGCGTTCGCCTTCAGCGCGGCGGCGGCGATGCAGGCGGCCGGCTCCAGCAGCGCGGCGGCGGTGAGGTCGGCGTCGTCCGGCAGTACGTGCAGCAGCCGGGCGGGCAGGGTGAGGGTGGCCGCCATGGCACCGGGCCGGGTGAACCCGGTCTCCTCGTACCCGGCGGTGCACAGCGTGGTCTCGCCCGCGTGGCAGCGGTCGCACACCTGGCAGTTGCGGAAGCCCTCGCCGACCACCTTGCGGCCGGTCAGCGAGCCGGGCACCCCGGCCCCGACCGCGGTGACCGTCCCCGACCACTCGTGCCCGGGGACCAGCGGGTAACGGACGTACCCCTCGGGCCGGTTGCCCTGGTACACCTCGCGGTCACTGCCGCAGATGCCGACCGCGTGCACGGCCACCAGCGCCTCGCCGGGGCCCGGTTCGCGCGGTGTGTGGTCCTCGACCCGGTGCACGCCCGGGGCCTCGACCAGGACCTGTGAACTCACTGGGTGTCCTTCGGATTGCGCTTCTCCCAGCCCTCGGCCCACAGGTCGAAGTGGGCCCGCTGCTGCGGGAACTCGGCCGCCGCGTCGACGTCCAGCTCGACGCCGAGGCCGGGCGCGTCGGAGAGGTGGAAGCAGCCGTCCTCCGGGTTCACCTGCGGCGCGCCCTTGACCACCTTCTTGATCTCCGCGTCCGCGAAGTCGTTGAAGTGCTCCAGGATCTTGAAGTTCGGGGAGGTGAAGCCGACCTGGAGGGAGGCGGCGGTGAGCACGGAGCCGCCGACGTTGTGCGGGGCGACGAGCATGTAGTGGGTCTCGGCGGTGGCGGCGAGCTTGCGGGTCTCCCAGATGCCGCCGATGTGGCCGACGTCGGGCTGGATGATGTCCACGGCCTGGCTGTCGAACAGCTCGCGGAACTCGATGCGGTCGTGGATGCGCTCGCCGGTGGCCACCGGGATGTCGACCTTGGCGGCGACCTTCTCCAGCGCCTTCAGGTTCTCCGGCGGCACCGGCTCCTCCAGCCAGGCCGGCTTGAACGGCGCCATCTCCTTGGCCAGCCGGACCGCGGTGGCGGGGGAGAAGCGGCCGTGCATCTCCAGCATCAGCTCCGCGTCCGGGCCGATGGCGTCCCGTACGGCCTCGATGAGCGAGACGGCGTACAGGGTCTCCTGGTGGTCCAGCTCGAAGTGGCCGGTGCCGAACGGGTCGATCTTCAGCGCCTTGTAACCGCGCTCCATGACCCCCTGGGCGGCCTTGTGGTACGCCTCCGGGGTCCGCTCGGTCGTGTACCAGCCGTTGGCGTACGCCTTGACCTTGTCGGTGACCTTTCCGCCGAGCAGCTGCCACACCGGCACGCCCAGCGCCTTGCCCTTGATGTCCCAGCACGCCATCTCGACCACCGCGATGCCGGACATCACGATCTCGCCGGCCCGGCCGTAGTCGCCGTACTTCATTCGGCGCACCAGGTCCTCGACGGCGAACGGGTCCGAGCCGAGGATGTGGTTGACCTCGGCCTCCCGCAGATAGCCGATCAGCGCGTCCGTATGCCCGAGCATCCGGGTCTCGCCGACTCCCGTGACCCCCTCGTCGGTGTGCACCTGGACATAGGTCAGGTTGCGCCACGGCGTGCCGACCACGTGTGTGCTGATTCCGGTGATGCGCACGGCAGTTGCCCCTCAGCTGTTCGGTATTTCGTCGCACGTTCGAAATGCTGGCGTGACAGTAAGGACGGGGCGGCGGGAGTGTCAATGGGTCGAACAGGTAACGGTTTCGGCACGGCTTTCGGGATTGTTTCGCTCCCGCACCGAACCTTCACAGTCACGCCTGGAACCCGGACCGCGCGGACTCTAGTCTTCCCGCGTCATGGACTATTGCCACCCCTGCCGACGCCACCTGAACGGCGCCCTGGCGTGCCCCGGCTGCGGCACGGCCGTCGCCGGCGACGGCTACGACGCCGCGTACGCTGCCGCGGAGGCGTCGTGGGACGCCTGGGGCGGACCGGCGCGTGGGGCCGGGGACGACGGGGATGTCTACGGACTCGCCGCGAGCGGCCTGCCGAACCGGGCGTCCGCCATGGCCGGTCCGGGGCCCGCCGGGAACGGTCAGGGGAGCGCGGGGAGCGGTCTCGGGGGTGCGGGGAGTGGTTGGCGTCCCGGCGGGGACGGTCTCGCGCCCGCCGGGATCCCGTACGCCCCGCCCGGTACCGTCCGCGTGCCCGAGCAACGCGGCCCGGGTTCCGCCGGGCCGGGCCGGGAGCCGGCCGGGGACGGTGGTGAACCGGGCGGTGAGGACTGGGAGTTGGCCGACGAGGGTCACGTGCCCGGCGGTGACGGCAACGCCTCGGCCGGTGACGGGTACGCCGATGAAGAGCGCACCGCTGAGGATTCCGTCGGAGGGCGGGCCGGTGTCCGTGCCCGGCGGACCCAGCAGGCCCGGCGGGAGCGCAAGGCGGCCGGGCACCGGCGCCGTCGGCGCCGGGTCCTCATGGTCGCCGCCGGGTTCGTGCTCGCGGCCGGCGGGCTGAGTCTCGCGGAGCTCGGTACGGACGCGCCCTTCTCGCCCTTCGCCGACGATCCTTCGGCCACGGCCGGGGAGACCGAGGCGGAGGAGGATTCCGGTTCCGGCGCTCCGGACCGTACGGCGGGACCGGCCGACGTCTCCTCTGCCGCCGTCCCGGGCGCCGCCTCCGGCTCCCCGGACGCCTCGGCCCCGGGTTCCGCCTCCCCCTCGCCGTCCGTGGGGGACACGGGCGACCGGGACGACACGGACGGCAAGGATTCCGCTTCCGCCTCGCCGGGGGAGTCCGGCGAGGCGGGGCGGTCGGCCACCACGGGTGCCACCGACTCCGGCACACCGGCGACGACGTCGGCCGCCCCGGCTCCCAGCGGGCCCGCCACCACCGCCCCCACCCCGAACCCGACGACCTCCGCTCCCGCCCCCGCCCCCACGCACACGCCCGAAAAGACCTGCGACCGCTTCCTGTGGTGGTGCAGCTGAGCGGCGCGCACACCGCACCGGAGCCGGCGCGCACACGACGGCAGCCGCATCCCACGTCCAAGGACGCGGCTGCCGTCGTGGCCAACGACGAGGGTCAGGCCAGCGTCACGGTGATGTCGCCCCGCGTCGCCTTCGAGTAGGGGCACACCTGGTGCGCCTTCTCGACCAGGCTCTTCGCGGTCGCGGCGTCGACGTTCGGGATGTTCGCGGAGATCTCCACGATGATCCCGAACCCGTCGTCGTTCTTGCCGATGCCGACCTTGGCGGTGACCGTCGACCCGGAGATGTCGGCGCCCTCCTGCCGGGCGACGACGCCCAGCGCCCCCTGGAAGCAGGCGCTGTACCCCGCGGCGAACAGCTGCTCGGGGTTGGTGCCGGCGCCGCTGCCGCCCATCTCCTTGGGCGGGTTGACGACCACGTCGAGCTGGCCGTCGTCGGTGGCGACCCGGCCGTCGCGGCCGTTCTCGGCGGTGGCGACGGCGGTGTACAGGACGTCGGACTGGGTGATGGGCATGCGGGTGTCTTCCTCCTCGGTCCACGGCGACTCGCGCCCACGATCGCCACAGTATTTCGGAAAGAAGTTACCGCATCGCGAAAAAACCGGGAAGGTCGGAGCCTGGGCTCAGAGCTTGACGACCATCTTGCCGATGTTGTCGCCGCGCAGGACCCCGAGGAACGCCTCCAGGGTGTTCTCGATGCCCTCGACCACCGTCTCGCGGTACTTCAGCGCGCCCGAGGCCACCCACGGGCCGACCTCCTGGACGAACTGCGGCTGGAGGTCGTAGTGGTCGCCGACCAGGAAGCCCTCGATCCGGCCGCGGGTCTGGATCAGCCGGGCCAGGTTCCTCGGGCCGGGCGCGGGCTCGGTGTTGTTGTAGACCGAGATCATGCCGCAGACCGCGATCCGGCCGCCCTGGTTGAGCGAGCCGACGGCCGCCTCCAGGTGGTCCCCGCCGACGTTGTCGAAGTAGACGTCGATGCCGTCGGGCGCCGCCTCGCGCAGCTGCTCGGCGACCGGGCCCTTCTTGTAGTTGAACGCGGCGTCGAAGCCGTACTCGTCCACCAGCAGCTTGACCTTCTCGTCGGACCCGGCCGAGCCGATGACCCGGGAGGCGCCCTTGAGCTTGGCGATCTGGCCCACCTGGCTGCCCACGGCGCCGGCCGCGCCGGACACGAACACGCTGTCGCCCTCCTTGAAGGAGGCGGTGCGCAGCAGACCGGCGTAGGCGGTCAGGCCGGTCATGCCGAGGACGCCGAGGTACGCCGACAGCGGGACGTCCGGGGTGCCGGCGTCGACCTTGACGGCGGGTACGGCCGTCGGGCCCACCTTGACGGCGTTCTTCGCGTCCACGACGGCGTACTCGCGCCAGCCGAAGAAGTGCAGGACGTGGTCGCCGGCCTCGATGCCCTCGGCGTGGGACTCGACCACCTCGCCGACCGCGCCGCCCTGCATGACCTTGCCCAGCTCGAAGGGGGCGACGTACGACTTGGCGGCACTCATCCGGCCGCGCATGTACGGGTCGACGGAGAGGTACTTGTTCCGCACCAGCACCTGGCCCTCGCCCGGGGTCGGGACGGGTGACTCGACGAACGCGAAGTCCTCGGGCTTCGGCCAGCCGACGGGACGGCTGAGGAGGTGCCACTCGCGGTTGATCATGAGAGAGCCTTTCAGGGTGATGCTTCAGTACCTGAAACAACCATGCGCCTGAATATTTCAGGATGTCAAGTAACCGGGTATCCTGGTGGGCATGTCCACCCCATCGAACGCCCGCCGTCCCGACCCCCTCACCCTGGAGGTCCTCGAGCTGATCGGTGAGGTCGTGTCCCGCTTCTACGCGGACTATGAGGAGGCGGCGGGCGAGCACACCCTGACCGGCCCGCAGGCCCGGCTGCTCAGCCTGCTCTCGCTGGAGCCGCTGCCGATGCGCAAGCTGGCCCAGAAGCTGAAGTGCGAGCCGTCGAACGTGACCGGGATCGTGGACCGGCTGGAGTCCCGAGGGCTGGTGGAGCGCCGCCCCGACCCGGCCGACCGCCGGGTGAAGGTGGCCGCCGCCACCGAGCAGGGCCGCGAGGTGGCCCGGGACCTGCGCGAGGGCCTGCAATTCGCCCGCGAACCCCTCGCGGGCCTGTCCGAACAGGAACGCCGCTCCCTGCGCGACCTGCTGCGCCGCATGCTCGGCGGCTGACCTCCGGACGATCCCGCGGAGCCAGTAAAGTCCTCCGCATGCGTGATCTCGGGGTGGGTTTCGGTTATCTGCTGAAGGGCCAGAAGTGGGTGACCCGGCACGGGCGCCGGTACGGCTTCGGCCTGCTGCCCGGGCTGATCACGCTGGTGCTGTACGCCGCCGCGCTGGTCGCGCTGGCCCTGTGGGGCGACGACGCCGTCGGCTGGGCCACCCCGTTCGCCGACGACTGGGCGAGCCCCTGGCAGGGCCTGTTCCGCGGCTTCCTGACGGCCGTGCTGTTCGCGCTCGGCCTGCTGCTGGCCGTGCTCACCTTCACGGCCGTCACCCTGCTGGTCGGCCAGCCCTTCTACGAGTCCCTCTCCGAGCGGGTCGACGCCGACGTCTCGCCCGACGGCACCGCTCCCGAGTCCGGCCGGCCGCTCTGGCACGAGCTGTGGATCTCGGCCCGGGACAGCCTGCGCGTCCTGGTCCGGGCGGGACTGTGGGGCGTCCTGCTCTTCGTCCTCGGCTTCCTGCCGTTCGTCGGGCAGACCGTCGTCCCCGTGATCGGCTTCTTCGTCACCGGCTTCTTCCTCACCGAGGAACTCGCCGCCGTCGCCCTCCAGCGCCGCGACGTCGACCTGCGCGCCCGGCTCGCCCTGCTGCGCTCCCGCAAGACGCTGGTCTGGGGGTTCGGCACCCCCCTGGGCCTGGCCTTCCTGGTTCCGTTCGTCGCGGTGTTCCTGATGCCGGGCGCGGTCGCGGGCGCCACGCTGCTCGCGCGTGACCTGCTGGGCGAGGAGACCGCCGACGCCGACGCCGCCCCGGGCGGGCGGCCCGACACGGAGGACGTCACCCCGTGACCCAGCTGCTCGCCGTCGCCGTCATCACGGTCCTCGCCGTGATCGCCCCCGGCGCCGACTTCGCGATGATCGTCCGTAACAGCTATCTGCACGGCCGCCGCACCGGCCTGCTCGCCGCCGCCGGCGTGGCGGCCGGCGTCCTGGTCCACGTCACCTACACCCTGCTCGGCGTCGGCCTGCTCATCGCCTCGTCCACCGTCGTCTTCACGGCCGTGAAGCTGATCGGCGCGGCCTACCTCGTCTACGTCGGCGTCCGCACCTTCCGCACCCGCGGCGAGGTCGAGGTCGACCTCGGGAACAAGACGGAGCTGACCCCGTTCGCCGCCCTGCGCACGGGCTTCCTCACCAACGTCCTCAACCCCAAGACGACCCTGTTCGTCGTCTCCACCTTCTCCCAGGTCGTCGGCCCCGGCACCCCGCTGTACCGGCAGCTGGGCTACGGCCTGTTCATGTCGCTGGCCCATCTGGTGTGGTTCGGCGCGGTCGCCGCGTTCTTCTCGCACTCCCGGATGCGCGCCGTGCTGCTGCGCGGCCAGAAGGTCCTCAACAAGGCGATCGGCTCGGTCCTGGCCGGCCTCGGCGTCAGCCTCGCCCTGGCGCCCTCGCACTGACCCCCGGGGCGCGCGCCGCCTGCCGGGTCACCGGCGGCGGAGGCACGATGGAAGGCGCTGTACGGGTCTCGGACGCCCCGGTCGGCGTCCGGGGCGTGCGCTGGAGCGCGGACGCCCCCTCCGTGGCCCTGCCCTCGCCGACCGCGCTCGCCGCCGCCTGGGACCCGGAACTCGCCCGCCGCGCCGGTGTGCTGCTCGCCCAGGAGGCCCGCCGCAAGGGTGTCCCCGTCCTGCTCGCCCCGACCGTCGACCTGCGCCGCTCCCCGCTCGGCGGGCGCCACTTCGAGTGCTACAGCGAGGACCCGTGCCTGACCGGGGCGATCGGCACCGGCTGTGTCAGCGGCGTCCAGTCCGGCGGCGTCGGCGCCACCGTCAAGCACTTCGTCGCCAACGATGCCGAGACCGACCGCCTCACGGTGGACAACCTGGTCTCCGAACGCGCCCTGCGCGAGCTGTACCTGGCGCCCTTCGAGGCCATCGTGAGGAACGCCCGCCCGTGGGGCGTCATGACCGCCTACAACTCGGTCAACGGCACGACGATGACCGAGCACCACCACCTCGTCGAAGAAGTCCTGCGCGGCGCATGGGGCTTCGACGGCGTCAACGTCTCCGACTGGACGGCCGCCCGGGACGCGGTGGGCGCCGCGAACGGCGGCCTGGACATCGCCATGCCCGGCCCGCGGACCGTCTACGGCCCCGCCCTCGCCCGGGCCGTACGGGAGGGAAGGGTCGCCGAGCCCACCGTCGAACTGCCCCGTCGTGCCTTCGAGGTGTGGGACGACACGACGAACGCGTGGGCATATGTGAAGGGTTCGTACGAGATCTCCGCCGGCCGCTCGATCACCGACCGCCGGCTCACCGCACCGATTAACGTCTGATCCGGGACACTCTCCGCACACCGCGGACAAAGTCCCCCATGAACAGCCCCGGTCCGGGACCTGACCCCTGGACCGGGGCTCACCACGTCAGCCGCGCACCCCGAAGCCGTACACCGTCTCCGAGCGGTAGACCTCGCCGGGACGCAGGACCGTGGTGGGGAAGTCCGGGCGGTTGGGGGAGTCCGGGAAGTGCTGGGTCTCCAGGGCGGTGCCGGCGTTCGGGGGGAACGGGCCGGACAGATGGTCGCCGGTGTAGAGCTGGAGGCCCGGCTCGGTCGTCGACACCGTCAGGGTGCGCCCGGAGACCGGGTCGTACAGCTCCGCGACCTCCACGGGCGTCGTGGTCACGCCCTTGTCCAGGACGAAGTTGTGGTCGTAACCGGAACCCGTAGGGCGGGGCGTCCGGAAGTCCAGGCGGGAGCCCGACACATCGGCCGACGCCCCCTCCGGGATCAGGTCCGCGTTGACCGGCGTGTACCGGGACGCGGCCAGCCGCAGCTCGTGCCCGCCCGCCGTACCGGAATCCGCGCCGCCCAGGTTCCAGTACGTGTGGTTGGTCAGGTTCACGACGGTCGGCGCGTCGGTGACCGCCTCGTAGCCGATCCGCAGCGCCCCCGACGCCGTCAGCGTGTACGTCACCGTCACCGCCAGCCGCCCCGGGAACCCCTCCTCGCCGTCGGGGCTGACCCGGCTCAGCCGCAGCCCGTGCTCCACCGGGGTCACCTCCCACACGTGCTTGTCGAAGCCCCGCGCACCGCCGTGCAGCGAGTTGGCGCCCTCGTTGCGCGTCACCTCGTACGTCCGGCCGTCCAGCGGGATGCGGCCGCCCGCGATCCGGTTGGCGTACCGGCCGATCACCGCGCCCAGATACGGCTCCGGATGCAGCAGATAGCCCTCCAGGTCCGCGAAGCCCAGCACCACGTCCGCCGACCGCCCCGACCGGTCCGGGACCTCGGCCGACTGCACGATCCCGCCGTACGACAGCACCCGTACCCGCACCCCGCCGCGCTCCAGTGTCCACCGGTGCACGGGAGTGCCGTCGGAAAGTGTGCCGAAAAGTTCGCTCATGCGGGAAACCCTAGGTCACCGGTCTCCCGCCGTGACCTTCCGGTACGCGATCTCCGCGAGCCGCGCCTGCCCGTCCTTGCTGGGGTGGAACCAGTCCCAGTGGCTCAGCTGGTCCGTGCCGAAGCGGAAGTCGTACACCGCGCCCCCGTCGAAGCGGCAGCGGCGGTCCTTGGCGCAGACCTCCTCCAGCACCTTGTTGTACTCCACCACCCGCCGCTCGACGGTCTCCCGGCGCAGCGTCGCCGCGCTGCTCAGATCGTCGGCGTCGGCCAGCATCGACGGGCAGATGCCCAGCTTCCACACCTGCTTGCCCAGCACGTTCGTCCGGCCCTCGGACCACAGCCGCTTCAGGTTCGGCACGCTCGACACGTACACCTGCGTCTTCGGCAGCGCCGAGCGCAGCGTGCGCATCGCCTCCTCGAAGTCCGCGCGGAAGTCCGCCACCGGCGTCATCGCCGACGCCGTGGTCCGGCAGGCGTCGTTCCCGCCGGCCATCACCGTCACCAACTCCGGGCGGCGGGCCACCGCCTGCGCCATCTGCCCCGGCAGGTCGGCCATGCGGGCCCCGGTCACCGCGTAGTTCCAGCTGCGCTCCGCCGCCCCCGTCACCCCCAGCAGCCGCACCGCCAGGCTCCGCACCGCCGCGTCGCCGCCCGTCGCCCAGGACGCCTCCGGGCAGTCCGACAGCACCGTGCACGCGTCGAACCCGCGGGTGATGGAGTCGCCCACCGCCGCGATCGAGTCCGGGCTGGTGTCCCACAGCGGGGGCCGGGCCGCGCGCGCCTTCGTGCCCTCCGCCGTAGGCGATCCGTCCCCGGCCTGGCACCCGGCGAGGCCCAGCACCGTGGCCGCCACGCCGGCGAGAGCGGCTCGCACACGGTGGCTTCGCTTCCGCATCCCTGCTGTTCCCCTCGCTCGACGGTCCGGTGCTCCCCTATGACAACGACTGAGGGTTCCCGGCCCGGCACCCGGGGAACGGCCGACCCCCGTACAAGCGTCCCCCTGGGTGAATGGCGGCGTTTTCCTGGCGCCGGGACCGACGGTACGTCACACTCCTTGCCCCGTCGCAAGGTAGCCTCGCCATCAACGCGGCCGTCGTGCCACTGCCGCCCAGCCAGTCCGCAAGATGTCCCGCTCTGCCCGGAGGTTCCGGTGACGACACGTGGAGTTCTGTACGTGCACTCCGCGCCGCGCGCGCTGTGCCCGCACGTCGAGTGGGCCATCGCGGGGGTGCTCGGCACGCGCGTCAGCCTCGACTGGATCCGGCAGCCCGCGTCCCCCGGCACCTGGCGCTCGGAGTTCTCCTGGCAGGGCCAGGCCGGTACGGCCTCCAAGCTCGCGTCCGCGCTGCGCGGCTGGCACCTGCTGCGGTTCGAGGTCACCGCCGAGCCCTGCCCGACCGCCGAGGGCGAGCGCTACAGCTGCACCCCCGACCTCGGCATCTTCCACGCCGTCACCGGCATCCACGGCGACATCCTGATCCCCGAGGACCGCCTGCGCGCCGCCCTGACCCGCTCCCAGCGCGGCGAGACCGACCTGGAGGCCGAGATCGCCAAGCTCCTGGGCAAGCCCTGGGACGACGAACTGGAACCCTTCAGATACGCGGGCGAGGGCGCCCCGGTCCGCTGGCTGCACCAGGTGGTGTAGCGCGGCCCCGCGAGGGGACCGACGACGATGGCCCGATCTCCCCCAGGAGACCGGGCCATTCACACGTCACGGAACTCAGACCGTACGGAACGCCAGCACCACGTTGTGCCCGCCGAAGCCGAACGAGTCGTTCAGCGCGGCGATCCGGCCCTCCGGCAGCGCCCGCGCCTCACCGCTCACGATGTCGGCGTTGACCTCGGGGTCCAGGTTCTCCACGTTGATGGTCGGCGGAGCCGTGCGCTTCACCAGCGCCAGGATCGACGCGACGGTCTCCACACCGCCGGCGCCGCCGAGCAGATGACCGGTCATCGACTTGGTCGCGGAGATCGCCATGTGGTCGACGTCGTCGCCGAACACCTTCCGCAGCGCCTTGATCTCGGCCACGTCGCCCTGCGGCGTGGACGTGGCGTGCGCGTTGACGTGCAGGATCTCGGCCGGCTTCAGGTCGGTGTTGTCCAGCAGGTTCTGCAGCGCGTGCGCGATCCCGTTGCCGGACGGCTCCGGCTGCGTGATGTGGTGGGCGTCGGCGGAGATGCCCTGCCCGACCGCCTCGACGTAGATCCGGGCACCGCGCGCCTTCGCGTGCTCCTCGGACTCCAGGACGATCACACCGGCGCCCTCGCCGAGCACGAAGCCGTCACGGCCGGCGTCGTAGGGACGCGAGGCGCCCTGCGGGTCGTCGTTGTTCTTGGACATCGCCATCATGTTGCCGAACGCGGCGATGGGCAGCGGGTGGATGGCCGCCTCGGTACCACCGGCCACGACCACGTCCGCACGCCCGGTGCGGATCATCTCGATCGCGTACCCGATGGCCTCCGCGCCCGAGGCGCAGGCCGAGACGGGGGTGTGCACACCGGCGCGGGCACCCAGCTCGATCCCGACGTTGGCCGCCGGGGAGTTGGGCATCAGCATCGGCACGGTGTGCGGGGAGACGCGGCGTACGCCCTTCTCCTTGAGTACGTCGTACTGGTCCAGCAGGGTCGTCACGCCGCCGATGCCGGAGGCGATGACCGCACCGAGACGGTCGGGGTTCACGGAGGAGTCCACCCCGGCCTTGGCGGTGAACCCGGCATCCTTCCAGGCCTCCTGAGCGGCGATCAGCGCGAACTGCGCGGACCGGTCCAGCTTGCGGGCCTGCGGCCGGGGGATGATCTCGCCCGGCTCCACGGCGATCTGCGCGGCGATGCGGACCGGCAGGTCCGCCGCCCACTCCTGCTCCAGCAGGCTGACACCGGACGTGCCGGCGACCAGGGCCTCCCAGGTCGAGGCTGCGTCGCCACCCAGCGGTGTGGTTGCGCCGATACCGGTGACGACCACGGTGCGATTGGTCGGGCTCACGGGAATTCTTTCTCCAACGGATACGGGGGAGGACTACCCCCGCCGGTGCGGGGATTACGGCGCCACCGCCGGGTGGCGGGGCCTTGCTACACGCGGCCTACGCGGTGGCCTCAGGCCTGGTGCTTGAGGATGTAGTCGGTCGCGTCGCCGACGGTCTTGAGGTTCTTGACGTCCTCGTCCGGGATCTTCACGTCGAAGCGCTCCTCGGCGGCGACGACGACCTCGACCATGGACAGCGAGTCGACGTCCAGGTCGTCGGTGAAGGACTTGTCCAGCTTGACGTCCTCGACCGGGATCCCGGCGATCTCGTTCACGATCTCGGCGAGACCGGCGACGATCTCTTCCTGAGTGGCGGCCATGTCAGGCGCTCCTTCTTGATATTCCAGACGGGTTAATGGCATTTGTACCGAACCGGATCGGCTGATCCGGCACGGAGTGCCTAGGGGAGGGTAACGACCGTGGCGGCGTAGACGAGACCCGCCCCGAATCCGATGACGAGCGCGGTGTCGCCGCTCTTCGCCTCCCCGGTCGCCAGGAGCCGCTCCATCGCGAGCGGGATCGAGGCGGCCGAGGTGTTGCCGGTGGTGCGGATGTCACGGGCGACCGTGACGTGCTCCGGCAGTTTCAGCGTCTTCACCATCGAGTCGATGATCCGCACATTGGCCTGGTGCGGGATGAAGACGTCCAGGTCGTCCGCGGTGATTCCGGCCGCGTCCAGCGCCTGCTGGGCGACCTTCGCCATCTCGAACACGGCCCAGCGGAACACCGCCTGGCCCTCCTGCGTGATCGCAGGGAACTTGATGTTGCCCTCGCTGTCGACGGGCAGCTCGGAGACGTCGCCGATCCGGAACCGGTCCCAGGGGACGGTCTGCTTGATCGTCGCGGCCTTGTCGCCCTCGGAGCCCCACACGGTCGGGCCGATGGCCGGCTCCTGCGAGGGGCCCACCACGACCGCGCCGGCGCCGTCACCGAACAGGAAGGCGGTGGCCCGGTCCTCCAGGTCGGTGAGGTCGCTCAGCCGCTCCACGCCGATCACCAGGACGTGCTCGGCGGAACCTTCCACCACCATGCCCTTGGCGAGGGTGAGGCCGTAGCCGAAGCCCGCGCAGCCGGCCGAGATGTCGAAGGCGGCGGCCTTGTTGGTGCCGAGCTTGTCGGCGATCTCGGTGGCGATGGCCGGAGTCTGGCTGAAGTGCGAGACGGTGGAGACGACCACCGCGCCGATCTGCTCGGCGTCGATGCCGGCGTCCGCGATCGCCTTGCCGGAGGCCTCGATGGCCATCGCGGCCACGGTCTCCTCGGGACCGGCCCAGTGCCGGGTCTCGATGCCGGAGCGGGAGCGGATCCACTCGTCGGACGAGTCGATCTTCTCCAGGATCACCTCGTTCGGCACGACCCGGGTCGGCCGGTAGCCGCCGACGCCGAGGATGCGCGCGTACGGGGCGCCCTTGCTGGGGTTGATCTTCGCCATGTACGGCTCTCCTCAGGCGCCGGCGTGCTCTGTGAGCAGAGCCCGGGCCGCTTCCAGGTCGTCGGGGGTCTTCAGGGCCAGCGTCCGCACACCGGGCAGGGCCCGCTTGGCCAGGCCGGTCAGGGTGCCGCCCGGGCACACCTCGACGAGCGCGGTGACGCCCAGCTCCTTGAAGGTCTCCATGCACAGGTCCCAGCGGACCGGGTTGGCGACCTGGCCGACCAGCCGCTGGAGCACCTCGGCGCCGGAGGCGACGGCCTGCCCGTCCTTGTTGGAGACGTAGGTCACCTTCGGGTCGGCCGGCGACAGCTTGGCCGCGGCCTCCTCCAGGACCGCCACGGCCGGGGCCATGTGGTGGGTGTGGAAGGCGCCGGCCACCTTCAGCGCGACGACCTTGCGGACGCCCTCGGGCTTGTCCTCGTTCAGCGCGGCCAGCTGCTCCAGCGTGCCCGCGGCGACGATCTGGCCCGCGCCGTTGATGTTCGCCGGGGTCAGGCCCAGCTTCTCCAGGTGCGGCACGGTCACCTCGGGGTCGCCGCCGAGCAGCGCCGACATGCCGGTCTCGGTGACGGCGGCGGCGTCGGCCATGGCCAGACCGCGGGTGCGGACCAGGCCCAGGGCGGCCGTGTCGTCCAGGACGCCGGCGAAGGCGGCGGCGGTGATCTCACCGACGCTGTGGCCCGCGACCGCGCCCGGCGCGATCTCGGAGATGTCACCCAGTGCCGCGGCGGACAGCAGGCCGGCGGCGACCAGCAGCGGCTGGGCCACGGCGGTGTCGCGGATGGCGTCGGCGTCGGCCTGGGTGCCGTAGTGGGCGAGGTCCAGTCCGATGGCGTCCGACCAGGCGGCCACGCGGTCGGCGGCGCCGGGCAGGTCGAGCCAGGGAGTCAGGAAGCCGGGCGTCTGGGCGCCCTGGCCGGGAGCGACGAGTACGAGCACTCTCACACTCTCTCTTGGGGTGGGCGGGGGCCGCCCGTGGGGACAGGGACGAAGAACACGTAGGGCTTTTGTGGAGCCCCGACAAAACCTTATGTCTGGGGTTCAGCATCGGCCAGACGCCCCAGGATGAGCGCGATCCGTAGTGTGAACGCGGATCTTACATCCGAGGGGGACCAGCCGGTGACGTCAGTCACACGTCGGAGCCGGTAGCGCACGGTGTTCGGGTGAACGAAGAGCATTCTCGCCGCGCCTTCGAGACTGCTGGCCTGCTCCAGGTAGACACTCAGCGTTTCCAGCAGCGCCGAGCCGGCCTCCTCCAGCGGTCTGTAGATCTCCTCCACCAGCTGCTCGCGGGCGCTCGGGTCGCCCGCCATGGCGCGCTCCGGGAGCAGATCGTCGGCGAGCACCGGGCGCGGCGCGTCCTGCCAGGCGGTGCACGCCTTCAGCCCGGCGGCGGCGGCCTGCGCGGACCGGGTGGCGGCCAGCAGATCGGGGACGACGGGGCCCGCGACGACCGGTCCGGCGGCGAACGGCCCGATCAGCGAGCGGGCGACGGCCAGCGGGTTGTCGCTGCCGCCCGCGATGACCACCAGCCGGTCGCCGAGCACCCCGGTCAGCACCTGGAGCTTGGCGTGCCGGGCGGCCCGCCGGATGGCGTCCACGGTCAGCTCGCTGTCCCCGTCGGGCGCGGTACCGAGCACCACGCACACATGCTCCGGAGAGTTCCAGCCGAGCGCGGCGGCCCGGCTGACGGCCCCCTCGTCGGCCTCCCCGCTCAGCACGGCGTTCACCACCAGCGACTCCAGCCGCGCGTCCCAGGCACCGCGTGCCTCGGCGGCCTGGGCGTAGACCTGGGCGGTGGCGAAGGCGATCTCCCGGGCGTACACCAGCAGCGCCTCGCGCAGCACGCTCTCGTCGCCGGGGGCGGCCACCTCGTCGATGGCGGACTCCATGACCTCGATGGTGGTGCGCACCATCTCCACGGTCTGCCGCAGCGTGATGGCCCGGGTCAGCTCCCGGGGCGCCGTCCCGAAGACGTCGGTGGAGATCGCCTGGGGGGCGTCGGGGCGCCGGAACCACTCGGTGAAGGCCGCGATGCCCGCCTGGGCGACGAGCCCGATCCAGGAACGGTTCTCCGGGGGCATGGCCCGGTACCACGGCAGGGTCTCGTCCATGCGCGCGATGGCCTGCGCGGCGAGACTCCCGGAGGACTTCTCCAGCCGCTTCAGGGTCGCGGCGTGCGGGTGGACGTGACGGGCTGCGGGGTCACCGTGGTGGGATTCGGGTTCGGGCACGGGGACAAGACTGCCTTATCCGGACGGGACCCCGTGCCGCCGGGGGGCGGAGACCGCCGGCCCGGCCGGTGGCCGGCGGGGGCGGCGCGCGGCGCCCGGGCGGCCGTGGACGGGCGGCCGGAACGGTGCGGCGGGGCGCCCGGGCGGCCCTCTGCCCGGCGGCCGGACCACGACCCGCAAGGCGTCCCGGGCCGGTCTCCGCGCGCTGCCCCGGAGCGGGCCTGCCCGCGGTCCGTGCGGACCGCGGGGCTACCGTGGGGCCGTGACGACAGACGTGCAGCGCGCCGGTGAGCGCTATCGCGGAGGGGACCCCGAGGCCGGGATCGACACCCGGCACGCCTTCTCCTTCGGACCGCACTACGACCCCGGCAACCTGCGGTTCGGCGCGCTGATCGCCTGCAACGAGGAGCGGCTGGCCCCCGGCGCCGGTTTCGACGAGCACCCGCACCGCCACACCGAGATCGTCACCTGGGTGGTCGAGGGCGAGCTGACCCACCGGGACTCCGCCGGGCACGAGACCCGGGTCGGCCCCGGGGAGGTGCAGCACCTGAGCGCGGCGGCGGGCGTGCGGCACGTGGAGCGCAACGACGGCCCGGCCCCGCTGACCTTCCTCCAGATGTGGCTGACCCCCCGGGAGCCCGGCGGCACCCCGTCCTACACCCTCGTCCCGGCCGCCGAGGGTCCCGTCAGGTACGCGGTCCCGGCCGCGGGCGCGGTGCTGCACGTACGGCGGCTGGGACCCGGGGAGCGCACGGCGGTGCCGGACGCGCCCTGGGTGTACGCGCATGTGGTGCGCGGCGCGGTCCGGCTGGCCGGGGCGGAGCTGGGCCCCGGCGACGCGGCGCGGATCACCGGCGCCGAGGGGCTCGAGGCGCTGGCGACGGCCCCGGCGGAGCTGCTGCTGTGGGAGATGGCGCCGTAGCGCCCGGAGACGGCAACCCCCCGGAGGCCGTGGCTCCGTCAGCCGCGCAGTTCCGCGAGGACCGCGTCCGTGAGGGCCGGCCACGCCTCGATCGCCCAGGGGCCGAACGCGCGGTCGGTCAGCGCGACCCCGGCCGCCCCGGCGTCCGGGTCGATCCACAGGAACGTGCCCGACTGCCCGAAGTGCCCGAAGGTGCGCGGCGAGGACGAGGCGCCCGTCCAGTGCGGGGACTTGCCGTCGCGGATCTCGAAGCCCAGCCCCCAGTCGTTCGGGTTCTGGTGCCCGTACCCGGGCAGGACGCCCTTGGTCCCCGGGTACTGCACGGTCATCGCCGCCGCCACCGTCCGCGCGTCCAGCAGCCGGGGCGCCTGCACCTCCGCCGCGAACCGCAGCAGGTCCTCGACCGTCGACACCCCGTCCTTCGCGGGCGAGCCCTCCAGCGAGGTGGCCGTCATGCCCAGCGGCTCCAGCACGGCCTGGCGCAGATACTCCGCGAACGGGATGTCCGTGGCCTTGGCGATGTGGTCCCCGAGCTGCTCGAACCCGGCGTTGGAGTACAGCCGCCGGTCCCCGGGCGGGGCGGTCACCCGGTGCTCGTCGAAGGCCAGGCCCGAGGTGTGCGCGAGGAGGTGACGGACCGTCGCCCCGGGCGGACCGGCCGGCTCGTCCAGCTCGATCGCGCCCTCCTCGTAGGCGACGAGCGCCGCGTAGGCCGCCAGCGGCTTGGTGACGGAGGCCAGCGGGAAGCGGTGCCCGACGGGGCCGTGCGTCCCGAGGACGGTTCCGTCGGCTCGTACGACCCCCGCCGCCGCGGTGGGGACGGGCCAGTTCTCGATCAGCGCCAGGCTCTGCAACGACATGCGTCCGAGCCTATGCGGCTCACAGCGGCAGCCGCATCGACGGGTCCGGATCCCGGGTGAAGCCCAGCGCGGTGTACAGCGGCTCGGCCTCCGGCGAGGCATTCAGCAGCACGTGTCCGGCGCCGCGCGCCCGGAACCAGGCCAGCAGCTCCTCCATGCAGGCGCGCGCGTGGCCCCGCCTGCGGGCGTCCGGGTCGGTCGCCACGCTGAAGACGTACCCGACCCGGCCGTGCGGATTGCCGGGCTTGCCGATGCGGTACTCCACGGTCCCCGCGACCAGCGCGGCCAGCGACCCCGGCCGGTTTGGGTGGTCCACGACGAACGCGGCGAAGTCCCCGTCCTCCTCCGCGAGCCGCTCGCGCAGCTCCGGCAGCGACTCGGCCTGCCAGCCGGCCGCTCCGTCGCCGCCGTCACCCCCGTCGCCCCACAGGGAATCGATCATGATCTGGCGCAGTCGCAGCACTTCCCCGGCATCCGCGGGCCGGGCCCGTCGTACGAGACTCATGGGCGCAGGCTAACCACCGCGACCGGGCCCGGTCCTGGGGATTTTCTTACCGGAGCGGCTTGCTTGGAGTGCACTCCAAGGTCATAGCGTGGGGGCATGACGGTGATGCAGACCACGCCAGCGGCCACCGAGCACGCCACCCCCGCCGACATCTGCTCCGCTCCTCCCCGGCGCCACCCCCGCCCCGACGGCCAGGACCACTACACGATCAGCGAGGTCGTCGCGTTCACCGGTCTGACCGCGCACACCCTGCGCTGGTACGAGCGGATCGGGCTGATGCCGCACGTCGACCGCTCGCACACCGGCCAGCGCCGCTACCGCAACCGCGACCTGGACTGGCTGGACTTCGTGACCAAGCTCCGGCTGACCGGCATGCCGGTGGCGGACATGGTCCGGTACGCGGAGCTGGTCCGGGCGGGCGAGGACACCTACGCGGAGCGGCAGGCCCTGCTGGAGTCGACCCGCCGGGACGTCCTGAACCGGATCGCCGAACTGCGCGACACGCTCGCCGTACTCGACCGCAAGATCAGTTTTTACGCCACGGAGGGGACCACTCGATGACCGACGCCAGGATTCCGACGGTACGGCTGGGCGAGAACGGGCCGGAGGTCGGCGTGCAGGGCCTCGGCTGCATGGGCATGAACTTCGGCTACGGCCCGACGGACGCCGGGCAGGCCCGGGCCGCGCTGGACCGGGCGCTGGAGCTGGGCGTCACGCTGTACGACACGGCGGACGCCTACGGCGCCGGGGAGAACGAGCGGTTCCTCTCGCCGTTCTTCAAGGCGCACCGGGACGAGGTGGTCATCGCCACCAAGTTCGCCCTGTCCATTCCGCCGGACGACCCGACCAAGCGCATCATCCGCAACGACGCGCCCTACATCCGCGAGGCGGTCGAGGCCAGCCTGAAGCGGCTGGACGTCGACGTGATCGACCTCTACTACATGCACCGCCGCGATGTGAACGTCCCCATCGAGGAGACCGTCGGCACGATGGCGGAGCTGGTCCGCGAGGGCAAGGTCAAGCACCTCGGGCTCAGCGAGGTCACCGCGGAGGAGCTGCGCGCCGCGCACGCCGTGCACCCGATCGCGGCCGTGCAGTCGGAATGGTCGCTGTTCAGCCGGGACATCGAGGCCAGGGTCGTACCGGCCGCGCGGGACCTGGGCGTGGCCCTGGTGCCGTACTCGCCGCTCGGCCGCGGCTTCCTCACCGGCTCCTTCGCCAACGCCGAGCAGGACCTGACGGCCGACGACTTCCGCCGCCAGCAGCCCCGCTTCACCGGCGACAACGCGGCGGCCAACGCGGCCCTGCTGGAGCCGATCCGGGCGATCGCCGAGGCGCGCGGTGCCACGCTCGGCCAGATCGCCCTGGCCTGGGCGCAGCAGCGGGCGTCGGTCGCGGGCCTGACCGTGGTGCCGATCCCGGGCACCCGCAAGGCGGGCCGGGTGGAGGAGAACGTGGCGGCGACCCGCATCACCCTGACCGAGGAGGAACTGGCCGCCCTGGAGCCGATCGCCTCCCAAGTCGCCGGCGACCGCTACCCGGACATGCGCTTCGCCTCGGCGGGCCGCGAGTAACGCCGCCCGGCGGGTCCGCCCTTCGGCCGTGCCCGGCCTCCCAGTGGGGTTGGGCGTGCGGCGGGGCTGGCACTCGGGCGGGGTCCACCGCCTGGCGTGCCCGGCCGTCCGGCGGGATGGGCCTTCGGGTGGGGCCGCCCTTCGGACGGGGCCGACGGCCCGGTGTGTCCGGCCGCCCGGCGGGATTGGCCGGGACTCGCCGCCCGGCGGGCTGGCCGTCCGCCGGGGCTGACTGCCCGGCGCGCCCGGCCGCCCGGCGGGTTCGGCCGTTCCGCGGGGCCTGCCGGCCCGTTGTGCCGGACGGGGGGCCGGCCGGGCGGTCACAGTTCCGCGAGCAGTTCCGCCTTCTTGGTGGAGAACTCCTCGTCGGTGACCAGCCCGGCCCGGTGGAGTTCGCCGAGGTGCCGGATCCGTTCGGCGATGTCGGCGGGGTCGCGCCGGGCCGGGGCCGGTATCGCGGGCACCGGCCCCCGGGCGCGCACGGCGGCCAGCACCGCCGCGGCGAACGGCAGCGACTCGTGCACCGGGCCGTAGCCCAGCCCGAAGACGACGGCCGCCGGGTCCTGGTCGGGCTGCGCGGGCGCCGCCGGTCCGGCCGAGCGCCGGATCAGCCGCAGATGGCCCTCGAAGACCTCCGGCGAGCGCCACTCCACCCCGCTCAGCTCGGCCACCGCGAAGCTCTGGTCGCCGGCCTTCCACTTCGTCGAGGACGCCCCCGTCCAGGACCAGCGGAACTGCACGGACGTCCCGTCGAAGGACGCCTTGCCGTCGTAGGCCTTGAACTGCCGGGGTGCCTCGGGCGCCGCGACCAGGTGCCGGTCGGCGGGGCCGGACTCGGTGAGCAGCCCCTTCAGCTCGTCGGCGTAGTACTCCGCGAGGGTCTCCCGCTCGGCCGGCAGCACCAGCCGGTAGGGGTCGGAGCCCTCCTTCAGCTGCCCGTCGGCCGCGTCCATCAGCGGATCGGCGCCGGGGCGCGGACGCAGGCACAGGGCGACCGTTCCGCGTCGGCCCGGGCCGAGGGTCACGCCCTCGACCGCGGCCAGCGGGATCCGGCGCTCGCCCAGCGCCTGGAACAGCTTGGGTGTTCGAATCCCCCGTTCGTAACGGATGAGCACGGAGTCGGACTCGAACTCCCAGACGGCATGAAATCCCGCCAGTACGTCACCCATGCGGCTCATCGTATGCGGCACGTGCCCCTCCGTCGCCACCCGCGCAGACCGCACTTCCTGCTGTTTCTACGCGCGTTGGGCCGTCGTCGCGCCGGACAGACCGGACCGGCACGCATCGTCCTCCTGTGCGCACGTCACCTCGCCGTACGCGCCCACCCCGACGTCGGCGAGATTGCGCAGGCTGTCCGTGCCCGGCTGGAAGTAGCCGCTGTGGCCCTCGGCGTCCCGGGCCGACAGCACCCGCGCGCCGAACCCGGAGGACACCGGGTCGGCGCCGTGGCCGAGGCCGCCCAGCTCCAGATACGGCACGTCGCGCACCCAGTCGCTGGCGTCCCGCATGGCCCACACCCGGGCCGTCGTGCCGAGGTCGGCGGCGCTGGTGGCGCGCATGCCGGGGCTCGCGGCCACCGCCAGGTCGGCGACCCGCCGGGGCATGCCGCGCGCGGCGACCCCGCAGAGCACCGAGCCGTAGCTGTGGCAGAACATCGACACCGGGGCCCGGCCGGGCAGCGCGCGCAGCAGCGCGTTCAGCCGTACGGCGCCCTCCTCGGCGCGCAGTCCGGTGGCCGCGTCCACCCCGAGCCCGTCGGGGGAGGTGTAGTCGGCCCAGGCGATCACCGCGGTACGGGTCGAGGGGCGCGCCGCGCGCTCGGCCGCGTAGAGCGCCTTGGCCATGCCGACCGGGGCGCTGTAGGGGCGGCTGGTGCGCTGGAAGGTGAGCAGGTCGGTGTCGACGCCGGGGACGACGACCGAGATCCGCCGGGCCGCGGCGAGGTCGCCGAACACCTCGGCGATCCGGCCCGAGCCCTCGGGGTCGAAGGCCAGGATCTGCCGGCCGTCGCTCAGCAGGGACTCGTAGCGGTGCATCCGCCGGCCCGCGTCCTGCTGGCCCGCCGTGCTGAGCCGGCCGTCGTGCATGCGGGCGCGCTCGCTCTCGCGGGCCTGCTCCAGCGCGAGGTGGTTGGCCCGGTAGCGCAGGGAGACCGGGGCGCCGTTCATGTTGCCGACCGCGAGCGGGTAGCGGCGGGCCAGCCGGTCGCGGTCGCCCGGGGTGAGCGAGCCGAAGAAGCGGGCGATCCGGGTGGGGGCGGCGTCGGGGTCCGGCAGGCTCAGGCCGTGGAGGCGGCCGTGCCGCCACTCGGCGAGCGAGGCCGCGAGCGCCGACGGCTCCCGGTGGGTGCGCAGGGCGGTCCAGCCGGTGGTCGCGAGCATCACGAACACCACGGCCAGCGCCAGCAGGGCGCGCCAGATGCTGAGCTGTGGGGAGGTGTCGAAGGAAGTCACTGGGAGGACACCCTAGGAGAGCGAGCGGGTCTCGGGGTAACCGAGTGACGGGGATCACGTTTCGGCGGGCGGTGGTCAGGGAGTTCGGTGGTCTGCCAACGATCTCAGGTGGTCCGCCAGTTTCCGGTCAGCGCCGAACCCACCTGATCGAGGTACGACGTGGTGAGCGTCCGGATCACCTCGGGTCCGCAGTCCTCGCGCGTGCTCCACTGCCGTTCGGTGACCCGCATCACCCCGCCGAACACGGCCACCGCCAGCCGGGGCCGGGGGTCGCCGTCCACGTCGACGCCCTCCCGCTCGGCCAGCACCCGGGCGAGGGCCTCCTCCGTCACGGCCAGCCGGCGCAGCCGGGCGGCGAGCAGCGCGGGCTCGGCCTCGATCGTGCGGTACATGCTCAGGTGCAGCTCGACCGGGACGACCGACTCGACGGTCTCGCGCATCTCCTCCCAGCTCTCCAGGAACGCCTGGCGCAGGGCCCGCATCGGCGCCTCGTGCGGCGGGCGGGCCCGTACGGCCGCCACGAACGCCGACTCCGCCATGTCCTGGACCGCGAAGGCCACGTCCTCCTTGCCCGCGAAGTAGCGGAAGAAGGTGCGCTGCGAGACGTCGACGGCCTCGGCGATCTCGTCGACGGTCGTGCGCTCGTAGCCCTGCGTGGTGAACAGTTCGAGAGCGGCCCGCAGCAGCGCTTCCCGTGTACGCCGCTTCTTGCGCTCGCGCAGCGTCTCCATGGCCACTCTCCTGTGAAACGAGGGCGGAACGTCCGTCCGGCCCTGCTCTGACCTCCAGTTTTCGTGTCAGTAACCGACTAGTGAATTGGTTTGTCAACTGTCAGCGGCTGTCACTAACCTGAGTGTATGACTAGTCAGACCACCATCGACGCGACGGGGCCGGGGGACGAAGCACCGGCAGCCCCGTCCGGGCCGCAGCCGGCCGCGGGCCTGCGCGGCCACCCGTGGCTCACGCTGATCACCGTCGCCGTAGGGGTCATGATGGTGGCCCTCGACGGCACCATCGTGGCCATCGCCAACCCGGCCATCGGCAAGGACCTGCACGCCAGCTGGGCGCAGCTGCAGTGGATCACCAACGCCTACTTCCTGGCGCTCGCTGTCTCCCTGATCACCGCCGGCAAGCTGGGCGACCGCTTCGGCCACCGGCAGACGTTCCTGATCGGTGTCACCGGCTTCGCCGTCGCCTCCGGCGCCATCGGGCTGTCCGACAGCATCGCCGCGGTCGTCACCTTCCGTGTCTTCCAGGGCCTGTTCGGCGCGCTGCTGATGCCGGCCGCGCTCGGCCTGCTGCGCGCGACCTTCCCGGCCGAGAAGCTGAACATGGCGATCGGCATCTGGGGCATGGTCATCGGCGCCTCCACCGCCGGCGGCCCGATCCTCGGCGGTGTCCTCGTCGAGCACGTCAACTGGCAGTCGGTGTTCTTCATCAACGTGCCGGTCGGCGCCCTCGCCCTGCTGCTGGGCCTGCTGATCCTGCTCGACCACCGCGCCGAGAACGCCCCGCGCTCCTTCGACCTGCTCGGCATAGCCCTGCTCTCGGGCGCGATGTTCTGCCTGGTCTGGGCCCTGATCAAGGCCCCGGCCTGGGGCTGGGGCGACGGCAAGACCTGGCTGTTCCTCGTCGCCTCGGTGGTCGGCTTCGCCCTGTTCGCCATCTGGGAGAAGCGGGTGAAGGAGCCGCTGATCCCGCTGGCGCTGTTCCGCTCGGTCGCGCTGTCCGCGGGTGTCGTCCTGATGGTGCTGATGGCCATCGCGTTCATGGGCGGCCTGTTCTTCGTCACCTTCTATCTGCAGAACGTCCACGGCATGAGCCCGATCGACGCGGGTCTGCACCTGCTGCCGCTGACCGGCATGATGATCGTCGGCTCCCCGCTGGCCGGTGCCCTCATCACCAAGGCCGGCCCGCGGATCCCGCTGGCGGGCGGCATGGCCGTCACCGCGATCGCCATGTACGGCATGTCCACGCTGGAGGAGAACACCGGCAGCGGCCTGATGTCCGTCTGGTTCGCCCTGCTCGGCCTCGGCCTCGCCCCGGTCATGGTCGGCGCCACGGAGGTCATCGTGGGCAACGCCCCGATGGAGCTGTCCGGTGTCGCGGGCGGACTCCAGCAGGCGGCCATGCAGATCGGCGGCAGCCTCGGTACCGCCGTGCTGGGCGCGGTCATGGCCTCCAAGGTCGACCACACCCTCGCCGACAACTGGGCGGACGCCGGGCTGCCGAAGCTGCCCCCGCAGCAGCTGCACCAGGCCGCCGAGGCGGTCCAGCAGGGTGTCGCGCCGGTGACCAAGGACACCCCGGCACCCATAGCCGAGAAGATCACCGAGGTCGCCCACCACACCTTCATCGACGGCATGAGCCTCGCCTCCCTCGTGGCGGCGGGCGTGGCCGCGGTCGCCGTCCTCGTCGCGCTGCTCACCAAGCGCGGCGCGAACGCGGAGGCGGGCGCGGGCGTGGGCCACATCTGACGGGCCTTCGGGGCGGAGTTCGCCTATCAGGGTGACTCCGCTCAAGATCGCTGGCTCCCGGCGCGCGCCGCAGGTCACAGTGGGTCAACTCCTCCGCAGGGCAGGGGAGGACCACGGGGCCGCGGCGCGCGCTGTCGGAGGGGGACAGCGCACCCGGTCTGCTCCGGCGCAACCGGGGTACTCGCACCATGAAGCCGAACTGTCCAGATGCCTCAGGGAGTTGATGATGGCTGGCTTCGGGCACGGAACACGCGGGTACCCCCGGTCGCGTGGCCGGACGTGGTCACACACCGGGCCGGACCGCGCGACGCTCGGGATCATCGGCACGATCTGCGCGGTGGCCGGCTTCTTCGCGCTGGGGATCGTCCTCGGTCCCGTCGCGATCTTCTGCGGCTGGCAGTCCATGGGCCGCAGCTGGTCGGGCGAACGCAATGTACCGGCGCTGGTGGCCCTGGTCCTGGGCGCCATCGACACCCTGCTCGCCGCCATAGCCCTCGCGGGCGCGGCGACCTGGGGCAACGGCCTCCTTTAGGAGGCCCGCGGCTCGTTGCCGGGCGCGGGGGAGCTGTTGCCGACCGCACAGCCCTCCGCGCCCCTCCGGGTCTCCGTCAGCCGCGCCACCTCGGCGCGCAGCAGCCGCACCTCCTCGGCCAGCGCGGCGATGGCCTCCGTCTGCCGCCGCTCCTCCACGTCGTCCTTCTCGAAGCGCGAGATGAACCACGCGGCGATGTTCGCGGTGACGACACCGAGCAGGGCGATCCCGGACAGCATCAGCCCGACCGCGATCATCCGCCCGAGCCCCGTGGTCGGCGCGTGATCGCCGTATCCGACGGTCGTCATCGTCGTAAACGACCACCACACCGCGTCACCCAGCGTCCGGATGTTCCCGTGCGGTGACTCGCGTTCCACGGACAGCACGGCCAGCGAGCCGAACATCAGCAGGCCGATCACGGCCCCGACGACATACGTGGTCAGCCGGATCTGCGGAGCCATCCGCGCCCGCCGGCCCACCAGCAGCAGCGTCGAGACCAGCCGCAGCAGCCGCAGCGGTTGCAGCACCGGCAGGATCACCGCGCACAGGTCGAGCCAGTGCCGTCGTACGAACGTCTTGCGGTGCGGGGCGAGCGCCAGCCGGACCAGGTAGTCCAGGGCGAACGCCCCCCACACCACCCACTCGACCCCCGTGCACACGGCCGTCAGGGACCGCCCGGCGGAGGCGTCCACGATGGGCACCGCGTAAGCGACGGCGAAGGCCACCGCCAGCCCCCACAACGGCCGCTCGGTGAACCGCTCCCACCGCGCCTGCGCGGACAGCTGCTCCATGGCGTAATCGTAAAGAAACCGTAAGTACAGCGCCCCGACAGGGGCGCGGGGAACTGCGCGCTCAGCCCACCACTGGCCCGCACCTTCCCCGCAACCCTTTGCAGGCCGAGGCCGAGTGCAACGGCTACGCGTCGCCCCCGGCCGCCCCCGGATCCGCCGCCGAGACGTCCAGCAGCCGGTACCGGTCGATGGCCTGCTTCAGCACGGACCGGTCGACCTTCCCCTCCCGCGCCAGCTCCGTCAGCACCGCCACCACGATCGACTGCGCGTCGATGTGGAAGAAGCGGCGCGCGGCGCCCCGGGTGTCGGCGAAGCCGAACCCGTCGGCGCCCAGGGACTGGTACGGGCCGGGCACCCAGCGTGCGATCTGGTCCGGAACCGATCGCATCCAGTCGGACACGGCCACGAACGGACCCTCGGCGCCACCGAGCTTGCGGGTCACGAACGGCACCCGCTGCTCCTCCTCCGGATGCAGCAGGTTGTGCTGCTCGCAGGCCACGGCCTCGCGGCGCAGCTCGTTCCAGGAGGTCGCCGACCACACGTCCGCCCGGACGTTCCACTCCTCGGCCAGGATCCGCTGCGCCTCCAGGGCCCAGGGGACCGCCACGCCGGACGCCATGATCTGCGCCGGGACGGCGCCGCCGGTGGCCTCGCCGATCCGGTGGATGCCCTTGACGATGCCCTCGACGTCCACGTTCGGCGGCTCGGCGGGGTGCTGGATGGGCTCGTTGTAGACGGTGAGGTAGTAGAAGACGTCCTCGCCGTGCGGGTGCTCGGGCGAGCCGCCGTACATCCGGCGCAGGCCGTCCTGGACGATGTGCGCGATCTCGTAGGCGTACGCCGGGTCGTAGGCCACGCACGCCGGGTTGGTGGAGGCCAGCAGCTGGGAGTGGCCGTCCGCGTGCTGGAGGCCCTCGCCGGTCAGGGTCGTACGGCCGGCGGTCGCGCCCAGGACGAATCCGCGCGCCAGCTGGTCGGCCATCTGCCAGAACTGATCGCCGGTGCGCTGGAAACCGAACATCGAGTAGAAGACGTACACCGGGATCAGCGGCTCGCCGTGCGTGGCGTACGCCGAGCCCGCGGCCATCAGCGAGGCCGTGCAGCCCGCCTCGGAGATGCCGTCGTGCAGCATCTGGCCGGTCGGCGACTCCTTGTACGCCAGCAGCAGCTCGCGGTCCACCGCCTCGTACTGCTGGCCCAGCGGGTTGTAGATCTTCGCGCTCGGGAAGAAGGAGTCCATGCCGAACGTGCGGTACTCGTCCGGCGCGATCAGCACGAACCGCTTGCCGATCTCCTTGTCCCGCATGAGGTCCTTCAGGAGCCGGACGAAGGCCATGGTCGTCGCGATGGACTGCTGGCCCGTGCCCTTCTTCACGGTCGCGTACGCCTTGTCGTCCGGCAGGGCGAGCGGCTCGGAGCGCACGACACGCGTCGGGACGTAACCGCCGAGCGACCGGCGGCGGTCGTGCATGTACTGGATCTCCTCCGAGTCCCGGCCCGGGTGGTAGTACGGCGGCAGGCCCGACTCCAGCTCCTTGTCGGAGATCGGCAGGTGCAGCCGGTCCCGGAAGCGCTTGAGGTCGTCGACCGTCAGCTTCTTCATCTGGTGCGTGGCGTTGCGGCCCTCGAAGTTCGGGCCCAGCGTCCAGCCCTTGACCGTCTTGGCCAGGATGACCGTCGGCTGCCCCTTGTGTTCCTTGGCCGCCTTGAACGCGGCGTAGATCTTGCGGTGGTCGTGTCCGCCGCGGCCCAGGTGCAGGATCTGGTCGTCGGTCATGTTCTCGACCATCGCGCGCAGCCGGTGGTCGTCGCCGAAGAAGTGCTCGCGGATGTAGGCCCCGGACTCGGTGGCGTACGTCTGGAACTGGCCGTCCGGGGTCGTGTTCATCTTGTTGACGAGGATGCCGTCCCGGTCCTGGGCGAGCAGCGGGTCCCAGGAGCGGTCCCAGATCAGCTTGATCACGTTCCAGCCGGCGCCCCGGAAGACCGACTCCAGCTCCTGGATGATCTTGCCGTTGCCGCGCACCGGGCCGTCGAGGCGCTGGAGGTTGCAGTTGACCACGAAGGTCAGGTTGTCCAGGCCCTCCCGGGCGGCCAGGGTGAGCTGGCCGAGCGACTCCGGCTCGTCCATCTCGCCGTCGCCGAGGAACGCCCACACGTGCGAGCGCGAGGTGTCGGCGATGCCGCGCGCCTGCATATAGCGGTTCATCCGCGCCTGGTAGATCGCCGAGAGCGGGCCGAGGCCCATGGAGACCGTCGGGAACTCCCAGAAGTCCGGCATCGAGCGCGGGTGCGGGTAGCTGGACAGGCCGTCCGGGTACTTCGACTTCTCCTGGCGGAAGCCGTCGAGCTGCGCGTCGGTGAGCCGGTCGAGCAGGTAGGCGCGGGCGTAGATGCCGGGGGAGGCGTGGCCCTGGAAGAAGACCTGGTCGCCGCCGTCGCCCTCGTCCTTGCCGCGGAAGAAGTGGTTGAAGCCGACGTCGTAGAGCGAGGCGGAGGAGGCGAAGGTGGCGATGTGGCCGCCGACCCCGATGCCCGGGCGCTGGGCGCGGGAGACCATGACGGCCGCGTTCCAGCGGGTGGCGTTGAGGATCCTGCGCTCGATCTCCTCGTTGCCCGGGAAGAACGGCTCGCTCTTGGTGGGGATCGTGTTCACGTAGTCCGTGCTGCGCATCTCGGGCACGGCCACGCGCCTCTCGCGGGCCCGCTCGATCAGGCGCAGCATGAGATAGCGGGCCCGTTCCCGGCCGCGCTCGTCGACGGCGGCGTCCAGGGAGTCGAGCCACTCCCGGGTCTCTTCGGGATCGAAGTCGGGGACCTGACTCGGAAGGCCGCCAATGATGATCGGATTGCGATCGGATCCGGAAGCCACGCTGTTCCTTACCTGTCGGAGGGCCAGTTCTCGTTAACAGCTGCCTGCACCGTTCCCCATCGTGTACCTGGGGAACGCGTACGTCATCTCCACGTCGTCTCCGCCGGCGCACCACCGGTCAAAACGCAACGATACGCCCGGGGTGTGACGTGCTTGGCAAAATTGTTCGAGCGACGTAACCCAGGATGATTCCGAACGGGGCAAACCGGGCACACCGGCGTGATGTGGGTGGGGGAAAAGCGCGATACGGTGCCAGGAGTTGCGCCGACACGGCCGGGATCGTCACCGTTTCGACGGTCCCGACGGCCGGGTACTTGCGCGATCCGCCCCGCCCGTGTGGACTACGGCCAATGCTTCGCGCACGCGCGTGGCTGAGATACTCAACAAAGACATGATCAGGAGGCAACCCGTGAGCGCGACCGCGGACCACGCGGAGGAGCGGACGAACCCTGCCGTCAGGCTGGGGTTCCAGCCCGGGCAGGTGGTCCAGGAGATCGGCTACGACGACGACGACGTCGATCAGGAGCTCCGCGAGGCCATCGAGGAAGTCACCGGGACTGACCTCGTGGACGAGGACTACGACGATGTGGCCGACGCCGTTGTGCTGTGGTTCCGTGACGACGACGGCGACCTGACGGATGCGCTGGTGGATGCCACCACGTACATCGAAGAAGGCGGCGCCATCCTGCTCTTCACGCCGAAGACCGGCCGTGACGGGTATGTGGAACCGAGTGACATCTCGGAAGCCGCGACGACCGCCGGTCTGACGGCGTCGAAGAGCATCAGCGTCGGCAAGGACTGGAGCGGCTCGCGCCTGGCGACGCCCAAGGCCGCCAAGTCCAAGCGGTGACCGTCTGAGCCGACCGCCGGCCGGGCCGGGCCCTTCCGGCCCGGCCCGGCCGCCGTGTACCCCTCGGTGACCGCTGCGTAGGGTGGACCCGGGCGCCGGTGTGCGCTCATGGTCACTCCCACCCGAACGGCCCACCGAAGGGATGCACGACGATGGCGATCCAGGTCGGCGACAAGGCACCCGACTTCGAGCTCAAGGACAACCACGGCCGGAGCGTGAGGCTCTCGGACTTCCGCGGCGAGAAGAACGTGGTCCTGCTCTTCTACCCCTTCGCCTTCACCGGCGTGTGCACCGGCGAGCTGTGCGAGCTGCGCGACAACCTGCCGAAGTTCACGGACCGCGACACCCAGCTGCTCGCCGTCTCCAACGACTCCATCCACACCCTGCGCGTCTTCGCCGAGCAGGAGGGCCTGGAGTACCCGCTGCTGAGCGACTTCTGGCCGCACGGCAACGTCTCGCGCGCCTACGGCGTCTTCGACGAGGACAAGGGCTGCGCCGTCCGGGGCACCTTCATCATCGACAAGGAGGGCGTCGTGCGGTGGACCGTGGTCAACGGCCTGCCGGACGCCCGTGACCTCGGCGACTACGTGAAGGCGCTCGACACTCTGTGAGCCAGGCGGGCCGACACCCGGGTTTCCCCGGCCCAAGCCGCGCGGGGGGCGGGAACCCGTCACTAGGATCGGCACGTTGATCCCATATCCGAAGCACGACGGGGCTCCCGCCCCTGAACACCACATGGAGGACCCGTGGGAGTCAGCCTCAGCAAGGGCGGCAACGTATCGCTGACGAAGGAGGCCCCGGGCCTGACCGCGGTCATCGTCGGTCTGGGGTGGGACGTGCGGACCACGACCGGCACCGACTTCGACCTCGACGCGAGCGCGCTGCTGCTGAACAACTCCGGCAAGGTCGTCAGCGACCAGCACTTCGTCTTCTTCAACAACCTCAAGAGCCCCGACGGCTCGGTGGAGCACACCGGCGACAACCTCACCGGTGAGGGCGAGGGCGACGACGAGCAGATCAAGGTGAACCTGGCCGGCGTCCCGGCCGACGTCGACAAGATCGTGTTCCCGGTGTCGATCTACGACGCCGAGAACCGCCAGCAGTCCTTCGGCCAGGTCCGCAACGCCTTCATCCGCGTCGTCAACCAGGCCGGCGGGGCGGAGATCGCCCGCTACGACCTGAGCGAGGACGCCTCCACCGAGACCGCCATGGTCTTCGGCGAGCTGTACCGCCACGGCACGGAGTGGAAGTTCCGCGCCATCGGCCAGGGCTACGCCTCCGGGCTGCGCGGCATCGCGCAGGACTTCGGCGTCAACGTCTGATCCCGGCAGCGCAACGACACCCGCAGGGTCCGGCGCCGCACCGTTCACGGGCGGCGCCGGACGCGCGAGAGAACCAGGAAGCACCACCAGGGGAGGACCAGCATGGGCGTCACGCTCGCCAAGGGAGGCAACGTCTCCCTCTCCAAGGCCGCACCGAACCTCACCAACGTCATGATCGGGCTCGGCTGGGACGCGCGCTCCACCACCGGTGCCCCCTTCGACCTGGACGCCAGCGCACTGCTGTGCGGTGCCGGCAACCGGGTGCTCGGTGACGACTGGTTCGTGTTCTACAACCAGCTCACGAGCCCCGACGGCTCGGTGGAGCACACCGGCGACAACCTCACCGGTGAGGGCGACGGCGACGACGAGTCGCTCCTGGTGGACCTCGCCAAGGTCCCGCCGCACTGCGAGAAGATCGTCTTCCCGGTCTCCATCCACCTGGCGGACGAGCGCGGCCAGACCTTCGGCCAGGTCTCCAACGCCTTCATCCGCGTGGTCAACCAGGCCGACGGCCAGGAACTGGCCCGCTACGACCTCAGCGAGGACGCCTCCACCGAAACCGCGATGATCTTCGGCGAGCTGTACCGGCACCAGGGCGAGTGGAAGTTCCGGGCGGTCGGTCAGGGGTACGCGTCGGGCTTGCGGGGCATCGCTCTAGACTTCGGAGTCAACGTTTCGTAAAGCCGCGTACGGCGCGGGGGAGAACTCTCCTCGGAAATACGTCCGGGAGGGGCCTCGACAGATGATGGGGTAGCCAGTGCTTCTCAAAACCTTCGGATGGTCCTTCGCGATCACCGTGCTCGGTCTGATCGCGGCGGCGTTCTACGGGGGCTGGACCGGCTTCGGGGTCGTGGCGATCCTGGCCGTCCTGGAGATCTCGTTGTCCTTCGACAACGCGGTGGTCAACGCCGGGATCCTGAAGAAGATGAGCCCCTTCTGGCAGAAGATCTTCCTCACCGTCGGCGTGCTCATCGCCGTGTTCGGCATGCGGCTGGTCTTCCCGGTGGTCATCGTCGCCATCAGCGCCAAGATGGGACCGATCGAGGCCGTCGACCTCGCGATCAACAACAAGGAACGCTACGAGCAGCTGGTGACCGACGCCCACCCGGCGATCGCCGCGTTCGGTGGCATGTTCCTGCTGATGATCTTCCTCGACTTCATCTTCGAGGACCGGGACATCCAGTGGCTGCGCTGGCTGGAGCGGCCCCTGGCCAAGCTCGGCAAGGTCGACATGCTGTCGGTCTGCATCGCCCTGATCGTCCTGCTGGTCACCGCGTTCACCGTCGCCACCCACGCCCACCAGCACGGCGGCCTCCACGTCGACAAGGCCCAGACGGTGCTGATCTCCGGCATCGCCGGCCTGATCACGTACATGATCGTCGGCGGTCTCTCCGGCTACTTCGAGGACAAGCTGGAGGAAGAGGAGGAGCGCGAGCACGAGGAGGAGGAAGAGGCCGCCCGCAGCGGCAAGAAGAAGCCCGCGATCGTCCTGGCCGGCCAGGCCGCGTTCTTCATGTTCCTCTACCTGGAGGTCCTGGACGCGTCCTTCTCCTTCGACGGTGTGATCGGCGCCTTCGCCGTCACCAACGACATCGTCCTGATGGCCCTGGGCCTCGGCATCGGCGCCATGTACGTCCGTTCGCTGACCGTCTACCTGGTCCGCCAGGGCACCCTGGACGACTACGTCTACCTGGAGCACGGCGCCCACTACGCCATCGGCGCCCTCGCCGTGGTCCTGCTGATCACCATCCAGTACGAGATCCACGAGGTCATCACCGGCTCCATCGGCGTCATCCTGATCCTGGCGTCCTTCCTGTCCTCCGTCCGCCGCAACCGCGCCCTGGCCGCCGCGGGCGAGGGCAGCGGCGCGAAGACCGAGGTCTCCTCCGGGGTGTGACACCCCGGCCGGTGAGGAACGCTTCGAACGGGGCGGCCGACGCGGTCGGCCGCCCCTTCGGTGTCACAACGGGTACCTGGGGGCGGGAATGGGTTTCTTCGACGGACTGCTCGGCGGGCGCGCCGCGGCCTTCGACTCGGGCAACGCGTCCACCAACGCCATCGAGCTGACCAAGCGGCACCCGACGGTGTCCCTGACCAAGCAGGGCGCGGCCACCGGCAACCTGCGCGTCAACCTCACCTGGCGGATGCGGACCTCCGACTTCGGCTCGGGCTCCCGCACCAGCCTGCTGCGCCACCCCTTCAAGGCGCTGAAGCCGCCGGAGATCCTCGGCCACGGCCAGAGCATGGTCAACGTCGACCTCGACCTGGGCTGCCTGTACGAGCTCGCCGACGGCACCAAGGGCGTCGTCCAGCCGCTCGGCGGCTACCTGGGCGACGTCAACGCGCCGCCGTACATCAAGCTCAGCGGCGACGACCGGTTCGGCTCCGGTTCCGGCGAGACGATGTACATCAACCTCGACCACCGCGAGGACATCAGGCGGCTGCTGGTCTTCGTCTACATCTACGACCAGACGCCCGCCTTCGACCGTACCCAGGCCGTCGTCACCCTCTACCCCGGCAACGGCCCCCGCATCGAGATCGGCCTGGACGAACGCCACCCCCAGGCCCGCTCCTGCGCCGTCGTCCTGCTGGAGAACATCAAGGACGAACTGATCGTCCGCCGCGAGGTCAAGTTCGTCTACGGCTTCCAGGGCGAACTGGACCGCCTCTACGGCTGGGGCCTCCAGTGGGGCAGGGGCTACAAGACGAAGGCGTAGGGGCGGCCGGGGCGCGGGCCGCCTACCGCCCGATGAACTGAGGCCCCTGAGGCGGCATCCGGAAGTACCCGTCCCCCGCCGAAGCCGCCGGCACCGGCACCGGCTGCGGATACCCGTACGCCGGCACCTCCGGAGGCAACGGCAGGGCGGACGTCGGCGGCTCCTCGCCCGCCGCCTCGGACTCGTCCACCGAGATGCCGAAGTCCGTCGCGAGCCCCTTCAGCCCGTTGGAGTAGCCCTCGCCCAGCGCCCGGAACTTCCAAGCCTCCCCGCGCCGGTACAGCTCGCCGCAGATCAGCGCCGTCTCGGACCCGGTCTCCGGCTTGATGTCGAACCGGGCCAGCGGCTCGGCGTCGGCGGCCGAGGCGTCGTACAGCAGGATGCACAGCGCCGGCACCTGGTCGAAGGAGACCCCGTCGGCGGAGGCGACCAGCAGTATCCGCGAGATGCCCGGCTCGACCCCCGTCAGATCTGTCCGGATCGCGTCGGTCAGTCCCTCGGCGACCCGCTTCTTGCCCAGCCGCCAGACCTTCCCCGAGGGGTGCCGGGGCTGGTTGTAGAAGACGAAGTCCTCGTCGGAGCGCACCCGGCCGTCGGGTCCGAGCAGCAGCGCCGACACATCCACGTCCGGGACGCCCTGCCCGGGTGTCCAGCGCAGCACGGCGCGTACCGTGGTGGCCTCCAGCGGGACGTTCGACCCCTTCAGCATGGCGTGCGTCATGCGGTCATCCTGCCCTCTCGGTCCTGGTCACGACAATGCGGGGGCCGTGGTGCCGACACGGGGGAGTTACCGGAAATTCATGCCCGTCGGGAACCTCCGCCATGGGTCCCTACGTACTATTACCGGCCACCCTTTACCGAACCCAGAGGTTTGGCCGGAGTCCAAAGGGAGTCCTATGCGTCATTTCGGGCACATTGCCCCCGAGGTGCGAAAGCGCCTCTTCCACCAGGAGCCGTGCGCGTTCACCGCCGACTCCCCGGCCAGGCTGCTCTCCGCGGCCCTGGGCGCCACGCTCTACAGCCCGGCGACCCGGCCCCGGCTCGCGGACGACATCGTCAAGCAGGCGGGCCGGGGCGTGGTCTCGATGGTGCTGTGCCTGGAGGACTCGATCGACGACGCGGACGTGGTGGCGGGCGAGGAGAACCTCGTCCGGCAGTTCGCCGACCTCGCCGCCCGGCCCGGGGCCGAGCCGCCGCTGCTGTTCATCCGGGTGCGCACCCCCGGGCAGATACCGGACCTGGTCCGCCGCCTCGGACCGGCCGGGCGCCTGCTGTCCGGGTTCGTGCTGCCCAAGTTCACCGAGGAACGCGGCATCCCCTTCCTGGAGGCCCTGACGGCGGCGGAGGGCGCCGGCGGCCGGCGGCTGTTCGCCATGCCGGTCCTGGAGTCGCCCGAGCTGCTGTACCGCGAGTCGCGCATGGGGACGCTGGAGGGCATCTTCCGCGCGGTCGACAAGTACCGCGACCGGGTGCTGGCCCTGCGCCTCGGTGTCACCGACTTCTGCTCCTCCTACGGTCTGCGCCGGGCTCCGGACATGACCGCCTACGACGTCCAGATAGTCGCCTCCGTGATCGCGGACGTGGTGAACATGCTCGGCCGGGCCGACGGCACCGGCTTCACCGTCACCGGCCCGGTCTGGGAGTACTTCCGCGCCTCCGAGCGCATGTTCAAGCCGCAGCTGCGGCAGAGCCCCTTCCTCCAGGTGCAGGCCGCCGAGCTGCGCGAGCGGCTGATCGCCCACGCCATGGACGGGCTGCTGCGGGAGATCTCCCTGGACCAGGCCAACGGTCTGCTCGGCAAGACCTGCATCCACCCCTCGCACGTCCTGCCCGTGCACGCGCTCTCCGTGGTCAGTCACGAGGAGTTCAGTGACGCCCAGGACATCCTGCGGCCGGAACGCGGCGGCGGGGGTGTACTGCGGTCGGCCTACACGAACAAGATGAACGAGGTGAAGCCGCACCGCGCCTGGGCCGAGCGGACCCTGCTGCGCGCCGAGGCGTTCGGTGTCGCCCACGAGGACGTCGGCTTCGTGGAACTGCTCGCCGCCGGCATACCCGGCTGAACCTTTCGCCACCTCACCAAGGAACGCATGAAGAACGCAGTGAACGACGGGGTCTGGTCCGGCAGCTGGGTCGCGGAGCGGCTCGGGGTCCGGCTGGTGGGCGACGACGGGCTGCCGGCCCTGCTCGGGCTCGCGCTGCGCCGCAACCCCAAGCGGGCCCACCTGCTCGTCTCCCACGTCCTCGGCAAGCACGTCCCGCAGTCGCCGTCCGTGGTCCACGAGCACGGGCTGGACCTGGGCCGGCGGGTCGCCGCGCTGCTCGGCGCCGAGGCCGCGGACGCGGTCGTCCTCGGGTACGCCGAGACCGCGACCGGGCTGGGGCACTGTGTGGCGGACGGGCTCGGCCGCGTGCCGTACCTGCACTCCACGCGGCGGCCGGTGCGCGGGGTCGCCCCCGCGGGCGGGTTCGAGGAGGCGCACTCCCACGCCACGTCGCATCTGCTGCTGCCCGAGGATCCGGGGCTGCTGTCCGGACGGGGGCCGCTGGTGCTGGTGGACGACGAGTTCTCCACCGGCAACACCGTGCTGAACACCATCCGCGACCTGCACGCGCGGTATCCGCGCGGGCGGTACGTGGTGGTCGCGCTGGTGGACATGCGGTCGGACGAGGACACCGCTCGGCTGGAACGATTCGCCGGGGAGATCGGGGCCCGGGTGGATGTGGTCGCTCTCGCCTCCGGGGGCGTGGAGCTGCCCGAGGGGGTGCTGGAGAAGGGGCAGCGGCTGGTCGCGGAATGCGAGGCGGAGTCGCGCGATGTCCCGCCCCGCGCCCCTCGCGGGGCGCCTCAGCCGGGCCACGTCGTCAAGGTCGACCTGCACTGGCCCCCCGGCCTCCCCGACGGCGGCCGGCACGGGTTCACCCCCGCCCACCGCGCCCGGCTCGAAGCCGCGCTCCCCGCCATGGCCGGCCGGATACGCGCCGCCCTGCCCGCCGGCGCGCGCCGGGTGCTCGTGCTCGGGTCCGAGGAGCTGATGTACGCCCCGCTGCGGCTCGCGCGGGAGCTGGAGGGCGCCGCGGACGTCGAGGTGCGGTTCTCCACCACCACCCGCTCGCCCGTGCTCGCGGTGGACGACCCGGGCTACGCGATCCGTACCCGCCTGGTCTTCCCCGCCCACGACGACCCGGCGGACGGACCCGGCGAGCGCTACGCCTACAACGTGGCCGGCGGCGGCTTCGACGCCGTCGTGGCCGTGGTCGACTCCGTCGCCGACACCCCCGCCCTGCACGCGCCGGACGGCCTGGCGGCCCGGCTCGCCGAACAGGTCCCGCACGTTCTGCTCGCGGTCGTACCGTCGTACGTCCCGCACGTTCCCGAAAGGCCGGCCATGCTGCCCGAGCCCCTGCGCGGTCCCGCGTTCTCCTCCTACGCGCCGGACGAGGTCGGCTGGCTGCTCCAGGACCTGTCCGACGTGGCGCTGGAGGCGCCGACCGAGGAGCGCGAGGAGGCCGTGCAGAGCGGTGGCGCGCACTACGCCGAGTCGCTGCCGGTGGAGTACCAGCCCAGCGAGCGCTACCAGGAGCTGTTCCACACGGCCCTCAAGGCGTCGGCGGCCCGGCTGGCGCAGGCGGTGGGCGTGGTCACCGAGACGGTGATCGGCGAGCGCTCCCCCCGCCCGGTGCTGGTCTCCCTGGCCCGCGCCGGCACCCCGGTGGGCATTCTGATGCGCCGCTGGGCGCGGTTCCGGCACGGGCTGGACCTGCCGCACTACGCCGTGTCCATCGTGCGCGGGCGGGGCATCGACGCCAACGCGCTGCGCTGGCTCGCCGCCCACCACGACCCCCGGGACGTCGTCTTCGTGGACGGCTGGACCGGCAAGGGCGCCATCACCCGGGAACTGGCCCAGGCGCTGGCGGAGTTCGAGGAGAAGGAGGGCGTCACCGGCTTCGACCCGGAGATCGCCGTCCTCGCCGACCCCGGCTCCTGCGTGCGCACGTACGGCACCCGGGACGACTTCCTCATCCCCTCCGCCTGCCTCAACTCCACCGTGTCCGGGCTGGTCTCGCGCACGGTGCTGCGCGCGGACCTGGTCGGCCCGGACGACTACCACGGCGCGAAGTTCTACCGCGAACTGGCGGGCGCGGACGTCTCCGTGGCCTTCCTCGACGCCGTCTCCGCCCGCTTCGAGGAGGTCGCCGGCAGCGTGACGGGCGCGGTCAAGGAACTGCTCGCCACCGACCGCACCCCGACCTGGGCGGGCTGGCGGGCGGTCGAGCGGATCTGCGCGGAGTACGGCATCCACGACGTGAACCTCGTCAAGCCGGGCGTCGGCGAGACCACCCGGGTACTGCTGCGCCGGGTGCCGTGGAAGATCCTGGCCCGCGCGGGCGCCGGCCTCGAACTGGACCACGTACGCCTGCTCGCCGAGCAGCGGGGCGTGCCGGTGGAGGAGGTCGGCGAGCTGCCCTACAGCTGTGTCGGGCTGATCCACCCCAAGTACACACGCGGTGCCACGGGCGCCGACGGAAAGGCGGTGCACGTCTGATGCCGGTGCTGGTGGCGAGCGACCTCGACCGGACGCTGATCTACTCCTCGGCGGCCCTCGCGCTGACCATGCCGGACGCCCGGGCGCCCCGGCTGCTGTGCGTGGAGGTGCACGAGGCCAGGCCGCTGTCCTTCATGACGGAGAGGGCGGCCGGGCTGCTGGCGGACCTCGGCGATGCGGCCGTGTTCGTGCCGACGACGACCCGGACCCGCAAGCAGTACCAGCGCATCAACCTGCCGGGCCCGCCGCCCCGGTACGCGATCTGCGCCAACGGGGGCCATCTGCTGGTCGACGGGGTCACCGACGCCGACTGGCACGCGCGCGTGCTGGCCCGGCTCGCCGACGAGTGCGCGCCGCTGGCGGAGGTCCGCGAGCATCTGCTGCGCTGTGCCGACCCGGTGTGGGTGCGCAAGCACCGGGTCGCCGAGGACCTGTTCGCCTACCTGGTGGTGGAGCGCGAGCTGCTGCCCGAGGACTGGGTGAAGGAACTGGCGGTGTGGGCGGAGGACCGCGGCTGGACCGTCTCGCTCCAGGGCCGCAAGATCTACGCCGTGCCCAAGCCGCTCACCAAGAGCGCGGCCGTCCGCGAGCTCGCCCGCCGCACCGGCGCGGAATCGACCCTGGCCGCCGGCGACTCCCTCCTGGACGCCGACCTCCTCCTGGCGGCCGACCGGGGCTGGCGCCCGGGCCACGGAGAACTGGCGGACACCGGCTGGACGGCCCCTAGGGTCACCGCCCTGCCGGAACGGGGGGTGCTGGCGGGGGAGCGGATCCTGCGCGAGTTCCTGAGAACGGCCAGGTGTCCCGAGCTCGGCTAACCGCAGCACCCTCCACCGCAGCACCCGCCGCCCCCGCCGCCCCGCGGAGCAGGCGCGCCGGCGACGCCGCCCACGGCAACCGTGGACAAAAGCTTCACCGTGTCGTCGTGCCCCGCGGGGCACGTCGCGGGGTCGGCGGACTGTGCCATCGGGCGGTTGAGTTCGAACGTGTCGCCGCAGCTCCGGCAGCGGTACTCGTAACGAGGCATGGGCCCAGGTTAGCCGTCACGGGGGTGCCGGGGGCAGGTCAATGTTTCATGAGTGTTGCCATCTGTGCGGCATATGTGCGGGGCATTCGAAAACGTTACTGATAATTTGTGAACGCCGTGGCGAGGATGCTCAGCTCACCCGCGCGAGCGAGACCGAGTGCGGAGGGAGACGCAGGCGTGACCGATGCGTCGCAGGGGGAGGACGGCCCCGTGGGGGGTGGCCGTGGCGGGAGGCCGCCCGCGGCCGACGAGACGCTGCATCTGAGAGTCGACGCCCTCCGGGCGGACGAGACGATGCAGCTGCGTGCCCCCACGCCGTCCGGGCAGCCCGCCCCGTCCAAGGAGCCCACGCCGGCCGGCGGCCGGGCCGACCGCCGACGCGACGCGCGCTCCGCCGACCGCAAGCGCCGGGGCGGCCGCCTGCTCGGCCCGCTCGCCCCGTACGCGCGCCGGATAGCCCCCTACGCGCGCCGCCTGAAGCCCGTCTATCCGCGCCCCGGCCGCACCGGCTGGCGCCGCTGGATACCCTCCTGGCGCCAGTGGATCGGCGGCCTCCTGGCCTCGTTCGGCATGCTCGGCGCCTTCCTGGTCACCGCGTACGCGATGACGGACATACCGAGCGACATCAACGCGTACGCCACCCAGCAGGACAACGTCTACTTCTGGTCCGACGGCACGCCCATGGCCCGTACGGGCTGGGTGCAGCGGCAGGCGATGCCGCTGGAGGACATCCCGCAGGACGTGCGCTGGGCGGTGCTCGCGGCGGAGAACGAGAGCTTCTACTCGGACCCGGGCATATCCCTCAAAGGCATCAGCCGGGCGCTGTTCCGCACGGTGGGCGAGGGGGACACCGAGGGCGGATCCACCATTACCCAGCAGTATGTGAAAAACGTTTACCTGACTCAGAACCAGACGGTCAGCCGTAAATTCACCGAGGCGATGATCGCCCTCAAGCTCGACAACAAGATGAGCAAGGACGAGATCCTGGAGGGTTATCTCAACACCAGCTGGTTCGGCCGCGGCACCTACGGCATCCAGCGCGCCGCCCAGGCCTACTACGGCAAGGACGTCGACAAGCTCGACGTCTCCGAGGCGGCGATGCTCGCCTCGCTGCTCAAGGGCGCCGGTCTGTACGACCCCACGCTCGGCAAGGCCAACCACGCGCGGGCGGTGGAGCGGTGGTCCTGGATCCTGGACCGGATGGTCAAGATCGGCAAGCTGTCGAAGCAGGAGCGCGCCAAGTACACGACGTTCCCCGAGCCGCTGAAGACCAACCCGCTGTACGACACCGGCGAGCAGAGCGACTACCTGGTGGAGCTGGCGTCGAGTTACGCCAAGAAGGCCGCGCACCTGACGGACAAGCAGTTCGACCTGGGCGGCTACCAGATCTACACCACCTTCGACCGCAAGCGGGAGAAGGCCCTCACCGACGCCGTCACCAAGGCCCGCGAGAAGGCGCGGGACGACACCCCGAAGGCGGCGCGGGACGGCCACTACGGCGCCGCCTCGGTGGCCGCGGACGGCAGGATCCTCGCCGTCTACGGCGGCCCGGACCACCGCAAGCAGGGCTACAACGAGTCCAACGCCACCACGGTCCCGGCCGGCACCGCCTTCCTGCCGTTCGTCTACGCCGCCGGACTCGAACACGGTGTGCACAAGACGCGCAGCGGCCCCGCCACCCCCGTCGGCCCGGACAGCGTCTACGACGGCGACGACGGCGTGCCCGTCACCACCCCCGAGGGGCCGTACTGGGACCGCAGCGGCAAGAAGGTCGCCGCGCACAACGACGGCGGGACGTCGTACGGGAAGATCACCCTGCGCGAGGCGCTCGCCAAGTCGGTGAACACCCCGTTCATGCAGCTCGGCATGGACACCGGACTGGACAAGGTGCGCGACACCGCCGTGGCCTCCGGGCTGCTGCGCTCCAGCATGGGCCCCCAGGTGCCCGGGCTGTCGCTGGGCACCTCCACGCCCAGCGCGATCCGGATGGCGAACGGCTACGCCACCTTCGCCGCCGGCGGCAACCACACCGAGCCGTACTCGGTGGTCCGGATCACCCGCAACGGCGCCCCGGTCGCGCTGAACACCCCGCGCCCGAAGCGGGCGGTCGGCGCGACGGTGGCCGAGCAGGTCACCGAGGCGCTCGCCGACTCCTTCCGCACCGCCCACCCCGACGCGGCGGCCGGCCGGTCCGGGGTGTCGGGGAAGGCCGGCGGCACCGACAAGGACACCGCCGCCTGGTACGTCGGCACGGCCGACTCCGTGTCCACCGCGATCGTCGTCTACCGGATCGACCTGGCCAAGTCCCTGGAGCCACTGCCGCTCCAGGGCCTGGCCGGGCCCGCCCACAGCGTCCCGTACGCCCTCTGGTCGGCCGCGACGGGCCTCGGCTGAGCAGGGAATCCCCGTATACCCGCCCCTTCCCCAGAATGAGCCGCGCATGCCCCGCAAGATGTCGTCGTCAGGCCGCCGTCGAGCCCCCCGCCGCCGTCGCGGCGCGCCCCGCGCCACCCGCCCCCAGGTCCTGACCCTGGCCGCGCTCCTCGTCGCGGCCTCGCTGGTGGCCGGGTTCCTGGCGCTGTCCGGCACGGACAGCGACAGCACACCGGCCGCCGCGACCGGCAGCAAGCCGCCGACGTCCGCCGCTCCCAAGCCCAGCCCGTCGCCGACCTGGGACGGCAAGGTCAAGGTGCTGGGGGACGGCTCGACCTCCTACACCGGCCCGCAGAAGGGCCAGTTGAAGCCGGTGCCGCTCAAGCCCGGCGAGAAGCCGCCCCAGTTCGTGGTCTTCTCCTGGGACGGCGCGCTGGAGGGCGGCGACCACCTGTTCTCGCACTACCGGGAGCTGGCGCAGGAGTACAACGCGCACATGACCTTCTTCCTCACCGGCATCTACCTGCTGCCCAAGAGCAAGAAGGCGCAGTACCAGGGCCCCCTGCACTCCCCGGGGGACGCCGCGATCGACTACGCCACCGACGACCACATCCGCACCACCGTGCGGGAACTGGCCAAGGCGTACCAGGACGGCAACGAGATCGGCACCCACTTCAACGGCCACTTCTGCGGCGCCAAGGGCGGCGGCGACTGGAGCGTGGCACAGTGGAAGAGCGAGATCGACCAGTTCTTCGAGTTCGTGGAGCACTGGAAGACCAACACCGGCTTCACCGATCTGCCGCCGCTGCCCTTCGACTTCAAGCGGGAGGTCACCGGCGGCCGGGCGCCCTGCCTGGAGGGCCAGCCGAACCTGCTGAAGGCCATCAAGGACTACGGCTGGCGCTACGACGCCAGCTCCCCGGGCGACTTCCAGATATGGCCGTCGAAGAAGAACGGCATCTGGGACTTCCCGCTCCAGATGCTGCCGTACGAGGACGGCAAGTACCAGGGCCTGTCCATGGACTTCAACTTCCTCTACAACCAGTCCGAGGGCGAGACCCAGGGCGACCCGGCCAAGTTCCCCGAGTGGGAGAAGCGCACCGTCGACTCGTACATGGCCGGCTTCAACCGGGTCTACTACGGCAGCCGGGCGCCGCTGTTCATCGGCAACCACTTCGAGGACTGGAACGGCGGCATCTACATGAAGGCCATCGACCAGGTGGTCAAGAACGTGTGCACCAAGGAGGGCGTCAAGTGCGTCTCCTTCAAGGAGCTGGCGGACTGGCTCGACGTGCAGAAGCCGCAGACCCTGGCCGCCCTGCGCGGCCTCGACCCGGCCCAGTCGCCGGACTGGGACGCGGTCGTCAAGTAACCGGTCAGCACGGCTGATTCCACTTGTGCGCCCCTCTTCACAACCGGCGTACCGGCCATGCGAAGATGCCCCTCTCCCGGTAGGTGTACCGGATCAGAGGGGAACATCATTGAAATCCAGAAGACTGAGCCGTAGGCGGCGCCGTACGGCCATAGTGACCGCCGCGGCCGCCTCGGTGGTCGCCGGTGTGGCCCTGGTGCCGAACTGGAGCGCGGGCGCGTCGGTGACCGACGACCCGACGGTGGACGCCGCCACCAAGGCGACCTTCCAGCGGCTGGCCGACGCGGTCTTCACCGACCGCACGCAGGCCCTGGTGGAGGGCGCCGCGACGAAGGAGACCCGGCACACGGCCGGCTTCTCCGGTTCCGTGAGCCTGTCCGGCGGACAGACGCGCGAGCAGACGTCGGCGCTGAAGCAGCTGCACGACCGCCGCGGCCGGCTCGCCCGACTGGGGGAGACGTACCGCGCGGGCAGCACCCAGGTCCGGCTCGACGCGACGCAGGTGAAGGGCCGCACGGCCAAGGTCGCGGTCACCGAGACGACGTCGCTGACCTACGGCAGGACCACCACGAAGAGCCCGAAGTCGACCGGCTTCCAGGCCCACCACGAGCTGACCTTCACGGCCGACCGGCACGGCAACTGGCGGCTCACCGGCATCCGTGACACCGACGACGGCTACCTCGCCGTGAACCAGGTCGCCACGCCGGAGGTCGCCAAGCCCCAGGCCGGGGCCGAGGACGACGGTCCGCCGAGCGCGGTCCGCGCCGCCACCACCTGGCCGGCCCGGGCCAACGCGAAGAACTTCTCCGCCAGCGGCTACGACTACAAGGCCATGGTCGCCTACGCGCAGAAGTACTGGAGCAAGTACAACCCGGACTACCCCGACTTCAACGGGCAGGGTGCCGGCGGCGACTGCACCAACTTCGTCAGCCAGGCCCTGAAGGCGGGCGGCTGGAAGCACGTGCCCGGGTACACGTACGACTTCCACAAGTGGTTCGGCAACTCCGAGATCCAGTCGGACTCCTTCGTCGGCGTGAACGAGTGGTCCTGGTTCGCCCTGTCCTCCAAGCGGGCCACCAGCCTCGCCAACGTCTACCAGGCGGATCTCGGCGACGTGATCCAGATGGACTTCAACCGTGACGGTTCGAAGGACCACACGATGATCGTCACCTCCCGGGACCGCCGGGGCGTGCCGTACGTGACGTACCACTCGACCAACACCTACAACCGGTCGGTGGCCAGCCTGGTCGCGTCGTACCCGAACGCGGCGTTCTACGCCTACCGGACCTGATCCGGTCCCTGCTGCGGGCCCTGCCGCCGGCCGCCCTCCTCGTGCGGGGAGGGATCGGGGTGGCGGGCCCGCCAGTACGGGTTGTCGTGCGGCAGCGCGTGCCCGACCCGGCCGTACATGCCGAAGGTCATCAGCAGCAGGCCCACGACGAAGCTGAAGTACACGTTCTGGATCTTGAACGCCAGGAAGTTGTTCGGGGTTTCCAGCAGGCCGAGGAACAGGAAGCCGTTCAGCAGGAACAGCACACCCAGGACCATGTTCAGGGTGGACGCGAAGTTCCCGCCGACGGCCGCGCCCACCAGCAGCAGCACGCCGATGCAGATCGACAGCACGCTGAGCGCGCCGTTGGTGTTCAGCCCGGCGACCTGGTTGCCGCCCGTGCTGAAGAACCCGATCTGGTCCAGCAGGCCGAGAATGCCGAAGGCGACCAGGAACGCGCCGATCAGGCCCGCCCCGGCGCGGTAGACCCGGTTGAGCCGGTGGTCCACGGGCAGATGGTCGTCCAGCCGGATCCGCCGGCGTTCCCGGGCGTTCCTCGAACGCACCGCGTGTGTGGCCATGTCCGCCTCCTCGGGCGCTAGCGGAGGCCCTTCGTCCGTTTACCCAATATCCACCGGCCCCGGCGGCCCGGCAACACGCCCGCCGCCGCCCCTGGGCGCCCCGCGTGGCTCAGTGGCCGGCGCCGCGGTCCTCGCGGATGAGGGCCACCACGCGTGCCACGCTCTGCCGGACCGCCTCCGTCTCGCCGAGGAAGTGCCAGTAGTCCGGGTGGTGCTCGGCCAGGGTGCCGATCGCCCGGTCCAGCCGGGCCACCGCGTCGTCCAGGGGGCGGGCGTGCCGGGGGTCGGGTGTCGTGCGCCCCGCCATCGCCAGCCGCTGGGCGTCCCGGATCGCGAACCGGGTCCGATCGATCTCCTCCTGCGGGTCCTTCTGCACGGCGTTCAGCCGGGCCAGCCGGTCGCCGGCGGCCGACACCGCCTCGTCGGTGGCGTTCAGCAGCGCCCGGACGGTGGACAGCAGCGCGGTGGCGTCCGCCCACCGCTGGGCGTCCCGCGCCGCCCGCGCCTCCGCGAGCCTCAGCTCGGCCTGCCGTACGTTCTCGGCGGCCAGCGCGGGCACCTGCTGGAGGTCCTGCCAGCAGGCGGCGGTGAAGCGGCGGCGCAGCTCGCTGAGGACCGGCTCCACCTGTCCGGCCCGGGTGGTCAGCGCCTGCGCCCGGGTGCGCAGGGACACCAGCCGGTGGTCGATCTCGGCCGCCCGCTCGGGCAGCCGCTCGGCCTCGGCCCGGATCGCCCCGGCCGCCCGCTGCACCCGCTCGGCCCGCTCCAGCGTGGCGTCCACCCCGTGCCGCCCGGCGCCCTGGTTCAGCCGGGTCAGCTCCGGGGCCAGGGCGGCGAGCCGCGCGGCCAGGTCGTCGGCCCGCAGGTTTCGCGCGCGTACGGCGTCCAGGGCGTCGCTCGCGGCCAGCAGCGACTGCCGGGCCCGCTCGACGGCGGGCGCCAGCCGGGCCAGCCGGGTCTCCGCCTTGTCCAGCAGCGGCCCGAGCGAGCGGCCGAACTCCTCCAGCTCCCGCCGCACCCGCAGCAGTTCGTCCCGGGCCGCGGTCAGCTCGGTGCGCGCCCGCGTGGCCCGGCCGGCCTCCAGGGCGTCCCGGTCCAGGTCGTGGGCGTCGACGGCCTCGATGTAGCGCCGGCTGGCCTCGTCGACGCGGTGCCCGAGCGCCGCGAAGTCCGCGACGGCGCGGCGGGCGGCGGGGGAGTCGTCCGCCGCCGCTACGGTCTCGACCGAGATCCGCAGGTCCCGCTGGGCGGTGTCGAGTTCGTAGAAGGCCGCGGCGGCGGCGTCCTTGGCGGCCTGGGCCTCCGCGCGCTGGTTCTCGGCCCGCCCGCCGAACCAGCGCCGGGTGCCCCCGCCGGCGAACGCGGCGGCCAGCAGCGGCGCGGCCAGCACCGGCAGGCCGAGCAGGGCGAGGGTGTCCCGGACGGCACGGCGGCCACGCCGGGTGCGGCCGGGGGACGGCGGCGGGTACGGCGGTGTCGCTGGCGTGCCCGGTGTCGCCGTCACATGCCTCTCCCGTGTGGTGATTCGCCCTGGGTGGTGTCATTGTCCCACCCGGTGAGGACGAACACACGGGCCGGTCGGTTCGCCCGGGGCACGTGACGCTCCCGTCTGTTTGCGGTGCGGCCCACCGGGCAATGTAGGCTGTCGACCTGTCCGGGTGCGTAGCTCAGGGGTAGAGCGCCTGCCTTACAAGCAGGATGTCGGCGGTTCGAAACCGTCCGCGCCCACGGATACGGCCCCCCGGAGATCTCCGGGGGGCCGTTCGTCTTTCCCCGTCCCTGTGTCGCGCCCCGTGGCCCGCCCTATTCCTCCGCCTGCTCCTCGCGGGCGTGCTTCAGGCAGGTCCGGGCGTCCATCCGGTCCGCCGCCGGGACCTCCGTCCAGAACCGGTGGGTGCTGACGAAGACCGCCAGCTCGTGCTCGCGCCGCCGCAGCTTCTCCACCTGGGCCTGCTCGTCCTCCGTCCAGCCGGGGGACGCGGGCCGCTCCACCTTGCGCCAGCCGTTGTCGTCGCTGAAGCCGTCCATCGGCTCGACCGACCAGGGCAACCGCTTGAGCAGGGCCGACAGCTCGGCCCGGACCTGATGCAGCTCCTCCTGACCGGCGAGGAGGTCACTGGGGAATTCATAGGTCGTAGCCACGCGCCAATGCTACGCCTGTTCGATTTGCTGAAGCGAGGCCGGACAGGCGGTACGGGTGAGGTTTCAGCCGCACGAGTGACCGACGGTCAGTGTGGGGCGGCATGCCTGAGTGACCGTCGGTCAGCCGCTCGACTGACCGGTGGTCAGTATCCCGCCTCGCGCAGTTCCCGCACCAGTCGCCGCGCCACCGGCACCGGTACGCCGTGCCGCTCGGCCGCCCGCAGCAGGGCGCCGCCGATGGCGTCCAGCTCCAGCGGGCGGCCGGCCTCGGCGTCGCGCTGCATGGAGGACTTGGCGGCGGGCGGGAAGGCGTCGTACCGGGCGAGGGCCCGCACCGGATCGGCGGGGGCGCCGCAGGCCCGGCCGACCGCGGCCGTCTCGGCGACCAGTGCCTCCAGCTCGGCGCGGTGCCGGGTGCGGGCGGTGCCGAGGGGGACGCCGTACCGGGTGGTGAGCAGCGCGAACGGGGCGAGGAAGGCCATCTTGGCCCACAGCGCCGCCGACTCGTCCCCGGCCACCGCGGCGGTCGTGCCGCACTCCGTGAGCCGGGCGGCCAGCGCCTCCAGCCGGGCGCGGGGCACGGTGTCCCCGGCCAGGTCGATCTCCGTGAACGGGCTGCCGTGTTCGATCACGCCCGGCGCGACCCGGGTGGACTCCACGCGGATCACGGCCGGGGCGACCCGGTCGGGGCGGTAGCGCCCGCGCAGGAACGCGGGGTGTTCGACGCCGTTCAGCAGCGGGACGAGCAGGGCGTCACCGAGCACGGCGGGCGGGACCCGGGTGAGCGCGGCGTCGAGCGCGGTGTGCTTGACGGTGACCAGGCAGACGTCCACCGGAGCGCGCAGCTCGGTGTCCGCGTCGACGGCGGCGGTGAAGGCGCCGAACTGCGGACTGCGGACGGTGATGCCGTCGCGGCGCAGCTTTTCGGCCGTTTCCGCCCCGGCGAGGCAGAGCACGCGATGTCCGGATCGGGACAGCAGGGCGGCGAGCAGACCACCGGTGCCGCCGGGGCCGAGGACGGCCACGGAGAGCGGATGCGTCATGGAGTTGTTCCCTTCGACGGTCGGCCCCGGGAGTCGGTGGCCGCCTTCGCGGTGATCATCGCAGGGCGTGGCGCGCGGCGCGAGACTGGGGACATGTGCCGAAGCATCAAGACGCTGCGCCCGCCCGTGCTGCCAGGTGAGGCCACGGACGACGACATCCGCGCGGCCGCGTTGCAGTACGTCCGAAAGGTTTCGGGCTTCAGGGCCCCCGCCGCCCACAACCGCGAGGTCTTCGAGGCGGCGGTGGACGCCGTGGCCCGCGCCACGGCGGAACTCCTGGGCGGCCTGGAAGTGCGGGGGCGGGCGGGCCCCAGGTGATCACGGGTGATCACGAGCGGTGACGGAGGGGCGCGAGGGGCTGGTGGGACGCGGAACCGTTGGCCAGATGTTGAACTTGCAAGTACAGATTAGGTACCCCTAACCTTGGCTTGATTCGGTTCCCCCTTCCCCACAGCCGGCCTCGTCCCCGGCCGGCCCGACAGACACCGAAGAAGGAGTCATCCCCACATGTCCGCTCGTCTCGATTCCGCTCAGCCCTATGCCCTCGGGCTCTTCCGCATCGTCGTCGGCCTGCTCTTCGCCGTGCACGGTGCCGCCTCCCTGTTCGGCGTCCTCGGCGGCGCCGCCGGCACCAACGGCGGCACCGTCGCGGCCGGCACCTGGCCCGGCTGGTACGCGGCCGTGATCCAGCTCGTCGCCGGCGGTCTCGTCCTGCTCGGCCTCGGCACCCGCGCGGCCGCGCTGATCGCCTCCGGCTCCATGGCCTACGCCTACTTCGACGTCCACCAGCAGCTCGCGCTGTGGCCGATACAGAACGGCGGCGAGCTGTCGGCGCTGTTCTGCTGGTCGTTCCTGCTGCTGGTCTTCACCGGCTCCGGCGCCTTCGGCCTGGACCGCCTCCTCACCCGGCGCCCGGCGCGGGACGAGGCCAAGACGGCCGAGCAGACCGCGGTGGCGGTCTGACCCCGGTAGTGGTCTGACGTCGTACGACGCGCGGGCGGCCGGCGCACCTCGGTGACCGGCCGCCCGTGAACGTCCCGTGATCGACTCACGAACCCCCCGGGAACCTCCTGTCACACCCCCCGCGTACGCTGTATAGCCGTCAACGGGGGAATGTCAGGAGTCGTCGTGTGGGAAAGCGTGGGGTCGCTAGCGGCCGGGCCATGGATCTACGCCGTGGTGGCCGTCTCGGTCCTGCTTGATGTGTTCCTGCCGGTGCTGCCCAGCGGAGTGCTGGTCATCACGGCGGGTACGGCAGCGGCGGCGGGCACCGGCGCGGCGGGCCAGGTCGCGCACGAGGTGCCGGACATCCTGGCCCTGATCCTGTCCGCCGCGACGGCCTCGGTCCTGGGCGACCTGGTGGCCTACCGCCTCGCCTGGCGCGGCGGCGAGCGGCTGGACCGGGCGATAGCCCGCTCCCGCAGGCTCACCTCCGCGCAGGAACGTCTCGGTGACGCCCTCGCCCGCGGCGGCGGCGCGCTGGTCGTCCTGGCCCGTTTCGCCCCCGCCGGCCGCTCGGTCGTCTCCTTCTGCGCGGGCGCCGCCCACCGCCGCGCCCGCGACTTCCTGCCCTGGTCCGCCCTGGCGGGCCTGTCCTGGGCCGCGTACAGCGTGGCCCTCGGCTACTACGGCGCCCAGTGGCTGGGCGCGACCTGGCTGGCCACGGGAGTGTCGGTGGCGGCGCTGTTCGGCGCCGGCGCGGCGGCGGGGTTCCTGATGCGGCGCAAGCCCGCGTCTTCATGACGGCGCACGCCCGCGGCTTCAGGCGGGCGCGCCGCTACTTCCCGGCGCTCAGCAGCTCGCCAGGTAGTTCGTCAGCGCGCTCTTCTCGGCCGAGTCCACCGACAGGCCGTAGTAGTACTTCACCTGCACCCACGCGCGCACGTACGTGCACACGTACGCCGACCGCGACGGCATCCACGTGGCCGGGTCCTGGTCGCCCTTCGCCTGGTTGACGTTGTCGGTCACGGCGATCAGCTGGGGGCGGGTGAGGTCGTTGGCGAACGCCTGCCGCTGGGCCGTCGTCCACTTGCTCGCGCCGGAGTCCCAGGCCTCGGCCAGCGGGACGAGGTGGTCGATGTCGAGGTCGGACGCGGCGGTCCAGGTCGCGCCGTCGTACGGCGAGTACCAGCTGCCGCCGGTCGCGGCGCAGGAGGAGTCGGTGGTGACGTTCGTGCCGTCCCGCTTCAGGACCGTCTCGCGGGTGTTGCAGGCGCCGCTGATGGTGATCCAGTGCGGGAACAGGTCGCGGCTGTAACCGGTGCGGTTCTCCGTGGCCACGGTGAGCTGGGAGAGGTACTCGCGGGCGGTGGCGGCGCTGACCGGCGTGGGCAGGGCGGCGGAGGCGCTCGGTGAGTTGAACAGGGCGACGGAGGCGATCAGGCCGGTGAGGGCCGCGAGGATGCTCGTCCGTCGACGCGCGTAGAACCTGGGCATGCGTGAACTCCCTTTGGAGCTGGGGGTGTTGGAGCGCGAGCGAGGGAATGCTCGCGATGAGGGATGGCCGGCGGATGAGCGTTTGGTGAGAAGATAGTGACGTGATCATGTCAAGACAAGGTTGACGACAGAACTTTCACATCCCGTACGATGGGAGGCGCAGAAGGGGAGTAGCTCTTCGCCGGACCGTCGACATACTGCTCAGCGAGCCTGAGCCGGCGCCCGGAGGCGGCCTCCAGCAGGAACCGCCAGCGAGACCTTCGGCAAGCAGTGCACGCCCGTGCCCCACCGGCACGGGCGAGAAGTGCGCTGCCCTGCCGAGGTGTCATCGCGTGACGTACCGCACTCTCGGCCGGGTGGCCCGACCGATTGAGGACCTTTGATCAGCATCACCGTGACGGCGCTCGTCTTCGGCGTCGTCTTCCTCGCCGAACTGCCGGACAAGACCGCGCTCGCCGGTCTGGTCCTCGGCACCCGCTACCGCGCCTCGTACGTCTTCGCGGGCGTCGCCGCGGCCTTCCTGCTGCACGTCGTGCTCGCCGTCGCGGCCGGCAGCGTGCTCACCCTGCTGCCGCAGCAGATCGTGCACGCCCTCACCGGTGTGCTCTTCCTCGGCGGGGCCGCGATGCTCCTGCTGAAGAAGGACGACGGCGAGGAAGAGGTCAAGAAGCCCGCCGACCAGTCCTTCTGGAAGGTCGCGGGCACCGGGTTCATGCTCATCCTGGTCGCCGAGTTCGGCGATCTCACCCAGATCATGACCGCCAACCTCGCCGCCCGCTACGACGACCCGATCTCGGTCGGTCTCGGTGCGGTGCTCGGTCTGTGGGCCGTCGCCGGGCTCGGCATCGTCGGTGGAAAGGCCCTGATGAGGCGGGTGCCGCTGCGGCTGATCACGCAGATCGCGGCCGTGCTGATGCTGGCGCTCGGCGCCTGGAGCCTGTGGGAAGCGGTGGCCGGCTGAGCGGTCGGGCGGGCGAACGGACGGTGAATCCCCGCCGGGAACAGTGGCGGAAAGGCGGAACCGTTTTGTACCGTGGAGGAACAAAGTGGCTCCCGCCCGTTTTCCCTGACCGGCGGGCGGGGCCGCCTTGTCCCTCCCGCCGTCTTTCCCGACACGGGCCCTCCTTCCTGCTGGAGCTGCCGATGCCGGCCACCGCCACGCCCACCGTCCTCACCTGCCGTGCCCTGCTGCTCGACATGGACGGCACCCTCGTCAACTCGGATGCCGTGGTCGACCGCGTCTGGCGGCGCTGGGCCGGGCGGCACGGGCTGGACGGCGACGAGGTGATGAAGGTCATCCACGGCCGGCAGGGGCACGCCTCCATGGCCCTGCTGCTGCCCGACCGGCCGATGGAGGAGAACTTCGCGGAGAACGAGCGGATGCTCGCGGAGGAGACCGCCGACATCGAGGGCGTGGTCGAGGTGCCCGGTGCCGGGGCGTTCCTCGCGTCGCTGGCGGGGCTGCCGCACGCGCTGGTGACCTCCGCCGACAGCGGGCTGGCGACCGCGCGCATGACCGCGGCGGGGCTGGCGCTGCCGGAGGTCCGGATCACCGCGGAGTCGGTCGGCGCGAGCAAGCCCGACCCCGAGGGTTTCCTGAAGGGCGCGGCCGAGCTGGGGGTCGATCCCGCCGACTGTGTCGTGTTCGAGGACTCCGGCGCGGGGATCGCGGCGGGGCGCTCCGCGGGGATGCGGGTCGTGGGGGTCGGGCCGCGGGCGGTCGCCCACGAGCCGGATGTGGCGGTGCCGGACCTCACGCGGGTACGGGTGGAGGCGGGGGCCGACGGGGCGCTGCGCTTGCTGATCGGCTGACGGCACCTTAGCGCTGCGCTGGCTTCCGGGTGCGGGTGCGTTGTGGCTTGGCGCGCCGTTCCCCGCGGCCCTTGCGGGGCCCACTGGTTCGTTGTCGGGTGCGGGTGCGTCGTGGCTTGTCGCGCAGTTCCCCGCGCCCCTTGCGGGGCCCACTGGTTTGTTGTCGGGTGCGGGTGCGTCGTGGTTGATCGCGCCGTTCCCCGCGCCCCTTACGGGGCGCCTCAGGGATCCCTCGTTTCCGATTCCAGGCTTCTTCGGGTGGCCGGGCCGTATTCGCCCAACGGGTCTTCCTTGATGCCCCGGGCCAGTTGGTAGTTGCGTACGGCGTCTTCCACGGGGCGGGTGTAGATGCCGTCGACGCGGTCGCCGTAGAGGTTCAGCTGCCGTAGGCGCTGCTGGAGTTCCGTCACCTCCGGGCCGGTGTCGCCGCGGCGCAGTACCGGCGTCATCGCCGGTGTGGTGGGCGGGGCGGAGGTGGCCGTCGGTGAGGGCGTGCGGGACGGGGTGCGGGTCGGCGTCGGTGTGGGGGACGGGGTCGGGGACGTGGACGTGGCCGTCGGGGACGGGGTCGGTGCGGTGGGGGTCGGCGAGGACGGCAGGGGAGCGGGCGGGGCCGCCGGAGGCGCCGGTGCCGGGGTGGACGGGCGAGTCTTCGTCGGGTCGGCCGGGATGCTCTGTCTGATTTCCTGGGCCGCCGGGTCGTGGGTCGGGGTGCGGTAGGAGGTCAGGGCGAAGGCGGTCGCCGCCAGGAGGGCCGCGCCGAGGCCGCCGGCCGCCAGCAGCAGCGTGCGGCGGGAGCGGGGGCCGGGGCCGGGGTCGGCGGGCTCCCCGGGGGCGGGCGGCTGCGGCCGACGGGCCGGGGCCGGCGTGGGCGGAGGGTCGGGGAAGTCGGTGTGCACGGGTGGGCCGGCCGTCGTCGCCTGGGTCGTCGTCGTGACGTACGGCCGTATCCGCAGCGGGTCGAAGTCCTCCGCCGCTGCCGCCTCGGCCGTGCGGGTCTCGCGCAGTGCCTCCGCCGCGCGTTCGGCGCAGTCGCACGCCGGCGTGTGGTCCGGCCCCCTCGGCGTCCCGCACTCCGGGCAGGTGCTGCCCCGCTCTCCCGTCACGCCGTGTCCCCCCTCACCCGTCACGCCCTGTCCCCCTCACCCCTCACGCCGTGCCCCCTCCGCATGACCTCGGGAGCTTTCGAGGTTATGCGGAGGACCGCCGGAGGACCGCCGTTTCCGGAGGACTCGACAGGCCATAACCGGACACACAGATCACGATGGAAGGTGCACCCGAGCCCCGGGAGGTCCCCATGGCCCTGGACACGCACGGCACGGCGGCCGAGCGCACCGGCGGCGGCGAGCACGTTCCGGGCAGCGTGCTCGTCCCGATCGGCGCGCTGCTGCTCGGCCTGCTGCTCGCCGCCCTGGACCAGACCATCGTCTCGACCGCGCTGCCGACCATCGTCAGCGACCTGGGCGGCCTGGAACACCTCTCCTGGGTCGTCACCGCCTATCTGCTGGCGTCCACCGCCGCGACCCCGCTGTGGGGCAAGCTCGGCGACCAGTACGGCCGCAAGCGGCTGTTCCAGATCGCCATCGTGATCTTCCTGATCGGTTCCGCGCTGTGCGGGATGGCCCAGGACATGCCCCAGCTCATCGCCTTCCGGGCGCTCCAGGGCCTGGGCGGCGGCGGGCTGATGGTGCTGTCCATGGCGATCGTCGGCGATCTCGTCCCGCCCCGGGAACGCGGCCGCTACCAGGGACTGTTCGGTGCCGTGTTCGGCGCCACCAGCGTGCTTGGGCCGCTGCTCGGCGGGCTGTTCACCGAGCACCTCAGCTGGCGCTGGGTGTTCTACGTCAACCTGCCCGTCGGCGTCGTCGCGCTCGCCGTGATCGCCGTGGCGCTGCGCCTTTCGCACCGCGCCGCCCACCACGTCATCGACTACCTCGGCACCTTCCTGATCGCCGCCGTCGCCACCTGTCTGGTGCTGGTCGCCTCGCTCGGCGGCACGACCTGGCCGTGGGGTTCGGCGCGGATCATCGGGCTCGCCGTGCTGGGCGTCGTCCTCGCCGTGGCGTTCGTGGCCGTGGAGCGGCGGGCCGCCGAACCCGTGCTGCCGCTGAGGCTGTTCCGGGTGCGCACCTTCACCCTGGCGTCCGTCATCAGCTTCGTCGTCGGCTTCGCCATGTTCGGCGCGATGACCTATCTGCCGACGTTCCTCCAGGTCGTGCACGGCGTCACCCCGACCCTGTCCGGCGTGCACATGCTGCCCATGGTGTTCGGCCTGCTGCTGTCGTCCACCGTCTCCGGGCAGATCGTCAGCCGCACCGGCCGCTGGAAGGTGTTCCCGGTCGCGGGCACCGCCGTCACCACGCTCGGCCTGCTGCTCCTGGCCCGGCTGGACGAGCACGGCGGGACCGCCGTGATGAGCACCTACTTCTTCGTCTTCGGTCTCGGGCTCGGCCTGGTCATGCAGGTGCTGGTGCTGATCGTGCAGAACGCCGTTCCCTACGAGGATCTGGGCGTCGCCACCTCCGGCGCCACCTTCTTCCGCTCCATCGGCGCCTCGTTCGGCGTGGCCATCTTCGGCACGGTCTTCGCGAGCCGCCTCGGCGACAAGCTCGCCGACGCCTTCCGTGGCGTACGGCTGCCGCCGGGCGTCGGCGCCGACGCGCTGAAGTCCGACCCGCGGGGCATCGCCGCCCTGCCGCCCGCGCCGCGCCAGGCCGCCCTGCACGCCTACGCGTCCGCCATCACCGACGTCTTCCTCTACGCCGCCCCCGTCGCCCTCCTCGGCTTCCTGCTGGCCTGGTTCCTCAAGGAGGACCGGCTGCGCGCCTCGGTCACCGCGCCGGACATCTCCGAGACCATCCCGCCCAACCCCGTCCACCGCTCCTCCCACGACGAGTGCTGCCGGGCCCTGTCCGTCCTGGGCACCCGCGAGGGCCGCCGCGAGATCTACCGGAAGATCATCGAACGGGCCGGGTACGACCTGCTGCCCGCCGCGGGCTGGCTGCTGCTGCGCGTCCGCCGCTACGGCTCCGTGGAACCCGGGATGCTGGCCGAGCGCAGCGCGGTCCCGCTCCAGGCGGTCATGGCCGCCGCCCGCCAGGTGGAGGAGCGGCGGCTCGCCGAGCGCCGGGGGCTGGACCTGGTGCTGACCGACTCCGGCCGGGAGGTCGCCGAACGGCTCGCCGCGGCCCGTGAGCAGTCGCTGGCCGAGCTGCTCGGCGACTGGTGGGAGCCCGGCCGCCCCGAGGACCTGACCCGGCTGGTCCACGACCTCACCGGCGAACTGTGCGGCGCCGAACGCGAACGCCCGCACAACGGCAGCACGGTGGCGCAGCTCAGCTGACGGCCGCCGCCGGCCCTAGCTCCTTCGCGAACCAGTGCTCGGCGTAGCGGTCGGTGTTGTGCGGGGCGGTCTCGGTGTAGCCGAGGCGGGCGTACAGGGCACGGGCCTCGACGAGGTCGCCGCGGGTGTCCAGGACGATCCGCCGGGCGCCGAGTGTGCGCGCGGCCTCCTCGGCGGCGGCCACGAGCAGCGGGGCCCCGCCCCGGCCGCGCCGCTCCGGCAGCACGAACACCCGGGTCAGCTCGGCGGTGTCCGCGTCCAGCAGCCGTACGCCCGCCGTACCGGCCGGGGTGCCGTCGTACCGTCCGACCAGCAGGCACCCGGACGGCGGGGCGAGGTCCGCGCCGCTGTTCGCCGCGATCTCCCGCTCCAGCTCGCCGGGGTCGGTGCGGCGGCCCTCGTGCAGCAGGTACCAGCGGTCGCTGACCTCGGTGTAGTACGCCCGCCACAGTGCGGCGGCGGCCGGGGAGTCGTACGGCTCGACGGTGATCGTCCATGTCCCGGCGGTGATCGTCCACGTCATGACCGTCATTGTGGGGCGCGGGCCGTCGTTTGTGGACCGGGTTCCGGGTCACCCGGGGAGTGAACCGGCCGGCGGAGCCGGTCCGATCGGAAGGGGCCGGAAGGCAACCATGTCCACTTGGCTGATCATTCTGCTGATCGTGATCGCCGCGGTCGTGGTCCTCGGTGCGGCCGGGCTCGTCGCCCGGCAGGGCCGTGGCCGGCGCGGCGGGACGAGCCTGAAGCGGCGCTTCGGGCCGGAGTACGAGCGGGCCGTGGCCCTGCACGACGGGGACACCAAGGCGGCCGAACGGGAACTGGGCGAGCGCCTCGAACGCCACGGCGAACTGCGCGAACGGCCGCTGGACGGGGCCGAGCGGCAGCGGTACGCGGACCTCTGGACGGCCGTGCAGGAACGCTTCGTGGACTCGCCGAAGGAGGCCGTGGCCGAGGCCGACCGGCTGCTCGCGCGGCTCGCGGAGGCGCGCGGCTACCCCGACGGCGGGCGGTACGAGGAGCAGGTCGAGGCGCTGTCCGTGCACCACGCCGACCACGTCGACGGCTACCGGAACCTGCACCGGGTGGCCCGCACGGGCGGCGGCACCGAGGAACTGCGCGCGGCGCTGCTCGGCGGGCGTGCCCTCTTCGACGACCTGACCAGCACCGAGCCCGGCCGGCACCGGGCCCCGGCGGGTACGGGCCGGGCCACGGCCTCCCACGGCGGCCGCACCCACGCCCGCACGCACACCCCGTGGGCCCTGCACCGGAGCCGACCGAAGGAGAGCTGAGGACCATGCGGGACAGGACGAGCGGCCCCGGCGACGACCGCCACCGCACCGAACGCCTCTCCCGGGCCCCGGGCGAGGAATGGACCCCGGAACAGGACACCCCGGACACGGACGAATGGTCGTCCTCGGGCAACGCGCCTTCCGGCCACCGCACCGGCAGCGGCACCGGGAGCAGCAGGCTGCGCCCGGAGGAAGGCCTCCCGCGCGAACCGGGGCAGGCAGGCAGCACCGGGGGCTGGATCGCGGGCGGCGCGGGCGCGCCGGGCACGGAAGCCGGAAGAACGAACGCGAGCGGCGGTACGGGGACGGCGGGCGGCCGGACCCCGGACGCGAGCGGTACCGGACCGGCGGGCGGCCGGCTCCCCGGCACCGTCGGCCCCGGCCGCGAAGGCCTGACCGGCGACGACCGCGCCCCCGAGGACACCCCGGCGCCACCCCCGGGCCCGGCGGGCACCGAAGGGCTGCGGCCCGGTGCGGAGGGAGCCGGAGCCGGATACGGGCAGGCCCCGGCCGGTGCCGAGCCCGGCGAGGGGTTCGCCGATCGTCCCCAGGCCGGCAGGGACGGGCTCACGGGCGACGACCGCGCCCCCGAGGGCACCCCGGCGCCGCCCCCGGGCCCCGCGGGCGCCGGGGCCGGGCAGTGGCGTGGCGCGGAGGAGACCGGGCAGTGGCGGGGTACCGAGCAGGCCGGGCGGCGGCACGGTACCGAAGGGCTGCGGCCCGGTACGGAGGACCTGGGGGCCGGTGCCGACGAGGGGTTCGGGGCCAGTCACCGGGCGGAGCGCGAGGCGATCTCGGAGGAGGACCGGATGCCCGACAACGGTCTGGGCGCACCGGCGCCCGGTGAGGCGTCCCAGCGGGAGGCGACGACGGCCGACACCCCGGGCCGCGACGCCTGGCCGACGGCACCGGGCGCACCGGCCCACGACGCACCCCGCTCGGACACCACCCCCGCCACGGGCGCCGTCGGTACGGAACCGGCCACCTCCGCCGACGCTTCTGCCCCCACGTCGACGTCCCCCCAGGGCTCCCCCCTGCTCGCGCGGGAGGAAGTCGAGGAGTGGCAGCGGCGGATGCGGGAGGTGGTCGGGGGGTTCGTGGACCAGCCGAAGGGGGCCGTGGAGCGGGCCGACCGGACCGTGGAGGAGATCGCCGCCCGGTTCACCGAGGCGGTGACGCGGCGCCGCCGTACCCTGCGGATGTCCTGGGAGGGCGCCGAGGAACACGGGCCCGGCGCCGAGACCGACACCGAGCAGCTGCGGCTGGCCCTGCGGGACTACCGGGAACTCGCGGAACGGCTACTGCGCGGCTGAACCCGCTGAACCCGTGCCACCGGCGGCAGCCCTGCGCTGCCGCCATTCCCGTACGACCTCCTCGACGTCGTACGGCTTCTTCCCCAGCGGCGGTCCGGGCGGCGGCCTGAACATCATGTCGCGGATCTTGACGTTGACGTCCTCGATCAGCTTGCGGGCGATCCGCTCGGAGGGCGCGGCGTACGCCGCCGCCAGCGCGTCCTCCGCCTCCTTGCGCAGCGCCAGCGCGGGCGGCAGGTAGGCCAGGCCCTCGCGCGCCATCTTCCGCTTGACCCACCACAGTTCGTCGTACGTGGAGTCGACCTCCGCCGGCAGTGGCGCCCCCGCCCCCGGCAGCCTCTCGAACTCCCCGCGCCCCTGCGCGTCACGGATCTGTTTGTCCACCCAGGAGTCGAACGGAACGCCCGGTGGCTTTCGCTCGGTCATGGGTCCATTGTGCCGGACGCCACCGCGCCGGGGGCCGTATCATGCGGCGACGGTACGGCGGCCCGCCCGCCGCAAGTCACCGCCGTACAACGGTGTTTCGGACGTTTCAGGGGGAGCGCTCGTGCTCGAACTCACCATGGTCGCCGTCTCGGGGGCTCAGGCGGGTGCCACGGCCGGCATGACGCTGGCCGAAGTGCCCAGCGAGCCCGGCACGGCGCTGCGGGTCGGCCGGGACGCGGCGGTGTGCCGGCTGGTCACCCCCGAGGACTGGCTGTTCGTCTCCCGCGTCCACCTGGAGTTCCGCTGCGGCCCGGACGGCACCTGGCAGCTGACCTGGCTGCGCGGCTCCCGGCCCGATCCGGCCTCCGAGGTCCGGCTCACCTACGGGCCGCACGCCGAGGCCGTCGGCTACGGCGCGACCGTGCCGCTGCCGCGCGGCGGAGCGGGCGAGATCGTCGTCCAGGAGCGCTCCGGGCCGCGCAGCGTCAACGTGGGGTTCTTCCACGAGGTGTGAACCGCGCGGCCAGGCGCCGTCAGTCCTGCACCCGCGCCAGCGCGAAGCCGTCGTAGCCCTTGAGGCCGACCGTCTGGATGGCCGTGCCGGACAGCCGGGGGTGGGTGGCGATCAGTTCGAGCGCGGCGCGGGTGCCCACCACGTCGGGCTCGGTGCTGCGCGCGTCGGCCACCCGGCCCTGGCGCACCACGTTGTCCAGGATGATCAGGCTGCCCGCCCGGGTGAGCTTGAGCGCCCACTCCAGGTAGTGCCGGTTGTTCGCCTTGTCCGCGTCGATGAAGACGAGGTCGAAGGGGGCCGGGTTCTCGTCGGCGAGCTTGGGCAGCGACTCCAGGGCCGGGCCGACCCGCACCTCCACGATCCGCTCCAGCCCGGCCCGGGAGATGTTGCGGACGGCCACGTCGGCGTGCTTGGCGTTGTACTCCAGCGTGACCAGCCGGCCGTCCTCCGGCAGGGCGCGGCCCAGCCAGATCGTGCTGTACCCGCCGAGCGTGCCGATCTCCAGCACGTGCCGGGCGCCCTGCGTCAGGGCGAGCAGCTGGAGGAGTTTGCCTTGTGCGGCCGTGACCGCGATCGGGGGCAGCCCGGCGGTCTCGCTGTCCCGCAGGGCCGCCCGCAGCGCCTCGTCGTCCGGTGAGAGATGGCTGGTGAAGTAGTCGTCGACGTCGACCCAGAGCTGCGACCCGCTCATAGCGCCTGCTGCCTTTCCCGAGGTGTCGTCCGGAGGCTCCCGAGTGTCTTCCGGAGGCCGTACCGCCCTGCACGTCCGATGATCCCAGCAGACGGGCCCGAACGGGGCGGCTCCACGGAGACGGGCAGGGGCCCGCGGCCGGACGAATCCGGCCGCGGGCCCCTGAAACGGCGCGCGGGAGCGGTCAGCTGCCCTCGACCGACGGCGCCGAGCCCGGCAGCGGGCGGCCCGCCGACTCGGACATGCGCCAGACGGCGAACCCGCCCACGACGGCGGCGGCCATCATGTAGTACGCGGGCATCATCATGTTCCCGGTGGCCCCGATCAGCGCGGTGACGACGAGCGGGGTCGTACCGCCGAACAGGGACACGGAGACGTTGAAGCCGATGGACAGGGAGCCGTAGCGCACCCGGGTCGGGAAGAGCGCGGGCAGCGCGGCCGGCATGGCGGCGGTGAAGCACACCAGCAGCAGGCCCAGCGCGGCCATGCCGAGTCCGACCGCGAGCAGGCTGCCCTGGCGGATCAGCAGCAGCGCGGGGATGGACAGCAGCAGGAAGCCCGCGCAGCCCGCCGCGATCACCGGGCGGCGGCCGACGCGGTCGGTGAGCGCGCCGGCGAACGGCTGGACGATCATCATCAGGGCCATCACGCCGAGCACGACCAGCAGGCCGTGGGTCTCGTCGTACTTCAGCTCACTGGTGAGGTAGCTCGGCATGTACGACAGCAGCATGTAGTCGGTGACGTTGAAGACCAGCACCAGGCCCATGCAGATCAGCAGCGCCTTCCACTGGCCCGCGACCATGTCGCGCAGCGGCACCTTGGGCCGGGCCTCGGCCTTCTCCAGCTGCGCGGCGAACGCCGGGGTCTCCTCCAGCCGCATCCGCAGGTACAGGCCGATGATGCCCATCGGGCCCGCGATCAGGAACGGGATGCGCCAGCCCCAGGAGAGCAGGTCGTCGGAGGACAGCAGGGCGGTCATCAGGGTGACCAGGCCCGCGCCGCCGATGTAGCCGGCGAGCGTGCCGAACTCCAGCCAGCTGCCGAAGAAGCCGCGCTTCTTGTCGGGCGCGTACTCGGCGATGAAGGTGGACGCGCCCGCGTACTCGCCGCCGGTGGAGAAGCCCTGCACCAGCCGGGCGGCCAGCAGCAGGAGCGGCGCGCCGACGCCGATCACCGAGTAGGACGGGATCAGGCCGATGGCGAACGTGCCCGCCGCCATCATGATCATTGTCAGGGCGAGGACCTTCTGGCGGCCGATGCGGTCGCCCAGCGGCCCGAAGACCATGCCGCCCAGCGGACGGACCAGGAAGGCCGCCGCGAAGGCACCGAAGGTGGACAGCAACTGCGCGGTGGGGTTGCCGGACGGGAAGAAGACCTTGCCCAGGGTGACCGCGATGTAGCTGTAGACACCGAAGTCGAACCATTCCATGGCGTTGCCGAGCGCTGCCGCCTTGACGGCGCGCCTGACCAGGGCGGGATCGGTGACGGTGACATTGCGGGCCTTGGCGGCCCGGCGGGTCGTCGGACGCGGGGTGACGGCAGTGGCGGTCGCCAAAACGGGGCTCGCCTACCTTTCGACGGGGACAGGATCGGGCCCGCCGACGGCAACGGTGACGTGCGTGGGCCGAAAATCGACCATAGGCGGCTTCTGCGTCTTACGTGCTGTATGCGTTTAGGTGCACAGTGCAGTGAAACCGCGGGTACGCAGGTACGTCTGCCCCCTCACCCAAGGTCATTCCTGCTGGTCAGTGTGATCCTTATCGCGCCTCGGGCCTGCAACCGGAGCCTCGCGGGACCGAACTCATCCGGACATAAGCGGGCACGTGGGGTTAACGGGGGGTTGCCTGCGTCCCTCTTTCAGGTGTCTGCGAGCCTCATAGGGCACGCGGACAGGAATCCGGCGCATCGGGCGTCCGGGACGAAGGGGCGGGAGGCCGACGAGTCGTGATGAGCGTGAGGCACGGCGGACGAGCCACGGGGGGCTTCGACGCGCCGGAGGCCGGCGCGCGGCTGAGAGCCACCCGGCTCGCCCTGTGGGCCGTGGCCCTGATCCTCGCCGTCCGCCAGCTGGCCGTCGTCCTCACCACCCCGGGCAACGAGCGCCTCACCGACCTGGAGACCTGGATCGGCCCCGAGGGCGTCCTGCACGTCAAGGGCTCGATCTACGCCTCCACGGAGTTCACCGGCACCCCCTTCGGCGGCCTGGTCCTGCGCCCCCTCACCCGCTGGGCCGAGGCCGCCCTCGGCTGGAGCTGGACCTTCGGCTCGCTGCTGCTGGTCGTCGCCCTCGGTGTGGTCGCCGCCCGCGCGCTGCCCCGGCCGGTCGGCCGCCGCACCTCGCTGCTGGCCGCACCGGTCGCCGTCAGCCTGCTGATGCTGTCCCTGCCGGTCCGCAACGACCTGTGGCTCGGCCAGACCAGCATCACCCCGGTCCTGCTGGTCCTGCTCGGCTGCTTCAGCGTGCGCGGACAGCGCGCGAGCGGACTGTGTATCGGCGTGGCCGCCGCGCTCCAGCCCACCGTGCTGCTCTTCGTCCCCCTGCTGTGGCTCACCGACCGCCGCCGGGCCGCCCGTGCCGCCGCCGCCACCTTCGCCGCGTGCACCGCGCTCGCCTGGGCCGCGCTGCCCCACGACTCCCACACCTACTGGGTGCACCACCTGGCCGGGGCCGGGCTCGGCGGGCGGGCCGACGCCCTCGCCAACCAGTCCCTGCACGGCGCCCTGCTCCGCCTCGGCCTCACCGGCCACCTGGAGACGGCCCTCTACCTCCTGCTCGCCGCCGCCGTGGCCGTCCTCGCGCTGCGCCGCGCGGTCCGCTACGCCCGCGACGGCCAGCTGCTGCTCGCGGTCGCCGTCACCGGCTGCGCCGCCATCGCCGTGTCGCCCACCACCTGGCAGCACCAGCTGCTGTGGCTGCTCCTCGCGCTCGTCGGCCGGGCCGGGCGGCGGGCCTCGGACCGCTACGTCTGGCCGGTGGCCGTCGTCCTCCTCACCACCCTCCCGGCGACGATGATGCTGCCGGAGATGTCCGTGCTGTACCCGCTGCGGGACAACCTGGTGCTGCTCGCGGCGCTGGCCGCCGCCACGGCCGTCCCCTTCCTCTCCCGCACCTCGCCGTACTACCGCGAGCCGGTACCCGCCGAGTACGCCCCGCAGCCCCCCGCCCGCTTCCGCCGTGTCCCCCTCCTGCCCTACCTGCGCCGCGTCCTGTCCCGCCCCAACCTCCTGCTGGAGCTGCTGCTGCTCCGCGTCACCTACGCGGCCTACCAGCAGGTACGTCTCGCGGCGACCGGCGGCACCATCTCCGGCGGCCGGGCCCGCGCCGAGCACCACGGCCGGATGGTCCTCGGCCTGGAACGCTTCCTGCACCTCGACATCGAGCACGCGGTCAACCACGCCGTCGCGAAGACCGGCTGGCTGCGGGAGTTCTTCGTCTTCTACTACGAGTCGTTCCACTTCGTCGTCCCGCTGACGATCCTCGGCGTCCTGTACTGGCGCCGTCCGGCCGACTACCGCTGGGCCCGTGCCTCCCTCGGCTTCGCCACCCTGCTCGCCCTGGTCGGCTTCTGGCTCTTCCCGCTGGCCCCGCCGCGTCTGATGCCGACCCTCGGCATCATCGACACGGTCCACGGCGTCCAGGACTTCGCCCAGCCGGACTACGGCACCCTGACCGCCCTGACCAACCAGTACGCGGCGATGCCGTCGCTGCACTTCGGCTGGTCGCTGTGGTGCGGTGTGGTGATCGCCGTCGTCGCCCCCCGCTGGTGGATGAAGGCCCTCGGTCTCCTGCACCCCTTCCTCACGCTCTCCACGATCATCGCCACCGGCAACCACTGGGTCCTGGACGCGGTGGGCGGCGCGGTGGTGGTGGGCGCGGGTTTCGGTCTGTCGTACGTGTTCCAGGGCCCGCGGGCCGGACTGCCGTCGGGCGCCCTGGCGGCACCGGATTCCACCGGCTCCAAGCGGTCGAATTACCTGAACTATCACTTGTTCAGGTGAGAGTTCGGGCGTGTCTCCTTTAATCCCCTCGATCGGTGGGATTTCCCCTTTCGAGGGCTGGAACGGGAAAGGGGACACCCACTCATGAATCGCTTAGGACGTCTGGCCCGACTCGGCCTGACGCTCGGCACGGCGGTCGCACTGGCCATCGGCCTGACCTCCAGCGCGGAGGCCGCCACCGGGCGCATCCGCTACTTCAGCTCCGCCGGACAGGAGTTCCGGATCGACAACCCGCCGGACAACGTCTGCATCAACCTTCAGGTCCGGGCACGGATCCTGGTCAACGAGACGAACAAGACGGTGAGTTACTTCTTCGGCGCGAACTGCGCCAACTTCACCAACAATCTGGCCCCCGGCCGGGCGGTGTCCTACCAGAACCCCCTGTCCGTGCGCGTCATCGGCTGACCTCGGCGTCGGCGTCGGCGGGGCAGCCGTGGCACTCGAACCACACTGTTTTTCCGCCGGCGCCCGGTGACACCCCCCACTTGTCCACCACGGCGTCCAGCAGGGCCAGGCCCCGGCCGCCCTCGGACTCCTCGTCCACCTCGGTCTCCAGCCGGGGAAGCGCGGCGAAGCCGTCGCTCACCTCGGCCCGGACCCCCGCCGCCTGCCGGGCCACGACCACCCGGCAGCGGCGGTCGGGCACATGCCGTACGACGTTGGTGACCAGCTCGCTCACGCCCAGCTCCACGGCGAACGTCAGCGGCTCCAGCTCCCACTCGCTCAGCAGCGAGCGGACGATCCGGCGGATGTGGCGCACGGAGTGCTCGCCGACCGTGATTTCCATGCGGTACTGGGGAATGTGGGGAAAATTCAGGTTCACGGTACGAGGCTGACGTGTTCTCACTACGCTCGGCTACAGGAAGAACACAACGAGTCCCCACGTGGACTCTGTTGCGTGAGAGGGGTCCCCCTGTGGCCAACATCAGCACCCTCGACGCGGGCGCGTCTCCGCTCCACTACTACGGCTTCGAGCTGCGGCGGTATCGGGAGGCGGCGGGCCTCACGCAGCGGGAGCTGGGGCAGATCACCAACTACACCGGGTCGCTTATCGGTCAGATCGAGACCGCAAGGAAGGTGCCCACCCTGGAGTTCAGCCAGCGTATGGATGCTGCCTTGGGGACTGGTGGGGCGCTGACCCGGCTCGTGGAACTGGTGCTCCGTAGTCAACTCCCGGCGTGGTTCCAGCAAGTTGCGGAACTTCAGGCGCGGGCCACGGAGATCTACTCCTTCGAGATGGGCATGGTGCCCGGACTGCTTCAGACCGAGGCGTACGCACGGGCCGTACTCGGAGCTATCGACCAGACCAACCTCGACGACCGTACGGCCGTACGACTCGCTCGACAGGGGATCTTCGAGAAGGAACGGCCCCCGACCTTCTGGGTAGTCCTGAGCGAGGCGGCTCTGCATCAAGAAATCGGTGGCCGAGAGGTCATGGCCGAGCAACTTGCGTACCTGTTGACCCTCGAAGGTAATCCCCAGATCAACGTCCAGGTGCTGCCTTTTTCGGGCGGAGCCCACGCGGGCATGACCGGCTCGTTCGACGTCTATCGGTTTGCGAGTGACCCAGCCATCGTCTACACGGAGGGCTATGGAAGCGCGCATCCGACGGCGAACCCGGAGGCCGTCCGGGACTGCTCGCTCCGTTACGATCACCTCCAAGCCGCCGCGCTTTCGATCCAGAGGTCGGCGGAGTTGATCCGGGGCGTCATGGAGGACCGCTATGGAGAGCAAGTGGCGTAGGTCGTCGTACAGCAGCGACCAAGGCGGCAACTGCGTCGAGTGCGCCCCCCTCGGTGACCTGACCTGGCAGAAGTCCTCGTACAGCGGTGACCAGGGCGGCCAGTGCCTGGAGGTCGCCGAACCTCCCTGCGCCACCACCGTCGCCATCCGTGACTCGAAGAACCCGGCGGGGCCCGTGCTGAACGTCGGCCCCGCCGCCTTCGGGAGCTTCGTCTCCTGGGCGTCGGTTACAGCCACCGCGCGCTAGCCGACGCGATGCCCGGCTGACGTGCCGACGCGTGGTGCGCCTCACTCCCTGCCCGAGGCCACCACCGCCAGCACGGCCGAGGCGAGCGCGGCGATCAGCAGCGGGAGGGCCAGGCCGTAGCGCAGGACCAGCCACGCGCCCAGGCAGGCACCGCCGGCCATCGCGAGAACGGCGGCCGTACGGCGCGGGGAGCGGTGGCCGGTGCCGTCGCCGAGCCGGGACTCGGAGGCGAGGGCGGTCAAGGTCATGGTCAGCACGGTGGTGGTGAGGTCCGGTACGCCCAGCTTGCGGACGGTCGCGTTGCGCAGGCCCATCGCGTAGGCGGTGAGCGCGATCAGCGTGTACCGGGTGGCGCCGGTCCCCGGCCAGACGAGGGCGACGGCGGCCGAGGCGCCGACCAGCACCGCCTCCGTCGCCAGGGCGAGCCGGGCCCGGCGACGACGGGAACCCTGGTCGTGCCGGGCCGCCACCCGGCCGCCGGTCGCCGCGCCCAGCAGGAAGCAGCACAGGGACATGGCCGTATGGGGCACCGAGAAGCCGGGGGCACCGGCGGCGGCGAAGCCGAGGACGACGACGTTGCCGGTCATGTTGGCGGTGAAGACCCGGCCCAGCCCCAGATAGCTGACGGCGTCGATCATCCCGCTGACCACGGTGAGGGTGAGCAGTACGGCCACCAGCCGCAGCCCGCGCGTCTCGGGGTCCGGCAGCATGCGCAGCAGCCTGCGGGCAGGGGGTGCGGGGAGGGGGCGGGACACGCGGGGAGCCGGGGGAAGCAGCCCGAACGGCTCTGTCCGTATATACGCGTGCGCCCCCGCCGGGTGGGCGGGGGCGCGGAAGCGCTGTGGGGTGCTGTCGGCTTAGTACCAGCCGTTGGCCTGCCAGAAGTTCCAGGCCTTGACGGGGCTGCCGTAGCGGGAGTTCATGTAGTCCAGGCCCCAC
>NZ_JODT01000004.1 GCF_000720835.1 Streptomyces achromogenes subsp. achromogenes | reverse complement strand
CAGCAGCTGACCAAGCGGCTGCTGGAGTCCGCCCTGGAGGGCGAGATCACCGACCACCTCGGCTATGACAAGCACGGTGCGGCGGGCAGGAACGGTGGCAATTCTCGCAACGGCACACGCTCCAGGACGGTGCTGACCGACGTCGGCCCGGTGGAGATCGTTGTGCCCCGTGACCGCGACGGCTCGTTCGAGCCCTTACCGAGATCAAGAACCGCGGCATCAGCGACGTGCTCATGCTGGTCTGCGACGGGCTCAAGGGCCTGCCCGAGGCGGTGGAGACCGTCTGGCCGAAGACGATCGTGCAGACCTGCGTGGTGCACCTGTTGCGGAACTCCTTCCGCTATGCCGCCCGCCAGGACTGGGACAAGATCGCCCGCGCTGAACGCCTTCGACATCACCTTCGACGGCCGCCTGCCGGCAGCTCGCCAGTAGCCCCAACCACCCCAGTTACACCGCTCATTTGACAGACCCGTCAGCACCGAACCAGCACGGGAGTCAGCACCGCACCGTCAAACCACCCCCAACTACGCGCACCGGACAGCACTGGTCTCGACCACTCCCGAGCCCCCGAACCACCCCTCCCCCGCCCGGCATGGTGGCCGCACGCATACCCGCCCCCAGAACTATGGTGCCCCACCACATGTGCCCCTGACCTGCGTCTTCCTACCGTGTGCCGACACGTATCCGTCGTACCCGTCCCCACCGCACACGAGGAAGTGGCGCACATGGCATCCGGAAACACCGCTCCCCCGCCCCCCGCCGGTCTCCCGAGGATCGTCGCCGCCAGCCTCATCGGGACCACCATCGAGTGGTACGACTTCTTCCTGTACGGCTCAGCCGCGGCGCTGGTGTTTAACAAGCTGTTCTTCCCGGACTCCGACCCGCTCGTCGGGACGCTGCTGTCGTTCCTGACGTACGCCGTCGGGTTCGCCGCACGCCCGCTGGGGGCGCTCGTGTTCGGGCACTACGGTGACCGGCTGGGGCGGAAGAAACTGCTGGTGCTGAGCCTGGTGCTGATGGGCGGGGCGACGTTCGCCATCGGGCTGCTGCCCACGCACGCCACCGTCGGCTCCGCCGCGCCCCTGCTGCTCACCGCGCTACGGCTGGTGCAGGGGTTCGCGCTCGGTGGCGAGTGGGGCGGGGCCGTGCTGCTGGTGTCGGAGCACGGCGACGCGCGGCGGCGCGGCTTCTGGGCCTCGTGGCCGCAGACCGGCGCCCCCGCCGGGCAGTTGCTCGCGACCGGTGTGCTGTCGCTGCTCACCGCCGTACTGTCCGACGACGCCTTCGGCGCCTGGGGCTGGCGGATCCCGTTCCTGCTCTCCGGGGTGCTCGTGCTGGTCGGTCTGTGGATCCGGCTGTCCGTCGACGAATCGCCCGTCTTCAAGGAGGCGTTGGAGCGGTCCCGGACGCGGCGGGCCGAGGCGGACGAGCAGCCGCCGCTGGTCTCCGTGCTGCGCCACCACTGGCGGGACGTGCTGGTGGCGATGGGCGCCCGGATGGCGGAGAACATCAGCTACTACGTCATCACCGCGTTCATCCTCGTCTACGCCACCACCTCGGCCGGCGTCTCCAAGCAGACCGCGCTCAACGCCGTACTCATCGGCTCCGCCGTGCACTTCGCCGTCATCCCGGCCTGGGGCGCGCTGTCCGACCGGGTCGGACGGCGGCCGGTGTACCTGCTGGGCGCGGCCGGCGTCGGGCTGTGGATGTTCCCGTTCTTCGCGCTGGTGGACACCGGCTCGTTCGGGTACCTGATCCTGGCCGTGACCGTCGGGCTGGTGCTGCACGGCGCCATGTACGCGCCGCAGGCCGCGTTCTTCGCCGAGATGTTCGCGACCCGGATGCGGTACTCGGGTGCCTCGATCGGTGCCCAGTTCGCCTCCGTGGCGGCCGGTGCGCCCGCCCCGCTCATCGCCACCGCGCTGCTCTCCGACTACGACAGCTCCACCCCGATCGCGCTGTACGTGATCGCCGCCGCCGTGCTGACCCTGGTGGCCGTGGCGCTCGCGCGCGAGACACGGCACCGGGATCTCGGCCGGATCACGGACGAGGACGGCGAGCCCTCGGGCGCCGGTGCGGCCGCCGAGGCGCGGACGCGCTGACCGGCGCCGGGGACCACACCCGCACCGACCGGTCCTCGCGCGGGGGCCGGTCAGTGCCGTATCGGCGTCGCCAACCGGTGGAGTCTGAGGGCCAGTTGAATCTCCAGGGCGCGGGCGGGGGTCTGCCAGTCCGGGCCCAGCAGGCGGCCCACGCGCTCCAGTCGCTGGGCCACCGTGTTCACGTGGACGTGCAGCGCGTCCTTGGTGCGTGCCGGGCTCATCCCGCCCTCGAAGTAGGCGTCGAGGGTGCGCACCAGTTCCGTGCCGCGCCGCTCGTCGTACGACACCACCGGGCCGATGGTCCGCTCGACGAAGCCGGCGATGTCCCGGTCGCCCGCGAGGAGCAGGCCGAGGAAGCCGAAGTCCTCGGCCGCCGCGCCGTCCCCGGCCCGGCCCAGCAGGCGCAGCGCGTCCAGGCAGCGGCGGCCCTCGGCATAGGCGGCGGCCACGGTCTCCGGGTGCCGGGCGAGGCCGGTGACGGGTGCCGAGGCGCCGACCGTGACCGGCTGGTGGACGGCCGTGCCCAGGTGGCGGGCGGTGCGGCGGGCCACTTCGGTGGCGGTGTCGCCGGCGCCGAGCGGCAGCAGCAGGACGGTGCCGCCGTCACGGGCCGCGGCCAGCCCCTGACGGGTGGCGGCGAGGTGGGAGGCGGCGGACCACAGCCGGCGGCGGGCCGCGGCCTCCTCGTCGGCGTCGGCCGCCGGTCCGTCGAGGCGGGCGGCGAGGACGACATGGGTGGCGTCCAGGTCCGCCTGGAGGCGGCCGGCGCGCTCGCGCAGCAGCCGTGGGTCCCGGTCGCGCGCGTCGAGCAGGTCGTCCAGCAGCTCGCCGCGCACCCGCTGTTCGGCCTCGGCGGCGGAGCGGCGGGCGAGCAGAAGCAGGGAGGTGACCATCGCGGCCCGCTCCAGGGTGCGCTGGTCGACCGGGTCCAGGCCGGGGTGGCCGCGCAGGACCAGGGCGCCGAGGAGTTCGCCGCCCGCGGCCACGGCGGCGATCCAGTCCTTGCCGTGCCGTACGGCGTGTCCCTCGGCGCGGGACGCCTCCAGCGCCTCGGCCGGTGCCGTGCCGGCCTCGGTGAACGTCACGGTGCCGTCGAGGACCTGGGAGACGGCGGCGGCCACGTCGTGCACCCCGCCGCCGCGCAGGACGAGTTCGGCGAGCCGGTCGTGGACCTCCGACGCCCGCTCGATGACGGCGCTGCGGTCCCGGATGATCTCGTTGGCGCGCTCCAGGCCGGCCAGGGCGGAACGGGTCTCGGTGAGCAGGTTGGCGGTGTCGATGGCCGCCGCGGCGAGCGCGGCGAAGGAGCCGAGCAGGGCGATCTGCTCGCGTTCGAAGACCCTCGCCCGCCGGTCCGCCGCGAACAGGACGCCGATCACGTGCGGGCCCAGCATCAGGGGCACGCCGAGGATGGCGACCAGGCCCTCGTCGCGGACGCCGGCGTCGATGACGCGGGTGTGCTGGAAGCGGGCGTCCTCGAAGTAGTCGTCGGTGACGTACGGCCGCGCGGTCTGGGCGACGAGTCCGCCGAGCCCCTCCCCCATGCCGAGGCGCAATTGCTGGAAGCGGGCGGAGACGGAGCCCTCGGTGACCCGCATGTAGGTGTCGCCGCGGGCCGGGTCGTTGAGGCTGAGGTAGGCGACGTCCGTGCCGAGCAGGGAGCGGGCGCGCTGCACGATCGCCTGCAGGACGGCGTCCACGTCGCGCAGTCCGGCGAGGTCGTGGGCGGTCTCGAAGAGCGCCGAGAGTTCCGCCTCGCGCCGCCGCCGGCCCTCCAGTTCGGCGCGCACCCGCAGGGCGAGCAGCCGGGCCTCTTCCAGCGCGGCGATCCGGCAGGCCGGCTCGGCGGCGGCCCGGGCACGCAGGACGGGCTGCTCGAATGCCTCCACGGAGGCGTCGCGGGCGAGCAGGTCGAGGTACGGCGCCTCGGCGCTGCCGGTGGGTGCCGGCTGGAGGTGATCACGGGACATGGTCACAGGATTCCGTATCGGCCGCCGGTCCGGCAGGCCTGTGGATAACTCCCGGATCCGGTGGTGCCGGGCTCTCCGGAGCCGGTGGTGTCGGCCTCTCCGGATCCGGTGGTGCCGGGCTCTCCGGAGCCGGTGGTGCCGGCCTCTCCGGATCCGGTGGTGCCGGGCTGGTCAGTGCGCCGTCCACCCGCCGTCCAGGACGAGGGAGGTGCCGGTGACGAAGGACGCCTGCGGGCTGCACAGATAGGCCACGGCCTCGGCGACCTCTTCGGGCTCGATGAGCCGCCGCAGGGCGCTGTCCTTCAGCAGCACCTCGGACACCACCCGGTCCTCGGGGATGCCGTGCGCCCGTGCCTGGTCGGCGATCTGCTTCTCGACCAGTGGGGTGCGCACATAGGCGGGGTTCACACAGTTCGAGGTCACACCATGGGCGGCGCCCTCCAGCGCGGCCGTCTTGGAGAGTCCTTCGAGACCATGTTTGGCGGCCACATAGGCAGCCTTGAAGGCAGAGGCGCGCAGACCATGGACGGAGGACACGTTCACGATCCGGCCCCAGCCTTGGGCGTACATGTGCGGGAGGGCGCCGCGGATGAGGCGGAAGGGTGCCTCCAGCATCACGGTCAGCACCGTGTGGAACACCTCGGGCGGGAACTCCTCGATGGGCCGTACCAGTTGCAGCCCGGCGTTGTTGACCAGCACGTCGGTGCCGGCGGCGGCGCGTTCGGCGGCGTCCAGGTCGGTGAGGTCCACGACGTGCGGTACGACGGTGCCCGTGAGGTCGCCGGCCCGCTCCGCCTCCCGGACCAGCTCGTCCAGGCCCGCCGCGTCCCGGTCGACGGCGCGCACCGCGGCCCCGGCGGCGGCCAGCCGCAGCGCGCAGGCGCGGCCGATGCCACTGGCGGCCCCGGTGACGAGCGCGGTGCGGCCGCCGAGGTCGAGGGCGAGCGGCCCGGGCCGGGGGTTGGGGCCGGGCACGGCGGCGGAACCGGTCGGGGCGGCGGGCAGGGGGGTGGACGAGGTCATGTGCCGACCCTAAGGGGGAGCCCACCGTCACCACATATGGTCCCCACCCATACTTCAGCCTGCAGTCATAGGGTCGAACCATGTGGGTGCATCGGACAGGGCCTGCTTGATCCGGAAGAGGCCGAACTCGTCCAGCGCGGGCAGGGCGTCCACCGTGAACCAGCCGACCTCCAGCGACTCGTCGTCGTTGACCCGGGCCTCGCCGCCCACCGCCCGGCAGCGGATGGTGATGTCCATGTACTGGCAGACGTCACCGTTGGGGTAGGTGACCGGCGGCAGCGCCTGGACCAGGACCACCCGCTCGGCCACACAGCGCACCGCCGTCTCCTCGAAGACCTCCCGCACCGCACAGGCCGCGGGCTGCTCGCCCGGCTCGGGGATGCCGCCGATCACCGACCACTTGCGCGTGTCCGTCCGCCGGCCGAGCAGCACCCTGCCCTCGTCGTCGAAGACGATCGCGGTGATCCCGGGCAGCCAGATCAGCTGCTGCCCGGCGGATGCCCTGAGCTCGCGGATGAATTCGGGAATAGCCATGCCCCGACCCTAACGGCCGGGGCACGGCACTCCCGCCGGTTCCCGGGTCGTACGACCGTCGTACCGCAGAGCACGGGGCTACGCGGCACGACGGTCGCACGGCGGAGCGCGGGGCTTCGCGGTACGGCGGACGTACGGCGGAGCGCGGGGCTACGCGCCGCCGCGCCGGGCGCGCAGGCCGGAGCCGATCGCCCAGCCGACCCCGCCCGCGGCGACCAGCACCAGCGCCAGCTCCGGGAGGACGCCCAGTTCGGTGGCGGGCGTCGTGGACGTGCGCAGCGGCACCTTCTGCACCAGGTAGGCGGGCACGAACATGCCGGTCCTCTGGGTGATCCGGCCGTCGGGCAGGATCACCGCGCTGACCCCGCTGGTCACCGGCACCGTCACGGTGCGGCTGTGCTCGACGGCGCGGACACGGGACATGGCGAGCTGCTGGTAGGTCATCTCGCTGCGGTCGAAGGTGGCGTTGTTGCTGGGCACGGAGATCATCTCCGCGCCGTGCGTCACGGTGTCCCGCACGGCCCAGTCGAACGCGGCCTCGTAGCAGGTGGCCAGGCCCACCTTGGTCCCGGCGATGTCGAACACGCCCGGCTCGGTGCCCCGGCTGAAGTCCTGGCGGGCCATCTCGGTCCAGCTCTTGTTGATGGCGCCGACGAGCGAGCGCAGCGGGAGGAACTCGCCGAAGGGCTGGATCTGCCGCTTGTCGTAGGTCTGCGTCGGTCCCTTGGCCGGGTCCCACAGGATCTGCTCGTTGAGCAGCTTGCCGTCCCGCTCCACCACACCGCCGACGGAGACGGGCACGCCGATGTCCTTGGCCGCCTGCTCGATGACGGCGGCGGCGTCGGGGTACTCGAAGGGGTCGATGTCGGAGGAGTTCTCCGGCCACAGGACGAAGTCGGGCTTGGGCGCCTTGCCGGAACGGACGTCGGCGGCGAGCTTGTGCGTCTCGCGCGCGTGGTAGTCGAGCACGGCGCGCCGCTGGGCGTTGAACTCCAGCCCCGCGCGCGGCACATTGCCCTGGATCACCGCCACGGTGGCGGTGCCGTTCTCCGCCCCGTCGCTCACCAGCGCGCGGGCCGCGACCGCGCCCGCCACCGGTACGGCCACGCTCAGCAGCGCGGCGGTCGCGGCTGCCCGGCGTACGGTCCGGTCCCGTCGGCGCTCGGCGAGCAGCCGCCCGGCCTCGTACAGGCCGAAACCGCACAGGACGACCGCGAAGCCGAGCACGGGGGTGCCGCCCACCGCGGCGAGCGGCAGGAAGATTCCGTCCGCCTGGCCGAAGGCGATCTTGCCCCAGGGGAAGCCGCCGAAGGGCACGCGCGCGCGTGCCGCCTCGCCCGCCGTCCACAGGGCGGCGGCCCACACCGGCCAGGCGGGCAGCCGAAAGACGGCGGCGACGCCGACGCCGGCCAGGGCGACGAAGACCGCCTCCGCGGCGACCAGGGCCAGCCAGGGCAGGGGACCGACCTCCACGCTGGTCCACACCAGCAGCGGCAGCAGGAAGCCCAGCCCGAAGAGGTAGCCGAGGCCGAGCGCGGCCTTCCAGCTCCGGCCGCGCAGCACCCAGGCGAACCCGGCGAACGCGGGCAGGGCGAGCCACCACAGGGTCCGCGGCGGGAAGCTGACGTAGAGCAGCACTCCGCAGAGCACGGAGGCGGCGGCCGGGACCAGGCGCACCAATCGGCCACGGCGCGCGGCGGACGCCGGGCGCGGCTCCAGCTGGTCCGGCTGGTCCGGCTGGTCCGGCTGGTCCACGGAGGTTGCGGTGACGGTCACCCGGGTGAGTGTACGGCGGTCGCGGCCACCGCCGACAGCGCGGTCCGGCGCCGGTCCACCGGAGATCGTCGCTGGTGGCGGGCCGTTCGCGGGGAGACACGGCCGGGCACCCGGTCGGGTTTCCCCGTCTCGGCGCGCCTGGGCGCACGCCCGCCGGGCCGTGCCGGGACGGGCACCGCGACCAGCAAAATCATGCCGTTCCTCCGCGTACCGCCCACAAAGCGGTCCGGAGCCGTTACGGTGTGCCCAGCCTCGGCGGCCCGGCCGGAAACCGGCCCGCGGCCGGGGCCTGCCAAGGTCGGGGGACCGGGTACGAGGGGCGACGGGTGGGGTCGACGGGGACGCAGTCCGCGACCGGTACGTGCGGTGCGGATGGCTATGGCGTGCGAAGAAACGTTTCCGACGGGACGGGCATGCTCCTGCTGGGGGCCTGCGCGGGGTGGTCGCTGATCACCGCGGCGGCCCGGGGCGGACGGCCGGAGGGCATGCTGCTCGCGGTGCTCGCCCTGGCCGCCGGGTATGCCGCGGGCCGGGTCTCCGGCGCGCTGCTGCCGGTGGCCGCGCCGGGCGTCGGCGCGGTAGCGGGGCTGGGGCTGACGGTGGTGCTGCCGGGGCTCTCCCCCGGTCCCTGGTACGCCGGGCCGCTCGGGGCCGCCGGCGGTACGGCCGCGCTGCTGGCGCTGGCCACCGGGGCCGCGTGCTGTGCGGCCTGGGCGACGCGCGTGCCGGCGCTGCGGATCGGGCTGGCGGCGCTGGCCTGCGCCACCGTGCCGTTGGGGCTGGCGCTGGGGTCGGCGGCCGGGTGCGTGGCCGGTGGGGCCGTCCTGCTGTGCTCGCTGGCCGCGGGCTCGGCGCACGGCCGGGGCGGGTGGCTGGCGGGACTGGCCGTGGCGGCGGGCCTGGTCACGGCGGCGCTCTGGGCGGTCGCGGCGGGCGCGCTGCCCGACGGGCTCGCCGGGGCGCTGGGCGGCTGGTTCCCCGCCCACCGGGTGCCGCAGTGGCAGGACGCCCTGCGGCTGGCGGACGACCACCTCGGGCTCGGCGTCGGCCCCGGCCGGTTCGGCGAGCTGGGCGACATCGGCGGGACGCTGCCGGCCGACGGCAGACCGCACTCGGCGCCGTTGCAGCAGGCGGCCGAGCAGGGCGTGGTCGGGGTGTCGCTGCTGGCCGCGGTGTTCTGCTGGGTCCTGTACGCGCTGTGGCGCAGCGCGCGCCCCACGCCGGTCGCCCTCACCGCGGGCGCGGCCCTGACGGCGCTGGCCGCCCTCGCCTCGGTGAGCAACGCCCTGAGCTTCACCCCGGTGACGGCGGGCGCCGGCCTCCTGGCGGGCTGGGCGACGGCCCGGCCGTGGTCGTCGCCCTGAACACACCGGGGTCGAGTCCGAACACACCGGGCGCCCGAAACCGAGCACACCGGGGGCCGAACCCGAACACGCCGGAGCGGACGTGTCCTAGCCGGCCGTTCCCGGCCTGATCGTGCGCAGACGGTCGCGGATGAGCCGGACCGCGGACTCCGCGTTGTCGACGGTGATCGTGAACGTGTGGCCGTCCCACAGGCGCAGCACGATGCCCTCGCCGCGGCGGACGACGACGGCGGTGCCCTTCTCGGGGCGCCAGCGGTAGCCCCAGCCGCCCCAGTGCCGGGGCGTGACATGGGCGGTGAAGTCGGCGCCGGCCACGTGGGAGAGCGGGATGCGGCGGCGCGGCAGCCCCATGTGTCCGCAGCGCACTTCGAGGCACTCGCGGTCGAGCTTGAGGTCGACGTGTACGAAGGCGAGCGTGCCGAAGAGCACCAGCAGACCGGCGGCGATGCAGCCGACGACGGACATCACCAGCGCGGCGATGCCCGACGTCCAGGCCGAGTCCACGGCCAGCGCGATGCCGAGCGCCAGGCAGGCGGCGCCGACGAGCGCGAACAGCCACTGCACCCGGTTGGTGGCGCGTCCCTTCCAGACCGGGGGAAGCTCTCCGTCGGCGTCGGGATGGTCCCTCATGTGTACGAGGTTACCCGGAATTCACCGCCCGCAGAGGGTGTAGCACGCGACCGGCGTCCGGACGTGCCGGTCAGCGGACCGGGCTGACGGCGCGCAGGAAGCGGCCTTCGTCGTAGGACAGCGCCGTGTCGGGGAGGGTGGCCTCGCGGCCGCTCAGCAGCACGGTGAGGGTGGTGTCGGCGGTGGTGGCCTCCGGGTCCGGTTCCACTCCGATCCGGCGCAGCGCCTGGGCGGCCACCGCCCCGGCGGTGCCGTGCAGCACGAGCGGCGGGCGGCCGGGCCGCTGGACGGCCGCGCGGATCCGCTCCGCGACCAGCTCGTAGTTGGTGCAGCCGAGGACGAGCGTGGTCACGTCCTCCGGGGTGCGGGCGGCGGCCGAGGCGATCGCGGCGTCGATCGCCTCGTCGTCGGCGTGGTGCACGGCGTCGGCGAGGCCGGGGCACGCCACCTCGGTGACGGTCACGCCGTCGGCGAACCGCTCGATCAGGCCGCGCTGGTAGGCGCTGCCCGTGGTGGCCGGGGTCGCCCAGATCGCCACGGGCCCGCCGCCCGCGGCGGCCGGCTTGATCGCCGGTACGGTGCCGATGACCGGCAGCCGGGGTTCGAGGCGCGCCCGCATCGCCGGCAGGGAGTGCACGGAGGCGGTGTTGCACGCGACGATCAGGACGTCGGGCTCGTGCGCGGCGGCGGCCTCGGCCACGGCGATGGCCCGCTCGGTGATGTCTTCGGGGGTGCGCGGTCCCCAGGGCATGCCGTCCGGGTCCCAGGACAGCACCAGATCCGCGTCGGGCCGCAGCCGGCGTACCGCGGCGGCGGCGGGGAGCAGGCCGATTCCGGAGTCCATGAGCGCGATCTTCACCCGGCCACGATAGACGATGCCCCCTCACGGGCCCCGCCGGGTGGGGCAGACTGCGGCCGTGAACGCGTACTTGTGGATCACCGTCGTATCACTGGCCGCCTGGGCCTGGCTGCTGCTCGGCCAGGGCTTCTTCTGGCGCACGGACGTCCGGCTGCCGCAGCGCCGGGAACCGGAGGCGTGGCCGTCGGTCTGCGTGGTCGTACCGGCCCGGGACGAGGCCGCCGTGCTGCCGGACAGCCTGCCGTCGCTGCTGGCGCAGGACTATCCGGGGCGGGCCGAGGTCTTCCTGGTGGACGACGGCAGCACGGACGGCACCGGGGAGCTGGCCCGCGAGCTGTCCCGGCGGCACGGCGGGCTGCCGCTGACCGTGGACTCGCCCGGTGAACCGCCGGCGGGCTGGACGGGCAAGCTGTGGGCGGTGCGGTACGGCATCGGGCTGGCACGCGCGCGTGGCCCCGAGTACCTGCTGCTGACGGACGCGGACATCGCGCACGCGCCGGACAGCCTGCGCGAGCTGGTGGCGGCGGCTGAGGCGGGCGGCTTCGACGTCGTGTCGCAGATGGCGCGGCTGCGGGTGGCGAGCCTGTGGGAGCGGCTGGTGGTGCCGGCCTTCGTGTACTTCTTCGCGCAGCTGTATCCCTTCCGGTGGATCGGCCGCAAGGGCGCGCGTACGGCCGCCGCGGCGGGCGGCTGTGTGCTGCTGCGCGCGGGGATGGCCGAGAAGGCGCGCATCCCGGACGCCATCCGGCACGCCGTGATCGACGACGTGGCGCTGGCGCGCGCGGTGAAGGGCGCGGGCGGCCGGGTCTGGCTGGGACTGGCCGACCGGGTGGACAGCGTGCGGCCGTATCCGGGGCTGGGCGACCTGTGGCGGATGGTCTCGCGCAGCGCGTACGCCCAGCTGCGGCACAACCCCCTGCTGCTCCTCGGTACGGTCGCCGGGCTGGCGCTGGTGTACCTGGTGCCGCCGGCCGCCGTGGTCGTGGGCGCGGCCGGCGGTGACGCGGCGACCGTGCTCGCCGGGGCGGTGGCGTGGGCGGTGATGGCGGGCACATATCTGCCGATGCTGCGCTACTACGGGCAGCCGCTGTGGCTCGCGCCGCTGCTGCCGTTCACCGCGTTCCTGTACCTGCTGATGACGGTCGACTCCGCCGTGCAGCACTACCGCGGGCGCGGGGCCGCCTGGAAGGGCCGTACCTACAGCCGCCCGGACGCCGTGCCCGACGAGGGCTGAGCCCGCTCGCGGGTGGCCGGGTCGTGCGCGGCCCGGCCGGCCGTGGCGGCGTCACTTGCGGCCGGGTGTCCAGTCCATGCCCCAGCCGTAGGCGTGGTCCACGGTCCGCTGCGGGCTCGTTCCGCGCTCCGGCACCAGGTACCGCGCCTCGCGCCGGACGAGCAGGTCGCCGCCGGTGTTGGTGATCAGGGCGAGCGCGCACACCGGGGAGGCGACGGTGCACTCGTCCAGCGAGAACTCGATGGGGGCGCCGTGCTGCGGCTGGAGGGTGACGGTGGCGTGCAGGTCGGCGAAGGACCGGGCGCCTTCGTAGATGGTGACGAAGACGAGGATGCGCCGGAAGTCACGGGTGTGGTCGAGGTTGATGGTGAGGTTCTCGCCGCTGGCCACGGCTCCGGTGCGGTCGTCGCCGTCGAGGTGGATGTACGGCGGCCGGTGCAGCGCGCCGAAGGCGTTGCCGAGGGCCTGGACGACTCCCTTGCGGCCGTCGGCGAGTTCGTACAGCGCGCACAGGTCGAGGTCGATGCCGCCCTGGCCGCTCAGCCGGCCGAGCCAGCCCGTGGGCTGCTTGAGCAGGTGCCAGTTGAGGTTCACCCGCATCGCGCCGGAGGTGCCGCCCTGTTTGGCGAGCGAGACGGACGGGGCCGCCTTGGTGAGCGTGACCTTGGACAGCCGGACCGGCTGGGCCGCGGGAGGCGCCGCAGGGGCCGTGGTGGGACGGGGCGGCGGGGCCGGCGCCACCGTGGGAGGCGCGGCAGGGGGCGGCGGGGCGAGGGGAGCCGGTGCCGCGGGAGCCGCCGCGTGCTGGGGTTCGTCCACGGTGATGCCGAAGTCCGTCGCCAGTCCTTCGAGTCCGCTGTCGTAGCCCTGGCCGACGGCCCGGAACTTCCAGCCGCCCTGGCGGCGGTAGAACTCGCCGAGCACGAAGGCCGTCTCCACCGTCGCGCCGGGGCTGTCGAAGCGGGCGACCACCTGCCCGGAGGCGGCGTCGGTCACCTCGATGTACAGGTTGGGGACCTGCCCGAACGTGCCGCCGTCGGCGGAGGCGGCGAGGACGATCCGCTCGATGTCGCCCTCCACGCGCGCGAGGTCGGCCAGCAGGGTGTCGGTGACCCGTCCGCCGGCCGTCCGCTTGCCCTCGTGGCGTAGCGCGCCGGAGGCGTGGGCGGGCTGGTTGTAGAAGACGAAGTCGGCGTCGGAGCGGACCTTTCCGGAGGCGAGCAGCAGGGCCGAGGCGTCGGCGTCGGGCACCCCGGGGCCGGAGCGCCAGCCCAGCTCGACGCGTAGCGCCGTCGTGGGCACCTGCGTGTTCGATCCTTTCGGCATTGACATGTCCGCCCCCATCGGGTGTTCGGTTCGGCGGGTTCCGCCCGTCGGTCCGGATCGTCTCGGCCCGTGCGATCCCTCCCCACAACCTATTCCGCGCCCCGGCGCACGCCCAGGAACGGCACAGGAAGATCGCCGGTCAACCGCCGGTAACACCGGAGGAACTCTGCCTTTACACGATCCAAACGTCGATTGGCGTCCCTTTTTGCCATGTTCGCTCGGATTGGGGATGTCAGACTCCCGACGACACGGAAAACAACCCTCTTATCGGTCTCCCCAACCAGCACATCGTGGGCTTAACTTATGTGCCATGACCTCCCCCCGCTCCACTTATGGTGGCGGCTACTACTCCGCCTCCTTCAAGGAGACCCCGATCTACGACTCGCTCGTCGCCGAGCGTGGCACTCCGCAGATCGCCCCGATCAGGGTCCCCGCCGCCTACGACACGGGCAGCAGCCTGCCCGCCCTGCCGTCGGCCCTGCCCGCCCTCCCGGCGGCCCCGTCCGCCCAGCAGGCCCCGGCCTACGGCTATCCGCAGGCGCCGCAGCCCGCTCCGCTGCAGCAGGCGCCCACGGCGTACATCCCGCAGCAGGCGAGCGCCCCGCGCGGCTATCCCGGCCCGCAGGCCCCGCAGCAGCAGCGGCCGATGGCGGGAGGCAACGGGTACGAAGCGATGCGCCCGGCCGCGCCGCGCCCCGCGCAGGCTCCCTACCAGGACCCGTACAACAACCAGCAGCAGTACCGCGGTTACTGACCGCGGCCCCGGCTGTCAGTGCCGCCTGGCACGATGGACGGCATGGGAAACGCCGTAGTGCAGTCGATCCACGTCCATCCGGTCAAGGCACTCCGGGGTCTATCGCCCCGGACGGCCGTGGTGGAGCCCTGGGGCCTGGCCGGTGACCGGCGCTGGACACTGATCGACGACGGGGGAAAGGTCGTCACCCAGCGCGAGTCACCGCGCCTGGCACTGGCCGCCGCCGAGCCTCTGGCCGGCGGCGGCATTCGTCTGTCCGCACCCGGCCGGCCGCCGCTGACGGTCGAGGTGCCCGAGCCTTCCGGGACCGTCCTGGTGGACGTGTTCCGCACGAAGGTGGAAGCGGTCCCGGCCGCCGCGGCGGCGCACGCCTGGTGCAGCGCCTATCTCGGGACCGAGGTCCGCCTGGTCCACATGGACGATCCGGCCGTCCGCCGCCCGGTCGACCCGGAGTACGCCCTGCCCGGCGAGACGGTGAGCTTCGCCGACGGCTTCCCCCTGCTGGTCACCACCGCGGCCTCGCTGGAGGCGCTGAACTCCGCGATAGCCGACGGGCCCCACGCCCACGAGGGCCCGCTGCCCATGAACCGGTTCCGGCCCAACCTCGTCGTCGCCGGCACCGAACCCTGGGCGGAGGACGACTGGATCCAAATCTCCGTCGGCGACGTGGTCTTCCGGGCCACCAAGCCGAGCGCGCGGTGCGTGGTGACCACCACCGACCAGGACACCGCCGCACGCGGCCGCGAGCCCCTGTTCACGCTGGCGCGCCACCGCAGGAGGGACGGGAAGGTGCTGTTCGGGCTGAACCTCGTGCCCGTCACGCCCGGCACCGTCGGCGTCGGGGACCCCGTGCGGGTGCTGGAGCGCGCCTCGGACGGGGCCCGGGCGGCGCGGGGGCGGTGATCCGCCGGTTTGGGAACCGGGGGCCGTGCGCCGGCCGTTGAGGGGGCGTGAGAAATTCGTGAGAGACCGCGTACATCGGAGGTCACGGCGCTGGTGATGCCGCCCGGTCCGGGTCCGGGCGGACACCGCCGCCGGGGTGGTGACGGACCGGAAGGGGGGACATGCGGGCACTCGGTGGGCTGTGGCGCTGGCGGCACAATCCGCTGCGCCGCGCGACCGATCTGGCCGAGGCGTGGCTGGCCCTCGTCGCGCTGCTGCTGATGGCCGTGGCCGCGCCCGTGACGGGCTGGCTGGTCGGACGGGCCGCCCAGGACTCGCTCCAGCGGTCCGCGCGGCAGCAGCAGCACGCGCGCCATCTCGTGACGGCCACCGTGGTGAGGGAGTTGGGCGGCACCCTGCCGGAGGCCGACCCCGAGTCGTCCTCCGCGCGCGAGAGCCACAGCCGGGTCCTGGCGTACTGGCGGGCGCCGGACGGCACCCGGCGGCACGGCCCGGTCCTCGCGGACCTGAAGTCCCCGCACCCGGGGGACCACTTCAGGCTGTGGACCGACCCGCGGGGCCGGATGACGACCCGTCCGCTGGACTCCGCCACGGCGACGGCGCACGCCGCGCTCGCGGGGCTCGGCGCGGCCCTGCTGACCGCGGCCCTGGTCGAGACCGGCCGGCGGGTGACCGTATGGCGCCTGGTCCGGCGGCGGTACGCGCGCTGGGACCAGGCGTGGGAGCGGGCCGGCCCGGACTGGGGCAAGGCGGACACCAGCAACTGACGGCCTTCGGGCTCCGGTCCACCGGGCTCACACGCACGCGCTACGGTGGACCGGCCGAAGCGCTGCCGGCGACGCCCCTGGGTGCGTGACCCCGGGGCGGGGGGCCCGGGAGCGCGCACGCGCTCACGCCCGCGGGCGGGCACGATCGCGGTGCGGCAGCGGCGGCAGCGCCCCGACGGGCAGCGGGCCGGCAGGACGACTAGGTGGGGGCACGGCAACGCCATGGCACAGGGCACGGTCCAGGTGACGCACACCGGTACATCGCGGTGGCGGCGCCGCACGGGTGAGTACGCGTCGCTGGCCGCCGCCCTGGAGGCCGCCGCCGACGGTGACGTCCTCACCATCGCCCCCGGCACCTACCGGGAGAACCTCGTCGTCCACCGGGCGGTGACGCTGCGCGGGTCCGAGGGTTCGGCCGGTTCGGTGCGGATCGCGCCCGTGGACGGGGTACCGCTCACCGTGCGGGCCTCGGCGGTGGTGCGCGACGTGCATGTGGAGGGCCAGGACGCCGCGGTGCCCGCGCTGCTGGTCGAGGAGGGCACCCCCGAACTGGCGGACGTGCGGATCGTCACCCGGTCCGCCGTCGGCATCGAGGTGCGCGGCGGCGCCCGGCCGACCGTGCGGCGGTGCACCGTCGACAACCCGGCCGGTGTCGGCATCGCCGTACTCGACGCCGGCGGCGGGGTGTTCGAGGACTGCGAGGTCGTCGCGGCCGGACAGGCGGGCGTCGCCGTCCACGGCGGCGCCCGGCCGCGGCTGGAGCGCTGCCGGGTGCACCACGCCTCCGGCACCGGACTCACCGTGACCGGGGAGAACACCGCGCTGGAGGCGGTCGGCTGCGAGGTGTACGAGGTGCGCGGCGCGGGCGTGCAGGTCACCCGGCGGGCCACCGCGCAGCTGACCGACTGCGATGTGCACCGCACCACCGCCGACGGCATCACCCTGGACACCGACGCGGTGCTCACACTCGCCGACTGCCGGCTGCACGACATCCCGGAGAACGCGGTCGACCTGCGCTCCCGCTCGGTCCTGACGCTGACCCGGACGACGGTGCGCCGGTTCGGGCGCAACGGCCTGTCGGTGTGGGACCCGGGCACCCGCGTGGACGCCAACCAGTGCGAGATCTTCGACAGCACCGGCGACTATCCGGCGGTGTGGGTGAGCGACGGCGCCACCGCGGTGCTCGACTCCTGCCGGGTGCACGACGTGCCGGACGCGCTGTTCGTCCTGGACCGCGGCTCCCGTGCGGACGTCGTCGACAGCGACCTGTCCCAGGTGCGCAACACGGCCGTGTCGGTGAGCGACGGGGCGACCGCGCAGCTGGACGACTGCCGGATCCGGGAGGCGGCCACCGGCGCCTGGTTCCGCGACCACGGCAGCGGCGGCACGCTGAACAACTGCACCCTGGAGGACACCCAGACCGGGGTGATCGTCACCAAGGGCGCCGACCCGGTCATCGAGCGCTGCACGGTCGGCTCCCCCGCCGAGGCGGGTTTCTACGTCTCCGCGGGTGGCCGGGGCAGCTTCCTGAACTGCCGGGTCACCGGCAGCGGAGGCTACGGCTTCCATGTGATCGACGGCAGCCGTACGACCCTGCGCAAGTGCCGTACGGAGCGCTGCGCGCGCGGCGGGTACGAGTTCGCCGACGGCGGCCCGGACGCGGCCTCGGGGACGGGGCCGGTCGTGGAGGACTGCACCAGCGACGAGAGCGCCGCCGCCCGGCCGCCCGCGGTGCGCGAGCCGGCCGTGCAGACGGTGACCCAGACCCCGGGCCTGCTCGGTGCCCTGCCCGGGCAGCGGACAACCGAGCAGGAGCCGCCCGGCCCCGTCGTGGAGCCGGCCGGGTCGCGGCGGACGTCGCAGGACGTGCTCGGCGAACTCGACGCGCTGGTGGGCCTGGAGAGCGTCAAGCGCGAGGTGCGGGCGCTGACCGACATGATCGAGGTGGGCCGGCGCCGGCAGCGGGCGGGGCTGAAGGCGGCCTCGGTCAAGCGGCACCTGGTCTTCACCGGCTCCCCCGGCACCGGCAAGACGACGGTCGCCCGGCTGTACGGGGAGATCCTCGCCTCGCTGGGCGTGCTGGAGAAGGGTCACCTGGTGGAGGTGTCCCGGGTCGACCTGGTCGGCGAGCACATCGGCTCCACGGCGATCCGCACCCAGGAGGCCTTCGAACGGGCGCGTGGCGGTGTGCTGTTCATCGACGAGGCGTACGCGCTGTCCCCTGAGGACGCCGGGCGGGACTTCGGCAAGGAGGCCATCGACACCCTGGTGAAGCTGATGGAGGACCACCGGGAGGAGGTGGTGGTGATCGTCGCCGGGTACACCGCGGAGATGGAGCGCTTCCTGTCCGTCAACCCGGGGGTGGCCTCCCGCTTCTCCCGGACCATCACCTTCGGCGACTACGGCCCCGAGGAACTGCTGCGGATCGTGCGGCAGCAGGCGGACGAGCACGAGTACCGGCTGGCGCCGGGCGCGTCCGAGGCGCTGCTGACGTACTTCGCGGCGATCCCGAAGGGCCCGGCGTTCGGCAACGGCCGGACCGCCCGGCAGACGTTCGAGGCGATGGTGGAGCGGCACGCGAGCCGGGTGGCCCAGCTTCCCGACCCGACCACCGACGACCTGACCCTGCTGTACGCGGAGGATCTGCCCCAACTGCCGTGAGCGGCCGCACCGGCCGCCCCCGGCGGGCTACAGGTTGTCCCCCCAGCCGGTCTGGATCATCGTCTGGAAGGCCCACTTCCCGTCCCGCCTGAGCAGGATGTCGGCGTACCTGAGGCGCTGGGAGTGGCCGTCGGCCGTCATGGTCGAGTCCGTGAAGACGACGGCCATCGAGGAGGACAGGAACACCGGGGTCCGGGTGGACTCGAAGGTGATGTCCTGGTCGCCGTCGCCCATCACCTGGGTCATGGTGGCGACGAACCGGTCCCGGTCCCACTGTGCCGACCGGCCGTCGCCCGCGGAGTCGTCGCTGACGAGGTTGAGCGGGAACACCGCCATGTCCGCCATGCGCCGCACGTCGCGCCGGCCGCTCGCCGCGTCGTACTCCGCGAACCAGGCGTCCAGGCTCGCGCGGTCCTCGGCGGTCGGGGTGTATCCGGTGTCGGGCAGGAAGGTCATGCGGGCTCCTTCGACGGTGACGGAAGTCAGCTAATCAAGTTTGACTAGTCGACTCGCAGGGAGCGTACACCTCTCCGCTTCAGTGATCAAACTTGATTAGTGAGAGTGGTCGGGAAGGTCTGCGTGGGCCGGGTCCGGGCGTTGGGCCGGCAGGCCGGGGAGGAGACGGGTCAGCAGGCGCGCTCGTTCGCGGGCGAAGACGGGGTCCGATGGGTAGTCGGAGTGGCCGAGGATCGGGGCCGGGAGCGGGTGGTCGAGGGTACGGCCGTAGGCACGGGGGTCCGGCAGCGGATCGTGGTCGACTTCCGGGGCGGTGCCGGCGGGGATGCGGACCGGGCCGCCGATGGGGTCGGTACGACGGTAGAGGTTGCGCCAGCAGGCGATGTCGCGGTGCAGCGCGGCGAGGGCCGGCGGGCCGAAGTGGGCCGGGAACCAGCGGCCGTACAGGCGCTCCAGCGGGGAGCCGTAGGTGAGCAGGGCGACCCGGGTGCGGACCGACGGCGGGAGCTGCCAGGCCGCCGCGGCGGCGAGGACGCTGCCCTGGGAGTGCCCGGACAGCACCAGCCGGCCGCCGGTGCGCCGGGTCCAGGTGACCATGCGCCAGGTCAGGTCCGGCACGGCGCGCTCGGCGTAGCAGGGCGGGGCGAAGGGGTGGGCGGCGCGCGGCCAGAAGGTGCCGACGTCCCAGAGGATGCCGATGGTGCGCCGGGCCGAGGCGTCCTTGTACGCGCGCCTGCCCCAGGTCACGAAGAGCACGAAGCCGAGGCCCACCAGCCAGGAGCCCAGCGCCTGGGAGGTCTCGGCCACGGCCTGGACGAGGTGCGGGGTGCGGTGGGCCGCCCCGTCGGGCGTCTTCCCGGTGGCCGCCGCGCCGGCCAGCGCCACCGCGCCCAGCACCAGGGTGGTGGCGGTGAGGACGGCGACGACGAGAGGGACGCTGTCGGTCAGGGTGGCCATGGCACGGGCGTGCGCGATGGCGCGGGTGCGGGACGGGTCCCCGGGTTCGCCGGGGTACTCGCGGCGCACGCGGGCGCGTTCGGCGCGGGCGAGCCGGGCGGTACGCACCGCGAGGGCGGCGCACAGGACCAGCAGCACCGCGAGGAGCGCCGGGATGACGGAGGCCTGCCAGGTCAGCAGGGCGGGCGGACCGGCGAGCAGGGCACGGGTGCCGTCCAGCCAGTCGGCGACGCGCTGGGCGACCCCGCCGGAGATCACTCCGCCCAGCGCGCAGGCGAGCAGGGCGACGGCGGGCCCGCCCAGGCCCCGCATCCCGGTGCGCGGGTCGGGCCGGCGCCGGTACAGGATCCGGGCCACGACCGCGAGGGCGACGATGACGACGCCCTGGGCCAGCATGAGGATGCCAAAGGCCGAGGCGCCCGGCAGCCCCCCGGTGGACTGCCAGCCGGGCCGGGACCACCCGGCGTACAGCAGGGCGAGCAGGAGCAGGGCGAGTGCGCCGAGCTTCAGGCGGCGGACCAGGTGCCGGTCCAGACGCCGGTCCAGACGGCGCTCGCTGCGGCCCCGGCGGCAGACCACCCAGACCACGGCGACCGCCCCGGTGGCCAGGGCCGCGAGCAGGGCCCAGCCGAGGACGTCCAGGACCGCCGCGCCGCCGGGCCGGCGGTCGAAGCGGGCGGCCGGGACGGTGACGGCCGCGGCCACCGTGAGCAGACCGGCCGCGGTGTGCGCCGCGCGCAGCCGGGCGACCAGCCGGCGCCCGTACCAGAAGCCGGGCCGGGCCAGCGCGCTGCCCCGTGGGTCCGGCCGGGCTTCGGCGTCCGGCCCGGTGGCGTCGGGGTCGTCCCGCTCGGCAGCGGCGTCGGCGTTGCGCCCGGTAGCGGCGTCGGGCTCCCGTTCGGTGGCGTTCGGGTCCTGCTCGGTGTCCGGGTCCGGCTCGGCGTCCGGAGACAGCGGCCGGTGGGACTCGTACGCGCGCCAGGTGCGGTGCGAGAGGTACCAGAGCAGGCCGGTCAGCGCGGCCGGCACCGCGGCGGCCAGGGCCAGCCTGCGGCCGGGCGCGCTCCACCATCCGCCGGCCCCGGCGGGCGCCCCGGGGGCCGCGGGCGCCAGGAAGCCCAGCCAGGAATGACGCCGTACGCACGCGGGGGCGCTCGCGCACTGCCAGGCCACCAGGTCCAGGGCGACCTCGCAGACGGCGGCGACCAGCAGCACCGTCAGGGTGAGGGCGGTCAGCCGCACCAGCAGGCCGTAGAGCCGCACGGTGCGCGGCCGGCCGGGTGCGGCGGGGCGCATCCAGTGGGCGAGGTTGACGACCATGAACGGCAGCAGCAACAGCCACAGGGCGCGGCTGCCGTCGCCGGAGGTGAGGTTGCACCAGACGTACGCCTCCCGGACCGGCCCGCGGCGCGGGTCCCGCCCGGCCGGGGCAGGACCCAAGGCCCCGGCCTCCCCGGTGTCCTCGGTGTCCTCGACGTCCTCGGCGCGCCGGAAGACGGCGGCCGTGTCGTCGCCGGAGACCCGGACCGTGCGCGGATCGCCGAGCATCTTCTCGGGCGTGGTGCCGCCGACCCCGTGCACCAGCAGCTCCAGGTCGGTCGCCGGCTCCGCCGGCCCTCGCGCCGCGCTCTCTTCGTAGTCCCCCAAGGGCGGATTCCCTAAGGACGGTCCCCCTGGGGTCCGGTCGTCGTACCGGTCCGGTTCCGGGCCCTCGTACCGTTTGGCCGTCTGCTCCGCGGACCGGTCCTGCGCGCGTTCCATCGTTTCGCACATCCCCCGTGACGCCCTGACGTCTGTGTCGTGCGCGCTCCAGGATGACCGGTCCGGCCGCCGTGCACACCGCTCGTCACGGAATCTCCCCGAACCGGGTCACGCCGGACGCCTCCGGAGGTGGTGGCGCGAGCGGGGCCGCCCCGTGAAAAGATGGGACGCCCGCGCACTGCCCGAACGGACGGAAGTCCAGGTCGCAGCCGGTGCGCCGGGCGTGTCGGACGGTTGGCGGCGAAAGGACCGGAGCGTACGTGAGCGAGAATCAGAACCTCCTCGCGGAGCAGCGCCGCGCCCTGATCCTCGACGAGGTCCGGCGGCGCGGCGGGGTGCGGGTCAACGAGCTGACCCGCAAGCTCGGCGTCTCGGACATGACCGTGCGCCGCGATCTGGACGCGCTCGCCCGCCAGGGCATGCTGGAGAAGGTGCACGGCGGCGCCGTGCCGGTGGTCGAGGCCAGCACGCACGAGCCGGGGTTCGAGGCGAAGTCGGGGCTGGAGCCGACCGCCAAGGAGGACATCGCGCGGGCCGCGGCCCGGCTGGTCGGCCCGGGGGCGGCGATCGCCCTGTCCGGCGGTACGACGACCTACGCGCTCGCCCGGCAGCTGCTGGAGGTGCCCGATCTGACCGTGGTGACCAACTCGGTGCGGGTCGCGGACGTCTTCCACGTCGCGCAGCGCACCTCGGGGCAGCGTCAGGGGGCGGCGACGGTGGTGCTGACCGGCGGGGTGCGCACCCCGTCGGACTCGCTGGTGGGGCCGGTGGCCGATCAGGCGATCGCCGCGCTCCACTTCGATCTGCTGTTCCTCGGCGTGCACGGCATATCGCTGGAGGCGGGTCTGTCCACGCCGAATCTCGCGGAGGCCGAGACCAACCGGCGTCTGGTGCACTCCGCGCGCCGGGTCGTGGTGGTCGCCGACCACACCAAGTGGGGCACGGTGGGCCTGAGTTCGTTCGCCGCGCTGGACCAGGTGGACACGCTGGTGACCGACGCGGGCCTGCCCGCCGAGGCGCGCGCGGAAATCTCCGAGCACCTGCGGGTGATCGTGGCGGGCGAGCCGGAGGAAGAGGCCGCGGAGGCCTGACGGGCCCGGCCCACGGGTTCCGCCTTACGGGTCTTCCCTACGGGGCCTGCCCAGGGGTTCCGCCTTACGGGTCTCGCCTACGAGCACTGCCTACGGGTTCTGCCTTACGGGTCTCGCCTTACGGGTTCTGCCGTACCGTCCCCATCTGAAGGGGCTTTCGGCCAGGGTGTGTCCGCGCCGACCGGTCGAGCGCCCCACGGGGCGGCACAAGGGGGGCACGTCTCAGGGGCGGGAGACGGTGCTCGTGGCGCGGGAACCGGAGGTGTACGCCTACCGCGTCGACGTCCGCCGGGGCGACGACGCGACGGCCGGCACGATGCGAACGGCCCGCGACGCGCTGACGGGCGCGAGCGGACAGCCGGCGACGCGCCGGTCCGCACCGGGCGGGCAGCCGAGCGGCGCGGGGCATCGGTCGGCCCCGTGTGGCGCCCGGGCACCGTCAGGCCGGCCATGCCCCCGTCGCCAGGAACGAGTCGAGCGCCGTCGCGTACGGCGCGATGTCCAGGCCCTGGGCCGCGAGCCACGCGTCCGAGTAGTACTTGTCGAGGTACCGGTCCCCCGGATCGCACAGCAGGGTGACGACACTGCCGGTACGGCCCTCGGCCACCATCTCGGCGACGATCTTCAGCGCGCTCCACAGCCCGGTGCCCGTGGAGCCGCCCGCCTTGCGGCCGATGGCGCCCTCCAGCGCCCGTACGGCGGCGACGCTCGCCGCGTCCGGCACCTTCATCATCCGGTCGATCGCGCCGGGCACGAAGCTGGGCTCCACGCGGGGCCGGCCGATGCCCTCGATCCGGGAGCCGCAGTCGCAGGTGACGTCCGGGTCGCCGGTGGTCCAGCCCTCGAAGAAACAGGAGTTGTCGGGGTCGGCGACACAGATCCGGGTGTCGTACTGCATGTAGTGGACGTAGCGGGCGAGGGTCGCGGAGGTGCCGCCGGTGCCCGCCGTGGCCACGATCCAGGCCGGCTCCGGGAACCGCTCCAGGCGCAGCTGGCGGAAGATGGATTCGGCGATGTTGTTGTTGCCGCGCCAGTCCGTGGCCCGCTCGGCGTAGGTGAACTGGTCCATGTAGTGGCCGCCGGTCTCCGCCGCCAGGCGGGCGGACTCCTCGTACATTTTCCGGGAGTCGTCCACGAAGTGGCACCGCCCGCCGTGGAACTCGATGAGCCGGCACTTCTCGGCGCTGGTCGTGCGCGGCATGACGGCGATGAAGGGCACGCCGATCAGCTTCGCGAAGTAGGCCTCCGAGACCGCCGTGGAGCCGCTGGACGCCTCGATCACCGGGCGGCCCGGGCGGATCCAGCCGTTGCACAGGCCGTAGAGGAACAGCGAGCGGGCCAGCCGGTGCTTGAGGCTGCCGGTGGGGTGGGTGGACTCGTCCTTCAGATAGAGGTCGATGCCCCACCGTTCGGGCAGCGGGAAGCGCAGCAGGTGGGTGTCCGCCGAGCGGTTGGCGTCGGCCTGGACCTTGCGGACGGCTTCTTTGAGCCAGTCACGGTAGGCGGGGTCGCTGCGGTCGACGTCGAGGGTGGCGCCGGTGGTGGTCTGGGGCGGGATGCTCACGGCGGGGCTCCTTGCACTCGTCGCCGACGGCGCCTCGCGCGGGTCGGCAGATCGAGCATAGGTGGCTTTCAGATACCTTCCCACCTGCATAAACGCATCTTTGGGCCCCTCCAAGACGGGCTGGGGCACAGGCGTGCGACCCGGACGGGGCGCATGGACGCGCGTGCTCCGGGTGCCTCTCTCGCGCGCCCCCGCGCGCACTGGTGCTCCTCGCCCGGCCGGGGCAGACTGCACGCGACGGGACGGTCCGTCCCGCACGGAGGCACACAGGAAACCGACGCATCAGGGATCCACGCACCCAGGGAAAGAGCGCGAGGGGGGCCGACATGGCCGAGCCGGAATTCAGGGCCACAGGCGTGCGGATCGGCAAGGGCCTGCGTTCGCTCACCCGGGCCGGACAGGTCCGGATCAGCGACGGCAGGCTCCAGTTGCTCACCAGCTACGGCAGCGAGATAGACAGCGCGCCGGTGCGGGCGGTGCGCGCCTCCAAGCCGTGGTTCGCCCCGGACGACCGGGCGCTGGCCGACCTGAACGGCACCCGGTACCTGCTGACGCTGGGCGAGCGCGACCCGGCGCCGGGCCGGCCGGGACCGCCCGCCGCCCGGCGGTTCATCGAGGCGGTCCGCCGGGCGGCGGGGCGCGGCGGCTGAGCGGATCGGAACGCGGCGGCCCGGCGAGCCGGGCCGCGTGCCGTGCCCGGCGCGCGGGCGCGGCGAGTTGCGGGAGTGCGTGCGCTGCGTCACGCTGGTCTCACGTCACTCTGGGTTTACCGGCGATAACGCTGCGAACCAGCCCGCCGGCCACGACAGCAGGCGGACGTTTGGACGCAAGCACCCTGCTGGATCCGTTGTTCTCCGTGTTCTTCCGGTTCCTCCGGACCTCACATCGGGGAGTCGCAGCCGTGACCAGTCATCCAAGCAGGCACTGCACGGTGGAGCTCCAAGCCCTGCCGTCGCGGATCGGCCAGGTCCGCAGAATCGTATCTGCGCAGTTGCGCTACTGGCATCTGGACCCGTTGATCGACCGAGCCGCGCTCGGTGTGACGGAGCTGCTGAGCAACGTCCACCGGCACGCCAGGCCCGACAAGTCGTGCACCGTGGAACTGGAGTTGCTGCCGGACCGCCTCACGGTCTCGGTACGCGACCATGATCCGCGCCTTCCGGTACCCGCCGACGCCACGGACCCGGCGGACGCCACCCCGCTGGCCACCTGCGGGCGGGGGCTGGCGATGGTGGCCGCGGTGAGCGAGAGCTGGGGTGCGCGCCCGGACGGGGAGAACGGCAAGGTCGTGTGGTTCACCCTGTCGGCCACGGCGGCGGCCCACGGCCATCCGGCACGGCCGCCCCAGGACACGCCCCGGCCGGCACCCGCACCGGCATCCGCGCCGGCACCCGTCACAGCGACGGTCGTCGCCGGGGTCTCGGCCGGGGTCTCGGCTGCGCCGGGGGGCGGGGTGACGGTGGGAGGTACCGCCGTCCCGCTGAAGGTGGCGGCGGCCACGGCCCCCGCGGGGGCCGTGATGGCGAGCGCGGCGGCCGACGGCGGCGCGGCACCGGGCTGAGCGGCCGGCTGCGGCGGACGACGAGCGCGGCGGGAGTGCCCCCTCGATGCCGGTGATCGACTGGCGGACTGTAACTACTAGTATGTAAAGTGATCGCATGAGCACCTCGGAACGACTGATCGAGTCCACCCGCGAGCTGCTGTGGGAGCGCGGGTATGTGGGCACCAGCCCCAAGGCGATCCTGGAGCGCTCCGGAGCGGGCCAGGGCAGCATGTACCACCACTTCAAGGGCAAGCCGGATCTCGCCCTGGCCGCGATCCGGCGTACCGCCGCCGAACTGCGGGCCACCGCCGAGGCCGTGCTCGGCGGGCCGGGCACGCCGTACGAGCGGATCGAGGCGTATCTGCTGCGCGAGCGCGATGTGCTGCGGGGCTGCCCGGTCGGCCGGCTGACCATGGACCCGGATGTGATCGCGAGCGACGAACTGCGCGCGCCGGTGGACGAGACGATCGCCGCGATCCGGGACCGGATCGCCGAGATCGTCGAAGAGGGCAAGCGGCAGGGGCAGTTCGCGCCGGAGCTGGACGGCGCGGAGATCGGCGCGGCCGTGCTCGCGACCGTGCAGGGCGGCTATGTGCTCGCCCGCGCCTCCGGCTCCCCCGCCGCCTTCGACGCCGGTGTCCGCGGTCTGCTCGCCCTGCTCGCACCCCGGACCCAAGAGACCCACAGGACCCAAGAGACCCACTGAAGACCCCGGCCCCACCGAACTTCCGAACCCACCGAACTCCCGAACCTTCCGAACTCCCCGAACTCCCCGACAGGAGACCCGAGTCACGTGCACATCATCAGACGCCGGCCCGACACCCGGCAGGGCCCGGCGGACAACTTCACCGGCGCGGTCTGGCTGGACGAGATAGCCGCCCCCGCCGCCCCGTCCCGGCTGCGCATGGTCAACGTCCACTTCGCACCGGGCGCGCACACGGCCTGGCACACGCATCCGCACGGGCAGGTGCTGCACGTCCTGGAGGGCGAGGGCCTGGTGGGGCGCGCGGGCGGCGAGGTGGAGGAGATCCGCGCGGGCGACACGGTGTGGATCGAGCCGGGCGAACGGCACTGGCACGGCGCCGGGCCCCGCACCTTCATGACCCACCTCGCGGTCGTGGAGGCCGCCGAGGACGGCACGACAGTCGAGTGGCAGACGCACGTGTCGGACTACCCCGCCTGAGAAGGGAAGCGCGAAGTGCACGCGATGCAGTACGAGTTCACCTTGCCCGCCGACTACGACATGGGGGTCGTCCGCTCCCGGGTCGCCCGCGTCGGGCATGTGCTGGACGACTGGGACGGCCTGGGCATCAAGACGTATGTGATGCGCGAGCGCGGGGTGAACGGCTCGCCGGTGAACCAGTACGGGCCCTTCTACCTGTGGAACACCATGGAGGGCATGAACAGGTTCCTGTGGGGCGGGGCCTTCCAGGGGCCGGTCGACGACTTCGGCCGGCCGGCGATCCGGCAGTGGACCGGGCTGGCCTTCGAGGAGGGCACCGCGGCCGCCTCCGTGCCGGCGTACGCCGTGCGTCGGCGCCGACCGGTGCCGGAGGGCGTGGAGTTGGCACCGTTCATGGCGGAGGCGGTGGCCGAGACGGAGAGGCTGGCGGCGGCGGACGGCGCGGTGCTCGCGGCGGCGGCCGTGGACACGCGCGCCTGGGAGGTCGTGCACTTCTCCCTGTGGGAGCACGACGGCCCCAAAGCGGACGGGGACCTCTTCGAGGTGCTGCACCTGTCCGCGCCCGGCCGGGACCGGCTCCCGCGCGGGCGGCAGTGGTGAGGCACGTCCGTACGGTCCTCGGCGACATCCGCCCCGACGAGCTGGGCGTGTGCGACGCGCACGACCATCTCTTCCTGCGCAGCCCGCGGTTGCCGGGGCAGGAGCTGGACGACGTGCCGGCCGCGCGGGCCGAGCTGGCGGCCTTCCGCGCGGCGGGCGGCGCGGCCGTCGCGCAGTGGACCCCGTACGGCATGGGGCGGCGGGCGGCGGACCTGCCGGCGCTGTCCCGGGCGACCGGGGTGCGGATCGTGTGCGCCACCGGACTGCACCAAGCGGCGCACTACGACCCGGAGGTGCTCGACGGGCTGAGCGGTGGCCGGCTCGCCGAGCTGTTCGTGACGGAGCTGACCGAGGGCATCGGGACGACCGGGGTGCGGGCCGGCCTGATCAAGGTGGCGGGCGGTTTCCACGGGCTCGACGCGCACGCCCGCCGGACCATGACGGCGGCGGCCGAGGCGCACCACGCCACCGGCGCGCCCATCGCCGTGCACCTGGAGCTGGGCACCGGCGCGCTGGACGTACTGGACCTGCTGTGCGGCGAGTCGGGGGTGCCCGGGGAGCGGGTGATCCTGGGTCATCTGAACCGCTCCCCCGACCCGGTGGTGCACCGGGACGCCGCCGCGGCGGGCTGCTGGCTGGCCTTCGACGGGCCGTCCCGCGCCCACCACGCCACCGACTGGCGGATGCCGGAGGCGGTACGGGCCCTGGCCGAGGCGGGGGCCGGGGACCGGCTGCTGCTCGGCGGGGACACGGTGACCGCCGGGGCGCGCTCGGTCGACGGCGGGCCCGGGATGCCGTATCTGCTGCGCCGGGTGCGGCGGCGGCTGGCGGAGGCGGTGGGCACGGAGCTGGTGGAACGGATCCTCGGGGAGCATCCGGGGCGGGCGTTCGGGGCCGACTGGAAGTGAGCGCGTTCCGGCCGGGGCATGCGGGTGATCAAGTCCGACCGGGCTCCTGGCCTGGCCGACAGGACCACACCCGTGTGTCCGCCCGAGCCCGTGCCAGGTGACCGGATGACGGTCCTCTCGCCCGGCCCTGGTCTGCCGGGCATCCCGCTCCCGTACCGACTGGGCTTCGGCCCGGAACCGGTGGGGTACCCCGCCACCCGCACCAGGGGCGCCACCCCGCGCAAGCGGGCACCGCAGGCTGCCACGGCGCATGCGCCATGACCGAGCCGGGCCGCCCGTGCGGATACCGATGGTTGCCGACGGTCCGGCACGGCCGGCGTCAGCCCGTGGTTCCGGCCAGGGCCGTCAGCGGGTCGTCCAGGACCGGCTGCCAGGCCAGTTCCGCGGCGCCGACCAGGCTGCTGTGGTCCAGGGTGCACGGCAGGATGGGGACGCCGCCGCTCTGGCCCCACAGGCTGCGGTCCGCGACCACCGCGCGCAGCCGGCCCGGGTCGGCCGCCAGCAGGGTGCGGTGCAGGCCGCCGAGGACGATGCGGTCCGGGTTCAGGATGTTGACGAGGCCGGCCAGGCCGAGGCCCAGGCGGTCGATGAGGGCTTCGGCCGCCCTGCGGACGGCCGGGTCGTCGTAGCGGGTGCGCAGCAGGTCGTCGGCCTGCCGCAGCAGCGACAGCTCGGGGCCGGGCTCGCGGCCGGCCTCCACGAGCAGGGCCAGCGGGTCGGCCTCCACGTCCAGGCAGCCGCGGCCGCCGCAGTGGCAGGGGCGGCCCTCCGGGTTGACGGTGAGATGGCCGACCTCCAGCGCGAGGCCAGAACTGCCGGTGTGCAGCCGGCCGTCCAGCACGAGGGCGCCGCCGACTCCGCGGTGTCCGGTGGCCACGCACAGCAGGTCGCGCGCTCCCCGCCCGGCGCCGTGCCGGTGCTCGGCGAGCGCGACCAGGTTGACGTCGTTGCCCGTGAAGGCGGGCCCGTCGATGCCGGCGGCGCGCACGCACTCCGCGAAGATCCGCCGGACGGGCGCGCCGACGGGCCAGGCCAGGTGCAGCGGGTTGAGGGCCAGGCCGTCGGGTTCGGCGACGGCGGACGGCACGGCGAGTCCGGCGCCGACACAGCGCCGGCCGGTCGTGCGCAGCAGTTCCGCGCCCGCCTCCACGACGCTGGCGAGCACCTTGGCCGGGTCGGCGTCGACGGTCTCGCAGCCGGGCGCGGTCGCGACGATCCGCCCGCCGAGTCCGACCAGCGCGGCCCGGAAGCCGTCGGCGTGGATCTGCGCCGCGAGGGCCACCGGCCCGTCCTCGGCGACCTCCAGCCGGTGCGAGGGGCGGCCCTGGGAGCCGGCCGCGGAGCCGGGCCGGGCGTCCACCCGGATCAGGCCGAGCGCCTCCAGTTCGGCGGCCACCGCGCCGGCCGTCGCCCGGGTGACGCCGAGTTCGGCGGTGAGCACGGCCCGGGTCGGTGCCCGTCCGGTGTGCACCAGCTCCAGCGCGGGTCCGAGGGCGCCGCGTCCCCGGTCCAGCCGTGCCCGTGAGGTGGTCCTCTCCCCCGCTGTCCGGGGATCCGCCTTGCCGTTCATGAGGGCGAGTCTCCCATGATCCGCGCCCGGGGTGACCGGCGCCGCCGGCTACCGGCCGCTCACCCGCAGGGTGATGTTCAGCCGGCCGGAAAGGCCCAGCCAGTCCGGGGCCGTGCCCGGGTGGACGCGCGGCACGCCGTGGTGGGCGAGCCGGGACGGGCCGCCGAAGACGAACAGGTCGCCGCCGCGCAGCTCCACGTCGGTGTACGGCTTGCCGCGCGTGGCGGTGTTGCCGAAGCGGAACACGCAGGTGTCGCCGAGGCTGAGGGAGACCACCGGCGCGTCCGCCCGCTCGTCGGCGTCGCGGTGCATGCCCATGCGGGCGTCGGCGTCGTAGAAGTTGATCAGCGCGATGTCGTACGGCGCTTCCGGTACGGCGTCCGGGCCGAGCGCGTCGGTCACCGCGCGGCGGGCCAGCTCTCCGAGCCAGTCCGGGAACGGCTTGACGGGGGCGCCGTCACCGTCCACGGCGGTGCGGGCGTAGGCGTAGGGGTACCAGTGCCAGCCGAGGCAGACCTGGCGGGCGGTCATCGTGCCGCCGCCCGGGGTGCGGACCGTGCGCAGCCCGGCGGGGGGCCGGGCCCAGTCCCGGCAGGCGGCGAGCAGGGCGCGCTGCCGCGCGCGGTCCAGCCAGTCCGGGACGTGCACGGCGCCCGGCGCGACGCTTGTGCGCTCCCTCGGGAAGAGCTCGTCCTCCATGCCCCCATCCTGCCCCACGGGCCCTGAGCTGCGGCTCGGCTAGCCTGGACGCACGATGAGCGACCGTATGACGACACCGTGGGGCGAGGTCGAGCTGACCCGCTTCCCCGAGGATCCACGCGACCGGCTGCGTGCCTGGGACGCCTCCGACGCGTACCTGCTGCGCCATCTCGCCGAGGAGGAGGTGCCGCTCACCGGCACGGTCGTGGTGGTCGGGGACCGCTGGGGCGCGCTGGTCACCGCGCTGGCCGGGCACCGGCCGACGCAGATCACCGACTCCTTCCTCGGTCAGGAGGCGACCCGGGCGAATCTGGCGCGGGCCGGTGTGGAGCCGGGCGCCGTGGGACTGCTCACCACGCAGGACCCGCCTCCGGAGCGGGTGGACGTGCTGCTGGTGCGGGTGCCCAAGAGCCTGGCGCTGCTGGAGGACCAGTTGCTGCGGCTGGCGCCGGCCGTGCACGCGGGCACGGTGGTGATCGGCACCGGCATGGTGAAGGAGATCCACACCTCGACGCTCCGGCTGTTCGAGCGGGTCCTCGGGCCGACCCGGACCTCGCTGGCCCGGCAGAAGGCCCGGCTGATCTTCTGCGCCCCCGATCCGGCCCTGGAGCGGCCCGCGAACCCGTGGCCGTACGGCTACACCCTGCCGGACGGCCTCGGCGCGGTGTCGGGGCGCCCGGTGGTCAACCACGCGGGCGTCTTCTGCGCCGACCGGCTGGACATCGGCACCCGCTTCTTCCTGCGGCACCTGCCCGGTCCCGGCGCGGGACGCGTGGTGGACCTCGGCTGCGGCAACGGCGTGGTGGGGACGGCGGTGGCGCTGGCCGACCCGACGGCCGAGGTGCTGTTCGTGGACGAGTCCTTCCAGGCGGTGGCCTCGGCGGAGGCGACGTACAAGGCGAACGGGGTGCCGGGGCACGCCGAGTTCCGGGTCGGGGACGGCCTGGCCGGGGTCGCCTCGGGCAGTGTGGACCTGGTGCTGAACAACCCGCCGTTCCACTCCCATCAGGCGACCACGGACACCACGGCCTGGCGGATGTTCACCGGGGCGAAGCGCGCGCTGCGACCGGGCGGTGAGCTGTGGGTGGTCGGCAACCGGCACCTCGGCTACCACCTGAAGCTGAAGCGGTTGTTCGGCAACAGCGAGACGGTGGCGTCGGATCCGAAGTTCGTGGTGTTGCGGGCGGTCAAGCGGGGCTAGGCACCGCGGTCGGGCACCGCGCCGCCCGTCCTGGCCGGTGGCGCGGTTCCCGGCCGGTGCCGGTCAGCCGCCGTCGGCCCGGGAGAGTACCCCGATGATCCGGCTCACTTCGCGGGCCATCGCCTCGCGGCCCACGCCGAGGTAGGCGCGGGAGTCGACGGCCTCGGGGCGGGCGGCGAGGAAGTCCCTGATCGCGCCGGTCATGGCCGCGTTCAGGGCGGTGCCGACGTTGACCTTGGCGATGCCGTTGCCGACCGCCGCGAGAAGTCCCTGGTCCGGCACGCCGCTGGAGCCGTGCAGGACGAGCGGCACGCTCAGCGCGGCGGACAGCCGGGTGAGCAGGGCGTGGTCGAGGACGGCGGTGCGGCTGGTCATGGCGTGCGCGCTGCCGATGGCGACGGCCAGGGCGTCGACGCCGGTGCCGGCGACGAAGTCCCGCGCCCGGTCCGGGTCGGTGCGCGCGCCGGGTGCGTGGGCGTCCAGCGGGGGCCGGCCGTCCTTCCCGCCGATCTCCCCCAACTCGGCCTCGATCCAGAGCCCTTGCGCGTGCGCCCAGTCGGCGGCGGCCCGGGTCGCGGTGAGGTTGTCGGCATAGGGAAGGCGGGCCGCGTCGTACATGACCGAGCCGAACCCGGCGTCGGGCGCCTGGCGCAGCAGGTCGTCGCTCTGCACGTGGTCCAGGTGCAACCCGACGGGTACGGTGGCCCGTTCGGCGGCGGTGACGGCCGCGCGGGCCAGCGGAAGGAGCCGTCCGTAGCGGAACTTCACGGCGTTCTCGCTGACTTGGAGGACGACGGGGGAACCGGCCGACTCGGCGCCGGCGATGACGGCCTCGATGTGTTCCAGGGTGATGACGTTGAACGCGGCGACGGCGGCGCGGGCCGCTGCGGCCCGGGTGACCAGCTCGCCGGTGGGCACGAGGGGCACGGGGATGTGTCCTTCCTGGGCGGGGCCGGCGGGTCAGGGGGTGAGGATGACCGAGCGGGTGAGGTGGCGCGGCCGGTCCGGGTCGAGTCCCCGGGCGGCGGCGACCGCGACCGCGAGCCGCTGGACGCGGACGAGTTCGGCGAGCGGGTCCAGCTCGCCCTCGATCCACCGTGCGCCGGTGGCGCGGACCTGCGCGGCGAGCCCGTCGGGTGCCGTGCCGAGCGTCCAGGTGGCGGTGCCCTCGCCGGTCACGCTGATCGGGCCGTGCCGGTACTCCATCGCCGGGTAGGCCTCGGTCCAGGACAGCGACGCCTCGCGCATCTTCAGCCCGGCCTCGTGGGCGAGTCCGACCGTCCAGCCGCGCCCGAGGAAGGTGAACTGGCGGCACTCCACGAGCCCTTCGGGCAGGGGGGTGGCGAGGGCGGTGCGCGCGTCGGCGACGACGGCGTCGGTGTGCAGGCCGAGGTGAGCGCGCAGCAGGGTGAGCGCGGTGGTGGCGAACCGGGTCTGGACGACGGAGCGTTCGTCGGCGAAGTCCAGGACCACGAGGTCGTCCGCGGCGTCCATGACCGGGGTGTCCGGGTCGGCGGTGACCGCGGTGGTACGGGTCCGCCCGGACAGCTCGCCGAGCAGTTCCAGTACTTCGGTGGTGGTGCCGGACCGGGTGAGGGCGACGACCCGGTCGTAGGACCGCCCGTGCGGGAACTCGGAGGCGGCGAACGCGTCGGTCTCGCCCTGTCCCGCGCCCTCGCGCAGCGCGGCCACCGCCTGGGCCATGAAGTAGGAGGTCCCGCACCCGACGACGGCGACCCGCTCCCCCGCCCCCGGCAGCGCCTCCCGGTGCCCCGCCGCCTGTTCGGCGGCCCGCATCCAGCACTCCGGCTGGCTGTTCAGCTCGTTCTCGACATGGGTCATGGCCCACACCCTCCCCTTGCTGATTGTTCTTGCAAGGTATAGCGATCTTTCGAGCACTATCAAGCATTCGGCGGGGAAGCCGGGTGCGCTAGGGTCGCCGGGAGATCGTCCGGAGGAAGAAGACGGAGGCCGCGGATGTCCCGGGACGCCCGCTGGAAGGCGCTGCTGGAACTGCTCGTCGAGCGCGGCCGGCTGGAGGTCGAGGAGGCGGCGGCCGAGCTGGCGGTGTCGGCGGCGACGATCCGCCGGGACTTCGACCAGCTCGCCGAGCAGCAGATGCTGGTGCGCACCCGGGGCGGCGCGGTGGTGCACGGGGTGTCGTACGAGCTGCCGTTGCGCTACAAGACGGCCCGGCGCGCCTCGGAGAAGCAGCGCATCGCCAAGGCGGTGGCAGAACTCGTCGCGCCGGGCGAGGCGGTGGGGCTGACCGGCGGTACGACCACCACGGAGGTGGCCCGCGCGCTGGCCGTGCGCGGCGATCTCGCCACCGGCTCGCCGGCGCTGACCGTCGTCACGAACGCGCTGAACATCGCCAACGAGCTCGCCGTGCGCCCCCAGTTCAAGATCGTGGTGACGGGCGGGGTGGCGCGCGCGCAGTCGTACGAGCTCATCGGTCCGCTCGCGGACGGGGTGCTGGGGCAGATCACCCTGGACGTGGCCGTGCTGGGTGTCGTCGGTTTCGACGTCGCGCACGGGGCGGCGGCGCACGACGAGGCGGAGGCCGCCATCAACCGCCTGCTGTGCGAACGCGCCGAGCGGGTGGTGGTCGCCGCCGACTCCAGCAAACTGGGCCGCCGCGCGTTCGCCCGGATCTGCGGGGCCGAGCTGGTGGACACGCTGGTGACGGACACGGCGGTGGGGCAGGAGACGGTACGGCGGTTCGAGGAGGCGGGCGTGCGGGTGCTCGCGGTGTGAGGCGCGGGGCACCAAGTTCCGCCCGGGCCGTTACCGTTCGCCCCCGGATGTCGCGCTGGCCGGCGCATCGCGCGCCCGCCCGCCTCAGATGCCGCGGAGGTCGGCCTTCACGAATCCCGCGCCCCGCTGGTCGTTGCAGCCCGCCGGCGGCCGGTCGGCCGGGTCCGGCCACGTCTGCGGGGCCTGGAGCGCCACGCTCACCAGCGTCAGCAGCAGGTCGACGTCGCTCGCCGCGTCCAGGCGCAGCGTCACCCACGGCGAGCCGCGCACGATCCTGATCGCGCCCGAGTGCTTGAGGTCCTTGGTGAACCGCCGGACGGCCCGGTCGGTGAGCAGCAGGTCGACATCCCGCTCGGAGTGGAAGTGGACGATCTCGCCCTGGGCGGAACTCACCGCCTGCCCCAGGCCGCAGCTCGGCACGGTCTGTCTCAGATCCGGCCAGGTCGCCAATTGCGCGAGCGCGCGCGAGGCCAACGTCATGGGCCCATCATGGCGCGCTCACCCGCCCGCAACCAGCTCGTGAGCGAGCATTAACCGACCTGTATCCGCGGCGCGTTCAACGATTCGTACACTCGTCCAGTCGTCGAACAGGCCCGCGTACGCCGGGCGTTGCCTCGCGCCGCGCCGCCCGGTGAGGGGAATCCGCAGGTGGGCCCGCCCGGCAGGGCCCCCGGCCCGGTCCCGCGACCCGGGCACGCGCGCGATCCGTGTCCGCGGAGCGGGTGAGACCGCCCGGGAGCGGGGTCCCCGAACGGGCGAAGCATCGGATGCCGGTTCGTCACCACCTCGACACCGGGCGCCCGGTCGACGGACGGCCGCGCGGCATCGGCCCGCACCTGCCTTGCCCCCTCCCCGTGCCACCCGTACGCTGGACTTTGTGCCGATACTAAACAAAATCCGGGTGCACAGTGCCGTGCCGGGCCGGAGCCTGACGGCACTGCGCGTCGCCATCACCGCCTTCTTCGCCCTGGACGGTTTCATCTTCGCGGGGTGGGTCGTCCGCATCCCCGACATTAAGCACCAGACGCACGCCTCCGCCGGCGCCCTCGGGCTCGCCCTGCTCGGCGTGTCCGCCGGGGCGGTGCTCACCATGACGCTGACCGGGCGGCTGTGCCGTCGCTACGGCAGCCATCCGGTGACCGTGGTCTGCATGGTGGTGCTCTCACTCAGCGTGGCGCTGCCCCCGCTCACCCACTCGGCGCCGGCGCTGGGGGCCGTACTGCTGTTGTTCGGCGCGGGCTACGGCGGGGTCAACGTGGCCTTCAACAGCGCCGCCGTCGATCTGGTCGCCGCGTCCCGCCGGCCGATCATGCCGAGTTTCCACGCGGCCTTCAGCCTCGGCGGGATGGTCGGCGCGGGCCTCGGCGGACTGGTCGCCGACGACCTCTCCCCGACCCGGCATCTGCTGGGCCTCACCGTGGTCGGGCTGCTCGTCACGGCCGTCGCCGGACGCACCCTGCTGCGGTGCGAGCCGCCGCAGCGGCCCGAGCGCACACCGGCGCAGGCGGCGGAGGCGGGCGGCGGGAAACGGCGCGGAGTCGTGGTCGTCTTCGGGCTCGTCGCGATGTGCACGGCGTACGGGGAGGGGGCGATGGCCGACTGGGGCGCGCTCCACCTCCAGCAGGACCTCGCCGCCTCCGCCGGCACCGCGGCGGCCGGGTACGCGTGTTTCGCGCTCGCCATGACCATCGGCCGGCTGACCGGCACGACGCTGCTGGCCCGGCTCGGGCGGGCGCGGACCGTGGTGGCCGGAGGCACCGTCGCGGTGGCCGGCATGCTGCTCGGCGCCCTCGCGCCCTCGGTGTGGGCCGCGCTGGCCGGTTTCGCGGTGACCGGTCTCGGGCTCGCGAACCTCTTCCCGGTCGCCGTGGACCAGGCGGGTGCGCTGGCCGGCGCGTCCGGCGTCGCCCTGGCCTCCACCCTGGGCTACGGCGGCATGCTCCTCGGGCCGCCGGCGATCGGGTTCATGGCCGACTGGTTCTCCCTGCCCACCGCGCTCACCAGCGTGGCCGCGCTGGCCGCGGTCGCCACCGCCCTCGGCCTGGCGACGCGGCACGCCTTCACCGACACCGCTTCGTCCGGCTGACGAACCCGGTGACCAGGTCGTGGGTGCGCACCGGCGACTCGTCCGACTCGGCCCTGCTGTTCGCCTTGGCAGCTTCGTGATCTCCGTCGGCACATTGCGGAATGAACAAGCGTGACACGGGAGTTGGGGGTGGGGACAGAGCGACCACTGATCGTCTCGTCCCCGACCACACCGCTACCGGAAGGCGTTCCCATGACCACGCTGCGCCTCGGCGTCTCCCTGCAACCGCGCTGGCCGCTCGACGACGGGACCGCCGCGCTCCGCGCCGCGCGCCACGCCGAGGAACTGGGCTTCGACCATGTCGCCGTCGGCAACCGGCTCCTGGACAGCGGTTTCGGCCTCGACACGGACCCGTTCGTGCTGCTGTCGGCCGTGGCGGGGGCGACGACCCGCCTGCGGCTGCTGACGTCCGTGCTCGTCGCGCCGTACTACCCCGCGCCGGTGCTCGCCAACCAGGCCGCCACGCTGGACGTCATCTCCGGCGGCCGCCTGATCCTCGGCGTCGGCACCGGCTGGAACCCCGACGAGTTCGCGGCCGTAGGCGTGCCCACCGGGGAACGCGGTGCGCGCACCGACGACCACCTCGGCGCCGCCAAGGCCCTGTGGACCCGGCGCCCCGCGGACTTCGACGGGCCGTTCACCCGGCTGCGCGCGGCGCACCTGGGCGTGCCTCCGGTCACCGCCGGGGGTCCGCCCGTGTGGGTGGGCGGCAACAGCGACGCCGCGCTGCGCCGGGTGGTGCGGTTCGGCGCCGGCTGGTACGGCTCGGGCGTGGACGCCGCGGAGGTCACCGACGTCCGGCGCCGCCTGCGGGACCTCGCCGGCGCGGAGCACGCCGACCGCCTGACGCTCGCCTCGGCCGGGTTCCTCACCCCGCCCGGTTTCCCCGCGGTGATGGCCCCGCCGGGGCGCCCGCTCGGCGGTGCCGCGCCCACCGCCGCGAGCGTCGCCGACGACCTCGCCCGGCTCGCCGAGGCGGGGCTCACCGTGTGCACCCTGTGGCTGCCGGTCGCGGCCGAGCACCTCGGCCGCGCCATGGAGTGGATAGCGACCGAGGTGACGCCGCGCCTCACCTGACCGCCCCGCAGACGGGCCTGTCGGTGCGGAGAGCGCCGCGGCTGGACGATGGCCGGCACCGGCGGTGACCGCACTGCCGGCGGTCCACCGCCGGTCGGCGCACGCGACGGCCGTGCACCGCTATGACGCCGGAAGCGCGCGGCGGGGAACCGCCCCCGGTCTCACGGGACTTCGCGGTGGACGGCATCGACGAACTGCTGCTCGCTGCGCAGGCGGCTGAGGTCGCGGGCGTGGAAGCCGGGTGCGCGCGGTGGACGCGGGACCGGACGCCGTGTGGACCGTACGGCGCACGGCCGGACCGGCCCTGGCCGTGCGCGCGGCCGAGGGCGCGGCGGAGGCCGAACTGTCGGGGCCGGCGGACCAGTTGTGCCTGGCCCTGTGGCACCGGACGGCCATTCCGCGGGTGACCGGCGGCCCGGCGCTCGCGGCCCTGTGGCGGGAGCGGTCCGGGATCCGGGGTCGGTCAGTCGGCTCCGGCCAGCATCCGGGACAGCACCTCGCGCTGCACGGGCCGTACCTCACCGTGCAGCGCGGAACCCTTCTCGGTGAGGGAGACCCTCACCGCGCGCCGGTCCTCCGCGCACATGCCCCGCTCCACGAGGCCGTCCTTCTCCAGCCGGGCGATCAGCCGGGACAGCGCGCTCTGACTGAGATGGACGCGATCGGCGATCTCCTGCACCCGGTAGGCACAGTTGCCGCCCGAGGCCACGCCTTCGGCCAGCACGTCCAGCACCTCGAAGTCGCTCGCGCACAGTCCGTGCCCGTGCAGCACCCGGTCCAGTTCGCACTGGGTGCGGGCATGCAGCGACAGGATCTCCCGCCACTGCTCGACCAGCCCTCGTTCGGCATTCTTCGCCGCCATGCCCGCACGGTAGCAGAAAAACGCGTTTGTTGCGCGGTAATTAAATGAGCTTGCATCAGATGCGCGTGCATGTAATCTCTTCGCCATGACTTCTCCGCTCACCACCTCCACGGCCCCGTCCCCGGCCGTGCGCTGGACTCCCCGGCTGTGGGGCACCCTCCTGGTGCTGTGCGCCGCGATGTTCCTGGACGCGCTGGACGTGTCGATGGTCGGCGTCGCCCTGCCGTCCATCGGCTCGGATCTGCATCTGTCCACGTCGACCCTCCAGTGGGTCGTCAGCGGCTACATCCTGGGCTACGGCGGCCTGCTCCTCCTCGGCGGCCGGACCGCCGATCTGCTCGGCCGGCGCCAGGTGTTCCTGGTGGCGCTCGCCGTGTTCGCCCTGGCCTCGCTGCTCGGCGGGCTCGTGGACTCCGGCCCGCTGCTGATCGCGAGCCGCTTCATCAAGGGCCTCAGCGCGGCCTTCACGGCACCGGCCGGCCTGTCGATCATCACCACCACGTTCCCGGAAGGCCCGCTGCGCAACCGGGCCCTGTCGATCTACACCACCTGCGCCGCCACCGGATACTCCCTGGGTCTCGTCTTCTCCGGCCTGCTCACGGAGGCCAGCTGGCGGTTCACCATGCTGCTGCCGGCGCCGGTCGCGCTGATCGCCCTGCTCGTGGGCATGAAGCTGCTGCCGCGCAGCGAGCGCGAACGCGGCCACGGCGGCTACGACGTCCCGGGCGCCGTCCTCGGCACCGCCTCGATGCTGCTGCTGGTCTTCACCGTCGTCCAGGCGCCCGAGGCCGGGTGGGCGTCGGCCCGTACGATCCTGTCCTTCGCCGCCGTGGCCGTCATGCTGACCGTGTTCGTCCTCGTCGAGCGGCGCAGCCCCAGCCCGCTGATCCGGCTCGGGGTGCTGCGCTCCGGCTCCCAGGTCCGGGCCCAGCTCGGCGCGCTGACCTTCGTCGGCAGCTACACGGGGTTCCAGTTCCTGGTCACGTTGTACATGCAGCAGGTGCTGGGCTGGTCCGCGATGCACACGGCGCTGGCGTTCCTGCCGGCGGGTGCGCTGGTGGCGCTCTCGGCGACCAAGGTCGGCACCGTCATCGACCGGTTCGGCACGGGACGGCTGATCGTGCTGGGCTTCGTCATGATGGCGGCCGGGTACGTGCTGTTCCTGCGCATCGACCTCGACCCGGTCTACGCGTCCGTGATCCTGCCGACCATGCTGCTGGTCGGCGCGGGCTTCGCCCTGTCCTACCCGTCCCTGAACGTCCAGGCCACCAACGGGGTGGACGAGCACGAGCAGGGCATGGTCTCGGGTCTGCTCAACACCTCGGTGCAGGTGGGCGGCGCCATCTTCCTGGCCGTGGTGACGGCGGTGGTCACCGCGCACGCCCCCGAGAAGGCCACCCCGCAGGCCGTCCTGGACAGCTACCGGCCCGGATTCGTCGTGGTCGCGATCGTCGCCGTCGTGGGCCTGCTGCTGTCACTCGGCGGACTGCGCCGGTCCCGGCCGGCCCGCTCCGTCGTGGTCGCCAGGTCCACCGTGAAGGAGGCGGACGCCGACCGGGTACCGGTCCGCGACTAGGGGGACCGTCTCCAAGGTGCGCCCGGTGGGGGTTCGTTGCCCGCCGGGCGCACCTCTGCGAAGCTGACGGCATGGACGCACACGGGGGCCGTCGCAGCCAGGCGGAGCGGGACGCGATGACGGTCGAGATCGGTTACGCACTGGTCAGCGCCACGTTCGCGGCGGCGGTGCTGTTCGGGGCCGTGGCCGGGCCCGCGCTGCTCTTCGACCTGCCCCGCCCGCTGTCCACGGTACTGCTCCGGCTGGGGCTGGTGGTCGCGCCGCTGGTGTTCACGGCCCGGGTGGTCAGCGTTCTGCTGCGCTTCCGGTGGCCGGGCCGGCCCGGCGAGCCCGGCCGCCCCGGCCGCCCGTGACGCGCGCCCGGCCGGACCCCGTACGCAACCGGGCCTCGTACTCGACCGGACCCCGCGCTCAGCCGGACCGCGCGCGGCGCACCGGGCGTGAAGGGCCGGCACCCCGGCCGGCCCGCCACGCCTCTGCCCCTCGTCAGGAACCGACCGGCTCCTCCGCGGCGGGCTCGGCCGGAGGTGTCGGCCGGCGGTCGAGCGCGGTCAGGGCGCGCTGGGCGACCGGGCGGGAGCGGACGATCTCGGCCAGGGAGGTGGCGCCCGTGGTGATGTCCCGGAACGCCCGCCACGCCGGACGGAATCCGGTGAGCGCCGCGTGGAACAGGCCCGGACGCCGCTCGAACACGGACAGCAGCCGCTTGCCGACGCTCATCTCGACGCCGAGCCCCGCCTTGATGGCGAACGCGTAGTTCAGGGCCTGGCGCCGGGTGTCCACCGCGTCGTGCGCCTCGGCGATGCGCACCGCCCACTCCCCCGCCAGCCGGCCCGAGCGCAGCGCGAAGGAGATGCCCTCGCGGGTCCAGGGCTCGACCAGGCCCGCCGCGTCGCCGCAGACCAGCACCCGGCCCCGGGACAGCGGCGAGTCGTCGGCGCGGCAGCGGGTCAGGTGCCCGGACGAGAGGGACGGCTCGAACCCGGCGAGGCCCAGCCGGGCGATGAAGTCCTCCAGGTACCGCTTGGTGGCGGCTCCCTCACCGCGCGCGGAGATCACGCCGACGGTCAGCGTGTCGCCCTTGGGGAACACCCAGCCGTAACTGCCCGGCAGCGGCCCCCAGTCGATGAGGACCCGGCCCTTCCAGTCCTCGGCGACGGTCTCCGGCACCGGGATCTCCGCCTCCAGGCCGAGGTCGACCTGGTCGAGCTTCACGCCGACGTGGGCTCCTATCCGGCTGGCGCTGCCGTCGGCGCCGACGACCGCGCGGGCCAGCACCGTCTCCCCGCCCTGGAGGACGACGGCCACCGTGCGCCGGTCCGGCACCGCCGAGCCGTGCTGCTCGACCCGCTGGACCGTGACGCCGGTACGCAGCTCGGCGCCCGCCTTCTGGGCGTGCTCGACCAGCTGCTGGTCGAACTCGGGCCGGTTGATCAGGCCGAACAGCATCTGCTTGGAGCGGCGGGTGCGGGTGAAGCGGCCGTTGTGGGAGAACGTGACGGCGTGCACCCGGTCCCGGAAGGGCAGTTCGAAGCCGGGCGGCAGCGCGTCGCGCGAGGGGCCGATGATGCCGCCGCCGCACGTCTTGTACCGCGGCAGCTCGGCCTTCTCCAGCAACAGCACACGCCGTCCCGCGACCGCCGCCGCGTAGGCGGCCGAGGCGCCCGCCGGGCCCGCGCCCACCACGACGACGTCCCACACCCGCACGTCGTCCGCTGAAGAGTTCTCGCCGCTCACGATGGTCTACCGCTCCGCTCAAGCCGCTGCCAAGTGTCTGTCGCATCCTACGGCGACAGTCCGCCCGATCCGCTGTGGGAGGATCGTTGCACCCATCCCGTACCACGTCGCACCCACGAGGAGCGTGCCCATGCCGTCGAATCCGCTCGCCGAGACCGTCGCCTCGCTGCTGCCCCGGGCGAAGGCGGAGCTGGCCGAACTGGTCGGCTTCAGGTCGGTGGCGGACTTCTCGCAGTTCCCGAAGAGCGAGAGCGAGGCAGCCGCGGGCTGGATCGCCGACGCGCTGCGGGCCGAGGGATTCACGGACGTGGCCCTGCTGGACACCCCGGACGGCACCCAGTCGGTGTACGGCTTCCTGCCGGGCCCCGAGGGTGCAAAAACGGTCCTGCTCTACGCGCACTACGACGTGCAGCCCCCGCTGGACGAGGCCGCCTGGTCCACCCCGCCGTTCGAGCTGACCGAGCGTGACGGCCGCTGGTACGGCCGCGGGACGGCCGACTGCAAGGGCGGCTTCATCATGCACCTGCTCGCGCTGCGCGCCCTGAAGGCGAACGGCGGCGTCCCGGTGCATGTGAAGGTGATCGTGGAGGGCTCGGAGGAGCAGGGCACGGGCGGCCTGGAGCGGTACGCCGAGCAGCACCCCGAGCTGCTGGCGGCGGACACGATCGTCATCGGGGACGCGGGCAACTTCCGGGCCGGTCTGCCGACCGTGACCAACACCCTGCGCGGCACGATCCTGGTCCGGGTGCGCGTCGACACCCTGGCCGGCAATCTGCACTCGGGCCAGTTCGGGGGCGCCGCCCCGGACGCGCTGGCCGCGCTGATCCGGGCGCTGGACTCGCTGCGCGGCGAGGACGGCTCCACCACCATCGACGGCCTGGACGCAACGGCGCGGTGGGACGGCCTGGAGTACACCGAGGAGCAGTTCCGCGCGGACGCCAAGGTGCTGGACGGCGTCGGACTGATCGGTGACGGCTCGGTCGCCGACCGCCTCTGGGCCCGCCCGGCGGTCACCGTGCTCGGCATCGACTGCCCGCCGGTGGTCGGCGCCACCCCGTCGGTGCAGGCCGGCGCCGGTGCCCTGGTCAACCTGCGGGTGCCGCCGGGCACGGACACGACGGAGGCCACCAAGCTGCTCCAGGCGCACATCGAGGCGCACACCCCGTGGGGCGCCCGGATCACCACCGAGCCGATCGGCCAGGGGCAGCCGTTCCGCGCCGACACCTCCAGCCCCGCCTACCGGGCGATGGCCGAGGCGATGGCGGTGGCCTACCCCGGCGAGACCATGCAGTACGCGGGCCAGGGCGGCACCATCCCGCTGTGCAACACCCTCGCCGCGCTGTACCCGCGGGCGGAGATCCTGCTCATCGGGCTGAGCGAGCCGGAGGCGCAGATCCACGCGGCCAACGAGAGCGTGTCCCCCGAGGAGCTGGAACGGCTGTCCGTGGCCGAGGCGCTGTTCCTGCGCAATTACGCGGCGGGCTGATCTCTTCTGCCCACCGCAGAGGGCCCTCGCCCGCGGGCGGGGGCCTCTTTACGGTCGGCGCATGGACGTCATCGAACTGCTGCCCCGGCTGCACCTGTTGCGCTTTCCCGTCGGCCAGGCCTATCTCTGGCGCGACGACGAGGAGTTGACCCTGATCGACGCGGGCCCGATCGGCGCCGGCCGGCCGATCGCCGACGCGGTCACCGCGCTGGGGCACGAGCCCCGGGCCGTACGACGCGTCGTGCTCACCCACTTCCACGAGGATCACGTCGGCGGGGCGGGCGAGTTCGCCGCACTGAGCGGGGCCGAGGTGCTGGCACACCACCTGGACGCCCCGTTCATCCGCGGGGAGCGGCCGGGCCCGCCGCCGCGGACGGAGGAGTGGGAGCGGCCCCTGCACGCGGCGGCCCTCGCGCAGTTGCCCCCGGGTCCCCCGCTGCCGCCGGCCTCGCTCACCGAGCTGTCCGACGGCGATGTGCTCGGCTTCGGCGGTGGCGCCCGGGTGGTGCACATCCCCGGGCACACGGACGGCAGCATCGCGGTGTTCCTGCCCGCGCACCGTGTGCTGTTCACCGGCGACACGGTGGCGGCGGCACCGGACGACGGGACGCCGGTCCCCGGGGTGTTCAACCTGGACCGGGTGCGACTCCTCGCGTCGATACGCCGGATGGCGGACCTGGACGCGGAGGTCGCGTGCTTCGGGCACGGCGACCCGGTGCTGTCCGGCGCCGCCGCCGTGCTCCGCTCGCTCGGTTAGCCGCACGCGGGGTCAGCCGACCGGCACCCCCGCCTCCAGGTAGAGCGCGCTGCCCCGTTCCCGGGCGCGCAGCGCCCAGCGCAGCCGCTCGTAGCGGACCGGGGGAAGCATCGCGGCGGCCTCCTGCTCGGTGGCGAACCGCCAGGCGCGCAGCTCGGGTCCGGGCAGCAGCACCCGGGACACCTCGACGGGTCCCAGCCGGCCGCCGTCGAAGAGCAGCCGCAGCCCGCCGTAGCCGGGCGGGGCGGGGCGTTCCCAGTCCACGACCAGCAGCCGGGGCACCTCCCGCAGCTGTATCCCGGTCTCCTCGGCGACCTCGCGCATCCCGGCCCGGGCCGGCGCCTCGCCGCGTTCCACCACGCCGCCGGGGAACTCCCAGCCGGGCTTGTAGGTGGGGTCGACGAGCAGCACCCGGTCGTGCTCGTCGAAGAGCAGCACCCCGGCGGCGAGCGTCTCGGCGGTCGGCTCGGGGGTCTGCACGATGTCGCAGGCGGGTACGGCGCCGTTGCCGACGGCCTCGGCGATGCGGACGGCGGCCTCGTACGGGGTGAGGGCGCTGGTGTCGAGCGGATGGGCGTCGGCGGTGAGCCAGGAGGCGAGGGCGGCGCGGTACGGCTCGATGTGGTCGGAGGACCACTGTCTGACGCGTATCTCGCCGTCGGGTGCCTCGGGCGGGATCTCCCGGCCGGCTATCCGCTCCCGCAGGATCGTTTCGGTGGGGGCGAGCAGCAGATGGTGCACCGGTATCCGGCGGGCGGCGAGCCCGCCGAAGATCTCGTCGCGGTACTCCTGGCGCAGCAGGGTCATCGGCACCACGAGGGTGCCGCCCAGCTCGGCGAGCATCGCGGCGGCCGTGTCGACCACGAGCCGGCGCCAGATCGGCAGGTCCTGGAAGTCGCCTGCCTCGGCGAGGCGCTTGGGCGGCAGCAGATGCGTCAGTGCCCCGCCGATGATCTCGGGGTCGAAGAGCGCGCTGTTCGGGATCAGTTCGATCAGTTCGCGTGCGGTCGTGGTCTTCCCCGCACCGAACGCGCCGTTGATCCAGACGACGGTCACGGACTCCCCCTCTTCTGTTGGCCCCCTGAGGATTGCCCGCTCCACCCTGCCATGGAAACCCCCCGCCGTTGAGGGCGCCTGTCCGCGCCCGGACAGGGAAGTGCCGGTGTCCCTTGCGACGGAGACACCGGCACGGACGCCCGGGGCCGCGGGTCAGTCGCGGTCCGGGACGGGGTCGCCGAGGTCCAGGCTGTCGTGGGCGACGAGGTCACCGACCTCGTCCACCGTGTCCGACACGTCGAGCGGGCGGTCGACCGCCGCGTGGGAGGGGGTGACGGCGGCCACGACGAATCCGGCGGCGAGGGTGGCGATGGCGAGCATGCTGCGCTTCTTCATGCGCTGATCAACTGTGGGGAGCGGCCGGGGGTCACGCGGATCGCGGGAGCTTTCCTCCGCGCACCCGCCGCTCCCCGGTCGAACACACCCGAACAATGTCGCGCCCGGCCTGAACGCCCCTTCCTCCACAGTCCGACACGTCCTACCGTGAGCGCGCGTTCATGACCCGACATCCCGTCATCCGCCGTACGCGAGTGGGAGGAACGTCGACGATGCGTCACCCTCACAGCCGCACGACCCGTTTCAGAGTGGCCGGAGCGCTCGGCGCCGGACTGCTGTGCGCGACGGGCCTGGCGGCCCCCGCCCTGGCGTCCTCCGCACCGGCCCCGGCGGCGCGGACCGCGTCCCCGTCCCTGGGCGACGGCCTCGCCCTCACCCCGCCGATGGGCTTCAACAACTGGAACTCCACCTACTGCCGGGCGGAGTTCAACGAAGGCATGGTCAAGGGCATCGCCGACCTCTTCGTGGAGAAGGGCCTGAAGAAGGCCGGCTACCAGTACGTCAACCTGGACGACTGCTGGGCCCTTCCCCAGCGTGACGCGAACGGCCGGCTGGCGCCCGACCCGGTGCGCTTCCCGAACGGCATCAAGGCGGTCGCGGACTACGTCCACGCCAAGGGGCTCAAACTCGGCATCTACACCAGCGCCGGCACCAGGACCTGCGACAGCGTGGGCATTCCGGGCGCCCTCGGCCACGAGTACGAGGACGCACGGCAGTTCGCCGACTGGGGCGTGGACTACCTGAAGTACGACAACTGCAACAACCAGGGGCTGGACGCCAGGCAGCGCTACCTGACCATGCGCGACGCGCTCAAGGCGACCGGCCGGCCCATCGTCTACAGCATCTGCGAGTGGGGGGAGAACAAGCCCTGGGAGTGGGCCGCGGACATCGGTCACCTGTGGCGGACCACCGGCGACATCAAGGACAACTGGCCCTCGATGCTGTCGATCCTGAAGCAGAACCTGCCCCTCGCCCGGTACGCCGGTCCCGGTCACTGGAACGACCCCGACATGCTGGAGGTCGGCAACGGCGGCATGACGGACACCGAGTACCGCTCGCACTTCTCCCTCTGGTCGGTCATGGCCGCGCCGCTGCTCATCGGCACCGACCTGCGCAAGGCCTCCCAGGCGACCTGGGACATCCTGGGCAACACGGAGGTCATCGCCGTCGACCAGGACCCGCTCGGCAAGCAGGGCACGGTCGTCTCCTCGGCCGGCGGGCGCTGGGTCGTCGCCAAGCGGATGGCCGACGGCAGCCGCGCGGTGGCCCTCTTCAACGAGTCCGGCACCGCCCAGCGGATCGCCACCAGCGCCGGCGCGGTCGGCCTGCCCCGCGCCGACGGCTACGCCGTACGCGACCTGTGGCAGCACCGCACGTACAACACCGCCGGCACCCTCGCCGCCACCGTCCCGGCGCACGGCACGGTGCTGCTGCGCGTCTCGGCCGACCGGCGCTGGGCCGCGTATCCGCCCGCCGTCGAACTGGGCCTGGACAGCCGCCTGTTGCTGACGGCGGGCACCCCGGTCGCCCTCACCAGTACGGTCACCGACCTCGGGCGCACCCCCGCGCGCCGCGTGTCCGTGGCGCTGACCGGCCCGGCCGGCTGGGGCATACGGGCCACCTCGGCGACCTCGGCCGCCGCCCTGCGCACCGGCCGGACGCTGCGCACCGGCTGGCGGCTGACCGTCCCGGCCGGCACCCCGACGGGCTCCTACGGCCTCACCCTGCGGGCGAGTTACCGGTCGCCGTCCGGCACACCGGTCACCAGCACGGTCCCGCTGACCGCGTCCGTGGTCGTACCGCCGCCGGCCGGGACGTCGTACCTCAGTGATCTGCCGTGGATGTCCGCCGCCAACGGCTTCGGGCCGGTGGAGCGCGACACCAGCAACGGCGAGAAGGCCGCGGGCGACGGCCGTCCGCTCACCATCGGCGGCACGGTGTACGCCAAGGGGCTCGGCACGCACGCGCGCGGTGACATCGCCTTCTACACCGGCGGGGCCTGCGAGAAGGTCACCGCGTCCGTCGGCGTGGACGACGAGAAGGGTGCCAAGGGCAGCGTCGCCTTCGAGATCCTGGCGGACGACACCCGGGCCGCCGCCACCGGCGTCCTGACCAACGCGATGCCCGCCCAGCCGCTCACCGCCGACATCACCGGCGCCCAGGTGATCCGCCTCGTCGTCACCGACGGCGGCGACGGCACCGACTCCGACCACGCGGACTGGGCGGACACCCGACTGACCTGCTGAACACCCCGTGGACGAGGGGCCGGAGGCGAGCCGTTCGGTAGTGTGTTCGTCCGGCGGGGGCCCGACCGCCGTCATCGGACGACGACGGCCACGGCCGTGCATCACGTCCCATGACCACGGGCGTCGGCACGGCCTCGGCCCCCGATCGCGGGAACGGACGGGCGACGGACGGGGGAACACCGATGACTACCGCTGATGTCCTGCCCGGGGCGGGCAGCGGCCCGCCTCCGGACGGTGACACGGTCATCGACGTACGGGATCTGCGGATGCGCTACCGCGGCCAGGACGTGCTGAAAGGGGTCGACTTCACCGCCCGGCGGGGCGAGGTCGTCGTGCTGCTCGGCCCGAACGGCGCCGGCAAGACGACCACCATCGAGATCCTGGAAGGCTTCCGCGTGCGCTCGGCCGGTGACGTGACCGTCCTCGATACCGATCCGGCCCGAGGAAACGAGCGATGGCGTGCGCGCCTGGGTATCGTCCTGCAGTCATGGCGTGACCACGGCAAGTGGCGGGTACGGGAACTGCTGGCCCATCTCGGCTCGTACTACGCGCCGTACTCCACCCCCCTGGTACGCCGGCCGTGGGACGTCGACGAGTTGCTCGCCGCCGTCGGGCTGACCGGGCACGCGGACAAACGGGTCGGGACCCTGTCCGGCGGCCAGCGCCGGCGGCTGGACGTGGCCGTCGGCATCGTGGGCCGGCCCGAACTGCTGTTCCTGGACGAGCCGACGGCCGGTCTGGACCCGGAGGCCAGAAGCGAGTTCCACAGTCTGGTGCGCGGGCTCGCGGACGAGAACACCACCGTCCTGCTGACCACGCACGACCTCGCCGAGGCGGAGCGGCTCGCCGACCGGATCCTCATCCTGGCCGGCGGCCGGATCGTGGCCGACGGCTCGGCCAGGGAACTGTCCCGGCGGGCATCGGCCGAGGCCACCGTGCGCTGGACGCGGGACGGGCGGCCCTTCGAGGAGACGACGGCCGAGCCCACCCGGTTCGTGCGCCGGCTCTTCGAGGAGCACGGCGAGGCGATCGGCGGGCTCGAGGTACGCCGGGCGAGCCTGGAGGACACCTACTTGACGATGGTGCGGGAACTGGAGGCGGGAGGCGCCGTCGGCGAGCGGGCGGCGCACTCGTTCAGGGGGGAAGCGCGATGAGTCCGGTGTGGTACGCGGCGCGGACCGGGGTACGGCGCGGTCTGACGGAACTCCGGCAGACCTTCACCACGGGCCAGGACGTGTTCGGGTACGTGCTCTGGACGGTTCTGCTCATGGTGCCGCTGTTCCTGGTCCGGGACGATCCGCTGAAGGGCGCCGGCATCTCGGCCGGCGCGTTCATGCTGCCCAGCATGGTGGGGATGACGCTCGCGTTCACCGGGATGATGACCACCGCGCAGTTGCTCGCGACCGAGCGCGAGGACGGCACCCTGTTGCGGGCCAAGGCCGTGCCCCACGGCATGGTCGGCCACCTGGTCGGCAAGATCGTCATGGTGTCGGGGACGGCTCTCGTCTCCATGGCGCTCCCCTTCGCCGTGGGCGTGTTCCTGGTGGACGGGGTGGCCCGGCAGGGTGGCGGGGCATTGCTGACGCTGGTGTGGGTGGTGCCGCTGGGTCTCCTGGCGACCCTGCCGATCGGCGCCGTCATCGGCTCGCTCGTCGACAGTCCACGCACCATCGGCCTGCTGATGCTTCCGGTGATGGGACTCGTCGTGATCTCCGGGATCTACTTCCCCCTGTCGAAGCTGCCCGAGTGGCTGCAGACCATCGGGCAGGTCTTCCCCGTCTACTGGCTCGGCCTCGGTCTCCGGGCCGCGTTGCTGCCGGGCGAAGCGGTCGCCGCCGAAGTCGGCGCGTCCTGGCGGCATCTGGAGACAGCGGGCGTGCTGGGCGCCTGGGCAGTCGCCGGGCTGCTCCTCGCGCCGTCCGTCCTGCGCAGGATGGCCCGCCGCGAGTCCGGGGCCACGATGGCCGAACGGCGCCGGAAGGCGATGCAGCGGGTCGGTTAGCGCCGGGCGGCCGGCGCCCGTTCTCGAAACCCGCCGGGCCCGGCCGCACCTCCGGCGATCGCGGCGGACGTCACCGCCTGTCCCCTCGCTGCGGCCACCCCCGGCGCACCCGCGCCGTCACGGCGCTAGTGGCTCGCCGCGGTCGCGTCCGGGGTGCGGGTCAGGGCCGCCGCTGCCGCGCCGACCAGGCCGGCGTCGGTGCCCATCCGGGCGGGGACGACGGTCAGCCGCTGTACGAAGGACAGGGTCGCGTAGTCGGTGAGGGCCTTGCGCAGCGGGGTGAACAGGATGTCGCCCGCCTTGCCGACCCCGCCGCCGATCACCGCGATGTCGATCTCGACCAGGGTCGCGGTGGCCGCGATCCCGGCGGCCAGCGCCTGTGCCGCCCGCTCGAAGGAGGCGACGGCGACCGGGTCGCCCGCGCGGGCCGCGGCGGCCACCGCGGCGGCCGAGGTGTCGCCGTCGGGGCCGGGGCGCCAGCCCTGCTCCAGCGCCCGGCGGGCGATGTTGGGGCCGCTGGCGATGCGCTCCACACAGCCGCGCGCACCGCACGGGCAGGGGTCGCCGTCGAGGTCGACGCTGATGTGACCGATGTGCCCGGCGTTGCCGGTCGGGCCCGGGTGCAGCCGCCCGCCGAGGACCAGGCCGCCGCCGACGCCGGTGGACACCACCATGCACAGCGCGTTGTCGTGGCCCCGCGCGGCGCCCTGCCAGTGCTCGGCGGCCGTGATCGCGACCCCGTCCCCGATCAGCTCGACCGGCAGGCCCCCGGCGGCCGTACGGACCCGGTCGACCAGCGGGTAGTCCCGCCAGCCCGGCACGTTCACCGGACTCACGGTGCCCGCCGAGGCGTCCACCGGGCCGGCGCTGCCGATGCCGACCGCGCCGGCGCGCTCCCACAGGGGCGACCCGGACAGTTCGCCGAGCACCTCCGCCACGGCGCGCATGACCGTTTCGCCGTCCTGCCGGGCGGGCGTGGGGCGCTGGGCGCGGACCAGCAGGCGTCCGTCGCCGTCCACCAGCGCGCCGGCGATCTTGGTGCCGCCGATGTCCAGGGCCGCCACGAGGTCGGTGTGCATGAGAGTCAGATCTCCCCGTTGAAAGCTTGAGAACCAAAAGAGAGCAGGCCGGTCAAGCGGTGGGGACGCAGGCCGGAGACAGCGGTGGACAGTCTCTCTCGCACCTGACAACGTTGTCCAGGCTCTATGCTCGACGCCACATCCTCATACAAGCCCACGGATGCCGCAGCCCCGTGGGCCGGAGGAACGGCAGCCGGACGACAGACAGGACAGCGCACGTGCCCGAGACCACCCGCCGCGCAGACCGCCTCACCGGGAACCGGTACGGCAACCGCCCGACGATGAAGGACGTGGCGGCCCGCGCCGGGGTCGGTCTGAAGACGGTCTCCCGCGTGGTCAACGGCGAGCCCGGGGTCACCCCGGACACCGAGCGCCGGGTGCAGGAGGCGATCGACGCGCTGGGCTTCCGCCGCAACGACAGCGCACGGGTGTTGCGCAAGGGGCGGACCGCGAGCATCGGGCTGATCCTGGAGGATCTCGCGGACCCCTTCTACGGCCCGCTCAGCCGCGCCGTCGAGGAGGTGGCCCGCGCCCACGGCGCGCTGCTGATCAACGGCTCCAGCGCCGAGGACCCCGAGCGCGAGCAGGAGCTGGCGCTGGCGCTGTGCGCGCGCCGGGTGGACGGGCTGGTGGTGATCCCGGCCGGGGACGACCACCGGTATCTGGAGCCGGAGATCCGGGCCGGTGTGGCGACCGTGTTCGTGGACCGCCCGGCCGGCCGGATCGACGCCGACGTGGTCCTGTCCGACAACTACGGCGGTGCCCGCGACGGCGTCGCCCACCTCATCGCGCACGGTCACCGGCGGATCGGCTTCATCGGCGACATGCCCCGGATCCACACGGCGGCGGAGCGGCTGCGCGGTTACCGGGCGGCCATGGAGGACGCCGGGATCACCGTGGCGGAGCGCTGGATGTCTCTCGGCGCGACCGACCCGGAGCGGGTGCGCCGGGCGGCGGAGGAGATGCTGGCCGGTCCCGACCCCGTGACCGCGGTCTTCGCCGGCAACAACCGGGTGACGGTCACCGTCGTCCGGGTGCTGGCGGAGCGGTCCCGCCGGGTCGCGCTCGTCGGCTTCGACGACTTCGAACTGGCCGATCTGCTCCAGCCGGGCGTCACGGTCGTCGCGCAGGACTCGGCGGCCCTCGGCCGCACGGCCGCCGAACGCCTCTTCCGTCAGCTGGACGGCACCCTGATCGCCCCGGAGCGCATAGAACTGCCGACCCGCCTCGTCACCCGCGGCTCGGGCGAACTGCCGCCGACGGACTGAGCGGGGCGGGCGGGGCCGGAGCGACCGGGGACCCGCCGGCCGTGTCCGCCGCCGGCACGGTCGTGCCGGCGGCGTGGCGGTGCCTGGGGTCGTACCGCTCGTGCCGGCAGCCCCCTCGGCCCCGGCCGCGCGGACGCCGGGGGCCGAGGGGCCTCGGCTACTTCGCCGACGCCGTCAGGTCGCCGCGGCGGGGGGACGCGAAGGACTCCAGGTCGGCGCGGGTGAGGCCGGTGAGGCGGGCCACCTCGGCGATGTCCAGGGCGCCGCAGTCCAGGCCGCGCAGCAGGTAGCCGCTGAGCGCCTTGGCGGTGGCGGGCTCGTCCATGACGTCGCCGCCGGTCCGGTTGGCGTAGCGGGCGAGGCGGGCCGCGGCCTGCTCGAAGCCCTCGCGGTAGAAGGCGAAGACGGCGGCGTAGCGGGTGGGGATGTGCCCGGGGTGCATGTCCCAGCCCTGGTAGTAGGCGCGGGCCAGCGCCCGCCGGGTCAGGCCGTAGTGCAGGCGCCAGGCGTCGTGGACCTTCGCCGTCGGACCGACGGGCAGCACGTTGGTGGAGCCGTCCGAGACGCGGACCCCGGTGCCGGCCGCCGCGACCTGCATGACCGCCTTGGCGTGGTCGGCGGCCGGGTGGTCGCTGGCCTGGTAGGCGGCGGAGACGCCGAGGCAGGCGCTGTAGTCGAAGGTGCCGTAGTGCAGCCCGGTGGCGCGGCCCTCGGCGGCCTGGATCATACGGGCGACCGTGGCGGTGCCGTCGGTGGCCAGGATGGACTGGCTGGTCTCGATCTGGATCTCGAAGCCGAGGCGCCCGGCGTCCAGGCCGTGCGCCTTCTCGAAGGCCTCCAGCAGCCGGGCGAAGGCGCCGACCTGCTCCGGGTAGGTCACCTTGGGCAGGGTGAGGACCAGGCCCTCGGGCAGGCCGCCCGCCTCCATCAGGCCGGTGAGGAAGACGTCGAGGGTGCGGATGCCCCGGTCCCGTACGGCGGCCTCCATGCACTTCATGCGGATGCCCATGCAGGGCGCGGCGGTGCCGTCGCGGTACGCCTCGGCGATCAGGCGGGCGGCGCGGGCGGCCGTCGCGTCCTCCTCGGCGTCGGGGCGGGGGCCGTAGCCGTCCTCGAAGTCGACGCGCAGGTCCTCGATGGGCTCGCGCTCCAGCTTGGCCCGCACGCGGGAGTAGACCGGCTCGGCGAGTTCGTCCGACAGGCCGAGGACGGCCGCGAAGGAAGCGGCGTCCGGAGCGTGTTCGTCGAGCGCGGCGAGCGCCCGGTCGCCCCAGGAGCGGATGGTGTCGGCGGCGAAGGCGTCGCCGGGGACGTACACGGTGTGGACGGGCTGACGGGTGCCCGGGTCCCCGGGGTAGCGGCGCTCCAGCTCCGCGTCGACCGGTGCGAGGGAAGCGCTGATCTCCTCGCTGACGGCGCCCGCGAGGCTCGTCGCCACCTTCTCCTGCTGACCCATCCCACACCCTCCAGTTTTCCGCTTTATGGAATCAACAATCCGTATAGCGAAGTTATCTGGCAACCTTCCCGCCGGTCAACACCACATCGTGTGGACTCCACTCCGCGCTCTCGACACGGCCACCTCCCTCTGGCACCGTGCCGGAGCCGCACCCCTTCGACCGCACACCCCGACGGCGACGAGTCGCCCGGAAGCCGCAGCAGGAGGAGCACCCGTGCCGAGCCACAGCCGAGTCACGCGCCGCAGGGGCCTGAAGGCCGCGCTGGCCGCCGCGATCCCCGTGTCCCTGTCCAGTACAGCACTCTCCGCCGGCCCCGCCAGGGCGGGCACGGATCACCGCGTCCCCTTGCGCGTGATGTCGTTCAACCTGCGCTACGCGAGCACCGCCGAGCCGCACAGCTGGGCCGCCCGCCGCCCCGTGACGCGCGCCCTGCTGCACCGCGAGCGCCCGCATGTCATCGGCACCCAGGAGGGTCTCTACCAGCAGGTGCGGGACATCGAGGCCGATCTCGGGACCGCGTACGACTGGATCGGCACCGGGCGCGCGGGCGGCAGCCGCGACGAGTTCATGGCCGTCTTCTACGACACGCGCCGGCTCGCCCCCGAGGAGTACGACCACTTCTGGCTCTCCGACACACCGGACGTGATCGGGTCGAACACCTGGGGCGGCGGTTCCATCCGCATGGTGACGCGGGTCCGGTTCCGGGACCTGCCGTCCGGCCGGGAGTTCCATCTGCTGAACACCCACCTGGACAACCACAGCCAGTACGCACGCGCGCGTGCCGCCGCCCTGATCGCCCAGCGCGTCGCCGGACTGGGCACCTCGCTCCCGCTCGTCGTCACCGGCGACTTCAACGTGGCCGCCCACAAGAACCCGGTCTACGACACGATGCTGGGCGCGGGTCTGGCCGACACCTGGGACACCGCGGCGAAGCGGAGCGAGCTGTACGGCACCTTCCACGGCTACCGGCCGCTGACGCCGGGCGGCGACCGCATCGACTGGATCCTCGCCACCCCCGGTGTCACGGCGCACGAGGCCCGGATCAACACCTTCTCGGCGCACGGGCAGTACCCGAGCGACCACCTGCCGGTGCAGGCCACGCTGACGCTGGGATGAGGCGAGGCCCCCGTGACCGTCGGTGCGGTCACGGGGGCCTCGTCCAGCGGATGCGGGGATCAGCCCTTGCGGGCCTTGATCTCCTCGGTCAGCTGCGGCACGACGTCGAACAGGTCGCCGACCACGCCGTAGTCGACCAGCTCGAAGATCGGGGCCTCCTCGTCCTTGTTGACGGCCACGATCGTCTTCGAGGTCTGCATGCCGGCGCGGTGCTGGATCGCGCCGGAGATGCCGTTGGCGATGTACAGCTGCGGCGACACGCTCTTGCCGGTCTGGCCGACCTGGTTGGTGTGCGGGTACCAGCCGGCGTCGACGGCGGCACGCGAGGCACCCACGGCCGCGCCCAGCTGGTCGGCGAGGGCCTCGATGATCGCGAAGTTCTCGGCGCCGTTCACACCGCGGCCGCCGGAGACCACGATCGCGGCCTCGGTCAGCTCCGGACGGCCCGTGGACTCACGCGGCGTACGGCCGGTGATCTTCGTGCCGGTCGCCTGGTCGGAGAAGGTCACCGACAGGGCCTCGACCGTGCCGGCGGCCGGGGCGGCCTCCACGGCGGCCGAGTTCGGCTTGACCGTGATGACCGGGGTGCCCTTGACGACCCGGGACTTGGTGGTGAAGGACGCGGCGAACACCGACTGGGTGGCCACCGGGCCCTCGTCGCCGGCCTCCAGGTCGACGGCGTCGGTGATGATGCCCGAGCCGATGCGCAGCGCCAGGCGGGCGGCGATCTCCTTGCCGTCGGCGGAGGACGGGACCAGCACGGCGGCCGGGGACACGGCCTCGTAGGCGGCCTGCAGGGCGTCCACCTTCGGCACGACCAGGTACTCGGCGTACTCGGCGGCGTCGTGGGTGAGCACCTTCACCGCGCCGTGCTCGGCGAGCGTGGCCGCGGTGTCGGCGGCGCCGTTGCCCAGCGCGACGGCGACGGGCTCGCCGAGGCGGCGGGCCAGGGTCAGCAGCTCCAGGGTGGGCTTGCGGACGGCACCGTCCACGTGGTCGACGTAGACGAGGACTTCAGCCATGGGATTGCTCTCCTGCGTAACGAAGTTGAGGGGCGGTCGGCGGGGCGGGCCCTTAGATGAACTTCTGGGCCGCGAGGAACTCAGCGAGCTGCTTGCCGCCCTCGCCCTCGTCCTTGACGATGGTGCCGGCCGTGCGGGCCGGACGCTCGGTCACGGATTCGACCTTGGTGAAGGCACCGTCCAGGCCGACCTCCTCGGCCTCGATGTCGAGGTCGGACAGGTCCCAGGACTCCACCGGCTTCTTCTTGGCCGCCATGATGCCCTTGAAGGAGGGGTAGCGGGCCTCGCCGGACTGGTCGGTCACGGAGACGACGGCCGGGAGCTGCGCCTGGAGCTGCTCGGAGGCGGCGTCGCCGTCGCGGCGGCCGGTGACCGTGCCGTCCTCGACGGAGACCTCGGAGAGCAGGGTGACCTGCGGCACGCCCAGGCGCTCGGCGACCAGCGCCGGGACGACGCCCATGGTGCCGTCGGTGGAGGCCATGCCGGAGATCACCAGGTCGTAACCGGCCTTCTCGATGGCCTTGGCCAGCACCAGGGAGGTGCCGATGGCGTCGGTGCCGTGCAGGTCGTCGTCCTCGACGTGGACGGCCTTGTCCGCACCCATGGACAGGGCCTTGCGGAGCGCGTCCTTGGCGTCCTCGGGGCCCACCGTCAGCACGGTGACCTCGGCGTCGTCCGCGTTCTCCTTGATCTGGAGAGCCTGCTCGACCGCGTACTCGTCCAGCTCGGAGAGCAGACCGTCCACGTCGTCGCGGTCGACGGTCAGGTCATCGGCGAAGTGCCGGTCGCCAGTGGCGTCGGGCACGTACTTCACAGTGACAACGATCCTCAAGCTCACGCCGGCTCTCCTACTGCATCGTCATTTCGGGCTGCCTCTTGCAGGCAGCATAGGCGCCTCAAGCGGCCGATCCCGGTCGGGGCGTCCGCGCGCTCCGAACGAGATATTACTCGTCAGTACACCCAGTTCCTGCCCGCTAAGCAAGCGCTTTGAACTGTGACCTTCGCAACGCAGCGTAACCGGAACTCGACGGGCGTGCGGCGGAGCCCGGCGTGATCAATCCCGCAGGCCGTTGAAGCGGCCCTGGTGATAGAGGAGCGGGCGGCCGGCGCCCGACGGGTCGCCGAGGACGACCTCGGCGAGCACGATCCGGTGGTCGCCGGCCGGGACCCGTCCGACGATGCGGCACACCAGCCAGGCCAGCACGTCGTCCAGCACCGGCACCCCTTCCGGCCCCTCCCGCCAGGCGGTGGGCGCGCCGAAGCGGTCGGCGCCGCTGCGCGCGAAGGTGGCGGCCAGGTCGCTCTGGTGCTCGCCGAGTATGTGCACGCCGACATGGTCCGCCCCGGCGATCGCGGGCCAGCTGGAGGCGCCCGTGCCGATGCCGAAGGAGATCATCGGGGGTTCGGCGGAGACGGAGGTGAGGGAGGTGGCGGTGAAGCCGACCGGGCCGGAGGCGCCGCGCGCGGTGATCACCGCCACACCGGCGGCGTGCCGGCGGAAGGCGGAGCGCAGCAGGTCCGGGGAGGCGGTGCGGGGGGTGCCGAGTTCGGGTGTGGCCGTCATGGAGTTGTCCTTCTGCCGGGGGTCACGAGCGGGTCCGCGGGTGCTCAACGGCCCGGACACCTCGCGCTCGCGGTGCGGGCCAGGTCGATGTGGGCCCGCCCGTAGAGAAGGAGTTCTGTCGGCATGCGGTCAGGTTGGCGACACGCGAGGCGTACCGTCAAGCGGCTTCCGCGGTCCGGAAGACGGCGCACCGCACACCGGACCCCGCTCATACCGCTTCTCCCAGGGCCGCTATGACGTCGGCCTTGCGGGGCTGTCCGGTGGCGCGGCGCACCACCCGTCCGCCGGCGTCCAGGACCAGGACGGTGGGCGTCTTGGCGATCTCCAGCGCGCGCACGAGGTCCAGGTGGGCCTCCGCGTCGATCTCGACGTGGGCCACGCCCGGGACCAGCCCGGCGACCTCGCCGAGGACCCGGCGGGTGGCCCGGCAGGGCGCGCAGAAGGCGCTGGAGAACTGCACCAGCGTCGCCCGCTCCCCCAGTGCCGCGCCGAGTTCGGCCGCCCCGATGCGCCTGCCGTCGTCGCGCCCGCCCACCCGCACTCTCCCGTTCCGCCGCCGGCCGCGGCTCGTCGCGGCGGGCACGTCAGGGGCGCACCGCCGGTCCGGTCGTCATCAGCACAACCGGTCCCGGGACCGCGAAGATTCCCGACGGCACCCCCGGAAAAAGTAAAGGGGGTTTAAAGATCCGAGGTGGGATGTAGGCCGACGTGACGAGGATCTCGCGTTAGAGGGGCACCAGAACTGGCCACCCGTACGTTCTTCGGGCACGATCTGCGAGACGCCGTAAACCTACGGCTGCGTAACCTTCCCCGCCGGGAGCCCCCTTTCCCGAGCAGAGTAGAAAGGGCACACCCCGCCCATGGCAGAGCTGGTCTACCGTCCCGTCATCGGTATCGCCAAGACGGCGTTCAAGGTCTGGGATCTGAAGATCGACTGCCGGGGGTCGGAGAACATCCCGCGCTCGGGCGGCGCCGTGCTGGTGAGCAATCACATCAGCTATCTGGACTTCGTCTTCAACGGCCTGGCCGCCCTGCCGCAGAAGCGGCTGGTGCGCTTCATGGCGAAGGATTCCGTCTTCCGGCACCGGATCTCCGGGCCCCTCATGCGCGGCATGAAGCACATTCCGGTGGACCGCGGGCAGGGCGAGAAGGCGTACGCGCACGCGCTGGACGCGCTGCGCTCCGGCGAGGTCATCGGGCTGTTCCCGGAGGCGACGATCTCGCAGTCCTTCACGTTGAAGAGCTTCAAGTCGGGCGCGGCCCGGCTGGCCCAGGAGGCGGGCGTGCCACTGGTCCCGATGGCCCTGTGGGGCACGCAGCGGCTGTGGACGAAGGGGCAGCCGCGCAACTTCAAGCGCAGCCACCTGCCCGTCACGGTCCGGGTCGGCGAGGCGGTGGAGGCCCCCCGCGACCAGTACGCCGGCGCCATCACCCGCCGGCTGCGCGAACGCGTCCAGGAACTGCTGGAGGCCGCGCAGCGCGCCTACCCGGGCCGCCCCAGGGATCCGGAGGACTCCTGGTGGCTGCCCGCCCACCTCGGCGGTACGGCGCCCACGGCGGAGGAGCTGCGGGCGGTCCAGGCGTAACGCCCGCACAGACCGGCCGCTTTCGGGGCACTCGGGTGCGCTGTCGGGCGGAGCTCGGTCCGTACGGCTCGGCCGTCTGCCGGGTGCGGGTCGTCCGTGGCCGGTCGCGCGGTTCCCCGCGCCCCTTCAGGGCGCACGGAGTTTCAGAGGCTCGACGGGAGTGTCTTCCACAGGTGCGGGCGGTCGGGGGCCGTCCGCAGGGCGGTGAGGACCGCCGGGTGCGGGGCGGCGTACAGGCCCGGGTAGTCCGTCTCGCCGGCCGCGGGGTCCGGGACCCAGGCCAGCCGTTCGCCGGTCAGGGAGAACCGCGCGTCCACGCCCGGCTTGTTGCCGCGGGGGTCCTGCCGGTGCCAGGCGCCGTGGAAGCGCACGGCGATCAGGCCGTGGAGCAGATGGCCGCCCGCGTCGTCGGTCAGACGCTGGTAGCACAGGGCCGTCGGGATGTCCTCGGCCCGCAGCAGGGCGGCCAGGGCGTGGGACTTGGCATGGCAGATGCCGGTGCCCAGGGCCAGTACGTCGGAGGCGCGCCAGGTGACGCGCGGATCGCCACAGTCGGCGGAGTGCGGGATGGTGTCGCGTACGAACTCATACGCGGCGCGCGCATATTCATACGAGTCGGCGGCGTCGGCCGCGAGGCGGGCGGCGGTCTCGCGGACCAGTGGGTGATGGTGGTCGATGACCTCGTCCGCGGCCAGGTACGCGGACAGATCGGCTGTGTTCTGGATCAGCTCCATGTCCGCAGAGCATAGGAACGCGATCACCCAGGCGTCAATGACTTTCCAGGTGATCGCATAATTATGCAGAGCTGGGGGGTTAGCGGGCCATCTCCTCCTTCAGCGCCGCCACGAACGTGTCGACGTCGTCCTCCGTCGTGTCGAAGGCGCACATCCAGCGCACCACTCCGGCGGCCTCGTCCCAGAAGTAGAACCGGAACCGCTTCTGCAGCCGCTCGCTCACGTCGTGCGGGAGCCTGGCGAAGACGCCGTTGGCCTGCACCGGGTAGAGGATCTCCACCCCGTGCACCGCGCGCACGCCCTCGGCGAGCCGCTGGGCCATCTCGTTGGCGTGCCGGGCGTTGCGCAGCCACAGGTCCTTGGCGAGCAGCGCCTCCAACTGCACGGACACGAAACGCATCTTGGAGGCCAGTTGCATGGACATCTTCCGCAGGTGCTTCATCTGCCGCACCGCGTCCTGGTTGAGGACCACGACGGCCTCGCCGAACAGCGCGCCGTTCTTCGTCCCGCCCAGCGAGAGGATGTCCACGCCGACCGCGTTGGTGAACGTCCGCATGGGCACGTCCAGGGAGGCCGCGGCGTTGGCTATCCGGGAGCCGTCCAGGTGCACCTTCATGCCGTGCGCGTGGGCGTGCTCGCAGATGGCGCGGATCTCCTCGGGCGTGTAGAGGGTGCCCAGTTCGGTGGACTGGGTGATCGACACGACCTGCGGCATGGCCCGGTGCTCGTCCTCGAAGCCCCAGGCCTGCCGGTCGATCAGCTCCGGCGTGAGCTTGCCGTCGGGCGTGGGCACGGTGAGCAGCTTCAGCCCGCCCATGCGCTCGGGGGCGCCGCCCTCGTCGACGTTGATGTGCGCGCTCTCGGCGCAGATCACCGCGCCCCAGCGGTCGGTGACCGCTTGGAGCGCGACCACGTTGGCGCCGGTGCCGTTGAAGACCGGGAAGGCCTCCGCGGTGGCCCCGAAGTGGCTGCGCACGATCCGCTGGAGGTTCTCGGTGTAGTCGTCCTCGCCGTACGCCACCTGGTGGCCGCCGTTGGCCAGGGCCAGGGCGGCCAGCACCTCGGGGTGGGCTCCGGCGTAGTTGTCACTGGCGAAACCGCGGACCTGCGGGTCGTGATGGCGACGCGCGTCGGTCTTGGGAGGGTTCACGGCTTCTCGGTCAGCCACAGACGGTTTCCGTTCACTTCTGCGGCGGGCTTGCTCCAGACGCCCTCGATGGCCTCGGCGAGGTCCTTGACGTCCGTGAAGCCCGCGAACTTCGCGTTGGGGCGTTCGGCGCGCATCGCGTCGTGCACCAGCGCCTTCACCACCAGGATGGCAGCCGCCGAACGCGGCCCCTCCTCGCCCCCGGCCTTGCGGAAGCCGTCGGCCATGGCGAGCGTCCAGGCTTCCGCGGCGGCCTTGGCCGCGGAGTACGCCGCGTTGCCCGCCGTCGGCTTGGCGGCGCCGGCCGCGCTGGTGAGCACGTACCGGCCGCGGTCGCTGCGCTGGAGGGCGTCGAAGAAGGCGAGGGAGGTGTGCTGGACGGTGCGGACGAGCAGCTTCTCCAGCAGCTCCCAGTCGGCGAGGTCGGTGTCGGCGAAGGTGGCGCTGCCGCGCCAGCCGCCGACGAGGTGGACCAGGCCGTCGATCCGGCCGTGGTCCTTCTCGATGCGCGCGGCCCAGGCCCGGGTGTCCGCCAGGTCGAGCAGGTCGACGGTCTCGCCGGTGACGGTGGCGCCGCCACGGGCGTAGCGCGCCGCGTCGACGGCCTCGGCGAGGCGTTCGGGGTTGTTGTCGGCACCCACGACGACCGCGCCCGCCTCGGCGAGCCGGACCAGCGTCGCGTGCCCGGCGGGGCCGCCCGCGCCGGCCACCGCGATCACCGCACCACTGAGAGACCCGTTGTTCGCCACGTTCTTCCCCTCTTGACCAGTGTTGTGGACGCGGTCGCTCACGCGGCGATCCGCTCGGCGCCGTCCGCCGTGATGCCCTTGGTGGAGGCGATCACATTCTTCAGCTTCTTCGCCAGCGCCTCATAGAACATGCTCAGCGGAAACTCGTCCGGCAGCACGTCGTCCACCAGCTTGCGCGGCGGCTGGGTCAGGTCCAGGGCGTCGGGGCCCTTGGCCCACTTGGAGCCGGGGTGCGGGGCGAGGTAGGTGGAGACCAGTTCGTAGCCGGCGAACCAGTGCACCAGCTTCGGGCGGTCGATGCCGTCCCGGTAGAGCTTCTCGATCTCGGCGCACAGCTGGTTGGTGACCTGCGGGGCGCGCTCCCAGTCGATGGAGAGCTTGTTGTCGGTCCACCGGATCACATCGTGCTTGTGCAGGTAGGCGAAGAGCAGCTGGCCGCCGAGGCCGTCGTAGTTGCGGTTGCGGTCGCCGGTGACGGGGAAGCGGAACATGCGGTCGAAGAGCACCGCGTACTGCACGTCCCGGGCCTGCGGGACGCCGTCCGCCTCCAGCTTCACGGCCTCCTTGAAGGCGGTGAGGTCGCAGCGCAGCTCCTCCAGGCCGTACATCCAGAACGGCTGGCGCTGCTTGATCATGAACGGGTCGAACGGCAGGTCGCCGTGGCTGTGAGTGCGGTCGTGGACCATGTCCCAGAGCACGAAGGCCTCTTCGCAGCGCTTCTGGTCGTGCACCATCGCGGCGATGTCCTCGGGCAGCTCCAGGCCCAGGATGTCCACGGCGGCGTCGGTGACCCGGCGGAACCGGGCGGCCTCGCGGTCGCAGAAGATGCCACCCCAGGAGAAACGTTCCGGCGCCTCCCGGACGGCGATCGTCTCCGGGAAGAGGACGGCGGAGTTGGTGTCGTAGCCCGAGGTGAAGTCCTCGAAGGTGATGCCGCAGAAGAGCGGGTTGTCGTACCGGGTGCGCTCCAGCTCGGCCAGCCAGTCCGGCCAGACCATGCGCAGCACGACCGCCTCCAGGTTGCGGTCCGGGTTGCCGTTCTGGGTGTACATCGGGAAGACGACCAGGTGCTGGAGGCCGTCCACGCGGTGCGCGGCGGGCTGGAAGGCCAGCAGCGAGTCCAGGAAGTCCGGGACCTCGAAGCCGCCCTCGGCCCAGCGGCGCAGGTCCTTCACGAGGGCCTGGTGGTAGGCGGCGTCGTGCGGGACCAGCGGGGAGAGCCGCTCGACCGCGTCGGCGACGCGCTCGACGGCCGCCACGGCGTCGGCCCGGCGCGGGGCGCCCTCGGCGTCGAAGTCGATCGATCCGTCCTTGGACTGCCATGGCCGGATCTGCTCCACGGCATCCTTGAGCACGGCCCAGGCCGGGTGCTCAACCACCCTGGTCAGCGAAGGAACCCGCTCCTCCGCGCCTGCCTGCACAAGAATTTCCGTCATGTCCCATCCTCCACGGGAGAACCTCGCGTATGGATACCGTATGCGTTCCCTGTTTCACTCAGCAAGAGCAGCGGCGGGAAATTATTCTGTCCGACCCCTTGGTCACCGATGTTTTTCCTGCCGTAAACCGTGACGGCGCTCACTTCCACAGACCGCGCGCGCTCCCCGGCGCGACGGCGCACCCGGTGGTCAAGGGTGCGCGAGGCGCGCCCACCGGAGGGTGACGGCCAAGACGGATACCGGCCAACCGGCGCCTGCCCCGGCTCCCGAATGCCCGGCGCCGCCGCGGGTCCATCGCACGGCCCGGCCATTAGGCTGCGGCCTTGCCGCGTGGACGACGACGTCCGGCACGGGTCCGTCGGTCCGCGCGTCGCCGAGCCGCCGTCGACGGAAGCGAGTTGAACCTTGAACTTCCTTACCATCGGTCATCGCGGGGTCATGGGCGTCGAGCCCGAGAACACCCTCCGTTCCTTCGTCGCCGCGCAGCGGGCCGGCTTGGACCTGATCGAACTCGATCTGCACCTGAGCAAGGACGGCGCCCTGGTCGTCATGCACGACGCGGAGGTGGACCGCACCACCGACGGCTCCGGGCCGATCGCCGAGAAGACCCTCGCGGAACTGCGCGCCCTGGACGCGGGGCGCGGGGAGCGGGTGCCGGTGTTCGAGGAGGTGCTGGAGGCGGTGCGCGCGCCGTTGCAGGCCGAGATCAAGGATGTGGCGGCGGCCCGGGCGCTGGCGGAGGTGATGCGCGCGCGGGACCTGACCGCACGGGTGGAGGTGTCCTCGTTCCACGACGAGGCGATCACCGAGATCGCGCGGCTGGTGCCGGGGGTGCGTACGGCGCTGGTCGCGAGCCGCTACGGCACCGAGGTGGTGGACCGCGCCGTCGCCGCGGGCGCCGCGACCGTGTGTCTGAACATCCGCCGGCTCACCCTGGAGATCGTCGAGCACGCGCGCGCGTCCGGGCTGCGGATCCTCGGCTGGGTGGTCAACACCCAGGAGCACCTGCGCCTGGTGCGCGCCCTGGAGCTGGACGGGGCGACGACCGACTACCCGGAGATCAAGCGCACGGGCCGGTTCACGGCGTAGCCGCCGGGGGCCGGCCCGTGAACCGGCTGTCGCGTCCTCACCCGAGCTTCTTGACCAGCAGCTCGAACTCCAGGTCGGCGCGGAGCGGGATGCCGAAGCGCTCGTCGCCGTACGGGAACGGGGACGTCCGTCCCGTACGGCGGTAGCCGCGGCGCTCGTACCAGGCGATCAGGTCCGCGCGCACGGAGATCACCGTCATGTGCATCTCGCCGACGCCCCAGGTCTGCCGGCACCGGCGCTCGGCCTCCGCCAGGACGGCCTTGCCCACGCCCCCGCCCTGCAGGGCGGGGCTCACCGCGAACATGCCGAAGTAGGCGTGGTCGCCGCGGTGTTCCAGCTGGCAGCAGGCGACGAGCCGGCCGTCCAGCTCCGCGGTGAGCAGCCGGCTGTCCGGCGACTTGATCACCTCCAGCACACCCTCGGGGTCGGTCCGCTGCCCGTCGAGGATGTCCGCCTCGGTGGTCCACCCGGCCCGGCTGCTGTCCCCCCGGTACGCCGACTCCACGAGCGCGACGAGGGCGTCCACGTCGGCGTCGGTGGCGTCGCGGAAGGTGAGTCCGGTGGCGGGGGTGTCCATGACGGTTGTCTCCGATCTCGGGCGTGGCCGGGGCACCGAAGAGGGTAACCCTGCTGCATGGTGCATGTACTCAGCAGCCGGACCCTGCTCCGGCCCTCCGATCCCGAACGCTCCCGCGCCTTCTACGGCGAGCAGCTGGGCCTGTCCGTCTACCGCGAGTTCGGGACCGGCCCCGAGCGCGGCACGGTCTACTTCCTCGGCGGCGGTTTCCTGGAGCTGTCCGGCCGGTCCGACGACCCGCCCTCGCCCGCTCTGCGGCTGTGGTTGCAGGTCGAGGACGCGAAGGCCGCGTGCGAGGAGCTGCGGGCACGGGGCGTGGAGATCGTACGGCCCCCGGTGAAGGAGCCCTGGGGCCTGGTCGAGATGTGGATCAGCGATCCGGACGGCACGCCGATCGTCCTGGTGGAGATCCCGGCGGACCACCCCCTGCGGTACCGGCCCGGGATCTGAGGCCCGCCCCGCGCACGTGCCCGGCGGGCGGCGGCGGCCTTCGCCGGGCATGTTTCGCGGGGCTTGACCGGGCGGGTTCGCGGGGCTCCGCCGAGCATGGTCGCGGGCCCGCGGCCGTGCGTCCGGCGGGCCGGGCGGGTGTTTGCCTTCGAGAGCGCTCCAGCTCCTAGCGTCGCCCGCATCACCTGCGACGAGAGAGAGTCACCCATGCGGTACACACTGTTCGGCCGGACCGGGCTGCGCGTCAGCGAGCTGGCGCTGGGCACCATGACCTTCGGGGAGGACTGGGGCTGGGGCGCCGACAAGGACACCAGCGGCCGGATCCTCGACGTCTACGCCGACGCGGGCGGCAACTTCGTGGACACCGCGAACAACTACACCTCCGGCAGCGCCGAGCGGATCCTCGGCGAGCTGCTCGCCGGGCGCCGCGACCGGTTCGTGCTGGCGAGCAAGTACACCTGCGCCACCCGCGACGGCGACCCCAACGCGGCGGGCAACCACCGCGCGAGCCTCGTCCGGTCGGTCGAGGACAGCCTGCGCCGGCTGCGCACCGACCGGCTCGACGTGCTGTGGGTGCACGCCCGGGACAACTTCACCCCGGTGGAGGAGGTGATGCGCGCCCTGGACGACGTCGTCCGCGCGGGCAAGGTGCTCTACGTGGGCGTGTCGGACTGGCCCGCCTGGGAGATCGCGCAGGCCAACACCCTTGCCGAGCTGCGTGGCTGGACGTGTTTCGCGGGCTCGCAGCTGCGCTACAGCCTGCTGGAGCGCACCCCCGAGCGGGAACTGCTGCCGCAGGCCCGGGCGTTCGACCTCGCCGTGTTCGCCTGGGCGCCGCTGGCGGCGGGCCGGCTCACCGGGAAGTACCGGCGCGGCGGGACCGGGCGGCTGGCCACGCTGGACGTGCGGCCCGAGGCGTGGGAGGAGGACGTCGTCGACGCGGTCGTGGAGATCGCCGAGGCGGGCGGCTGGAGCCCGGCGCAGGTGGCCCTGGCCTGGCTGCTGGGCCGGCCCGGGAACGTCGTGCCGATCGTGTCGGCCACCCGGCCCGAGCAGCTCGCGGACAATCTGGCGGGCACCGGGGTCCGGCTCGACGCGGACGCGCGCGCCCGCCTGGACGAGGTGAGCGCGGTCCCGCTGGGCTTCCCGCACGACTTCCTGCGGGAAGCGCCCATCACCCGCAATGTGTACGGCGACCGCTGGCCGGACATCGTCGACCGCCGCTCCACGTACCGCCGTTCCGTGCACGACGTGCTGTGACCGTGACGGCCGGTCAGGCCCGCAGCGCGCCCATCCGGCCCTCCAGACGGCCGAGCAGCTCGGCGAGCAGCCCGGCCAGTTCGCCCTGGTCCCCGGGGGGAAGGACGGACAGTACGGCCGTCTCGTAGGCGAGTTGGTCGGGCAGGATGCCGTCGACCAGGCCGCGGCCCGCGTCGGTGAGCCGTACGTGGGCCACGCGCCGGTCGCGGGTGTCGCCGCGCCGTTCGACCAGCCCGCGCTCGGTCAGCTGCTTGAGCCGCTTGGTCACGGCGGCCCCGGAGGAGAAGGTCTCCCGGGCCAGCTCGCCCGGGGTCAGTTCGTGGCCGGTGCGGCGCAGCGCGCCGAGCAGGTCGAACTCGGCGCGGCTCAGACCGGCCCGGCGCAGCGGGGCGTCCTCGGCCTGCTGGAGCAGGGCGGCGCAGCGGTTGATCCGGCCGATGATCTCCATGGGTCCGGTGTCCAGCTCGGGGTGGACGGACTGCCACTGGCGGACGACGGCCGAGACGGTGTCGCCGCGCGCGGGGTCGGGGCCGGCCCCGGGCCGGGCTCCGGTCGCGTCGCTTCCGGGCGTCGGGCCGCCGTTCGTCGCCGTCATGGCCGTATGTCCTCCGTCGTCCTGTCCGGGGCCGGGTCGCCGCCCGGCGCCCGGCCCGGGTCCTCGTCCCGGTCCCGCGGTACGAGCCCCTGGCGCCGTACCGTCGCCGCGAGCGTACGGTGTCCGGCCTGCTCGGTGAGCACGACCCGGTCCTCGGGCAGGGCGCGCTGCCACCACTCGCCGGCGGCGGCATCGGCCGTGGCGCGCAGGTCGACCAGGGCGGCGGCCAGGGTGCGGCGGGCGGACTCCAGGGCGCGGGGCTCCGGGTGCGGCTCGGCGAGCAGGCGGGCGGCGTGCTCGCGGGCGCGCTCGGCGGCGGTCAGCGCGTGGTCCAGGCGGGCGCCGGCGCGCCGGTTGGTGACGGCGACGGCGGCGGCGAAGCCGACCAGCGCGCCGATGAGGGTGTCCACGATCCGGTCGGTGATCAGGTCGGCCGCGTCCTGGCTGCGGGCGAACTCGGTGATGAGCAGCGCCATCGGCGTGACGCAGACGCTGCCCAGCCAGTAGTTGCGGCCGATCAGCGCCTCGGCGCCGAAGTTGAGGGCGAGCGAGACCAGCACCAGGGCGGCGGGGTGCAGATGGGTGAGCGGGGCGAGGGCGGCGAAGACGAGGACGCCGACGAGGTTGCCGACGACCCGCTGGACGGCCCGGCTCCAGGTGAGGGTGACGTTGGCCTGGTAGAGGGACGCGGCGGTGACCAGCGCCCAGTAGGGGCGGCCGACGCCGAGGGCGAGGGCGGCGTATCCGGCGAGGGCACAGCCGAGCGCGGTGCGTACGGCCAGCGGGGCGAGGGGGGCGAGCCGGTGCCGCAGGGAGCGGGGCGGCAGGGGCTGTTCGGCGGCGACGCCGAGGAGTTCGTCGGCGGCAGCACCGGTCGGCGCGACGCGCGGGACACGGCCGGTGCCGCGCAGGGCGCGGGCCCAGGCGCGCAGCCGCTCGGGGTCGGTGTCGGCGGGCGCGGCGAGCGCGACCTCGGCGCGGACCAGGAGGTGTTCGAGGGCGCGCCGGGTGCCGTCGGGGCGGGCGCCGGCGGCGAGCAGCGACTGCCAGGCGCCGTGGATCGCGGCGGCACAGGCGGCGCGGGCCCGGGCGTGACCGTCGCCGGTACCGCGGGTGGCGGCGTACGCGGCGGCGGCGTTGAGGGCCTGGGCGGTGGCCCGGCGCTCGGGGCCGTGCGGGCGCAGCAGCCCGGGTGCCATGCAGACCAGCCAGGCCCAGGCGCCGGCGGCCAGGGCCAGCCCGATGTGTCCCGGCAGCCCGCCGAGGGTCTGCGGGGCGAAGAGCGAGGCGGAGCTGATGAAGGTGAGGACCACGTTGCCCGGCGGTCCGACCCGGGTGGCGTCGCAGACCGTCTTCTGGACCGCCGCGAGGACGGCGCCGACGGTGACGAGGACCACGGCGTTCGTGGTCAGCGCGGAGGCGAGCAGGGCCACCGCGAGGCCGCCGACCATGCCGAGCACCACCCAGGCCAGGGTGCGGGCGCGGGCGGCGTAGGGCCGGTTGTGGCCGTAGAGCGCGCACAGCGAACCGGCCATCGTGTACATGGCGAGATCGAGCCGGCCGAGCGCCAGCAGCGTCAGGTTGGGCGGGGCGACCGAACCGACCGCGCTCAGCGCGGGCTTGAACCATATGTCGGAGGGACGGCCGAGGCGGAGCGCTCCGGCGAGGGGAAGACGGTGGGGGGTCGCACTGCTCATACCATCAAGTTAACACGTGTTTTACTCGTAAAATAGTGAGGACGGCCAGGCGTGACGGCCCGTGCTCCCCCGCATGCTCCCCGCGTACCCCCTTGCGCTCGCGTGCGCTCCGCCGCCCCGGGGCATGGCGTCCCTGGGGAGCGGGGTCCGGAGTCCTTCCGGAGCGACCGTCGAGCGGGAGGTGCGCATGCACGGACCGGTGTCGACAGCCTGGCTGCTGGTGGCGCTGTGCGCGGCGACCGGGGCCTACTGCCTGCTGCGGATGCGCAGCGGCGTGGCCGAGCAGCGCAGGGCCGCGGGTGGCGAGGCGCTGATGGGCTTCGGCATGGCCGCGATGGCCGTGCCGGCGGCGGTGTTCACGCCGCCGGGCTGGGCGTGGCCGGTGTACGCGGCCGTGTTCGGCGCGGCGACGCTGCGCGCGCTGTGGGCCGTGCGCGGCGGCCTCGCTCATCTGCACCATCTGGTGGGCAGCGCCGCGATGGTCTACATGGCGGTGGCGATGGCCGGGGCCCCGCCCGCCGCCCACCACGGGCACGGTGGCACCGGCATCCCCCTGCTGACCGGCGCCCTGCTCCTCTACTTCACCGGCTACGTGCTGCTCTCCGGCGCCCGGCTGGTGCCCGCCGCCGCTCCCCTGGCCGGGGCCGCGCCGGACCGCTGGGGCGACCGCCCGGAACTGGCCCGGGCGTGCCGGCTGTCGATGGGGATCGGCATGGTGGCGATGCTGCTGGCGATGTGAGGACGGCCGGGGGGCCGACGTGCCGAAGCGTCCCGGCCCGGGGGGCCGACGTGCCGAAGCCTCCCGGCCCGGCACCCCCGCGCCTGACGGCGACCGCCGCGCTGGTACCGGAGGGCCTGGGCTCGTACGCCCCGCCCCGCCATGCCCCGGCCCCGCCATGCCCCGCCCCGCCCGCTTCCGGTCATGCCGGACTTGGCCGCGGCTGCCCGTATCCACAAAGATCGCGGCATGCGCGATCGTCCCACCGCTCCCACGCCACCGCCCTCCCCCGGCTTCCCGCCACCGCCGTCCTCCGGTCCCCCGCCCGCGCACCGCACGGCCGCCCGGGCCGCCGTGGTGCTCGGGGTCGGTGCGGTGCTGCTGCTCGTCCTCGTCGCGGTCCGCTGGCACCCGCTGCTCGCGCTGGACGACGGCATCGCCCGCGCCACCCACCGCTGGGCGGTCCGCGACCGGGCGGTGACGCGGGCGTTCCGGGTGCTGACGGACTGGGTGTGGGACCCGCTGACCATGCGCCTGGTGTGCGCGGCGGCGGCCGGGTGGCTGGTCTGGCGCCGCGCCGCGTGGTGGACCGCGCTGTGGCTGGCGGGCACGGTCGCGCTGGCGACGATCGTGCAGCAGTCGGTGAAGGCCGTCGTCGGCCGCCCCCGCCCGGTCTGGCCGGACCCCGTCGACTCCGCCCACTACGCGGCCTTCCCGTCCGGTCACGCGCTGACCGCGACCGTGGTCTGCGGCCTGCTGCTGTGGCTGCTGCGCCGCAGCGGCGCGGGCCGCGCCCTGTGGCGCACGGCGGTGGCGGCGGCGGTCGTCTCGGTGGCCGGAGTGGGCGTCACCCGGGTCTGGCTGGGCGTCCACTGGGCCTCGGACGTGCTCGGCGGATGGCTGTTGGGCGCGCTGCTGGTGGCGTTGGCGGTGCTGGTGTACGAGCGGCCGCGGAACCGGCCGGAGGATCCGGAGGGCCGGCACGGGTGAAGTCGCGGGCACGGCAGTCGTGTTGTGCGTGTTGTGCGGTTCCGCCGGGAGGCCGTTCCGCGTCGAGTCCGCCGGGTCCCGGCCGCGCGCGGTCCGGGCTGGCACCGGCCACGGCGGTCCTCAACTGGACCACGTACCCCGTGCTTTGAAGTGCCCGCCGGACACCTGGCGCGCTGTGCCGTCCGTCTGAGACGATCCCCCGCGTCGCCCCAGACGGACGGCTGCTCCGGGCGCTCCGATACACACGGGTGCGCCCCGATGCGTTGAGTATAGTTGGCTGGCAGCCAGTCAACGCAGGAGTTACAGGATGTCCCCGCGCAGCGCTTCGGTCAATGAAGAATTGCGGCGGCGTTCCAGGGAACGGCTGTTGCAGGCCGCCGTCGAACTGGTGGGCGAGCGTGGGTTCGAGGCCACGACGCTGGGCGATATCGCCGACCGGGCCGGTTCGGCACGTGGACTGGTGTCGTACTACTTCCCCGGCAAGCGCCAGTTGGTGCAGTCGGCCGTGCACCGGCTGATGCACCGCACGCTGGAGGAGGCGCTGGAGCGGGAGCCGCGCACCGAGGACGGCCGGGAGCGGCTGGCCCGGGCCATCGACGCGATCCTGGGTCTGGCCCGGGACCGGCCGGTGCTGATGCGCCAGCACATGGCGGGCCTGCTCCACGCCGAGGGCTTCGTGCAGTGCCCGGAGCAGCGCCGGCTGGCGGAGCTGCTCGGCGAGACCGTGGCCCGCTACGGTTCGCAGACGGTCTCCGTCGACTACCCGATGCTGCGGGCCCTGTTGATGGGCGCGGTGTACGCGGCGCTGGTGCCGGGGGTGCCGATGCCCGTACCGGTGCTGCGGGCCGAGCTGTTCGAGCGGTACGGGCTGGACTGGGAGATGGGCGTACCGCCCGAGAGCGCGCCGGACGCGAAGGCGGAGGACGAGGACCTGTCCCGGTTCTTCGCCACGGAGGAGCAACGGCCGGAGCGGCGGTAGCGGGCCTGATCGGGGGTCGGCGGGCTCGGAGAGGATCAACGGCCTCGGAAGGACCGACGGCCGCTGAGCGGGACGGCGGTCGACGCGCAGGGCGGCGCCCGCTGCCGGGCGCGCGGACGCTCGGCGTAGTCGTACGGTCACGTCCCTGACAAGCGCGTACGCGTTCGGATCACTCCACCGGCCCTGCCCGCCCGGGTCTCGCGGTGCCATGCTGGAAGCGTCCGCACGCCCCTCCTTCGGGCAAGGAGTACCGCTGTGCTGCGTGTCGCCGTCGTCGGATCCGGGCCGAGCGGGTGTTACACCGCCCAGGGCCTGGTTCAGCGTGATCCGGGGGTCCTGGTGGACGTCCTGGACCGGCTGCCGTGTCCCTACGGCCTGGTCCGCTACGGCGTCGCGCCCGACCACGAGAAGATCAAGTCCCTCCAGGGCAGCCTGCGCACGGTGCTGGAACACGAGCGGGTGCGGTTCCTCGGCGGGGTGCGGGTGGGCTGCCCGGACGGCCTGCCGGTGGAGCGGCTGAGGCGGCTGTACCACGCGGTGGTGTACTGCGTGGGCGCCGCCGGCGACCGGCGGCTGGGGATCCCCGGCGAAGACCTGCCGGGCAGCTTCCCGGCGACCGAGTTCGTCTCCTGGTACAGCGCGCACCCGGACGCGGCCGACGCCGGTTTCCTGCGCGGGGTGCGGTCGGCCGTGGTCATCGGGGTGGGGAATGTCGCGGTGGACGCCACCCGGATGCTGGTCCGGGGCGCCGCGGAGCTGCGCGGTACGGACATCCCGCAGGCCGCGCTGGACGCGCTGGCGGCGAGCGGGCTCACCGAGGTGTACATGGTGGGCCGGCGCGGCCCGGCGCAGGCCCGTTTCACCACCAAGGAGCTGCGCGAGCTGGGCGCCCTGCCCGGCACCGACGTGACCGTGGAGAAGGACGACCTGGCGCTCGATCCGGCCGACCCGGGCACGCTGCCGGCCGGGCAGCGCCGCAATGTGGAGGTGCTGCGGGACTGGGCGGCGCGGTCCGCCGTGGCCGCCGCCCGGCGGATCCGGCTGCGGTTCTTCCTGCGCCCGGTGGAGCTGCTCGAAGCCGGTGGCCGGGTGGGCGCCGTCCGCTTCGAGCGCACGGCGCCGGACGACCGCGGCGGCGTGACCGGGACCGGCCGGTACGAGGACCTGCCCGCGCAGTTGGTGCTGCGCTCGGTGGGCTATCGCGGAGTCCCCCTGGAAGGGCTGCCGTTCGACGCCGTGAGCGGCACGGTCCCGCATCGCGAGGGACGTGTCCTGCGCGACGGCGTGCCCGTGCCGGGCGAGTACGTCGCCGGGTGGATCAAGCGCGGTCCGACCGGGGTCATCGGCACCAACCGGCCCTGCGCCAAGGAGACGGTGACCTCGCTGCTGGCGGACGCCCCCGCCCTCGCCCGCGCGGACGTGCCGGCGGATCCGGTCGCCGCGCTCCGGGCGGCCGGTGTCGAACCCGTGCCCTGGCGGGGCTGGTTGGCGATCGAGCGGGCCGAGGCCGAGCTGGGGGCGCGGCTGGGCCGGGGCGTGGTCAAGCTGTCCGACTGGGACGCGCTGCTGGCGGCGGCACGGGTGCCGTAGGCGGCGGAGAGGAGCGGAGCGGGAACGCCCGGGGGCGGGACACACAGCGGCAACAGACCTGAAATCAACAAACTGTTCAAGGCCCTTACGGTCTCCTCCTGTCCGGGTTTCCGGATGTCCCGATGTCCCGATGTCCCGTTGCCGGATGTCCGGATGTCCGGATCCCGCCGCCGTCCGCCGCAGATGGAGACCTCATGGCCACGACCGCAGCCGCGCATCCCGTCGACGAGATTCCCCCCGTCCGGCAACTGGCCGCCTTCGGGCTCCAGCATGTGCTCGCGATGTACGCGGGCGCCGTCGCGGTGCCGTTGATCGTGGGCGGCGCGATGCGGCTGTCACCCGCCGACCTGGCGTATCTGGTCACCGCGGACCTGCTGGTGTGCGGGATCGCCACGCTGATCCAGTGTGTCGGCTTCCGGTGGTTCGGTGTGCGGCTGCCGGTCATGCAGGGGTGCACGTTCGCGGCCGTGTCGCCGATGGTGCTCATCGGCACGACGGACGGCGGGCTGCCCGCGATCTACGGCTCCGTGATCGTCGCCGGGCTGGCGATCATGCTGCTGGCGCCGGTCTTCGGCAGACTGCTGCGCTTCTTCCCGCCGCTGGTGACCGGCACGGTGATCCTGATCATCGGGGTGTCGCTGCTGCCGGTCGCGGGCAATTGGGCGGCGGGCGGGGTCGGCTCGAAGGACTTCGGCGCACCGCGGAATCTGGCGCTGGCGGGCTTCGTCCTGGCCGTGGTGCTCGGCGTGCAGCGGTTCGCGCCGGTCTTCCTCTCCCGGATCGCGGTGCTCGTCGGCATCGCGGCCGGGCTCGCGGTCGCCGTGCCGCTGGGGTTCACCGACTTCGGCGGGGTCGCCGACGCCGGCTGGGTGGGCATCAGCACGCCGTTCCACTTCGGGGCGCCCGAGTTCCGGGCCTCCGCCATCGCGTCCATGCTGGTGGTGGCCCTGGTGTCGATGACCGAGACGACGGGGGACCTGATCGCCGTCGGCGAGCTGACCGGGCGGAGGGCCGAGCCGCGCACGCTGGCCGACGGGCTGCGCGCGGACGGGCTGTCGACCGTGCTGGGCGGGGTGTTCAACACCTTCCCGTACACGGCGTACGCGCAGAACGTGGGCCTGGTCGGCATGACCCGGGTGCGCAGCCGCTGGGTGGTCGCGGCGGCCGGCGGCATCCTGGTGCTGCTCGGTCTGCTGCCCAAGCTGGGCGCGGTGGTCGCGGCGATCCCGGCGCCGGTGCTCGGCGGGGCCGGGCTGGTGATGTTCGGGACGGTCGCGGCGAGCGGGCTGCGGACGCTGAGCCGGGTCGACTTCCGGGGCAACGGCAACCTGACCGTGGTGGCCGTCTCGGTGGCGATCGGCATGCTGCCGGTGGGCGTGCCCACGTTGTACGCGAAGTTCCCGGACTGGTTCCAGACGGTGATGAACAGCGGCATCAGCGCGGGCTGCCTGTCCGCGATCGTGCTGAACCTGCTCTTCAACCACCTTCCGGGCAGGGCGAGTTCAGCCGTCGGCCGGGACACGGCCGGTGTCGCCGAGCCGGGCGGCCTGCCGGTCGGCCGCGGCGAGGACGCTGTCGAGCAGCCCCGGGAAAAGGCTCTCTAGATCGTCCCGGCGCAGGCCGTTCATCTTGGCCGTGCCCCGATAGACCTGCCGGACGACACCGCTCTCCCGCAGCACCCGGAAGTGGTGCGTGGTGGTGGACTTGGTCACCGGCAGGTCGAACTGCGAACAGGTCAACTCCGCTTCCTTGGCGGCCAGTTCCCGCACGATCTGCAACCGCATCGGGTCGGACAGCGCGTGCAGCACGGACTCCAGCCGGATGTGCTCACGGTCCGGGTGCGGCAGCGCGCGGCCGGTCGCGGCTGTCTCGGTCACGGCGTCCGCCCTTCGTCGCGGGACTTCTTCGATGACCATCGTACGAGATCCCGCATAGTTCGACACGTGCCGTAGTTTCACGTCCATCGTAGTACGATGACTGACGTACGAAGGGTTCAAGCCGTCCGCGACGAAACGGAGTCCGCCATGCCCGCCCTCTTCGAGCCCCTCATCCTGCGCGAAGTGACCGTCCCGAACCGGGTGTGGATGGCGCCGATGTGCCAGTACTCGGCCGAGCCGGAGGGTCCGCTCGCCGGTGTGCCGCACGACTGGCACTTCGCGCACTACGCGGCGCGGGCCGCCGGCGGCACCGGGCTGATCCTGACGGAGGCCACCGCGATCGCCCCCGAGGGCCGGATCTCCCCGTACGACCTCGGGCTGTGGAACGACACCCAGGTGGAGGCCTTCCGGCGGATCACCCGCTTCCTCACCGAGCAGGGCACCGTGCCCGGGGTCCAACTCGGTCACGCAGGCCGGAAAGCGTCGACCGACCGGACGTGGAAGGGCGGCGGGCCCGTCGGACCGGAGGCGCACGGCTGGCAGCCGCTCGCCCCGAGCGCGCTGCCGTTCAGCGAACACCACCCGGTGCCGACCGAACTGACGGTTGATCAGATCCAGGAGATCATCGGACAGTTCGCCGCCGCCGCGCGCCGGGCGCTGGCCGCGGGCTTCGAGACCGTGGAGATCCACGGCGCCCACGGCTACCTGGTCAACGAGTTCCTCTCCCCGCACACCAACCATCGCACGGACGCCTACGGCGGCTCGTACGAGAACCGCACCCGGTTCGCCCTGGAGATCGTGGACGCCGTGCGCGAGGTGTGGCCCGCGGAGAAGCCGGTGCTCTTCCGCATCTCCGCCACCGACTGGCTGGACGAGGGCGGCTGGACCGCGGACGACACGGTCCGCTTCGCCCGTGACCTGCACGCCCACGGCGTGGACCTGCTCGACGTCTCCACCGGCGGCAACGCGAACGGCGTCGGCATCCCGACCGGGCCGGGCTACCAGGTGCCGTTCGCCGCCCGGGTGAAGGCCGAGACCCCGCTGCGGGCCGGCGCCGTCGGGCTGATCACCGAGGCCGGACAGGCGGAGAAGATCCTGGCGAACGGCGAGGCCGACGTGGTCCTGCTCGGCCGCGAGCTGCTGCGCAACCCGTCCTGGGCCCGGCACGCCGCCCGCGAACTGGGCGCGGAGGTCCGGGTGCCGATCCAGTACCACCGGTCGGTCTGAACCCGGCCCCGACGGCCGTATCACCCCGGCGATCCGGGCCCGGTCCCGGCGGTCCGGGCCCGGTCCCGGCAGTCGTGCCACCGACGGCCCGCTCCTGGTCAAGGCGGCGGTCGTACCACCGGACGGTCCGGTCCCGGTGCCGAGGGTGCCGATGTTCGCGGGGCGGCCCGGTGACCCGTCGGTCGTGGCCGGTCGCCCCGGTCGTCACGTCGTCGGCAGCAGTCGTCCCACGGTCCGCTCCAAGCGGGGCAGTGACCGCTGGCCCGCCAGGGCGAGGGCGATCGCGGCCACGACGCCCGCCCACGCGAACGGGCCGAGCGGGGTGCAGCCGAACGCGCGGCTGAGGACCGGCGTCTGGACCACGGCGACGAGCGCCAGCGCGGAACCCAGCGAGGTCACCTGCACCAGCCGGCTGTCCCGCCGGTCGAGCAGGGTCTGCACCAGCTGGGTGCCGACCACCCCGCACAGGGCCATGGTGCTGGAGCGGCGGGCGGTGCCCGGGGTGAAGCGGCCGATCAGCCAGGCCGTGACCGCGCCCAGACACGTGGTCAGCGCCCGGTGCCGGATCTGCCGCAGCAGCGGGGCGCCCAGTACCGCGGAGGCGTCCTCCGGCGACCCGTTGCGCGCCCGGACCGTGCCCTGCCCGTCCTCCTTCTCCGTCACCGCCACCGCCATCGACGGGAAGAGGTCGGTGAACAGGTTCACCATCAGCATCTGCCGGGTGGACAGCGGCGCCCGCCCGGACAGCAGGGTGCCGATGATGCCGAAGCCGACCTCGCCCGCGTTGCCGCCGATCAGGATGGCGATGGCGTCGGCCACGCTGTGCCACAGGGCGCGGCCCTCGCCGACCGCGTCGACCAGGACCGTCAGATCGTCGTCGGTCAGCACGATGTCCGCCGCGTTGCGGGCGGCGGCCGAGCCCCGGGCGCTGATGCCGACGCCGATGTCCGCCGCGCGGATCGCCGCGGCGTCGTTGGCGCCGTCGCCGACCATGCCGACCACCCGGCCCGCGTCCCGGAGCGCCTCCACCACCTGGAGCTTCTGCTCGGGTGCCACCCGGGCCACCACGCCCGCGTCGCGCAGCATCCGGGCCCGGGCCGCGCGGTCGGCGGCGGCCAGCTCGTCGCCGGTGACCACCACCGTGTCCGCGGGCCAGCCCAGGTCGGCGGCGATGGCGCGCGCGGTCTGCGGATGGTCGCCGGTGAGCATCACCGGACGTACGCCCGCCCCGTTGAGCGCTTCCACCAGCGCCGTGGAGGTGTCGCGCGGTACGTCGGACAGCGCCAGCAGGCCGATGAACTCCAGGTTTTCCAGGGGCCGTTCGAGGGCCTCGTCCTCGCCCTCGGCCGTGTCGAGGCGCCGTTCGGCCACCGCGAGCACCCGCAGCCCGTCCCCGGCCAGCGCGTGGGCGGTGTCGGCGGCGTGCTCCGGCAGTCCGGCGCAGGCGGGCAGTACGGTCTCGGGGGCGCCCTTGACGACCAGCACGGGCGGGCCGTCCCCGGCGCGGCCGACGGCGGCGGCGTAGCCGCGCGCGGCCTCGAACGGCAGGTCGGCGGTACGGGACCAGTCCGGGTCGGGCGGGGCCGCGGCGAGCACGGCCTCGTCGGTGGCGTGCACCGGCCGCTCGGAGCCGCCCTCCACCTGCGGGCAGGCCCGCGCGGCGGCCCGTACGGTGCACTCGGCGCCGGCGTCGTCCACGGCGTGGACCTCGCCCTCGGCATCGGCGGTGCGCACCAGACGCAGCCGGTTCTCGGTGAGCGTGCCCGTCTTGTCGAAGCAGATGGTGTCCATGCGGCCCAGCGCCTCCAGCGTGCGCGGGGTGCGCACCAGGACACCGCCCCGGCTCAGCCGGCGGGCCGCGGCCAGCTGGGCGACCGTCGCCACCAGCGGCAGCCCTTCCGGTACGGCCGCCACGGCCACCGCGACCCCGCCGCTGACCGCCTCGCGGATCGGGGTGCCGCGCAGCAGCGCCAGGCCCGTCACGGCGGCGCCGCCCCCCAGGGTCAGCGGCAGCGCCTTGCGGCTCAGCTCCTGGAGCCTGGCCTGCACTCCGCCGGCCGGGGGCGTGCGCGCGGCGAGGTGGACGGCGCGGGCGGCCTCGGTGCGGTCGCCGGTGTCGACCACGACGGCCCGGGCCTCCCCCGCCACCACCGTCGTGCCCTCGAAGACCATGCAGCGCCGGTCGGCGACGGCGGCGTGCGGGGTGGGGTCGGTCTGCTTCTCCACCGGCAGCGACTCGCCGGTGAGCGCGGACTCGTCCACCTCCAGACCCTCCTGCCACAGCAGCCGGGCGTCGGCCGGCACCACGTCGTCCGCCTTGAGCTGGATCACATGGCCGGGCCGCAGCCGGCCCGCCTCGACGGTGCGGGTGCCGCCGGCCGGGGCCTCGGCCTGCGGCGGCACCAGCCGGGCCTTCTGCTTCTGCTCCGCGACGAGTCCGGACAGCGCCCGTTCGGCCCGTAGCCGCTGGAGGCCGCCGACCAGGGCGTTCAGGTCCAGGGCGCCGACGACGAGCAGCGCGTCCACGACCGAGCCGAGGATCGCCGACGCCGCCGAGCCGACGGCCAGAACGGGGGTGAGCGGGTCCTGGAGTTCGCTCCGGACGGCCCGGCCGAGCCGGTAGGACCAGCGGACGGGCGCGGCGGCCGGGTGCCCGGCGACGCCCTTGGCCGCCTTGCGCACCCGGGTGGCCAGCGCGTCGGCCCCGGTGTCGTCGGCCGGCTCCCGGGCCAGCCGGTCCCGGGCCTCGTCCGCGCCCAGTTCGTGCCAGTGCACCCGGGGGCGCGGGTGCGGGGCACGGGCCGCCGCCACGCCGAGCGCGGCGCGCACCCCGGACAGCAGCGCGGAGGCCGCGCCCGCGTCGACCGGCGCGTGCCGCAGCCCGGGCAGCACGCTCCGGCGGCCCCTGCCGCCGCCGGACTCGCCGACGGCGACGAGCAGCCCGGACAGCGCGGCGCCGGAGCGGGCCAGCGTCTGGGCTCGGCGGCCGACCCGGCGGGCGGCCGGGACCGCGGTCAGGACCCGCCAGACGTCGGGCAGGCCGTGCAGGGCGAGCAGGTCCGCGCCCCAGACGACCGCGCCGTCCCGGTCGGTCAGGGCGAGGGCGATGTCGGCGGCGCGCAGGGCCGCCAGGACGTCGTGCTCGCCGGCCGCGCGGACCCGCGCGACCACCAGGACGGCGCCCTCCTCGCCGCGCGCCTCGTACACCACGTCGTCCAGTGGCCGGCGCGGGTCGACGACCTGGTCGGCGAGGCCGGTGAAGTCCTCCAGGGCCGGATCGTCCACGAGGACGACTCGCAGTCCGGCCCGGCGGGCGGCGTCCAGCACCGGTTCGGCCCATGGGTCGGGCTCGCCGTCCTCGGTGCGCAGCGCGCCGGGGTGCAGTACGACGGTGCCGGCCATCTCCAGCTGGCGCAGCCGCTCCGGGGCGCGGACCAGGACGCCGGTGCGGGCCAGCGCGGCGGAGAGTACGGCGTGGAAGGCGGCCGGGCCGTAGCGGGCGGCCTTCGGGGAGCCGGCCAGCACCGCCTCCGCCGCCTCGCCGGCGTCGTGCTTGACCAGTAGGGTGGCCGCCGCGCCCAGGACGCTGCCGGCGGAGGCGTGGGCTGCGTACTCCTGGGCCGGGGAGACGTGCAACGGAGGGCGGGGCGGGCCGTCCGGGGCGAGGCTGACCCGGTCAGGGGCGCACAGCCGGTCGTGCACCGCGTCGAAGGCGGTGGAGCGGGCCACCGTCTCGGCCATCTGGCAGGCGCGCAGGACGCCGTCGAGCACCAGCGAGGTGGGGCTCTGCCCGGCGCCGTGCACGGCCGCGTTGGCGCAGGCCAGTGCGAGGTCCATGCCCTGGTCGCCGAGCCGGGCGCGCAGCCGGTCACGGAAGCGCGGGTTCTCCCGCAGCAGGGTCACGAGGGCGGTCACCATCCGGGGGGAGGGCGGCAGCCGCAGGGTGTAGGCGGTCAGGGCCACGGCGATGCCGACGGCGTCGGCGGCGAGCGTGGCCGCGGCGGCGCGCACCCCGGCCGGGTCGGCCGGGTGCGTGGTCTCCGCGACATCCCCGCCGGCCAGCGCCAGGCCGTGCCGTTCGGCCAGGTCCGCGGCGTGCGCCAGGACCCGGTCGGCGGCCTGTTCGCCGGTCGCGGTCACCACGAGGCGGGCGAGCCCCTGGTCCCAGTAGGCGACGAGCACCTCGGGATGCTCCTGAAGCGCCTCGGCCACCCGGCGCGCCAGGTGCGCGGTGCCGCCGGCGCGCCGCGCCTGGTCCCGCTCCAGGGGGCGTACGGCCAGATGGGCGCGGGCGCCCGAGCGCCAGTGGGTACCGGCGCCGGGCAGCGCGTTGCGGGCCACCCGGGCGACGCGTGCGGCGGTGTCCGCGCCGCGCACACCGGCGCGCGCGGTACTCGCGGCGGCACCGGCGGCCATGCCGACCGCCGGTGCCGCCGCCCGCGCGAGCAGGCGTGGAGCCGCGGGCAGCAGTCGTACGGCGGCCGTCGGCGCCGTCAGCAGTCCGGCCACCATGACCTCCTAGAGCGTGGTGCGGTCGGGCCGGGCGGTCGGCCCGAGGGGGCCGGCGGACGTCCTGGTCCCGGTGTCGGTACTGGTACCGGAGGACCCGGCGCCGTGATCGGCCACGGGCGGCCCGGACGGTTCGGTGTGGCCCTTGTTGTGGCCCTTGGTGTGCCCCTTGGTGTGTTCCGATTCCTTGGCGGGCCCCGGGGCAGGGCCTGCCGTATGGCTTCCGCTGCCACCCGGCGCGCTCTCGACCACCCGGCCGGGGCCGGCGCCGGACCTGAGAGCCGCGGTACCGAGGTCGTGCGCGGGCTCCGGGCGCTGCCCGACGGCGTCTCCACGCTGCCCGGGCTGATCCGGCCGGGGCTGGGTGAGCCAGGCCACCGCCGCGCCGGTGAGCGCCACCGGCCACTCCACCACGCCTGCCACGCCGAGCGCCCCGGCGCCCGCGTACACCGCCATGCGCCGGCCGCGGGGCGAGACCGCGCCGATCTTGTCGAGTGTCCCCTCGGCGGCCCTGCCCACCGTTCCGGCGCCGGGCACCCTGCGCAGGACCGAGGCGGCGCCGCGCAGGGGCGCCGTGAGGACCGACGACGACTTCTGCTCAGCCATGACTCTCCTCGGGGGGTGAGATCGCCTGACGTGCCCCCCGAGTGCCCGCGACCGCGCCGGTCATCCCCTTTTCCCGGGGGACGCCCCCGACTACCAGGGAACCTCTCCGCCCCGCGCGACGCCAGTCCCGCGCGACGCCGGTCCCCCGCGATGCCAGTCCCCGCCCGCCGGCAGGAGCGGCATCCGGGCGGCGGGCGGGGCTCGCGGGGGGGCAGGGGCTCGCGCCCTGCGCCTGGGGCGCCATGCGCCACGCGTGTCCGGCGGTCTCCACGGCGCGGCGCGCACCGACCGGCCGTCTCCCGCCGGACCGGTGCGCACCCGTAGGTGATCAACCCACCGTGCAGGCGCTCCCGTTGAGGCTGAACGCGGTCGGCGCCGTGCCGTTGCCGGTGTGGGTGGCCTGGTAGCCGAGGGTGACGCTCGCTCCGGGGGCGATGGTGGCGTTGTACGCGGCGTTGGTCGCCGTGACCGCACCGGTGCGGGCGCTGTAGTCGGCGTTCCAGCCGTTGGTGAGGGTCTGGCCGGCCGGGAGGGTGAAGTCGAGTTTCCAGCCGTTCACCGGGGCCGTGCCGGTGTTGGTGACGGTGACGGAGGCGGTCAGGCCGGTGCTCCAGGTGCTGACGGCGGCCGTGACCTCGCAGGGGCCGGCGGGCGGCTGCGGGCCGGTGCCGCCGTCGTCGCCGTCGAGGCCGAAGAAGGTGAGGGCGCGGGAGGCCATGCCCCAGCTGTAGAGGTTGTGGCCGACGCCCTGGAGGCTGATCGCCTCGACGGGGGCCCGGTCACCGGTGCCGCCGTAGCGGGTGCGGGTCCAGCCGGCGGCCGGGGTGTCGGTGGCGGCGGGGATCTGGCTCACGCCGAGCACGTTCGTCCACTGCTTGACCTCCTCCCCGAAATTGGGATAGCGCAGGGTGTCGTCCTCCGTGCCGTGCCACACCTGCATGCGGGGGCGCGGACCGGTGTAGCCGGGGTAGGCGGTGCGCACCAGGTCGCCCCACTGCTGCGCGGTGCGGGTGACGGTGCCGCCGGCACAGGCGCTGTTCCACTCGGAGCCGTCGGTGGTGGCGAAGCAGCCGAAGGGGACGCCGGAGAAGGCGGCGCCCGCCGCGAACACGTCGGGGTAGTCGCCGAGCAGGACGTTGGTCATCATCGCGCCGGAGGAGATGCCGGTGACGAAGATCCGGCCGGTGTCGGCCCCGTAGGTGCGGGTCGCCCAGTCGACCATGGACCGGATGCCGACCGGGTCGCTGCCACCGTCGTGGCGCAGCGCCTGCGGGGAGGAGACGTCGAAGCACTTGCTGGCGCGGGTGACGGACGGGTACACGAGCACGAATCCGTGCCGGTCGGCCAGCGAGGGCCACTCGGTGCCGGAGTACATCGCGGAGGCGGAGCCGCCGCACCAGTGCACGGCCACCACGACCGCCGGGTGCGGGCTGACGTTCTGCGGCACGTAGACGTACATCTGGAGGTTGCTGGGGTTGGCGCCGAACCCGGTGACCTCGGTGAGGGTGGCCGCGGGAACGGCCCCGGTCCGCGCCTGGGCCGGGGGCGCGGCGAGGCCGAGGACCGCGAGGAGCGGCAACAGAGCACCCAGCAGGGCGACGAGTGCGGTGCGCGGACCGGTTCTCGACGGGCGCGGTACAAGGGCTCTCGACTGGCGCGGTACGGGGGTTCTCGACTGGCGCGGTGTGGGGGGCACGTCACCTGTCCCTTCGGGTGCCGGGTCGTACGGGGGTCCTGACCTCGGGTCGTACGAGGGTGCTGCGTGAGCGTTCCGCGAGAGGAACACCCGGCATCGTGGCATGGACACGCAGGCCATGGAAGCGCTCCCACCCCACTTCTCCACGGGCCGGAAAAGCGCTGCGCGACCCGTTGACTAGAAAGCGCTTGCATCCTACGGTCCGTTCATCAGCGTGACCGTACGGCTCGCAAGGCGACCGTTTCGACCACGCGACCCCCCACAGGGGTCCTTCATGGCGTACGTGGTTCGCGTACATAACCCCCACAGAGCAGCACCCCACGGAAGAAGGCACTTCGGGACATGACCTCATCAGCGACCTCGCGCGGTCTGCTCGGCGGACTCGCCACACTCGGACTCACGCTTGGCATGATCATGACTTCCGGGACTCCGGCGGACGCGGCCACCTGGCCGACCCCGAACGGCAGCCAGGCGGTCTCCTCCACCATCTCGGTGTCCGGCACCAAGGACTACGGGATGAAGCGGCTGTACGGCAGCGGCGACCTCGGCAGCGACGGCCAGGACGAGGACCAGGGGCCCCTGCTGGAACTGGCTCCCGGCGCGGTCCTCAAGAACGTCGTGATCGGCTCCCCCGCCGCCGACGGCATCCACTGCCTGGGCAGCTGCACGCTGCAGAACGTGTGGTGGGAGGACGTCGGCGAGGACGCGGCCACCTTCCTCGGCTCCTCGTCGTCCAACGTCTACACCGTCAGCGGCGGCGGGGCGAAGGAGGCGAGCGACAAGGTGTTCCAGTTCAACGGGGCCGGCACGCTGAACGTCTCGAACTTCGCGGTGAAGAACTTCGGCACGTTCGTCCGCTCCTGCGGCAACTGCAAGACGCAGTACAAGCGGACGATCGCCCTCAGCGGCATCGAGGCGACCTACAAGGGCAACAAGCTCGTCGGCATCAACACCAACTACGGCGACAGCGCGACCCTGCGCAACATCACCATCGTCGGCGACACCAGCAAGAAGATCGTTCCCTGCCAGAAGTACATCGGCAACAACACCGGCGCCGAACCGACCACCAACGGCTCGGGCCCGGACGGCACCTACTGCAAGTACTCCAGCTCGGACATCACCTACAAGTGAGCCCCGCGGGCCGGGCCGCCGCCGGTGGCGGCCCGGCCGTGGGTCAGGCGCCCGCCGTCCGCCCGCGCCGGCGTCCGGACAGGACGAGGTGGGCGGCGACGCCGAAGACAAGGCCCCAGAAGGCGGAACCGATGCCGAACAGGGTGACGCCGGAGGCGGTGGCCAGGAATGTGATCAGCGCGGCCTCGCGGTCCTTCTCCTCCTTGACCGCGCCGGTGAGACCCCCGGCGAGCGCGCCGAACAGGGCCACACCGGCGATGGCGGCGACCAGTTCGCCCGGCAGCCCGGCGAAGAAGGTCACCAGCGTCGACCCGAAGGCACCGATCAGCAGATAGCAGACGCCGCAGGAGACACCCGCCACATACCGCCGCCGCGGATCGGGGTGCGCTTCCGGCCCGGTGCAGATCGCGGCCGTGATCGCGGCCAGGTTGACCGCGTGCGATCCGAAGGGGGCGAGCACGGTGGACGCCACTCCGGTGGTGCCGATGAGCAGCCGGTCCCCGGGCCGGTAGCCGGAGGCGGAGAGCACCGCCATGCCCGGGGCGTTCTGCGAGGCCAGGGTGGCCACGATCAGCGGCACGGCGATACCGACGAGCGAGGCGAGGGAGAACTCCGGGGCGGTGAGCACCGGCCGGGCCGGCTCGATCGCCTGGAGGCTGACGTGCAGCCGTGACGTCGCCGCGCTGCCGGCCACCCCGGCGGCGAGCGCGACGAGCACCGCGTACCGGGGCAGCAGCCGCTTGGCCAGGAGGTAGGCGAGCAGCACGGAGCCGGCGATGAACGGGGCCGTCTTCAGCGAGGTGAAGACATGCGTGCCGAAGCCGAACAGGATGCCCGCCAGCATCGCCGAGACCACCGCCTGCGGCACCTGGCGCATCAGCCACCCGAACACCCCGGTCAGCCCGACCAGCGTGATGACGGCACCGGTGATCAGGAACGCGCCGACGGCTTCGGCGTAGGAGTACGCGCCGAGGCTCGTCACCAGCAGCGCCGCGCCCGGCGTCGACCAGGCGGTGATGACCGGCATCCGGGTGCGCAGGCTCAGCCCGACGCAGGTCAGGCCGCTGCCTATGGAGATCGCCCACACCCAGGAGGCGGTCTGCGCGGGGTCGAGGTGTCCGGCCGAGGCCGCCGCGAGCACGATGACCAGTGTCCCGGAGTAGGAGACGACGACGGCGACGAAGCCCGCCAGCACGGCGGACAGCGACGCGTCCCGCAGCAGCCGGGGCCGGCGGCCGTGCGGTTCCGGTCCTCCGGCCGGCCGCCCGGCCGGTTGCCCGGCGGGTTGCCCGGCAGGCCGGCCGACGGCGGACGGGGTGCCCGGCGGGGTGTCGGTCTCGGGGGACTCGGGGGACTCGGGGCTCAACTGTCTTCCTCCGCGGCCCCTTTCGGGCCAGTTCCGGGCCGGCTTCCGGACCTGTTCAGGCCGGCGACGACGTCGACCGTACAGCGGTGTCCGAGGACGGTCGCCAGGAGGGATCCCGCGCCCGCCTCACGACGTGGAGACCCGTCACCGTGGGCGGCCGGGTCCCCCGATGGCGTCGGCGCGGTGAACGCGCTCTTCCCCTACGCCCCGCGCGCCCCGAGGTCCCGTCGGTAACCGGCGTACGCCGTGCGCAGTTCCTCCCCCGGCCAGTCGGCGGGCAGCAGGACGGGCGGCAGGACGGGGTCGGCGAGCAGATGGCGGACGGCCGCCGCGTAGGCGGTGAACCGGTCGGCCGGGCGGTCGGCCCGGGCCGCGTGGGCGAGCAGGGAGCGCGCGGTGGCCGCCCACTCGGCCAGCGGCCACAACCGGGCGGCCAGCTCGCCCGGGGGCTCGTCGGGACGGGCGGTGTACGTCAGCGCCACCCGGTGCACCTCGGCGGGCAGCGGCCGGTCGAGGTTGGCCGGGCGCAGCCACACGCCCTCACGCAGTTCGGCCAGGCGCAGGGCGGTCAGCCGGGCGCGCAGTTCGGCGCGTTCGGCGGGGCCGCGTCCGGTCGCCGTGATCACCACCATCTCCCAGTCGCCGTGCCACGCGCGCGTGCGCGGCCGTACGGCGTCGTCCTGGCGCCGCTGCCGCTCCAGCAGCCGGTCGCTGAGCCGGTACACGGCGTCCGTGCGCCGCAGGTCCCCGGCGGCCACCATCCGGCTCAGCGCGGCCCGCAGCGTGGAGCCGCCGATCCCGAACGGTTCCACGAGCCGGACCAGGTCCCGCACCGGCAGTTCCGGCGGGTGGACGCCGAGGAGCAGGCTCAGCACCACCGACCGGGCGGACAGCGGTCGCAGGGCCGCCGGGTCCGGCACCACCGGGTCCGGCACCGGTCGGTCCGGCACCGGTCGGTCCGGCTCCACCGGGACGTTCGCGCACATGGACCCGTACTGTACGTGCGCCGGCTTGTTGCAGTATTGCTACGGCCGCACGCAGAGTGCAACATGCTCGTATGGTCTCGATTCCCGCGCAGTCGCCGCCCCAGCCGCAGTCCGGCACGCACGACGTCACCAACCAGCCCCCGCCGCTCGCCCCGTACGACGCCTCCGACGACCCGGCCCTGCTGGAGGGGCTGCGGCGGGAGGGCGCCGGATGGGCCGAGGAGAACCTCCGCCGACTGGGGGCGCGCGCCGGGAGCGCGCAGGCGCAGGAGTGGGGCGAACTGGCGAACCGGTACGAGCCGGTGCTGCGCACCCACGACCGCTACGGCCACCGCGTCGACGAGGTCGACTTCCATCCCGCCTGGCACCACCTGATGCGGACCGCGGTCGCCGAGGGCCTGGCCGGCGCCCCGTGGGCCGACGACCGGCCGGGCGCGCACGTGGCCCGGACCGCGGGCGGCCTGGTGTGGGGACACACCGAGGCGGGACACGGCTGCCCCACCTCGATGACGTACGCGGCCGTACCCGCCCTGCGCGCCCAGCCGGACCTGGCCAAGGTGTACGAACCGCTGCTCACCAGCCGGGAGTACGACCCCGAGTTGCGCGTGCCCGCCGACAAGCCCGGGCTGCTCGCCGGAATGGGCATGACGGAGAAGCAGGGCGGCTCCGACGTCCGCACGAACACCACCACCGCCACGCCCACCGGCGAGCCGGGCGTGTACACGCTGCGCGGGCACAAGTGGTTCACGTCGGCGCCGATGTGCGACGTCTTCCTGGTGCTCGCGCAGGCCCCGGGCGGGCTGTCGTGCTTCCTGGTGCCGCGCGTCCTGCCGGACGGCAGCCGCAACACCTTCCGCATCCAACGGCTGAAGGACAAGCTGGGCAACCGCTCCAACGCCTCCTCCGAGCCGGAGTTCGACCGGACCGTGGCCTGGCTGGTGGGGCCGGAGGGCCGAGGGGTGAAGACCATCATCGAGATGGTCAACTGCACCCGGCTGGACTGCGTGATGGCCTCGGCGACGCTGATGCGCAAGACGCTGGTCGAGGCGGGCCACCACGCCCGGCACCGCGGCGCGTTCGGCGCCCGGCTGATCGACCAGCCGCTGATGCGCAACGTCCTCGCCGATCTCGCGCTGGAGTCGGAGGCCGCGACGACGCTCACGCTGCGCCTCGCGGGCGCGGCCGACCGCGCGGTGCGCGGGGACGCCGGGGAGCGGGCCTTCCGGCGCATCGCCACCGCCGTCGGCAAGTACTGGGTCACCAAGCGGGGCCCGGCCTTCACCGCCGAGGCCCTGGAGTGCCTGGGCGGCAACGGGTACGTCGAGGATTCCGGCATGCCCCGGCACTACCGGGAGGCCCCGCTGCTGTCGATCTGGGAGGGCTCCGGGAACGTCAACGCGCTCGACGTGCTGCGCGCCCTCGGCCGGGAACCGGACACCGCCGAGGCCCTGTTCGCCGAACTCGCCCTGGCGCGCGGGGCCGACGCCCGTCTCGACGCGACCGCGGCCGCGCTCAGGGACGAGTTGGCCGGAACCGATCAGGTGGGCGCCCGCCGGCTGGTCGAGCGGATGGCGCTCGCGCTCCAGGCCTCCCTGCTGGTACGGCACGCCCCGCACCCGGTCGCGGACGCCTTCTGCGCGTCCCGGCTGGGCGGCGACTGGGGGCACGCGTTCGGCACCCTGCCCGCCGGGACCGGCCTCGACGCCATCCTGGAGCGCGCCCTGCCCGGCGGGAGTTGACCGCGTCAACCGGCTCCGGAGGCCGGTCGGCGCCGTGGCGCGTACGCGGGTGTGGCGAGCAGCGGGCCGGTGGGAGGACCCCGGACCGTCGGGCGAAGCAAGTACGCGGCTTACGAGGACCGGGGACCGGCGGGGTCAGACCATGCGCCCCCACTGCGGGCCGAGGCGGGCCCATTCCGTGTCCCACGCCCGCATGCGGCGGCGCTCCAGGCGGCCCCGTACGGCCAGGCCCGCGACGCAGGGCACGGCGGCGGCGCTCACGCCGACCAGGAGGCCGATCAGGGTGGCCCGTAAGGCGGCCTCGGAGGCGGTGGTGGGGCGCTCGACGAGCCGGCCCCGCGGGTCGGTCCAGACGGTGACCGGCGTGCCGGGCCCGCTGCCGGAGCCCGCCCGGATCCGGCCGGTGTGGGCGGAGCCGTCGGCCGCCGTCCAGCGGACCTCGGTCCAGCCCCGCTCACCCGCCGAGGCGCGGTCCTCCCGCGCGGCGGACTTCTCCGGGGCCGGGGTGACCACCCGGGCCACGGTGGGCCGCCGCAGGGTCCGTTCGCGGGCGAGCCCGTGCTCCACCGCGCCGGCCGCCGCGAGGCCCGCCAGCACTCCGGCCAGGACGGTCAGCAGGAAGGCGCCGAGCACCACCCAGGCCTCCACCACGTCGGCCCGGCGTCTGAGCGGGTTCCGCCGCCAGCGCCACAGCCACACCTTCGGACCACGGAACGCCTTCAAGGGCATCCTCCTCACGAGCGCACCGACCGGCCGGACCGCCCTCCCGTACGGGAGGGATCGCTCCGTTGCTCACGACGAGCCGTCACCCCGACGGTCGCACGAGACACCCCTCTTGCGCAGGCGCATGCCGGAACGGAACCGGCCGATCTTCGCCACTGTCCGACGACATGGGTGGTGACCTGCGCGGACGCCCGTGGTGGGGGGATTGTCAGTGGTGGGGTGCACACCGACCGATATCCGACGACCACCCGGACAGACGGCTATCCGGACAACGGCGTCCCGGAGGCGACCGGTCAAACGGGACGGTCCGGCGGGCCGGTGCGGGTGGCCGGGCCCGGTCGTGCTCCGGCCGTCGGTTGATCGGCGACGGGTGTACGGCAGTAGGGTGACGCCCGTGGCACCACGACCGTTGCATGAAATCGTCGAACCGGGCTGGGCGAAGGCCCTCGAACCCGTCGCCGGACGGATCGCCGACATGGGCGACTTCCTGCGCGCGGAGATCGCCGCGGGACGCACGTACCTCCCGGCCGGACCGAACGTCCTGCGGGCCTTCCAGCAGCCCTTCGACGAGGTGCGTGTCCTGATCGTCGGTCAGGACCCGTACCCCACCCCCGGGCACGCGGTGGGGCTGTCGTTCTCCGTCGCGCCGGAGGTACGCCCGCTGCCGCCCAGCCTGATCAACATCTTCCGCGAGCTGCACAGCGACCTCGGGCTGCCGCAGCCGTCCACCGGGGATCTCACCCCGTGGACCCAGCAGGGCGTCCTGCTGCTCAACAGGGCGCTGACCACCGCGCCGCGCAGTCCGGGGGCGCACCGCGGCAAGGGCTGGGAGGAGGTCACCGAGCAGGCGATCCGGGCCCTGGCGGCACGCGGCAAGCCGTTGGTGTCCATCCTGTGGGGCCGCGACGCCCGCAATCTGCGTCCGCTGCTCGGCACTCTGCCCGCGGTGGAGTCCGCGCACCCCTCGCCGATGTCGGCCGACCGCGGCTTCTTCGGCTCCCGCCCGTTCAGCCGGGCCAACGACCTGCTGATGCAGCAGGGCGGACAACCGGTGGACTGGCGTCTGCCGTGACGGCCCCGGGGTATCTCGCCGTGGACTCCGGCGGTTCCGGCCTCCGGGTCGCCGTCGGTGTGCCCGGGCGGGAGCCCTCGGCGCGGGGCGAGACCCGGGAGCCGGTCCGCACCGGTGACCGGGGCATCGACCCCGGCCACCTGATGGCCCAACTCGTCCCGGTGGCCCGCTCCCTGGCCGCCGAGGCGGGGCTCGGCGCCTTGCCCACGGCTGTCGTCGGGGCCGCCGGGTTCGCCAGCCTGGGCGACGCCCTGCGCGCCGAACTGCCCGGCGCCCTCGCCCGGGAACTGGGCGTGCGTGCCGTGGCGCTGGCCGCGGACGCCGTCACCGCGTACGTCGGCGCCCTCGGGCCGCGTCCGGGTGCCGTCCTGGCCGCGGGCACCGGACTGATCGCCGTCGGCACCGATCTGACGGGCTGGCGGCGGGCCGACGGCTGGGGGCATCTGCTGGGCGACTGCGGGGGCGGCGCCTGGATCGGGCGGGCCGGCCTGGAGGCCGCGCTGCGCGCCCACGACGGCCGCGACGGCGGTTCCGCGCCGCTGCTGGCCCGCGCCGAGGAGCGGTTCGGCCCGGTACGCGGCCTGCCCGGCATGCTGTACCCCCGGGCCGACCGGGCCGCCGTACTGGCCTCCTTCGCGCCCGAGGTGGCCGCGTGTGCCGCGCACGACCCGGTCGCCGCCGGCGTCCTGCGCGCGGCGGCCCGGCACATGGCCGAGTCCGCCGCCGCCGTGTGCCCGTCCGACGGCGCCCCCGAAGTGGCGCTGACCGGCGGCCTGTTCAAGCTGGGCGAGCCACTCCTCGGACCGCTGCGCGAGGAACTGGCGCGCCGGCTGCCGCACACGCGGCAGGTGCCGGCCGAGGGGGATCCGCTGCACGGCGCGGTGCGGATCGCGACGGATCTGGCGACGGACCGGCTCGCCCTGCCGGGTGAACCGGCGCTGCTGTGCGTGGTGCGCGACCGAAAAAGCTGAGGGTCCCGTTTCGGGCGGTTGCGTCCCGGTGCCGGGTCATGCGTCCGGCATGTGCCCGGTCCGGGTGGTATCCGCGCGTAACTCATCAGACAAAACCGGACGGATACCGCTCACCTGCACCCTCCCCGAACGGAGGAGCCCACGAAACCAGTAACATGCGGCGCCATGAGCTCCCCCACTGGACCCGCGTCCGGCCTGCCCGTACGAATGCCGCGACCCCGCCAGCCCGGACGGCACCGCCGTCCGGAGCCGCTGGTGGCTCCCGAGGGCGCGCCCGCGCTCGTCCTCGCGGTGCCCGGCGCGCCCAGCGCCGGCACGCGCGGCCTCGCCGAGGAGGTCGTGAGCATCGCCCGCTCCGAACTGCCCGGCCTGGACGCCCGGATCGGGTACCTGGACGGGGACGACACCGAGTTCCCCACGCTCCGCTCCGTGCTGGCGCGCACCGCCGAGGAGCGCACCGCGCGGTACGAGCAGGCGGTCGCCGCCGGGATCGAGGGGGTCACGGAGCCCGAGGGGCCGGTCGCCGTCGTCGTTCCGCTGCTGGCCGGTCCGGACAGCGCGCTGCTGCGGCGCATCCGGCAGTCCGTGATGGACAGCCGGGTCGCCGCCGAGCTGACCGACGTCCTCGGCCCGCACCCGCTGCTCGCCGAGGCGCTGCACGTGCGGCTGTCCGAGGCGGGTCTGGCCCGTGCCGACCGCGCCCGGCTGTTCACCGTGGCCACCGCCGCCGACGGCATCATCCTGGCGGCCGTGGGCGGCGAGGAGGCCGTGCAGGCGGCCGGGATCACCGGCATGCTGCTCGCCGCGCGCCTGGCCGTGCCGGTGATGGCGGCGGCCCTGGACGAGGAGGGCTCCATCGCCTCCGTGGCCGAGCAGCTGCGTTCCGCGGGTTCGCAGCAGCTGGCCCTGGCGCCGTACCTGATCGGCCCGGAGATCGAGCCCGGGCTGCTCGCCGCGGCGGCCGAGGAGGCGGGCTGCTCGACGGCGGAGGCCCTGGGCGCGTACCCGGCGGTCGGCAAGCTCGCGCTCGCCAAGTACACGACGGCGCTGGGCATCGCCCCGCAGCAGCCGCAGGGCGTCCCCGTCTGCTGATCCGCCGGCCACCGGCACCACCCAGGGCTCAGGGCTCGCGTACGACACGGGGCCCGCTCCTTCCCGGAGCGGGCCCGTCGCCGTACCCCGGGCAGCGCAACGCCTCCCGGCGGCCCACTGCCGCCCCCGGCCCTACGCCGTCCCCGACCCGCTGCCGCCCCGCGGTCCCGCCCAGTCGGCTCCCGCACCCGGGCACCGCAACGCCTCCCGGCGATCCACTACCGCCCCCGGCCCAACGCCGTCCCCAACCCGCTGCCGCCCCGCGGTCCCGCCCAGTCGGCTCCCGCACCCAGGCGCCGCAACGCCTCCCGGCGGTCTACTACCGCCCCCGGTCCGCCGCCGTCCCCGGTCCGCCCCGCCCTCGACCCGCTGCCGCCCCACGGTCTGCCCCGGTCGCCACCCGCCCCGGTCGGCACCGCGCCTCGGCCGGCTGCCGTCCAGGTCGGCTCCAGCCCCGGTCGGCTCCCGTCCCCCGTCCGCTCCCGTCCTCAGCTGAAGACGACCCCCGCCGAAGACGACCCTCAGCCGAAGACGACGCAGGAGGCCGCGGCGACCCGTACCGAGCCGTCGTAACGGGGGATGCCCGTCGTCGGGTCCACGGCGAACCAGGAGACGTCGCCGGAGCGCTCGTTGGCCGCGTAGAGGAAGCCGGCGTGTTCGGCCAGCGCGCGCGGCCAGTGCCCGCCGCAGGGCACCGTGCCGGTCAGCCGGAGCCCGTCCGCCTCGACGGCGAGGACCGACAGGACGTCCTCGCCGCGGGTCGCGGTCCACACGAAGCGGCCGTCGGGCGAGACGACGATCCCCGACGGGTAGGCGTCGCCGGCCGGCGCTTCGCGCAGCACGGGGACCTCGGTCAGGGGCCTCAGCGTGCCGCCCTCGGCGTCCCAGCGGCACACCGTGACCGTGGGCGTCAGTTCGTTGACCACGTAGGCGTGGCCGCCGTCCGGGTGGAAGGCGAGGTGGCGGGGGCCGGAGCCGGGGCGCAGGGCGAACTCGCGGTGCACGGCGGGGCTGCCGTCCACCAGGGTGCACACCCGCACCGAGTCCGTCCCGAGGTCGACGCTGACGGCCCACCGGCCGCTGGGGTCGGGCTGCGCCTGATGGGCGTGCGGGCCGCGCTGCCGTCGGTCGTGCGGCCCGGAGCCGGTGTGCTGGAGCCGTCCGGAGGGCGCGCCGGCGAGCGAGCCGTCCGGGCGCAGGGGTACGGCGGTGACGCTGCCGCAGCCGTAGTTGGCGGTCAGCACGTGCCCGGCGTACAGGCCGAGGTGGGTGGGGCCGCTGCCGCCCACCGGTACCGGCGCGCCGGCGGGTTCCGGCCGGTCTCCGGCGACACGGTAGGCGGCCACGGCTCCCTCGGCGGTCTCGCTGACCGCGTAGAGGGTGTTCCCGTCCGGGGCGAGGGCGAGGTAGGAGGGGTCGGGGACGTCCTTGACGGCCGACAGCAGGGTGAGGGCCCCGCCCCCCGGCGCGACCTCGGCGGTCACCAGTCCGGGGCCGCCCGCCGCCGTGAACGATCCGATGAACGCCCGGCGCCTGCCCGCCCTGCCGTCCCGTGCCACCGCTGTCCCCTCTCGGTCGAGCCCGTCGAGCCAGTCCGGGGCCGACGGTAGCAGTCCCCGCGGCGCGGTCTAGACCAAGGGCCGGGGGCGGGGCGGTTCGCGCCGTGCCGGGGCGGTCAGGCGCCGACCAGCCGGGACCGGGACGGTGTGCGCAGCGGCTCCGCGAGGTCGGCGAGGGCGCGCTCCAGGCCGTGCAGATGGACGAGGGCGGGTTCGGCGGGCGGTTCGGCGGGGTGCGGGAGGGGTTCGGCGCGGCCCGCGGTGAGGGCCTCGACGGCCGTCTCGACCCGCCAGCAGGCGGCGGCGAGGCGGGCATCGTGGGAGGCCTCGGGGTCGGCGGCGACCGCGACCAGGCCGCGGACCTCGCGGGCGCAGTCGTCGAGCAGCGCCAGGACCCGGCGGGCCCGCGCCTTGCGGGCCGGCATCGGGTTCAGCGGGTGCACCAGCGGCGCCACCGACAGCCTCACCCGGCCGAGCAGCTGCTCCAGTTCGGCGACGCGCGGGGCGGGGTCGGCCGTGGCGGAGCCGGCCAGCCGGGCGGCGGCCTCGGCGGTGCAGGCGTGCACGCAGCGCAGGGCCCGCTGGATCCAGGCGTCGGTGGTGGCGTGCGTGGTGACCGGGAGCACGAGGAGGACGGCGAGCGCGGCACCGAGCGCGCCGACCCCGGTCTCGGCGAGCCGCAGCGCGAGCAGTCCGGGGCTGAGGACGCCGAGCAGTCCGTACAGGGAGGTGGCGAGCAGGGTCACCCAGAGCATCATCCAGGTGTAGGAGACGGCGGCGGTGTAGAAGATGCCGAAGACGCAGACGGCGACGAGGACGGCCGTCGGGACGGGCGCGCCGTGCACGGGGACGGCGACGAGGAGGCCCAGGCCGATGCCGAGCACCGTGCCGAGGACCCGGCGGAAGCCGCGCACCAGGGTCTCGCCGCGCGAGGCGGTGTTGACGAAGATCCACCACGTGGCGCCGACGGCCCAGTACCAGCGCTGGCCCGACACCAGCTGCCCCACCACCAGCGCGAAGCCGGCCCCGGCGGTCGCCTGGACGGCCTGCCGGGTGGTGATCCGGGCGAGGCCGGTGCCGCCGAGCGGGGCGGGCGGGGCGGCGGCCGGGGCGAGCCGGCGCTCGTAGCACCACAGTCCGAACCGGACGCCGGCCGCAGCGAGCACGGAGAGCAGCACGGCGGCGTACAGCTCGGGCAGCTGGGGCGGGGTGGCGTGCAGGAACTGGGCCACGAAGAAGGTCATGAAGGCGAACACACCGACGCTGTGCCCGCGCGGGCCCCACCGCCGGGCGTAGACGCCGGCGCCGGTGACGGTCAGGAAGGTCAGGTCCCGGGCCACGGGGTGGTCGTGCAGTCCGGCCGCGGCGGCGAGCACCGGGACGCCCACGACGGGCAGCAGGGCGGTGGTGACCGCCTGCCCGCGCACGGTCGGGTCGGCGACGGTGAACAGCGCGAGCAGCGCGGCGAGTCCCCCGGTGACCGCTCCGGGGAGGGAGTGTCCGGCCAGTCCGCAGACCACGACCGCCAGCCCGATGCCGAGGACGGCCCGCGCGGCGAAACGCAACCGCGCCCGCCCTGGGTCCGGTGCCACGAACATCCTCTTCAGCACTGCTGCCCTCCCCTGGGAACACCGATACGGAAAAGGCGCCGCGGGGATCCGCAGCGCCATTGACACGTCCATGAGAGCATCACCGGGGTCACTGGCTCAAGTCAGCCCCGTTTCTCCGGGCCATTGGCCCACTACGAGCACCGCACCCGTACCCACCGGAACGCCAACGCAGCAGGTCGCAGGGCATACAGTGCCCGGCCTCGGCTGGGCCATTGGTACAGTCGTCCATCATGGCCGTGGACGAACTCGACACCCGCATCCTGCGGCTGCTCCTGGAGCAGCCGCGCACCAGCGTGCGCGAGTACGCCCGCATCCTCGGCGTGGCCCGCGGCACCCTCCAGGCCCGCCTGGACCGGATGGAGCGCGACGGCGTGATCACCGGCACCGGCCCCTCCCTCTCCGCCGCCGCGCTGGGCCATCCGGTACTGGCGTTCGTGCACATCGAGGTCACCCAGGGACACCTGGACGACGTGGGGGACGCGCTGGCCGCCGTGCCGGAGATCGTGGAGGCCTTCTCGATCACCGGCGGCGGGGATCTGCTGGCCCGGGTGGTGGGCCGGGACAACGCGCATCTGGAGGACGTGATCCAGAAGCTGATCAGCCTCCCGGGCGTAGTGCGCACCCGCACCGAGGTGGCGCTGCGCGAGCGGGTCCCGTACCGGCTGCTGCCCCTGGTGGAGTCGGTGGGCCGGACGACGGCGCGCGGCTGACGGTTGGCATGCTGGGCGCCATGAGCGATCTCGGCACCCTCTCGGTCATCTTCGATCTCGACGGAACGCTCGTGGACAGCGAGCCGAACTACTACGAGGCGAGCCGGCAGACCCTGGCCGCACACGGCGTCCCCGGATTCACCTGGGCGGACCACGAGGGCTACGTCGGCATCAGCACCCGGGAGTCGGTACGGATCTGGCGCGAGCGCTACGGACTGCGCGCCTCGGAGCCGGAGCTGCTGGCCGAGACGAACCGCCGCTATCTGGACCTGGCCCGCACCCGCACCCGCGCGTACCCGGAGATGCGCGCGTTCGTGGAGCTGCTGGCCGCCGCGAACGTCCCCATGGCGGTGGCCTCGGGCTCCTCCCCGGAGGCCATCGAGGCCGCCCTCACGGGCACCGGCCTCGCCGCCCACCTGCGCACGACGGTCTCGGCCGACGAGGTCCCCCACGGCAAACCGGCCCCCGACATCTTCCTCGAGGCGGCCCGCCGCCTCGGCACACCCCCGGCCGACTGCGTGGTCCTGGAGGACGCGGCCCCCGGCGCCGCCGCGGCCCACGCGGCCGGCATGCGCTGCATCGCCCTCCCGTACGTCCCCACCCAGGCGGACGCCCCCGAGTTCACCACCGCGTCCCTGCTGCTGCGCGGCGGGCAGGCGGACTTCCGGGCGGGGGCGGCGTACGCGTGGCTGCGCAACGGGACCCGCTGAAACAGCGCGGACCTGAGGGCAGCTGAAACGGCGCGGACCTGAGGGCGGATCGGCGTCCGCCGACCGGGCTCGCCGAACGGCTCCGCTACGGACGGCCCTCTGCGCGTGCGCGGTCGGCCGTGGCTGCTTAGCGTGACCCCATGAGCACAGTCCAGGCACGGCCCGCCCCCGACGAGCGGCGGTGGAAGGCGCTCGGGGTCTGTCTGGCGGCGGGTTTCATCTCGCTCCTCGACACCTCGATCGTGAACGTGGCACTTCCCTCCCTGGAGCACGGGCTGGGGGCCTCCGAGGCGGTCCAGTCATGGGTGGTCTCCGGGTACGCCCTCACCTTCGGGCTGGCGCTGGTCCCGGCCGGCCGGCTGGGCGACATGCGCGGCCGGCGCCAGGTCTTCCTCGTCGGTCTCGCCCTGTTCACGGTGGCCTCGCTGGCGTGCGGGCTCGCCTCCGGCCCCGGCTCGCTGGTGGTGTTCCGGCTGATCCAGGGCACGGCGGCGGGCATGGTCGCGCCGCAGACCTCGGGGCTGATCCAGCAGATGTTCCAGGGCTCCGAGCGGGCCAAGGCCTTCGGTGTGCTCGGCACGGTCATCGGGGTGTCCACGGCGGCGGGTCCGCTGGCGGGCGGGCTGCTGATCGACGCCGCCGGCACCGGCGAGGGCTGGCGCTGGGTGTTCTTCGTCAATCTGCCGATCGGGGTGGCCGCCTTCATCGCGGGGCTGCGGCTGCTGCCCCGTTACCCGGCGGCGGGCAAGCGCGAGGTGTTCGACCTGTTCGGGGTGCTGCTCCTCGGCGCGGGCGTGCTCGCGCTGATGCTGCCCCTGGTGCAGGAGCAGCAGTGGACCGGACGGGAGAAGTGGGCGCTGGTGCCGGTGGCGCTGGTGCTGCTGGGCGCGTTCTGGGCCTGGGAGCGCCGACAGGGGGTGCTCGGGCGCGCCCCGCTGGTGGACCCGGGCCTGTTCTCCCTGCGTTCCTTCACCCTGGGCTCCCTGATCAGCCTCACCTATTTCGCGGGCTTCACCACCGTCTTCTTCCTCTACGCCCTGTACCTCCAGAACGGCGTGGGCTACAGCGCGCTGGCGTCGGGGCTGACGGTGCTGCCGTTCGCGGCGGCCTCCGCGGTCGGGGCCGCCGCCGGCGGGCGGCTGGTGGTGCGGTTCGGTCGCAAGCTGGTCGTCATCGGGCTGGGCGGGGTGGCCCTCGGGCTGCTCGGAGTGATGGCGGCGGTGGCCCTGGTCCCCGGACCGAACCTGGGCTGGGCGTCGGCGCTGCCGCTGCTCGTCGGAGGCATCGGGTCCGGCCTGACGGTCTCCCCGAACACCACCCTCACGCTCACCCGGGTCCCCGTGCAGCGCGCGGGCGCGGCCGGCGGAGTCCTCCAGACGGGCCAGCGCGTCGGCTCGGCGGCCGGGATCGCGGTGGTGGGCTCGGTGTACTTCGCCCACCTCGCCAACCACGGCCGTACCGATACGGCGATGCAGCTCGGGCTGCTCTCCGCCGTGGGCATCATCATGGTCGCCCTGCTGCTGGCGGTCGCCGACCTGCGGGAACGCCATGTACGGCCCGAGCCGGAGAAGACCGCGGAACCGGCCGGGCCGGGCCGCGGCGAGGGCGGTGCCGTGGAGGGGGTACGGCCGGGGGCGTGAGGAGGGGCCGACGGTGGCCCGAGCACCTCTGTGCCGCCTTCGCCGGACCGCGCTCACGACCTCCGGCGCGGCTTGCCCCGCTTGGCCGGTTTGGCCGGCCGGCCGCCGGTACGGGCGCCCGCCGTGCGGCCCGCCGGTTTACCGGAGGACTTCGATGCCGACTTGCCCGCGGACTTCGCCGCCGGCTTGGCGTTCTGCCGGCTGCCGTCCCGCTCGGAGCGCCCCTGCCGGGCGTCGGCCGCGGGTTGTGCCGTCGTACGGCCCCGGGTGCTGTTGACCGTGCGGCCGCGGACGATGCCGATGAAGTCCTCCACCAGGTCGGTGGTGGCCTCCTCGGGCCAGGACAGGGCGACGCTCGACTGCGGTGCGTCGACGACCGTGCGGTAGGTGAGGTCCCGGCGGTGGTAGAGGCGGGCCAGCGACTGCGGTACGACCAGGAGGCCGATGTTCGCCGCCACCAGCTCGATGGCGTCCGGGGTCGTGGCGGGGCGCTCGAAGGCGGGTTCGCCCGGCGGGGCGTCCCAGTCGAAGACGTCGTCCAGGGGGTGGAGGAGCACCTCGTCGGCGAGGTCGGCCAGGGTCACCTCCTCCGCCGCCGTGATCAGGTGGTCCTTGGGGACCACGACCACCGTGGTCTCGGTGTACAGCGGGATCGCGCTGAAGTACGTACGGTCGACCGGCAGCCGGACGAAGCCCGCGTCCGCCTCCCCCGCGCGCAGCACCCCGGGCGCCTCGGCGGCCGGGACCTGGACGAGGGTGAGCGGGATGCCGGGCAGCCGCTCGTTCCAGGTCCTCACCCACTTGGCGGGCGTCACCCCGGGAACGTACGCGAGCCGGAACGACGGTGATTCCTCCGAGCCTGTCACCAGGCCAGACTACCGGCCGCCGGCGTCCGTCCGGTTCGGCCGTGGTCGGCGTCCGCGCACACGGCCGATACCCTTGACCTCATGAAGTCGCAGCAGAGCACCCAGACGATGAAGCCCGCGACCGCGGCGAAGAAGCTGGGTGTGTACCTCCCCGCCACCCCCGCCTCCTTCCAGGAGGGTGTGGTCTCCCGCGCCGAGCTGAACGAGCTCCAGGCCAACCCGCCGGAGTGGCTGCGCGACCTGCGGCTCAACGGTCCCCACCCGCGCCCGGTGGTGGCCGCCAAGCTGGGCGTGTCCATCGCGGGTCTGGCCCGGGGCGGTGTCACCGAGGCGCTGACCACCAAGCAGATCGAGGCGCTCAAGCAGGAGCGGCCCGAGTGGCTGGAGAAGGAGCGCGCCACCCAGGCCGAGGTCCGCAAGGAGGCCGCGCGGCTGAAGAACGCGAAGAAGGAGAAGGCGGACGCCGAGGGCGCCGACGAGCGCCACTGATCCGTCCGGCCCCGCCCCGCGGCGGGGCCGTTGCGTGCCGCCCCGGGAAGTCCGGCCGCCCCCGGGGCCTCAGCCCAGGAAGCTCAGCCGTACCCGGCGGTCGGGGTTGTCCTTGTTGGTGTCCACCAGGCACACCGACTGCCAGGTGCCCAGCTCCAGGCGTCCGTCGATCACCGGGAGGGTGGCGTGCGGCGGGACGAGGGCGGGCAGGACGTGATCGCGTCCATGGCCGGGGCTGCCGTGCCGGTGCTGCCAGCGGTCGTCGGCGGGCAGCAGGGTGTGCAGGGCCGCGAGGAGGTCGTCGTCGCTGCCGGCGCCCGTCTCGATGACGGCGATCCCGGCGGTGGCGTGCGGGACGAAGATGTTGAGCAGGCCGTCCCGGCCGGCCGCCGCTTCCCGCAGGAACTCCTCGCAGTCGGCGGTCAGGTCGACGACACGTTCCCGGGTACCGGTGGAGACGTGCAGCATGCGCGTGGTGAAGGCATCGGACATGCCCCCATCCTGGCCCATACGCCGGTTTTCACACGTCCCGGGACCCCCCGTTTCTGATACGGCCGGTCCATCACACGAGACGCCGTTGACCTGTGCACGTCCACCTGGCTAGGTTCGGCGGCATGTCGCGTTCAGCCCTGCTCACCACGCGCGGTCACATCGACCTGCTGCGGGTGGCCTCCGCCGCGTGTCGCACCGGCCGCTGACGCCTTCCCCTCCCCTGCCTCCTCCGCCCGGACTCCGGGCCGCCCGCGCCTGCCCGTACGCACCCCTTGACCGCTCATCGACCTGAGCACGGCGTCGCGGCGCGGAGCCCTCCTCCCCCTGGAGCGCTCATGAGCATCAGTCACGCCCCACCCAACCCTCCTTCAGCCGATATTTCCGGCATCTCCGGACCAGGGCACCCCGGCAAGGGCGCGTTCCCCGGCCTGCAACCCGTCGTCCCCGCCTCCGCCCGCCGCGCCCGAGTCCCCCGCTGGCTGCGCCGCACCACCGGTCCGCTCCTGCTGCTGGCCCTGTGGCAACTCCTCAGTGCCACCGGGGTCCTGGCCCCGGACGTGCTCGCCTCACCGGGCCGGATCGCGCACGTCGGCTGGGATCTGGTGAGCGATGGTTCACTGCCGTCGGCCATGGCGACCTCGCTCCGGCGTGTCGCGCTCGGCCTGGTCTTCGGCACGGTGACCGGCACCGGACTCGCCCTGTTCGCGGGGCTGTTCCGGATCGGCGAGGACCTGGTGGACGCGCCCGTGCAGATGCTGCGGACGGTGCCGTTCGTCGGCCTCATCCCGCTGTTCATCATCTGGTTCGGCATCGGCGAGGCCCCGAAGACCGCGATCATCACCCTTGGTGTCACCTTCCCGCTCTACCTCAACGTGTACGCGGGCATCCGCGGTGTCGACGCCCAGCTCATCGAGGCCGGTGAGTCGTTGGGGCTCTCCCGCTGGGGTCTGGTACGGCACGTGGTGCTGCCGGGCGCGCTGCCCGGGGCGCTGACCGGACTGCGGTACTCGCTCGGCATCGCCTGGCTCGCGCTCGTCTTCGCCGAGCAGGTCAACGCCGACTCCGGCATCGGCTTCCTGATGGTGCAGGCGCGGGACTTCCTGCGGACCGACGTGATCGTGGTCTGCCTGATCGTCTACGCCTTCCTCGGTCTGCTCGCCGACTTCATCGTCCGCTCCCTCGAAAGGCTGCTGCTGCAATGGCGACCGACGTTCACCGGTCGGTGACCCGACCCGCGGTCCATGTCGAGGGGCTGACCCGCTCCTTCGACGGCCGCGCGGTCATCGACGGCCTGCGACTCGACATCGCGCCCGGCGAGTTCGTCGCCCTGCTCGGCCGCAGCGGCTGCGGCAAGTCGACCCTGCTGCGCATCCTCGCCGGCCTGGACCGGGACATCGAGGGCACCGCGCTGGTCCCGCGCCGCCGGGCCGTCGCCTTCCAGGCGCCCCGGCTCATGCCCTGGAAGAAAGTGTGGCGCAACGTTCTGCTCGGACTGCCCGGCAGGCCCGAACGGGCGGTCGCGGAGCGGGCGTTGGACGAGGTCGGTCTCGGCCACCGCGTCGACGCCTGGCCGAAGACCCTCTCCGGCGGCGAGGCCCAGCGCGCCTCCCTCGCCCGCGCCCTGGTGCGCGAACCCGATCTGCTGCTGCTCGACGAGCCGTTCGGCGCGCTCGACGCGCTCACCCGGATCCGGGCCCAGCGCCTGGTCGGGGAGGTCTGGCAGCGCCGGGGCTGCGCGGTGCTGCTGGTCACGCACGACGTCGAGGAGGCCGTACTGCTCGCCGACCGGGTCCTGGTCATGGACCGCGGCCGGATCGCCCACGAGCAGGCCGTCGGCCTCGACCGGCCGCGTGAGATCACCGATCCCCGGTTCGCCGCGCTCCGCGCCCGGCTGCTCGGACTGCTCGGCGTCGACACCGCCACCGAAACCGCCTGACCCCCGCTCCCCCTCGCACCGAACCGAACCCGCCTGACCCACGCATCCCCTGGCACCCAACCGAACCCGCCTGCCTCCGCTCCCCCTCGCACCGAACGGAACCGTCATGCGACGACGACTCGTCCCCGCCGCACTGCTCCTGCCCCTCGCCCTCCTGCTCACCGCCTGCGGCGGCAGCTCGTCCGCGAGCACCGACACCGACGGCACGGGCTCGGTCACGCTCGACGTCGGTGACCAGAAGGGCGGTTCGGAGGCCATTCTGCGCGCCGCCGGTGAGCTGGAGAACCTGCACTACAAGATCAAGTGGTCGACCTTCACCTCCGGCCCGCCGCTGCTGGAGGCCGTCAACGCCCGGGCCGTCGACATCGGCGGTGTCGGCAACACCCCGCCCGTCTTCGCGGCCGGCGCCGGCTCGAAGATCACCGTGGTGGCGGCCTGGCACGGCACCTCCAAGGGCGACACCATCCTCGTGCCGAACGGCTCGAAGCTGACCGGGACCCGGCAGCTGAAGGGCAGGTCCGTCGCCGTAGCCCAGGGCTCGTCCGCCCACTACCAGCTGGTCGCCTCGCTGAAGGCGGCGGGGCTGAGCCTGTCCGACGTCGAGGTGAAGTACCTCCAGCCGGCCGACGCGCTCGCCGCGTTCACCTCCGGCAAGGTCGACGCGTGGGCGGTCTGGGACCCGTACACCTCGCAGGTGCTCCAGGCCGGGCGGGGCCGGGTGCTCACCACCGGCGACGGCGTCACCAACGGCCTCACCTTCCAGGTCGCCTCGCCCGCCGCGCTGAAGGACCCGGGGAAGGCCGCCGCCGTCAAGGACTATCTGGCGCGGCTGCGGCGGGCCACGGACTGGGTGCACGACCACCAGGAGGAGTGGGCCAAGGTGTGGGCGAAAGACACCGGTCTGCCCTACGAGGTGGCTCTGGCCTCCGTGCGGCGCACGAACTCCACCCGCGTGGCGGTCGCCGTCGACAAGCCGCTGGTCGCCTCCGAGCAGCGGATCGCCGACACCTTCGCCGAGCTGCGGCTCATCCCGCACAAGGTCGACTTCGCCGGCTTCGTGGACCGGCGGTACAACGGCGGCCTGCCGCCGTCGACGACCCCGGCGCGGAGCTGAGGGTGCGGGACGGCCGGGAAGATCCGGGGACCGTCTCCTGTTGGGGACGGGTGTGAACGCAGCACGCGAGGTCGAGGTCGTCGTCATCGGCGCGGGCCAGGCAGGTCTGTCCGCCGCTTATCACCTGCGGCGGACCGGTTTCGAGCCGGACCGCGACTTCGTGGTCCTCGACCACTCCCCCGGCCCGGGCGGCGCGTGGCAGTTCCGGTGGCCCTCGCTGACGTTCGGCAAGGTGCACGGGATGCACGCGCTGCCCGGCATGGAGCTGACGGACGCCGACCCGGCGCGCCCCTCGTCCGAGGTGGTCCGGGAGTACTTCGACCGCTATGAGCACGCCTTCGGCCTGCGGGTACGGCGCCCCGTGGACGTCCGCGCGGTGCGTGAGGGCACCGCGGGACGGCTGCTCGTGGAGACGCCGGACGGCACCTGGGCGGCACGGGCGCTGATCAACGCGACCGGCACCTGGGACCGGCCGTTCTGGCCGCGCTACCCCGGCCAGGAGACGTTCCGGGGGCGGCAGTTGCACACCGCGCAGTACGCCGGCCCGGAGGAGTTCGCCGGCCGGCGGGTCGTGGTGGTGGGCGGTGGCGCCTCGGGCACCCAGCATCTGCTGGAGCTCGCGCCGTACGCCGCCGCGACCACGTGGGTCACCCGGCGGCCCCCGGTCTTCCGCGAGGGGCCGTTCGACCAGGACGCGGGCCGCGCGGCCGTCGCGCTGGTGGAGGAGCGGGTGCGCCAGGGGCTGCCGCCGCGCAGTGTGGTCTCGGTCACCGGGCTGCCCCTGAACGACGCGATCCGGCGGGGCCTGGCGGAGGGAGTCCTGGACCGGCGGCCGATGTTCGACCGGGTCGTCCCGGACGGTGTGGAGTGGCGGGACGGCCGCACGGTGGTGGCCGATGTGATCCTGTGGGCGACCGGTTTCCGCGCCGCGCTGGACCATCTCGCGCCGCTCGGGCTGCGCGAGCCGGGCGGCGGCATCCGGCTGGAGGGCACCCGCGCGGTCGCCGATCCGCGGGTCCATCTCCTGGGCTACGGCCCCTCCGCCAGCACCATCGGGGCCAACCGGGCCGGGCGCGCGGCCGTCCGGGACATCCGGCGGCTGCTCGCCGGGGAGCCCGTCGCCGCGTGATGCCCCCCCGCTCAGCCGCCCGAAGGCTGCGCGGGAACCGGGGAGGACGAGGACCAGGGCACGCCGCCGTCCGGCTGGGCCGGTGCCGCGCTCTGATGGACGGCGTGGAACTCGGCCACGTTCCTCAGGTGCTCGTCGTAGTCGGCGGTGAACCGGGTGTCCCCGGGCCGGACCGTGACGAAGTACAGCCAGTCGCCCGGCGTGGGGTTCAGGGCCGCGCGCATCGCGTCCGCCCCGGGGTTGTCGATCGGGGTCGGGGGCAGGCCCATGCGCTGGTAGGAGTTGTACGGGCTCTGCACCTGACCGCTGCCCTGGCCGGTCTGGCCGGGGTCGTGTTCGAGCGCGTAGCTGACGGTCGAGTCCATCTGCAGCGGCATTCCGCGGGCCAGCCGGTTGAGGATGACCCGGGCGATCTTGCCCATGTCCGCCTTGGTGTCGGCCTCGGCCTGGACGATGCTGGCGACGGTGACGGTCTGGTGGAGGTTCATCGCGTTGCGCTGGGCCCCCGCCGTCACCGGTGCCAGGCCGTACTTGTCGTTGGCGGTGTCGACCATGGTGCGCAGCAGCGACTCGGGGGTGGCTCCTTCCGGGATCGGGTACGTCGCCGGGAAGAGATAGCCCTCCGGGTTGCCCTCGGCCTCGCCGGGCAGTCTCAGCGCGGCCTTGCCGAGCGACTTGCGGGTGCTGCCCGGGGGCAGCCGGAGTGCCTTGTCGACCGCGTCGTACACCTGGTTCGCGCGCCAGCCCTCGGGGATCACCAGGGTGGCGGGCCTGGCCTGGTCGCGGTCGCCCGCGAGCAGCAGCAGCGGCACCACCACGGCGGTGCCGGCCGCGACGGCGCCGGCGACGAGGGTGACAAGTCTGCCCCGGCGTGTCAGTCGGATCGTGTTCCGTGGCGGAGTGTTCGTCTGCATGCGGGCACGGTAATACGCATATCGTCATAAACCTGGCATATGTTCAGTCTGTCGGTCGCAGTTGCGCATCGCGGCGCACCAGGGCCGCGTACCGCCCGTCCCGCTCCAGGAGTTCGTCGTGCGTGCCGCGTTCGGCGACTCGCCCGGAGTCCAGCACCACGATCTGGTCGGCGTCGCGGACGGTGGACAGCCGGTGGGCGATGGTGAGGGTGGTGCGGTCGGCCGAGAGCGCGTCGATGGCCTCCTGGACGGCGGCTTCGGTGCGGGTGTCGAGCGCGCTGGTCGCCTCGTCCAGGATGAGGACCGGCGGGTCGCGCAGGATGGTGCGGGCTATGGCCAGGCGCTGCTTCTCGCCGCCGGAGAAGCGGTGGCCGCGTTCGCCCACGATCGTGTCGTAGCCGTCGGGCAGCGCGGTGATGTGGTCGTGGATCTGCGCCGCTCTGGCCGCCGCGTGCAGTTCCTCGTCGGTGGCGTCCGGCTTGGCGAAGCGCAGGTTGTCGGCGACCGAGGCGTGGAAGAGGTACGTCTCCTGGGAGACGACGCCGACCGCGCGGGCGAGGGTGTCGAAGTCGAGGTCGCGGACGTCCACCCCGTCCAGGGTAACCCGGCCGCCGGTGACGTCGTACAGGCGGGGCACGAGATAGCCGAGCGTGGACTTCCCGGCACCGGTCGGGCCGACGACGGCGAGGCTGCCGCCGGCCGGCACGGTGATGTCGATGCCATCGAGGACGGGGCCGCCCTTGTCGTCGTAGCGGAACTCGACGTTTTCGAACCGGACTTCGCCCTTGACCGTGTCGAGGCGTACCGGCCGCTCGCGCTCGGTGATGTCCACCGGCAGGTCCAGGTACTCGAAGATGCGCTGGAAGAGCGCCAGCGAGGTCTGGATCTGGACGCCGGTCGCCAGCAGGCTCACGGCCGGGCGGAACAGGCCCTGCTGGAGGGAGACGAAGGCGACGATGGTGCCGAGGGAGACATCGGGCCCGCCGAACCGGAGGGCGAGGCCGGCGGTCCAGTAGATGACGGCGGGCATCGCGGCCATCACGATCCCGATGACGGCCATCCGCCAGCGCCCGGCCATGTTCGATCTGACCTCGAGGTCGACCAGGCGCTCGGACTCGGTGGCGAAGGACGCGGTCAGCGAGTCGGAACGGCCCATGGTGCGGCCGAGCAGGATGCCGCTGACCGAGAGCGACTCGGTGACCGTGGCCGCCATCGCGGCCATCTGTTTCTGCCGCTGGGTGGTGATCTTCTTGCGTTCGTTTCCGACGCGGCGGCTGATCCAGACGAACGCCGGCAGCAGGGCGAGCGAGACGATCGTCAGCCGCCAGTCCAGGGCGACCATGGCGACGACCGTGGCGACCACGCTGGTGACGTTGGAGACCAGGGAGGTGGCGGTGGAGGTGACGGTGGCCTGCATGCCGCCGATGTCGTTGGCGATGCGGGACTGCACCTCGCCGGTGCGGGTGCGGGTGAAGAAGGCGAGGGACATGCGCTGGAGCCGGCCGTAGACCGCCGTGCGCAGGTCGTGCATGACCCGCTGGCCGACGGTGGTCGAGATCAGCGTCTGGAGCACGCCGAAGACGCCGGACAGGACGGCACTGAGGATCATGCCGAGCGCGAGCAGGCTCAGCAGACCCGTGCGGCCTTCGGGGATGGCGACGTCGAGCGTCTCGCGCAGCAGGAACGGCGTGGCCACCGAGACCAGCGAGGAGGCACCGACGAGCAGCCCGACGACGGCGAGACGCCCGCGATAGGGACGGAAGAGCCGCAGGATGCGGCGCACCTGCCGGGGCTGCTCGCCCGCGTCGGCAGGTGGGGTCCAGGAGGGTACGTGGTCGGGGTGCATGAGCTCCTACGGAGGTGGACGGAGAGGCCGACTCGGGACGGCCGGCGATGCATCACTGATCGTAGCTCATTGTTACCTATATTCACAATGAACGGCGTCCTGATATTGTTCCCGCATGACCACCCCCGACCCCGACGGCCTGCTCGCCGAGCAGTTGCTCCGGCTCACCCGCCGGGTGCACCGCATCCAGAAGCGCCATCTGGAACTGCGCGACCTGGGTGTCACCCCGGCCCAGTCCCGGCTGCTGCGCACCCTCGCGCACTACCCCGCGCCACCGCGCATGGCCGACCTGGCCGAGCGGCTGGAGGTCGTGCCGCGTGCGGTGACGACGCTCGTCGACGGGCTGGAGGCGGGCGGCAAGGTCCGGCGGGTGCCGGACCCGGCGAACCGGCGCGTGACCCGGATCGAGCTGACCGACGAGGGCCGCGCGACCCTGCTGGAACTGCGCGGCGCCCGCCGCTCGGCGGCCAAGGAGATACTGGCGCCGCTGACGGAGAAGGAGCGCCAGGTGCTCGGCGTGCTGCTGGACACACTGATCGACGGGGAGGCCGCGCCGGGCTGCTGAGCGGCCGTCACTCTCCTGCAAGCTTTCTCCCGCACGCCCCCGCCCGGATCCGTCCGCCGCCGCTGGCGCGGCTTGCCCGGGGGCGGGGGTGGCCGACTGGCCTCAGCAGCGGTCGCGGTCCTCCGTCAGCACCCCCTGGACCGTGGTCAGCGAGCGGTCGTAGCAGCCCGCCGAGCCGACGAGGCGGTAGCGCTTGGTCGACGTGCCCACCGCGTGCCGCTGGTCACGCGGCACGTCGAGGGTGTACGCGGCGTCGCCGCTGTAGGTGTCGTCCAGGCGCGACCACACGGTGCGCCGGCCGCCCTCGCGCGTCACCGCCGACGTGTGGTCGCCGACCGTGAGCACGGTGCGCAGCCGGTCGTCCGGGCCCAGGGTGACGGTGCCGTTCATGGTGTACGTCCGGTGCGTCCGCGTCGTGCGCGCCGGGCCCCGGCCGGTGGTGCCGACCGACTCGTCGTCGCTCCAGGAGGCGTCGAGTCCGTCCGTGTTCTCGCCGTCGGTCCAGCGGTGCACGGAAGAGTGGGCGAGCGTGCGGGTGACGGTGGTCGTCACCCGTCCGTGGGAGGTGTCCAGATAGCCGGAGACGGTGAGCCGGTGCCCCGCCTCGGTGTCCACCCGGTGCTCCGGGCCGGGCGTGTGGACCGAGGTGTTGGCGAGGTCGGTGGCGGTGTCCTCGGTGAGCGCGCCGGGGACGTGGGCCCGGTGCGGGTCCTGCCAGACCAGGACGTTCACCGGTGTGCTCCAGCCCGGCTGCCCCGTCGGCACCCCGGCGACGGACACCTCGACGCGGTGCGGGCGCCCGTCGTTGAGCAGGCCGGCGAAGGGCGTGAGGTCGTACTCGACGGGGCGCACGTCGAAGGCGCGCGGGGCCGGGACGACGTACCAGAGGAAGGGGTTGGACCAGCCGCCCGTCCACACGTGCGGGTACGGCGCCGCGATGCCGGCGAGCCGCCCGTCGACGCTGATCCGCACCTCCCGGTACGGCCCGTGGTCGGCCTTGCAGGAGTAGGGCGCCGGGTCGGCGACGGTCAGGTACCAGAACTCCTCGCAGCCGCCGCCCGAACCGGTCGCGTACACCTCGGCGACGATCCGTTGGCTGTTGCGCGGGGTGATGAGCGTCGTGCCTGCGGGCGTGTCGGCGAGGGTCAGGACCCGGTCGGGCGCGGCCGCCGCGGGGCGCCCCGCGTAGAAGGTCAGGGTGACGTGCACGTCGATGACACCGGTGTAGGTGTCGTCCACCACGTTGCCGATCAGCATCTCGACGTCCCGGGCGGCGCGAAAGGTCTCGCTGTAGCGGGTCACGTCCTTCTCGACGTGCCACTCGATGCCGTCGGGCGAGGGTTCCGGAGTGGAGGTGCGCAGGACCTCGACCCCGCCGACCCGCAGATAGCCGAGCCGGTCGTACTGACGGCCCTTCACCTTGCCGTCCAGGCGCAGCACGACCTTGCTCCAGCGGTCGCCGCAGCCCTCGGGGGGCGCGTAGGCGCCGCGGTAGGGCGTGAAGTCGCGGAACCGCGCGTCGGCCAGGGTGACCCGGCAGGAGCGGGTGTGCGGCCGGCCGACGGGTGGGGCCGCGGTCACCGGGTCGTGCCAGTCGGTGCCGAACTCGGCGGGTACGTCCACCGCTCGGGCGGTGGGTGCACCCGTACCGAAGAGCGCGCTCGCCAGGAGGGTCGCCCCGGCGAGCATGGACATGACTAACTTTCGTCTCATGGCCCGTGTTCTACGGGCAGACGACCCGCCCCGCAATGACGCCTCGGGGGATCGGCGCGATGGAGACGGTCGTCCGGGACACCGCACAGACGCCCAGAAAAGTGACAATCAGTTATATAAGCGCATCTTACTGGCATAGTGCGGGCATGGAGATCACGACCGTCGGCGGCCCACCCGCCGGGCGTGCGGGCGCGAGCGCCGCTCCCCGCCCCGCCGCGGGACGCTCGCGGTGAAAGCGCCGGTCACCAGCGCCCCGGCAGGGCACCGCCGGGTCGTCCGCACGCTCGCCGGAGCCGTCGTACTCGCCCTCGCGCTCACGGGAGCCGCCGTCGTCACCGTCGGCACCCTGTTCGCCGGCCCGGGCCGGCGCCCCGCGCCCGGCGCCCCGGCCACCGGCGCCGCCGCCGGTCCGGTTCCGTCGCCCGGTGCGCCGGGCATCGGCGACCCGCTCATGCCGCTGGCCGGCAACGGCGGCTACACCGTCCGCGATTACACCCTCGACTTCGACTGGCGCGCGCCCCGCACCCCCTTCGAGGCCGGCGCCACCATCAGCGCCACCGCCACCCAGGCCCTGTCCCGCTTCGACCTGGACTTCGCGGGCAACACGCTGCACCGCGTGACCGTCGACGGGGCACCGGCCGCCGCCGCGCGCCACGGTGACGAACTCGTCGTCACCCCCGCGAAGCCGATCCCGCGCGGCCGCGCGTTCACCGTCCGCGTCGCCTACACCGCCGACCCGACGCAGGGACGCCACCGCGACGACGCCATCCAGGACTACGGCTGGGTACCCACGTCCGACGGGACCGTGGTCTGCGCACAGCCCGACGGCGCCAGGATGATCTTCCCGGCCAACGACCACCCGAGCCTGCGGGCACCCATCACCTTCCGCGTGACGACCCCGCCCGGCCTGAGCGCGGTGGCCAACGGCCGTCTCGTCGGCACCGAGCGGCACCCCGACGGCCGCACCCGGTGGACCTACGACTCCGAACAGCCGATCGCGGCGCAGCTGGTCCAGCTGGCGATCGGGAGGTTCACCTTCGTCGACCGCGAGGGACCGCGCGGACTGCCCGTCCGGGACGTGGTGCCGGACGGCCTGGTCGCGGACACCGAGGAATACCGCTCGCTCACCCCGGACCACCTGGCCTGGCTGGAACGGCGGCTCGGCCCCTACCCGTTCCACCGCTACGGCGTGCTGGTCGGGGACACCGACCTGCCGGTGGCGCTGGAGACCCAGTCGCTCGCCGTCGTGCCCCGGGACGACCTGCTGGGCGACCGGGTCGACGCCGAACGCAACCTCGTGCACGAACTGACCCACCATTGGACGGGTGACAGCGTCGCCATCCGGCGCTGGTCCGACCTGTGGCTGAGCGAGGGTCACGCCCGTTACTACGAACGGCTGTACTCCGCCGAGCACGGCGGGGCCGATCTGGAGTCCGTGATGCGGGCGGCGTACGAACAGCACGACCAGTGGCGGCACGACGAGGGAGCACCCGCCGAACCCACCGACGCCACGCTGTTCAAGGTGATGCGGTACGACGGCTCGGCGCTGGTGCTGTTCGCGCTGCGGGAAAAGGTCGGCGAGGAGACCTTCGGCCGGATCGAGCGGGCCTGGGTGAGCGCCTACCGGGGCCGGGCGGCCGGCACCCGGGACTTCATCGCGCTCGCGTCCCGGGTCGCGGGCGAGGACCTCGGCCCGTTCCTGAACCCGTGGCTGTACGGCGCGCACACCCCGCCGATGCCGGGGCACCCCGACTGGCGGGTGGACCCGGTCGAGGACTGAGCGTCCGGGCGACCGGGCGGCCGGGCCGGGACCGGACGGCACGTCATGTTTGGTTGCCCCGGGCAGCGGAGTGACTGCCGCCGACCGGGTGGCCTCTGGGGGAGAGCTGGTCCACACCGGTGACGCTCGCCACGACACGGCGCCCGGGGCACGGAAACGTACAAGGGGTGGCGCGACGGGCAACTCCTCTGCCCGAGTTGCGAACGAGCGTGGTTGGGAGAGCCCCTGCAATGAGAAGATCTGTCGTTGCTCGTGTCCCCGGTGCCGTCCGGAGATGCCGCCGTACGGCCTGTGTGATCGCGGGGGCGGCGCTGCTGCCACCGCTGCTGATCCTCCCGATGTCCGGCTGCGCCGATCCGTCCGACCGGCGGCTGCAGGACGCCTTCACGGACGCCGCGCGCGAGTTCCACGTGCCCCGCAGTGTCCTCATGAGCGTGTCCTACCTGCAGTCGCGCTGGGACTCCCACCCCGGCGCGCCCAGCGTCGCGGGCGGCTTCGGGCCGATGCACCTGCTGGACCCCGAGCTCGTCACGACACCCGCGCCCTCCGCCGATCCGGGGGCGACGGACGGCGTCCACGCCCAGCCCCGCGCCGCGGCCCCCGGGCCGGCCGCCACGGGCGGCGCCGACACCTCCCCCGGTCGCGCCGTGCAGCCCGCCGATCTGCCCCACGCGGCACGGCTGATCCACGTCCCGGCCGAACAGTTGCGCAAGGACGCCGTCGCCAACGTACGCGGCGGCGCGGCGCTCCTGGCCGCCACCCAACGTCAGCTCGGCAAGCCCCTCAGCACCGACCCGGGGGACTGGTGGGAGGCGGTGGCACGCTTCCCGGGCACCCGTGACGTCTCGTCGGCCGCCGCCTACGCCGACGACGTCTTCGCCCTGATCCGCCGGGGCGCGCACCGCACCACCGCCGAGGGACAGGAGGTCACGCTCCCCGCCACCCCCCGCGTCCGGCCGCGCCAGCAAGCCTCCACCGCCCAAGGCCCGCAACGGCAGAAGGACGTCGAGTGCCCCGCCGAACTGGCCTGCGACTGGCTCGGCGCGCCGTACGAGGAGATCGACGACAGCGCGTACGGCAACCACGATCTGGCCGACCGCCCCAGGGACCAGCCGATCGAGTACATCGTCATCCACGACACCGAGGCGGAGCTGCCGAGCATGCTCCAGACGGTGCAGGACCCCACGGAGTCGTCGTGGCACTACTCGATCCGCTCCACCGACGGCCACATCACCCAGCACGTCAAGACCAAGGACGAGGCCTGGCACTCCGGCAGCCAGTTCGTGAACGCCCGCTCCATCGGCATCGAACACGAGGGGTTCCTCACCCAGCCGGGAACCTGGTACACGGAGCGGATGTACCGGGCCTCGGCGCGCCTGGTGAAGTACCTGGCGAAGAAGTACGCCATCCCGCTCGACCGGCAGCACATCTTCGGCCACGACAATGTGCCGGCCCCGACCGCCGACAGCATTCCCGACATGCACGACGACCCCGGCCCCTTCTGGGACTGGCGCCACTACTTCGACCTCCTGGGCGCACCGCTGCGGGCCACGGCGGGGCCGGACAGTGACATGGTGACCATCCTGCCCGACTACCCCACGCACAAGCCGGAGTTCACGGGTTGCACCGGCAGTGGTTCACCGTGTCGGCCGCACGGCTCCAGCGCCGTCCGCCTGTACACCGAGCCGAACGAGCGCGCCCCGCTGATCCAGGACCCGGGCCGCAAGCCGGACGGCGACGACTCCACCGTGGACGTCAACGACCTGGGTTCACGGGTCTCGGCCGGTCAGACCTTCGCCGTGGCCGACCGCAGCGGCGACTGGACGGCGATCTGGTTCCAGGGCAACAAGGCCTGGTTCAAGAATCCCCGGAACCACCCGACCGCCGTCGGCGCGGCCGGGCGCATGGTCACCCCGAAGGAGGGCCTGGACGAGGTCCCGGTGTACGGGCGTGCCCTCCCGGAGGAGGAGGCGTACCCGGAGGACATGGACGAGCCGGACGAGTCGCCGCTGCCGTACAGCTTCGAGGCCGGCCAGCGGTATGTGACGCAGTCCGGTGTCGGCAGCTCCTACACCGCCAAGTCCTTCACCGACACGCCCAACCCGGTGGTGTGGGGCCGGGAGAAGTACTACGAGATCCAGTTCGGCCACCGGCTCGCGTACGTACGGGCGAGTGACGTGGACGTGGTGTCCTCGGCCGCCGCGTCGCCTCCACGGGACAGCCCGGCCGCCAGGTCGGCCCCGGACGGCCCGGCCGCTCCGGACGGCCCGGCGAGCCCCGCCGGTTCCGCAGGTTCCGCCGGATCTGCCGGTTCCGCCGGTTCCGCCGGTTCCGCCGGACGATGACCGCGCGGCAGCCGGGAACCTGGGATCCCGGCTGCCGGACGGCGGTGTCATGGCCGGAACACGGCCGATTTCGCCGGCCGTCGGGAAAACTGTTTGAAATTCACCACCGCATGACGTCAACCTTTCACGGCTTGCTGCCGCGCACCGCGGCGTTCCGCTCCTGCCCTGCCCTGACACGAGCCGCTGGGACGTCATGCAGATCCAAGACCTTCCGTATCCCGATCCGGGCGTGCCCGACGCACGCTCGGGTCCCCGATTCCTGTGGTGGCTCTGGCGCAACCAGCTGGGCGGACAGCTGAAGTCGCTCGCCTGGGGCCTGCTTCATTTCGTCTCCGTCTCCGCCCTGCCCTTCTGCGTCGGTCTCGGCGTGCAGGCGGCCGTCGACCGCTCCGGCACCCGACTCGCCCTGACGGGGGCTCTGATGCTGCTGTGCGGCACGGGGCTCGCCGTCGGCGACACCATGCTGCACCGCGCCGCCGTCACCAACTGGATCACCGCCGCCGCCCGCGTCCAGCAGCTGCTGGCACGCAAGGCCGCCCACCTGGGGTCCGCCCTGACCCGGCGGGTGGCCGCCGGTGAGGTGGTGGCCGTGTCCACGGGTGATGTGGAGAAGATCGGCTGGTTCGTCGAGGCCCTCTCCCGCTTCACCGCCGCCGCCGTGACGGTGGTGATCGTCGCCGTCGGCCTGGTCGTGTACCAGCCCGCGCTCGGCGTGGTGGTCGCCGTGGGCCTGCCCGTCGTGGCGCTCGCGGTGCTGCCACTGCTGCCCCGGGCGACCCGCCGCGCCGACGTCCAGCGCGAGAAGGCGGGCCGGGCCACCGAGCTGGCCTCGGACACGGTCGCGGGTCTGCGGGTGCTGCGCGGCATCGGCGGCGAGGAACTCTTCCTGGACCGCTACCGCCGGGCTTCCCAGGAGGTACGGCACGCCGCCGTGCGCAGTGCCCGGATGTGGTCGCTGATCTCCGCCGTCCAGGTGCTGCTGCCCGGACTGCTGCTGATCGCGGTCGTCTGGCGCGGCATCGGTCTGGCCCGCGAGGGCCGGATCGACGTCGGCGAGCTCGTCACCGTCTACAGCGCGGTCATGATCCTCACCTACCCGCTGCGGCACTTCGAGGAGATCGCCATGGCGTACTCCTTCTCCCGCCCGTCGGCCAAGCGGGCCGCGCGTGTGCTGTCGCTGCAGCGGTCCACGGACACCGACGGCACCCGCGAGGCCGAGGTGCCGGGCGGCGACCTGTACGACCCGGTGACCGGTCTGCTCGCTCCCGCCGGCCGGTTCACCGCCGTGGTGTGCGGTGACCCGGACGCGGCGGGCAGGCTGGCCGAGCGGCTCGGCGGCCACCCCGCGGAGCCGGACCGGTCGGTGCTGCTGGGCGGGGTGCCCCTGGACGACCTGCCCCTCGACAGCGCCCGCACCGCCGTCCTCGTCCAGGACAAGGACCCGGTGCTGCTGTCCGGCACACTGCGCGAACTGCTGGACGTGCCCTCCTCCGGTGCCGTGCCGGCCACGGACGCGCTCACCGCGGCGCAGTGCGAGGACGTGCTGGACGCGCTGGTGCAGGGTTCGCTGGACGCCGACGATCCGATGGACGCCCGGATCACCGAGCGCGGCCGGTCCCTGTCCGGCGGCCAGCGCCAGCGGCTGGCCCTCGCCAGATCGCTGATCACCGATCCGGAGGTGCTGGTGCTGGACGAGCCGACCTCCGCGGTCGACTCGCACACCGAGGCCCGGATCGCGGACGGGCTGCGCCGGCTGCGGTCGGGGCGGACGACCGTGGTGTTCACCTCCTCGCCGCTGCTGCTCGACCGCGCGGACCAGGTCGTCCTGGTGCACGAGGGCCGGGTCGCGGCGGCCGGCCCGCACCGCGAGCTGATCGACGGCGACCCCCGGTACCGGGCCGTGGTCACCCGGGAGACCGACGAGGAACTGGCCGCCGCCGACGGCATGCTGCTGGACGAGCTCCAGGAGCTGGAAGAGATCGAGGAGAGCGCATGATCGGCGTCGCACCGCCGGACTACGACCCGGCGGCCCCGACGACCGCCACCACCCTGCCCGTCGGCGCCGCCACCACCGTGCGCGCCTACGTCACCGAGCTGTTCCGCCGGCACCGCCGGGCCTTCCTGCTGCTCATCGCCGTCAACACGGTGGCCGTGATCGCCTCCATGGCGGGCCCGTACCTGCTCGGCGGGCTGGTCGAGCGGGTGTCGGACGGGTCCCGGGAACTGCGCCTGGAGCTGACCGCCGGGCTGTTCGTGCTGGCGCTCGCCGTGCAGGCCGTGTTCGTCCGTCAGGTACGGCTGCGGGGCGCCATGCTCGGCGAGCGGATGCTGGCCGACCTGCGCGAGGACTTCCTCGTGCGGTCCGTGGGGCTGCCGCCGGGCGTGCTGGAACGGGCGGGCACCGGCGACCTGCTCTCCCGCATCACCACCGACATCGACCGGCTGGCCAACGCCATGCGCGAGGCCGTACCGCAGCTGGCCATCGGTGTCGTGTGGGCCCTACTGCTGCTCGGCGGGCTGGTGGTGACGGCTCCGCCACTGGCCGCCGCCGTGCTGATCGCCGTGCCGGTCCTGGTGATCGGCTGCCGCTGGTACTTCAAGCGGGCGCCGTCGGGTTACCGCTCGGAAGCCGCCGGGTACGCCGCCGTCGCCGCCGCGCTCGCCGAGACCGTGGACGCGGGCCACACCATCGAGGCGCACCGTCTCGGCGCCCGCCGCGTGGCCCTGTCCGAGCAGCGGATTTCGCAGTGGGTCGCGTGGGAGAGGTACACGCTCTGGCTCCGCTCCGTGCTCTTCCCGGTCATCAACACCGTCCACCTCCTCGTACTCGGCTCGGTCCTGATGGTCGGCGGGGTGTTCGTGCTGCGGGGCTGGATAGGAGTGGGCCAGCTGACCACCGGCGCCCTCATCGCGCAGATGCTGGTCGACCCGGTCAACCTGATCCTGCGCTGGTACGACGAGGTGCAGGTCGCCCAGGTGTCGCTGGCCCGCCTGGTCGGTGTCCGGGACATCGAGCCGGACGCCGGGGACCCGGCGCTGGCCCCCGCGGGACGGGTCATGGATGCCGACCGGGTGCGCTTCGGTTACCGGGAGGGCGTCGACGTGCTGCGCGAAGTCTCCCTGCGTGTCGCTCCGGGCGCCCGGGTGGCCCTGGTCGGCCCCTCCGGCGCGGGCAAGTCCACCCTGGGCCGGCTGCTCGCCGGGATCTACGCGCCCCGGGACGGCCGGGTCACCCTGGGCGGCGCGGAGCTGTCCCGGATGCCCGCCGAACGCGTCCGCGCGCATGTCGCCCTGGTCAACCAGGAGCACCATGTCTTCGTGGGTTCCCTGCGCGACAACCTCCTGCTGGCCCGCACGGACGCCACGGACGCCGAGCTGTGGGCGGCCCTCGGCGCGGTCGACGCGGACGGCTGGGCGCGAGCCCTGGACGACGGCCTGGACACCGAGGTCGGCTCCGGCGGTCTCGCGCTGACCCCGGCGCAGGCACAGCAGATCGCGCTGGCCCGGCTGGTGCTCGCCGATCCGCACACGCTGGTCCTGGACGAGGCGACATCGCTGCTCGACCCTCGCGCGGCCCGCCATCTGGAACGCTCCTTGGCACGGGTCCTCGACGGCCGCACCGTGGTGGCCATCGCCCACCGGCTGCACACCGCCCACGACGCCGACGTGATCGCCGTCGTCGAGAACGGCCGGATCAGTGAGCTGGGCAGCCACGAGGAGCTGGTCGCGGCGGAGGGGGCCTACGCGGCACTCTGGCGCTCCTGGCACGGGTGAGGACCGGACGGGACCGCCTGCGGAGGACGGTCCCCTGGGAGAGGCGGCAAAGGCCGGCTGCCTGGGGGGCAGCGTGGAGGCGCCGACCGTGATGGCGGGAGGCGGTCCAGCAGGGTCGTAGGCGCCCGATGCCACGGCTGCGGACGGCGCCCCCGCGCCTCCGCTCCGGAAGGCCGGGCGGCGAAGCGGTCCGCCTGACGCACTCCGAGGTTCCGTGCGAGCGGGGCGGCGGCGGGTCTCCCCGCTTGCCGCGCCACCTGGCCGGGTGGGGCCCGTCCGGACCGGCGGCGTGGCCGCGCGCTCACCCCCGGAGCCGTGCCGTTGCGCGGTGCCGATCCAGGGTGGAAGGCTGGAAAGCGGCAGCGGCTCGGGGCACGCCCGGGGACCAGCCGGTTCACGGCGTATGACTCCCGTGCCGCGCGTGCCGACGGCTCGCCGCCCGCTGGGGCGGCATCCGGCCGTCCTCACCCTCTGGAGGTAGTCGTGGACAACGCCGACGGTTGGGGGGATGACGTCTACCAGCCCGATCCCTCGGAGATCCGGGAGGACTCGGGGGTGCTCGACGTCGAGGACACACTGGACTTCGACGGCGTCGCCGACCCCCTCGACCGCGGCTGGTCCCCTCCCGAGCGACCGTGGGCGGTCGAACACGTCGGTGTGACGGCGGCCGAACGCCAGGCGGGCGAGAGCCTCGACCAGCGGCTCGCCGAAGAGCTGCCCGACCTCTCCGCGCCCGACGGTGACGGCATCGGGGACTGCGAGGGCACCGACGGGGAACCCCTCGACCATGAGGTCGGCAACTTCCGGTCCGGTCGGCTGGTGGCCCCCGACGAGGGCGCGCACGAGGACGACGAGGCCGCACTCGTCGCCACCGACGTCGGCATCGACGGGGCCGCCGCCTCCGCCGAGGAGGCCGCGGTGCACATCGTCGACGAGGACGCCCTCCCCGGCTGAACCGGACAGCCCGGCCGCCTCCGTCCCGACCTCCCGTCCCGAGGAGCCGCCATGCAGCAGGACAAGCACCCCGACTACCACCCCGTGGTCTTCCGCGACCGCGCCGCCGGGTACGCCTTTCTGACGAAGTCCACCGCGCGGAGCGAGCAGACCATCGAGTGGGACGACGGCCACAGCTACCCGGTGATCGACGTGGAGATCTCCTCGGAGAGCCACCCCTTCTACACCGGCAAGGCGCGTACAGTCGACACCGAGGGCCGCATCGCCCGCTTCGAGCGCCGGTACGGCACGGCGGACGCGGGCGAGCCGGGCTGATCCGGCGACCGCCGCGGAATCGCGGGCCACCACCGCGGAACCCGCCCGTGCAGGGACCGGGGCACGAGACACCCGGGAACCTCCGCCTCGCCCTGATGACCTGGCCCGGTCACGGCCTGCCCGATCCGTCTTCGTCCGATCGCGGGCCGGTGCCGTCGGCCCGGTCAGATCACGTTGAGGGCCGCGGCGCAGCCGACCCCGCCGAGCAGCATGAACGCCGGCATCAGCACCTTCAGCTCGATCCAGCTGCCCGCCCGGAACCGCATCGGCTTCGGAGGCCCCACCGGGTACCAGCGCTTGCGGCCCACCGGGATCGGCCACAGGATCGGGCAGCCGGACACGGTCAGCGCGTCCCCGATGTCGTGCACCAGCGCGCCGAGCACGACCGGCAGACCCAGCCACAGGTACTCCTGCCCCGGCGCGGTGAACAGCCAGTCGGAACCATGACCCGGCTTGTCCAGCACTCCGGCCAGGATCCACGCGCTGGTCGCCGCCAGCAGCCAGACCAGGACATCGCTGCTGGAGCCGCGTGCCGCGCGCCACAGCAGACCTTCGATCGCCAGCACCATGTGCACGAAGAGGATCGCCAGCACCCCCCAGCGGCCCCCGGCGATCGCCACGGCGGAGCAGCCCCCGCCGATCAGAACCGCCCACACCCAGGTGTGCGTCAGCGTGCGGTGTCCTCCGGAGCGGCGTGGGTCGCCCTGCTTCCTGGTCGCCTTGTAGACGGTGTACGACAGTTTGTCCACGATCTCGCAGATCCCGCGGGAGACCGGCCCGAAGGCCCGCGAGATGGTGGCCGCCTTGTGGTCGAGGTCCGGGGCGAGCGCGGCGCCGGCGCAGATCAGGGCGCCGCAGAGGAGGACCGGCCAGGGCATGGCATGTCCGGCCGCCGCTGTGGCGGCTCCCACTCCCAGCCAGGCCGCGGCCCCCGACAGTGAGTGTGCTGGTCCCATCATGGCCGCTTCCCGCCCCATTCCTCGTGTCGCGCTGCCCAGTTGACCTGGTGCGCTGACGCCTCGCCGGCCACACAGCGTAGCTTCCATGATCTTGGTACCCGCAGCCGATTCCCCGCTCGGGCGGTAGGCCAGGCAAGATGGGGGCGTGACCCTCATCGATCAGCTGCCGCCGACCGCCGACCCCGACGCCCTGTACGAGGCCTTCGAGTCCTGGGCTCAGGAACGCGGTCTCACCCTCTATCCCCACCAGGAGGAGGCGCTGATCGAGGTGGTCTCCGGGGCGAACGTGATCGTGTCGACACCCACCGGTTCCGGCAAGAGCATGATCGCCGCGGGCGCGCACTTCGCCGCGCTGGCCCGGGACGAGGTCACCTTCTACACGGCACCGATCAAGGCCCTGGTGTCGGAGAAGTTCTTCGAGCTGTGCAAGCTGTTCGGCACCGAGAACGTCGGCATGCTCACCGGCGACGCCTCCGTGAACGCCGACGCACCCGTCATCTGCTGCACCGCCGAGGTGCTGGCGTCGATCGCGCTGCGGGACGGCAAGGACGCGGATGTCGGCCAGGTCGTCATGGACGAGTTCCACTTCTACGCCGAGGGCGACCGCGGCTGGGCCTGGCAGATCCCCTTGCTGGAACTCCCTCAGGCGCAGTTCATCCTGATGTCGGCCACCTTGGGAGATGTGTCCTTCTTCGAAAAGGATCTCACCCGTCGCACCGGCCGCCCCACCTCGGTGGTCCGCTCCGCGACCCGCCCGGTGCCCCTCTCCTACGAGTACAAGCTGACCCCGCTCACCGAGACGCTCACCGACCTGCTGGAGAGCAAGCAGGCCCCGGTGTACATCGTGCACTTCACTCAGGCGCAGGCCGTGGAGCGGGCGCAGGCGCTGATGAGCATCAACATGTGCTCGCGCGAGGAGAAGGACCAGATCGCCGAGCTGATCGGCAATTTCCGCTTCACCACCAAGTTCGGCCGCAACCTCTCCCGTTACGTGCGGCACGGCATCGGCGTGCACCACGCCGGCATGCTGCCCAAGTACCGGCGTCTGGTGGAGAAGCTCGCCCAGGCCGGACTGCTGAAGGTCATCTGCGGCACGGACACGCTCGGCGTGGGCGTCAACGTACCGATCCGCACGGTGCTGTTCACAGCGCTGACCAAGTACGACGGCAGCCGGGTGCGCACCCTGCGGGCCCGTGAGTTCCACCAGATCGCGGGCCGGGCCGGCCGGGCCGGCTTCGACACCGCGGGACTCGTGGTCGCGCAGGCGCCGGAGCACGTCATCGAGAACGAGAAGGCGCTGGCGAAGGCGGGCGACGACCCGAAGAAGCGGCGCAAGGTGGTGCGCAAGAAGGCGCCGGAGGGCTTTGTCGGCTGGACGGAGAACACCTTCCAGAAGCTGATCGAGTCGGATCCGGAGCCGCTGACCTCGCGTTTCCGGGTGACGCACACGATGCTGCTGTCGGTGATCGCCCGTCCGGGCAACGCGTTCGAGGCGATGCGCCATCTCCTGGAGGACAACCACGAGCCGCGGAAGCAGCAGCTGCGGCACATCCGCCGGGCCATCGCGATCTACCGCTCGCTGCTCGACGGCGGAATCGTCGAGAAGCTCGACAAGCCCGATGCCGAGGGCCGCATCGTCCGGCTCACGGTCGACCTCCAGCAGGACTTCGCGCTGAACCAGCCGCTGTCCACGTTCGCGCTGGCGGCGTTCGAACTGCTCGACCCCGAGTCGCCGTCCTACGCCCTCGACATGGTCTCCGTGGTCGAGTCCACCCTGGACGACCCGCGGCAGATCCTCGTCGCCCAGCAGAACAAGGCGCGCGGCGAGGCGGTGGCCGCGATGAAGGCGGACGGGGTCGAGTACGAGGAGCGCATGGAGCGCCTGCAGGACGTCACGTACCCGAAGCCGCTGGAAGAACTGCTCTTCCACGCCTACAACACCTACCGCAAGAGCCACCCGTGGGTCGGCGACCACCCGCTGTCGCCGAAGTCGGTGGTCCGGGACATGTACGAGCGGGCGATGTCCTTCACGGAGCTGGTCTCCTTCTACGAGCTGGCCCGCACCGAGGGCATCGTGCTGCGTTACCTCGCCAGCGCCTACAAGACCCTGGACCACACCATCCCGGACGACCTGAAGTCCGAGGACCTGCAGGACCTGATCGAGTGGCTGGGCGAGATGGTGCGCCAGGTGGACTCCAGTCTGCTGGACGAGTGGGAGCAGCTCGCCAATCCGGAGGTGATGACCGCCGAGGAGGCCCAGGAGAAGGCCGACGAGGTCAAGCCGGTCACGACCAACGCCCGTGCCTTCCGGGTCCTCGTCCGCAACGCCATGTTCCGCCGCGTGGAGCTGGCCGCCCTGGACCAGGTCGAGGAACTGGGCGAGCTGGACGCCGAGTCCGGCTGGGACGCCGACGCCTGGGGCGAGGCGATGGACAAGTACTGGGACGAGTACGACGACCTCGGCACCGGCCCCGACGCCCGTGGCCCCAAGCTCCTCGTCATCAAGGAGGAGCCGGAGCACGGCCTCTGGCGCGTCCGTCAGATCTTCGACGACCCGAACGGTGACCACGACTGGGGCATCAGCGCGGAGGTGGACCTCGCGGCCTCCGATGCCGAGGGGCGTGCGGTCGTCCGTGTCACCGACGTCGGCCAGCTGTGAGCCGTCAACGGCCAGTGGCAAGCCAAGGAGAAACCCATCGATGACGAATCCGGCCGAGAGACTGGTCGACCTGCTCGACCTGGAGCAGATAGAGGTCAACATCTTCCGTGGCCGCAGCCCGCAGGAGTCCCTCCAGCGGGTCTTCGGCGGACAGGTGGCCGGCCAGGCGCTGGTCGCCGCCGGCCGCACCACGGAGGGCGATCGCCCGGTGCATTCACTGCACGCGTACTTCCTGCGCCCCGGCCGGCCTGGCGTGCCGATCGTGTACCAGGTGGAACGGGTCCGCGACGGGCGTTCCTTCACCACGCGCCGGGTCACGGCCGTGCAGCAGGGCCGCACGATCTTCAATCTGACCGCCTCCTTTCACAAGCCTGAGGAAGGACCTTTCGAGCACCAGCTGCCGCCGGCCCGCGAGGTGCCGCACCCCGAGTCGCTGCCGACGGTCTCGGAGGAGATCCGCAAGCATCTGGGCACGCTGCCGGAGCAGTTGGAGCGGATGGCGCGCCGTCAGCCCTTCGACATCCGCTACGTCGACCGGCTGCGCTGGAACGCCGAGGAGATCGAGGGGGCCGAGCCGCGCAGTGCCGTGTGGATGCGCGCGGTGGGGCCGCTCGGCGACGACCCCCTCGTGCACACTTGCGCGCTGACCTACGCCAGTGACATGACCCTCCTGGACGCGGTCCGCATCCCGGTGGAGCCGCTGTGGGGTCCGCGCAACTTCGACTTGGCCTCGCTGGACCACGCCATGTGGTTCCACCGGCCCTTCCGCGCGGACGAGTGGTTCCTCTACGACCAGGAGTCCCCGATCGCCATCGGCGGACGTGGGCTGGCCCGCGGGCGCATCTACGACCTGGAGGGACGCCTGCTCGTATCGGTCGTCCAGGAAGGTCTGTTCCGGGCGCTGTAGCCCTCGCGGCCAGGGCTACGCCACGAGTCGTTCACACCCGCGCGGGCCCTGTGCGCCGTGGGCTTCTGCGCCGGAGCCAGGCCCGCAGGCCACGGGGCGACCGCTGCGGTGCGGGCTGTGCCGGTCCGTGGCCCCGGGGTGCGGTCGGCGCCGGCGGCCGCACCGCCGGCCTGGGGGCGGACATCGGTTCGGGGTGCCGTACCACCGGCTCGCCAGGCCGCGCCGTCGGCCACGTGGGCCGTGCCGTCGGCTTCGCGGTTCGCGCGGCCGGCTCCGGGAGCCGTTGTGTCGGCTCCGTGAATCGTCGTGTCGGCTCCGTGAGTCGGTGCGCCGGCTCCGAGGAGGAGCTTTCCGGTCCAGGGGGCGACGCCGTCGGCTTCGGGAATCTCGTCGTCCCCTCCGCGGGACCCGTCACCGTACGGGCCATCGGCGGGATGGGCCGGGGTGCCCTACGGAGCACCGGTCGGATGGGGCGGGCGGCCGGGCGCGCGACGGGTGAGACGCTGCGGGCCTCTTCGACCAGGCGCGCCAGCTCGCTGCGCAGCCAGCCGATCTCGTCCGCGTCCTGTGCCGTCGTGATCCGCTCGGCGGCGTACGGGGCGGGTGATCCGGGAACGCCGTGCCCGGGCGGCGTGGGCCGGGACCGGTTCAGGTGCGCCCGCTCGTAGGGGTCCTTCACGATGTCCGCGACGTCGGCGGGCGAGAGGAAGGCGGCCACGGCCCCGGCGCGCGCCCAGGGGCCTTCGGCCCGCCGGAGCATGAAGCCCAGATGGCGTCCGCGCCAGTTGCGTGCCCGCAGGTCCACTCCCGCCGCCAGCCGGCCGCGCAGCGTCTCGGGTGTACGTCCCTTGAGCAGGTGCGCGTTCTCCGCTCCGGTCGCGAACTGGCGTAGTTCTTCCGCCAGGTAGAGCCAGACCACGGCTCGGTAGCGGTTGAGGTAGAACGCGACGGGCACGAGCAGGCCCACGCGGGCGAGCCGGGTGAACCTGCCGGCCGGGATTTCCATGAGGGCGGCCCCCTCCGCCGTCCCGACGACCCGCACCCGGTCCAGGAGGGACTCGGGGAAGCCGTCCTGGGCGCGGACGCGCTCGATCTCCGCGCGTTCCACCCGGTGGCCCCCTCCCCCGCCCTCGTCGGGCACGGTCCGGATGCAGCCGAACTGCACGGCGCGGTCGAAATCGCCTCGCTTGAGTCCCAGTTCGCGGGCGGCATCGCTCGGCTTGCAGGTGTCGGGGCTGGTGGGGCGGAAAAGGTCGGCCGACATGGTCGTACTCCCCCGTGGAGTCAGTGGCTCACGCCCTGTGCGTTCGCCGTGCACCCACCGTAGCCGGTTGGCCGCCAGCCCGTTTCCGGGCCTGTGGATAACTCCACGGGGGCGGGAAAACCCGCAGGTCAGGCGCCCGCTTTGCGTGTTCGCTCGGGTTGCCTGGCATCGATGCCGAGGTGTTCGCCGACCCGGTTGACCAGCAGGGTCATCTCGTAGGCGATCTGACCGATGTCGGCCTCCGCCCCGGTGAGCACGCACAGACAGCTGCCGGTGCCGGCCGCGGTCACGAACAGCACGGCATCGTCGTACTCGATCATCGTCTGGCGCACCCTGCCCGCGCCGAAGTGTCGTCCCGAGCCCTTGGCCAGGCTGTGCAGTCCGGACGCCACTGCGGCCAGATGCTCGGCGTCCTCGCGGCGTAGGCCCGTGCTCGCCGCGGTGACCAGCCCGTCGTTCGACAGGACCAGCGAGTGGCGGACGTGGTCCACCCGCTCGGTCAGATCGTCCAGGAGCCAGCCGAGGCCCTGGTTCTGCGCCATGTCCCTCTCCCCGTGTGATGTCTCCCCCTGGCTGGAGGAACTCTCCGCCAGCCTTCCCCACGACCGGCGTGCGGGCAAGCAGGATGGGCGCATGGCAGAGAAGATGACCGATGAGGAATGGCGGGCGTTCGTCTCGGACGGCACCCGTACCGGCAAACTGTCCACCGTTCGCGGCGACGGGAGCCCCCATGTGGCCCCGGTCTGGTTTCTCCTCGACGGAGACGACCTGGTGCTCACCACCGGCAAGGACACCGTGAAGGGGCGCAATCTGATCCGTGACGGCCGGGTCGCCCTGTGCGTGGACGACGAGCGTCCGCCGTTCCACTTCGTGGTGCTGAACGGCGAGGCCGAGGTGTCGGAGGATCTGGCCGAACTCCGTCACTGGGCCACCCGGATCGCGGCCCGGTACGTGGGCGAGGACAACGCCGAGGAGTACGGCGACCGCAATGGCGTACCCGGCGAACTCCTCGTGCGGGTCAGCATCGACAATGTGGTGGCGGTACGAGACCTGGCGGCCTGAGCCGCGAGAACGCGCGTGTGCGGTCCTGGCGGTGACCGGCGGCGCCGGCGAAGGCCGGGTGGCGGTGCGGAATCATGCGGGGCATGAGCGACGACCACACACATGTCCAGGAATTCTTCACCGCCCGGGCCGACGACTGGGACAGCCGGTTCCCGGATGACGGCCCTGCCTACGCGGCAGCCGTCGCCGACCTCGGATTGCGCGAGGGGGACCGCGTGCTGGACGCGGGCTGCGGCACGGGGCGGGCCCTGCCGCCACTGCGGGCCGCCGTCGGCCCCACCGGCGTGGTGCTCGGGGCCGATCTGACCCCGGCGATGCTCCAGGCCGCCGTACGGGCGGGCCGGCACCGCGCGGGACGGCTGCTGCTCGCTGACGTCGCCGCGTTGCCGCTGCGTTCGGGCTGCCTGGACGCCGTGTTCGCGGCCGGCCTGATCGCCCACCTGTCGCATCCGGTGGAGAACCTGCGGGAACTGGCCCGCGGGGTGCGGCGGGGAGGCGTGCTCGGGCTCTTCCATCCCCTCGGCCGTGCCGCCCTGGCCGCACGGCAAGGCCGTCGGATCACGCCCGACGACCTGCGGGCCGAGGCCAATCTCCGGCCGCTGCTGGCTCGTTCGGGCTGGCGCCTGACGTCGTACGTGGACGAGGACGCCCGTTTCCTCGCGCTCGCGGTGCGCGAGGACTGACCGACGCGCCGGATCAGGCCGTGCCGGCGACGGCTGCCGCGAAGGCGCCGGGGTTGTCGAACATGACGTTGTGCCCGGCGCCGGGCACCGTCATCACGCGGACTCCGGCGGCTTCCAGCCGCTCGCGGCCCGCGAGTTCCCCGGCGGCTTCGCCCTGGAGGAAGGTCCGGTCGACGGACAGTCCCTCCAGGAGCGTACGCATCACGGGGGTGGAGCCCCGGTACAGGCCGACGGCGCTGCGGTGCAGGGCTCGCGGATCGGTCAGCCGCATGGTGGCCGCCCACAGCGGGCCGACCGTGTCCAGCATGCGCGCGTAGGCCTTCTCCACGAACTCCTCCTCTTCGTAGGCGGCGATAGCGCTGCTGGCGGCGGTCGACGGCGGACAGGCGTCCAGGTTGGCCTCGGTCAGCACCAGCCGGGAGACGAGGTCGGGCCGCCGGTGGGCAAGGACGATGGCCACGGCACCGCCCATGCTGTGCCCGATCAGTTCGGCGCTCGTGACCCCGGCCGTGTCCAGCGCGACCGCGACGGCGTGGGCGTGATCGTCCAGGGTGTAGCCGAAGTCCTGGGGCCGGTCGCTCGTGCCGTGCCCGGGCAGGTCCACGAACAGGCTCCGTCTGCCCGCCAGTTCGGGGCGGGCGGCGATGTGGGCGTGGTACACGGCGGACATGGATCCGAGTCCGTGCACATACACCCGGGCGGGCTCCGCCCCGGGCACCTCGGTCCACCGGATGTGGCTGCCCCTGCTGTCGAACACGGCCTGCCGCATGTGCCCCTCCCTGTTCTGTGACGACGCCACACAATACCTCGGCAACGATGTATAGCGTCAAGGCGGTAGTGGAACGGCGATGTACCACTGCGCGAGAATGCGGGCATGCTCGAACTCGCCATCCTGGGATTCCTGTACGACGCGCCGTTGCACGGGTATGTCCTGCGCCGTCATATCGCCGCGCTCACCGGGCATGTGCGCCCGGTCGCGGAGAGCACGTTGTACCCGGCGATCAAGCGGCTGGAGAAGGCGGGCCTGCTGGTACGGGCCACCGAGCCCGGCGCCGTCGCCGCGCCGCGCCATGTGCTGACGCTGACCGATGCGGGCGGGCGGGAGCTGATGCGCCGGCTCGCCGAGCCGGCGCAGCGCGAGATCACCGACGAGAACCACTGGTTCACGCTGCTGGCGTTCCTGCGGCACTTGGCGGACCCGGCCGCGCAGGCGGCCGTACTGCGACGCCGGCTGGCCTTCCTGGAGGAGCCGGCGAGCTTCTTCTACGACGGCGACCGGCCGCTGAGCGCCGAGGAACTGGACGACCCCTTCCGGCGGGGCGTCCTCACCATCGCGCGTGCCACGAGCCGGGCGGAACTGGCCTGGCTGCGGGACACGCTCGCGTCACTCGACGGGGTCGGCCGCTGAGGCGTCCCGGTGCCGCACCGGACAGCCGCGCAGCCCGGGCACCGGGCGGGTACCCAGGTCCGCCACGCGGTAGCCGTCGGGGTAGCCCTTGATCTCCCGGTTCTGACGCGCGAAGTGCGGGGAGCGGCGCGACGGCAGGAGCCGGACCAGCCGGCCGCGCGTCCGTACGGCCCGGCGCACCAGCGCGGTGGCCGCCGCACCGGGTTTCGGATAGCGGAAGGCGCGCAGCAGCGGCTCGTCGAGCAGGGCGAGTGTCACCGTGCGCAGCAGCGGGGCCAGAGGGCGGGGATACCAGGAGGCCATCAGGCCGAGCGTGGCGTCGGAGACCCGCCGGGCCTCCTCGTCCCAGCCGAAGTGGGCCTCTTCGTAGGAGTCGAGAAGGGCTTCGAACTCCTCGTAGGTGCGGGGGATGTCCGGGATGCCCATGTGGCGGCCGAGGGTGCGGTAGTACTCGGTGGTGGCGATGATCTCGTGGCGGGACAGCCGCCGCCAGCCGTAGGTGTCGATCCAGCGCCTGGGCACCACCACGAAGGTGCTCAGCACATACCGCATGTCGTCGTCGCTGATGTCGTAGCTGCGGTGCATCTGGTTGATGCGGCGGATCGCCGTACGCCCCTGCTCCGCGGCGAAGCCGTGCTCCAGGACGGCGTCCAGCAGGAGCGCCGTGTCGTCGTACCGCTTCTGTGTGCGCTCGGTCAGTTCCGCCGTCCGCGCGAGCAGCCGGCCGATGCTCGGTACCGCGTAGGTGCGGTACAGGGCCAGTTCCAGGGCGCGCGTGTAATCCCAGGGGAACTCCAACGACACGCTGATCCGGTAGATCTCCAGCGCGTCCGCCACCGGGTCCAGCCGACGGATCCGCTCCAGTTGTCCGAACCGCTTCACCGCGTCGCCCCCTCCAGCCGTCGAAGCTCCAACTCTACGTCGCGGGGCAGCAGATGAGCGATCAGCACTGACTGGTCCGGGGAGAGCGCGGTCCGGGCGTCCGGCGCGATCCGCAGGCCTCCCGGCAGGTTCTGTGCGCCCGTGCAGGGGGGCCGGTCGGCCTGTCGGGCGGTCGTAGCGCCGGCCAGGAAGCGTGACGAGTCTCCTGGCGCGGTAGCCCGCGATGTCCTCGGTCCGCCCGTGGACCGAGCGGAATTCCCGTCTCCCGACGTGGTCGTTTCGCCCCTTTCCAGGCGGAAACCTGCAGCTCCGCGTGGTGCCCGAAGCCGTGACAACCGGCTTGCGCTCGCACTAGGGTGCGCGCCGACGGACCAACCACTGGGGAGGCAGGGATGGCCGGAACGGACGAGAGGGCCGTCGCCGCCGCGGACGATGCGCTGTACGTGCTGACGGCGGTCCTGCTGACGCCGGCACAGTTCCCGAGCGTGCTGGGCGACGACTACCCGGCGGCGTGCGCGGTGCTGGGTCTGCCGCCGCTCGCCGACGGGTACGGCCTGGTGCTGGGCCAGGACGGGGACGGCGCTCGCTGGACGGTCGTCATCGACGACGTCGCGCTGGTCGCCGTGGCGATCGCGTCCTGGGACTGCGGCATGGAGTACGAGCTGTCGCCGGACGAAGGCGCGGTCGTGACCGCTCTGCCGGGGTGGCCCCTGGCCGTCGCCGTCGCCGCGCCCGGGGTGCCCGCGCCGCACGATCCCCCCGCCGAGACGGCGGGCCGGCCCGCGCTGAGCCCGCCGGACACCGGCTCCTGGGGGCCGGCCCAGCGCCGTCTGGGCGCGGACGAGATCGCGCTGCAATGGTCCGCATGGCGGGAGCAGATCGCCGACGCCGACTTCCGCGCGCCCGGCGGGCCGGCGAAGGACGCGCCGCCCGCCCAGGGCGGCGAGGAGGGCCCCGCGCGCGGCGGCCACGCGGGGGTCCGCCGGGTGCTCGCGGAGGCGCGCGCCTACGTCGACTCCCCGCCGCCGCTCGGCCGGGTGCGCTCGTCGTTCGCCCCGGGTGACGCCCGTACGCTGCGCGCCGACGGCCCGGGCTGGTCGCTGGTCGCCCGCACCGACGACATCGCGTTCGTCCTGCTCGACGACGAGCCGGGCGAGGTGCATCCGGTGGGCCGGGGTCCCGAACTGCCGGGCCTGCTGGAAGCCCTCGACAAGATGGCCGTACGTCCGCTGTGAGGCTCGGCGGCCGTACGGCACCTCTCGGTCCCGGGAGTACCCGCCCCCGTACGACGGCGCGGCCGCTCGAGGGTCCGGCCGGCCGCCAAGGACGCCTCGCCCGCCGGCCGCCTGCCGCACGCCGGCGCCTCAGCGGCCGATTCCCTTGCGGGCGCCTCGGCGAACCCTGCGCCGCTGCGAAGGGTCCAGGGCCAGGCAGGCGACGACCGGCACTCCGGCCACGATCAGGAACGCCACCCACCAGGGCAGCCCTATCAGCAGGATCACTCCGACCGCCACACCCCCTGCGGCGATCTTCGAAGACCACGGTGGTGTACGTCCGTCTGCCCGAGAAGCCGTGACGGACGCGGGCCGTCCCCGTCACGGCGGGCGGCCCGCGTCGTTCGGCGACCGCCCCTGCGGCAGGGGCGGTCGCCGGTACGCGCGCGTGGGCGTCAGCCCCGCGCCCCCAGCAGGTGGTCCATCGCCAGCTGGTCGAGCCGTTCGAAGGCCATGCCGCGCGCGGCGGCCGCGTCCACGTCGAAGTCCTCGAAGGCCGTGCGGTCGGCCAGCAGCTCCTGGACGCCGTCGGCCGCGGTCGGCTGGGCCAGCTCGTCCAGCCGCGACGCGCGCAGCGCCTCCTGCACCTCCGGGTCGGCGCGGAAGGCGGCCGCGCGCTCCTTGAGAATGAGGTAGTTGCGCATGCAGCCCGCGGCCGACGCCCACACGCCGTCGATGTCCTCGGTCCGCGGCGGCTTGAAGTCGAAGTGGCGCGGTCCTTCGTAACCGGCGCTCTCCAGGAGGTCGACCAGCCAGAAGGCGGCCCGCAGGTCACCGGCCCCGAACCGCAGGTCCTGGTCGTACTTGATGCCGGACTGGCCGTTGAGGTCGATGTGGAAGAGCTTGCCCGCCCACAGGGCCTGCGCGATGCCATGCGGGAAGTTCAGTCCGGCCATCTGCTCGTGGCCGACCTCCGGGTTCACGCCGTACAGCTCGGGCCGCTCCAGGCGCTCGATGAAGGCCAGCGCGTGGCCGACGGTGGGCAGCAGGATGTCGCCCCGGGGCTCGTTCGGCTTGGGCTCGATCGCGAAGCGGATGTCGTAGCCCTGCGAGGTGACGTACTCGCCCAGCAGGTCGAAGGCCTCCTTCATGCGGTCCAGGGCGGCACGGACGTCCTTGGCGCCCCCGGACTCGGCGCCCTCGCGACCGCCCCAGGCGACGTACGTCTTCGCGCCCAGCTCGACCGCCAGGTCGATGTTGCGGATGGTCTTGCGGAGGGCGTAGCGGCGCACGTCACGGTCGTTGGCGGTGAACGCGCCGTCCTTGAAGACGGGGTGCGTGAAGAGGTTCGTGGTGGCCATCGGGACGGTCATGCCGGTGGCGTCCAGGGCCTGCCGGAACCGCTTGATGTGCGACTCCCGCTCGGTGTCCGAAGAGCCGAAGGGGATCAGGTCGTCGTCATGGAAGGTCACTCCGTGGGCACCGAGTTCCGCCAGACGCTGCACCGTCTCGACCGGGTCGAGGGCGGGGCGGGTGGCGTCGCCGAACGGGTCCCTTCCCTGCCAGCCGACGGTCCACAGGCCGAAGGTGAACCTGTCCTCGGGGGTGGGCTGGTAGCTCATGGCGCGGCTCCTTGCTGCGTACGAGTATTTCGTCATGGCCGTTTACAAATTAGTATGCGCACACACCGCTGGGAAGAGACAACATGTCTTTCACCCACCAGATGTCTTCGTCACACAGCGCAGATGCCGCGGAGCCGCGGAAGAGGGAGAGTCCGATGTCAGCAGCCGAGGGTCCGCTCGTCGTCGGAGTGGACACGTCCACCCAGTCCACGAAGGCGCTGGTCGTCGACGCGGCGACCGGGCGGATCGTGGCCAGTGGCCAGGCGCCGCACACCGTGACCAACGGGGCGGGCCGGGAGAGTGACCCGCGCCAGTGGTGGGACGCGCTGTGCACGGCGCTGCGCCAGTGCGGTGAGGCGGCGCACGAGGCGGCGGCGGTGTCGATCGGCGGTCAGCAGCACGGCCTGGTCACCCTGGACGAACACGGTGAGCCGGTGCGTCCGGCGCTGCTGTGGAACGACGTCCGCTCCGCTCCGCAGGCCCGCCGGCTCGTCGAGGAACTGGGCGGTCCGAAGGCCTGGGCGGAGCGCACCGGCAGTGTGCCCGGCGCGTCCTTCACGGCCACCAAGTGGGCCTGGCTCGCCGAGCACGAGCCGGAGGCGGCCCGCGCGACCAAGGCGGTCCGGCTCCCCCACGACTACCTCACCGAGCGCCTGACCGGGCAGGGCACGACCGACCGGGGCGACGCCTCCGGCACCGGCTGGTGGGCGTCCGGCACCGAGGCGTACGACGAGGAGACGCTGGCGCACATCGGCCTGGACCCGGCGCTGCTGCCCCGGGTGGCGCGGCCGGGCGAGGTGGTCGGCACGGTGCGCGACAGCCATGACCTGCCCTTCTCCAAGGGCACGCTGGTGGCCCCGGGCACCGGCGACAACGCCGCGGCGGCGCTGGGCCTCGGCCTGCGGCCCGGCACGCCGGTGCTGAGCCTCGGCACCTCCGGCACGGTCTACACCGTCTCCGCGCGCCGCCCCACCGACCCGACCGGCACGGTGGCGGGCTTCGCCGACGCGCGCGGGGACTGGCTGCCGCTCGCCTGCACCCTGAACTGCACCCTGGCGGTGGACCGGGTCGCGGCCCTGCTGGGCCTGGACCGGGAGGCCGTCGAGCCCGGCGGTTCGGTGACCCTGCTGCCGTACCTGGACGGCGAGCGCACCCCCAACCTGCCCCACGCCTCCGGACTGCTGCACGGGCTGCGCCACGACACCACCGCGGGTCAGCTGTTGCAGGCCGCCTACGACGGCGCGGTGCACGCGCTGCTGGGAGCCCTCGATCTCGTCCTGGACGCGGACGCCGACCGTGACACCCCGCTGCTCCTGATCGGCGGCGGGGCCCGGGGCACGGCCTGGCAGCAGACCGTGCGCCGGCTCTCCGGGCGCCCTGTCCAGGTCCCGCAGGCCAGGGAACTCGTGGCGCTCGGCGCGGCGGCGCAGGCGGCCGGCCTGCTGACCGGCGAGGATCCCGCGGCCGTGGCCCGCCGCTGGAACACGGCCGCGGGACCGGTGCTGGAGGCCGTGGAGCGGGACCGGTCGACGCTGGAGAGGATCACCGGGGTACTCTCCGACGCGGCCCCGCTGCTGGAACGGCGGCCCGAAACCGACTGACCAGGCCGTCCGCCCCCGCCGGGCGGCAGACACCGAGGATTGACGCAGGCATGACCGCACCGCTGCACGAGGCGCGCCCGCCGGGCACCGGGCGCGCTCTGCCGGACACCCAGCAGGGCATGCGCCGGCGCAATCTCGCCCGGGTGATGCACGCCGTCAGCGCGGAAGGGTCGCTGTCGCGGGCGGCGGTCGCCTCGCGGATCGGTCTGACGCGGGCGGCGGTGTCGACGCTGGTGGACGAGCTGATCCGGTGGGGACTGCTGGAGGAACTGGGTCCCGAACGGCCCGGCCGGGTGGGCCGGCCCGGGTCGGCGCTCGCGGTGAGCGGCCGGGGTCCGGCCGGGATCGGGGCCGAGATCGGCGTCGACCACCTCGCGGTGTGCGCGGTCGACCTGCGCGGCGAGGTGCGCGCGCGGGCGGTGCGGCGCGGCGGCAACCGGGGCCGGGCGGCCGAGCCGGTGATCGAGGAGCTGACGGCGCTGATCCATCGGGTGGTCGCCGAAGCCGAGCAGGCGGAACTGTGGCCCGCCGGACTCGCGGTCGCGGTGCCCGGACTGGTGGCCAGGGACGGACGCACGGTCGTACGGGCGCCGAACCTCGACTGGCACGACACCGACCTCGGCGCCCTGCTGCCCGGCGGCTGGCCGCTGTCCGTGGACAACGAGGCCAACTTCGGCGCCCTGGCCGAGCTGTGGCTCGGTGCCGGTACGCCCGGTGACTTCCTGCATGTGTCGGCCGAGATCGGTATCGGTGCCGCGGTGGTCGTGGACGGGCGGCTGCTGCGCGGCAAGCGGGGATTCGCGGGCGAGCTGGGCCATGTGCCGGTACGGCCCGACGGTCCTCCCTGCCCGTGCGGCGGCCGGGGGTGCCTGGAGCAGTACGCGGGTGAGGAGGCGGTGCGGCGCGCGGCCGGGCTGGAGCCCCGGGAGGATCTGGTGGGCCTGCTCGCGGAGCGCGCCGGGGCCGGTGACGAGGGCGTGCGGGCCGCTCTGCGGGACGCCGGTACGGCCCTCGGTATCGCCCTGACCGGGGCGGTGAACCTGCTCGATCCCGAGACGGTGGTCCTGGGCGGAGCCCTCGCGGGTCTCTCGCCCTGGCTGCTGCCGGCGCTGGAGACGGAGCTGACGGGCCGTACGGCGGGCCCGGCCTGTCCGGTGACGGTGTCCCCGCTGGGGCCACAGGGTCCGCTGCTGGGCGCCGCGCACTCGGTCGTCCGTGCGGTGCTGGACGACCCGGCGGTGGTGGCGGAGCGATCCTGACGCCGCTCGCGGTCCGGTACCGACCACGGTTGCCGAGTGTCGGACCGGGTGTCGTGCGAGGTGGGGGTGCGGCAGCCAGGTGCGCGCTGACGTGAGGAGGCGCGGTGTGCTGCTCGGCGATTGCGCGGGGGCGCGGCCCGCTCGTCAGTGATCCTCGAGAAGGCACGCCGCTGTGGCGAGCCAAGAGCTCGGCCGCTTGGGCCTGTGGCCTCACCCGATCGGGTGGCCGAGTTATCCACAGGCGGCGGGTTGTCCACCGAACGGCCGCGCACCCTTCTGCCCAACCACCGGGCGCCGTACCGTGATTTCACGCGAGGCCGGCCGACGGGTCGTCATATCCGTGCGACGGCCGCCGAGCGCAGACATGCTCAGGTGACGAACGGCAGCCAGGCCACGGATCGGGGGACACATGCACGCGGAGAGGGCCGGCGCGCTGCGGCGTGACGCCATCGGATTGCGCGACGTCCTGTTCCAGAGCGTCACGGCGATGGCGCCGGCCGCCGCGGTGGCCGCGTCGATCCCGGCCGGTGCCGCCTTCGCGGGCGGGAGCCTGCCGCTGTCGGTGCTGATCGCCCTCGTGGCCTGCCTGTTCACCGCCTCGTGCGTGGCCGAGCTGGCCCGGGAACTGCCCGCGGCGGGCTCGGTGGCGACCTACGCGGCGCGAGGGCTGCACCCGGCCGTCGGTTTCCTCGTCGGCTGGGCCTATGTCTTCGTGGAGATGCTGGTGCCACCGCTGCTGCTGTTGCAGCTGGGTTTCACGGTGGCGGGGGCGCTGCACGCGGAGTGGTCCGCGTACCCGGCGGACCTGTGGTGGCCGTGGGCGCTGGCCGGAGCCGTGGTGATCGCCTGCGCCGGTTATCTCGGCGTTCGCGCCTCCGCCCACTTCGGTACCGTCCTCGGCGTCTTCGAGATCCTTGTCCTCCTGGTGTTCGCGGTGCTGCTCATCGGTGGGGCCGGCAGCGCCAACACCCTGTCGGTGTTCGGCACTTCCCACACCGCCGACGGGTACGCGGGGGTCTCCGGGGTGTTCGCCGGGTCCGTGTACACGGTGCTGGCGTTCGCCGGCTTCGAAGCGGCCGCGCCGCTCGCGGAGGAGACCCGCGACCCACGGCGGACGATGCACCGCGCGGTCCTCGGAGCGGCCCTGGGCATCGGGTTGTTCTACGTGATCACGACCTACGCGATGACCGTCTACTTCGGCCCCGACCGCTTCGCGGCGTTCGGCGCCTCGGGCGAGGCGTCCTGGGAGGGCGTCGCCCGGGCCTCGTTCGGTCTCTTCTGGGTGCTGGTGTTCCTCGCGGTGGTCAACTCCACGATCGCGAACGCCAACGCCTGCGCGAACGTCTCCACCCGTACGGCCTTCGCCCTGGCCCGCATCAGGGTCCTGCCCGGCGTACTCGCGGCCCTCCACCCCCGGCACCGCTCCCCCGTGGCCGGCATCGCCGTACAGACCGTCGTGGCGGTCGGCGCGGTGCTGGGCCTCGGTCTCGTCTACGACCCGGTGACCGCGTATCTGCTGCTCGCCACGGTGATCGTCACCGTCGTCGTCGGCGTCTACATCGTCGTGAACCTCTCCTGTGCCGGCTATTTCCTACGCTCCGGCCGGACATCCCTGAGGCCGGTACGACATCTGCTGTTCCCCGCGCTGGGCAGCGCCGCGTTCATCCCGGCCCTGCTGACGGCCGTCGGCCTGCCGGTGTTCGACTTCGTCACGGGACTGACGGCTCCGGTGTCCTACGCCGGTCCGGTCGTCGGCGCCTGGCTCGCCCTGGGTGTGGTGGTGCTGCTCGTGCTGATACGGCGGCACCCCGGCCGGATAGCCGAGACCGCCCGCGTGCACCTCGACGCCTACGACACCGGTGCCGAACGACAGGACGGGGCCGGAGTCCGCCCACCACCGTCACAGCGGTGAACGGCCCTTCCGGGTCGGCCCCACACGATGATCCCTCTGAGAAGGAGCCATGCCGCGATGACCGACCCCCGGATCCTCACCGTGCGCCCGGAACCGGACCAGTACGCCTGGACCTTCGGCGGGGCGCCGCCCATGGCCCGGGTCGCCCCCGGCACGGTTCTCGACCTGTACACGGAGGACTGCTTCGCCGGGCGGGTCCGCTCCGAGAAGGATCTCGTGTCCGAGGTGTGCGAGTTCCCCTACCTCAACCCCCAGACCGGTCCCTTCCACATCGAGGGTGCCGAACCCGGTGACACCGTGGCCGTGCACTTCGTGGCGATCGAACCGGCCCGTGACTGGGCGGCTTCCACGACAGTGCCGCTCTTCGGCGCGCTCACCTCCACGCACACCACGGCCACGCTGCAGCCGCCGCTGCCGGAACGCGTGTGGATCTGGCAGCTGGACCGGGCCCGCCGGACAGCCCTGTTCCAGGCACAGGACAGCGACATCCGGGTGGAGCTGCCCATGGACCCGATGCACGGCACGGTGGGCGTGGCGCCCGCCAATCTGGAGGTCCGCTCGGCCCTGGTGCCCGACGCCCACGGCGGCAACATGGACACACCCGAGATGCGGTCCGGTGTCACCTGCTACTTGGGTGTCAATGTCGAGGGCGCCCTGCTGAGCCTGGGAGACGGGCATGCCCGGCAAGGCGAGGGAGAGACCTGCGGGGTGGCCGTCGAATGCGCGATGAACACGGTGGTGGTCGTGGACCTGCTGAAGGGCGTCACCACACCCTGGCCACGCCTGGAGTCCGACACGCACATCATCTCGACCGGCTCGGCCCGCCCGTTGGAGGACGCGTTCCGGATATCGCAGCTCGACCTGGTGCAGTGGCTGGTGCGCGACTACGGGTTCAGCGAGCTGGATGCGTACCAGTTCGCGACCCAGACGGTCGAATCGCCACTGGCCAATGTGTGCGACACCAACTACACCTGCGTGGCCAAGCTCCGCAAGGAGTGGCTGCCCGCGCGGGAGACCTACCGCGGCGTGCACGCGCGGCTGCGGGAGACCGCGCGGGCCCTGCGCCGCTGAGGTCTCCCGCGCGGCTCGGAACCCTGACCGCCGCCTCCGGAACAGGCTCCTGCGAAACAAGCTCCTCCGGAACGGGCTCCTCCCGAAGGCACATCGAAAGGCTTCCCCGAAAGGCATACCGCCATGGACATGGACCGAGCCACACCCGGACTCAGCCGACGACGGCTGCTGAAAGGCGCGGCACTCGCCGCCGTCCCCTACGCACTGCTGCCCGATCCGCGTGCCGGCGCGCAGTCGCAGTCCGTCGACTACCCGCCCGCCGAGTGGCGGCCGGCGAGCACCGCGAACTACACCGTGTCCAGCCGCCCCGGCGCATACGCCATCGACCGTGTGATCATCCATGTCACACAGGAGACGTACAGCGACGCGCTGGCGATCTTCGCCGATCCGCAGAAGAAGGTGTCCGCCCACTATGTGGTCCGCTCGGCGGACGGGCACATCGCCCAGTGCGTCCGTGAGGCCGACATCGCGTGGCACGCGGGCAATTGGACCTACAACACACGCTCCATCGGCATCGAGCACGAGGGCTGGGTGGACCGACCCGAGTACTTCACCAACGCGCTCTACCAGCAGTCGGCGAGGCTGACGGCGGCGATCTGCGCCAAGTACGGCATCCCCCGGGACAGAGAGCACATCATCGGCCACTATCAGGTGCCCGGCACCGACCACACCGACCCTGGGCCGGACTGGGACTGGGTGCGCTACATCAGAATGGTCAACTTCTCCTGACCGCACCGCGCCGCCGTCTCCATACCGCCGCACCGCCGCCACATCACCGTTCGGGGAGGCCGAGACGACCAATCCGTGGGCTGTCCTGGAGCCGGGGGCTATCCCGCCGAGCATGTCCCCGTGCCCCGGAGCGTCACGACTCCCGAGCCGGCGGCCCGTCCTCGGTGCCGGAAGGCGAAGAACTGGCCGTCCTCCAGAGCGACGGACCGGTCGAGTGTGATCGTCACGTCGCCCCGGTGAAGCGGATACAAGACGTCCGTTTCCTGAGAGAGCGTCACCCGACCCGCGACTACAGCGCCGCGAATGCAGAACTGAAGCCGCTCACCCGTCCGTATCTCGGCAGCGCCGTCCTCCTCGGACAGCAGGGCGATGTCCGCCGCGAAACCGGTGTGCTCACTGATGGAGCCAGGCGCCGCGAGCACCTGCCCTCGCTCAACCGCGCCGGCCGCCACCCCACTCGTCAACAGGTCCACGTTCATGCCCGCACTCGCCTCGTCGATGCACCGACGGCAAGCTTCGATGTCCTTGACCGTGACGACCGCGCCGGCACCGAAGCCGACGATCTCCACCTCGTCGCCCTTGCGAACCCGCCCGCGCTCGATCCGACCCGTCAGCGTGACCACCCTGCCCTGATTCCGGCAGAAGACATCTTCGATACACATCAGGAACGGTCCACCCACCAGGACTTCCCTCCCAACGACCAGCCATCACCGGACTGTAGAGGCCAACGGTGATCACTGACAGGACCGTTCAGCCCTGGTTCCTCGGCATGGGGCACTGCCACCTACTGGGGTTCTCAACCGCGATGCGCGACTCCGGTATGGGCGTCACCATAGAGCCGCACGGCAACCGCGGATTCCGGTTCACGTCGCTGGGCCGACATCGCGTGGCACGCGGGCCGGTCCACCCAGCCCTCGTGCTCGGGGGTGACGCCCGCTCTCCCCGGGGGCCTCGGTGCCGTCCCCCGGGTGGAGGTCCTGCGGCAGGGCGGGAAGGAGCGCCGCCCTGCCGGAGACACAAGTGTGAAGGGCTACTTCAGCGCCGCGAGCGAGGGGACGACGATGCCGTAGCGGTCGGTGATGGTCGCGAGGGCACCGTCGTGGACCTGCTGGGCGGTCAGCGACGTGCCTCCCTCGTGCATGGTCTGCAGGGGCCGGGTCGCACAGGCGTTGGCGACGACGGTGGGCTGGTTGCCCCGCAGGGAGGCGCCCTGCGCCGTGAACAGGACACACATGTTGGTCATGAACCCGGCGATGATGACATCGGAGTTCCCGGCGGCGTCGACGTGCTCGCCCAGGTCCGTGCCGTGGAAGCCGTTCGGGACGCTCTTGACGACGACGGTCTCGCCCTCGATGGGCGCGACGCTCTTGTGGATCTGGCCGGCCTCGGACTCCACGTCGTAGCCCGCCTCCTGGACGTGGATGACCTTCGCGCCGGCCTGGCGGGCCGCGGCCAGCAGCTCGGCGGCGGCTTCCAGCGCGGGCTTCCAGCCGTCGAGCTCCATCACACCGCCGGTGTAGACGTTCTGGTAGTCGACCATGATGAGGGTCGCGTTGCCGAGCGACGCGGGAGTCTCGTCGGCGCCGATGAGGGCTCGCAGAGTCGTCGTAGCCATGACTAACCACCTAAAAGGATCGAGAAAGCTTGCGCCGCTCGCAGTGCTGCGGAGGCGTGGGACATGACGGCAACCACGGGCCGGACGCACAGGGGGAACCGAACGTGACGGCAGTGACTCGTGAGACGGGTCGGAGCGGTTGCACCCCGAAAGCCCGCATCGGCGTACCCGGGCGGGTACCTCCGGCCTCGCGGCGCGGAAGCATTCGGGACCTGGGGGCAACGGCCCTCAGGACGTGATCAACGCTAACACAAGGTGTGAGCGCCGTGAAGCGGAACTCTCAGACTCCGCTCCCAGAGCGATAAACGGGCAGTTCGAGGGCGTTAGCAACGCTTTCTTAGCTGTTACCATCGAGGCATGTCGACGGCACGAGAGCGCATCCTGGCCGCCACCGAGGAACTGCTCGCGTCAAAGGACGCGCTGGCCATCTCGACCCGGGCCATCTGTGACCGGGCCAAGGTCGGCATGCCCGAGATCTATCGCCAGTTCGGCGACAAGCAGGGGCTGCTCACGGCGGTCGCCTGCATCGGCTTCGAGCGTTTCCTGGCGAACAAGCGCCGCAATCCGATGACCGACGACCCGGTGGCCGACCTGCGCACGGCCTGGGACAGCCACGTCGCGTTCGCCCTGGACAACCCTCACCTGTACCGGTTGATGTTCACGCCGGCCCCGGAATCCCAGCCACGGGCGGTCGAGGAGGCCAGGTCCCTGCTGCTGTCGGCCCTGGAGCGCTGCCGTGCCGCCGGACGACTGCGTACACCGCTGGAGCTGGCAGGCCAGTCGATCCTGACGGCCAACGTCGGCGTGTGCCTGATGGCCCTCTCCTTTCCCGGGCTCTACGGCGCCCCCGAGATCTCCCGTTCCGTACGGGACGCCGTGATCGGGGCCGTCACGGGCGACGAGCGCGAGGACACGAGGATCACCGACGGGATCGTGCTGGCCCAGACACTGGTCGGCACCCTCACCGGGACCGCGCCCGCCGGCAGCGACGCCATCGCACGGCTGTCCCAGGCGCTTCAAGGGACCGCCCCCCGCGGGGACGACTGAGCACCGCCAGGCCCTCGTCGGCCGGGAAGCCGATGACCACGGCCCGCCAGAGGGCGTAGAGGGCGGAAGTCAAGCACCCCCGCGTCCCTCCAGCCGGGGACACTCCATGCCGATGCCCGTGAAAACGGCAGTACGGCGCCACCGCGCCGTACTGCCGTCATCGCGCTTCCGAAGCAGCGGCCCGGTCCGCTACGTCGAGCTTCCCCTCACCTCCGCCGCTCCGAGCCGGGCACCGCCCCTTCAGGACAGGTTCTTCTTCTCCCCCGCCGGCTCCAGGTCCACGAGCTTGCCGTCGATACCCTGGTCCTTGAACGCCTTGACGAGGGACTTGATGTCTTCGGAGTAGATGTCCCAGCTGTCGGTGTGGAGCGGTACCACCTTGCGGGGGTTGAGGTCCTTCGCCACCAGAGCGGCGTTCTTCGACGTGAGCGTCAGCGGAGCGTTGTCGAGGATCGCGGGAGTGCGGGCGGCACCGGCGAAGAGGACGGTCGTGTCGATGGCTCCGATGTCCTTCTTGATCCGGTCGCCGACCTGCTTGGCCACCTTGACCGAGGCATTGTCACCGGAGATGTAGGTGGTGGGGACTCCCTTGCCGCTGAGCACGAACCCGGTGACCTCACCGTCCGCCCCGCGGTCGACTCCGTCGGGACCGTGCAGGGCGGGCACCGCGGTGACCTTGATGGTGCCGCCGGAGGACTTCAGCTCCCGCTGCTCCCAGCTCTTCATGGGAGTGATGTGATCACCGAGACGCTTGTGGGCGCCAGGCGTGGAGAACACGACCGGCACGTCCTTGAGCAGCTCACGGCCCTTGCCGTCGAGGTTGTCGTCATGCTGGTCATGGGAGAGCAGAACGGCGTCGATCTTGCCGAGCTTCTCGGGGCCGAAGGCGGGACCCTTGACCTTCGACATGCCCGACTTGTACTTCTTCGGCGCGTCGAAGGTGGGGTCGATCAGGATGCGCTGACCGGCGATCTCCAGCACGGCCGTCGGCCCGCCCACGTGGGTGACGGTGAACGCCTCGGCGCCGGACGGTGTCGAGGCGGCGGACGACGGCTTCTTCTCCTCACCGTCGGCGCCGGCGTTCCCGCCGCAGGCGGCGAGGAGCGACACGCTGGCTGCGGCTACGGCGGCACGGAGGAGCGTCGAACGGTTCATCAGGTATGGCCATCTCTCTCGTCTTACGGACAGTCGGGCACCTGACGAGGGCAGGCCCCAGGAGTGTTTTCAACGCTAACACAGCTCGTTAGCGTCGACCACAACGGCCTGCGTGTGGCAGCCATATGGCTTGAATAAGACCAGCTCACGACCGTTAGCGCTGCTATCGGGTGGTGGGGCCGCCAGGCGTGACCAGGCCCGTCTCATAGGCGAGGACGACGGCTTGGGCGCGGTCGCGGAGGGCGAGCTTGGCGAAGATCCGAGCAACGTGGGTCTTCACGGTGGCCTCGCTGAGGGTGAGGCCGGACTCGGGCTGGTCGGCGGGATCCTGGGACTGCCGCTCGGAGTCGCCGCGTACCACGTGGTGATCCCGATCACCGAGCACGCGGGCCAACTCACCTTCCCCGCCTGGATGCCGGCTCGCTGACATGTCCGTCGGACTCCGGAAGTCCCGGCGCCCGGCCGTCGGTTCACGGGCAGGGCATGCTCATGTAGAGCGCCTGCTCGCCCTGTGAGGGGGTGCCGTCGTAGAGGGTGGTGTCGAGCCCGCAGAAGGTGAAACCCATCCGCCGGTACGCGTGGATCGCCGGCGCGTTGATGTTGGTGACCTCCAGCCAGATGTGCACCGCGCCCCGCTCGCGGGCGAACTGCGCCGCGAGCCCCATCAGCGCACGGCCCACTCCCCTGCCCCGGTGCTCCGGGGCGACCTCGATGTCCTCGACGGTCAGCCGGCGGTTCCAATCGGAGTACGACGCGGTGACGAACCCGGCCAGTTCCCCCGAGGCGCCCTGGGCGACGAAGGTACGGGAGTCCGCGCCGTCCTCGCCCTCCCCTTCGTCACCATCCGACTCGCCCTTGGGAAACACCTTGGTCAGCGGCGGCTCCACCGGCACCTCCCGCAGCAGGAACCCCTCGTCCGTCACGGACACCCGGAATACGGTGCCGGTGGTGAACGAGCTATCCAGTGCCTCGATGGCCGGGGCATCCTCGGGGAGCGCGGCGCGGTACCGGTACCCCGTGTCGTCAGCAGTGGTCATGACCCGACGTTAGGACCGTCGGCCGGGGACAGGCCGGCCGGCCCGGTGTCCGCAGCCTGCCCGTCGAGGCCTTTTGTGCGGTTCGTTCCGTTATGTGGGGGGCACCCGGCGCAGCATGATGCGAAGCGTTGTGCGGGGGTGTGCCGCGGGGGCCGTCGGGACGACCGTGTTGAACGCGGTGACCTTTGCCGACATTGCGTTGCGGGGCCGGCCCTCCAGTCAGGCTCCTGCCCAGACCGTGGACAAGATCGCCGGGGGCGTGGGATGTCCGGTTCCCGGGGCGGGGGAGGTCAGGGAGAACCGGCTGTCCGGGCTGGGCGGGCTGTCGTCGGGGATCGCCGGCGGGGTCGGCACCGGCGTGGTGGTCTCCCTGGCGCGCCACGCCGGACTCCGGCCGCCCTGGTGGCTGGGCGGCCTGGCCACCGGCGCCCTGGCCATGACCGCGACCGACCTGCCGATGGCACGACTGGGTGTGAGCGATCCGGCGGGTTGGTCGGTGACGGACTGGGTCTCGGACGCGGTGCCGCATCTGCTGTACGGGCTCGCGACGTACGGAGCCCTGCTCCACGCGGCAGGTGAATAGCCGGGCGCTGTCCGTCACTCGTCCCGCCGGGCGCCTCCCTCGTGCTGGCCGTGCGCGGTCGGCGGGGTGTCCGTCGCACGGTCGGTCTGCCCGGGGACGCGGTCCGGTTCCTCGAACAGCGTGCCGAACTCGTCCGGCAGGGCGCGCAGGAGGTCCTCCGCCAGGTCCGTGTCCTCGGCCGTGATCCGGCAGACCACCGTCTGTGCCAGGAAGAGCGCCTGCTCAGGGGTGGCCCCCGCGGGCCGGGCCACGTCCGCCAGCAGATCGTCGAGCGACGCCGCGGCATCGTCCGCCGCGTCGGCGCCGTAGCGCAGCGCGGGGCGTTCGTGGGCCGGTACGGCCTTGCGCAGGTGCTCCCGGCGCGGTGGGTCGAGGCGGCTGCTCAGCGCGGCGAGTACGAGGTGTACGGCGGCGTCGGCGGCCTCCGTGTCGTCGAGATGGGTTCGCGACGCCACCTCTTCCACCAGGTGCTGATGGCTGATCATGCTGCCTCCCGCCGGTGAGTGCTCTGGGTGAGGACACTGCGGCCTGACGGGTGCCCGCGCGACCGACTTCTACCCTTAGATCACCACAAAATGGACATGAGCAAGATTTTTTTCGGGGGCGGGAATGGAACCGGGGGGCGGCTCGTTGTACTGGGCGGTCGTAGTTTTTGTGTCTGTGTTTCACCGCACGCTCGCGAAGAACGATGTCGCGGGCGCCGCCTCCTTCAGGGAACTGGAGTAGTCGCGTCCAGGCCGGCCCGGGAGTCCGCACGGTGCGGCTTCCGTACCCAGCCCCTGTAAGGAGCATCAAATGGCTCAGGGAACCGTGAAGTGGTTCAACGGCGAGAAGGGCTTCGGCTTCATCGCCCAGGCCGATGGCCCGGACCTCTTCGTCCACTACTCCGAGATCGAGGGCAACGGCTTCCGTAGCCTCGAGGAGAACCAGCACGTCGAGTTCGACGTCGTCCAGGGCCCCAAGGGCCCGCAGGCCGCTCGCGTCCGCGCCCTCTGAGGCCGTCGCTGAGCAGGAGGGCCGGTGCCGTCATGGCGCCGGCCCTCGGCATGTCACCGTGCGCGCACCCCTGGTAAGGGCCGGTTGCCGGTGGGCGGGCCGCCCGGCTACTCCTCGAAGTCGTCGGGTGTGATCCCCGCCTCTTCCATCGCCTCGCGTATCGAGCGACCCGAAGCTCCCGGCTGCTCTTCGCTGCGGGTGTCGGCGGGCGACTCGATCACTTCGTCCGTGGTGGGCGTCTTCGGACGGTTCTCCTCGGGCACGGTCACCGTGACCGCCTCCTCGCTGCGTCGGGCCTTTCGCGAGCGTCGGGTACCCGGGCCGACCTGCGGAATGCCCGTGCGCCGCTCGTCGAAGACGGCTGCTGATCACCGGTCCCCCGGGCCGTCACGGCGCGGACGTGGCGCGCTCGTACAGCCGGTGCGTCTGGGTGTGGACCCCGCCGAGAGCTTCGCCGTGCCGGCGTGAGGCGTGATTGTCCTCCAGGACCCACGAGTAGGAGATCTCGGTGTAGCCGAGGCGGAAGGCGGCGCGCTGGGCCTGGGTCACCAGGGCCGTGGCCAGACCGCGGGACCGGTGCTCCTCGGCCACGCCCATGGCGGCGAAGCGCACGCGGTCGATGCGGCGGACGGCTCGCGCGGCCCGGATCAGCCCGACGGGCAGGCCCAGGGTGGTGAGCCGGCCGCGGGCCGCGTGCAGCGCCTGGTGGGCGTCGGGCAGGCAGAGCATGAAGGCGACGGGTTCGCCGTGCACCTCCGCGATCTGTACAAGGCCGGGGCGCAGCAGGGGCTTCAGCTTTTTCATCATGTAGCCGAACTGCGCTTCGTCGACGGGGACCGAGCCGTAGCTGTGGGTGAACGTTTCGTTGTAGAGCTTCCGGACGGCCTCCATATCGGATTCCGGCCGCTGCGGATCCATGGGCCGCACCGTGAGGCCCGGGGTCGCGAGGACACGGTCCGCCGCCTCCCGGTATTCCGCCGGGGGTTCCCCGTCAGCGGGAATCGGAATGGCGTACGAAAGCAGGTCCTTGGCCTTCTCGAATCCACATGCGGAGAACAGCTGCGGATAATACGGCCGGTTCCGGGGAATCATGACGATGTGCGGCTGGTCGAAGCCGGATATCTGCACGCCGCACTCGTCATTGGTGGTGAATCCGAGGGGGCCGAAGGTGCGTTTCATTCCTTGCGCGGCGAGCCAGTCGTCCGCCGTGTCGAAGAGAGCAGCCGCGGCCTCGGGGTCGTCGGCGCACTCGAAGAGGCCGATCAGTCCGCGGTCCGGGCCGTGCCGCTCGTTGTAGCGGGGGTCGACGATCGCCGCGATCCTGCCGACGACGGTGCCGCGCCGCCGCGCGAGGAAGAGCCGCACGCTGGCCACTTGGTGGTACGGATTGCGGGCCGGGTCCAGGAAGGAGCGCCGCTCCCGCTCCAGCGGGGCCACCCACAGCGGGTCGTCGCGGTAGAGGTCGTACGGGAGCCGGATGAAGGAGGCCAGGTCGGTGTCGGCGCCGACCGGGGTGACCGTGACACTCATGACACCCAGTCCAGAAGCGTTTCCCTCAGCATCGGCTGCACCGGGACGGGCGGCGGCCCGGTGGGGATGAGTCCCAGGCGGCGGCCGGCGTGGGCGAACGCGACGAGGATACGCTCGATGTCCTCGTCGGTGTGTGTGGCCTGAAGGGACAGCCGGACCAGCGAGCGTTCCTCGGGTACGGCGGGCGCGGATACGGCGCTGGTGAAGACGCCCTCCGTGAGGACCTCCCGCCACAGGGCCGTGGCCAGTTCCTTGCGCCCGGTGATGACGGGCACGATCGGGGTGACCGACTCGCCCGTGTCGAAGCCGAGGCCGCGCAGGCCGTCCCGGACCTGCCGCGCCACCTCGAAGGCGCGCGCCCGGCGCTCCGGCTCGGACTCGATGATGGTCAGGGCCGCCAGCGCGGCGGCGGCCGAGGCGGGGGGGATCGAGGTGGTGAAGATGACGGACCGCGAGGTGTGCCGGAGGTAGTGGATCACCTCGGCCGGGCCGGCCAGGAAGCCCCCGATGGAGCCGAACCCCTTGGACAGCGTGCCCGTATGCAGGTCGACGGCGTCGGGCAGCCCGAAGTGGTCGGTCACCCCGCGCCCGCCCGGTCCGAGCAGCCCGATGTCATGGGCGCCGTCGACCACCAGGCGGGCGCCGTAGCGCCGGGCGAGCGAGACCAGCTCCGGCAGCCGGCACAGGTCCCCCTCCATGGAGAACAGGCCGTCCGTGAGGATGGCCTTGGCCGCGTCCGGGTCGGCCACCGCCAGCTTGCGTTCCAGGTCCGCCATGTCCGAGTGCCGGTACCAGCGTCTGTCGGCGAAGCCCAGCCGGACCGCCTCGATCAGCGAGGCGTGGTTGGCCTTGTCGCTGAAGACGATGTCACCGCGGCCGAGCAGGGGAGCCAGCGCCAGGTTCGCCTCGAAGCCGGTGGTGGTCACGATCACCGCCTCGGCGTCGAGGAAGGCGGCCAGCCTGGCCTCCAGTTCCTCGTGCAGGGTGAGCGTTCCGCCGATCAGCCGGCTCGCCGAGGCGGAGGCACCCCAACGACGGGCCGCGTCGGCCGCCGCGGCAACCACACGGGGGTGACCGGAAAGGCCAAGATAATCGTTTCGGGCGGCCATGACCAGGCGCTTTCCACCCAGGAACACCTCCCCTCCGCGCGCCTCGAGTGCGTTGTAGACGGCCCTCGGCCGCATGCGCGTCGCGTGCTGCATGACGGCCGTCAACTGCTTGTCGAAAATATCTGCCACTGCGCTCTCACATTCGACTCGCCACCCTTTTGAGATTTTCATACAAAAATGCGGAGAGGGTGGCCTCGGCATCCTCTCAGCCAGAGGAATGAAATGAAAAGCCAAGGCCTGGTTTCGTTAAGCCATTCGAGTGAATCAAGTCCTGTGGACGGTGCGACGGGGGATGCGAGTGCGGTACGACTCGGGCTTACGGCTCCGCCGACCGCGCCCCGGCCCGGCTCCGGCACTCGTCCCTCTTGACGCCCGCCTCCGGCACCCGACTCTCTCGACGCCCGGCTCCGGCGCGCGACCGTGGCGCCTGACCGGGGCGTCCGGCAACCTCGTCGCCGTCGGCGGCGACCGGTAGGTGAATCCCGTTCCCCACACGAGGAGTTCACCATGTACAGACGCCTCGCACGGCTGTTCACCGTGCTCGCCGTCCTGACCGCGCTCGTTCCGGCGGCCGGTGCGGCGGCGTCCCGGGCCGAGGCGGCGGACGGCTGGAATCCGCCGGCCGCCCTGGTCCAGCCGCTCGGCGAGGTCTGGAACCACGTCGAGTCGACCTACCCGGACCTCTACGGCTTCCGCAATTACGGCTGGGACCAGATCATGGCCAACAAGGGCAGCGTCAACTACTGCGTCCGCTGGGAGTCCGACGCCCCGGTCAGCGCCGCCCTGCGCGACCGGATCCACACGGCGTTGAAGAAGCAGTTCGGCAAGTGGACGGCGGCCATGCTGGACAACGGCACGGGGCACAACGCCTGGCCGTACACCAGCGTGCGGGTCAACATCGTCGGCTGGGCGGTCAAGAACCGCGCGACACTCCAGTGGACCGACGACTCGGTCGACGTCTACGCCGGAGTCCTCGACGGCGCCGGTGCCCCGCAGTGCGCCCCCGACTGCGGCCGTTTCTTCCATCAGAACGGCGACTACTCGAAGTGCCCGGGCGGCGCGGCCCGGCACTACGACCAGTCGCTGTGGCTGACCAAGGGGTTCCAGGGCGGTGCCGGCGGGGACTGGGGGCAGCGCGTGGGACAGGAGTACTTCACCGGCGCGCTGGGCCAGGAGGACATCCACATCTATCTGCACGAGGTCGGCCACACCTTCGGCCTCGACGACTTCTACGACTGGACCCCGACCGGCCAGTGCTGCTTCCTCATGAACGCGGGCAGCGCCACCCGCATCACCGAGTTCGACACCTGGATGCTGCGTGACTTCTGGCGCCATCTGAAGAGCCGGTACGGGTACTGACCGACCGGGCACGGCAGCGCGTCGTACGGCCGCCGGACCGGCGGTGTCCGCCCCGCACATCGATGGAGTACGCCCCGCACCAGCCGGCGGTGCCCGCCCGCACCGGCCCGCAACCGGCGCCGGTCCGGAGCCGAATCGAAGGCGACCGGTGCGCGCGGGTACGCCGGGCGGGTGATGCTGGTGAGCGGACGCATCCGCGCACAGGCCGGGAGGTTCGGGCAGTGACCGCCGTCAATCCGATGGACAGCGCCTCGGTGCTGGCCGCCTTCGGCGCGCTGGGCGTACTGGCGGTGCTCTTCGCCGAGTCGGGCCTGCTGGTCGTCGGTTTCTTCCTGCCCGGTGACACCCTGCTGTTCCCGGCCGGGGTGCTGTGCGCGGGCAGCGCCCAGCAGCCGCCCCGGCTCGCCCTGTGGCAGGTGCTGGTGTGCGCGGCCGTGGGGGCGGTGGCGGGCGGTCAGGCGGGGTATCTGATCGGGCGGCACGGCGGGCGGGCGCTGCTGGCCCGCACGTCCAGCCGCCGGGTGACGGACGCGGCGCGGCGGGCGGAGCGGCTGCTGGCCCGCTACGGGTACGGCAAGGCCCTGGTGATCGGCCGGTTCGTACCGCTGCTGCGGACGGTGCTGCACCCGGTGGCGGGGGTGCTGGGCGTGCCCGCGCGGACCTTCACGCTGTGGCAGACGGTGGGCGGGGTGCTGTGGTCGCAGACGCTGGTCCTGGCCGGGTACACCCTGGGCGCGTCCGTCCCGCACATCGACGACTATCTGCTGCCGCTGGTGGCCCTGGTCGTCGTCGTGTCCCTGCTCCCGCTGCTGCCGGAGCTGCGCCGCTCCCGCAAAGCACGCCGCGCACGCCGCGCACGCCGCGAACGAGACGAATCCGCGGGCTGAACCGAGCCCCCCACCACGCTCCCCGCAGCGAACCGCCACGCCCCCGCCCCACCGCCCCGGCTACACCTCCGCCGCCCGATGGGTGACCCGTCCCGCCACCGCCGTCAGCAGTACCGGCAGCGCGGCCAGCTCGCTGTCGGGCACGCGCAGCGGATCGTCGGCGAGCACCGTGAGGTCGGCGCGGTGGCCGACGGCGAGCCGGCCGGCCCGGTCCTCCTCCCCCGCCGCCCAGGCGGCGTTCACCGTCATGCCCCGGAGCGCCTGGAGCGGGGTGAGGGCCTGCTCGGGGCCGTGCGGGGGCAGGGAGAGGTCGGCGGGGCGCCGGTGCCGGGCGCCGGCCATGACCTGGAGCGGCGGGTACGGCGCGATGGGCCAGTCCGAGCCGAGGACGACCCGTGCCCCGGCCTCCCACAGGTCCCGGCAGCGGAACGCGCGCCCGGCCCGCTCCTCGCCGAGCCGGCGCGACCAGTTGTCGGTGTGGTCCGCCCGGGTGAACTCGCAGCAGTGGGTGGGCTGCATCGAGGCGGCGACACCGAGCGGCGCGAACCGCCGTACGGTGTCGTCGGGGACGGTCTCGATGTGCTCGACCCGGTGCCGTACGACGCCCGTACCGCCCCCACCGCCCATGCTGCCGGTAAGGCCGGTACCGCCCGTGCCGCCCGTCCGCCCGCTCTCCGCCTGGGCCTGCTCGACGGCGTCCAGGACATGGCGGACCGCCGCGTCGCCGATGGCGTGGGTGGCCGTGGGGACGCCGGCCCGGTGCAGTTCGGCGATCACTTGGGTGTAGCGCCGGGGGTCGGGCCAGTAGGCGTGGTCCGACTGGCCGTGGCAGTCGGGGGTCTCCAGCCAGGCGGTGCCGTTGTCGATGGTGCCGTCCATGAACAGCTTCACCCCCGCCACCCGCCACAGCGTGCCGCCGGTGCCCTGGAGCCGGATCAGCTCGGCGATGTCGGCGTCGCTCGCCTCGGGCCGGCACCAGGGGGCGATCCGGAGCCGCAGGGGCAGGGCGTCCTCGGCTTCCAGGGCGGCGTAGACGGCGAGGCTGTCGCCGTTCGCGTCCATGGCGTGCCCGCCGGTGAGCCCGGAGGCGGCCATCGCCGCCAGCACCTCGGCGGCGCGGGCGCGGATCTGTGCCTCGGTGGGCCGGGAGGCGGCCGCCTCGACGACCTCGCAGGCGGCGTCCTCCAGCAGCAGCCCGGTGGGCCGTCCGTCGGCGTCGCAGACGATCTCCGAGCCCTGCTCGAAGGCGCGCGGCCCGTCGACGCCGGCCAGTTCCAGCGCCCGCTCGCTGGCCAGCGCCGAGTGCGCGTCGAACAGGTCGATCAGCGCGGGCACACCGTCGAGGACGGGGCCGAGCGCGGCGGTGGCCACCGGTGCGCTGCCGAAGGCGTTGGGGTCCAGGCCCCAGCCGCGCAGCCAGGCGCCCGGCCGCAGGTCGCCTACCGCCGCGGCGAGCGCGGTGCGTACGGCGGCCAGGTCGCGACAGCCGGACAGGTCGACGCCCATGGTGCGTTCGGCGCCGGAGACCGGGTGCAGATGCCCGTCGGTGAACCCGGCCGTGACCACCGCTCCGCGCAGGTCGACCACGGTGGTGCCGGGCCCGGCGAGGGCGCGGGCGTCCCGGTCGTCGCCGAGGAAGGCGATCCGCCCGCGCTCCGCGGCGAGCGCGGTGTGCGGCAGGATGCGGCCGGTGCCGGGGTCGAGCAGCCGGGCGGAGAGCAGGACGAGATCGGCGGACACGGGAGCTCCTTCGCTCGCAGGTGGCATATCGAGGGGCCTTCACTCGCAGGTGGCATCGCGAGGGGCCGTGACGTACGGGGACCTATCGGGGGCCCTTGACGCACAGCGGACCCGTCAAGTCCCCTTTGACGCACAGCGGGCCCGTCGAGGCCCCTTGACCCGCGGGGGCACAGCAGGGGCGTGGGGCCCGGTGGATCAGCCGGCGGCTTCGTCGAGCGTGCCGGGCCGCAGTCCGAGTTCCCGCTCGGCCGTGGTCAGAGGCATGCGCAGCACCGCGGCCGGGCGCTCGGGCGTCGCGGTGTTGGCGTGGACGCCCAGGCCGTCGAGGACGACGAGGAGTTGCACGGCGACGGCCGTCGGATCCTCGGTGGCGAACTCGCCGGCCTCCACACCGTCCCGGATCACGCCTTCGAGCCGGCCGCGCCAGGCGGCCTCCTGCCGGGCGACCCGGTCGCGGAGCACGGACCGGTAGCGGCTGAGGTGGCGGGCGTTGATCCACAGCCGGCTGATCGCGTCGTACTCCTCCCCCGACGTGCGGGCGAGGAAGCGGGCCAGCCGCCCGGTGGGCGTGAGCGCGGCGCGCTCGGCCGGAAGGGGGCGGTCGGGCACGGCATGCTCCGCCGGAAGGGGGCGGTCGAGTTCGCCGTGCTCGGCCGGGAGGAGGCGATCGAGTTCGCCGGTCGCCGCGCTGCCGAACGCCTCGGCGACCAGGTCCTCGGCCGAGGGGAAGTAGTGGCTGATCAGCCCGGGGCGGACGGCGAGTTCCTCGGCGATCCGGCGGAGGGTGACGCACTCCAGGCCCTCCGCCAGGGCGACGGCCGCGGCGGCGGCGACGATCTCCGCCCGCCGGGCGGCCGGGTCCTTGCGGATCCGCTTGCGCTGAACGCTTGACGACATGACGGCGATGCTATTGAGTGTGCGACCAATAAGCAACTGGTCACCTGCCCAATAAGCGACCAGGCCCCCTCCCACGGCTCCCGGAGGCCCATGGCGTCCACGCTTCCCGACCCGCACCCCGGCGCACGGCCCACACCCGCCGACGGCGCCGGCTCCGCCTCCCGGGCCGCCGAGCGCGCCGGTGTCGAGGCGCACGGCATCGACCACATCCCGGACTCCGAACGTCGCGGCCGGCCGCGCGAGTTGCTCTCCGTGTGGGCCGCCGCGAACGTCAACTACCTGAGCCTGGTGGTGGGAGGCGCGCTGGTGCTGATGGGGCTGAGCCTGTGGCAGGCGCTCGTGGTGATCGTCGTAGGCAATCTGTTCTGGCTGCTCACCGGCCTGCTGGCGGTCCCGGGCCCGGTGGCGGGCGCGCCGAGCGAGGTGGTGACCCGGGCGCTGTACGGGGTGCGCGGGAACCGGGTGAACAACGCGGTGACCGGCTGGCTGATCTCGGTGTGCTACTTCGCGCTGAACCTGGCGGCGGCGGCCACCGCGGCCTTCTCCCTGGTGGACCGGGCCGGGCTGCCGGTGACCACCGGGGTGAAGGCGGCCGTCGTGGTGCTGATCGCCGCCGTCACGCTCGCCATCGGTGTCTACGGCCATGGTGCGATCGTCCGGCTCTACCTGCCGATCACCCTGGTGCTGTCGGCGGTGTTCGCCGCGGTGGGCGTCGCGGTGCTGCGGCACACCGACTTCGGCTACGCCCCCGGGCAGCCGCCGGCCGGCGCGGACCTGTGGGCGACCGTGACGGCCGGGACCGCCCTCATCGCCTCGGGCCCGCTGTCGTACACCACCAGCGCGGACTTCTCCCGCTATCTGCCCCGGGCCACCCCCGCGAAGGCGGTGGCCGGCTGGACCGCGCTCGGCGGGTTCGTGCCGAGCGTCCTGGTGTGCGGCATCGGCGCCTGTGCCGCGACCGCCGTCGACATGAACGACCCGGAGTCCTCGCTCCAGACGCTGCTGCCCGGCTGGTTCCGCCCGGTGTTCCTGCTCTCGCTGGTCCTCGGCACCATCGCGCTGAACGCGCTCACGTCCTACAGCGCCGGTCTCGCCCTCCAGGCCGTGGGCCTGCGCGTCCGGCGCACGCTCAGTGTCCTGGTGGACGGCGCGGTGGCCGTGTCGCTCACCCTGTACGCGCTGCTGGTCTCCGACTTCCTCGACGCCGTCGGCGATGTGCTCCAGCTGACCGTGCTGCTGCTCGGCCCGAGTACGGCCGTCTACGCCACGGACATCCTGCTGCGCCGCAACCGCTACGACGGTCCCGGCCTCGCCGACGAGTCGCCCGGCGGGCCGTTCTGGTACACCGGCGGCGTCAACCGGTCCGGGGCGCTGGCCCTCATGGCGGGCGTGACGGCTTCCGCGCTGAGCGTCGACAGCGTCTACACCGGTCCCGTGGCCGCCGCCCTGGGCGGTGTCGACCTGGCCCTGCCGGCCGGGCTGGTGGTGGCCTCGGCGACGTACGCCCTGCTGTTCACGCGCCTGAAGCCGGTGACACCGCGTGCCGGACGGCTTCCTGAACAGCCGTGAGAACGGCGGGAGTCGAGGAAGCGACCGCTCCCGGCTGATCGTGGACGTCGCCCCCGGACGCGGCGGCTTCCCGCCGAAGACACCCGAGGGGGTACGTTTTCTCACCCGTTCTCGCGTCGTCGACGCGTAGTCGTACCACCGGACGCCCGAGTCTGCTGCACTGCCCCTGCACACGCAGGCAGTTGACGAGGCATCAGGAGGCACGGTGTCCAGACGGAACGGGCGTTCGGCGGCGGGCAGAGCTGTTCTCACGACGGTCACGGCGCTCGGTGTGCTGGCCGGGGCGTCCCTCGTGGCCGCGGCTCCGGCCGGTGCCGCGCCGGCGGGCCGGCGGATCGCGCCGGGCGTCACCTACCGGCAGTTCGACATCGACGCGGCGAAGGGCACGGCCCGCGTCCACCTGCTCACGGTGGACCTGGCCAACCCGCACGTCCGTGTCGGCCTGCTGTACCCGGGCACGGTCGCGGCCCGGGCGACGGTCTCCCGGCTGGCGGACTCGGCCGGGGCGGTCGCCGGGGTGAACGGCGACTTCTTCCACATCACCGAGTCCCAGCACCCCGGCGTGGCGGCCACCGGGGCGCCCGTCGGACCGGCCGTGGCGGACGGGCAGGTGCTGAAGGCGGCCGTGCCGAAGGGCCAGCGGTTCGGGCCCGCGCTGCCCCCGGGCACCGACACCCGTGAGGTGTTCGGCGTGGGCACCGACCGGCGGGCCCGCCTGGACCGCCTCTCCCTCACCGGCTCGGTCGGCACCCCCGGGGGCACGCTGCCCCTGAAGGGCCTCAACCAGTACGCGCTCCCGGTGAACTCGGTCGGCGCCTTCACCGCGCGCTGGGGCAGCGCCTCCCGCGAGCGCGCCGTCTGCGGCACCGACACCCAGCGCTCGGCTCCGTGCAGCGAGGACACCTACGAGGTGAAGGTGCGCGACGGCCGGGTGGTCTCCGCCGCCGGCGCCCCGGGCGGCGGCGCGATCCCCGCGGACACCACGGTCCTGGTGGGCCGGGAGGAGGGCGCGCGGAAGCTGCGCGAGCTGTCGGTCGGTGATCCGGTGCGGGTCACGCACGCCCTGACGGCGGCCTCGTCGGGGGTGCCGTACGCCTTCGCGATCGGCGGCTTCCCGATCGTCCGTGACGGTGCCCCGCTGTCCGGGCTGGACGACGAGACCTCGGCGGTGCGCACGGCCGTGGGCGTCAAGGGCGGCGGCCGGCAGTTGCTGCTCCTGGCGCTGGACGGGGCGGCGGACTACCGCTCGGGGCTGACCGTCCACGAGGAGGCGGACGTCCTGCGGTCGCTCGGCGCCGCCGACGCCTTCAACCTGGACGGCGGCGGCTCGACGGAGCTGGTGACCCGCGACCCGGACGACCGTGCCGTGACCGTGCGCAACCACCCGAGCGGCGGCGCCGAGCGGCCCGTGCCCAACGGCGTCGGTGTCTTCTCGGCCGGCTGAACACCGGCCGGTTCAGGGCCGCAGGCTGCTCACCAGGTCGGCGGTCGCGGTGAGCCCGCTGTGGATGGTGGGTGCCATGCTCGTACAGGCCATGTAGAAGCCGAACAGCATGCAGACCAGGCCGTGCGAGACCTTCAGCGCGCCACTGCGCATGAAGATCACGACCAGGACCAGGAGCAGCAGCACCACCGAGATGGAAATCGCCATCGGAACCTCCTCCGCCACGCCCCATGTGCGGCGTTTCGGGCGCAAGTGTGACGTAGCGGAGGGTTCGTCCGGGCGGCTGACACGTCCGCCGATCGTGTGGTCTTACGCCGGGGCGTGGGCGTCCAGGAAGGCCTCCAGCCCGGCGAGGTCGTCGGTGTTGAGGTGGTCCACCCCGGCGGCCAGCAGCTCGGTCCACAGGGCGTCCCGGGCCGGGCCGGCGGTGTCGGGGGTGGCCCAGAACCGGACGCGCTGTCCGCGCGCGTGGGCGGCGGCGGTGATGCTCCGCAGCCTGTGCCGCTCGGCGTCCGGAAAGGGTCCGGTGCCCGTCCAGGTGAAGTTCTGCGTCCAGTTGTCGCTGATGAGCGGGGCGAAGGAGGCCGGGGTGGGGCCGGCCAGGTCGGTGAGCCGGCCGTCGTAGAAGGCGCGCCGCTCGGTCTGCTCGGCCATCGGGGTACGGGCCGCCCGGTCGCCGGAGACCACGGCGGTGACCGGGCCGGGGTGGACGCGGCCGTGCGCGTACCGGGTGAACAGGTGCGGGTAGCGGCGCAGCCGGCGGTCGAGTTCGAGGTAGGTCGCGGCGCCCTCGGTCTTGATGTCGATGAGGAGTTGCAGCGGCCGGTGCGCGCCGCGGTAGACCGAGCCGTGCCGGGCGGCGACGCGGGCGGCGAGCGGGTCCAGGTAGAGGGATTCCAGGGTGCGGGACGGGTCGAGGCCGGACGCCTCGTGACCGACGAGGAGCCGGCCGCCGACGAGGAAGATGTCGGCTTCGACGCTGCCGAAGCGGTGGTCGAGGGCGTCGAGCAGGGGGCGTGGGTGCGCGTAGTCGTTGTGGGCGTGGGCCCGCCACAGCGGGCGGGGCCGCCGCCGGGGGTCACCGGCCGGCGCGTCGCTCGCGGCGCCGGCGTCACTCACGGCCGGTACGTCGCTCGGGGGCGCGGTGTCGCTCGCGGCCAGTGCCTCGCCCGTCGGCCGGGCGAGGGTGCCCACGAGGGCGGCGCCGAGGGTGGTGAGGGCTCCGCGACGGGTGGTGAAGGTCATGCACTGCCTCCCTGGGGTGTTGGGGACCGGGGAGAGTATGCGTGCGGGGGTGCCTCGACGGACCCGTCGCGACGGCGAGTTGGCGCGCTGTTCACTTCCGTCGCACGGAAAGCCCGCCCCGGGTGGGGCGGGCTTCACCGGAGGGAGAGGTCAGGGGGCCTGGAGGTCGACCAGTTCGGCCAGCGCCTCGTGGTGGGCGCCCGCCGTGCCGTAGGCGATCGAGTCCGCCTTGGCCCGCTTCAGGTACAGGTGGACCGGGTGTTCCCAGGTCATGCCGATCCCGCCGTGCAGTTGCAGCGCCTCCTCGGTGGCGCGTACGGCGACGGGGGCGGCGTACGCCTGGGCGACGGCCACCGTGACGTCGGTGTCCCTACCGGAGGCGAGGGCGTCGGCGGCGGCGCGGGCGGCGGCCCTGAGGTGGACGGTCTCCAGCCACAGCCGGGCCAGCCGGTGCTTGAGCGCCTGGAAGCCGCCGACCGGCCGGTTGAACTGCTTGCGCTCCTTCAGGTAACGGACGGTCTCCGTCAACGCCCAGTCGGCCACCCCGAGTTGCTCGGAGGCGAGCAGTCCGGCCGCGGCCCGCAGGGCGCGGCGTACGGCGGGCCCGGTGTCCCCGACACGGCGGCCGGGGGCGCCCGCCAGCCGCACGGTGGCCAGTGGCCGGGTGAGGTCCAGGGAGGTCTGCGGCAGGATGGTCACGGCGTCGGCGTCGACGGCGTACAGGCCGCCGTCGTCGGCCGGGACGAGCAGCACGTCGGCGACGGCCGCGTCCGCGATGCCGGTCAGCTCGCCGTGCAGGGTGCCGTGCTCCACCCGTACGGTCCTGACACCAGCGGTCGGCCCGGTGTGCAGGCCGACCGCCAGGGCGCCGATGGTGCGCCCGGAGGCCAGCCGCTCCAGCAGTTCGGCGTCGCCGCAGGCGAGCAGCGCCTCGGTGGCCACGACCGCGCTGGTCAGGTACGGCACCGGGGCGACGGCCCGGCCCAGCTCCTCCAGGACGACGGCCGCCTCGCGGTGGGAGGCTCCCTGGCCGCCCTTTTCCTCGGGCACCAGGAGGCCGGCCAGGCCCATGTCCTCGGCGAGCGACTTCCACAGGGCCCGGTCGTGGGGCGCGTCCGACTCGGTGCGGGCGAGCACGCCGGCCGGCGGGCAGTGGTCCGTGAGCAGGTCGCGGACGGCGGCGCGCAGCGCCTCTTCCTCCTCGGAGTACAGCAGGTCCGTCATCGGGCGAGGTCCTTCCAGGCGACGTCCTTGTCGGTGCGCGGTTCGGCGGGCAGGCCCAGGACGCGCTCGGCCACGATGTTCAGCAGCACCTCGCTGGTGCCGCCCTCGATGCTGTTGCCCTTGGAGCGCAGATAGCGGTAGCCGGCGTCACGGCCGGTGAAGTCGACGTGTTCGGGGCGGCGCATGGTCCAGTCGTCGTACAACAGGCCCTCCTCGCCCCGCAGTTCCACCTCCAGGCCGCTGATCTCCTGGTTGAGGCGGGCGAAGGCGAGCTTCATGCCGGCGCCCTCGGGTCCGGGCTGGCCGGCGGCGAGCTGCTGGCGCAGCCGCTCGCCGGTGAACCGGGCCACCTCGGCCTCCACCCACAACGACAGCAGCCGCTGGTGCAGTGCGTGGGTGCGCAGTTCCGGGCGTTCGCGCCAGGTCTTCGCGACGGGGCCGATCATGCCGCCCTCGCGGGGCTGGGCCATGCCGCCGATGGCGACGCGCTCGTTGTTGAGCGTGGTCTGGGCGACCCGCCAGCCGTCGCCGACCGCGCCCAGGCGGCGGCTGTCGGGGATGCGGACGCCGGTGAGGAAGACCTCGTTGAACTCGGCCTCGCCGGTGATCTGGCGCAGCGGCCGGACCTCCACGCCCGGGTCGGTCATGTCGCAGACGAAGTAGGTGATGCCCTGGTGCTTGGGCACGTCCGGGTCGGTGCGGGCGATGAGGATGGCCCAGCGGGCGAGGTGGGCGCTGGAGGTCCACACCTTCTGCCCGTTGACCACCCAGTCCTCGCCCTCGCGGACCGCGCGGGTGCCGAGCGCGGCCAGGTCGGAGCCGGCGCCGGGCTCGCTGAACAGCTGGCACCAGACCTCCTCCCCGGTCCACAGGGGCCGCAGATAGCGCCGCTTCTGCTCCTCGGTGCCGTAGGCGAGGATGGTCGGCGCGGCCATGCCGAGGCCGATGCCGATGCGCCGGGGGTCGTTGTCGGGGGCGCCGGCGGCTGCCAGTTCGGCGTCCACGACGCCCTGGAGGGAGCGCGGGGCGCCGAGGCCGCCGAGGCCCTCGGGGTAGTGCACCCAGGCGAGGCCCGCGTCGAACCGGGCCCGCAGGAAGTCCGCGCGGTCGGTGCTGGCGGGCGGGTGCTGGGCGAGCAACTCCCGGGTGCGCTCGCGCAGTTCGTCGGCGTCGGTCATGCGGCGGCTCCGTTCTCCGGTACGACGGCGATCCGGCCGGTGGTCACCCCGTCGGCGACCCGCTGCACGGCGCCGGCCGCGCCGGCGAACGGCACCCGCTCGCTGACCAGCGGCTTGACGGCGCCCCGCGCGGCCAGCTCGGTGAGCTGTTCGTGACAGTGCCGGACCAGCTGTGGGTTCTTGGTGTTGTACAGGCCCCAGTGCAGGCCGAGGATCGAGTAGTTCTTCACCAGGGCGTGGTTGAGGGCGGGGGTGGGGATGGTGCCGCCGGCGAAGCCGACGACGACGATCCGGCCCTCGAAGGCGACGACCTTGGTGGACTGGGTGTAGGCCTCGCCGCCGACCGGGTCGTAGATCACGTCGGCGCCCCGGCCGCCGGTGGCCTCCTTCACGGCGGCGACGACGTCCTCGGCGCGCCGGTCGACCACCACGTCACAGCCCAGCTCCCGGGCGACGGCGGCCTTCTTCTCGCCGCCGACGACACCGATCACGGTGGCGCCGGCCGCCTTGCCGAGCTGGACGGCGGCGCTGCCCACGCCCCCGGCGGCGGCGTGCACGAGCAGGGTCTCCCCCGCCTCCAGCCGGGCCCGCCGGTGCAGGCCGAACCAGCCGGTCTGGTAGCCGATGTGCAGGGCGGCGGCCTCGGCGTCGTCCAGGGAGTCGGGCGCGGGGAGCAGGGCGCGGGCGTCGGCGACGGCGTACTCGGCGAAACCGCCGTACGGGAGCACGGGGTTGGCGATCACCCGGCGGCCGTCCTCGGTCTCGCCGCAGATCTCCACGCCGGGGGTGAAGGGCAGCGGCGGGCGCACCTGGTACTGGCCCCGGCACAGCAGCGCGTCGGGGAAGTTGACGTTGGCCGCGCGCACCCGCAGCAGCACCTGGCCGTCGCCGGGCACGGGCCGCTCCGTCTCCGCCAGGCGCATCACCTCGCTCGGCTCGCCGTTCTCGTGCACTTGCCATGCCTGCATGCGGGGCCTCCACGGGACTGCTTCGTCTGACCGGGTCCGATCGCATACTAAGCGGTCGCTTGCCGATCAGGGAACAGCCGACGGGCCCCGAACGCCGCGTGGACGTCACGGGGTGGCCACCGGCGCGCACGGGGGCCGGGTCAGGAACGGGCCGGCCGCGCCCGTACGTGCATCCGCTCCCCCTGCGGCCCGAACAGGCTCAGGAACTCCACCGGCCCGTCCCCCGCCGGCCCGAACCAGTGCGGCACCCGGGTGTCGAACTCGGCCGCCTCGCCCGGCGAGAGCACCACGTCGTGCTGTCCGAGCACCAGGCGCAGCCGCCCGGACAGCACGTACAGCCATTCGTAGCCCTCGTGGGTGCGGGGGTCGGGCTCGCCGCCGCGCTGCGGTTCGACCACCTTGTAGGCCTGGAGTCCGCCGGGCTGCCGGGTCAGCGGATACAGGGTGCGCCCGTGCCGGGTGATCGGCCGGGCCCGCACCCGGGGGTCGCCGACCGGCGGGGCCCCGACCAGTTCGTCCAGCGGGACCTGGTGGGCCTGGGCGATGGGCAGCAGCAGTTCCAGGCTGGGCTTGCGCAGGCCGGACTCCAGCCGGGACAGGGTGCTGACGGAGATGCCGGTGGCCTCGGACAGCGCGGCCAGGGTCACCTGCCGGTCCTTGCGGATCCGCCGCAGCCGGGGGCCGACCTCGGCGAGAACGTCGTCGGTACTCATGACCTTATTGCAGGTTCGGCAAAGCTGTTTGTCAATGTGGCACGGCTTGGGCGACGGTCGGGGCGGAGGTGGTCACCATGACCGAGAACTACGAAGTGGTCGTCGTCGGCGGCGGGGCGGCCGGGCTGTCCGCCGCGCTGGTGCTGGGCCGGTCCCGGCGCCGTACCCTGGTCGTCGACGCGGGCGAGCCGCGCAACGCGCCGTCCGCGCACATGCAGGGGTACCTCTCCCGGGACGGCATGTCCCCGGCCGAGTTCCTGGCGGCCGGCCGCGCCGAGATCGCCCGGTACGGGGTGGAGCTGGTCCGGGGCCGGGTGGTGGACGCGAGGAAGGACACCGACTTCACCGTCGTCCTCGCCGGGGGCCAAACCGTGCGGGCCCGGCGGCTGGTGATCGCCACCGGTCTGCGCGACGAGCTGCCGGATGTCCCGGGCCTGGCCGAGCGGTTCGGCCGGGACGTGCTGCACTGCCCGTACTGCCACGGCTGGGAGATGCGCGACCTGCCGACCGGGGTGCTCGCCACCTCCCCGCTCAGCGTGCACCAGGCGCTGATGGTCACCCAGTGGTCGAAGGACGTACGGCTCTTCCTGCACCGGGTGGGCGAGGCCGAGCTGACCGACCAGGACCTGCGCCGGCTGGCCGCCGCCGGGGTCGCGGTGGTGCCCGGCGAGGTGGCGGGGCTGGAGGTCACCGACGACCGGCTCACCGGGGTCCGCCTTTCGGACGGCACGGTGCACGACCGCGCGGTGCTGTACGCCGCCCCGCGCGCCGTCCCGAACAACGATCTCCTGGTCAGGCTGGGCGCGGACCTGCGCGAGACCCCGTTCGGCAGCTACCCGGTGATCGACGAACGGGGTCTGACGAGCGTGCCCGGGCTGTGGGCGGCGGGCAACGCGAGCGGTTTCTCCGAGCAGGTGGTGAACGCGGTCAGCCGGGGCTACCGGGCGGGCGCGGCGATCAACGCGGAACTGCTGATGACGGACCTGGACGCGGCCGTGGGGGTGTAGACCGGGCGGCCCCGGTGCACTCTGGGGACATGCTGCTGACCCGGCTGGCCGAGGTGTCCCGGGAGGTCGCCGCGACGGCGGCCCGGTCCCGTAAGACCGCGCTGCTCGCGGAGTTGTTCCGGGAGGCCGAGCCGGAGGACGTGCCGATCGTCATCCCCTATCTGGCCGGACGGCTGCCGCAGGGCCGGCTCGGGGTCGGCTGGAAGGTGCTGGGCCGCCCGGTGCCGCCGGCCGCCGAGCCGACGCTCACCGTGCGCGAGGTCGACGCCCGGCTCGGCGAGCTGGGGGAAGTGGCCGGGCCGGGCTCCCAGGCGGTGCGGTCCCGGATCGTCGGGGAGCTGATGGGCGCGGCCACCGAGGCCGAGCAGCGCTTCCTGCTCGGTCTGCTCAGCGGCGAGGTCCGCCAGGGCGCGCTGGACGCGGTCGCGGTGGAGGGTCTGGCCCGGGCGACGGGGGCGGATCCGGCGGACGTACGGCGGGCCGTGATGCTCGCCGGGTCGCTCCAGACGGTGGCCGAGGCGCTGCTCGGCGAGGGACCGGCGGCGCTGGAGCGGTTCCGGCTCACGGTGGGCCGCCCGGTGCTGCCGATGCTGGCGCACAGCGCGTCGTCGGTCGCGGAGGCGGTGCGGAAGCTGGGCGCCTGCGCGGTGGAGGAGAAGCTGGACGGCATCCGGGTCCAGGTGCACCGGGACGGCGCACGGGTGCGGATCCACACCCGCACCCTGGACGACATCACCGGCCGGCTGCCCGAAGTCACGGCCGCCGCGCTGGCGTTGCCCTGCGAGGGGTTCATCCTGGACGGGGAGGTGATCTCCTTCGACGCGGCGGGGCGGCCCCGGTCCTTCCAGGAGACGGCGGGCCGGGTGGGTTCCCGGTCCGACGTGGCGCGGGCGGCCGAGGAGGTCCCGGTCTCCCCCGTGTTCTTCGACGCCCTCGCGGTGGACGGCCGTGACCTGCTCGACCTGCCGTTCGCCGAGCGGCACGCGGAGCTGGCCCGGCTGGTGCCCGAGCCGATGCGGGTGCGGCGCACGCTGGTCGCGGGGCCCGGTGACCTGCCGGAGGCGGAGCGGTTCCTCGCGGACACCCTGGCCCGGGGGCACGAGGGCGTGGTGGTCAAGTCGCTCGACGCGCCCTACAGCGCGGGCCAGCGGGGCGCGTCCTGGCTGAAGGTGAAGCCCGTGCACACCCTGGACCTGGTGGTGCTGGCCGCCGAGTGGGGCCACGGCCGGCGCACCGGCCGGCTGTCCAACCTGCACCTCGGCGCCCGCGCCGCGGACGGCGGCTTCGCGATGCTCGGCAAGACCTTCAAGGGCATGACGGACGCGATGCTCGCCTGGCAGACCGAGCGGCTTCGCAAGCTGGCGGTCGAGGACGACGGCCGGGTGGTCCGGGTGCGCCCCGAACTCGTCGTGGAGATCGCCTACGACGGCCTCCAGCGCTCCACCCGCTATCCGGCCGGTGTCACCCTGCGGTTCGCCCGTGTGCTCCGCTACCGCGAGGACAAGCGCCCCGAGGAGGCCGATACCGTTCAGGCCCTGCTGGCGGCCCATCCGGAGGTCGGGACATGACGGTGCGGACGGCGAAGCGCAGTGCGGGACTGCTGTTGTTCCGGCACACGGACAGGGGCCTTCAGGTGTTGCTCGGCCATATGGGCGGCCCGCTGTGGGCCAGGAAGGACGCGGGTGCCTGGACCGTGCCCAAGGGCGAGTACGACCCGGCGGAGCCGGCCTGGGAGGCGGCCCGGCGGGAGTTCCGCGAGGAGCTGGGGGTGGCGCCGCCGGACGGGCAGGCCGTGCCGCTGGGCGAGGTCGTGCAGCGCAACGGCAAGATCGTCACGGTGTGGGCGGTGGAGGCGGACCTCGACCCGGAGACGATCGAGCCGGGGACGTTCACCATGGAGTGGCCGCCGCGCTCCGGCCGGTTGCGGGAGTTCCCGGAGCTGGACCGGGTGGCGTGGTTCACCCCGGACCGGGCCCGTGCGGTGATCATCACGGCGCAGGCAGCGTTTCTCGACCGGCTGGCGGAGCACTCGGCCTGATCCGAGGACCTGTCGCGTTGCGACTTGCCGGGCCGCGCGCGAAGGTCGAGACAAGCCCGCTCCCAGGGAGGTCGGTCATGCCCATCGCGACGGTGAATCCGGCGAACGGCGAGACGCTCAAGACGTACGAGCCCATGGACGAGGACGAGCTGGAACGCCGGCTGGAGCTGGCCGAGGCCACGTTCCGCACCTACCGGACCACCTCGTTCGCCGAGCGCGCCCGGTCGCTGACCAAGGCCGCCCAGCTGCTGGACGAGGACCAGGGGGAGATCGGCCGGGTCGTCACCACCGAGATGGGCAAGCCGGTCCGGCAGGCCCGCGCGGAGGCGGCGAAGTGCGCCAAGGCGATGCGCTGGTACGCCGAGCACGCCGAACGGCTGCTGGCCGACGAGGAGCCCGCCGAGGCGGACGTGCGCGACTCGGGCGCCTCGCGGGTGCGGGTGCGCTACCGCCCGCTCGGCCCGGTGCTCGCCGTGATGCCGTGGAACTTCCCGCTGTGGCAGGTGGTCCGGTTCGCGGCGCCCGCCCTGATGGCCGGCAACGTGGGCCTGCTCAAGCACGCCTCCAACGTGCCGCAGACGGCCCTGTACCTGGAGGATCTCTTCCACCGGGCGGGCTTCCCGGCGGGCTGCTTCCAGACGCTGCTGATCGGCTCCGGCGCGGTGGACGACGTCCTGCGCGACGAGCGGGTCAAGGCGGCCACCCTGACCGGCAGCGAACCGGCGGGCCGGGCGGTCGCGTCCACCGCCGGCGAGATGATCAAGAAGACGGTGCTGGAGCTGGGCGGCAGCGACCCGTACATCGTGATGCCGTCCGCCGACCTCGACCGCGCGGCCGAGGTCGCGGTGACCGCGCGGGTGCAGAACAACGGGCAGTCCTGCATCGCCGCCAAGCGGTTCATCGTGCACACCGACGTCTACGACGCCTTCGCCGAGAGGTTCGTCGCGGGCATGCGGGCCCTGAAGGTGGGCGATCCACTGGCGGAGGACACCGAGATCGGGCCGCTGGCCAGCGAGCGGGGCCGTGACGACCTGGCGGAACTGGTCGACGACGCCCGGCACGGCGGGGCGACGGTGCTGTGCGGCGGCGAGCTGCCGGACGGGCCCGGCTGGTACTACCCGCCGACCGTGCTGTCCGGCATCACCCGGGAGATGCGCGTCCACCGCGAGGAGGCGTTCGGACCGGTCGCCACGCTGTACCGCGCGGACGACGTGGACGAGGCCGTGCTCATCGCCAACGACTCGGAGTTCGGACTGAGTTCGAACGTGTGGACGCGGGACGAGACCGAGGTCGAACGGTTCGCCCGGGACCTGGAGGCCGGTTCGGTGTACGTCAACGGGATGACCGCCTCCCACCCGGCGTTCCCGTTCGGCGGGGTGAAGCGCTCGGGGTACGGGCGTGAGCTGTCCGGGCACGGAATCCGGGAGTTCTGCAACATCACCACGGTTTGGCAGGGTGCGTGAGGGCCGCGCGGCTACCATCCCGTTCTGTGAACCGCGAAGTGACCCTGCCTCTGATCGTCGACGACCGCGGGGCCTTGCAGGTCTCCGCGGCCGACGTGAGTAAGTTGTTGCGGACCGTGGGCGCGCGGTGGCTGCATCTGGTCGAGGCGGGCGAGCAGGGGCTCGACGAGGACACCGTGGCCGCGCTGACCATCGAGCTGGCCAAGCTGGCCGACCGCATCGACGTCGCGTGCATCGCGCACAGCAGCGGGACGCAGTAGGCCGTCCCCGCCACGCCCGCCGAACGCCTCGCCCGCACCGCCCCGGCAGTTCGGTCGTGCCCGCCGGCCCGCCTCATGCCCCGGCCGCCTGCGGTCGAGGCGCCCGCACCGCGTCCCCGCCGCGTCCCCGCCGCGCGCCGGGTGCCCGCCGCCCACGGCCCGCCTCCCACACCGCCGGCCCCTGCGACGTAACGCCCGGCCTGCCGTTTTCCCTCGTCCGGCCGCATGAATCGCCCTGCGGGCCGGACCCCGGGGTCCCCGGTTCGGAGTAATCCAACGCGAGATCATCGCCCTCCCGGGTGACCGTGGGTGGAGCGCCCACAGAGGCGAACCCACCTTCTGACCGGCGGGCGAAGGCCCGTCGGAACGCGGAAAGCAGGGACGGTTCATGGCGACCTTGTGCAAGCCCTCGGTGTCGGTCCCGGAGTACGTGATCACGATGGAGGAGACGCTGGAGCTGGCGCGCTCCCGCCACGCCGACCACCCACAACTGCCACTCGCCCTCAGGCTGATCGAGAACACGGGCGTCAAGACCCGGCACATCGTGCAGCCCATCGAGGAGACCCTCAGACACCCGGGCTTCGAGGAGCGCAACAAGCTCTACGAGGCCGAGGCCAAGGCCCGGGTCCCCGCGGTGATCCAGCGCGCGCTGGACGACGCGGAACTGCTCACCAGCGACATCGATGTGATCATCTACGTGTCGTGCACGGGCTTCATGATGCCCTCGCTCACGGCGTGGCTGATCAACGAGATGGACTTCGACAGCACCACCCGCCAGCTCCCGATCGCCCAGCTGGGCTGCGCGGCCGGCGGCGCGGCGATCAACCGGGCGCACGACTTCTGTTCGGCCTACCCGCAGGCCAATGCCCTCATCGTGGCCTGCGAGTTCTGCTCGCTGTGCTACCAGCCCACCGACCTCGGCGTCGGCTCGCTGCTCTCCAACGGGCTGTTCGGCGACGGCATCGCCGCCGCCGTGGTCCGCGGGCGCGGCGGCCGGGGCGTCGAACTGGAGCGCAACGGCTCCTACCTGATCCCGAAGACCGAGGACTGGATCGCCTACGACGTGCGCGCGACCGGCTTCCACTTCCTGCTGGACAAGCGGGTGCCGACGACCATGGAGCCGCTCGCCCCGGCCTTGCGGGAACTGGCCGGCACACACGGCTGGGACGCGGCCGACCTGGACTTCTACATCATCCACGCGGGTGGTCCCCGCATACTCGACGACCTGAGCAAGTTCCTCCAGGTCGACCCGCACGCGTTCCGGTTCAGCCGGGCCACGCTCACCGAGTACGGCAACATCGCCAGCGCCGTCGTCCTGGACGCGCTGCGCCGGCTGTTCGACGAGGGCGGCGCCGAGGACCGGGCGCGCGGGCTGCTGGCCGGGTTCGGCCCGGGGATCACCGCCGAGATGACGGTCGGACGCTGGGCCGACGGGGACGGAGCCGGGCGGTGACCGCGCCGGCGCTGCCCGAGACCCTGCCCCCGGTACGGCACTGGCCGGCGCTCGACCTGCCCGGGACCGACTTCGACCCCGTGCTGGCCGATCTGATGGCGGAGGGCCCGGTCACCCGCGTCCAGCTGCCGCACGGAGAGGGCTGGGCGTGGCTGGTCACCCGGTACGAGGACGTGCGCAGGGTGGCGGGCGACCCCCGCTTCAGCCGGGCGGCGGTCAGGGCCAAGCAGGTCACCCGGCTGGCGCCGCACTTCATCCCCGAGCCGGGCGCGGTCGGCTTCCTCGATCCGCCCGAACACACCCGGCTGCGCCGCTCGGTGGCCGCCGCGTTCAGCGCCAAGGGCGTGGAGCGGGTGCGGGAGAAGGCGCGCGTCCGGCTGGCGGAGCTGGTCGACGAGCTGCTGCGCGGCGGCCCGCCCGCGGACCTGACCAGCGCGGTGCTCGGCCCGTTCCCGATCGCGGTGATCTGCGAGCTGATGGGCGTCCCGGCCGGCGACCGGCACGCCCTGCACACCTGGACCGGGCTGATCCTCTCCTCCTCGCACGGCAAGCGGATCAGCGAGCGGGCCAAGCGGGAGATGGCCGCGTACTTCGCCGAGCTCATCGGGCGGCGCGGGCACGGCACCGGCGAGGACGTCACCTCCCTGCTGGGCGCCGCGGTGGGCCGCGCGGAGATCACGCTGGACGAGGCCGTCGGTCTCGCCGTCCTCCTCCAGATCGGCGGCGAGGCGGTCACCAGCAACAGCGGGCAGCTCTTCTACCTGCTGCTGACCCGGCCCCGGCTGCTGCGCCGGCTGCGCGCGCAGCCGGAGATCAGGCCCCGGGCGATCGACGAACTGCTGCGCTACATCCCGCACCGCAACGCGGTCGGACTGTCCCGCGTCGCCCTGGAGGACGTGGAGATCGGCGGGGTCCGCATCCGCGCGGGCGAGGCGGTCTACGTCTCGTACCTGGCCGCCAACCGCGACCCCGAGGTCTTCCCCGACCCGGACACCATCGACTTCTCCCGCAGTCCCAACCCGCACGCGGCCTTCGGTTTCGGCCCGCACTACTGCCCGGGCGGGATCCTGGCCCGGCTGGAGGAGGAGCTGCTGACGGACGCCCTGCTGGACCGGGTGCCGGGACTGAGGCTGGCCGTACCGCCGGATCAAGTGCCGTTCCGCAAGGGCGCGTTGATCCGGGGGCCCGAGGCCCTGCCGGTGACGTGGTGAGCCGCTCATGACCGAGACCGAGGGACTGTACGTGCCACCGGGGCACGGCCGTGTCGTCGAGACCCCGGCCCAGCGGGTGACGTTCAAGGTCACCGGCACCCATTCGCGGATGGCCTCCACCTTCGAGGTGGAGGTGCCGCCCGGCTTCGATGTGGGCGCCCATGTGCACACGCGCAGCGAGGAGTTGTTCTACGTCCTGGAAGGGGAGCTGGACGTCCTCGCCTTCGAGCCGCGCATCCGTACCCCCGACAACTGGCAGAAGTGGCAGTCGCCTTCGGGCAGCCGGGTGGTGCGCGCGACGCCGGGCACGGTGATCGTCGTACCGCCGGGCTGCCCCCACGCCTTCGCCAATCCGACGGAGAGCCCGGCGAAGATGTTCTTCCAGGCGTCTCCCCCGCCGGACCACGAACGCTACTTCGAGGAACTGCTGGAGATCCTGGCCGACGGGGGCCCGCCGGACCAGGAGGCGATCGAGGCGCTGCGGGCGAAGTACGACATCGAGCAGCTCACCCCGCTGAAGCACCGGTGAGCGGGCGGAGCCGTCCGCGGCAGACGGTTCCGCCCCGCCGTCACCGGATGGACATGCCCGACAGGGTCCGGGCGATGACCAGCCGCTGGATCTCGCTGGTCCCCTCGAAGATGGTGTAGATCGCGGCGTCCCGGTGCATCCGCTCCACCGGGTACTCGCGCGTGTACCCGTTGCCGCCCAGGATCTGGATGGCCTGCGCGGTCACCTTCTTCGCGGTCTCGCTCGCGAACAGCTTGGACATGGACCCCTCGGCCGCGGTGAACGGCTTGCCGTTGACGGCCATCCAGGAGGCCCGCCACACCAGCAGCCGTGCCGCGTCGATCTGCGTGCGCATGTCGGCGAGCTGGAAGGCCACGCCCTGGTTGTCGATGATCGGCCGTCCGAACTGCTCGCGGTTCTTCGCGTAGTCGAGCGCGACCTCGTAGGCGGCCCGGGCGGTGCCCACGGCCATGGCGCCGACAGCCGGCCGGGACGCCTCGAACGTGGCCATCGCCGCGTTCCTCACGCGCTCACCCCCAACCGCCTTCACCTTCTCCCGGGCCCGGGCCAGCCGCTCGTCCAGCTTCTCCTTGCCGCCGAGCAGGCAGGAGCCGGGCACCCGCACGTCGTCCAGGACCACCTCGGCGGTGTGGGAGGCGCGGATGCCGTGCTTCTTGAACTTCTGCCCCTGGGACAGGCCGGGCGTGCCCGGCGGGACGATGAAGGAGGCGTGGCCCTTGGAGCCCAGCTCCGGGTCGACGACGGCGACGACCACGTGGACGTTGGCGATGCCGCCGTTGGTCGCCCAGGTCTTCGTGCCGTTGATCACCCACTCGTCCTTGGCCTCGTCGTAGACGGCGCGGGTGCGCATGGAGGCCACGTCGGAGCCGGCGTCGGGCTCGGAGGAGCAGAACGCGGCGACCTTGACGTCGTTCTGGTCGCCGTACATCTGCGGGATCCAGGTGCCGATCTGCTCGTCGGTGCCGTTGGCGAGGACGCCCACGGCGGCGAGGCCGGTGCCCACGATGGACAGGGCGATGCCCGCGTCCCCCCAGAACAGCTCCTCCATCGCCATCGGGATGCCGAGGCCGGTGGGGTCGAAGTACTGCTGCGCGTAGAAGTCGAGGGAGTAGATGCCGACCTTCGCGGCCTCCTGGATGACGGGCCAGGGCGTCTCCTCGCGCTCGTCCCACTCGGCCGCCGCCGGGCGGATCACGTCCGCGGCGAAGCCATGGAGCCAGTCCCGGACTTCCTTCTGCTCGTCGTTGAGCTCCATGGTGAACTCGGCCATGTCCCCTCCAGCGGCGGTTGCCACGTTACTAACGGTAACGCGAGTCTGTTACCGGCCGGTAGGATTGTCAACCGCCGAGCCCCTCGGCCTCCCGTTCGATGCCGGGGGTGCCGTCAGTGTTAGTTTGCGCAGGCGTCACCGAATCAGCACGGGTGGGAGAGCACATGGACACCACACAGCGGACCGAGCAGCAGCGGTCCGCCGACCGACGACGGCGCGAGCTGCTGGAGGCCGCCGACCGGGTGGTGCTGCGCGACGGCCCGCAGGCGTCGATGAACGCGATCGCGGCGGAAGCGGGGATCACCAAACCGATCCTGTACCGGCACTTCGGCGACAAGGGCGGTCTGTACGCGGCCCTGGCCCAGCGGCACACCGACGCCCTGCTGGCCTCGCTGCGGGCGGCGCTGGACGCGCCGGCCGAGCGGCGCGAGCGGGTCGAGTCCACCCTCGACACCTACCTCGCCGCGATCGAGGCACGGCCCCAGGTGTACCGGTTCCTGATGCATCCGGCCGAGGGCGGTGCCGGCGGGGAGCAGGGCTTCGACGTCGGCAAGCACTCCGTGCCGCTGCTGCGGCGGATGGGCGAGGAGCTGGCCCAGGTCATCGAGGAGCGGGTGGACCTCGGCCCGGACAGCCGGCAGCTGGCCCGGGTATGGGGCCACGGGATCGTCGGGATGATGCACGCGGCCGGCGACTGGTGGCTGGGCGAACGCCCCTGCTCCCGGGCCGAGTTGGTGCGCTCCCTCGCCGACCTGCTGTGGGGCCGGCTGGCCGCCGCCGGGGACCGCCTGGGCGGCCCGGGGTTCTGACGGCCGCCGGCCGCCAACCTACCCTGCCGTACCGCTCCCCCGGTGCCAGGGGGCGCGGGAGACCTGCCGCATCAGCTTCCGGTGCCGCCACCCCGTCAGCCGGTCCGCGTAGATCTCTCCCTCCAGGTGGTCGTACTCGTGCTGGAGACACCGGGCGAAGAAGCCGGTGCCGTGCACGGTGACGGGCTCCCCGGTCACCGTCCGGCCCTCGATCACCGCGTGGTCGTAGCGCTCGGTGCCCGCTTCCAGACCCGGCAGCGACAGACAGCCCTCCGGACCCCGGATCACCACGCCGTCCGCCTCCACCAGCCGTGGATTCACCACATGACCCAGGTGGCGCACGTCCTCGTCGTCGGGGCAGTCGTAGACGAACACCCGCAAGGGCACGCCCACTTGGTTCGCCGCCAGCCCGACCCCGCCCGCCGCGTACATCGTGGCGAACAGGTCCTGAACGAGGTCCGCGAGGGCGGGGCCGAAGTCGGTGACGTCCCGGCAGGGCTCGCGCAGCGCCGCGTCGCCGAGCAGGGTGAGGGGCCGGACGCGCCCGCGGGCGCCCGGAATGGAACCGTGTCGCATGGCGGCAAGGGTACGGTTCCTTCAGCTCATGCCCGCCGCGCGAAGGCGTGGGCCGGAATTCGGGTGTGTGAACGGATCTCGATAGGCTGAGGGTCCCACCACGCTGCCGGATGGCCCCAGGCGCGGCGCGTACGCAAGGAGGATCGAGAACTGATGGCAGGCAACTCGGACCCGCTCTCGCCGCGGGCCAAGCTGGCCGTGACCGCGGGCAAGGCGGTCGCTGCGGCATCGCGCGCCGCAGGGCGCGGCAGCGGGTCGGTGATCGGTGGCCGGGTCGCGCTGAAACTCGACCCCGACCTGCTCGGACGGCTCGCCCAGAACCTGGACGTCGTCCTGGTGTCGGCGACCAACGGCAAGACCACCACCACCCGGCTCATCGCCGAGGCGCTGCGCGCCGCGGGCCCGGTCGTGTCGAACGCGCTCGGCGCCAACATGCCGGCCGGCATCACCTCGGCGCTGGCAGGCGGCTCGGACGCGAAGTTCGGCGTCATCGAGGTCGACGAGAAGTACCTGGCCGGAGTGGCCCGGGACACCGACCCCAAGTGCATCGCGCTGCTGAACCTCTCCCGGGACCAGCTGGACCGCGCGGCCGAGACCCGGATGCTCGCCGAGAACTGGCGCGAGGGCCTGGCCGGCTCCAAGGCGGTCGTCGTCGCCAACTGCGACGACCCGCTGGTGGTGTGGGCCGCGTCCTCCTCCCCGAACGTGGTCTGGGTCGCGGCCGGCCAGATGTGGAAGGACGACGCCTGGTCCTGCCCGTCGTGCGGCGGTGTGATGCAGCGCCCCGGTGACGACTGGTTCTGCGGTGAGTGCGGCTTCCGCCGGCCCACGCCGACCTGGGCTCTGTCCGGCGACCACGTGCTGGACCCGCACGGGTCCGCCTGGCCGATCCACCTCCAGCTGCCGGGCCGCGCCAACAAGGCCAACGCCGCGTCCTCCGCGGCCGTCGCCGCCGTCTTCGGGGTGCCGCCGCAGGTCGCCCTGGAGCGGATGTACCAGGTGCAGGCGGTGGCCGGCCGGTACGACGTGGTGCAGTTCCAAAGCCGTGACCTCCGGCTGCTGCTGGCCAAGAACCCGGCCGGCTGGCTGGAGACGTTCTCCCTGATCGACCCGCCGCCGGCGCCGGTGATCCTGTCCGTGAACGCGCGCGGGGCCGACGGCACCGACACCTCCTGGCTGTGGGACGTCGACTACACCCGGCTGACCGGCCACCCGATCTTCGTCATCGGTGACCGGAAGCTGGACCTCGCCGTGCGTCTGGAGGTCGCGAACCAGCACTTCCAGGTCTGCGACAACCTCGACCAGGCCGTGCAGATGTGCCCGCCGGGCCGGATCGAGGTCATCGCGAACTACACCGCGTTCCAGGACCTGCGCCGCCGCGTCGGCAACTGATCTTCGAAGGGCGATCACCTCATGAGCGACAACCAACTGCGGCTGGTGTGGATCTACCCGGACCTGCTGAGCACCTACGGCGACCAGGGCAACGCCCTCGTCGTGGAGCGCCGGGCCCGGCAGCGCGGCCTGGACGTGGCCCGGCTCGACGTGCGCAGCGACCAGCCGATCCCGACCTCCGGTGACATCTATCTCATCGGCGGCGGCGAGGACCGTCCGCAGCGGCTCGCGGCCGAGCGGCTGCGCCGGGACGGGCATCTGCACCGCGCGGTGGAGAACGGCGCGATCGTGTTCTCCGTGTGCGCCGGCTACCAGATCCTCGGCCACGAGTTCATCAACGACCTCGGCCAGCGCGAGCCGGGCCTCGGCCTGCTCGACGTGGTGTCGGTGCGCGGCGAGGGCGAGCGGTGCGTCGGTGACGTGCTCGCGGACATCGACCCGCAGCTCGGGCTGCCCCAGCTGACCGGCTTCGAGAACCACCAGGGCGTCACCCACCTCGGCCCGACGGCACGCCCCTTCGCCCGGGTGACGATCGGCAAGGGCAACGGCACCGGCGACGGCACCGAGGGCGCGTACAACGGCACGGTCTTCGGCACGTACATGCACGGGCCGGTGCTCGCCCGCAACCCGCTGATCGCCGACCTGCTACTAAAGCTGGCCCTGGACGTCAACGCGCTGCCGCCGATCGACGACCGCTGGTACGAGGCGCTGCGCAACGAGCGCATCGCGGCGGCCCAGCAGCCCGCGTAACCGGCCGGAGAGGGGCGGCGGGTTCGGCAGCCCGCGTAACCGGCCGGAAAAGGGCGGAACGGCAGCCTCCGTAACCGTCCCTTCAACGGGAGGTCAGCATGGTCCGGCAGACTCCCGGCGGGCCCGCCTGACGGCTCGTCCGCTCACATGTGCGGGCGCGTCCAGCAGGCGGACGCCCGCTGTGGAGTCACCCCCTCACGCCGGTAGGGTGGCCGGGAATCCGCCGGACAACGTGGTCCGGTCACCCGGCCCACGTTGAGAAGGTAATTCGGGCTATGCGCATTGGTGTCCTCACGTCCGGCGGCGACTGCCCCGGCCTGAATGCCGTCATCCGGTCCGTCGTGCACCGTGCCGTCGTCGACCACGGCGACGAGGTCATCGGTTTCCGGGACGGCTGGAAGGGCCTCCTGGAGTGCGACTACCGCAAGCTCGACCTGGACGCCGTGTCCGGCATCCTGGCCCGCGGCGGCACCATCCTCGGCTCCTCCCGGGTCCGCCCGGAGCACCTGCGGGACGGCGTGGAGCGGGCCCGGGGCCATGTCGCGGAGCTGGGCCTGGACGCGATCATCCCGATCGGCGGCGAGGGCACCCTGAAGGCGGCCCGGCTGCTCTCGGACAACGGCCTGCCCATCGTGGGCGTGCCCAAGACCATCGACAACGACATCGCGGTCACCGATGTCACCTTCGGCTTCGACACCGCGGTGACCGTGGCGACCGAGGCCCTGGACCGGCTGAAGACCACCGCCGAGTCCCATCAGCGGGTGCTCATCGTGGAGGTCATGGGCCGGCACACCGGCTGGATCGCGCTGCACTCCGGCATGGCGGCCGGCGCCCACGCCGTCGTCGTGCCCGAGCGGCCCTTCGACATCGAGGAGCTGACGCGGAAGGTCGGCGAGCGGTTCGCGGCCGGCAAGCGGTTCGCCATCGTGGTCGCCGCGGAGGGCGCCAAGCCGCGCCCCGGCACCATGGACTTCGACGAGGGCGGCAAGGACGTCTACGGCCACGAGCGCTTCGCGGGCATCGCCCGGCAGCTGTCGGTCGAGCTGGAGCAGCGGCTCGGCAAGGAGGCCCGGCCGGTGATCCTCGGGCATGTGCAGCGGGGCGGGACGCCCACGGCGTACGACAGGGTGCTGGCCACGCGGTTCGGATGGCACGCGGTGGAGGCCGTGCACCGGGGGGAGTTCGGCGCGATGACCGCGCTGCGGGGGACCGACATCGTCATGGTGCCGCTGGCCGACGCCGTGGAGACGCTGAAGACGGTTCCCGCCGAGCGGTACGACGAGGCGGAGTGCGTTCTGTAGTCCGCGGACGCCTTTTCGTTCAGGGGAGAACAATCCGCCCCCGGTCGCAGTCGGGACCGGGGGCGGTTCTACTCTTGGGGGCGGACAACTCGCACAACCCCCACGAAACAGGAGCCGGCGGATGGATCACAGCGGGCACGGCATGATGATGGATCTGCCGCCGTTCACGCTGGGTCGAGGGCTCGAGTGGTCGGCGGACCCCTTCTTCCTCGTCGCCTGTGCGGCCGGACTGGCCCTGTACGGGTGGGGGGTCGTACGACTGCGGCGGCGCGGGGACGCGTGGCCGGCCGGGCGGACGGTGTCGTACGTCGTCGGCGTGCTCACCATCGTCCTGGTGATGTGCACCAAGCTGAACGACTACGGCATGGTCATGTTCAGCGTGCACATGGTGCAGCACATGGTGATCAGCATGCTGTCGCCGATCCTGATCCTGCTCGGCGCCCCCGTCACGCTGGCGCTGCGCGCGCTGCCGGCCGCCGGCAAGGGCCGCAAGGGGCCGCGCGAGCTGCTGCTGATGCTGCTGCACAGCCGGTACATGCGGGTCGTCACCCACCCGGCGTTCACCATCCCGCTGTTCATCGCCAGCCTGTACGCCCTGTACTTCACCCCGCTGTTCGACTTCCTGATGGGCTCGAAGACCGGGCACATCGCGATGATGGTGCACTTCCTCGCGGTCGGTGTGGTGTTCTTCTGGCCGATCATCGGTGTGGACCCCGGTCCGCACCGGCCGGGCCATCTGATGCGGATGCTGGAGCTGTTCGCGGGCATGCCGTTCCACGCGTTCTTCGGCATCGCGCTGATGATGGCGTCCACGCCGATGGTGGGCACCTTCGAGCACCCGCCGGCCTCGCTGGGCATCGACGCGCTGTCCGACCAGAGCTCGGCGGGCGGCATCGCCTGGGCGTTCAGCGAGATCCCGTCGGTGCTGGTGCTGATCGCGCTGCTGTTCCAGTGGTACCGCTCCGAGCAGCGGCAGGCCAAGCGCAAGGACCGGGCCGCCGACCGGGACGGTGACAAGGAGCTGGAGGCGTACAACGCCTATCTGGCCTCGCTGAGCGCCCGCGAGGGCTGAGCCGGGGCTGCCCCGCACGGGCCGGAGCCGACCGGGCTCCGGCCCGTCGTCGTATCCCGTGCCCCCTATCCCGCCGGCGCGGGAATGGGGGCACCATGGGTCGGGGACGGACCACGAGGAGGGTGTCGCGATGCCCGGTACCACGAACGGCTCCAATGGTTCCACCAAGACGATGGGTGCTCTCACGGCCGGCGCGCTGGTCCTCGTGACCGCCTACACGGTCGCGCTCGGCAGCAACGGCTGGCTGTGGTTCGGCTGGGTGGTGCTGGGGCTGCTGACCCTGGCCGTGGTCGTCGTCCGGTCCTGAGCCGCCGCGCGCGGGAGCTGGCTACAGTGCCCGCATGAACAGCAGGACACCCGCGTTCGACGAGCTGGACCGCCGGATCATCACCGCGCTGATGGCGAACGCCCGCACGAGTTTCGCCGAGATCGGCGCGGACGTCGGGTTGTCCGCCACGGCGGTCAAGCGGCGGGTGGACCGGCTGCGGGAGACCGGGGTGATCACCGGGTTCACGGCGACGGTGAAACCGGCGGCGCTGGGCTGGCGCACGGAGGCGTACGTCGAGGTCTACTGCGAGGGCGCCGCCCCGCCCCGGCGCCTGGCGGAGGTGGTCCGCAACCATCCGGAGATCGCGGCGGCCATGACGGTGACCGGCGGCGCCGACGCGCTGCTGCACGTGCGGGCGCGGGACGTGGAGCACTTCGAGGAGGTGCTGGAGCGGATCCGCGCCGAGCCGTTCATCCGCAAGACGATCAGTGTGATGGTGCTGTCCCATCTGCTCCCGGAGAGTCCGGAGGCGGGCGCCACCCACGCCGCCCCCGAGTGACCCGGCATCGGGGGCGCGCGCAGGAGGCGTGCGTGCGCCCCGGTGGGAACGCAGCGATGCTGCGCATCTACGCAGCCTTTCGCACTTGTCGGCCGTCTTCCTCCCTTCCTACCGTGGTGTCACCCCCTCAGTGACACACAGGAGAGCGGAGGGAACCCTCTGTGACCGAACGTCGTGTGCCGCGTCCCCGGCGATTCCTCGTCTGCGAATGCAGGCACTTCGCCGTCCAGTACGCGATCAACCCCTGGATGCATCCCGGCCGGCCCGTCGACGCGGCCCTGGCCCGGGAGCAGTGGCGGTCGCTGGTCCGCGCCTTCGAGGATCACGGCCACACCGTCGAGCGTGTCGAGCCGGTCCCCGGGCTGCCGGACATGGTGTTCGCCGCCAACGCGGCCCTCGTCGTCGGCGGTCGGGTCTTCGGCTCCCTCTTCCACGCCCCCGAGCGGCGCCCGGAGTCGGAGCACTACGACACCTGGTTCAAGACGGCCGGCTACGACGTGTACCGGCCCGAGTCGGTGGCCGAGGGCGAGGGCGACCTGGTGTGGACGGGCCGGTACGTGCTCGCCGGGACCGGGTTCCGCACCACCCCCGAGGCGCACCGGGAGGCGCAGGAGTACCTGGGCCGGCCGGTGATCGGGCTGCGGCTGGTGGACCCGTACTTCTACCACCTGGACACGGCGCTGTTCGTCCTCGACGACGAGAACGTCTGCTACTACCCGGAGGCCTTCTCGCCGGGCAGCCGTGAAGTGCTCCGGCGGCTGTACCCGCGGGCGGTGCTCGCCACCCGCGAGGACGCGCTGGCCTTCGGCCTGAACTCCGTCTGCGACGGCCGGCACGTCTTCATCGCCCCGCAGGCCGGGGCGCTGGCCGCGCGCCTGGCCGATCACGGCTATGTCCCCGTCCCCGTCGACCTGTCCGAGCTCCACAAGGCCGGCGGCGGCATCAAGTGCTGCACCCAGGAGATCCGCTGATGACCGCACCCGCCCGCCCCCGTACGTCCGAGCAGCTGATCCGCGCGGAGGAGCCGGTGCTCGCGCACAACTACCATCCGCTGCCCGTGGTCGTGGCCCGGGCCGAGGGCAGTTGGGTGGAGGACGTCGAGGGCAACCGCTACCTCGACATGCTGGCCGGCTACTCGGCCCTGAACTTCGGCCACCGGCACCCGGCGCTGGTCGAGGCCGCCCACCGCCAGCTCGACCGGCTCACCCTGACCTCCCGCGCCTTCCACAACGACCGGCTGGCCGAGTTCGCCGAGCGGCTCGCGGAGCTGACCGGAATGGACATGGTGCTGCCGATGAACACGGGCGCGGAGGCCGTGGAGAGCGGCATCAAGGTGGCCCGCAAATGGGCGTACGACGTGAAGGGCGTCCCCGAGGGCCGGGCGACGATCGTGGTCGCGGCGGAGAACTTCCACGGCCGTACGACGACGATCGTCGGCTTCTCCACGGATGAGACGGCCCGCGCCGGCTTCGGCCCCTTCACCCCCGGCTTCACGGTGGTGCCGTACAACGACCTGGCCGCGCTGGAGGCGGCGGTCGACGACACCACGGCGGCGGTGCTGATCGAGCCCATCCAGGGCGAGGCGGGCGTGATCGTGCCGGACGACGGCTATCTCGCGGGGGTGCGCGAGCTGACCCGCCGCCGGGGCTGTCTGTTCGTCGCCGACGAGATCCAGTCGGGCCTCGGCCGCACCGGCCGCACCCTCGCCGTCGAGCACGAGGGCGTGGTGCCGGACGTGCTGCTGCTCGGCAAGGCGCTGGGCGGCGGCATCGTCCCGGTGTCGGCGGTGGTGGCCCGGCGCGAGGTGCTGGGCGTGCTGCGTCCCGGTGAGCACGGTTCGACGTTCGGCGGCAATCCGCTGGCCGCGGCGGTCGGCACGGCCGTGGTGGAGCTGCTGGAGACGGGCGCGTTCCAGCGCCGGGCGGCCGAGCTCGGGGTGCTCCTGCGGGAGGGGCTGACGGAGCTGATCGGCAGGGGCGTGACCGGGTTCCGGGCCCGCGGGCTGTGGGCCGGGGTGGACGTCGACCCGGCGCTCGGCACCGGCCGGGAGATCAGTGAGCGGCTGATGCGCGAGGGGGTCCTGGTCAAGGACACCCACGGCTCCACGATCCGGCTGGCGCCGCCGCTGACCATCACGGCGGAGGAGCTGCGGTCGGCGCTGGGCGCGCTGGAGAAGGTGCTGGGCTGAGAGACGAGCGGGCGGGGGCCGGTGGCGACACCGGCCCCCGCCGCGGTGTCACTTCGCGCCGAGGAGCTGCTTCATCTCCTTGATCTCGGCGTCCTGCGCGGTGATGATCGCGTCCGCCATGGCCTTGGCGTCGCCGGAGCGGCCCTTCCGCTTCTCGGTGGTGGCCATCTCGACGGCGCCCTGGTGGTGTTCGGTCATCAGGGACAGGAACCGGTTGTCGAAGTCCCTGCCGGTGGCCTTCTTCAGGGCGGCCATGTCGGCCTCGCTCATCATCCCGGACATCCCGGTGTGGCCGGAGTGGTCCATGCCGGCCATCGGGGGCTGCTCGCCCCAGGCCTTCAGCCAGCCGGTCAGGGTGCGGATCTCCGGGTCCTGCGCCTTCTCGATGCGCGCGGCGAGGTCCTTCACGCGCGCGGAGGAGGCGCGGTCGGCGGCGAGTTCCGCCATCTGAAGGGCCTGCTGGTGGTGCGGGATCATGCCCTGGGCGAAGGCGACGTCCTGGGCGTTGTGCGCGCCGGCCGACGCGCTCGGCGTGGCGGAGGCGGCAAAGGCGCCGTGACCGGTGTGGCCGGTGCCGCCCTCTCCGTTGTCGTCGCTGTTGCCGCCGCAGGCGGCGAGGACGAGCGCGGAGGTCACGGCGGCCGTGGCGAGGGCGGCACGGCGCGTCAGGGTACGGGTGATCATGGGAAGAACTCCTGCTGTCGCGGAGGGATTTCGGGCACGCGTGGGCACGGGCGCGCGTCCCGCGGGTGGCGGGGCGGGCGCGGCCGGGGCGGCCTCTAGATCCGCAGGAGCTGGAGTTCGGCCAGGTCGGGTGGGGCGCGGGCGCCGTCCGGCGCGGTGGCCCACACGGCGAGCCGGCAGGGGGCCGGTGCCGGTCCGGTCACCGGGTCGGGGGCCGGCGCGGGCAGGCGGGGCCCGCCGTCCAGGGCGCCCGAGGCGCAGCTGGGGTCGGCGTGGTGCAGCCGGTGGCCGCCGCAGTGGCCGTCGCCGCCCGGGCAGTCGTCGGCGGCGACGAGCGCGGCCATGCCGTGTGTGGCGTGGGCCTGTTCGGCGTGCCCCGCTCCGCCGCCGGGCGCGAGGGCGTGCATGCCCAGCAGCCCGATCAGCACCGCCAGCACGGACAGCGCGCGGTACCGCCCGAGCGGGCGCCACGGGTGCTGTCCGGTGGTGCGCATGAGGTCATCGTACGGGGGCGTGCGACGGCGCACGGACAAGGCCCGCCGACACGCCCGCGCGCCCCCGGTTCGGCGCGGCGGTGTGCGGGCAACCGGGCGGTGTACGACGCGTGGCGCGGTACTGGCCGTGGGAAACCGGGCAGCGGATGATGACAGGGGCGCCCGGCCGGCGGTCCGGCCCGCGCGCCGCACCGCCGACGGTCCGCCGCCGGCCCGACGGAGTGAGGCGAGCCGTGTTCTATTACGTCCTCAAGTACGTGCTGCTGGGCCCGCTGCTCAGGCTGGTCTTCCGGCCCCGGATCGAGGGGCTGGAGCAGGTGCCCGTATCGGGACCGGCGATCATCGCGGGCAATCATCTGTCGTTCTCCGACCACTTTCTGATGCCTGCGGTGCTGAAGCGCCGCATCACCTTCCTCGCCAAGGCCGAGTACTTCACCGGTCCGGGGCTGAAGGGCCGGCTCACCGCGTTCTTCTTCCGCGGCGCCGGGCAGATCCCGGTGGACCGCTCCGGGAAGGAGGCGGGGCAGGCGGCGATCCGCGAGGGCCTCGGGGTGCTGCGCCGGGGCGAGTTGCTCGGCATCTATCCGGAGGGCACGCGGTCGCACGACGGCAGGCTGTACAAGGGCAAGGTCGGGGTCGCCGTGCTGGCGCTGACGGCGGGGGTGCCGGTGGTGCCCTGCGCGATGATCGGCACCTTCGAGGCCCAGCCGCCCGGCCGGGTCGTACCGAGGATCCGCCCGGTGACCATCCGCTTCGGCGAGCCGCTGGACTTCTCCCGCTATGCGGGCATGGAGCGGGAGAAGGCGGTGCTGCGGGCGGTCACCGACGAGATCGTCTACGCGATCCTTACCCTGTCCGGGCAGGAGTACGTCGACGAGTACGCGGCCGTCGTCAAGGAGCGGCAGGCCGCCAAGGAGCGCGGGCCGCGCCGGGCGCCGCTCGGGTGACCTCTGCCGTCGGCAGAAGATCCGCCCCGGCGGCGGTGGGGGTGCCTAGGCTCGCCGTATGAGGAAAGCGGTGGTGATCGGGGCGACCGGGCAGATCGGCCGTCCGGTGGTGGACGCGCTGGCCCGGGACGGCTGGGCGGTGACGGCCGCCTCGCGCGGCGGGGGCCGGGACGCGGGCTGGGACGAGGGGGTGCGCACGGCCAGGCTGGACCGCGCCGACGGCGACGCCCTGGCCGCGCTGGTGGGCGACGGCTGCGAGCTGCTGGTCGACGTGGTCGCCTACGACGCGGGACACGCCCGGCAGTTGACGTCGCTCGCGGACCGGATCGGCTCGGCGGTGGTGATCTCCAGCGTGTCCGTGTACGAGGACGGCGCCGGACGGGGTTTCGACACCCAGGGCGAGCCGGACGGCTTCCCGGTATACCCGGTGCCGGTCCCCGAGACCCAGCCGACGGTCGCGCCGGGCGAGGCCACCTACAGCACCCGCAAGGCCGCGCTGGAGGCGGAACTGCTCGCCGCCGGTGACGGGTTCCCGGTGACGGTGTTGCGGCCGGGCGCGGTGCACGGGCCGTACAGCCCGCTGCCGCGCGAGCTGTACTTCGTCAAGCGGAACCTGGACGGCCGCAGGCGGCGGGTGCTGGCGTACCGGGGCGAGAGCCGGTTCCATCCGTCGAGCACCCGGACCATCGCCGAGCTGGTGCGGCTGGCGGCGGCCCGGCCGGGTTCGCGGGTGCTCAACGCCTGTGACGCCGAGGCGCCGACGGCCGCGGAGATCGGTGCGGCGGTGGACGCGGTGATGGGGGTCGAGGCCCGGACGGTGTGGCTGGACGGTCCACCGGAGGGCTCGGTGGGCCGCACTCCCTGGTCGGTGCCGCGGCCGGTGGTGTGCGACATGTCCGCCGCGCGGCGGGAGCTGGGCTACCGGCCGGTGGGGTCGTACGCGGAGAGTCTGCCCGAGACGGTGGAGTGGCTTGCCGCGAGCGTGCGCGGACGCGACTGGCGGGAGGCGTTTCCGCTGCTCGCGCGGGCGTATCCGGATCTGTTCGACTACGCGGCGGAGGACGCCTGGTGCGCGGCATAGCCGAGGGGCGGCCGGAAGATCCGGCCGCCCCTGGTCAGCTTGGTGGTGCGGTTACGGCTTGGGCGTGGCGTGCGGGGCGCAGGTCACGTTCTTGCCGTCCAGCGCGCCCTTGAGCAGGTAGGCGTCGACGCGCTGGTTGACGCACGGGTTGACCAGGCCGGTCACACCGTGGGAGCCCGCGTTCTTCTCGGTGATCAGGCGGGAGCCCTTGAAGCGCTTGTGCAGCTCGACGGCACCGCCGTACGGGGTGGCGGCGTCCCGGGTGGACTGCACGATGAGCACCTTCGGCAGGCCCTTGTGGGTCTTGACCTCGACCGGGGTGTGCTGCTTGGCCGGCCAGGTGGCGCACGGCAGGTTCATCCAGGCGTTGGACCAGGTCAGGAAGGGGTAGTTCTTGTTGAGCCGGGTGTTGTCCCGGTTCCACTTCTGCCAGCTGGTGGGCCACTTGGCGTCGGCGCACTCGACGGCGGTGTAGACGGCGTTGGAGTTCTCGGAGGCGATGTTGCCCGCGGTGTCCGACAGGTCGGGGGCCGCGGCGTCGACCAGCGCCTGGGTGTCACCGGCGACGTACTTGCTGAAGACCGTGGCGACCGGCACCCACGAGGAGTCGTAGTACGGCGCGCTCTGGAAGAAGGAGATCAGCTCGGCCGGGCCGACGACGCCGCCGATCGGGTGCTTCTTGGCGGTGGCGCGCAGCTGGAGCCACTTGGCCTGGACGGCGGCGCGGGTGGTGCCGAGGTGGAAGGCGGCGTCGTTGGCGGCGACCCAGTCCTGCCAGTCCTTCCAGCGGCCCTCGAAGGCGATGTCCTGGTCCAGGTTGGCCTGGTACCAGATCTTCTCGCGGGAGGGGTCGACCACGCTGTCCACGACCATGCGGCGCAGGTGGCCCGGGAAGAGGGTGCCGTAGACGGCGCCGAGGTAGGTGCCGTAGGACACGCCGAGGTAGTTGAGCTTCTTCTCGCCCAGCGCGGCGCGGATGACGTCCAGGTCGCGGGCGGTGTTGGGGGTGGTCATGTGCGGCAGCATCGCGCCGCTGCGCTTCGCGCACCCCTCGGCGTACGCGCGGGCCAGCTTGCGCTGCGCGGTCTTGTCGGCCTCGCTGTCCGGCACCGGGTCCATCTTGGGCGCCTTGACGAACTCCTGCGGGTCGACGCAGGAGATGGGCGTGGAGTGGCCGACGCCGCGCGGGTCGAAGCCGACGAAGTCGTAGGCCTTGGCGACGTTCGCCCAGAGGGCGTTGTGGGTGGTGACCCGGCGCGGGAAGCGCAGACCGGAGCCGCCGGGGCCGCCGGGGTTGTAGACGAGCGCGCCCTGGCGCTCCTTCTTGGTGCCGGTGTTGCCGATGCGGTCCACGGCGAGCTTGATCTGCTTGCCGTAGGGGTGGGCGTAGTCGAGCGGCACGCTGACCCAGCCGCACTGGATGGGCTTCTCCAGCCCCCAGTCGGCCGGGCAGTCCTGCCACTTGACGCCAGCCTTCGCCGCCCGGGCGGCCGCTATCTCGGCGCCCTTGGCCTCCCGGTCCTGCGCGGGCCGGGAGGCGGCCCCGGCCACGGGCGCCGACACGGCGCCGGCGATCAGGGTGGCGGTGACGAGTACTCCGGCGGAACCTAGCGCCAACAGGCGGCTCTTCGGTCTGGCTTCCCTCACGTGGGCCCCTCCCCCTACCTCGATGCGAGTGGTCAGACGGGGATCCTCTCGGCTGCGAGGGTGCCGGGGACAGGGTTTTCCGGTCATCTTTACCAATCCGATAACCGGATGATCATGTCCCGTTGAGCGAAGCGTCGCCTTGTGGGGCCGGGTGGTGCCGTCCTTCGTCCGCGGGCATCGTCGTGGCTGGTCGCGCCGTTCCCCGCGCCCCTTCGGGGCACGGGTCAGTCGAGGCCGGTCAGTACGTCGTCCAGGGTCCGGCGCAGGCTCAGGGCGTCCGGGGCGACCGCGCTGACGAGGGCCGCGGGACCGGCGAGGGGCACCAGTGCGGCGTACTCGCCGAGCATCCGCGCGGGCGGCGGGGCGGCCGCGAACTCCGGTCGTACGACGACCAGCTGGCCCACCGCCCGGTGACCGGCGAGCACCGCCGGACCGTCCCAGCCGCCCGGGGCGCCGGGTCCGCAGGACAGCTCCTGGTCCAGCACCGTCCGGCCCGCCACCCGTACGGTCAGCCGGCTGGTGAGCCGCCCGGGCTGCTCCCCGGTCCGCCCCAGCACCTGCTCCTCGCGCAGCACGAGCCGGGCGCCGGCACCGAGTTCGGCCCGGGTGGTGACGTACAGGTCGCTGCCGTCGGCGGAGATCAACTGCTCGGGCAGCCAGCGCAGTTCGGCGCCGTCGGCCACGTCGAGCCGCACGTCGTACCGGGCCTCGCCCTTGGTCTGGCCCGGCAGGGCGAGGGTGGCGGCGGCCGACCCGACGTGCAGCCGGGCGCCCTCCTCCACACGGGCGTCCAGGGTGAAGCGGTCGCCGCCGAGCGGTCCGCTCATCGCGCCCACGAGCATCACCTTCGCCCAGGACCCGGTGGCCCGGGTGCGGCGCGGCGCCAGCGGGCCCTCGCCGTCCAGGACGGGCAGGGCCGTACCGCCGCGCCCGTCGGCGCGGGCGACGATCCGGGCCCTCGCCCGCACCCGGACCCCGGTGACGGTCATGCCGCCCACGCGGCGAGCCGCCCCCGCACCCAGGCGGCCACGTCGGCGACACCGGTGTCACCGCGCAACGACTGGAGGACGACCGGGAGTTCGGCGCGCTGCGCCTTGGCGTCGGCGGCCATCCGGGCGAGGTCGGAGCCGACGTACGGGGCGAGGTCGGTCTTGTTGATCACGAGCAGGTCGGCGGTGGTGACGCCGGGGCCGCCCTTGCGCGGGATGTCGTCGCCGCCGGCCACGTCGATCACGAAGATCTGGGCGTCCACGAGCCCCTTGGAGAAGGTGGCGGTGAGGTTGTCGCCGCCGGACTCCACGAGGATGAGGTCCAACGGGCCGACCGCGTCCTCCAAATCCTCCACCGCTTCGAGGTTGGCGGAGATGTCGTCGCGGATCGCGGTGTGCGGGCAGGCGCCCGTCTCGACGGCGGTGATCCGCTCGGGCGGCAGCACTGCCTCCCGGAGCAGGAACTCGGCGTCCTCGCGGGTGTAGATGTCGTTGGTGACGACCGCGAGGGACAACTCGTCGCGCAGCGCCCGGCACAGGGCGGCGACGGTGGCGGTCTTGCCGGACCCGACGGGCCCGCCGAGCCCGACCCGCAGGGCACGGCGGGCCCCGTCCGGCCGGTGGGCGTCCGCGCTGACGGCGGAGGGGGCGGGGTGGGAGTGGTCGAGGTGCATGGACGGCTCCTTGTGCGAGAGGCCTTGTGCCGGTGGGGAAGGCCGGAGGTACCGGTGGGGGGAAGACGAGGGGTACCGGCCGGGGAGGGGGCGGAGGTTGCTGTTCAGCCGGGTGGGCCGGGGGGCGGGGTCAAGACGCGAACAGCCGGACCGGCCATGCCGCGTGGGCCTGCGCCATGACCTCCAGCAGCGGGGCCGACACCGCGGGGAGCGCGTCGGTGCCCTCGGCGGCCACCGACCGCGCCGCCTCCACCGCGGCGTCCGCGACCCGGTCCAGCTCGGGCGCCAGCCGGGCCAGCACGCCCGTCGCGTCGAACGGGTCGAGACTGAGCAGCCGCACGGTGGCGGTCGCCGGGCCGCTCACGCTCTCGTAGACCGCGCAGTGGGCGGCGTCCTCGGGAGTGAGCCCGGCCGCCCGGGCGGCGAGGCCGAGCACGACCGGCTGGTGGGCGCCCTTGGGGAACTCCCGGGCCAGCGCGTCCAGTTCGGCACACGGCCAAGCCGTCCGCGCGGCCCGCAGCAGTTGCCGGCCCAGGCGCCGGGCGGCGGTGCGCAGCGCCGGGGACGGGGTGCGGGCGTCGGCCGCCGCGTCCAGCTCGCGCGGATCGGCGCCGAGGACGGCCGCCGCCGCCAGCGCGCCCGCGACCAGCCCGGCGGTGTGCAGCCGGCCGCGGCAGAACTCCTCCAGGCTCGCGGGGTCGGTGATGCGTCCGGCCTTGACGGCTGCCTCGGCCCCGCCGGAGTGCGCGTGCCCTCCGGCGGGAAAGCGGCCGTCGGCCAGGACGAGCAGTGCTGCCCGTGTCATCGCGGAATACGCCTGTCAGAAGAGGAAGTAGCGCTGGGCCATGGGCAGTTCGGCGGCCGGGGTGGCCTCGACCAGCTCGCCGTCGATGTGCACGGCGAAGCTGTCGGGGTCGATCCGGACGTCCGGCATGGCGTCGTTCTCACGCATGTCGGCCTTGGTGACCGCGCGCGTGGACTCGATCGCCACGAACCGCTTGCCGAGCCCGAGCCGCTCCGGCAGCCCGTCCTCGATCGCCAGACCGGACACGAAGTTGACCGAGTTGGCGGCGGGGGCCCGGCCGATCGCGCCGTACATCGGCCGGGGCAGGATCGGCTGCGGGGTGGGGATGGAGGCGTTGGCGTCGCCCATCTGCGCGTACGCGATCTGCCCGCCCTTGATCACCAGCAGCGGCTTGACCCCGAAGAACGCGGGCTCCCACAGCACCAGGTCGGCGAGCTTGCCGCTCTCCACCGAGCCGGTCTCGGCGGCCAGGCCCTGGGCGAGCGCCGGGTTGATGGTGTACTTGGCGACATAGCGCCGTACCCGGTGGTTGTCGGCGCGGCCGTCGCCGGGCAGCGCGCCCCGCCGGCGCTTCATGACGTGCGCGGTCTGCCAGGTGCGCAGGACGACCTCGCCGACGCGGCCCATGGCCTGGGAGTCGGAGGAGATGATCGAGATCGCGCCGAGGTCGTGGAGGATGTCCTCCGCGCCGATGGTGGACGGCCGGATCCGGGACTCGGCGAACGCCAGGTCCTCGGGGACGGCCGGGTTGAGGTGGTGGCACACCATCAGCATGTCGAGGTGTTCCTCGGTGGTGTTGACGGTGAAGGGCCGGGTCGGGTTGGTGGAGCTGGGCAGGATGTTGGCCCGCGAGACCACGGTCATGATGTCGGGCGCGTGGCCGCCTCCGGCGCCCTCGGTGTGGTACGAGTGGATGCCCCGGCCCGCGATCGCGGCGAGGGTGTCGCCGACGAAGCCCGCCTCGTTCAGGGTGTCGGTGTGGATGGCGACCTGGATGCCGGTCCGGTCGGCGACGGTGAGCGCGGCGTCGATCACGGCGGGCGTGGAGCCCCAGTCCTCGTGCAGCTTCAGTCCGACGGCGCCGCCGCGGATCTGGGAGAGCATCGCCTCGTGGCTGACGGTGTTGCCCTTGCCGAGGAAGCCGACGTTGACCGGGTAGGCCTCCATCGCCTCCAGCATCCGGGCCAGGTGCCAGGGGCCGGGGGTGACGGTGGTGGCCTTGGAGCCCTCGGCGGGGCCGGTGCCGCCGCCGACCAGGGTGGTGATGCCGGAGGCCAGCGCCTCGTCGGCGACCTGGGGGCAGATGAAGTGGACGTGGGCGTCGATGGCACCGGCGGTCAGGATGCGGCCGTTGCCCGCGATGATCTCGGTCTCCGGGCCGATGACCAGGTCGGGGTGGACGCCGTCCATGGTGTCGGGGTTGCCGGCCTTGCCGAGGGCGGTGATCCGGCCGTCGCGGATGCCGACGTCGGCCTTGACGATGCCCCAGTGGTCCACGACGACGGCACCGGTGATCACGGTGTCGGGGGCGCCCTCGGCCCGGGTGGCGCGGGACTGGCCCATGGACTCGCGGATGACCTTGCCGCCGCCGAAGACCGCCTCGTCGCCGGAGGCGCCGGGGCCGCCGGAGCGGTCCTCCTCGATCTCGATCAGCAGATCGGTGTCGGCGAGCCGGATGCGGTCGCCGGTGGTGGGGCCGAACAGGTCGGCGTAGGCGCCGCGGGAGATCTCAGGCATCGAGGGCGCCTCCGGTCTCGCCGCGCAGCCCGGGCACGATCCGGGCGCCGGACAGCGGCACCAGCCCGACCTCGACGGGGATGCCGGGTTCGAAGCGGACGGCGGTGCCCGCGGCGACGTTCAGGCGCTTGCCGCGGGCGGCGGCGCGGTCGAACTCGAGGCCGGGGTTGGCCTCGGCGAAGTGGTAGTGGGAGCCGATCTGGACGGGCCGGTCGGCGGCGTTGAGCACGGTCAGACGAGTGACCTCGCGCCCGTCGTTGAAGCTGACGGGGTCGTCCGCGAACAGGATCTCTCCGGGAATCATCGCGGCGCCCCTTCAGATGATCGGCTCGTGGACGGTGACGAGCTTGGTGCCGTCCGGGAAGGTGGCCTCCACCTGCACGTCGTGGATCATCTCGGCGACGCCGTCCATGACATCGTCCCTGGTCAGGACCTTGCGGCCGGAGGACATCAGCTCGGCGACCGTACGGCCGTCGCGCGCGCCCTCCAGGACGTGCGACGTGATGAGGGCGACCGCTTCGGGGTGGTTGAGCCTCAGTCCACGGGCCTTGCGCTTCTCGGCGACGTCGGCCGCCACATGGATCAGCAGCCTCTCCTGCTCGTGCGGGGTCAGTTGCACGTCCCACCTCACTGTCCTTGCTCCGGACCGTGCGGGGTCCGGTTGCCGCAGCCATCGCGACGGGGATAGGTGTAACACACAGACAAATTCCCCGGATCGCTCTCAATCCCGGGCAGAAATACCCCTGATGGCGTGGATGGGCAGGCTAGAGGGCCGGAGTTTCAACGACGTTAACCAGACCTTGGCCGGCCCATGACCGTGCTATGGGCTCCCGCAGAGACGGCGGCGGACGGGCTCAGCGGGCGTCCGGCCGGCGGTGCTCCGCCGCTATCCCGAAGCGCTGCCGCTCGGGCGGCACGGCGCCGGCGTCGTGGACCCCGGAGACCGAGCTGATGATCCGCTCCTCGCCCGGTTCGTCCAGCGCGTCCAGCCGCTCCAGGTCGGCGGCCGAGACCAGCGCGACCAGCGGCTTGCCGTGCCGGGTCACGACGACGCGCTCGCCGCCGTACACCACCCGGTTGATCAGGTCGGCGAGCTCAGCCCTGGCTTGCGTCACCGGAATCTCGTAGGCCATACCCCCATCATAACGTCAGGTACGTCCTGTACATTCTGTACAGAAGTCGAGCCCATCGGGGCCTCGTCGAAGGAGGCGTATGTCCATGTACCGACCGTCCGCCCGGCACGTCCTGCCCGAGTTCACCGAGCGCGCCTCGGGCACCGTGCGCACCCTGGACCCGTACGCGCGGCTCTTCCAGGACCGGATCGTCTTCCTCGGCGCGCCGGTCGACGACACGACGGCGAGCGATGTGACGGCGCAGCTGATGTATCTGGAGCACCAGGCGCCGGACCGGGACATCACGCTGTACATCAACTCGCCCGGCGGTTCCTTCGACGCCATGGCGGCGGTCTACGACACGATGCGCTACATCAGCTGTGACGTGGCGACCTACTGCCTGGGGCAGGCCGTCGCCTCGGCCGCGGTGCTGCTCGCGGCAGGCGCCCCGGGCAAGCGGTTCACGCTGCCCGGCGCCCGGGTCGTGCTCGAACAGCCGGCGCTGCCGGAGCCGGTGCGCGGGCAGCCCAGCGACCTGCTCATCCGGGCCGAGGAGCTGACCCGGATCCGCGCCACCCTGGAGGAGATGCTCGTCCGGCACACGGGGCGCACGGCCGCGCAGGTCCACGAGGACCTGGAGCGTGACCTGATCCTGGACGCCCCCGGGGCGCTGGCGTACGGTCTGGTCGACGGCATCGTGCCCAGCCGCCGGGACATGCCCGGCGCACCGGACGCGAGGTGAGCCGACCGTGCTGCCGGACCTGCCACCGCTGCCCGCCCTGACCCGTGCCGAGGGCGAGTTGATCGATCGTTATCTGGAGGCCGTCGACCTGCTGGGCCGGGTGAATCCGGCCCGGCCCGGGCCCACCTACGGTGGGCTGCGCGCCGCCCAGGCCCTGGTGCGCAAGGCGGCAGAGCTGCGGGACGCGCTCGCGCTGATGCACGAGCGGGGCGAGGCGGAGCTGCACGGGGACACGCTGGCACGGTCGCTGCGGGTGCTGGACGGCGAGCGCCGGGCCGCTCGCGTCGCGCTCCCGCCGGACGACGTCGGCTGAGGCGGACACCCGTCCGGCCCGGCGGCACCGATCCGTCGACACACGTCGTTCGGACCGGAGTTGAAACGGCCCGAACGACGTACCGCCGACCGGTGTACATCCCGATCGTTTTCCGGGCCGCCCGAGTTGCGGAACGCACGGGTCCATGGATCGTCGGCGAGGGCATCGCCCCAGGTCCGGGGCTACGACGGCGAACTGACGGGGCCTCGAACAGAGCACTGTCCACCCGAACGGGTGAGTGGTGAGGAACACCACAAATCCCCGATTCCGTTGGGATTTTCAGACAGTTGTGAGCCAAGATCCCTGTCTGACGACAAGCCCCCGCCACCGCGGCGGGGCGGTCCGGGCGGACGCCGAGTCCTGCCGCCGCCCGGATGACCGGTCGACGGAAGTGGATCGGCAGGAGTGGAGGACCCAAGCAAGGCGGGTTCGCCGGAACGGATGTCCAGCCGTCCGACACAGAGTCGGGCGCGGGGCGGAGGTTCCGGGCGGCCCTTGGGGTGAAGCCGCGGCAACGCGGCCGGGCTACTTCGCCAGCCCGAATCCGACAGGTCATCCTTCACAGGCGGCTGACGAAGGGTTGCGCATGACTGCGCTCAATCGAGTCCCGTCGCTGATGGCCCGGGCCGGTACGGCCTCGGCACTCACCCTCGCCGCCGTGGGCGGCTCGATCGCGGTGCCCGGGCTCGCCACCGACGCCTCCGCCGCGACGATCGCGACGAAAGCACTCAAGGTCGCGGCCTCCAAGAAGGGTTCCCCGTACCGGTGGGGCGCCACCGGACCGAACAGATTCGACTGCTCGGGGCTGACGCTCTACTCGTTCAAGAAGGCCGGCAAGAAGCTGCCGCGCACCGCCGCCCAGCAGTACAACAAGACGCGCCATGTCTCCGCCCGCAACCGCAAGGTCGGCGACCTGGTCTTCTTCCACTCGGGTTCCAGCGTCTACCACGTCGGCATCTACGCCGGCCACAACAAGATCTGGCACGCCCCGAAGACCGGGGACGTGGTGAAGCTCCAGAAGATCTGGTCCAGGAGCGTCTGGTACGGCCGCGTCTCCTGACCCTTCCGCGCACCGGGAGCGGCTCCGGCAGCAGGACCGCTCCCGCACACCGTCAGCGCCTTCCCGGCCCGCCTGACGCCCTGGGGCGGGCTTGGGGCGGGTCTGGGGGCCGTGGGGCCCTGGCGCGGGCATGAAGGCCGGGGGCCCTGGGACAGGGGCTGAGGGCCGACGATGACCGCCGTGGGGTCATACCGGGCGCGGGGCCGCCGACGAGCCGGCCAGCCGGAAGCTGCCGCCTTCCGGCGCGGATGGTGGATCCACCTCCGCAGGACTCGCCCGACCACCACGGCAGCCTTCCGGCACGGTCGGGTGCCTCGGACCCGGCACGCTCGCCGGACCACCACGGCCGCCCGGCTGCGCGGCGCACCGGCATGTCCTGCCCGGCGGGGCCGGTCCGGGCGAGTGCCTGATGGGTCATGCATCCCCGGCCGGCCCGCCGTAGGGCTCTCGCTTCGCGCAGCGCCGCCCCGGGCGCCGTACACCGCAGTCGAGGCGCCTGAGCCCGCGAGCCCCGCCCTGACTTGCCCGCCCCCGGGCCGCCGAGCCACCCCTACGGGGACCCGGTCGGCGCGGGCCGGCAAGACCCTGGCGACTCCTCCGAGTGTTCCGGCAGGGCTTCCTCACCGGCCCCGCGCCCTCACGCGCTCCCGTCGGCCCGGCCCCGGCCCCGCGTCCCCGACTGCACGGGGCCCCGGCCGAAACCGAGGCGGCACCGCACTCCCCCACCCGTCAGACCGCCGGAGGCACCGGTGCCGTCGGCAGGCACCAGGGCAGTTCGATGGAGACCGTCTTGCCGCCCTCGCTCGTCGGGCGGACCCGGAGCCGGCCGCCGCACTCCGCGGTAAGCCAGCGGATGATCACCATGCCGCGCCCATTGTCCTGCTGCACCGCGGCGGGCAGTCTCTTCGGGAAGCGGGGATGGCTGTCCGTGACGCCGATGCGCAACTGTTCGTCATGGTGCAGCGCGATGTCGACCGTGAAGGTGGGTGACTGGCCGAAGGTGTGCTGCACGGCGTTGGTGGCGAGTTCGGAGACGATGAGCCGGACGGTGTCGGCCGTCTCGGTGTCGGCGGGCAGGCCCCACTCCGCGAGGGTGCCCACGACGTAGGAGCGCGCGGCCGAGACCGAGGCGGGATCGCTCGGCAGAGTGACGGAGGCTTCCAGATGGTCTGCCATGGCGACGTCGTCCCTTTCCGGGCGGGACCGCGGCCCGCCATACGGCGGTGGATTCGAGTACGGTCCCGGACTGGTGCTTGTCCGTCAGACTGCCATTACCGGGACGGTCAGGGGGGCGATCCACCAAGATATGCATATATCTGTCGCTCGAAGCGGTGAACTGTGCGACGCGAGACCGTATCGGGGCGGTCCGTACGGAGTAAGGAGGAGCCCATGCAGAACGGTCCCGCGGTGCGCCGCCGCAAACTGGGCGCCGAGCTGCGCGCGCTGCGCACCGGCGCCGGGCTCACCAGCGGTGAGGCGGCCCGGCTGGTCGGCTGGCACCAGTCGAAGGTGAGCCGTATCGAGACCGGCGCCAGCGGCGTGAAACCGGCCGATCTGCGGTTGCTGCTGGACGCCTACGGGGTGCGGGACAGACATCTGCGCGAGTTGCTGCTGATACTGGCGGGGTCGGAGGAGACGAGCGGCCGGCACCGCTGGTGGCACGCCTACCGGGGTGTACTGCCGCCCACGTACCGGGATTTCATCAGCCTGGAATCACAGGCCAGCGCGATGCGCACCCTGGAGACCACGGTGGTGCCCGGTCTGCTGCAGACCGCCGAGTACGCCCGCGCGGTGACCCGGGCCGCCGTGAAGGACCTGGACGAGGACCGCCTGGACACCCTGGTGGAGGTGCGTCTGGCCCGGCAGGACGTGCTGCGGTCGGACCCGCCGCTGGCGCTGAGCGCCGTACTGGACGAGGCGGTGCTGCGCCGGGAGGTGGGCGGTCCCGGGGTGATGGCCCGGCAGCGACGGCGGCTGATGGAGGCCGCCCGGCTGCCGCAGGTACGGCTCCAGGTGCTGCCCTTCACGGCGGGGGCGCATATCGGCCTCACCGGGCCTTTCGTTATCTTCTCATTTCCGAGCACTTCTGATCTGGACGTGGTTGTTCTCGACCAGTTGACGAGTAGCCTCTACCTGGAACGGAAAGAAGACCTGGTGGCCTACTCCGAGGCCTTCAGCACCCTTCAGTTCCACGCCCTTTCCCCCGAGGACTCGTTGGACTACATCGCCGGGATAGGTGACGGCGTGTAAGGAGGCACCATGTCAGCTCTGCCTCGGAACGTCCCCGTCAGTACCGACCTGCGTGAAGTGCGCTGGCTGCGCAGCAGCCGCAGCACGGGCGCGAACAACTGCGTGGAGACGGCACGGCCGCGCTCCGGCCCCGCGGCCGGACTGCTCGCCGTGCGCGACTCGAAGAACCCGGCCGGACCCGCCCTGCTCTTCTCCCCCGAGAGCTGGACGGGATTCGTGGCCGCCCTCTGACCATCCTCCGACCAACCGCTGACCACGATCCGACCCGCATTCCGATCAGATTCGTTCAATCTTTCATCGGTTTTGTGCGATTCACGGCCGTGTCACGCCGACTCATGGTCGCGTTTCGCCGATGACCCGTACAGCGCGTTCGATCTCGGCCCCGGAGAGGTCCGCGCGGGCGGTCAGCCTCAGCCGTGAGATGCCGTCGGGCACGGAAGGAGGACGGAAACAGCCCACGGCCAGACCCGCCGAGCGGCAGTCGGCCGCCCAGCGCACCGCCCGCTCCGGGGACGGAGCCCGCACGGAGACCACCGCGGCGTCCGGACGTACCGCCTCCAGACCCGCGGCGGTCAGCCGTGCGTGCAGTTCCGCGGCCACCTCGCGGGCGCGTGCCGCCCGTCGCGGTTCGCGTTCCAGCAGCCGCAACGCCGCCAGCGCGGCGCCGGCCGCCGCCGGCGCCAGGCCCGTGTCGAAGATGAACGTCCGGGCCGCGTTCACCAGGTGGTCGATCACCTTGGCGGGGCCCAGCACCACGCCGCCCTGGCTGCCCAGCGACTTGGAGAGGGTGGCCGTGACCACCACGTCGCCGGCGCCCGCGAGACCCGCCGCGTACGGCGCGCCCCGGCCGCCGTCGCCCAGCACGCCGAGGCCGTGGGCGTCGTCCACCACCAGTCCCGCGCCGTACTCCCGGCAGGCGGCGGCCAGTTCGGCGAGCGGTGCCCGGTCCCCGTCGACCGAGAAGACCGTGTCGGAGACCACGATCGCCGCGCCCTGGCGGGTGCCCAGGGCCTTGCGCACGGCCTCGGGGTCGGCGTGCCCGACGACCTGGGTCTCGCCCCGGGCGAGCCGGCAGCCGTCGATGAGGGAGGCGTGGTTGCCCGCGTCGGAGACGATCAACGAGCCGTGCGGACCGAGCGCGGTGACCGCGGCCAGGTTCGCGGCGTACCCGGAGGAGAACACCAGGGCCGCCTCGAACCCGCAGAACGCGGCGAGCGCGCGCTCCAGTTCGGCGTGCAGTTCGGTGCTGCCGGTGACCAGCCGGGAGCCGGTGGAGCCGCCGCCCCAGCGCCGGGCGGCCTCGGCGGCCCCCTCGGTGACCTCGGGATGGCGGGACAGACCCAGGTAGTCGTTGCTCGCCAGGTCCAGCAGGGACGAGTCGGCGGGGCGGGGGCGCAGGGCGCGCACGAGTCCGGCGCGGCGGCGCGCCTCGGCCTGCTCGTCGATCCAGCCGAACGCCATGGGTCCTCCGGTGCTTTTGTAGGTATCGAACAGACCCTAGCGGCATGATCAGCCCCCCAGGATGTGGCAATACCCACACGATGAACCGCCTTCGTTGTGCCAAGTCTCCTTGGCCGGGAGCGGTCCCGTAGGACAGGATCGTCGCTCATGGACCTGCTGAACACGCTGGTGGACAAGGGGCTTCGGCGCGAGCTGCCGACGCGCGAGGAAGCGCTCGCCGTGCTGGCCACCTCCGATGACGACCTGCTCGACGTGGTGGCCGCGGCCGGAAAGGTGCGCCGGCACTGGTTCGGGCGACGGGTGAAACTCAACTATCTGGTCAACCTCAAGTCGGGCCTGTGCCCCGAGGACTGCTCGTACTGCTCGCAGCGGCTGGGCTCCAAGGCCGACATCCTGAAGTACACCTGGCTCAAGCCGGACGAGGCGTCCCAGGCCGCCGCCGCGGGCCTCGCGGGCGGGGCCAAGCGGGTGTGCCTGGTGGCCAGCGGGCGCGGCCCGACGGACCGGGACGTGGACCGGGTCTCGGAGACCATCAAGGCGATCAAGGAGCAGAACGAGGATGTCGAGGTGTGCGCCTGCCTCGGGCTGCTCTCCGACGGCCAGGCCGAGCGGCTGCGCGCGGCGGGCGCGGACGCCTACAACCACAACCTCAACACCTCGGAGTCCACCTACGGGGACATCACCACCACCCACACGTACGCCGACCGGGTGGACACGGTGCGCAAGGCGCACGCGGCCGGTCTGTCCGCCTGCTCGGGCCTCATCGCCGGCATGGGCGAGAGCGACGAGGACCTGGTGGACGTGGTGTTCTCGCTGCGCGAGCTGGACCCGGACTCGGTGCCGGTGAACTTCCTGATCCCGTTCGAGGGCACCCCGCTGGCCAAGGAGTGGAACCTCACCCCGCAGCGCTGTCTGCGGATCCTGGCGATGGTCCGGTTCGTCTGCCCGGACGTGGAGGTCCGGATCGCGGGCGGCCGTGAGGTCCACCTGCGCTCCCTGCAGCCGCTGGCGCTGCACCTGGCCAACTCCATCTTCCTCGGCGACTACCTGACCAGCGAGGGCCAGGCCGGCAAGGCCGACCTGGAGATGATCGCGGACGCCGGCTTCGAGGTGGAGGGCGCCGGGGAGGTGACGCTGCCGGCGCACCGGGCCGACGTCGCGCACGGCTGCGGCTCGCACGCCGAGGCGGGCTGCGGTTCCCACGCGGAGGCGGGCTGCGGCTCGCACGCGGGCGGCGGTGTGTGCGGTACGGCGAGCGGGCCGGCCGTGGCGGCCGAGCCGCGCACCGACCTCGTCGCCGTCCGCCGCCGGGGTGCCGGTACGGACCTCGCGCCCAATGCCTGAGCCGGGCGTCGCGCAGCTGCTGGAGCTGGACCGGCGGCATGTGTGGCACCCGTACGGCCCGATGCCCGGCCGGGTGGACCCGCTCGTCGTGGAGGCGGCGAGCGGGGTCCGGCTGCGGCTGGCGGACGGTTCCGGCGAGCTGGTCGACGGCATGTCGTCGTGGTGGTCGGCCATCCACGGCTACAACCACCCGGTGCTGAACGAGGCCGCGCGCGAGCAGCTGGGCCGGATGAGCCACGTGATGTTCGGCGGGCTCACGCACGAGCCCGCCGTCCGGCTCGCGAAGCTCCTGGTCGACCTGTCGCCGGACGGCCTGGAGCACGTCTTCCTGGCCGACTCGGGGTCCGTGTCGGTCGAGGTCGCGGTGAAGATGTGCCTCCAGTACTGGCGTTCGCTGGGCCGGCCCGCCAAGCGGCGGCTGCTGACCTGGCGGGGCGGCTACCACGGGGACACCTGGCAGCCGATGTCGGTGTGCGACCCCGAGGGCGGGATGCACGAGCTGTGGACCGGCGTGCTGCCGCGCCAGGTGTTCGCGGACGCGCCGCCCGCCGCGTACGAGGAGTCGTACGCACAGCACCTGCGGGAGCTGATCGCCCGGCACGCCGACGAGCTGGCCGCGGTGATCGTGGAGCCGGTGGTGCAGGGCGCGGGCGGGATGCGCTTCCACTCCCCCGGGTATCTGCGGGTGCTGCGCGAGGCGTGCGACGCGCACGACGTGCTGCTGGTGTTCGACGAGATCGCCACCGGTTTCGGCCGCACCGGCGCGCTGTTCGCGGCGGACCACGCGGCCGTCGCGCCCGACGTGATGTGTGTGGGCAAGGCGCTGACCGGCGGCTATCTGACGCTGGCGGCCACCTTGTGCTCCGCCCGGGTGGCCGACGGCATCTCGCGGGGCGAGGTGCCGGTGCTCGCGCACGGTCCGACGTTCATGGGCAATCCGCTGGCGGCGGCCGTGGCCTGTGCCTCCATCGAGCTGCTGCTGGGCCAGGACTGGCTCGGCGAGGTCAAGCGGATCGAGGCGGGCCTGCGCGAGGGGCTGGCCCCGGCGCGGGAGATTCCCGGGGTGCGCGACGTCCGGGTCCTCGGTGCCATCGGGGTCGTCCAGCTCGACCACCCGGTGGACATGCGGGCCGCGACGGACGCGGCGGTACGGGCCGGTGTGTGGCTGCGCCCGTTCAGGGACCTGATCTACACGATGCCGCCCTACGTCACCTCGGACGAGGACGTGGCACGGATCGCGCGCGCGGTGTGCGCCGCGGCGCGGGAGGGATGACATGCGGGTACTGGTGATCACGGGCACGGGCACGGAGGTCGGCAAGACGGTCACCACCGCCGCCGTCGCCGCCTCGGCACGCGCGGCGGGACGGTCGGTGGCCGTGCTCAAGGCCGCCCAGACGGGCGTGCGGCCGGACGAGCGCGGCGACGCGGACGAGGTCGCGTGGCTCGCGGGACCGGTCACGACGGACGAAATCGCCCGCTTCCCGGAGCCGTTGGCGCCCGGCACGGCGGCCCGGCGGGCCGGGATGGCGCCGGTGCGTCCCCGGGAGGTGGCCGAGCGGGCCGCCAAGCTGGCCACCGAGCACGATCTGGTGCTGGTCGAGGGCGCGGGCGGGCTGCTCGTCCGGTTCGACGAGGACGGCGGCACACTGGCCGACGCGGCCCGGCTGCTGGACGCGCCGGTGCTGGTGGTCGCGCGGGCCGGGCTCGGCACGCTCAACGACACGGAGCTGACGGCCCGCGAACTGCGCCGCCGGGAGCTGGAGTTGGCCGGTGTGGTGATCGGCAGCTGGCCGGGCGAGCCGGACCTGGCCACCCGCTGCAACGTGGCCGACCTGCCGGAGGTGGCGGGCGCCCCGCTGCTCGGCGCGCTGCCCGCCGGGGCGGGGGCGCTGCCGCCCGCCGAGTTCCGCACCGCGGCCCCGGGCTGGCTGGCCCCGCGGCTGGACGGGACCTGGGACGCGGAGGCGTTCCGCATGCGGGAGGCCGCGTAGCGGGCGCGGCCGGCGCGGCGCCTATGCTCGTGCGATGACGTACGACGACGCCACCCACCCCACGGTCCCCGTGCGGGTGGGTGACCGTCGGGCACGGATCGACGAGCTGCTCGCACCGGCGATAGAGGCGATCTGGACCTGCGGTTTCGAGACCTTCACCTGCTGTCAGGACCTCGGCGAGAGCAACGCGGGCTGGGTGGAGAAGCTGCCGCACATGGCGGCCTATGTGGAGTCCCGGCGGGGCTGGATGCTCATCGACTTCCCGGTCGACAGCGGTCTCGCCTTCCTGACGGCCGTGGCGAACGCGGGCCCGCGGGACGCCTTCTACGTCCGGATGACGCACTGGGCGGCCCCGGACGCGTGGGACGTGAGGATCAAGCCGATGGACGCGGCGATGTTCGGCGAGGAGTCGCCGTCGCGGTTCGGGCTGCGCCTGCTCCAGGTCTCCTTCCCCGGGTACGACCTGCCGGAGCTGGTCCGGCGGCTGCGCGAACACGCGGCGGGCCGCTCGGTACCGCCCGCGCCGACGGACTGGAGCACGGTGGGCCGCTAGAGCCTGTCGTGCGGATCGCGGGCTCCCCGTGGAAGCGTGCCGCGGGGGGCCATGCCGGCCGTCGGTCAGCTGCTCCAGCGGCGCAGTTCGCGCGCGATGTCGTCGACGCCGGCCGCACCGTCCTTCACCAGCCGGGCGAGGTCGCGGACCTGCTCCGGGGTGGTGGCGATCTTCTCGCCGCTGGCGACCAGATAGGCGTAGGCGACGGCGGAGGCGAACAGGGCGTTGGCGCGTTCCAGGGCGGGGACGTGGATCAGCAACTGGAGCAGGGAGGCGGCGCGGGCGTACGGGTCGGCGTAGACGGGGACGCCGAATATCTCGGCCCGGTGCCGGGCCACGGCGGCGACCAGGGCGCCCCAGTCGGTGACCTGCGGGTCCCCCGGGGTCTTCTGTTCGGCGAGCATGAGCAGCCAGGCGAGGTCGATACGGAGATCGTTCAAGGAAACCGCTTCGGGGCGTCGGCTCGGGCGGGACGGCTTCGGGGAGGGACCACGAGGGAGGGACGGGTCAGGGGCGGCCGTCCCCCGGCCCGGTGCCGTGCGCCTCGGTGAATTCCTCGGCGAACACGGACTCGTACTGCTTCATGAAGTCGGCGGCGGCCTCCACGAACGTGCGGCCCGCCTCCCCGGCGTCCTGTCTGACCAGCTCTTCGATATAGCGGTTGACGCTCATCCCGCGGGCCAGGGCACGCTCGCGGGCCACCTGAGCGGTGCCCTCGTCCACGCGCACGTTCAGCTGGGTCTTCGCCATACCCCGACGCTAGCGCCAGGGTGCTAGCAGCGGCAAGGGCGCACGGTGGCACGGGGCCGGCCGCCGTGCGCCGGTACCCACGGTGATCAACGCGACTGATCTGTCCGGGGTGGACGTGATGGAATCGGAGCGGCTCAAGTGATCACCGACCGGGGAGAGTTCATGTCGCGTCCGTTCCGCTTCGGAGTCAACCTGCTGGACCCCGCGCCCGCCGGCGAGTGGCGCGCCAAGTGCCGCCGCGCGGAGGAACTGGGCTACGACGTGATCCTCGTACCGGACCACCTCGGGATGCCCGCGCCGTTCCCCGCGCTGGTCGCGGCGGCGCAGGCCACCGAGCGGGCGCGGGTCGGCACGTTCGTGCTCAACGCGGGCTTCTGGAACCCGGCGCTGCTGGCCCGCGAGGTGGCGACCACGGACGCGCTGACCGGCGGCCGGCTCGAGCTCGGCCTCGGCACCGGGTACGTGCGGGCGGAGCACGAGGCGGCCGGGCTGCCGTACGGTTCGGCGCGCGAGCGGGTGGACCACCTGGAGCGGACGGTCGCGGAAGTGGGCCGGCTGCTCGGCTCGGACGGCCACCGGCCGCGGCCCGCGCAGCCCCGGGTGCCGGTGCTGATCGGGGCCAACGGCGACCGGATGCTGCGGCTGACCGCGGAGCACGCGGACATCGCGGCCTTCACCGGGGCCCGGCCGGGCGACACGCCCGGCACGCTGGACCCGCTCACCGCCGAGGAGCTGGACGAGCGGGTGGCCCGCTACCGCGAGCTGGCGCGGCACCGGCCGGCGCCCGCCGAGCTGAACCTGCTGATCCAGCTGGTGGCCGTCACGGACGACCCGGAGCCGGCGCTGAGGCCGCTGCTGGAGCGGCAGCCCGGGCTGACCCTGGAGCAGGCGGTGGCCCTGCCCATCGTGCTGGCCGGGCCGCTGGAGGAGGTGGTGGCGAAGGTACGGGCGCAGCGGGAGCGGTACGGGTTCTCGTACCTGACCGTGCTGGAGCCGTTCATGGAGGCGTTCGCGCCGGTGCTGGCACGGCTGCGCGAGGAGTCCGCGTGACGAGACCCCGTAGGACCGCGAGCCGTTCCCGATCATGATGGGGGCATGACCGACCTGCGCATACGTACCGCCGTTCCCGCCGACCTCGACTCCGTGCTCGCGTTCTGGAGGACGGCCGCCGAGGGGACGAGCATCAGCGACGACCGCGCCGGGGTGGAGCGGCTGGTGGCCCGCGACCCCGAGGCGCTGCTCCTGGCCGAGCGGGGCGGTGAGCTGGTGGGCACGGTGATCGCCGGCTTCGACGGCTGGCGGTGCCATCTGTACCGGCTCGCGGTGCACCCGGAGCGGCGGCGGCAGGGCATCGGCTCGGCGCTGCTGGCCGCCGCCGAGGAACGGTTCGTACGGCTCGGCGGGCGGCGCGCGGACGCGATGGTGCTGGTGCGCAACGAGACCGCGCACCAGGCCTGGGGCGCGGCCGGATACGGGCCCGAGGAGCACTGGCGGCGCTGGGTGAAGCCGCTCACGGACTGAGGCATAAGGGGCGGGAGGGGAGGCCCGACAAGCTTCTTTGCTCATCCTTTACTCTTGAGGGAGCACTCGGCTCTCTATGAAAGGTTGTGAGCGTCCGCCCATGGGCGAGCCTCCCAGTCCGCGACACCGCGCGTACTCCCCCACCCTGTCCGATCCTGGGACGGGGGTGACCCGATGACCGAAGTGCTCCTCCTCCTGGTGGCGATCCTGCTGTCGCTGGCCTGCGGCGCCTTCGTGGCGGCCGAGTTCTCGCTGACCACGGTGGAACGCGGCGCGCTGGAGCGGGCCGCCGCCCGTGGCGAGCGCGGTGCCGCGGGCGCCCTGAAGGCCGTACGGAACCTGACGTTCCAGCTCTCCGGCGCCCAGCTCGGCATCACCGTCACCAACCTGGTGGTCGGCATGCTCGCCGAGCCCTCGATCGCCAAGCTGCTCGCCGGGCCGTTCACCGCGCTGGGGCTGTCCCGGTCCACGGCGACCTCGGTCGCGCTGGTGCTGGGCACGGCCCTGTCCACGGTCGTCCTGATGGTCGTCGGCGAGCTGGTGCCGAAGAACTGGGCGATCTCCTCGCCGCTGGCCATGGCCAAGCGGGTGGGCAACGCCCAGCGCTGGTTCAGCGCGGCCTTCCGGCCCTTCATCGAGCACCTGAACACCACGGCCAACCACTTCGTGCGCCGGCTCGGTGTCGAACCGGCCGAGGAGCTGGCCTCCGCGCGCGGCCCGCAGGAGCTGGCCGCCCTCGCCCGGCACTCGGCCAAGGAGGGCGCGCTGGAGGCGGACACCGCGGAGCTCTTCGTGCGCACCCTGAACCTGGCCGACCTCACGGCCGAGAACGTGATGACGCCGCGCGTCCAGGTCGTCGCCCTGGACATGCAGGCCACCTGCGAGGACGTGGCCAACGCCACCCGGGCCACCGGCCTGTCCCGGTTCCCGGTCTACCGGGGCAGCCTGGACTCCGTCGTCGGCACCGCCCACATCAAGGACGTGCTGGCCGTCCCCGCCGACCAGCGGCGCCACCGCACGGTCGCGCAGATCATGCGCGAGCCGCTGCTGGTGCCCGAGTCGCTGACCGTCGACCGGCTGCTGGACCGGCTCGGCGGCCGGCGCACCATGGCCGTCGTCATCGACGAGTACGGCGGGACGGCCGGCGTGGCCACCCTGGAGGACATCGTGGAGGAGGTCGTCGGCGAGGTGCGGGACGAGCACGACCCGCACGAGACGGCCGACCTCGCCCCGGCCGGCGCCGACGAGGAGGGCCGCGCCCTGTACGCGGCGGACGGCGCCGTGCGCACCGACCAGCTCGCGCGCGTGGGCCTGCGCGCGCCCGAGGGGCCGTACGAGACGCTGGCCGGCCTGCTCGCCACCGAGCTGGGCCGGATCCCCGCCGTGGGCGACAGCGTCGAGGTGGCCGGCTGGCGGCTCGACGTCGTGGACGCCTCCGGCCGCCGGGCCGCCCGGCTGCTGCTGCACGCTCCCCTGGACGACGAACGGACCGACGTGGCCCGCAAGAGCCGCGGGACCGGTGCCGGGACCAGGCGGGACAGGACCGGACACCGCCGCGGGGCCGAGGGCACCCGCGGGACGCGGGAGGGGACCCGATGACCGCCGTACAACTGTTGATCGGCCTGTCGACCCTCGTCGTCAACGCCTTCTTCGTGGGCGCCGAGTTCGCCCTGATCTCGGTGCGCCGCTCCCAGATCGAGCCGCTGGCCCAGGAGGGCGACCGCCGCGCCCGCAGCGTGCTGTGGGGCCTGGAGCACGTGTCCGCGCTGCTGGCCGCCGCGCAGCTCGGCATCACGCTGTGCACGCTGGTGCTCGGTGTGGTCGCCGAGCCGGCGATCGCGCACCTGCTGGAGCCGGTGTTCCACGCGGTGGGCGTGCCGGCGGGCGCGGGTCACGCCGTGTCCTTCGTGATCGCGCTGACCCTCGCCACCTATCTGCACATGCTGCTCGGCGAGATGGTCCCCAAGAACATCGCGCTGGCCGAACCGGTGCGCAGCGCGCTGCTGCTCGGCCCGCCGCTGGTCACGCTCTCCCGGGCGCTGCGGCCGGTGATCTTCGCGATCAACGCGTTCGCCAACGGGCTGCTGAAGCTGTTGCGGGTGGAGGCCAAGGACGAGGTGTCGGCCACCTTCACGGACGCCGAACTCGCCGAGATCGTCAAGGACGCCGGCCAGGCGGGCCTGATCGACAACCGGGCGCAGGAGCGCCTGCACGACGCCCTGGAGCTGGGCAGCCGGCCGGTGCGGGACGTGGTCGTCCCCTTGCGCCGGGTGGTCTACGCGCGCGTCGGCGTCACCCCGGAGCAGGTGGAGCGGCTGTCGGCCGAGTCGGGGTTCTCCCGTTTCCCGGTGGTCGACACCGGGCGCCGGATCGTGGGCTACCTGCACGTGAAGGACGCGCTGGACGCCTCGCCCCGGGACATGCCGTTCCGGCTGCGGGACATGCGGCCCATCGCGCGGGTCCGGGAGAGCACCCCGCTGGACGACGTGCTCACCGCGATGCGCGGCAGCCGCACCCATCTCGCGGCCGTACTCGGCGAGGACGGACGGCTGGCGGGCCTGGTGACCATGGAGGACGTGCTGCGGCAACTGTTCGGCCAGCCCGCGGCCGGGTGACGCGACGGGGGCGTGCGCGGGGGGCTCCGGGGCGACCGACCGGCGGGTATGGCGCCGGGATACCATCGCTGTCGCCATGCAGACGAATTCCGCCTCTCCCGCCTCTCCCCCGTACTCCAGCCTGGTCGCGGTCGGCGACTCCTTCACCGAGGGCATGTCGGACCTGCTGCCCGACGGCTCCTACCGGGGCTGGGCGGACGTCCTCGCCGCGCGGATGGCCGCCCGCACGCCCGGGTTCCGCTACGCCAACCTCGCCGTCCGCGGGAAGCTGATCCAGCAGATCGTCGACGAGCAGGTGGAGGCGGCGGCGGCCATGCGGGCCGATGTCGTCACCCTGGTCGGCGGGCTGAACGACACCCTGCGCCCCAAGTGCGACATGGTCCGGGTCCGGGATCTGCTCACCGAGGCCGTGGAGCGGCTGGCGCCCTCCTGCGAGCGGCTGGTGCTGATGCGCAGCCCCGGCCGCCAGGGCCCGGTGCTGGAGCGGTTCCGGCCGCGCATGGAGCAGCTGTTCGCCTGCGTGGACGAGCTGGCCGGCAAGCACGGCGCCGTGGTGGTCGACCTGTACGGGGCGCCCGCGCTGGCCGACCCCCGGCTGTGGGACGTGGACCGGCTGCACCTGACGGCGGAGGGGCACCGCCGGGTCGCCGAGGCGGTGTGGCAGGCGCTCGGGTACGAGCCGGAGGACGCCGAGTGGCACGTGCCGATGGCGGCGACGGCCGCGCCGGACTGGGTGACACGCCGGATCGCCGACGTACGGTTCGCCCGGCAGCACCTGCTGCCGTGGATAGGCCGGCGGCTCACCGGCCGCTCCTCCGGCGACGGCCGCCCGCCCAAGCGCCCGGAACTGCTGCCCTACGAGTCCCGCGCCTGACCGGGAAGTGGCGTACGTCTCGTAGTTTCCGCCCACCGGGGGCATGGCGCTGGCCTGCACGAATCGCCAGTAGAATCTGGACACGTGACTTCAGCGCCCGCCAAGCCCCGCATCCCGAACGTCCTCGCCGGACGGTACGCCTCCGCCGAGCTCGCCACGCTCTGGTCGCCCGAGCAGAAGGTGAGGCTGGAGCGCCGGCTCTGGCTCGCCGTGCTGCGGGCCCAGAAGGACCTCGGCATCGAGGTGCCGGACGAGGCGCTCGCCGACTACGAACGCGTCCTGGACACCGTCGACCTGGCCTCGATCGCCGAGCGCGAGAAGGTCACCCGGCACGACGTGAAGGCGCGGATCGAGGAGTTCAACGACCTCGCCGGGCACGAGCACGTGCACAAGGGCATGACCTCCCGTGACCTCACGGAGAACGTCGAGCAGCTGCAGATCCGGCTCTCGCTGGAGCTGATGCGGGACCGTACGGTGGCCGTGCTGGCGCGCCTGGGCAAGCTGGCCGGCGAGTACGCCGAGCTGGTCATGGCCGGCCGTTCGCACAACGTGGCCGCGCAGGCCACCACCCTCGGCAAGCGGTTCGCGACCGCCGCCGACGAGCTGCTCGTCGCCTACGGCCGCGTCGAGGAGTTGCTCGGCCGCTACCCGCTGCGCGGCATCAAGGGCCCGGTCGGCACCGCGCAGGACATGCTGGACCTGCTCGGCGGGGACGCCGCCAAGCTCGCCGAGCTGGAGCACCGCATCGCGGGACACCTCGGCTTCTCGCAGGCCTTCACCTCCGTCGGCCAGGTCTACCCGCGCTCGCTGGACTACGAGGTCGTCACCGCGCTGGTGCAGCTCGCGGCGGCCCCGTCGTCGCTGGCCAAGACGATCCGGCTGATGGCCGGCAACGAGCTGGTCACCGAGGGCTTCAAGCCGGGCCAGGTCGGCTCCTCGGCGATGCCGCACAAGATGAACACCCGCTCCTGCGAGCGCGTCAACGGCCTGATGGTCGTCCTGCGCGGCTACGCCTCGATGACCGGCGAGCTGGCGGGCGACCAGTGGAACGAGGGTGACGTGTCCTGCTCGGTGGTGCGCCGGGTCGCCCTGCCGGACGCCTTCTTCGCCCTGGACGGCCTGCTGGAGACGTTCCTGACGGTGCTCGACGAGTTCGGCGCCTTCCCCGCGGTGATCGCCCGCGAACTGGACCGCTACCTGCCGTTCCTGGCGACCACCAAGGTGCTGATGGGCGCGGTGCGGGCCGGTGTCGGCCGGGAGGTCGCGCACGAGGCGATCAAGGAGAACGCGGTCGCCACCGCGCTGGCGATGCGCGAGCAGGGTGCCGAGCGCAACGACCTGCTCGACAAGCTCGCCGCCGACGAGCGCCTGCCGCTCGACCGGGAGCGGCTGGCCGCGCTGATGGCCGACAAGCTGTCCTTCACCGGCGCCGCCGCCGACCAGGTCGGCGTGGTCGTCGCCCGGATCGAGGAGATCGTGAAGCAGCGCCCGGAGGCGGCCGGCTACACCCCTGGAGCGATCCTCTGACCCGCGCGCCCCGCACCCCCCGCTTCACCCGGGCGGAGCTGGAGGCCGCCCGCGACCGCCTCGTCCCGGACGTGGTCGCGGACGGCCTCCGCGTGCTGTTCTGCGGTATCAATCCCGGGTTGATGTCGGCGGCGACCGGCCACCACTTCGCCCGCCCCGGCAACCGCTTCTGGCCGGTGCTGCACCTGTCCGGTTTCACGCCCCGGCTGCTGAAGCCGGCCGAGCAGCACGAGCTGCTGTCCTACGGGCTCGGCATCACCAACGTCGTGGCCCGGGCGACCGCGCGGGCGGACGAGCTGTCCGCCGAGGAGTACGCCGAGGGCGGGCGGCTGCTGGCCGAGAAGGTGGCGCGGCTGCGGCCGGGGTGGCTGGCCGTCGTCGGCGTGACCGCCTACCGCGCCGCCTTCGCGGACCGCACGGCCAAGGTGGGCCCGCAGGAACGGACCATCGGCGGCACCCGGATCTGGGTCCTGCCCAACCCCAGCGGGCTGAACGCGCACTGGACCCCCGCCACCATGGCGGAGGAGTTCCGGCGGTTGCGCGAGGCGGCCGGCGCGCCGGGCTGACCCGCGCCCCGAGCCGGCCGCTGCCCGAAAGGCCGGGCAAGGGCGCGTAGCACGTTTCGTGCGGGCCCGCCTCTGAGCAGCGATCACTCGGGGCGCCTCAGCGTTCACTGTCGTACGTCTGTACGCGCCTCGATCCACCGGTGTACGGTCTCGGGCCGATGGGCTTTGGGAGCGCTCCCATCACGCTGTTCCCGCTTCACCCGAGGAGGAACGCTTTGAAACGCATTGTGGCCCTGCTGGCGACCTGCGCCACGGCTGTGGGTCTCACGGCACTGCTCAGCCCGCAGCCGGCCGCGGCCGCCACCGGCTGCAAGGTCGACTACACCGTCACCAGCCAGTGGCAGGGCGGCTTCCAGGCCGGGGTGAAGGTCACCAACCTGGGCGACCCGGTCACCGGATGGACGCTGAAGTTCAGCCTGCCCGACTCCGGGCAGAAGTTCGTCCAGGGCTGGAACGCCACCTGGTCGCAGTCCGGTTCCACGGTCAGCGCCGCCGGCGTGGACTGGAACCGCACCCTGGCCACCGGCGCCTCGACCGACCTGGGATTCGTCGGCTCCTTCACCGGCTCCAACCCCAAGCCCTCGGCGTTCACGCTCAACGGCGTCGCCTGCACCGGCTCCACCGAGGAGCCCCCGACGGACCCCGACCCCAACCCGGGCACCGGCACCCCCGTGGGCGTCAACGGACAGCTGCACGTCTGCGGCGTCAACCTGTGCAACCAGTACAACCGCCCCATCCAGCTGCGGGGCATGAGCACGCACGGCATCCAGTGGTTCGCCAAGTGCTACAACAACGCCGCCCTGGACGCGCTGGCCAAGGACTGGAAGTCGGACCTGCTGCGCGTCGCCATGTACGTGCAGGAGGACGGCTACGAGACCGACCCGGCGGGCTTCACCAGCCGGGTGAACAGCCTCGTCGACATGGCCGAGGCCCGGGGCATGTACGCCCTGATCGACTTCCACACCCTCACGCCGGGCGACCCCAACTACAACCTGGACCGCGCCAAGACGTTCTTCGCGTCCGTCGCCGCCCGCAACGCCGCGAAGAAGAACGTGATCTACGAGATCGCCAACGAGCCCAACGGCGTGAGCTGGACGGCCATCAAGAACTACGCCGAGCAGGTCATCCCGGTGATCCGGGCCGCCGATCCGGACGCCGTGGTCATCGTCGGCACCCGGGGCTGGTCCTCGCTGGGCGTCTCGGACGGCTCCAGCGAGACGGAGGTCGTCAACAACCCGGTCAACGCCACCAACATCATGTACACGTTCCACTTCTACGCCGCGAGCCACAAGGACAACTACCGCGCCACGGTGAGCCGGGCGGCCTCGAAGCTGCCGCTGTTCGTCACCGAGTTCGGCACGGTGAGCGCCACCGGCGGCGGGACGATGGACCGGTCCAGCACCACGGCCTGGCTGGACCTGCTCGACCAGCTGAAGATCAGCTACGCGAACTGGACCTACTCCGACGCCAACGAGAGCAGCGCGGCGCTCAAGCCCGGCACCTGCGACGGCTCCGACTACAGCAGCAGCGGTGTGCTGACCGAGTCCGGGGCGCTGATCAAGAGCCGCATCAGCACCGCCGACTCCTTCCCCACCAGCTGACCCCCGGCGGGGCTCCGGACGGACCGGAGCCCCGATCCGGCGATTGGGAGCGCTCCCAATCAGTCTCGGTCCGGACCCGTCTCACGGCGGGTCCGTCTCCGTCACCATGCCGAGCAGTTGGAAGGGCAGCTCCTTGTCCCACTGGGAGATGCCGAGGGCGACCCAGCGGCCCGTCTCCGGTGCCCGCCACAGCAGGAGGTCCGGGACGTGGCCGCTGAGCCCGGCCCAGGGTTCGGCGAGCTCCTCGCCCGCCAGGGTCCGCTCGAACACGCTGTACAGGCTGAAGTGCCGGGGACTGCCCCACCGTTCGCCCAGCCGCTCGGCGAGACCGTCCCGGTCGGCCTCGAACTGCGCCTCGGTCTCCTCCCGTTCGCCGCCGTCGCCGTCCCAGAACTCCTCGCTGGCCTGTAAGGCGGCTATGTGGTAGCCGGGCCCGCTCTCGCCGTGCTCCGTCCTGCCGGGCACCGCCGGGAACTCCCGGGCGCACAGCAGCTCGATGAGGGTCAGGCACTCCGCGATGTCCATGCGGTCCAGTAAAGCGGGCACCACTGACAACTGGTCCCGCGTCAGGCGTCCCTGCGCCGCACGCCCCAGGCGCCCGCCGCCAGTACCGCCGCCGTCCACAGCGCGGTCACCCCGAGCCCGCTCCACGGGCCGAGGGCGCCGCCCCAGTCGCTGTGCAGGGCCACTTGGCCGGCCCGGTCGGGGAGGTAGTCGGCGACCGAGCCGGAGAAGTCACCGATGACGAAGGACACGATCAGCAGGAACGGGATCAGCACGGAGAGGGTGGCGACTCCGCTGCGCAGCACGGCCGCCACTCCGGCGGCGAACAGGGCCATCAGCGTCAGGTGCACACCGCAGCCGACCGCGCCGCGCACGCCCTCCGCCCAGCCGGGCGCGGACGCGCCGAGGGCCGCACGGCCCACCAGGAGCGAGACGAATCCGGTGAGCAGCCCGACGGCCAGCACCGGCAGGGCGATCGCCGTCGTCTTCGCGGCGAACCAGCGCCCCCGGTCGGGCACCGCCGTCAGCGTCAGCCGCAGCGCGCCGTCCCGGTACTCCGACGAGACGGCCGTCGTACCGAAGGCGATCGCGGCGATCTGCCCGAAGCTGATGCCGAAGTACACCGAGAACAGCGGGTCCGAGTCGGCGTCGACCGCGGCGAGCGGAGAGAGTCCGGCGATGGTGACGAACATCGCGGCGAGGCCGCCCAGCTGGGAGCGCAGGGTGCGGATCTTGATCCACTCGGCGTGGAGGACGGGGACGAAAGGCATGGTCAGGCCTCCTGGCGCGGTGCGGTGAACTCGGCTTCGGACGCGGTCAGATCGAGGTAGGCCTCCTCCAGGGTGGCCTCCCGGGCGGAGAGTTCCAGGACGGGGACGCCCGCCTCGGACAGCAGCCGGCCGAGGACGTCCACGCGCGTGTGCCGCACGGTCCAGGCCCCGTCCTCCTCACAGGAGGCGTCGTGGCCGTGCCGGGCGAGGAGATCGGCCAGGGCGGCGGGATCGGTGGTGCGGACGCGGACCTGGGGCCGCACGCGCGCGTGGATGAAGTCCCGCACCGGTGTGTCGGCCAGGAGCCGGCCCCGGCCGAGGATCAGCAGGTGGTCGGCGAACGCGGCGGTCTCGCCCATGAGGTGGCTGGAGACCAGGACCGTACGGCCCTCGGCCGCGAGCCGGCGCAGCAGGGTGCGGATCCACACGATGCCCTCGGGATCGAGGCCGTTGGCGGGTTCGTCGAGCAGGATCACCTCCGGGTCGCCGAGCAGGGCGGCGGCGATGCCGAGCCGCTGGCGCATGCCGAGGGAGTAGGTCCGCACCCGCTGCCGGGCCACGGCGGCGAGGCCGGTCTCCTCCAGCACGGTGTCGACCCGGCGGGCGGGTATCCGGTTGCTCGCGGCGAGGGCCAGCAGATGGCCGCGCGCGGTGCGCGAGCCGTGCGCGGCCCGGGCGTCGAGCAGGGCGCCCACCCGGCGCAGCGGCTCACGGAGCCGGGCGTAGGCGTCGCCGCCGAGGGTGGCGGTGCCGGCGGTGGGCCGGTCGAGGCCCAGAACGAGGCGGAAGGTCGTGGACTTCCCGGCGCCGTTGGGGCCGAGGAAGCCGGTGACCCGGCCGGGGCGGACGCTGAAGGTGAGGCCGTCCACGGCCCGCCGGCCGCCGTACTCCTTGGTGAGGTCGCGAACGTCGATGCTGGTCATGGCACCAGCCTGGCCGGGCCCGGCGGCCGGGGCCTCCCCCGCCGGCGGGGACCGCCTCCCCCGTGCGGGGGAGGCCCGTTGTCAGTGCCGGCTGCGACGATGAGGCCATGCCCCGCCTTCTGAGCCCGCTGCTGCGCGCGGCGACGTACACGCGCCTGCTGCATCTGTGGGTGCCGATGCTGATGGTCAGCGTCTGGCTCTTCATCGATCCGTCGACCCCGTGGATGCCCGCCCTGTTCCTCGTCCCGCTCGGCCTGGTGCCCGCGGTGCGGCGGGGCGAGGGGGTGCAGGCGCGGCTGATGCTCACGCCCGGCGAGCCGGACCCGGGCATCTCCGAGGCACCGGCGGCGACCTGGCGGGACCGGCTGCGTACGGTGCTGTGGCTGGAAGTGCGGATGGCGCTCGGCGCGGCGGCCATGTTCGCCTCCGTGTGGCTGCCCGCCGCCGCGTTCGAACTGGCGCGGTGCGCGTGGGGCGCGCCGTCGGCCGGGATGGCGCTGCCGGACTGGCTGCCGTCGCACCGCGCCTGGGCCCTGCTGACGCCGCTGCCGCTGCTCGTCTTCTACGGTGTCGTGGTCGCGCTCGGCGAGCTGATCACGGCCGCCGCGCGCCGGCTGCTCGGGCCGTCGGCGGCCGAGCGGCTGGCCGCGCTGGAGCAGCGCACCGAGCAGCTGCTGGAACGCACCCGGATCGCCCGGGAGTTGCACGACTCGATCGGGCACGCCCTGACACTGGCGGTGGTGCAGGCGGGGGCCGCGCGCGCGGCCGGCGATCCGGAGTTCACCGAGCGGGCGCTGGCCGCCATCGAGGACACCGGCCGGTCCGCGCTGGAGGACCTGGAGCGGGTGCTGGGCGTGCTGCGGGAGGCCGAGCGGCCGCTGAGCGCACGGCCCACGCTGACGGACGCCGGCCGGCTGCTGGAGTCGGCGCGGGCCTCGGGCGCGAAGGTCGACGCCGAGGTGACGGGCCCGGTGGAGGCCGTGCCGGGACCGGTGTCCCGGGAGGGCTACCGCATCCTCCAGGAGGCCCTCACCAACGCGCTGCGGCACGCGGGTCCGGTGCCGGTGCGGGTCCGGGTCGCGGTCACCGACGGCACACTCGCCCTGGACGTGCGCAATCCGCTGCCGGGCGCGATACCCGGCCCCGGGCGGGGCAGCGGTCTGCGCGGCATACGGGAGCGGGCCGCGCTGCTCGGCGGCAGCGCCGCCACCGGCCCCGAGGAGGGCGACTGGCGGGTGCGGGTGGAGCTGCCGCTGGGGTGATCTAGGCTGGCCGGATGCCGGTCACTGTCCTGCTCGTCGATGACGAACCCCTGGTCCGCGCGGGTCTGCGGGCCGTGCTGGAGGCACAGCCCGACATCGAGGTGGCGGGCGAGGCGGCCGACGGCGCGGCCGTCATCCCGCTGGTGCGCCAGCTGCGCCCCGACGTGGTCGCGATGGACGTCCGGATGCCGCTGATGGACGGCATCGAGGCCACGCGCGCGGTGCTGCGCACGGTGCCCGATCCGCCGAAGATCCTGGTCGTGACCACCTTCGAGGACGACGAGTTCGTGTACGAGGCGCTGCGCGCGGGTGCCGACGGGTTTTTGCTGAAGCGGGCCCGCCCGGCCGAGATCGTGCACGCGGTGCGGCTGGTCGCGGCGGGCGACTCGCTGCTGTTCCCGGCCTCCGTACGGCGGCTCGCCGCCCGGTACGGCGACGGCGGGCGGCCGGCGCGGGCCGCGCTGGAGCGGGCCCGGCTGACCGAGCGGGAGGCGGAGGTGCTGCGGCAGATGGCGCGCGGGCTGTCGAACGCGGAGATCGCCGCGCGGCTGGTGGTGAGCGCCGAGACGGTGAAGTCGCATGTGAGTGCCGTCCTGGCCAAGCTCGGCGCGCGCGACCGCACGCAGGCGGTGATCGCCGCCTACGAGTCGGGGTTCGTGGAGCCGGGCTGAGCGGGCCGCGACCGCGCGCGCAGCCCGGCACTCGCCGGGGTGCCCCCGGCCGAGTACGATCCGGCCAACACGCCCGCGAGCTGGGAGGACGGACGGTGGGGCAGCTGACCGGCGGCGATCCCTCGCTGCTGCGAAGGATCAATTCCGCGGTGGTGCTGCACGCGCTGCGCGCCACGGACTGCGCGACGCTCACCGAGATCACCCGGGTCACCGGACTGTCCCGGCCGACCGTCGAGGGCGTCGTGGAGGGGCTCATCGAAGGCGGTCTCGTGGTCGAGACGGTGGCCGACGAGGGGGGCACGCGCCGGCAGGGGCGGCCCGCGCGGCGGTTCCGGTTCCGGGCCGAGGCGGGGCATCTGCTGGGCCTGGAGATCGGGCCGCACCGGGTCGCCGCGCTGCTGTCCGACCTGGACGGCCGGGTGCTGGGCGCGCAGGCCAAGGAGGTCGGCGCGGGCGCCGGGGCGGACGAGCGGCTCGACCGGCTGCGCGGCGCGGTCGCCGAGCTGCTGCGCCGGGCCGGGGTCGCGCGCGGTTCGCTGCGCGCGGTGGGCGTGGGCACGCCGGGCATCGTGGAGGCGGACGGCACGGTACGGCTGGGCACGGCGCTGCCGGGGTGGACGGGGCTGCGGCTCGGGGAGCGGCTGAGCCGGTCCTTCCGCTGCCCGGTGCTGGTGGAGAACGACGCCAACGCGGCGGTGCTCGCGGAGCACTGGAAGGGGGCGGCGGCCGAGACGGACGACGTGGTGTTCGTGCTGGCCGGGCTGAGTCCCGGGGCCGGTTCGCTGATCGGCGGGCGGCTGCACCGGGGCTACGGCGGGGCGGCCGGGGAGATCGGCGCGCTGCATCTGCTGGGCCGGGAGGCGACGCCGGAGGCGCTGCTGTCCACCACCGACGAGCCGCTGCACCCGCTGGACGAGCAGGCGGTCGCCGAGGTGTTCGCGCTGGCGCGCGGCGGCGATCTGCGGGCGCGGGCGGCCGTGGAGCGGTTCATCCAGCGGCTGGTGCACGACGTGGCCGCGCTGGTGCTGGCGCTGGATCCGGAGCTGGTCGTGATCGGCGGCTGGGCGGCCGGCCTGGACGGTGTCCTGGAGCCGCTGCGCCGCGAACTGGCCCGCTACTGCCTGCGCCCGCCCCGGGTGGCCCTGTCGGTCCTGGGCGAGGCGGCGGTGGCCACGGGGGCGCTGCGGCTGGCCCTGGACCACGTGGAGGAGAAACTGTTCACCGTGGACGGCACGCTGACGCGCCGCTGAGCTTGGCCGCCGGCGCCGGCACTGAGCTTGGGCACCGGCACCGGCACCGAGCCTGGCCGCTGACGCTGAGCCTGGGCGCGGAGGCTGACCCTGGACGGCAAGGCCAACCCCTGGGCGCGGAGTGGGCACTGGCACTGAGCCCGGCCGCATAGCGGGGGCGAAGCGCTGAGACTGGACGCGGAGTGGGCGCGCGGAGCAGGCCTGGCGTGAGCGCGGGGTGCTGAGTCCGCCTGCGGAGTAGGGCACTGAACCCGGCCGCATGGCGGGCGCGAGACGCTGAGCCCGGGCGCGGAACGGGACGAGCGCGAGAGCGCGTGAGGTGCTGAGACTGGACGCGGAGTGGGCGGGGTCTGCGTACCGCCCCGGCGGCGTCGCGGCCGAATGCGGCCATGCAGAGAGCGCGGCCCAGCCGCCTCACCGCGATGGCCTGGCCGGACCCGGCGTGCCGTGACGGCGGTGTTCCGGCCCACCGCCCGCCGAGCAGGCGCCGGTCGGCGTACTCGCGCCGCGGAGACGCGGCCGAATGCGGCCTTGCGGAGAGCGCGGCCCAGCCGCCTCACCGCGATGGCCTGGCGGACCCGGCGTGCCGTGACGGCGGTGTTGCGGCCCACCGCCCGCCGAGCAGGCGCCGGTCGGCGTACTCGCGCCGCGGAGACGCGGCCGAATGCGGCCATGCGGAGAGCGCGGCCCAGCCGCCTCACCGCGATGGCCTGGCCGGACCCGGCGTGCTGTGACGGCGGTGTTCCGGCCCACCGGCCGCCGGGCAGGCGCCGGTCGGCGTACTCGCGCGGCGGAGACGCGGCCGTGGTGCGGGCGGCGTACCGCCGAGGTGTTCGCAAGCTCCTCGGTGCGGGGCCGCGATCGCTGTGCGGTCCCGCACCGCGGAAGTCCGTGGTGCCGGAGGCAGGAGGGTCAGGAGGCCCGCTGCTGCGGGTCGTGGTGTATCTCCACTCCCGCCGAGTCGCCGAAGGTGAGCCGGCAGGTGTCGGCGCGGTAGGTCGCCACCGACAGGACGGCGGTGCGGCCCTGGGCGAAGAAGCGGGTGGTGACGACGAGCACCGGGGAGCCGGGGAGCCGGTCCAGTGCCCTGGCGTCGTCCGCGCGCGCGGAGCCCAGCTCGACCGCGCGGTCCTCCCCCTCCAGGGACAGGTGCTGAAGCTCCCGCAGCACCGCACGCGCGCGTGCCGCGCCGGACGGGGCGTCGATCGCGGTCAGTCCGGGCACCGAGGCCGCCGGGATGTAGAGCAGTTCGGTGGCGACCTGCTGGCCGTGGGACATCCGGGAGCGGCGCACGGTGTGCACGGTTTCGTCCGCGCCGGTCTCCAGCGCGGCGGCGACCGCGGCGGGCGGCACCGCCTGGGCGCTGTCGACGGGCTGCCAGGCGTCTCCTGCGGCGCCGGGCCAGACGTGCTGCTCCGTGCCGACGGCCACGCCCACGCGCGGGGGCGCGACGGTCGTGCCGACCCCGCGCCGGCGCTGGAGCCGGCCCTCCAGCTCCAGCTGTTCGAGGGCCTGGCGGAGCGTGGCGCGGGCCACGCCGAAACGGGCGGCCAGATCCCGCTCGTTGGGCAGGATCTCGCCGACCGAGAACTCGGAGTCGAGTGCCTCGCTGAGGACGGTCTTGAGATGCCAGTACTTCGGTTCCGGTACCGATTCCAGCTGCGTGGTCCCCACCCTGTCCTCCGCGAGAGCCGTGGTCCGGCGGTTTTTGGCGCCCTTGTTTATTAAAGGTTGTTGCACTTCTCTGCGACCATAGGGCGGCACTCACCCTTGGTCAAGACCAATCCTCGGCCGCCCCGTCGGTATCCGGACGGCCGGCAGCGAAGCGTTCACGAGGCGTTCGCGCGCGCCGGTGTGTGTGACATCGCGGCAAAGCTCCCGTCGTACGGCGGGGACGACCCGGATACGGCGGAGCCCCCGCCGGGACGACGGGGGCTCGTGGGCGGGGCGGTGGCTCAGGGGGCGGTGAGGTGCCGGAGCTTGTCCGGGTTGCGGATGATGTAGACGGAGCTGATCCGGCCGTCGGCGATGTCCACCTGGAACAGGCTGTCGGGCTCGCCGCCGGTCAGGAGCAGCAGGGCGGGGCCGCCGTTGGTCTCCAGGACGCGGTGGGTCCGGTCGGCCGGGGCGGTGCGCGCGATGCCGACGAGGAAGCGGCCGACCTTGTCGGCGGTGTGCAGGACGCGCACCGGCGCCTTGGCCTTGCCGCCGCTGTCGCCGACCAGCCGGACGTCCGGGGCGAGCAGGGACATCAGCCCCGCCAGGTCGCCCTCGCCGGCGGCAGCGAGGAAACGTTCGGTCAGTTCGCGGCGCCGGGTGGGTTCGACGTCGTAGCGGGGGCGTCGTTCGGCCACGTGCCGGCGGGCCCGCCCGGCGAGCTGCCGTACCGCCGGCTCGGTCCGTTCCAGCAGCGTGGCGATCTCGGCGTACGGGTAGCCGAACGCCTCCCTGAGCACGAACACCGCGCGTTCCAGCGGGGACAGCGACTCCAGCACGACCAGGACGGCGAGGGAGACGGTGTCGGCGAGCACGGCGCGGTCGGCGGAGTCGGGGGCGGTGTCGGCGAACTCGGTGAGGTACGGCTCGGGCAGCCAGGGTCCGACGTAGGCCTCGGCGCGCCGCTGGGCCTGGCGCAGCCGGTCGATGGCCAGCCGGGTGGTGACGCGCACCAGGTAGGCGCGCGGTTCGCGGACCTCCTCGCGGTCGGCGTGGTACCAGCGCAGCCATGCCTCCTGGACCACGTCCTCCGCGTCGGCGACCCGGCCGAGCATGCGGTAGGCGACTGCCATGAGCAGGGGCCGGTGTTCTTCGAAGACGTCGGTGGCGGGCTGCGTGGTCACGGTGCCATCCCATCGTCACCCACCCGCCGGTGTCCACCCGGACAGGGGCGGTGCCCGCGAAGGGCTACCCGCCGGTAGGTGATTGCTGACAAGCTGTCTACGGCGTCCGTCGGCAGCACAGACGAGGAGCACCCCATGTCCGCCACCGTCTCCTTCCAGGTCCCCGCCCCCCACGGCCCGGGCGAGGTGACCGTGTCCTACGCGCGCGTGGGCCGCGGCGAACCGCTGGTCCTGCTGCACGGCATCGGCCACCACCGGCAGGCCTGGGACCCGGTCGTGGACATCCTGGCCACGGAGCGCGAGGTGATCGCCGTGGACCTGCCGGGCTTCGGCGCGTCCCCGGGTCTGCCGGAGGGGCTGGCCTACGACCTGCCGACCACCAACGCCGTCCTCGGCGCCCTGTTCGAGGCGCTGGACCTGGACCGCCCGCACGTCGCCGGCAACTCGCTGGGCGGCCTGCTCGCCCTGGAACTGGGCCGGGAGAAGCGCGTACGGTCCGTCACGGCCCTGTCCCCCGCCGGTTTCTGGTCACCGGCGGAGCGGCGGTACGCCTTCACGGTGCTGCTCGGCATGCGTGGCATCGCCCGGCGGCTGCCGCCGCCGGTGGTGACGGGGCTGTCCCGCACGGCGGCCGGCCGCACCGCGCTGACCAGCACCATCTACGCCCGCCCGGCGCGCCGTTCGCCGGCCGCGGTGGTCGCCGAGACGCGCGCGCTCGCGACGGCCACCGGGTTCACGGCGACCCTGCGGGCGGGTGCCTCCGTCCGGTTCACCGACGCCGTGCCGGGCCTGCCGGTCACGGTGGCCTGGGGCGCCCGGGACCGGCTCCTCGTGCCCCGTCAGGGCGTCCGCGCCAAGCGGCTCATCCCGCACGCCCGGCTGGTCCGGCTGCCCGGCTGCGGTCACGTCCCGATGAACGACGACCCGGCACTGGTGGCGCGGGTCATCCTGGACGGCAGCCGCTGACGCGCGCCTCCGGCCGGGCGGCGAGCGCGATCGTCCGCCGTGGCGCGCGGCGCCGACGGCCCGGCCGGCGACGGGAGTTCACCTCCGGTTCGCGTGCGCGCCGTACCGCCCCCGTAGGTGTGGCTGCGCACACTGGCCGGATCCCGTCCCTGGAGGCGCAGCCATGTCCCACCGTCCACTCCCGGGCCGCCGCAGCGTACTGCGCGGCTCGCTCGCCGCGTCGGCGGCCCTGACCCTGCCCGCCGGCCTCGGCACGGCCCCGGCGTTCGCCCGCTCCGGCCGCCCCGAGGCGGGCTGGGGGGTGCAGACCGGTGACGTGACCTCGGACTCGGGCCTGGTGTGGGTCCGCGCGGACCGGCCCGCCCGGATGATCGTGGAGACCTCGGCCACCGAGTCGTTCCGCGCCCCGCGCCGCTGGCACGGTCCGCTGCTGGGCGCCGGCACGGACTTCACCGGCACCACCCGGCTGCACGGCCTGCCCTCCGGCGAGCAGATCCACTACCGCGTGCTGCTCGCCGACCCCGACGACCCGCGCCGCACCGGCGAGCCCGTCACCGGCACCTTCCGCACGGTCTCCCGGCGCCGCCGGGACGGCGTGCGCTTCCTGTGGTCGGGCGACCTGGCCGGCCAGGGCTGGGGCATCAACCCCGACCTCGGCGGCTACCGCATCTACGACGCCATGGCCCGGCTGGACCCCGACTTCTTCCTGTGCAGCGGCGACAACATATACGCCGACGGCCCGATCTCCGAGACCCAGGCGCTGCCCGGCGGCGGCACCTGGCGCAACGTCACCACCGAGGAGAAGGCCAAGGTCGCCGAGACGCTGGCCGAGTACCGGGGCAACTTCCGCTACAACCTGCTCGACGCCAACCTGCGCGCCTTCAACGCCCAGGTGCCCTCGGTCGTCCAGTGGGACGACCACGAGGTGCGCAACAACTGGTACCCGGGCGAGGTGATCGCCACGACCGACACCCGGTACACCGAGAAGAGCGTCGACGTGCTCGCCGCACGCGCCCGGCGGGCGTTCAGCGAGTACTTCCCCCTCCCCACGCTGCGGCCGGGCGCCAGGGAGGGCCGCGTCTACCGGGTGCTGCGCCAGGGCCCGCTGCTGGACGTGTTCGTGCTGGACATGCGCACCTACCGCAACGCCAACTCCCCCGACGACCAGACCACCGACCCGCAGGGCATCCTCGGCCGGGAGCAGCTGGAGTGGCTCAAGCGGGAGCTGGCCCGCTCGCGCGCGGTGTGGAAGGTGATCGCCGCCGACATGCCGATCGGTCTCGTCGTGCCGGACGCGACGGAGGGCCGGCCGAACTTCGAGGCGGTGGCCCAGGGCGACCCGGGCGCGCCGCTCGGGCGCGAGCTGCAGATCGCCGAGCTGCTGCGGTTCGTCAAGCACCGGCGGATCACCGGCACGCTGTGGCTCACGGCGGACGTGCACCACACCTCGGCCCAGCACTACCATCCGTCCCGGGCCGCGTTCACCGACTTCGAGCCGTTCTGGGAGTTCGTCTCCGGGCCGCTGAACGCCGGCGCGTTCCCGGCCAGCCCGCTGGACGGCACGTTCGGCCCGGAGCGGGTGTTCGTGAAGGCGCCGACCGCGTCCAACGTCTCGCCGGCCGGCGGCTACCAGTTCTTCGGCGAGGTGGACATCGACGGGGGCAGCGGCGAGCTGACGGTGCGGCTTCGGGAGCAGGACGGCAGCGTGCTGTTCAGCCGGACGCTCCAGCCGGGCCGGGTCGGCCAGTAGGTCGGTCGGCAAGTCGGCCGGCAGGCGCACCGGCGGGCCGGAACGGGGAGGGTGACCGGTCGGCCGTAGAAAGTGCAATAAATGGGGCGGAGCATGCTTTTACTCGTCGGACACAATCAGTTCGTGATCGCGCAACACCCCTCCTGCACAGTGGCCGCATGACTCCGAAGATGCCTGATGCGACCCGGGCCCGGCACGGGCGGCCCGTGCACCACTGGCGGCGGGACGTCGTCGAACTCGCCGCGCTGTTCACGGCGGTCGCCGTCGCGGACGCGGTGGCCAACCTGATCGGGCACGGGCCGGACGGACCGGCCCTGCTCGTGATCTCGGCGATCGTGCTGGCCGCGACGGCGGGCTTCCACGTGTGGTGGTCACGCCGCCACGGACACGCGCCGCCCGTGAGCGATACCGGTGCCCGGCCGGCCGCCGAGACGCGGCCGGCCGGGCCGTCCGAGCAGCCCGGCGCCCCGGTGGCCGCCCTTACCGGCCCCGGCACGCTGTGGCGGATGCGGACGACGGTGCGGGACGAGCCGGGTTCCCTGGCCGCCCTGTGCACGGCGCTCGCCGGGCACCGGGTGGACATCCTCAGCCTCCAGACCCACCCGCTGGCCGACGGCACGGTGGACGAGTTCCTGCTGCGGGCGCCGGGCACGCTGACGGCGGCCGGCCTCACCCGGGCGGTCGCACTGGCCGGGGGCACGTCCACGTGGATCGAGCGGGCCGACGCCCACGATCTGGTCGACGCGCCGACCCGGGTGCTGGGACTGGCCGCCCGTACCGCGCTGGACGCCTCCGAACTGCCGCTGGCGCTTCGGCAGTTGCTGGGCCGGTGCACGATCCGGTCGCTGCCCGCCGCACCGGCCGGCGGCGGCCGGGGCCCGCTGCCGGTGCCCGCCGAGGGCGTGCTGGAGGACACCGTGATGCGGCTGCCGGCGCCCGAGGGCGGGGTGCTCACCGTGGAGCGGCCGTATCTGCCGTTCACCCCGACGGAGTTCGCGCGCGCCCGGGCGCTGGTCGACCTGGACGGCCGGCTCGGACCCAGGATCCCCCGCGGGCAGGACGTGCTGACGCTGCCCGAGGGCGACGACATCACGGTGCGCCGGGTCGACACCGACGATCTGGCCGCGGCCAGGGCGATGCACGACCGGTGCTCGGCGCGGACGCTGGGGCTGCGGTACCACGGCCCGGTCGGCGACGCGGACCGCTATCTGAACCATCTGCTCAGCCCCCGCTTCGGCCGCACCCTGGCCGCGCAGACCGCCTCCGGCCGGATCGTCGGCCTCGGGCACCTGCTGTGGGACGGCGACGAGACCGAGGTCGCGCTGCTGGTGGAGGACGAGTGGCAGCGGCGGGGCGTCGGCGGGGAACTGCTCGGCCGGCTGGTCGGGATGGCGGCGGAGGCCGGGTGCGCGAGCGTGTACGCCGTGACCAAGGCGTCCAACACCGGCATGATCGCCGCGATGCGCGCCCTGGGCCTTCCCCTGGACTACCAGATCGAGGAGGGCACCCTGGTCATCACGGCCCGCCTGGACATCCCGGGGCACGCCTCGGCCTCCTCGCCCGACCCCGCCGTCCACCACCACCTCACCGACCCGGTCCACCGGGACTGACGGCCGCCGAACGGCCGCGGCCGGCCCCCGCACGGTCCGTCCCGTGCGAGGGCCGGCCCCCGTCTCAGCCCAACGCACCGCCTCCCGCTTCAGCTCAACGCACCGCCCCCGCTTCAGTTCGGCGCACCGCCGCCCGCGGCGCCTCCGCCCGCTGCCGTTCGCGCGGAGCGCCCAGTGCCCGGTCCAGGTCCGCCCACAGGTCGTCCACGTCCTCCAGGCCGACGGACAGGCGCAGCAGACGGTCGGTCACGCCCGCGCCGCGCCGGTCGTCGGCGTCCACGATGCGGTGGCTGATGGACGCGGGGTGCTGGATGAGCGTGTCGACGCTGCCCAGGCTCACCGCGGGCGTGACGAGCCGGACCCGGGAGATCACCTCGTGCGGGTCGTCGTGGACCTCGAAGGCGACCATCGCGCCGCCCAGGCGCGGGTAGCGCACCCGGGCCACCCGCGGATCCGCGGCGAGCCGGCGGGCCAGTTCGGCGGCGTTCGCGGAGGCGGCCCGCACCCGCACCGGAAGGGTGGACAGTCCGCGCAGCAGCAGATAGCCGGCCAGCGGATGCAGGACACCGCCCGTGGCGAACCGGATCTGCCGCAGCCGCCCCGCGAACTCCTCGTCGCAGGCCACCACCCCGGCCAGCACGTCCCCGTGGCCGCCGAGGTACTTGGTGGCGCTGTGCAGCACCAGCCGCGCCCCCTGCTCGGCCGGCCGCTGGAGCACGGGCGTGGCGAAGGTGTTGTCGACGAGCAGCGGAACCGGGCCGCAGGCGTCGGCGACGGCCCGCAGATCGACCTCGGCGAGGGTCGGATTGGCCGGGGACTCGACCATCACCAGCCCGGTGTCCGGGCGCAGCGCGCCGGCGATGCCGTCCGGGTCGGTCCAGGTGACCTCCGTACCGAGCAGCCCGGCGGTCAGCAGGTGGTCGCTGCACCCGTACAGCGGCCGTACCGCCACGGCGTGCCGCAGGCCCGTCGCGACGGGGGTCCCCCCGTGCGCGCGAGGCCCGGCGTGGGGGGCTGCCAGCAGCACCGCGCTGAGCGCGGCCATCCCGCTGGCGAAGGCGACCGCGGTCTCGGTGCCCTCCAGCCGGGCCAGCGCGGTTTCGAAGCGGGCGACGGTCGGGTTGCCCAGCCGGGCGTAGACCGGCGGTCCCGCCAGGTCGGCGCCGTCGGTGGCGAAGGCGTCGATGCGGGCGGCCTCGGCCCGGCTGTCGTAGGAGGGGTAGGTGGTGGACAGGTCGATCGGCGGGGCGTGCAGGCCCTGCCGGGCCAGATCGTCGCGGCCGGCGTGCACGGCCTCGGTGGCCAGGGCTCTCGGTGCGGTGCGTACGCCGTCGTAGGCACCGGTGCTCGCTGTGTCCATGGGCGCAAGGGTGAACATCGGCCGGTTCACCGGGGGCGATCGCCGTGCTACGTTCGGCACATGGCCGAGTCCGTCGTACTGGATCCGGTGGATCTGCACCTGCTGCGGCTGTTGCAGAACGACGCCCGGACCACCTACCGGGACCTCGCCGCGCAGGTGGGTGTGGCCCCGTCGACCTGTCTGGACCGGGTGACCCGGCTGCGCCGCTCGGGCGTGATCCTCGGCCACCGGCTGCGGCTGGACCCGGCCAAGCTCGGGCGCGGTCTCCAGGCGCTGCTGTCGGTGCAGGTACGGCCGCACCGGCGGGAGTTGGTGGGACCGTTCGTGGAGCGGATCCGGGCGCTGCCGGAGGCACGGTCGGTGTTCCATCTGACCGGCCCGGACGACTACCTGGTGCATGTGGCCGTCGCGGACATGGCCGACCTCCAGCGGCTGGTGCTGGACGAGTTCACGGCACGGCGCGAGGTGGCCCGGGTGGAGACCCGGCTGATCTTCCAGCAGTGGGAGTGCGGGCCGCTGCTGCCGCCCGGGCACGCCCAGAGCTGAATACCGCCGTACCCGGGTGACGCGGAGATCCCCGGCGTACGAGGATGGGCCGCATGTCCGATACCCAGATCCCGCTGCCCCGTCAGGTCGCCGACGCCTATGTGGACGACCTCATCGCCCTCGACCCGGTCACCGGCACCTATCTCGGTGTGCGGGAGAGTTCGAGCCGGCTGCCCGACTACTCGCCCGAGGGCTTGGACGCGCAGGCCCGGCTGGCCCGGGACACGCTCGCGCGGCTGGACGAGGCGGAGCGGCGGCCCGGCGCCGACAGCGACGTGGAGCGGCGCTGCGGACGGCTGCTGCGGGAGCGGCTGACCGCCCAGCTCGCGATGCACGAGGCCGGCGAACACCTGCGTGAGGTCGGCAACATGCACACGCCCGGTCACGCGGTCCGGGAGATCTTCACGGTCACCCCGGCGGAGACGGAGGAGGACTGGGCGGCGATCGCGCAGCGGCTGCGCGCGGTGCCGGAGGCGTTCGCGGGCTACCGCGCCTCGCTCGAACTCGGCCTGGACCGCAAGCTGTTCGCCGCGCCGCGGCCGACCGCCACGTTCATCGGCCAGCTGACCGAGTGGGCGGACACCGGCGAGGGCCGCGGCTGGTTCGAGGACTTCGCCGCCGTGGGGCCCGAGGCCCTGCGCGCGGAACTGGACGAGGCGGCACGGGCGGCCACCGGTGCCGTGGTGGAACTGCGGGACTGGCTGCGTCAGGTGTACGCGCCGGCCATCGAGGGCGCCCCGGACGTCGTCGGCCGGGAGCGGTACGCCCGCTGGGCCCGCTACTTCAACGGCACCGACCTGGACCTGGACGAGGCGTACGCCTACGGCTGGGCGGAGTTCCACCGGATCCTCGGCGAGATGCGCGAGGAGGCGGAGAAGATCCTGCCCGGCGCCGCGACGCCGTGGGTCGCGCTCGCGCACCTGGACGAGCACGGGCGGCACATCGAGGGCGTGGACGAGGTCCGCGACTGGCTCCAGGGCCTGATGGACCGGGCGATCGAGGACCTGGACGGCACGCACTTCGAACTGGCCGAGCGGGTGCGCCGGGTGGAGTCGCGCATCGCGCCGCCCGGAGGCGCGGCGGCCCCCTACTACACGGCCCCGTCGGAGGACTTCTCCCGGCCCGGCCGCACCTGGCTGCCCACGATGGGCCAGACCCGCTTCCCGGTCTACGACCTGGTGTCGACCTGGTACCACGAGGGCGTGCCCGGCCACCACCTCCAGCTCGCGCAGTGGACGCACGTGGCGGACAGCCTCTCCCGCTACCAGGCGACGGTCGGCATCGTCAGCGCCAACGCCGAGGGCTGGGCGCTGTACGCGGAGCGGCTGATGGACGAGCTGGGCTACCTCGGCGACCCGGAGGAGCGCCTCGGCTATCTGGACGCGCAGATGATGCGCGCGGTGCGGGTGATCATCGACATCGGCATGCACCTGGAGCTGGAGATCCCGGCCGACTCCCCGTTCCACCCGGGCGAGCGCTGGACCCCGGAGCTGGCGCAGGAGTTCTTCGGGGCGCACAGCAGCCGCCCGGCGGACTTCGTGGAGAGCGAGCTGACCCGGTACCTGACCATGCCGGGCCAGGCCATCGGCTACAAGCTGGGCGAGCGGGCCTGGCTGCTGGGCCGGGAGCGGGCGAGCGCGCGGCACGGCGCCGGCTTCGACCTGAAGGCCTGGCACATGGCGGCGCTGTCCCAGGGTTCACTGGGCCTGGACGACCTGCTGGACGAGCTGTCCCGGCTGTAACCGCCCCGGCCGGCACGGGCGCGGATCCGGGCGCCCGCCTCAGCGCCGGAAACCACCTTCGGAGTTGACGACCTCGCCGTTGATCCAGCCCGCCTCGTCGGAGGCCGGCCAGGCGATGGCTGGACCGGACGGCCGTATCCAGGTGGGTCGGCCGGACGGCCGTATCCGGGTGGCGCGGTCGACGCGGAGGTGGCGCGCTGGTGCCAGGTGCTGTCGTCACACTCCCGCCGCCCGGAGCGCGATGCGGGGAGGGCGGGAGTGCCGGTGGCAGGGGCCTGGCGGCCGAGAGGGAAAGGCGGGCCGGCATGCGGGAGAACGCGCCGGGGCACAGCGCGCTGCGGACGCCGCGCGCCGCCGGCCTGGCCGGGATCGTCTTCGCGCTGCTCCTGGCGGCGGCGATGGTCCTGGTCAGGCTGGGTGTCCCGGAGGGAGCCGACGCGGTGACCGCCCGGGGCTTCACGGACTCCGGGCACCGCGACGCGCTGCGGGCGGCGCTCGCGCTGGTGCCGTTCGCCGGGATCTTCTTCCTGTGGTTCCTCGGCGCGATCCGCGCGCACGTCGGCGCGGTCGAGGACAAGTTCCTCGCCACCGTCTTCCTGGGCAGCGGACTGGTCTTCACCGCCACGCTGTTCGGGGCCGCCGCGGCGGCGGGTGCCGTGCTGGAGGTGGCCCATCCGCCGGGTGTGCCGCCGCTGCCGGCGGCGTGGGACTTCGGCCGCCACCTCGCCTACACGCTGATGACCGGGTACGCCATGCGGATGGCGGCCGTCTTCGTGTCGTCCCTGTCGGTCATGGGCCACCGGCTGGGCGTGCTGCCCCGCCCGCTGACGATCGCGGGCTTCGTCACCGTGCTGGTCCTGCTCTTCGCGTCGTCGAACGTGCCGTGGGCGGAGCTCGTCTTCCCGGCCTGGTCGCTGCTGACCGGCCTGCACATCCTCAGGGCGGGCCGGGGCCGGGGCAGGGACGCCGGGTAGGCCGCCGGGCGCTCACTCGATCGGCGTGCCCGGCGCGCGGGTCCCCCGTCCGCGCTCGCATGCTGGCGAGCGGGGGTGACCACCGTCCGGAGCCCGCCCGCGCGAACCGTGTGGCGCGTCCCGGACCTCGCCATGGGAAAGGGCGGAGCGTCGATGAGGCTTGTCGTCGATCTCAACAAGTGCCAGGGGTACGCCCAGTGCGCGTTCCTCGCGCCCGATGTCTTCGCCATGCACGGCGAGGAGTCGCTGCTGTACGACGCGCGCCCGGAGGAGGAGCAGCGGGAGCGGGTGGCGCGGGCCGTGGCCGCGTGCCCGGTGCAGGCGATCACCGCCGACGGCCTGGACCGCGCGGGCGAGTCCCAGGGGGCGTCCGATGTCCGCTGACCACATGGAACGGCTCAGGCGCGAGGGACGGATCGTGATCGTGGGCGCCTCGCTGGCGGGCCTGCGGGCGGCCGAGACGCTGCGCGCGGAGGGCTTCGCCGGTGACCTGACCCTGATCGGGGACGAACCGCACGAGCCGTACGACCGGCCGCCGCTGTCGAAGTCGGCGCTGCTGGGCATGGCGTCCCCGCTGCGCACGGAGCTGCCGCGCCGCCGGGAGATCGACGCGAAGTGGCGGCTGGGGGTCGCGGCGACCGGTCTGGATCTGGCGGCCAAGCGGGTCCGGCTGGCCGACGGGGACGAGGTGGAGTACGACCGGCTGCTCATCGCGACCGGGGTGCGCGCCCGGCCGTGGTTCAAGGAGGAGGAGGCCCGGCTGGACGGGGTGTGTGTGCTGCGCACCCGCCAGGACGCGGCCGACCTGACCCGGCGGCTGCGGGCGGGGCCGCGGCGGGTGTTCGTCGTCGGCGCCGGGTTCGCCGGTTCGGAGGTGGCCTCGGCCTGCCGGGAGATGGGTCTTCAGGTCAGCATGGCCGAGCGGGCGGGGGCGCCGCTGGTGGGCGCGCTCGGTGGAGTGGTCGGCGCGGTCGCGGCGGACCTCGCGACGGAACACGGCGTGGACCTGCGCACCCATGTCACGGTGACCGCCCTGGAGGGGGACCCGGCCGGCCGGGTGCGGGCCGTCCACCTGTCCGACGAGAGCGTGGTCGAGGCGGACGTGGTCGTGGTGTCGCTGGGGTCGCTGCGCAACACCGAATGGCTGGCCGGGTCGGGGCTGGGTGCCGGGCCGCGGGGCGTCGCCTGTGACGCGGGCTGCCGGGCCTTCGACTTCCGGGGCATCGTCACGGACGACGTGTTCGTGGCGGGTGATGTGGCGCGCTCCCCGCACGCGCTGTTCGGCTACCAGTTCCTGTCGCTGGAGCACTGGGGCAACGCCGTGGCGCAGGCGGAGACGGCCGCGCACAACATGATCTGTGACGGCGCCGACCGGCGCCCGCACCTGTGGATGCCCGCCTTCTGGTCGTCGATGTTCGGGGTCAACATCAAGTCGGTCGGCGTACCGCCCATGGGCGAACAGCTGATGATCACGCAAGGCTCGCTCGCCGAGCGCCGGTTCGTCGGGGTCTACGGCCACCAGGGCCGGGTCGTGGCCGCCGTGACCTTCGACAACGCGCGCTGGCTGGAGTTCTACCAGCGGCAGATCGAGCGGGGCGCGCCGTTCCCGGTGGAGTTCCCGACGCTGGACCGCCGTCCGGAGGGCCGGCAGCCGGTGCCGGCCGGTTTCCCGGACCCGTCGCTGCCGACCCACGGCCCCATGGTGACCCTCAGCGGTTACTCGCCGGCCGACCAGCAGCTGGTCTTCCACCCCGCCCGGCACTGAACCGCCGGCCCCGACGCTGTCAAGGAACCGCCATGCCGCACGCCTCGCTGGCACGCCAGATCACCGATTTCGCCAACCGCGCCAACCCCTATCCGCTCTACACGGAGCTGCGCCGCACACCGGTGCTCCACGAGGAGGAGGACGGCCCGTACCTCATCAGCTCGTACTACGACATCGAGGCGCTGCTGCACGATCCGCGGATCAGCTCCGACGCCACGAACCTGGCCGCCGCCGGGGCGGACGGAGCGGGCGAGCCGGAGGAGACGGGCGGGCTGCCGCCGTCGTTCCTGCGGCTGGATCCGCCCGAGCACGACCGGCTGCGCCGCATCGCCAACACCGGGTTCGGGCCGCCGCACCGGCCGCGGCGGATCGAGGGCATGCGCGGCGCGATGCGGGAGATCGTCACGGAACTGATCGACGGTTTCGGCGACGCCCGCCGGATCGACTTGGTCGACCAGTTCGCGTACCCCTTCCCGGTGACGGTGATCTGCCGGCTGCTGGGGGTGCCCCGGGAGGACGAGCCGACCTTCCGCACCTGGGTGGACCCGCTGGTCGCGAGCCTGGACCCGGAGAAGCGGCCGGGCGGCGCCCAGGAGGCGGAGTACCGGCAGAGCGCGCAGGAGGCGCGGATGCGGCTCGGCATGTATCTGTCCGGGCTGGTCGAAAACCGGGCCAGGGAGCCCCGCGACGACCTGCTGTCCGACCTGGTCAACAGCCGGGGTCCGGACGGCTCGATGACGATGATGGAGGTGCTCAGCACCTCGGTGCTGCTGCTGATCGCCGGTCACGAGACGACGGTCAACCTGATCACCAACGGCATGCTGACCCTGCTGCGCCACCCGGAGATCCTCGGGCGGCTGCGCGAGGACCCGGGGCTGGCGGTCCCCATCGTGGAAGAACTGCTGCGCTACGAGCCGCCGGTGCAGCTCGTGCCGCAGCGCACCTGCATCACCGACATCGAGGTGCGCGGGGTCACCATCCCGAAGGGTTCGCGGATCTGGCTGATGCTGGCCGCGGGCAACCGGGACCCGGAGCGGTTCGAGGATCCCGACCGGTTCGACCCGGACCGCGGGGACATCCGGCACCTCGGCTTCGGCAGCGGCATCCACAGCTGTTTCGGCGCCCCGCTGGCCCGGCTGGAGACCCAGATCGCGCTGTCCGAGCTGGCCCGGCGGCTGGAGAACCCCCGTCTGGTGGAGGATCCGCCGCCGTACCGGGAGAACGCCGTGCTGCGCGGACCCCGGCATCTGAACGTCGCCTTCGACGGGCTGCGCTGAGCACCGGGAGCCGTGGGGAGGCCGAGCACCTGAAGCCGCCGGGACGCCGAACGCCGTGAGCCGCAGGGACGCCAACGCGCTGGTGGTCAGCAGCCGCAGTCGCCGTCGACGGGCGCGGTCAGCGGGTCGGCGTCCCGGCGGGCCGGGCCCTGCCAGGTCTCGTAGGCGAAACCCTCGCGCGCCCAGTACTCGAAGCCGCCGAGCATCTCCTTGACCCGGTAACCGAGTTCGGCGAGGGCGAGCGCGGCGCGGGTGGCGCCGTTGCAGCCGGGGCCCCAGCAGTACGTGACCACGGGCACGGACTTGTCGAGGAGCCGTTCGGCCTGCTCGGGGATGAGCGCGGTCGGCAGGTGGACGGCGCCGGGGACGTGGCCCTGGTCCCAGGAGGCGGTGGAGCGGGTGTCCACGACGACGAATCCCGGGTCGCCGCCGGCCGCGAGCGCGGCGGCCACGTCGGAGACGTCGGCGTGGAAGGCGAGGCTGGCCCGGAAGTAGGCGGCGGCCTCGGCGGGGGCGGCGGGGGCGACCCGCAGGACGGGGTTCTCGGAAGCGGTGTTGATCATGACTGGAAATCTACGGTCCGCAGGCCGCCTCCCTGAAGGGCCGATCCACGGGCCGGCCCTTGTCCTGCCGGGGTTTTCCCTGCTATCCATCCGGGATGACCGTGTATTCCCCGGACGCCACCGACTGGCGCATCCTCGAAGTCCTCCAGCGCGACGGACGCTCCAGCTACGCCGAGCTGGCGCGCGCCGTGTCCATGTCGCCGAGTGCCGTCACCGAGCGGGTGCGGCGGCTGGAGGAGGCGGGCGTGATCCAGGGGTACGCGGCGGTGGTCGACCCCGAGCGGCTGGGCCTGCCGATCCTGGCGTTCGTGCGGCTGCGCTATCCGAACGGCAACTACAAGCCCTTCCACGACCTGGTCGCGGCGACACCCGAGATCCTGGAGGCGCACCACGTCACCGGCGACGACTGCTTCGTCATCAAGGTCGCCGCACGGTCGATGTCCCACCTGGAGGAGGTCTCCGGGAGGATCGGCGCGCTGGGCTCGGTGACCACCAGCGTGGTGTACTCCTCTCCCTTGCCGCGCCGCCCCCTGGGCCACTAGACGGACAGCCTGGAGGCCCCGGTGGATCCAGATCCGGAACTCCGCGCCTCGCGGTGGCGGGACCGGATGGTGCGTCCTCAAGCCGCGCAGCCGTTCCCGCTCCCTGTCGTCCGGCACGGAAACCGTCCCGGCTGACCCACCCGTGACCCGTACGCCTCCACCCTGCGGGTTGCGCCCCGCTCGCCCCGGTCAGACTCCCCGTTGCCGCAGTGAGGAGCCCGAGCGGCTTTTCACGACCTCCAGTTGGGCGTGGATCCGCCGCCGCAGGTCGGCGACGTGGCTGACGATGCCCACGCTGCGGTCGCGTTCGCGCAGGCCGTCCAGGACGTCCAGCACCTCGTCCAGGGTCTGGTCGTCCAGGCTGCCGAACCCCTCGTCGATGAAGAGGGTGTCCAGGCGGACGCCGCCGGCCTCCTCGGTGACCACGTCGGCGAGGCCGAGGGCGAGCGCGAGGGAGGCGAAGAAGGTCTCCCCGCCGGACAGGGTCGCGGTGTCCCGTTCCCGTCCGGTCCAGGCGTCGACCACGTGCAGCCCGAGCCCGCTGCGTCCGCGTCCGGTGCGGTCGTCGGAGTGGACGAGGGTGTAGCGGCCGGACGACATGCGCTGGAGGCGGACGGTCGCGGCGGCGGCGACCTGCTCCAGCCGGGCCGCCAGGACGTACGACTCCAGGCGCATCCTGCGTTCGTTGTCGGCGGAGGTGCCCGCGGTGAGGGCGGCCAGCCGGGCCACCCGGTCGTGCTCCGCGCGCAGCGGGGCGAGCCGGCGTACCGCCTCGGCGGCGCGCGCGGACAGCCGGTCCAGTTCGGCGCAGCAGCGGGCGGCGGCGTCGCGCGCGGAGCCGGCCTCGCGCAGCCGCCGTTCCGCGGCGGCCGCCGCCCGCTCCGCGGCGGCCGGGTCGGCGGGCGGCAGCTGGGCCGCCGCCGCGGTACCGGGCTCGGCGAGGACCGCGCGGACCGCGGCCTCCTCCTGCTGCCACGCGTCCAGGCGGTGCTGGAGTTCGCGGTGGGCGGCGGGGTCCAGCAGGGCCGCGACGGCGGCCTCGGGCGTGTCGAAGCCGGCCCGGTAGGCGGCGTCGGCGAGGCGGGCGTCGGCGGCCTTCAGCCGCTGGGCGGCGGCCTCGGCCGCCCGGACGGCGTCGGCGGCCTCGGTGAGCCGTGCCGCGAGCCGCTCCAGCTGTGCCGCGCGCGCCGCCACGCTGCCCAGGCCACCCCGCGCCTGCTCCACCTCCGCTTCCAGCAGCGCCTGTTCGCGCTCCAGGGTCTCCCGGCGGGTGAGCCGGGAGGCGGCCCGCACGGCGGCCTGCTGGCGGTCGGCCAGCCGCTGCTCGCGCTCCTGCTCGGCGCGTCGCAGCTCCTGCTGGACGGCGTGCAGGGCGGAGGCGTCGTGGCGGGCGCGGGCGTACTCCCGCTCCAGGTGGTCCGCCTCGGCGGCCAGGCGCGCGGTGGGGGTGTCGCCGGCCTCGGCGGTGGCGGCGGCCAGGGCCTCGCGGACCTCGCCGAGCCGCCGCTCGTCCTCGGTGTGCTGTTCCTCGGCCCGCCGGGAGGCGGCGAGGGCGCGGTCCTCGGTCTGCCGGTCGACGTGTCCGGCGGCCTTGCGCGCGGGCGCGGGGTGTTCGGTGGCGCCGCACACCGCGCAGGGCTCGCCGTCGGTCAGGTGGGCGGCCAGTTCGGCGGCGATGCCGGTCAGCCGCTGTTCCTTCAGATCGAGCCAGTGCGCGCGGGCGTCCAGGGCGCGCCGGCGGGACTCCTCCGTGCGCTGCCGGGCCTGTGCGAGGTCGGCGGCGAGCCGGTCGCGGGTGCGGGCCGCGTCGAGCCGGCGCCGCATGGGCTCGCGCTGCACGGCGAGCTGTTCGGCGCGGGTGGCGGCCTCCTGGGCGGAGTCGAGCCGGGACTGGAGGGCGGCGCGGGTGGCGTCCCAGCCGTCGAGCCAGGCGTCGGCCTCGCTCAGGACGTCCTCGTCGGCGCGCTCCTGCCGGTCGAGTCCGGCGCGCTCCTCGGCGAGTTCGGCGAGCCGGCGTTCGGCGCGCCGGGCCGCGTCCAGACCACCGAGTTCCTCGGCGGCCCGGCGGGCGGCGGCGGCGAGCCCGCTCGCACCGGCATCCCCGTACCCTCCGGCGCCTCCGTGCCCATCGGCGCCACCCTGAACGTCAGCAGCCCCGTACGCGTCAACGCCCCCGTACACATCCGCAAGCGCCCTGCGTGCCCGTGCCTCGGCCCGCGTCGCCTCGCGGTGTTCCCGGTCGGCCGCCTCGCGCAGCTCCAGCGCGGGCGCGACGGCCTCCGCCTTGCGGGCCCGCTCCATGCGCTGCCTGTCCTCGCGGTGGGCGCCGGCGCGTTCCGTGAGCCGTTCGGCGCGCTCCCGGGCCGCGGCGAACCTGCTCTGCAGCCGGGCGAGTTCACGGGCCTCGTCCAGGGCGTGCCGGGCCGCGGCGTGGGCGGACTCGGCGGCCGCGAGGCGGCAGTGGGCGATGTCGAGGCGTTCCCGGGCGGTGCCGCGGGCGACGGCGGCGGCTTGTAGGACCGCCTCGGCCAGCCCGGGGTCGCCGGGCTCCGGCTCGAGCAGCTCCATGGCGTCGCCGGCCGCCTGCTGCATGCGGTGGGCGTCGGCGAGCAGGGCCGTGTCGCCCTCGCGCACGCGTGCCTCGGTGGCGCGGCGGCGTTCGGCGAGGCGCTTCTCGACGTCGGCGAAGCGCTGGGTGTCGAAGAGCCGGCCGAGGAGCCTGCCCCGGGCCTCGGCGTCGGCGCGCAGGAAACGGGCGAAGTCGCCCTGGGGCAACAGGACGACCTGGCAGAACTGCTCGCGGCTCATGCCGAGCAGCTGCTCCACCTCGGCGCCGATCTCCTGGTGGGAGCGGCTGAGGTCCTTCCAGGCGGCGTCCCGGGCGTCGTACTCGCGCAGCCAGGTCTGGGCCTTGTCGACCGTCATGCCCTTGCCGCGCAGCTTGGGCCGCTCCCACGGGGGCTGCCGGGTGATCTCCAGCCGGCGGCCGGCGACGCTGAGTTCGAGCCGGACCTCGGTGCGGGTGCCGGGCGGGGCGTGGTCGCTGCGCAGGTGCATGCCCTGACCGCCCTGCCGGGCGCCGGGGACCGAGCCGTAGAGGGCGTAGCAGACGGCGTCCAGGACGGAGGTCTTGCCCGCGCCGGTCGGGCCGTGCAGCAGGAACAGCCCGGCGCCGGACAGCGCGTCGAAGTCGACGCTCTGGGTGGAGCCGAAGGGCCCGAAGGCGGTGATGTCGAGCCGGTGCAGCCTCACCGGGCCACCTCCCGCACGGTGTGGTCGGCGCGCACGGCGTCGAACGCCTCGCGCAGTACGGCGGTCTCGGCGGCGTCGGGTCCGGCGCCGCGCACATGGGCGACGAAGTCCTCGGCGATCTGCTCGTCGCTGCGGCCCGCGAGCCGCCGGGCGTACGACACGCGGAAGTCATCGGGAGCCCGTTCGGGGGCGAAGACCAGGCTGAGGGTGTGCGGGAAGCGTTCGGTGAGGCGGGCCATGGGCTCGGCGGGGCGGAACGGGTCGGTGAGGGTGGCCTCGACCCAGGCGTCCTCGTGGCGGGCCAGCTCCGGGTCGGCGAGCAGGTCGTCGAGGCGGCCGCGGAGGCGGGCGAGGGGGCGCGGCACCGGGCAGTCGACGCGCTCGGCGGTGACCGAGCCGTCCGCGTCCAGGTCGACCAGCCACATGCTCTTGCGGTGGTCGGCCTCGGAGAAGGAGTAGGCGAGCGGCGAGCCGGAGTAGCGCACGCGTTCGGTGATGGTCTGGCAGCCGTGCAGATGGCCGAGCGCCACGTAGTCGGCCCCGTCGAAGATTCCGGCGGGTACGGCGGCGACCCCGCCGACGGTGATGTCCCGTTCGCTGTCGCTGGCCTGGCCGCCGGTGACGAAGGCGTGGGCGAGGACGACGGACCGGGTGCCTCGCGGGCGGGCGGCGAGGTCGGCGCGGACGCGGTCCATGGCGGCGCCGAGCACGGCCTCGTGGCCGGCCTTGTCGACGCCGAACTCGTCCTTGACCAGGGCGGGTTCGAGGTACGGCAGGCCGTAGAAGGCGACATCGCCGTGAGTGTCCCGGAGGATCACGGGGGTGCCGGCGGCGGACGGCTCGGTGCGCAGGTGGATGCCGGCGCGGTCGATGAGCCCGGCGCCGACGCCCAGGCGGCGGGCCGAGTCGTGGTTGCCGGAGATCATCACCGTGGGCACGCCGAGGTCCGCGAGCCGGTGCAGGGCGGTGTCGAACAGTTCGACGGCGGCGAGCGGGGGCACCGCGCGGTCGTACACATCGCCCGACACGACCACCGCGTCCACCGCGCGCTCACGCACGGTGGTGACGAGGTGACCGATGAACCCCGCCTGGGCCTGAAGCAGGTTCACCCGGTGGAAGGCCCGGCCGAGGTGCCAGTCGGACGTGTGCAGGATCCTCATGGGCCCCGAGACTAACGGCCGGGTCGGACATCCCGGCCGGTCGCTGTGGCACCGGCCGTCATCACCCGCCCCCGTAAGCCCGTTACGCCCGATTTCTCACCAATTATCAGGCGTCTCCGTAGGCTTCGCCGCCCAGTTCGAAGCCGGCCGTGCCCGCCGTCACATCGGCGAGCCAGGCCCGGAAGGCGTCCACGTCGGCGTCCGGCAGCCCGATCTCGAGGGTGACGGCCTCCCCGTAGCGGACGTCGCGCACCTCGCGTCCGGTGGCGCGCAGGTCGTTCTGCACCTTGCCCGCGCGCTGGTGGTCGACGGTCACCGTGGCCAGCCGGAACCGGCGCCGGGTGATCGTGCCGAGGGCGTCCAGGGCCTCGCCGACCGAGCCGCCGTAGGCGCGGATCAGTCCGCCCGCGCCGAGCTTGACCCCGCCGTAGTAGCGGGTGACCACGGCGACGACGTACCGCATGTCGCGGCGCAGCAGCATCTGGAGCATGGGCACGCCGGCGGTACCGCCCGGTTCGCCGTCGTCGCTGGCCTTCTGCACGGAGGCGTCGGCGCCGATGACGTAGGCCCAGCAGTTGTGGGTGGCGTCGGCGTGCTCCTTGCGCACGGCGGCGATGAAGTCCTGGGCCTCCCGCTCGGTGGCGGCCGGGGCGAGGGCGCACAGGAAGCGGGAGCGGTTGATCTCGGTCTCGTGCACGCCCGCGCGGGCGACTGTGCGGTACTCGTCCTGCATCCGGTCAGCCTAGTCCGTGGCCGGCCGGCCGCTTCCCTCGCTGCTAGCCGCGCGGGACCGTGAAGGCGGTGAGCAGGGCCGTGCCCGGGGCGAGGGCCCGCCAGGTGGTGCCGTGCCAGGTGAGGACGGCGATCGCGGAGGTCGGGAACTTGGCCCGCACCCGCTCGAGCGTGTCGTCGAGCCCGTCGGCGGCCAGCTCCGCCACCAGCTCCGCCAGGCCGGGGTTGTGCCCGATCAGCAGCAGGGTCCGCACCTCGGCCGGCGCCTCGCGCACCACCTCCAGCAATCGCGGTACGCCGGCCGCGTACAGCCGCCGGTCGTAGCGCACGGGCGGTGGCGTGGCCCACTCGGCGGCTACCGACTCCCAGGTGCGGCGGGCCCGTACGGCGGTGGAGCACAGGGCGAGGTCGGGCAGGGAACCGGCGGCGGCGAGGGCGCGCCCGGCGGCCGGGGCGTCCCGCAGCCCGCGGGGAGCGAGCGGCCTCAGCCGGTCCTCGACACCCTCGGGCCAGGCGGACTTGGCGTGCCGCAGCACCAGCAGCCGCCGCAGTGGACCGGTGCCCGCCGGCCCCTTCACGCGGGGCTGCCGAGGTCGCGCACGAGGTCCAGGGCGAGCAGGCGGTCGGCGTAGGCGTAGGTCTCGAAGCGGGCGCCGTCCGGGATGCCGGGCGCGCACTCCACCTCCCGCAGGACACCGAGCACCGCGGGCAGGTCGAGGTCGTCCTCCCAGGCGGCGCGCAACCGGTCGCGCACCTCGCCGGGGACCGGCCGCGAGGGCTGCCGGGCCCAGCCGGCCACGGCCCGCCGCCACCGGGCGAGGCCGCGCGCGGCCTCCTCCAGCGCGGCCGGGTCCAGCCGCACGGGTTCGCCGCGCGGTACGGCGAGCAGCGCGAGGCGCAGGGCGGAGGGGTCGGACAGCAGCGCGGCGAGCACGGCGGCGTCGCTCCCGTCCCGCGCGGACTCCCCGCCGGCCCCCGGCACCCACTCCACCCCGGCCACCGCCACCACCGGCCCCTCCCCCACCGACTCGGCGGCGTCCCACCGGACCACGTGGAGGGCCTGGGCCTCGCCGAGGCCGGAGGAGAGGTCGCGGCTGAACTCGAAGGGGCGGATGCCCAGGCGCGTGCCGGCCGTGCGCAGTTCCGGCTGGTCGCGGGGGGCGGTGAGGCTCGTCCACACCGGCGTGCCGCCCAGTTCCAGGGCGCGGACGAGCAGATCGGCGGTGAGCAGGACCCGCAGCGCCGTCGGGTCCGGACCGGAGGCGTGGGCCTCGATGCGGGTCAGGCCGCGGCGGGCGGGCGCGGCGGGGACGGGCTCACCGGTTCGGGCGTCGAGGATGCGCAGCACGGGGCGAGCGTAGGGCCGTCCGGTGGCCGTACGCAGCAGCTTGCGCCGTTTCCGGACAGCGCGCCGGGGTACGGCGGGAATCCGCACCCGCCGAAGTGACGTTCCCCCGAGACAGTTCCCGCAGCCCGAGGAGGCGGCCGATGTACGGCGACGACGCGACGATCCGCAGGATCCTGACCGAGCTGGGCGACACCTGGGCGGTGGTCGGCCTGTCCGCGAACGAGCGCCGGGCCGCGTACGGCGTGTCCCGGGTGCTCCAGCGGTTCGGCAAGCGGATCGTGCCGGTGCACCCCAAGGCCGAGACGGTGCACGGTGAGCGGGGGTACACCTCCCTGGCGGACATCCCCTTCGACGTGGACGTGGTCGACGTCTTCGTGAACAGCGAGCTGGCCGGCCCGGTCGCCGACGAGGCCGTGGCGAAGGGCGCGCGGGCGGTGTGGTTCCAGCTGGGCGTCGTCGACCCGGCCGCCTATGAGCGCACCCGGACGGCCGGCCTGGAGATGGTCATGGACCGTTGCCCGGCCATCGAGATCCCACGGCTGGGCTAGCCGCTTGCGCGAGCGGTCCACGGCGGGGGACCGCCGCGCTCAGTGGCCCGTCAGGCGGTGGTCCGCCGTCTTCAGGGCCTCCTCGACCAGGCGCCGCAGGTGTCCGTGGCGCAGGGAGTAGATCACCCGGCGGCCTTCCTTGCGGGTGTCCACCAGACCGGCGAGCCGCAGCCGGGCCAGGTGCTGGCTGACGGCGGGCCGGGCGGCGCCGCACGCCTCGGTGAGGGTGGTGACATCGGCCTCGCCCGCCGTCAGGGCGTGCAGCAGGGCGAGGCGGGTGCGGTCGCCCAGCAGCGCCAGGAGGTCGGCGGCGACCGCGAACCGCTCCTCGCCCACGCTGTGTTCGTGCGCATCGTGCGCAGGTGATAGGTGCATGCGTGCGCTCATACGCACATAATGGCCGCGTGGGCGCCGCGCGTCCACTTCCGCCCACCGAAGGGGACCGACGTGAGCGATCCGCACCACCACGACCACCAGCACCACGACCACGGCCACGACCACCGGCACGACGGCCACAAGCACCCGCACCGCGGCCCGCTCCACCGCCTCGGCCATCTGTTCGCCCCGCACTCGCACGAGACCGCCGACAAGCTGGATCCGGCACTGGAGTCCTCGGCGCGGGGGATGCGCGCGCTGTGGGTGTCGCTGGCCGTGCTGGGTGCGACCGCGCTGGCACAGGCGGCCGTGGTGGCCGTCTCCGGGTCGGTGGCGCTGCTCGGGGACACCGTGCACAACGCGGCCGACGCGCTCACCGCCGTGCCCCTCGGCATCGCCTTCGTGCTCGGCCGGCGGGCGGCGACCCGCCGGTTCACCTACGGCTACGGCCGCGCCGAGGACCTGGCCGGACTGGTCATCGTGCTGACCGTCGCCGCGTCGGCGGCCTTCGCCGCGTGGGCGGCCGTCGGGCGGCTGCTGGACCCGCGTCCGGTCACCCAGGTGCCGGCGGTCGCGGTGGCCGCGCTGCTCGGCTTCGCCGGCAACGAGTGGGTGGCCCGCTACCGGATCCGGGTCGGCCGGGAGATCGGCTCGGCCGCGCTCGTCGCCGACGGGCTGCACGCCCGCACCGACGGTTTCACCTCGCTGGCCGTGCTGGTGGGGGCCGGCGGTACGGCGCTGGGCTGGCACCTGGCCGACCCCGTCGTGGGGCTGGCGATCACGGCGGCGATCGTGCTGGTGCTGCGGGACGCGGCACGCGAGGTGTTCCGGCGGGTGCTGGACGCCGTCGACCCGGCGCTGGTGGACCGGGCCGAGCGGGCGGTGCGCGCGGTCGAGGGGGTGCGCGAGGTGAGCGAGCTGCGGCTGCGCTGGATCGGTCACCGGCTGCGGGCCGAACTCGCGGTGGTGGTGGACGCCGAGGCCACGCTGCGGCAGGCGCACGCGATCGCCGTCGAGGCCGAGCACGCCCTGCTGCACGCCGTGCCGAATCTGACGGCCGCCCTGGTCCACGCCGACCCGGCCCCCACCCCGGGCGGGACGGACCCCCATCTGGCCCTGGCCCATCACCTCACGGCATGACCGGCCGCGGGGCCCGTGGCGTGCCCCGGCCGGCGGCTCACGCCACCCCGAGCCCCTCCAGCACGACGGCGCCGGGGAGTTCGGCGAGGGCCTTGCCGGGGATCAGGAGCTTGCCGCGCCGGCGTCCGCTGCCGATCACGACGTAGGGCAGGTCGATCACGGCCGAGTCCACCAGCACCGGCCAGCCGGTGGGCAGTCCGACCGGGGTGATACCGCCGTACTCCATGCCGGTCTCGCCGGTCGCCGTCTCCATCGGCGCGAACGAGGCTTTGCGGGCGCCCAGTTGACGGCGGACGACGCCGTTGACGTCGGCCCGGGCGGTGGACGGCACCACACAGGCGGCGAGCCGGGTCTCACCGGCCCGCTTGCCCGCGACCACCACGCAGTTCGCCGACCGCTCCAGCAGGTCCCGGCCGTAGTGCTCCACGAAGGTGGCGGTGTCGGCCCAGCGCGGGTCGGTGTCCACGTAGAGGATCTGCTCGGCCGGGACCCCGCCCTGCCAGGCGCGTACGGCGTCGGCGACGGGGGCGGTCAGCTCGTCCAGGCAGTCCGGGGCGGGAGTGGCGGTGGCGAAGTCTCCGATGGGCGCGCGCATGACCGCACGCTAACAAGACCGGCCGCACCGCCGTACCGGCGTCTTACGGGACGGACGGGCCCGCGACACGGGCGGCGCACGGTCACGGCACGGACGGGCGGCACGCGGTCACGGTACGGGCGGTACGGACACGGCCATCACCATTTCCATGGGCACCTCGCCCTGGTTGCCGTACCAGTGCGGGACGTCGGCCTCGAAGGAGGCGCTGGCGCCGGTCGGAACGCGGTACTCCGTGCCGTCCACGGTGAGCGTCAGCTCGCCCGCGGTGACATGGACCAGTTCGACCGTGCCGCCGGGGTGCGGTTCGGAGGGGCTGGTCTCCCCCGGCATCAGCCGCCAGTCCCACATCTCCAGCGGTCCGGGCGCCTCGGTGCCGGCGAGCAGCCGGTTGTAGCTGCCGGCCTCGGTGTGCCAGAGCCGTACCGCCCGTTCGGCGGGGACGATCCGCACCTTGGGGCCCTGCTCGTAGTCCAGCAGCGTCGTGATGCTGACGCCGAGCGCGTCACCGATCTTGACGACCGTGCCGATGCTCGGGTTGGTGCGGGCCTGCTCGATCTGGATGAGCATGCCGCGGCTGACCCCGGCCCGGGCGGCGAGCACGTCCAGCGTGAAGCCGCGCACCGTGCGCCAGTGCTTGACGTTGCGCGCCAGGGACTGGGTCAGGAGTTCTAGGTCCGACACAGGGAAGTCCAATATCCGGGAAGTTCAATATTGTGGTTAGCGCAGTTCAGTTGAGCGAACTACGGTGGGGTGCACTCGATCGTTCACCGAACTGTACTGCGAGGCCGGCCATGACAGCATTCTTCGCCCTGCTCACCAGCTTCCTGTGGGGGCTGGCCGACTTCGGCGGCGGACTGCTGACCCGGCGCACCCCGGCGCTGACGGTCGTGGTCGTCTCGCAGGGCATCGCGGCGGTCGTGCTAAGCGCGATCGTGCTGGCCACCGGCGGCTGGAGCGAGGCCGGACCGCGGCTGTGGTTCGCGTTCGCCGCCGGGCTGGTGGGACCGGTGGCCCTGCTCTGCTTCTACCAGGCCCTCGCACTCGGTCCGATGGGCGTGGTCTCGCCGCTGGCCACCCTCGGCGTCGCCGTGCCCGTCGGCATCGGGCTCGTGCTCGGCGAGCGGCCGGGACTGTTCCAGGCCGCCGGCATCGTGGTCGCCGTCACCGGGGTCGTCCTGGCGGGCGGGCCGCAGCTGCGGGGTGCGGCCGTGCAGCGGCGCGCGATCCTGATGACGCTGGTCGCGGCGGCCGGTTTCGGCACGGTGTTCGCGCTGATCGCGGAGGCGTCCACCACGGTCACCGGGCTGTTCCTCGCGCTGTTCGTGCAGCGGGTGACGAACGTGGCGGTGGGCGGGGCAGCGCTCGTCGCCTCGGTGCGGCGCGGCGGGGCCGCCGTACCGGAGGACGGGTTTCCGTGGGGCGCGCTGCCCGCGCTGGCGTTCGTCGGGCTGGCCGATGTGGCGGCCAACGGCACCTACGCGATGGCCGCCCGGAGCGGTCCGGTCACCGTGGCGGCCGTGCTCGCCTCCCTGTACCCGGTGGTGACCGCGCTGGCCGCGCGCGGCTTCCTCAACGAGCGGCTGCGCGGCATCCAGACGGTGGGCGCGGGCCTGGCCCTGCTGGGCACACTGCTGCTGGCGACGGGCTGAGCCGCCGGGGGCAGGGGGGCTGCGTCACGGCGGGCCCAGGACGGCGAGGCCGGCCGGAAGGCCGTCGTCAGCCGTCGGGGCCCAGCGCGGCGAGCCGGGCCACCGCCTCCTCGTCCAGGCCGGCCAGCGCGCGCAGCTGGCCCGGTGTGATGTCGTCCGGTATCGGCACGGGCGCGGGCGTGCGCAGCGGCGGCTGCCAGCCGGTGTCGGGCGTCCAGCGCCGTACGACCTTGGCGGGCGCTCCCGCCACCACCGCGTGGTCCGGCACCGTGCCCCGGACCACCGCGCCGGCCGCCACGACCACGTTCCGGCCGATCCGCGCCCCCGGCAGGATCACCGCGCCGGTCCCGATCCAGCAGCCCGGCCCGATCTCGACCGGCTCCATGCGCGGCCACTGCTTGCCGATGGGCTGGTGCGGGTCGTCGTAGGAGTGGTTGGTGGAGGTGACGTAGACGTACGGGCCGAAATAGCAGTCGCTGCCGATGGTGACCGTGGTGTCCGCGATGACATGGCTGCCCCGGCCGAGGACCACGCCGTCGCCGATGCGCAGGATCGGGTCCGGGCCGAGGTCCAGATCGGGCATCAGGCCCGCGGTGAGGGTCACCTGTTCCGCGATGATGCAGTACGCCCCGAGCCGGATCCACGGTTCGCCGAAGATCGTGCCGAGCGGGAAGGCCAGCCGGGTGTGTTCGCCGATGGCGCCGAAGCGGAAGCGGCCGGGGTGCTCGGCCGTCACCGAGCCCGTGCGCCGCATCCACTCCCAGCCCGCGTGGACGGCGCGCTGGGCCAGGCCCTGACGCCAGGATGAGAACGTGTTCTTGCGCTTCGGCACGCGCTCACGTTACTCACCGGTTGTCCTCGGCGAGAGCCCGGGCCGCTGTGATCTTCGCCCCACCCCGTGTCGTACGGTTCGGGCACGCTACGCACACAAGGAGACGGTGATGACGCAGAAGGCGCTGATCGTGGGCATCGGGGGCAAGGAACCCCAGGTCGATCCGGAGGCGTTCGTGGCACCCACGGCGTCCGTGGTCGGGGACGTCACGCTGCACGAGGGGGCCAGTGTCTGGTACGGGGCCGTCGTGCGCGGGGACATAGAGAAGATCACCGTGGGGGCGCGGGCCAATGTGCAGGACAACGTCACCCTGCACGCCGACCCCGGGTTTCCGGTGCGCATCGGGGAGCGGGTGTCCATCGGGCACAACGCGGTGGTACACGGGGCGACCGTGGAGGAGGACTGCCTGATCGGGATGGGCGCGACCGTGCTGAACGGGGCGGTGATCGGCGCGGGCTCGCTGGTCGCGGCCCAGGCGCTGGTGCCGCAGGGCATGGTGGTGCCGCCCGGATCGCTGGTGGCGGGGGTGCCGGCGAAGGTACGGCGGGCTCTGTCGGAGGAGGAGCGGGAGGGCGTGGTCCTCAACGGCACGCTGTACGCCGACCTGGCGAAGGCGCATCGCGAGGTGCACGAGTAAGGGGGTTGCCGCCCGGCTAAGGGGGTTGCCGTCCGGCCAAGGGGGCTGTCACCCGGCCAAAGGGGGCTGCCGCCCGGCGCTGCCGGTTCACTCCCCGGCGTTCACGGGTTCCGCTTCCGCTTCCAGCCGCTCCGGCTGGGCCTTCTTCGCCTTGCGCTTCAGGATCAGCATGGAGCCGAGTCCGATGAGGACGGCCACGCCCAGGCCGACGTAGGAGAAGCGCTTCAGCCAGTCCTCGGCGACGATGCCGACGTAGTAGATGACGGCCGTGGTGCCCCCGGCCCAGCAGATGCCGCCGAGGACGTTGGCGATCAGGAACTTCCAGTACGGCATGTGCAGGACGCCCGCGAGCGGGCCGGCGAAGATGCGCAGCAGGGCGACGAAACGGCCGAAGAAGACCGCCCACATGCCCCACTTCTCGAAGGACCGCTCGGCGGTGGCCACATGGCCCGCGCTGAAGTGGCGTGGGAACTTCCTGCCGAGCCAGGCCAGCAGCGGGCGTCCGCCCTTGCGGCCGATGGCATAGCCGATCGAGTCGCCGATCACCGCTCCCGCGGTCGCGCAGGCGCCGAGGACGACCGGATTGACGCCCGTGTGCTGCGAGGACATCAGGGCCGCCGAGACCAGGATGATCTCGCCCGGCAACGGGATGCCCAGGCTCTCGAAACCGATCACCAGGGCGACCACGGCGTAGACGGCGGCGGCAGGCACCGAGTCGAGCCATTCCTGGACGTGCACCGCCGGTTCCTCCCCTGTCACTGACCTGGTTGTCCTGTGTGTCCGGGCGCCCGCATGCACAGCGCGGCCCAAGGGAAGGCTACCTGGTCGGCGCCGAACGGCCGCCTGCCCGCCCGGCCGACGGCACCGTTCCGCCCGCACGCCTTACCTTTCCGGACATCCCCGTGTCACGCGGGAGGGGAAGGCTCCACGCGGTTTCGCCCGGCCCGCTCCCCCAGGCCCGCAGGGGCCCGCCGCGGAAGGACGACGTCCCGTGTCCCCAGCCCCGACCCCGCCCACCCCGACCCCTACTTCCACCTCCATCTGCTCCACCTCCGGCTCGCTGCCGCCTCCGCGTCCGTGCGCGGAGGCCGCCGTCCTTGCGCCGGAGACCGGTGGTCTTGGTCCGACGTCCGCCGGTGTCGATCCGGAGTGTGCGGCTCCGGCGCGGTCGGCGGTGGCGCGCGGGCCGGGCCGGTCGCTGCGGCTGGCACTGTGCCTGGCTCCGCTCCTGTTCGCCGCCGGCTGGGCTGCGGCCAACCGGCCCGTCGTGTACGAGGGGGTCCGGCGGCTGGTCACGGCCGATCCGGGGTGGCTGGCGGCCGGGGCCGGGTTCACCTGTCTGACCTGGGTGGCCGCCTCCTGTGTCCGGCAGGGAGCGCTGCCCGACCCGGTACCGCCACGGCTGCTGCTGGCCTCGCAGTTCGCCGCCGGTGCCGCCAACCACGTGCTGCCCGGCGGGCTCGGCGCGCACGCCGTCACCCTGCGGTTCCTGCGCGGGCAGGGCGTGCCCCTGGAACGGGCGACCGCGTCGATCGGCCTGTACTCGCTGGTCAGATCCGTCGCGAAGACGCTGGTGCTGGTGGTGTTCCTGGCGGCCTCGCCGGCCCGGCGCCGCCTCGGGGAACTGATACCGGACGGGCGGCTGCTGGTACCGCTCGCGGCGGGCGTGGGCGGGGCGGTCACGGTGGCCGGGGTGCTGCTGACGGTCGTACGGCCGCTGCGGCGGCCGGTGGCCGGGCTGCTGCGCACCGCCGTGTCCGACGCGCGCGCGGTGCATGCCCGGCCGCGGCGGGTGCTGGCGCTGTGGGGCGGGGCCGCGGCGATGCCGCTGGTGCAGGCCGGCGCGCTGGCCTGTGTGGGGGCTTCGCTGGGGCTGGGGCTGCCGTGGGAGCAGGTGGTGCTGGCCCATCTGGCGGCGGGCACGGCCGTCGGGGCGGTGCCCGCGCCGGGCGGCCTCGCGGTCGACGCGGCACTGGTGTGGACGCTGGTCGCCTTCGGCTCCTCACCGGCACCGGCGACCGCGACGGTCATCGGCTACCGGGTCCTGACCGACTGGGCACCGCTGTTGCCGGGAGCCCTGGTGCTGTCGACACTGATCCGCCGGAACGTGGTGTGAAACCGAGCTGGGGTGTAACCGAGCTGGGGTGTGAACCGAGCTTTCGGGCGTTCGGGGTATTGACTCGGCGGGCAGGCAAAACGTCCTGTGGCTGGTGGCGGACCGCACGCGAAAGTCCTGTGAACCGAGCTTTCAGACGTTCACGCGCTTGACCCCCGCCTCCAGGCGAACCGCCCCGCACGGAAAATTCCGCGCACTGACCGTGTACTCCATGCCACCGTGCGGCCATGACAGGTATCGAGGCGCTTCTGATCGGCGGCCGGTCCGGCGTGGGCAAGACGACGGTCGCCATGGAGACGTCGGCCCTCCTACGGGACGCCGGCGTCGCCCACTGCCTCGTCGAGGGTGATCTCCTCGACCACGTCCACCCCACTCCCCCGGACGACCCCTTCCGCGCCCGCATCACCCTGCGCAACCTCGCCGCCCTGTGGGCCAACTACGCCGAGCTGGGCATGCGACGCCTGATCTACACCAATACCGTCAGCATCCTCGAACCGGACCTGATCCGGCAGGCCGTCTCTCCCGACGCCCCGCCGAGGATCGTCAACGTCCTGCTCACCGCCACCGACGCGACGGCGCGCCATCGCCTCGGCGGGCGGGAACGCGGCTCCGAACTCGACATCCACCTGCGCCGCAGCGCCGCCGCCGCGCAGCGTCTGGAAGCGGAGGCTCCGCCGGGAACGGTACGCGTCCCCACCGACCAGCGCACCGTGCGCGCCATCGCCGAGGACGTCGTGGCCGCCACGGGCTGGGCCGGCTGAACGGCCACCGGGACCGGGACCGGCGGTAAGCCCGGGGTCCGCCTTCCCCGACGCGCCGCCGGCTTCTCGTACTCGTACGCCGTCACGGGCGCCGGTGTCATCGCCTCGCCCCGGCCGCCCGCTCCCTCCCCCATGGTTCCGCGCGCCGCGAGGTCGGCCTCGTGCCTCGGCCCCCTGACCCGCGCGCCCCGGCTTGCCCTGCGAGGTGCCGCCGGCCCGGTGCCGCCCGGCCCCGCCCGGCCGCCCACCGCGCACCCCGCCCGGCGCGACCGACCCGCCCGACTCACCCGGCGCGACCGGTCGCCGCTCCGGCGCGGTGCCGGCAGGGGGCGGCGCTTCGCCCGGCTCCAGCACCCACCGCTGTTCCCGGGAACCGTCGTCGCGGTGTACGACGCCGACCCCGGTGACCCCACGGGCGGGCCCGGGGGCCAGGGCCAGGCCGGGGTGGCGGCGGAGCAGGATCTCACCGTGGAGCGTGACGTCGTAGGAGACTTCCCCGGGCGGTACCGCGCAGCCGGCCAGCGCGACGGTTCCCGTGCCGGGGTCGGCGGTGAGACAGAGGGTGGGGTCGGCGGTGCTGCGCAGGAGGCCGTCGCCCTGGTAGGTCCACTGCTGGGAGTCGGCCGCCGAGCACGGGGCGAGCCGGACGCCCGCGCCCGCCGCGACCCGCTCCCCGCGCACATCCAGGCAGCGCCCGGAGGCCAGGCCGCGCAGGGTGCCGTGGACGGTCTCGCCGGGGTCGCCGAAGGAGGCGGCGGAGTGTGCGCCGGTGCCTCCCGGGCGGGGGGAGTCCGCGGCGGGGGCGGCCCACGTGGCACCGGGACCGGGGACACCGTTGTCATCGGACCAGCTCCTGACCGACAGGACGGTCACGAGCAGTGCGAGGGAGGCGATCCCGACGCCGACGGCCATGGCCTTGCGGTGGCGGCCACCGGACGGAAGACCTCGGGGTGCGGCCGCCGGGGCCCACCGGACCGCACGTTCCTGACGGTCATCGCCCTGATGCCGTACATGACCGTCGTGAACGGACGGCCGGCCCTCCCGGACGGCGCGCCCCTCCCGGACGGCTCGACCCGCCCTCTCCGCGCGACCCTCGCGCACGGCACGAGCCGGCCGGGAGGCGAGGTAGCGGCGGGCGCCCCAGCCGAGCACGCCCTCGGCGAGCAGCAGGGGCAGACCGGCGTCGAAGTGGCCGAGTTGCTCGGCGGCGTACCGGCAGTGCGGGCAGACCGTCAGATGCCGGCGCACTTCCGGCAGCAAGGGGCCGCCGCGGCGCAGGGGGACGTCCAGGAGCCGGTTGTGGAAGCGGCATTCCTCGGTGGGTGCGAGTTCCCGGTGAGCGCGTACACAAGCGGCGCGGAATTGCTCGCGTGCCTGCTCCAGCGCGGCCGTCGCGGTGGCCGTGCCGACACCCAGCAGACCAGCGGGTATGTTTATGGGTTCGGCCTCTACCTCGGTATGCCAGAGAAGGCATTGCGCAGCGCCGGGAAGGGACCGGAATGCGTAGGCGGCGAGCCGTCTGCTTTCCGGTGGGCCGGGCTTTGTCGCACGCAGTCCGCGACCGCCGGTGGTTTTGCGCAATTCCGGCAGGACGGCGCAGACGGCGTCGTCCGCCGCCCAGGCGCGGACCGTGTCACGGACGGCGACGAGCAGCCGGGGCCGCAGGGCACCGCCGGTCGCACCGCTCCCGCCGCTCACGAGGGGCCGGCCGGTCCCGTCGGCCGCCGTACCGGCGAGCACCCGCTGGAAGGCCGCGGTGGCGACCAGTTGGGCGGTGGGTCCGGCGGTGGCCAGGCAGATCACGGCATGGTCGAGGGCGGCCCGCCAGTGCCGGGCGAGCAGCAGGGCGACGGCGTGGTGGCGGCCGCCGGCGTCCGGGCCGCCGAGCCGGGCGAGGAGGGCGGGGTCGGACTCCCCGGCGGGGCCGGGCAGGGGTGGGTGGGGCGGGCGTGGGGGGTAAGGGGGCTGCACGGAAACATTTCCTTTCCAGCCGCAGGACCGCATGCGCGCGGGGCGTCCTGTGGGAAAACAGTGCCTGTCGGTGCATACGTGCATACCTAAAGGGCCGGCCGGACATCGGCGTCCGCCTTTGCCCTCCCGCGGGGAGGCTCACCTTGGCACAGGCGACTCTCAGGAAACAAGAAGTTGGAATACCCCGATGGGAAAGCCGGCGCTCCCCGCAATGGTTACCGCTGGTACATCCGGACGGCGTTCGACCCGACGGCCGACTCCCTCTACGAAAAGGCCGGATGGCGGGTCAAATGTCCAATTCCGATATCCGTGCGGTCCGGACCGGCGCGCGACTGCGCCGACATCCGGTCAAACCATGGCCGACGCACCGACGCACCCTTCCTCCCGCCCGGCACGGTGCGTGATGCTCTGCTCACTGGGGGAGATCAGTGATTCCCGCAACCCACGGAGGAGCAGACCATGCCGCTCGGAAGGATCGCCGTCTACAACGACGCGGACGGCGTGGGCATCATCACCGACGAGCACGGCGAGAGGCGCCCTTTCTCCTGCATGGAGACACAGACGACCCGCGAGGGTCAGCGGGTCGCCTTCGAGGTGATCGGCGCGAAGGCGACCAACGTGGTCGCCATCCGGTGACCCCGCCCCCGACAGCGGCGCCCCGCCCCGGTGTCGACGGGGCGGGGCGCGATGTCGTCCGGGCCGGGGCGGGTTACTTCGCCCCGTCGGCCGGCCGCAGCGTCCACAGGACGCTCATCTCACCGGTCACCGCGCCGTCCGCGCGCCGTATCTCGACCGACACGGGGAACTCGGGGCGCTGTCCGGCGTCGAGTTCGGCGACGACCTCGGCGGCCGGGCGGCCCAGCGTCGCGGTCGCGGTGACGGTGCCCATCGCCAGCTTCTTGTAGGCGATCTCGGCCCGCACGGCGAGCGGCACGGCGCGCGAGAGCTGGTCCCCGAAGGCGGCCAGCACGATGGCGCCGCTGGCCGACTCCCCGAGGGTGAACATCGCACCGGCGTGCGGGCCGCCCACGTGGTTGTGATATGCGTCCTGGTCCGGCAGGGACACCACGGCCCTGTCGGCCGTGGTCTCCAGGAACTCCAGCTTCAGGGTCCGGGCCATGGGCACGGTGGCGGCGAGCATCTCGCCGATCGACATCTGGTCTGCGCTCATGGCCGTCATGTTACTCACGAGTAGCAGGGGCTGGCCAGAGAAGCACACTAGGGTTACGGGCCATGTGGCCAGATCAGCAGCCGCCAGGGGGCGCGCAGAACCCGCAGCACGATCCGCGGCAGAACCCGTACCAGCAGCCGGGTCACCCGCAGCCGGACACGTACCAGCAGCCCGGATACCAGCAGCACCCGCAGCCGGGCCCGTACGGACAGCAGCACTCCGGCACCCCGTACGGCCAGCAGCCTCCCGGCTCCCCGTACGGCCAGCAGCCCTCCGGCGCCCCGTACGCACAGCAGCCGCAGGGCCCGTACGCCCCCCAGCAGCCGCCGACCGTCCCCTACGGGCAGCCGCCGCAGTGGGGACAGCCGTCCGCGCCCGAGCCCCCGCGCGGCGGCGGACGTACGAAGCTGGTGGCCGTGGTCGCGGCCACGGCCGTCGTGGTCACCGCGGCCGTCACCGGCTTTCTGGTGCTGGGCGGTTCGAAGGACGACGAGGCGGACGACGGCAAGGACGGACGGACCGCGAGCCCGTCGCCGACCGCCACCTCGCCCGCCTCGCCCACCTCGGCCGCGACCGACAACCCCCGTTCCGGCGAGGGCGAGAAGCCGACGGTCGCGGGCTGGAAGGTCGTGGTCAACCCCAAGTACGGCACGGCCTTCGACGTGCCGGCCGACTGGGAGGTGCAGCGGACCGGCGTCTTCACCTTCTTCGAGGACAAGCAGAAGGGCGACGGCTCCGCGTACATCGGCTTTTCCGGCACGTCGAACCTCAAGCCGCGCTACTGCGTCTCCGACGACGACAAGGACGGCAGGGAGGAGACGTCGTCGCTGGCCGTGGCCGGCACCAAGGGGGAGAACGGCGCCAAGGACACCGCGAGCATCGCCCGGGGCGACTCGGCCACCTTCGCGTTCGGCGGGTTCACCGACCAGTCGAAGGCCGCCGAGAAGTATCTGCACATCGGCAAGGCGAAGCCCTTCACCACCGCGTCGGGCGTCACCGGCAGCGTCGCGACGTCGTACGTCAGCGGTGTGCCGAGGAAGGGCAAGTGCGACACCGACGGCAAGGCGGTCACGTTCGCGTTCAAGAACTCCTCGGGCAGCTTCGTGTCGTGGTCGCTGTACGGCCCGAAGGGCGTCAAGGACGAGCTGTCCGACGCGACCATCGACAAGATCCTCGCCACGGTACGGCTGCACGGCGACCCGACCGTGGAGTGACCGCGCCCGATCACGCCGGCCCCGTCCCCGCCGCACCGGCCGCGCGGTGACGCGGCCCGGCGGCGCCCCGGTCACCGCCGCCGCGCCCGCCTCAGCCGATGCCGAACGCACCGTCGGGGGGCTCGGGTGAGGGTACGGCGTCGGCGTCCTCCACCGGCCGTGCCGACCCGGTGAACCGCCGTACCGCGGCCCCGTGTTCGACGCGTGCCGGGAAGGCGTCCGCCGCGGTGCGCCGGGCCAGCGCGGCGGTGTCGAGGGGCCGGTGGGAGGCCGCGACCACCACGTTGCCGAACCGTCGCCCGCGCAGCACCGCCGGCTCGGCGACCAGCGCGACTTCCTCGAACACCACTGCCAGGGTGGCCAGTTGGGAGCGCAGGAAGCCGAACGGCGCGGCGTCGGCGAGATTGGCCAGGTAGACCCCGTCCGGCCGCAGCACCCGCTCGGCCGTGCGGACGTAGGCCAGCGTGGTGAGGTGGGCGGGCACCCGGGAGCCGCCGAACACGTCGGCGATCAGCACGTCGGCCCGGTCGTCGGGCGCGGTTCGGAGCCACTCCCGGGCGTCGGCCGCGTGCAGCGCGATGCCCGAGCCGGCCGGCAGCGGCAGCCGCTCGGTGACCAGCTCCAGCAGCCCCCGGTCCGCCTCGACGACGTCCTGCCGGGAGCCGGGCCGGGTGGCGGCCACGTACCTCGGCAGGGTCAGCGCGCCCCCGCCGAGGTGCACCACGTCCAGCGGCCGCCCGGTCTCGGCCACGGTGTCCAGCACGTGCCCCAGCCGCCGCGCGTACTCGAACTCCAGGTAGGCCGGGTCGTCCAGGTCCACGTACGACTGCGGGGCCCCGTCGACCGTGAGCAGCCAGGCCCGCTCCCGGTTCACGTCGGGCATCAGCCGGGCGGTGCCGTGGTCGGTGGTCCGGGAGACGGGTATCGATTCGTTCACCCGACCATTGTGGGTCCCGCGGCCGTACGTCTCCGCACGTCCCGGGCGGCACGGGCCGCCGTCGCCGCCCGCCCGGTGCGGCAGGGTGGTTCGGGTCATACGGCGATCACACAGGTGCGTCGGTTAGTGTCGGCGGATGCTCGATGCCAACCGCTCTGGCACCGCCCCGACTTCTCCCCCGGCGGCCACGCCCGCTCCCCCGGCCTCTCCGCCGACGGCCACGCCCGCTGCCCCGGCCTCTCCTCCGGGGGTCATGCCCGCTCTCCTGGCCATCGCCCCCGGGCCGGCCCTCGCCCCGGCCGGCCCCGGCGCCGGGGCCGTGCCCGTACTGCCCCGCGCCGGATTCGCCGCGCGCTGCACACGGCTGCTGCTGTCCCCCTACGCCCGGCTGTCCCTGCTGGTCGCGCTGCTGGCGGGCGGGGCGGCGGGGGTGCTGGTGTGCGAGCCGCAGCGGCTGCTGACGCACGGCTGGCCGCCACAGCTCGGCGGGGCCGCGGCGGCCCTGGTGTTCGCGGCGGCGTACGGGCTGTGCACGGTGGTGTTCGTGCCGCGCCCCCTGCTGAACCTGGCCGCGGGCGCGATGTTCGGCTCCCAGGTGGGGCTGGCGACGGCGCTCGCGGGGACGGTGCTCGGTGCCGGGGTGGCGTTCGGGCTGGGCCGGGCGCTCGGGCAGGACGCGCTGCGCCCGCTGCTGCGGGGCCGCTGGCTGAAGGCGGCCGACGGCCAGCTCAGCCGGCACGGGTTGCGGTCCATGCTGGCCCTCCGGCTGTTCCCGGGCGTGCCGTTCTGGGCCGCGAACTACTGCGCGTCCGTCTCGCGCATGGGCTGGCTGCCCTTCCTGCTGGCCACCGCCCTCGGTTCGATCCCGAACACGGCGGCCTACGCGGTCGCCGGCGCCCGCGCCTCGACGCCGACCTCCCCCGCCTTCCTGATCGCGATGGGCTGCATCGCCGTACCGGCCCTGGCGGGCACGGTGATCGCCTGGCGCAAGCGGCACCGGCTGCGCGCCGGGTGAGCCGTCGTGCGCGTGGCGAAGAACCGTCCCGGGAGGGGTGCCTGAGTGTGGTCCAGCGTCATCGCCGTGGCCGGCACGCTGCTCGGCGGCGCGCTGACCGGGCTGCTCCAGATGCGGCGCGAGCGGGCCGCCCGCGACGAGCGCCGGGCGGAGGCGCTGCGGGTGGCGCTGGGCGAGCTGGTGGCGGCCCTGGGTGACCACCGGCGGGCCCTGTGGCACCGCGAGGACCTGGTGCTGAACGGCGCGAGCCCGGAGGCCGTCGACGCGGCCCGGGCTCAGACCCGTGCCACCCGCTCCGCCGTGACCTCCCCGCTGGTCGCGGTCTGCGTCCTCGAACCGGCCCTCACCGGACCGGCCCGCCGGGCGGCCCTCGCCGCGTTCGCCCTGCGCGACGCCCCCGACCGCACCGAGCTGGCCGCTCGCCGGGAGGCCGCGATCACGGCGACGGACGATCTGGTCGCCGCGGCGGGGCGGGTAATGGCTCCCTGAGGGGGCGTGGACGCGGGGCCCCGGCAAGTCGCCCGGAGGGCCGGGCCCCTTGGGCACCGGCCGCCCTCAGACGCCTTCCAGGATCATCGCGTTGGCGAGGCCGCCCGCCTCGCACATGGTCTGGAGGGCGTAACGGGCCCCGCGTTCGCGCATGGCGTGGACCAGGGTCGTGGTCAGCCGGGTGCCGCTCGCGCCGAGCGGATGGCCGAGGGCGATGGCGCCGCCGTGCACGTTGACCTTGGCGAGGTCGGCGCCGGTCTCCTGCTGCCAGGCGAGCACCACACTGGCGAAGGCCTCGTTGACCTCGAACAGGTCGATGTCGGCGAGGTCCAGCCCCGCCCGGCGCAGCACCTTGTCGGTGGCCGGGACGACCCCGGTCAGCATCAGCAGCGGGTCGGAGCCGGTCACGGCGAAGCTGTGCAGCCGGGCGAGCGGGCGCAGGCCGAGCCGGGCCGCGGTGTCGCCGGAGGTGATCAGCACGGCGGAGGCGCCGTCGTTGACCGGGCTGGCGTTGCCCGCGGTGACGTTCCACTCGATCTGCGGGAAGCGCTCGGCGAAGCCGGGGTCGTAGTAGGCGGGCTTGAGTCCGGCGAGGATCTCGGGGGTGCTGCCGGGCCGTACGCACTCGTCGCGGGCGACGCCGTCCAGCGGCGCGATCTCGGCGTCGAACAGTCCCGCCTGCCACGCGGCGGCGGCCTTGTGGTGGGAGGAGACCGCGAACTCGTCCATCCGGGCGCGCGTGAGGGACCACTTGGCGGCGATGAGTTCCGCGCTGATCCCCTGCGGGACCAGCCCCTCCGGGTAGCGCTCGGCGACGCCGGGGCCGAACGGGTCGGTGCCGGCGGGCACGTTGGACCACATCGGCACCCGGCTCATCGACTCCACGCCGCAGGCCACGACGAGGTCGTACGCGCCCGAGATGACACCCTGCGCGGCGAAGTGCACGGCCTGCTGGGAGGACCCGCACTGGCGGTCCACGGTGGTCGCGGGCACCGACTCGGGGAAGCCGGCGGCCAGGAGGGCGTACCGGGTGGTGTTCATGGCCTGCTCGCCGACCTGGTCGACGGTGCCGCCGATGACGTCGTCGATCAGCGCCGGGTCGACACCGGAGCGCTCGACCAGGGCGCCCAGGGTGTGGGCGAGGAGTTGCACGGGGTGGACGTGGGCGAGGGAGCCGTTGGGCTTTCCCTTGCCGATGGGGGTGCGTACGGCTTCGACGATGACTGCGTCTCGCATGGTGCGGGCCTCCTTGGCCGCCCCGGCCCCTCGGGGCGATGCGCCGGTTACCGGTGAGTTGGAAAACTGGACTCACCATAGCTCGCAGAGTTGGAAAAACAAACCCTCCTCTAGACTGGCTTCATGGCCGCTACGAAAGACCCGCGCCCCTGCTCGATCGCCGACGCCCTCGCACTGGTCGGCGAGAAGTACTCCCTGCTCGTCCTGCGGGAGGTGTGCCTGGGCAACGGCCGCTTCGACCAGCTCGTGCGCAACATCGGGGCACCGCGCGACGTCCTGGCCGCCCGGCTGCGCCGGCTCGTGGAGGCGGGCATCCTCACCAAGCGCGTGTACAGCGAGCGCCCGCAGCGCTTCGAGTACCGGGCCACGCAGGCCGGGCTGGAGCTGGAGCCGGTGCTGACGACCCTCAGGGAGTGGGGTGACCGCCACCTGCGCAAGGGCACCGACCTGCCCATGGTGGTCGAGCACAGTTGCGGCAGCCCGCTGGTGACGCGGGTCACCTGCGAGGCCTGCGGCGGGGTCGTGCGCCACGAGGACCTGACGGCGCGTCCGCAGGCCCCGGGCTGGACCCTTACGGGGCCGGCGACCGCGTGAGGCCGCCGGGGGCCGTCAGAAGTGCTCGGCCAGGTCCGTGAAGCGGTCCACCTGGAGCAGCCGTTCGGTGGTCTCGGGGAACGGGTGGTGTTCCAGTACCCAGGTGTCGGGGTGCGGTACGTACACCGCGCCCAGCCCGGCGGCGAGCGCCGGCACGATGTCGGACTTCGGGGAGTTGCCGATCATCCACGTCCGGGCGGTGTCGGCCTTGAGGTCCTCCACCACCGTGGCGTACGTCTCGACCGTCTTCTCCGGCACGATGACGATCCGCTCGAACAGCGGTCCCAGCCGCGAGCGTTCCACCTTCGCCGCCTGCTCCTCGTGGTCGCCCTTGGTCAGCAGCACCAGCCGGTGCCGGGTGCGCAGACCGGTCAGCGTCTCCTCCACGCCCGCGATCAGCACCGGCTCCTGACGCAGGATCCGCTCGCCCAGCTCGGCGATCGCCCTGCCGTGGTCCTCGGTCGCCCGCATCTCGTGCACCCGCTCGTAACAGTCGTGCAGGCTGCGCACGAAACTCTTCGCGCCGTAGCCGTACACCTGGCAGTTCTCCCGCTCGACGTCGTCCAGGACCTGCCGGAGCTCGGTCCGCGAGAGCGATGCGTGAGCGAGCAGGTCGAGGAACTCCTCGATCGCCCGCTCGAAGTAGATGTTGTTCTCCCACAACGTGTCGTCCCCGTCCACGAGAAGACACTGATCGACCCTCACCAAGACCTCCCGGCCACGTCGTCCGAACCCTCCGGCGCGTCCCATTACACAGGCGCGGCCAGGGGCGAGTCATGTGGAATTCCGCCCGTGAGGTGGTCCCTTGAGAACGATGGCGCCGCGTCCCCATGCGCCGTCGCCCGGGCGGCGCGGCCGCCGTGGAAGGCCGAAGGGCGCGGCCCCTGTTGCCGTGTCGTCGGCCGGGCCCGCTACCCTTCCTTCGTCACATGATCACCTCTTCTCCTTTCAGCACTTGGACGCCATACCTTCATGTCTTGGTTTGAATCCCTCGTCCTCGGACTCGTCCAAGGGCTGACCGAGTTCCTGCCCGTCTCCTCCAGCGCGCACCTGCGGCTGACCGCCGCGTTCTCCGGCTGGAACGACCCGGGCGCGGCCTTCACGGCGATCACCCAGATCGGCACCGAGACCGCGGTGCTCATCTACTTCCGCAAGGACATCGGCCGGATCATCACGTCCTGGTTCCGCTCGCTGTTCGACAAGTCGATGCGCCGCAACCACGACGCGCAGATGGGCTGGCTGGTGATCGTCGGCTCGATCCCGATCGGCCTGCTGGGGGTGACGCTGAAGGACCAGATCGAGGGGCCGTTCCGCGATCTGCGGGTCACCGCGACGATGCTCCTCGTCGTCGGCGTGGTCATCGGCATCGCCGACCGGATGGCGGCCCGCGACGAGACGGGCCGCCGGCACCGGGCGCCCAAGCAGCGCAAGACACTGGAGAACCTGGGCGTCAAGGACGGTCTGATCTTCGGCCTCTGCCAGGCCTGCGCGCTCATCCCCGGCGTCTCCCGCTCCGGCGCGACCATCAGCGGCGGCCTGTTCATGGGCTACAAGCGGGAGGCCGCGGCCCGCTACTCCTTCCTGCTCGCCATCCCGGCCGTCCTCGCCTCCGGCGCCTTCGAGGTGAAGGACTCGCTGGGCGAGGGCCATGTGGACTGGGGACCGACCCTGTTCGCGACGGTGATCGCGTTCGCCTCGGGATACGCGGTCATCGCATGGTTCATGAAATGGATCTCCAACAAGAGCTTCATGCCGTTCGTCTGGTACCGCGTCGCCCTCGGGATCGTGATCATCGCCCTGGTGGGCATGGGCGTCCTGAGCCCGCACGCCGCCGAATCGGCCGGATAGGACGGCGGCCGGCCCGCGTCGCCGGTTTCGGACATCGTGCCTGCGGCCGTGCCCCGGCCGTGACCTGCGTACCGTCCGGCGGGCGGGCGGCCAGGAGCGGATGTGGAAGCGGCGCCGGTGACCAACGCGTCACCGTCTGCGTAGCCAGGCGGTAGCGCAGGGTCAGTGCTTGGGCCTAGGCTGTGCCGTATGTCCCCGGATTCCCCGCCCCCTGGTTCCGCGCGCTCCGCCGCCGAACTGAACGAGCGGATCAGAGCGCTGTGGCTGCGCGCGGGCGGCACCCTGTCGGCCCAGGAGCGCTCGGAGTACGAGCGGCTGGTGATCGAGTGGGCCGCCGCCGTCCGCGGCCGGATCACCGAGGCCGCCTGAGACGGCGACCCCGGAAAGGCGCCGCGCGGCCCTACGGCCGCAGGTGTGCGAGCACCTCGTCGGGCACCGGATACGGCCGCTCCACGGGCAGCAGCGCGCTCGCCCGCTCCGTCTCGCCCGCCCGTACCAGCGCGTGGATCTCCCCGGCCAGCGGGGTGACGTCCTCGATGCCGACGATCCACTCGTCCGCGTACCGGGCCGCCGCCTCACCGGCGAGGCCGAGCTGCAAGGACCGGTACGGCAGCGGATTGTGGCGCAGGTCCCGCTCCGGGTCCCACTGCACCCGGGCCGGGCTGCGCGCCAGCTGCCGCTTCCAGGCGACCCGGTCCGGGTGCAGGGCGGGCGCGTAGTGGGACAGGCAGGCATGGCGCAGGGCCCACGCGAAGCCGTCCCGGGTGATCTCCACGGCGAGGACGGTCTCCTGGTTCTCCTTGGTGCCCCAGCCGCAGCGGTACATCATCCACAGGAACGACGGCTTGACCCAGGTCATCCGGTCCCGCTTCCAGTCGGGCGGGAAGCGTCCGGTGCGGGCGGCGGCCCGGCCGATCCCCGGGTGATAGGCCTGGTAGACGGTGACCGTGGTGTCCGTGTGCCGGGCACGGACGCGGAACTTCGGTTCGGTTTCGACGGCTTGTGCGTTCACAGGGACAGGTTCGGCCGCCGCTTGGGGCCCGCACCACCGAATATTCACCCCGCAGGCCCCTTGGCTCCGCGTCCGCCGTACCCAACACTGTGGCGATGACGCAGCGTGCGGAGTTCGCGACCGTGAGGGACCGACTGGCCGTGGAAGACCTGGTCACCGCGTACGCGGTGGCGCTGGACGACGGCGACTGGACGGCGTACCACGGGCTGTTCACGGCGGACGGGCGGGCCGACTACCGCTCGGCGGGCGGTATCGAGGGCGAGGCGGCGCGGGTCGCCGCCTGGCTCGCCGAGAGCCTGGCCCGGTTCGCCATGCGGCAGCACCTGATCGTCAACCGGCAGGTGCGGTTCGGGGTGCTGGAGCACGACACCGGTGACACCGCCCGGGTGCGCGCCGACTACCTCAACCCGATGCGCCTCGCCGACGCCACCGGTTCCGCCGCCCCGGACCTGGTGTGCGGCGGCCGCTACGACTTCGGGCTGCTGCGCACACCGGACGGCTGGCGCCTGCGCGAGGTCGTCGTCCACGAGAAGTGGCGCCGCCTGCCGGCCGGTCAGCCCGGCACCGCGTAGCCGACCGTCCGCCCGCGCCCCCTGAGCACCCGGCCCGCCCGGCACCGCGTAACCGACCGTCCGTCCGCGCCCCCCTGCACCCGGCCCGCTCGCCTGCGGACGCGCAGGTCCCCGAGGCCGCCGCGCACACTGGAGCCATCGGCTGGGTAGGGAGGCTCCCTATGAGGACGATCGACCACTGGCTGACCTCCCCCTGGCGCCGCTCGGCCGCCGCCGCCCTGTCCGGCGCGCTGCCCGTGCTCGCGTTCCCGGCTCCCTCCCTGTGGTGGTGGGCGTACGTCGCCCTGGTGCCGTGGCTGCTGCTGGCCCGGTCCGCGCCGACCGCGCGGCGGGCCGCGTACGACGGCTGGTGCGGCGGCTTCGGCTTCCTGCTGGCCGTGCACCACTGGCTGCTGCCGAGCCTGCACGTGTTCATCTTCCTGATAGCCGCGCTGCTGGGCGTGCTGTGGATGCCGTGGGGATGGCTGGTGCGCCGGCTGCTGGGCGGGCCGGCGCCGGCGGGCCGGGGTGCCGCCGCGCTGCTGGTGCTGCCGTCGGCCTGGCTGGCGGTGGAGCTGGTGCGGTCCTGGCAGGGGCTGGGCGGGCCGTGGGGCATGCTGGGCGCCAGCCAGTGGCAGGTGGCTCCGGCGCTGCGGCTGGCCTCGGTGGGCGGGGTGTGGCTGCTGAGCTTCCTGGTGGTGGCCGTCAACGTGGCGGCGGCCGTGCTGATATCGGTGCCCGCCGCTCGCGTACCGGCCGTGGCCTCGCTGGCCGCGACGGCCGCCGTGGCCTCGGCCGGGTGGGTGTGGGCGCCGCGCCCGGAGGTGGACGGGCGGGCCCGGATCGCCGTCGTACAGCCGGGGGTCGTCGCCGGGCGGGACAGCGCCGAGCGGCGGTTCGACCTGGAGGAGCGGCTGACCCGGCGGCTCGCCGGGCAGGACGTCGACCTGGTGGTGTGGGGCGAGTCCAGCGTCGGCTTCGACCTGGACGACCGGCCCGACCTGGCCCGGCGGCTGGCGGCGCTGTCCCGGGCGACCGGCGCCGATGTGCTGGTGAACGTGGACGCCCGCCGCTCGGGCCGGCCCGGCATCTACAAGAGCGCGGTGCTGGTCGGCCCGGACGGCCCGACCGGCGACCGGTACGACAAGATGCGGCTGGTGCCGTTCGGCGAGTACATACCGGCCCGTTCGCTGCTCGGCTGGGCCACCTCGGTCGGCCGGGCCGCGGGCGAGGACCGGCACCGCGGCACCCGGCAGTCCGTGCCGGACGTGGGGCACGGGCTGCGGGTCGGCCCGCTGATCTGCTTCGAGACCGCGTTCCCGGACTTGGGCCGGCACCTCGCCGACGACGGCGCGGACGTCCTCCTCGGCCAGTCCTCGACGTCCACGTTCCAGCACAGCTGGGCGCCGGAGCAGCACGCCTCGCTGGCCGCGCTGCGCGCCGCCGAGACCGGCCGCCCGATGGTGCACGCCACCCTCACCGGTGTCTCGGCGGTCTACGGCCCGGACGGGCGCCGCCTCGGCCCGTGGGTCGGCACCGGCGCGAGCGCCGCCCGGGTGTACGACGTACCGCTGGCGCACGGTGTCACGCCGTACGTCCGCCACGGCGACTGGCCGGTGCACGGCGCGCTGCTGGTGCTGGCCGTGCTGGGGGTGGCGGAGGGGGTGCGGGCGGTCAGGACGCGCCGTGGCGGTCCCGCACCTCTCGCACCACCCGCTCGCACAGTTCATGGGTCGCCAGCGCGTCCCGGGCGCTGAGCACCTCGCCGGCCCGTACGGCGTCGAGGAAGGCGAGGACCGTCTGCTCGATGCCGCGCTGGCGGGACACCGGCACCCAGTCGCCGCGCCGGCGCACGGTGGGCTGGCCCTTGTGGTCGATCACCTCGGCGAGGTTGACCACCTGGCGCTTGGTGTCCTGCCCGGACACCTCCAGGATCTCCTCGTTCGAGCCGCTGAGCCGGTTCATCACGCCGAGCGCGGTGAAGCCGTCGCCGGCGAGCTGGAGCACGACGTGGTGGAGCAGCCCGTCCTCGACGCGGGCGCGGACCGTCACGTCGTCGACCGGGCCGGGCACCAGGAAGCGCAGGGTGTCGACGACGTGGATGAAGTCGTCCAGGATCATCGAGCGGGGTTCCTCGGGCAGCCCGGTCCGGTTCTTCTGCAGGAGGATCAGCTCGCGGGGGTGGTCCAGGCACTGGGCGTACCCGGGGGCGTGGCGGCGGTTGAAGCCGACGGACAGCGACACGCCGCGCCGCTCGGCGAGGGCGACCAGCCGTTCGGAGTCGGCGAGTTCGTAGGCGAGCGGCTTGTCCACGTACGTCGGGACGCCGGCCTCCAGCAGCCGGGTGACGATCTCGGGGTGGACGGCGGTGGGCGCGTGCACGAAGGCCGCGTCGAGGCCGGCGTCGAGCAGCGAGTCCAGGGTGGTGTGCCGCTGGGCGCTCGGCACGCGCAGGCTGTCCCCGACCCGCTCCAGGGTGGCGGGGGTGCGGGTCTGGAGGTGCAGGTCGATTCCCGGCTGGGTGCCGAGCACCGGCAGATATGCCTTCCGCGCGATGTCCCCGAGTCCGATGCAGCCGACCTTCACGTGCTCTCCCCTATCGCTGGCCTGCGGGTTGTCTGCCGGAAGCATACGGGGGCCGCCAGTTCGCGATGCCGTCGAAGCCGCGCAGGAAGAGCGCCGGCCCGGTCGCCGACAGGGCCGTGAGGACGGCGTTCCGTACGGCGGTGACGGCCCGGCCGCCGGCCATGTTCAGGCGGGCGACGCGGACGGCCTTGCGGGCGATCGCGGTGGTGCGCGGGAGCCGGTCGGCGGTGTAGGCGGGCAGGTCGGTGGCGTGGTGGGCGAGGACGACGGCGTCCTCGACGGCCTGGTTGCCGCCCTGGCCGAGGGTCGGCGGCATGGCGTGGGCGGCGTCGCCGAGGAGCACGGTGCGGCCCAGGTGGTAGGCGGGCAGGGGCTGGGCGAGGTGGTGCACGTCGTGCCGGAGCACGTCCTCGGGCCGGGTGGCGGCGAGCACGGCGGGGACCGGGTGGTGCCAGTCGCCGTAGCGGCGCAGGAGTTCGGCCCGCTCGTCGTCGGGGGCGTGCGCGCCGGCCGGGACGGTGGCCGCCGCGTAGGCGTAGACGCGGCCGTCCTTGAGGGGGTGGGTGCCCCAGATCCGGCCGCGCCCCCAGGTCTCGTGCGAGGCGAACTCGGCACCGGGCAGCGGGATGAGCATCCGCCAGGTGGTGAACCCGGCGTAGACCGCGCCGGGGTGACCGGGGAACAGGGCGCGGCGCACCCGCGAGTGGACGCCGTCCGCGCCGACCACCAGCTCGGCCTCCAGCTCCTCCGCGCCGACGGCCCCTCGGGCGGTGCCGGCCGGGGCGGCGGCCGTCACGGTCACCCGGGCGGGGCGGGTGCGGTCGCCGGGGTCGGCGAGGGTGGCGGTGGCCGCGGTGCGCAGGGCGCCGGGCGGGAGCAGGGCGGCGAGGCGGCCGACGAGGGTGGCCCGGGACAGCAGGACCAGGGGGCCGCCGAAGCGGGCGGCGGCGGCCTCGGCACTGGAGCGGGACAGCCAGCGTCCGCCGGGAGTGCGCAGTCCCCCGTCGCCCTGCCAGGCGGCCAGGTCGCGGATCTCGTCGCCGATGCCGAGGACGTCCAGGGCGCGCAGGGCGTTGGGGGCGAGGGAGATGGCCGCGCCGACGGGTTCCAGGGACGGGGCGCGCTCCAGCACGGTGACGGCCCAGCCCCGCTGGTGCAGGGCGGCAGCGGCGGCCAGGCCGCCGATTCCCCCGCCGATGACGACCGCGCGCGCCGGCTGTGTGGTCATGACCCCTCCTCGCCTACTACACCTGTAGTACATCCGAGCGTACTACAGGTGTAGTGAGCGGGGTAGGGTCGCCTCATGTCCGTGGACAGCCCCAGCATCGCCGGCGCCTCGCGTGCCGTCCTCGTCGCCGACGCCGCCCTCGCCCTGCTCGCCGAACGCGGCATGCGCGGGCTCACCCACCGGGCGGTGGACGAGGCCGCGGGGCTGCCGCCGGGCTCCACCTCGAACGTGGCCCGCACCCGGCAGGCCCTGCTGGAACTCGCGGTACGGCGGCACGCGGAGCGGGAGGCCCGCGTGCTGGCCCTGGCGGAGCTGCCGGACCCGGCCGACGGGCTGGACGCGCTGACCGAGGCGATGGCGTTCGCCGTCCACCGCTCCCTCACCCGCCACCGGGATCTGCTGATCGCCCGCTACGAACTGGCCCTGGAGGCCACCCGCCGCCCCGAGCTGCGCGCCTTCTACGACCGGACCGGCGCCGTCTTCCAGGAACAGCTGACCGCGCTGCTCACCGCCGCGGGCTCGCCCGACCCGGCCCGGCAGGTGCTGTCCCTGGTGGCCTGGGCGGACGGGCTGATGTTCTCCTGCGCGGCCGGATCCTTCGGCAGCCGCACCCCGGGCCTTGAGGAGATCCGCACGGGACTGCGGGAGCTGCTCGCGGGGCTGCTGGGGGGCGCGGACGAGAGGCGGGGCTCCTGAGCGGTGCCCGCTAGCGGCCGGGCGGCCAGTCCTCGTCGCCCGGTCCGCCGCCCTCCCCCAGCCGCAGCGCCAGCCGGCTGATCGCGGACCGGACGCCCGCGCCGTAGCCGTCGTCGGCGAGGGCGCGGGCGGTGCTGCGGGCCCGGCGCAGATGGCTGCGGGCGGCCTCGGCGCGGCCCAGTTTGACGTAGTCGGCGGCCAGGTTCAGGTGCAGGGACGGCAGGAAGCCGCGCACGCTGCCCGGGTCGCCGCCCGGACGGCCGTCGGCCAGCTCCTCGGCCGCCGACAACGCCCGCAGGTCCCAGGCCAGTTCGTCCGCCGGGTCGTCGTGGGTGTCGGCCAGATAGTGGGCGAGGGTGCAGCGGTGCAGCGGGTCGCCGTCCTCACCGATCTCCGCCCACAGGTCCAGGAAGCGGCTGCGGGCCTCCTCGCGGTCGCCGCCGTGGTGCAACATCACGACCTGCCCGATCCGCGTCAGCACGGCGTCCGGCGCCGTCTGCTCCTGTCGCTCCACCACGGTGCCCTCCGGGCCGTCGCCGGTTGTTGCCGCTCCCGACGCTAACCGGCGCGGACCGGATTCCCGGACAGGCGGCGCCGACGGGCCGACGCGACGGGCCGGTGGCCGGGCGCGGGTACGTGGTGAGCGAGCGCGGGTACGTGGTGGCCGGTCGCGCACCGCCCCGCGCTCCCGTCAGCCCAGGTTCGGGATGCGCCAGTCGATCGGCTCATGCCCCTGCGCGGCGATCGCCTCGTTGATCTGCGTGAACGGGCGGGAGCCGAAGAACTTCTTGGCGGACAGCGGCGAGGGGTGCGCGCCCTTGACCACCACGTGCCGGGTCTCGTCGATCAGCGGGAGCTTCTTCTGCGCGTAGTTGCCCCACAGGACGAAGACCGCCGGGTCGGGGCGGGAGGCCACCGCGCGGATCACGGCGTCGGTGAACTTCTCCCAGCCCTTGCCCTTGTGCGAGTTGGCCTCGCCGGCCCGGACGGTGAGGACCGCGTTGAGCAGCAGCACGCCCTGTTCGGCCCACGGCATCAGATAGCCGTTGTCCGGGATGGGCAGGCCCAGTTCCTCGTGCATCTCCTTGTAGATGTTCCGCAGGGAGGGCGGGGTCTTCACCCCGGGGCGGACCGAGAAGCACAGGCCGTGGCCCTGGCCCTCGCCGTGGTACGGGTCCTGGCCGAGGATCAGGACCTTCACCCGGTCGTACGGCGTCGCGTCCAGCGCGGCGAAGACCTCCTCGCGCGGCGGGTAGACGGGACCCTTCGCCCGCTCCTCCTCGACGAACTCGGTCAGCTCCTTGAAATAGGGCTGCTGCAGTTCGTCGGCCAGAACCCCGCGCCAGGACTCGGGCAGCATGGCGATGTCGGTCACGTCAACGTCCTCACGATGTCGATCAGGTACCGCGTGCGGTCACTTCCAGGTTCCAGAACCTACAGGCGACCACTGACAACCGGTGCCGCGAGGGGTCTCACCAGCTGGTCTTGCGGTGCAGCGTCCACATCGTCATGACCGTCGAGGGGTCCAGGGCCTGTTCGCCGCCGGAGACGTCGACACTGGCCGCCACGAACTGCCGGCCCTGCCACAGCGGGAGCAGCCGGGCGTCGTCCACCATGATCTGCTGGGCGGCCTCCATGTCCTTGACGGTCTGGGCGCGGTCGCTCTCGGCGCGCGCGTGGGGCAGCAGCCGGCCGGTGATCTCCTTGGCCGGGTAGGGCGTGCCGAGCGCGTTGTGCTCCCCGACGAACGGCGCGATGAAGTTGTCCGCGTCGGGGAAGTCCGGGAACCAGCCGCGGCCGAACACCGGGTACTCGTGCTTCTGGAAGCCGGCCACATAGCTCTTCCAGGGGCGGCTTTTGAGGGTGATGGTGAACAGACCGGAGCCGTCCAGCTGCCGTTTGAGCTCCTGGAACATCAGGCCGGTCTCGGAGCCGTAGCGGTCGGTGGTGTACCAGAGGGTGAGCGGGACGCGCCGGGTGATGCCGGCGTCGGCGAGGATCTTGCGGGCCTTGGCGACGCTCGGTTCGCCGTAGTCGTCGAAGAAGCCGGTGGCGTGGCCGGTCAGCCCCTTGGGGACCATCGAGTACAGCGGGTCGACGGTGTCCTTGTAGACCTTGTGCGCGATCGCGCCCCGGTCCACGAGCTGGGCGACGGCCTTGCGTACGGCGGGCCGTCCGGCCCAGGGGTCCGCCGGGTTGAACACCAGGTAGCTGATGTCGGTGCCGGCGCCGTCGACCAGTTGCAGGTCCTCGTCGTCGTGTTCCTGGAGGGCGACGATGTCGTCGGCGGCCAGTCCGCGGTAGGTGACGTCTATGCGCTTGTCGCGCAGTGCCTCGACCATGCCGGCGGAGTCCTTGAAGTAGCGGATGGTCACCGCGTCGTTCTGCCGCTTGGCGAAGCCCCGGTAGGTGTCGTTGCGGACCAGGACGGCCCGGTCCCCCTCCTCGTAGGACTGGAGCTCGTACGGCCCGGAGCCGTGTACGTCGGTGCCCTCGCGCAGGGCGTCCGCCGGGTAGTCGTCCGGGTCGACCAGGGACATGGCGGGGGTGGCCAGGACGAAGGGGAAGGTGGCGTCGGGCTTGTTGAGGTGGAAGACGATGTCGCGGTCGCCGGAGGTCTCCACCCGGTCCAGGCTGCCGAGCAGTCCGGCGGGGCCGCCGGGGGCGTCGATGGCGCGGATGCGGTCGATGGAGTGCTTGACGGCCTCGGCGGTCAGCGGGTCGCCGTCGGCGAACTCCAGTCCGGTGCGCAGCTGGCAGCGGTACGTGCGGCTCGTGGAGTCGGTGAAGGAACAGGTCCGGGCGGCGTCGGGCTGGGGGGTGGTGGCGCCGTTCGGGTAGGCGAGGAGCGTCTGGAAGATGTTGCGGTACAGCTCCCAGGAGCCGTCCCAGGCTCCGGCGGGGTCCAGCGTGCTCGGGGCGCTGGTGGTGCCCACGACGATCGGCCCCTGGTCGTCGGGGTCGCCGTCGGACAGCAGGCCGCAGCCGGCGACCAGGGACAGGGACGCGATCGCCGCGACTCTGCGCAGGAATCGGTTCCGGTGGGACACGCGCACGCTCCTCGATCCGCCATACCAAGGGTCGGCAGACCATACCGCAGCGTTCGCGCCCTGAACCTCCCCTGGAACAGGGCTTGTTGATCGATCCGGGGATGACGACGTTGTCAGTTCGCCAGGCGGATCCGGGGCGGTCTTCCGGGCGCCGTTCCGTCCGGAAACCGGACGCCCGGAAGAGCCGGCCGGTCAGGAGACGCCGGCGTTGAGGAAGATGCCGCCGTCCACGACGAGCGTCTGTCCGGTGATCCAGTCGGACTGCGTGGAGGTGAGGAACGCGGCGGCGCCGCCGATGTCGGAGGGCACCCCCAGCCGGGCCAGCGGGTAGGCGGCCGCGGCCTCCTCCTCGCGGCCCTCGTACAGGGCCTGCGCGAACTTGGTCTTGACGACGGCCGGGGCGATCGCGTTCACCCGTACCCGAGGAGCGAACTCGTGCGCCAGCTGCTGCGTCAGGTTGATCATCGCGGCCTTGCTCACGCCGTACGCGCCGATGAACGGCGAGGCCGACAGGCCGGCGACCGAGGCGATGTTGACGATCGCGCCGCCGTTGTCCTTCTGCCAGGCGTGCCAGGTCTTCTGGGCGAAGCCGAGGGCGGAGATCACATTGGTCTCGAAGACCTTGCGGGCGACGTCGAGGTCGAGGTCCGCGATCGGTCCGAACACCGGGTTGGTGCCCGCGTTGTTGACGAGGAAGTCGACCCGGCCGAAGGCCGCCATGGTGCGCTCGACGACCTCGCTCTGGTGGCCGAGGTCGTGCGCCTTGCCGGCGACGCCGATGACCCGTTCGGCGCCGAGCCGCTCGACGGCCTCCTTCAGGGCGTCCTCGCCGCGGCCGGTGATGCAGACGCGGTCACCGCGGGCGATGAGCGCCTCGGCGACGCCGTAGCCGATGCCGCGGCTGGCGCCGGTGACGATCGCGACCCTGCCGGAGGGCTCCGGGAGTTCAGTCATGTCCGTGCTACCCCTGCATCCCTTAGTTGAGCGGTCCGCCGGCGACGTACAGCACCTGGCCGGAGACGAAGCCGGCCGCCTCGCCGGTGAAGAAGGCGATGGCGTTGGCGATGTCCTCGGGCTCGCCGACGCGCTGCACCGGGATCTGGGTGGCGGCGGCCTTCTTGAAGTCCTCGAAGTCCATCTTGACGCGGTCGGCGGTGGCCTTCGTCATCTCGGTGGCGATGAAGCCCGGGGCGACGGCGTTGGCGGTGATGCCGAACTTGCCCAGCTCGATGGCGAGGGTCTTGGTGAAGCCCTGGAGACCGGCCTTGGCGGCCGAGTAGTTGACCTGGCCGCGGTTGCCGAGCGCCGAGGAGGAGGAGAGGTTGACGATCCGGCCCCAGCCGGCCTCGACCATGTGCTGCTGCACGGCCTTGGTCATCAGGAACGAGCCGCGCAGATGCACGTTCATGACCGTGTCCCAGTCGGACACGCTCATCTTGAACAGCAGGTTGTCGCGCAGCACGCCCGCGTTGTTGACCAGGATCGTGGGGGCGCCGAGCTCCTCGGCGACGCGGGCGACGGCCGCCTGGACCTGCGCCTCGTCGGAGACGTCCGCGCCGACCGCGACGGCCTTGCCGCCGGCCGCGGTGATCTTCTCGACGGTGTCCTTGCAGGCGGCCTCGTCGAGATCGATCACGGCGACCGCGCGCCCCTCGGCGGCCAGCCGTACGGCGGTGGCGGCGCCGATGCCGCGCGCCGCGCCGGTGACTACCGCGACCCGCTGTTCAGTGGTGGACATGCTGTTTCTCCTCGCCCTTGAGAGAACCTGTCGGACCCTCGGAGAGGGCCCTCCGGTGCGGTGAGCGACCGCTTAGTACCTTCTCCACCCGTGACGCTAGAAGCCCTGGCACGCGGTGTCAACGGCAACATCGGCCGGTGTGATCGATTACCTCACCAGGAGGTCCAGCAGGCGCTCCGTCTCGGCGGCCGGGTCGGCGGTCAGTCCGGTGTGCACGGGGCCGGGCTGGACGATGGCGGAGCGGGGCGCGACCAGCCAGCGGTAGCGGCGCCCCGCGTCGTCGCCGGCCGCCTGTCCGGCCTGTTCACCGCCCGCGCAGGTGCGCTCGATCGCGGCGAGCGCGGCGCGCACCCCGGCCACGTCGGCGGCCGGGTCCAGGGCGAGCAGCCGGGCCTCGTCCAGGTGGGTACGGGCACCGAGGTAGCCCCGCGCGCGGCAGTAGACGACCACGCCCGCGTTGACGCACTCCCCGCGCTCCACCCGGGGCACGACCCGCAGCAGCGCGTACTCGAACACGTCCCGGTCGCCGCCCTGGCCGGCCCGGGTGATGTGCCGTTCGGTGACGTGGCCGGCCATGTGGATGTGACGCTCGCTCACTTGCCCTCCTTGAATCCGCCGCCGAGGCCGGTGATCCGCTCGGCGATGCCGGCCGCGCGCGCGAGCAGCGGCCGCGCGTAGGCCCGGCGCAGGTCGTCCGGGGTGTCGAAGCCCGGCTCGCCGTCCAGCCAGACGTCCGGGATCTCCGCGGTGACCTCGGCGAGCAGGTCCTCGGTGACCCGGGGGGCGAGGTCGGCCGCGGCGGCGCCCACGTCCGGGGCGAAGCGGGCGAGAGCGTGGTCCGCGGCGTCGTAGGGGCGGGCCGCCGAGGCCTCGGCGCCGGGCCAGTTGTGCTGCCAGATCATCGTGGCGCCGTGGTCGATGAGCCACAGTTCCCCTTGCCGCACCAGGAGGTTGGGGTTGCGCCAGGACCGGTCGACGTTGTTGATCAGCGCGTCGAACCACACGATCCGGCCGGCCTCCTCGGGGCTCACCGGGAAGGCGAGGGGGTCGTAGCCGAGGGCGCCGGACAGGAAGTCCATGCCGAGGTTGGTGCCGCCGCTGCCGCGCAGCAGCTCCTGCACCTGCTGCTCGGGCTCGCCGAGCCCGAGCACGGGGTCCAGTTCGAGCGTGACCAGCCGGGGCATCCGGAACCCGAGCCGCCGGGCGAGCTCCCCGCACACCACCTCGGCGACCAGGGTCTTGCGGCCCTGTCCCGCGCCGGTGAACTTCATGACGTAGGTGCGGAGGTCGTCCCCCTCCACCAGCCCCGGCAGCGATCCGCCCTCCCGCAAGGGTGTGATGTAGCGGGTCGCGGTGAGCTGTTTCAACATTTTTCCCGGCCATCCATCTGTGGAACCTTCGTACACCATGGCGTATCCCGGAACGGGCGCAAGACCAGGCGTCGTCGTCCGTCAACGCCCCTGGGGAGAATCCGGGGGATCCCGGCCGGCACGCCGTCCTCCCTGCTTCCCGAGCAGTCCGCCGAGGGCAGCCCGCCCCCCGCGTCCGGCCTCCGGCATGAAGTGAGCATAGTAACCGAGGGTGATCGCGGGTGAGGAGCGGGCGAAGGGACGACCCGCCTGGACGCGGCCGGAGAGGCCGGCGAACGGTTGCCGCACCGGCACATCGTCGACAGGGAGTTGTGGCGCGGACCCCGTTGTCCTGGTGAGCCCGTCACCGCACATCGAGTTCGGCAACAGGCTGCTGACCGGTGCCCTGTGCGCGGTGTTCGGCTGGCTCGTCGTCGCCGCCCACTTCCTCGCCGCCGTGCTGTTGCCGGCCACGGCGACGGCCACCTGGACACGTGTGCGGCGGCTGGATCACGAGGTGTCCGGGCCGGCGGTTCCGCCGCGGTGGGCCGTCGCCTTGAGCCGGCTCCTGCTCGCGGGGACGGCCGTCCTGCTCGTCGTGGGCATCGCGGTCACCGGTTCCGGGTCGCACGCCGGCGACTCCTCCGACGTGAACCGGATGCCGTTCGACCGGGCGGACGTCACCGTTGTGCACGGCGTGCTGGCCGCGGGGTGCCTCGTCCCGGGCGGTCTGCTGTTCGCCGCTCTGCCCGGCGGTTCCCCGGCCGCCGGCGCGCCGGTGTGTTCCTGGCCGTCTTCGGGGCGCAGGGGGCCGTCGGGGTGTTCCAGTCGCCGGCCTCCTTGCCCTCCGTGGCCGTCGTCCTGCCTCTGCGTGGCTCCGCCCTGGTCCGGGCCGGAGCGGTGCGTGCCGCCTGTGCGGTGCGTGAACACCGCCCGGCCGGGCCGCCGACGACCGGCCCTCTCCGCAACTCGCCCGGCCGACGACGGCTGCCGGCGCGTAGAGGCTGAGCGGTTCCTGTCGGCGTGTGCTTCGTCCGCCCTTCGGGGCGGGGATGGGGCCCTGCGGCGGGTCGGGATGGCTCGTCTGCCGCCCTCCCCGCCGCCCGCTGAACGGCCGCGGCCGTACGCCCGTACCCCAGGGCGGACCATGACCAGTTCCAGCGAAGGGAAACGTCATATGAGCAGCGCCTCGTCCCACCCCACCGCCGGTCCGGACCGTCGTACCGTCGTGGCGGCGGTCGGAGCCGCGGGGCTCGCCGCCGCGCTGACCGCGTGCGGCTCGGGCGACGACTCCGCCGGCACGGGTTCCTCCGGCACGGATTCCGCCGCCACCGGGGCCGCGTCGGACGGCGGTGGCACCGCGCTCGCCAGGACCGCCGACATCCCCGAGGGCGGCGGCAGGATCTTCAAGGACCAGGGTGTCGTGGTCACCCAGCCGACGGCCGGCACCTACAAGGCGTTCTCCGCCGAGTGCACCCACCAGGGCTGTGCGGTCGGCAGCGTGGCGCACGGCATGATCGTGTGCCCGTGTCACGGCAGCGAGTTCTCCGTGGCGGACGGCAGCGTGAAGAAGGGGCCGGCGATGAAGGGACTGGCCCCGGCGCGGATCACCGTGTCGGGCGACGACATCAGGCTGGCCTGAGCCCGCCCGGCTCGGCGCGCCCGCGATGGCGCCGGCCGGAACTACGGCGGTGCGGCCGAGGTCGACGGCGTCGAACACCACGTCGGGGACGGCCACGTCGGCCGACACCCCGGTGACGATCAGCACCCGGCAGCCGAGGGTGCGCACTCCACGGTGAGCAGGACGGCACCGGCAGGCTCGAGGAGTTCGCCGAGCTGCTCGTACGACGGCATGGCGCGCCCCCTTGAAGACGACCGGTTCTCTTTTCTGACGTCATGTCAGAGGATCGGCGGGAGCACGATAAGTCTCCGACACGACAAGGGAGAGGAGAGGGGGCCGTATGCCCGTCACCCGTCAGCGCCGGGGCCGGAGGATCATGATGTCGCCGGCCGAGCTGGACGAGTTCCTCGCCACCCAGCGCACCTGCCGGATCGCGACCGTCTCGGCCGACGGCACACCCCACGTGAGCGCGCTGTGGTTCGCCTGGGACGGCACAGCGCTGTGGCTGTACTCCGTGGTGCGCAGCCGGCGCTGGGCGCAGTGGCGCCGCGATCCCCGGGTGGCGGTCGTGGTCGACTCCGGGGAGGAGTACGGCGAGTTGCGCGGGGCGGAACTGTCCGGCCGGGTGGAGTTCGTGGGCGAGGTGCCGCGCCGGGGTGAGCTGTGCGCCGAACTCGACACGGCCGAGACGCTGTTCGCGCGCAAGAACTTCGGCCTGGACGAGATGCCGCACGACGGCCGGCACGCGTGGGCCCGGCTCGTCCCGGAGAGGATCGTGTCCTGGGACTTCCGGAAACTGGGCGGGGCGTAGGGCTCAGCCGAGCCGCCGCGCCGCCGTCCGCAGGGCCTCCACCGCGGCGCGGATCGAGGGCCGGCGGTCGGCGTCCGCCCGCCAGATCACGTACACATGGCGGCGTACCCGCTGTGTGAGCGGCACGAAGACCACACCGTCGGGCACCGGCTGCCGGCCCAGCCGCGGTGCGATGCACACGCCCAGCCCGGCGGCCACCAGTCCGAGCTGGGTGTGGGTCTCACCGGCGCGGTGGCCGACGATCGGCTCGACACCCTTGGACCGCAGGGTGAACAGCAGCCACTCGTGGCAGAACTCGCCCTCGCACCAGGTGATCCACTCGTCCTCGGCGAACTCGGTCAGGTCCACCTCGTCCCGGTCCGCGAGCCGGTGTCCGGCGGACATGGCGACATCGGCGGGGTCGTCCAGCAGCGGCGCCTTGACCAGGCCGTCGGGGACGGGCATCGGCTTGTTGTACCAGTCCAGGACCACCGCCAGGTCGAGATCGCCGCGGACCACCCCGGCGATGCCCTGCTCCGGTTCCAGCTCGCTGGAGCGCACCCGCAGCCCCGGGTGCTCGGTGCGCAGCGCGCCCAGCGCGGCGGGGAACAGGCCCCGGGCCGCGGTCGGGAACGCCGACAGCCGCAGTTCGCCGACGACCTGGCCGCGATGCGCCTCCAGGTCGGACTCGGCCAGCTCGACCTGGGACAGGATGCGCGCCGCGTGCTCCGACAGCAGCCGCCCGGCGTCGGTGAGCCGCACACCCCGGCCGTTCTTGGCGAGGAGCCGCTGGCCGACCTCCCGCTCCAGCTTGCCCAGCTGCTGGGAGACCGCGGACGTGGTCACGTGCAGCGCGTCGGCGGCGGCACTGACCGAGCCGTGCCGGGCCAGTGCGTCCAGGGTGCGCAGGCGCTCAAGGTTCAACATGTAAGTGATCCTAAGAGGTACCAGGTGGGAAATCTCGATTGTGCTACGAGATTGCCTCCAGCATCGTTATGGCCATGAGCACGATCAGCGCCCGCACCCGCAGCCGTACCCACTCCCCCGCCACCGCCGACGCCACCGGCCCCGGCCCCGGTCCCGCCAAGAGCCGCGCCCGCCTGGACTGGCGGCTGCGCTTCGGCCTGCTGTCCCTGATCTGGGGCTTCAGCTTCCTGCTGATCAAGGTGGGCACCGAGGGGTACGCGCCGTTCCAGGTCACCCTCGGACGGCTGGTGTTCGGCACGGCCGTACTGGTGGCGGCGATGGCCGTGAAGCGGGAGCGGCTGCCGCGCGGGGCCCGGCTGTGGGGACACATGGCGGTCGCCGCGTTCCTGCTGAACGCCCTGCCGTTCTCCCTCTTCGCCTACGCCGAGCTGACGATCCCGTCCACCCTGGCCGGCATCTGCAACGCCACCTCCCCGCTGTGGGGCATGGCCCTGTCCCTGGTCGCACTGTCCGAGGACCGGCCGAGCCGGGTGCGCGTGGCCGGGCTCGGGCTGGGCTTCCTGGGCGTGCTGACCGTGCTCGGCGTCTGGCAGGGCTTCCACGGACTGGACGCCACGGGCACGGCGATGGCGTTGCTGGCCTCGCTCAGCTATCCGGTGGGCTGGATCTACGTCCGGCGGACGCTGGCGGGTACGGGCAACTCCCATCTGTCCATGACCGGCGGGCAGTTGCTCATCGCCACGGTCCAGCTCGCGGTGGTGACGCCCCTGTTCGCCGGCGTGCCCCGGCATTACGCGCTCGTCCCGCTGCTGGCCGTCGCCGCGCTGGGCGCCCTGGGCACGGGGCTGGCGGTGCTGATCCAGTACGGGCTGGTGGCCGAGGTCGGGCCCACCACCGCCCAGATGGTCACGTACTTCATCCCGGTCATCGCCACGGCGGCGGGCGTGGCGATCCTCGGGGAGTCGCTGCGGTGGACGACGCCGGTGGGGGCGGTGATCGTGCTGGCGGGCGCGGCGCTGACCCAGGTGCGGGGGAAGGGCGCGTGAGGGAAGGGGCACGGGGTGCGTGCGCGGGTGCGGGTCCTACGCGGCCTGTCGCACCGGTCCCCGCACCCGTTCTCCGCACCCGTTCTCCGGTCGCCCTCAGCCGTAGACGCGGGCCGGGGACGGCCGGACCGCCGCCGCCACCGCGTCGGCCAGCGCGGTGATGTCCGCCTCGGTGAGCGGTGAGACCGTGATCCGCACGCCCTGGGGCGAGGCCAGGCGGAAGCGGGCGCCCGGGGCCACCGCCCAGCCGCTCTGGAGCAGGCGGGCGAGGGCGCCCGTCTCGTCGGGTACCGGGACCCAGACGTTCATGCCGCTGCGGCCGTGGGCGGTGACGCCGCGTTCCGCCAGCGCGCCCACCAGGGCGTCCCGCCGGGCGCCGTAGGACCGGGTTACCGCCGCCCGGTCCACCGCGCCGTCGGCCCACAGACGGGCCACGGCGCGTTGCAGCAGGAGGCTCACCCAGCCGGGGCCCAGGCGCTGGCGGCCCCGGAGCCGGTCGACGGTGACGGCGTCCCCGGTGAGGACGGCGAGGCGCAGGTCGGGGCCGTAGGCCTTGGCGGCGGAGCGGACGAAGGCCCAGTGGCGGGTGGCGCCCGCGAGGGGGTGCAGCGGCAGGTCGACGATGCCGTGGCCGTGGTCGTCCTCGATGAGCAGGGTCCCCGGGTGCTCGCGCAGCACCGCCCGCAGGGCACGCGCGCGTGCGGCGGTCACCGAGGCGCCGGTCGGGTTCTGCGCCCGGTCGGTGACGATCAGCGCGCGGGCCCCCGACTCCAGGGCGCGGCGCAGATCGTCCGGGCGCGGCCCGTCGTCGTCCACGCCGACCGGGGCCGTGTGCAGGCCGAGCGCGGGGACGAGGTCCAGGAGGCTGCCCCAGCCGGGATCCTCGACGGCGACCGTGTCGCCGGGCCTGAGGTGCGCGGTGAGGACGCGTTCGATGGCGTCGAGGGAGCCGGAGGTCACGGTCAGCGGGCCCGCGGGGACGCCGTCGGCGTCGAGTTCGGCGCGGGCGAGCCGGGCGAGGTCCGCGTTCACGGGATCGTCGCCGTAGCGGACGGGGTGCCGGTCGCCCTGTTCGGCCGCCGCGGCGAGGGCCGGAGCCAGTCGGGGCAGCAGGGCCGGGTCGGGGTTGCCCGTGGACAGGTCGCGGCCACCGGGGGGCACCTCGACGCGCAGTTCCTCCCGGCCCGTGGTGGCGGGCTTGGGGCGGACCCGGCTGCCCCGGCGGCCGGCCGTCTCGATCACCCCGCGTTCGCGCAGGATGCGGTAGGCGGCGGCGACCGTGTTCGGGTTCACCCCCAGCCGGGCCGCCAACTCCCGCATCGGAGGCAGGAGTTGCCCCGGTTCCAGCCCGCCCGACCCGACCGCCTGTTCGACGCTGGCCGCAATCTCGGCTGCGCCACGCCCTTCGATCCGATACTCTCCTAGCACAAACCACATTATGCACTAGTGCAATAAAGATCGCCATGGAGGGGACCATGCAGGGCACCACCGAGGAATCGCGGCCCGCCGCCTACGCGCCGACCGACCGGACCGTGCCGACGCGTTCCGCGGAGCGGGCGTCGTACGACAAGGAGCTGGTGCACGCGATCCTGGACGAGGGGTACGTCTGCCACCTCGGCTTCGTCCGGGACGGCGCGCCCGTGGTGCTGCCGACGCTGTACGGCCGGGTCGGCGAGCGGCTCTACGTGCACGGCTCGACCGGTTCCCGGCCGCTGCGGATGACCGGCCAGGCCGACCCGGGCCTGCCGGTGTGCCTGACGGTCACCCACGTCGACGGTCTGGTGCTGGCCCGCTCCGCCTTCCATCACTCGATCAACTACCGCTCGGTCGTGGTGCACGGCATCGCGCACGAGGTCACCGACCCGGAGGAGCGGCGGCTGGCCCTGGACGCGCTGGTCGACCACGTCGTACCGGGCCGGGCCGCCGACTCCCGGCCTGCGAACAAGAAGGAGCTGGCCGCCACCGCGGTGATCCGCCTGGACCTGGAGGAGGTCTCGGCCAAGGTCCGCACCGGCGACGCCAACGACGAGCCCGAGGACCTCGCCCTGCCGCACTGGGCCGGCGTCGTCCCGCTCCGCAAGGGGTACGAGGCCCCCGTACCCAACGGCGACCTGACTCCCGGCATCAAGCTGCCGGACTATCTGGCGACGCTGTAACGGCGACGGCCCGCCCCGGGACCCACGGCCCGGGGCGGGCACCGGTCACACGACGGTCGGCTCCGGTCGGCCCGACGCGCGGGCCTCGCTCACGGCCAGGCCCGCGACGGCGCCGAGCATCAGCAGGGTGCCGGCCGCCGTGGCCGCCGTGAGCCGCTCGCCGAGCAGGAGCACGGCCAGTACGGCCGCGGTCACGGGTTCCAGCAGCATGATCACGGAGACGGTGGCGGACCGGACGACCGCGGCTCCGGCGAAGTAGAACGCGTACGCGAGGGCCGTCGGCACGGCGGCGATGTAGAGCAGCAGGCACAGCAGCCGGACCGGGTGGGCGGTATGCGGCAGCAGCCCCTCGTGGGCGGCGAACGGCAGCAGGCACAGGCTGGTCACGGCGAAGGCGCCCACCGTGGTGCCGGCGGTGTCGCCGCCGCCGTCCCTCCCCCACCAGCGGGTGAGCAGGGTCATGGCACCGTAGCCCGCCGCCGAGACCACGGCGAGCAGCACCCCCGCCGGCCGGACGGTCGCGGCCGAGCCGCCCAGGGTGAGCACGGCCAGCCCGGCGAGCGCGCCCGCGACGGCCGCGGCGCCGCCCGCGCCCAGCCGCTCGCCGAGCAGCAGCCGGGCGCCGAGCGCTATCAGCACGGGGCCCGCACCGAGGGTCACGACGGTGGCCACGGCCAGCCCGGTCGACGCCACCGCCGCGAAGTACGCGGTCTGGAACACCGCGAGGGCGACTCCGGTGGCCAGGACCCTCGTGACCGCACGGCGCGATGGCCGGACCGGGGCGGTGCCGCCGGTGCCGTCGGTGCCGCCGGTGCCGTCGGTGCGCGGGCGCAGCAGGCGGCCGGCCAGCAGCAGGGCGAGCCCCAGCGCACAGCGCCAGAAGGAGAGGGCGAAGGGGCCCAGGTCGCTGGTCCGGTAGACCAGCGAGCCGGCGGCGCCCGCGGTGCCCCACGCGGCACCGGTGATGATCAGGTAGAGCAGGCCACGCCCGACGGGCAGGCCGGTGGAAGTGTTCGACAACAGAATCTCTCCGCAGAAACGCGCTGGACAGCGCGGAAGTTCGAAGGCGTCCCCGGCTCGGCGGGACGCGCTGACTTCATCTGCGGGCAGCACCGTCCAGCCCGGCGCGTGCGCGTCGGGCGAGTGTCCCGGAGGCCCGCCTCAGGCGGCCGGGGGCGGAAGGACGAGTGCGTTCTGCGGCATGTTCGGGACTCTAGGCCGCGGTGCCCCGCGCGGACAACTCCCTTTCCGCGCCGCCGGCGGCGACCGGCTCGGGAGTGCCCTTGCCGGGGCCGGCGGACTGGGCGATGAACGCGCCGACCAGGACGACCGCGCCGCCGGCGACCTGCGGCAGGGAGAGGTGCTCGCCGAGCAGTACCCAGGCCAGCACGGTCGCGATGACCGCCTCCAGGCAGGCGACGACCCCGGCGACCTGCGGCGACAGCCGGCGCACGGACAGCACGCCGGTGATGTACGCGATCACCGTGGCGACGAGCACGATCCAGGCGAGCAGGGCGGCGGCCGGTACGGCGGTGCCGTTCAGGTCGGTGGAGCCGCCCAGCACCGACCAGTCCATGGTCCAGGGGCGGGCCACCAGCGTCAGTACGGCGGCGCCGACGAGCAGTCCGTAGGCGATGACCCCGAGCGGGTCCGGTGCCGTCTCGCCCGCGTCGCCGCCCTGGTCGGCGAGGACGAAGTAGCCGACCTGGCAGCAGGCGGCGCCGAGGGCGAGCACCAGGCCGAGCGCGTCGAAGCTCAGCCCGGACCAGACCTCCACCACGCAGGCGAGTCCGCCGGCCGCGAGGACCACGCCGAGCGCGGCGGCGCGGGTGACGGGCCGCCGCTGCACGAACCGCACCCAGCCCAGCACCAGGGCGGGCGCCAGGTACTCGACGAGCAGGGCGACGCCCACCGGGATCCGGGAGAGCGCGGCGAAGTAGCAGGCCTGCACCCCGGCGACGGCGAGCAGTCCGAACCCGGCGAGCAACGCGGGCCGGCGGCGCGGCAGGGCACGGTGCCGCACGGCCAGCGGCAGCATCACCAAGGCCGCGCCCACCACGCGCAGCCACACCACGTGCAGCGGGTCGAGGCCCGCCTCGATCAGCGGCTTCGCGGCCACGCCCGACCCGCCGAAGGCCAGGGCGGAGGCGAGTGCGAGGCCGAGCCCGGCTCCCTTGCCGGGACTGTCCTGACTGCTCACAGACGTATGCACCGGCACATGATGACAGGCACCGACAGGAGCGTCACCCCTGTTGGCACCTGTCTCAGCCGGTGGACGGTCCGGGTCGTTCGCCGGCCGCCCGGCCGTCGTCGGCGCATGTCCCGGTGCCGGTCTCGATCCGCGCGATCAGGTCGTGCGCCGCGACGCCGGCGCGTTCGAGCACCTCCACGGCCCGGGACCCGGGGTCGGCGGCGAGCGCCGCGAGCAGATCGGTACCGGCGACGCGGTGGGCATTCCGGCGCCGGGCGCGGGTGCGGGCGGCGGCGAGCGCGGCGGCAGCGGCGGGCGACCAGCGGGCGGCGTCCCGGCCCGTGGCGTCGGTGAGCCGACCCGTGGCATCGGCGTCCCGGCCCACGCCTCCGGTGACCCGTCCCACGGTGTCGGCGTCCAGGCCCGTGGCGTCGGCGGGCGGTTGTCCGGGGCGGCCGGCCGGAACGGCTACGACGGGGAGCGCGCCGGAGTCCTCGACACCGGCCCGCCAGCGCAGTCCGTAGCCGATGCTGCGCTGCACGAGGTAGCCGAGGAGCCGGGCGAGCCGCCGGGGTTCGCCGACGGCGGCGCGGGCCTCGGGGTCGTGTTCCAGCAGGGCGTGGAGCAGATGAGCGGTGTCGGTCTGCCGGTCCCCGTCCCGGACGGCCCTCCTGCGGGCACCGGTGACCACCGCCGCCAGCTCCGCGTCGAGCCCGGCAGCGCCGTCCTGGTGCGGAACCGCTGGGTCGGGGGCGGTCCGGTCGGCTGTACGGGGTTGCACATCCCCTACCTCATCAGTCCCAACGGGGCGGGACATCCGCGACAGGAACCATTTTCGCGTCCCACGCGGAGTGGACATCACCGACCCGGATTTCATCCTTGCGGAGGAGATCCGGCCGATGTGGCGCGAGTCCGCGCGCGCCGCCTTGCCGTCCGCGCGCCGTCCCCGGGGTGGGGCTGATGGCGGACAAGCTCAGGACCCCACACGACAGGACCGGCCGGGACCGGCCACCGTACGGGCCACCCCGGGCCGGCCGGTCGCCGCACGGACCTCAGTGCTCGTCCGCGAGGATCAGATACAGCTTCTTGCGGGCGTCGTTGAGGACGGTCAGCGCCTTCTCCCGCTGTTCCTTGCTGCCGGTCTTCCAGACCTGGCCGAAGGCCTCCATCAGCCCGAAGCCGGCCTGGCGGATCTCACCGAGTGCCTCCCAGTCCACTCCGCGGGAGGCTTCCTCCCAGGGGGCGTCGGGACCCTCCTCGGCGGCGGCGCGTCCGCTCTCGGTGAGCGCGAACAGCTTCTTGCCGCCCTCGCTCCGGCTGGCGATCAGGCCCTCGTCCTCCAGCAGTTGGAGGGTGGGGTAGACCGAGCCGGGGCTGGGCTTCCAGGCGCCGCCGCTGCGTTCGGCGATCTCCTGGATCATCTCGTAGCCGTGCATGGGCCGCTCCTTGAGCAGGGCCAGCAGCGAGGCGCGCACATCACCGCGCCGCGCCCGCCCGCGCGGACCGCCCCGCCCGCGCGGCCCCCAGGGACCAGGCCCGAACCCGGGCCCACCGGGTCCGAACCCCGGCCCGCCCGGCCCGAACGGCCCGAAGGCACCCCGCCGCTCCTCGAAACCGCCCATACCCCAGCGCCCGGAACCCTCGTGCCGGTGTCCACGCTCGAATCCATGGCCGCGCATCACGATCACTCCATTCCATCGTTGATCAGTCACGTACGCATCGCGTATCGTTCGCGATGCTTCAACGATATATCGGAAGAGCGGGTATGCCAACACCCCCGCGACAGGAATGAAGGCGCGGGGCGCTCCCACCGCGGGCCGTTCGCGACATTCGTACAAGACCGGCAGCCACCGCCCCCGCACCATCGCCCCATGAACGCCTACGACGCTCAGCACGCGCAGCCGATGCATGTGGACCGCGATGGACCGCGGGACGCGCCGCCGCTGCTGCTCATCCACGGATCCGGAGCCTCGGGCGCCTCCTGGGGGCCGGTGGTCCCGGCCCTCGCCGCCCGGCATCATGTCGTCCGGACAGCTCGGGCACGGACTGCTCGGCGAGGTACGCGGTGTTCTCGCGCAATGCCTTGCGGAACGCGCGGTATGTGGTGCTCCGCAGGTCATCGACCATGCCGGGCGGGATGGTCGCCGACCCTGCGAGCGTGGCGCCGATGCCTTTGCGGATCACCGCATCCGAACGCCGCCGCCACAGCAGCAGCCCGAAGGGAGGTGCCAGCATGGCGCGGAGGATGGCCGGCTGCGGCAGGAGCGCGTCGAGGCGCGGGCCGGTACTGATCAGCGCCAGCGAACCCACCAGGTCGGGGCGCTGCTCCACGAGTGCGGTGGCGGTGTATCCGCGGCTGGAGTGGCCGGGCGGCTCGCCGCCCTCGGGGTGCCGGTGCTCGTGGTCTTCGGCGCCGCCGATCCCAGGTGGGATCCGGCGTCGGCGCGCCAGTACGACATCGTGGCGGACGTGCGGGTCGAGATGCTGCCGGGCGTCGGGCACCTGCCCATGCTGGAAGCGCCCGGGCAGGTGGGCCGCCTGCTGCTGGACTTCGCGGCCCTTCACGTCTGAACCCCGCCGGCCGGCCCTGCCTAGGCTGGTGTCGTGTCGTCCCAGGGGGTGCCACCCGTGTGGTCGGGTGTGGACATCGCGGTACCGGTGCCTTCGCGGCGTCTGCCGGGCATCAGCATGGCCGGCTTCCGCCAGCGTGTCCCCGCGCCCGTCGACATCACGATGGCAGCGCATCCGTCCGTCACCTTGCTCATCGACCTGAGTGACGATGACGGCTTGGTCTACGACGGGCAGGGCCGGCGCGGACACGGCAGTGTCGTGATCGGTCTGGCCCCCGGGGAGCTGCGGGCGTCCGGCCTGGTGGGCGAGTGCCTGCAGATCCGGCTGCGGCCGGATGTGGCGGCCGCGGTGCTCGGTTCGTCGTCCGTGGTCAGCGCAAGCGTGGAGTCCTTGGCGGACGTCTGGGGCCGCGACGCCGGGCGCGTCGAGGAGCGGCTGCGTACCGCGGGGTCGTGGGACGAACGGTTCGCGGTGGCGGCGGACGTCGTCCGGCGGCGGATCGGGGACGGGCGCGGGTCGATCTCTTCGAGTCCAGCGGTCGACGGTGCCTCGGCTCCCCCCGCCGGACGCGCACACCGGCGCCCGGCGGTCCGCGAAAACCAGTCCGGCCTTCGTGAATTGGCCTTGGTCCCGAGGCCGTCGCGGCCGCTAGCGTCGGCGTCATGCGCATTCGAATCGTGGACGCCTTCGCCGACCGCCCGTTCACCGGCAACCCGGCCGGCGTCCTGCTCCTGGACGACGTCTTCCCGGACGACGACTGGCTTCAGAACGTCGCCATGGAGGTGAACCACGCGGAGACGGCGTTCGCCCACCCGCTGCCCGACGGCGGTGACGCGGACTGGGCGCTGCGCTGGTTCACCCCCGTCACCGAGGTCGCCATGTGCGGGCACGCCACCCTGGCCACCGCCCACGTCCTGCACACCACCGGCGCCCACGAAGGACCGGTGCGGTTCGCCACCCGCAGTGGCGTGCTGATCGCCACGCCCGGCGCGGACGGCTCGCTCACCCTGGACTTCCCGACCGCCCCGCTCACCCCGGCCGAACTGCCGGCCGGGGTCGCCGAGGCGCTGGGCGCGCAGCCGCTCGCCGCCTTCGACACCGGGCCCGACATCGGCGACCTGCTGGTGGAACTGGCCGACGAGAAGACCGTCCTCGGCCTCTCCCCCGACCACAAGGCCCTCGGCGCCTACTCCTCGCGCGGCCTGATCGCCACGGCCCGCGCCGCTGACCCCGCCCGCGGCTACGACTACGTCTCCCGCTGCTTCTTCCCCAACGTCGGCATCGACGAGGACCCGGTGACCGGCAGCGCCCACACCGCGCTCGCCCCGTACTGGTCGCCCCGGCTCGGCGGCGACGACCTCACCGGGCTCCAGGCCTCCCGCCGTACCGGACTGGTCCGTACCGGCCTGCGGGGCGCGCGGACGTTGCTCACCGGCCGCGCGGTGACGGTCATCGAGGGCGACCTGCGCGCCTGAGCGGTTCGCCGGCGGCCCGCATGGTCAGGCCGTCGGCAGCCAGCCCACCTTGCCCGCGAGGAGGGCGTAGCCGACGAACGCCCCGATGTCGAGCAGGGAGTGCGCGACGACCAGCGGGCCGACGCGCCCCCAGCGGCGGTACAGCCAGACGAACACCACGCCCATCGCCATGTTGCCGAGGAAGCCGCCGATGCCCTGGTAGAGGTGGTACGAGCCGCGCAGCACCGCGCCGGCCAGCAGGGCGGCGCCCGGGCCCCAGCCCAGTTGACCCAGCCTGCGGAGCAGATAGCCGACGACGATGACCTCTTCGAGGACCGCGTTCTGCACCGCCGACAGGACCAGCACCGGGTACTTCCACCAGACGTCCGGCAGCGCCTCGGGTACGACCGTGAGGTTGAAGCCGAGGCCGCGGGCGGCCAGGTAGAAGGCGATACCGGTGCTGCCGATCACGGCCGCGACCCCCGCGCCCCGGGCCAGGTCGGACCAAGGGCGGGTGCGGTCGAAGCCGAGGACGCGCAGGCTCGCCCCCTCGCGCAGCAGCAGATGGGCGACGAGGGCCACGGGGACCAGCGCGGTGGCGATGCCGAAGAGCTGCCAGGCCAGGTCCAGCCAGGGCCGGCCCGGTGCGGCGGAGGCGTTGAGGGTGGCCGCCTGGTCCTTGAGGCCGCCCGGCTTGGTGACCGAGCCGATGAAGCTGATCAGCGCGGACACCCCGCTCGCCCCGAGGGAGAGCGCCAGTACGAGCAGTGTCTCGTCCCGCAACGTCCGCCGCGGGTAGCGTGCCCGCGCCGGGGAATCGGCCACCGCGTCAGCCTCCACCTGCACTCCCGCCTCCAGCCGGCTCATGGACCCCTGGTCCACCTTCGCCCGGCAAGGATCGCAGAAGCGCCCCCGGACCCCGCACACCGGCCCACTACGCCGTCGGCCGCCCTTCCACGGCGTCGGGCACAGCGTGGACCGGCGGTCCGCACGGCGCCCGGCCCGGCCACCGCGCCTCCTCGGTGTCCTCGCGGTGGGCCGGGCTTCTTGTGCGTGCTCACTTGTCTCTCGTGGAGGCTTTCCTGTGCGCCGCGCCGGCCCTCGAACCGGCCTGACCTGGGGCGCGCGCCCTCACCCCAGCGGCACCGGCTCCGGCAAGCCCACCGGCCAGGTGTGGACCGGTTCCCCGCCGTGCATCAGCTCGGCGTACCGGCGGGTCGTCGCCGCCAGGGCCGCCTCGCGGGACAGGCCCTGTTCCAGCGCCCGGTGGAAGGTGGCCGCCTGCCAGGACGCCCCGTTGACCCGGCGCCGGCAGCGCTCCTCGATCACGCCCAGGTAGAGATCCCGGTCGGCGGCCTCCACGCCCCACGCGTCCAGCCCGGCCGCGGCGAGCGGCAGCAACTCGTCGCGGACCAGCGTCACCGCGTCGACCTCGCCCGTGCCGCCGTAGCGTCCCCGCCGGGGCCAGACGAAGCGCGCGTCAATCCCGTACCGGCACGCCGCGTCGAAGTTCGCCTCGGCCGCGGCGAACGGCAGCCGGGTCCACACCGGCCGGGACTCCTCGGCGAGGGCGCGGACCAGGCCGTAGTAGAAGGCCGCGTTGGCGATGACGTCGGTGATGGTCGGCCCGGCGGGCAGCACGCGATTCTCCACCCGCAGATGCGGCAGGCCGTCCGCGATGCCGTACACCGGCCGGTTCCAGCGGTAGATCGTGCCGTTGTGCAGCACGAGCTCGCCGAGCCGGGGCACCCCGCCGGCCTCGATGACCTCCAGCGGCTCCTCGTCGTCACAGATCGGCAGCAGCGCCGGGAAGTAGCGCAGGTTCTCCTCGAACAGGTCGTACGCGGAGGAGATCCAGCGCTCGCCGAACCAGGTCCGCGGCCGTACCCCCTGTGCCTGCAACTCGGGCGGCCGGGTGTCGGTGGACTGGAGGAACAGCGGGGGCCGGGACTCGCGCCACAGCTCGTGCCCGAAGAGGAACGGTGAGTTGGCGCCCATGGCGATCTGCGCGGCGCTCGCCGCCTGGGCCGCGTTCCACACGTCCGCGAACCGGGCCGGGGTGACCTGGAGGTGCAGTTGCACCGAGGTGCACGCGGCCTCGGGCACGATCGACTTGGACGTGCAGACGAGGTGTTCCACGCCGTCGATGTCGAGCCGGAAGTCCTCACCGCGCGCGGCGACGATCTGGTCGTTGAGGAGGGTGTAGCGGTCGGCCTCGGAGAGGTTGGAGGAGACCAGGTCGTCCCGGTCGAGGGTGGGCAGGATGCCGATCATCACGATGCCCGCGTCCACCTCGCCGGCCTTGCGGTCGGCGTAGGCGAGCGAGGTGCGCAGCTCCTCGGCGAGCCGGTCGAATACCCGCCCGCCCAGCCGGTGGGGCGCTATGTTCACTTCCAGGTTGAACATGGCGAGTTCTGTTTGGAAATCACGGCTCGCGATGCGCTCCAGCACCTGACCGTTCAACATTTTTGGCATACCATCGGGCCCGGCGAGATTCAATTCTATCTCGACCCCCATGAGGTTCTTGGGGCGATCGAATCGCTTCTCCCGCAACAATCGCTCCAGCCCCGTCAGACACTTCTGGAGCTTTTCGCGATAGCGCTGGCGATCGGACAGGTCGAACTGCCCCGCCACGACCTTTTCCCCCATCGAAGTGTCCCTCCTCGGATGGGCGGGCCGACGCTCCGGCCGCCGGGCTCCCGGTCAGGGGGGATGATGCCCAGCCGAAGCGATCGATAACGTCCCTTGGCGGCCCGCCGCCCGTTACTCTGTCGGAATGTTCCCGGCGGCACATTCACGAGGCATGCCGCAGGTTGCACCCTCGGGTGCCCCGAACGCCTCGTGAAAAACGCCGACGACATCCGGCCGACCGCTACCGGGACGTAATACGAGGTCAGCGGTGACCGGCCGGTCCGGAAACCGGGATGAGTTCGGCAAAACGACGACCTAATTCACCCTTGCCCGTCATACCGGTGTCGGATAGCCGAAACATCGGCCGAACAAACGTCGTATAAACTTCGTGCGCACGGCAGAGGTGGCACCCTCGGTCCTGGTTTCCGAGGCGTTACCGCCGTCCCGGTTGACGGGGGGCGGACCGAGCCGGACCCTCGTTCACACCCGACCCGGGCCCCCACCTCTCCGGCCTTCCGTGAGCAGACAGCGCCGTCCGCCCCACCCCCTCCTCGCGCCGCCGCGCCTGTCGAATGAGAGGCGACCCACATGCCGCTGCACGTGCCCCCTGCCCCCGCGCCCGCCCTGCGCTCCGTCCTCGCCGCCCTCGGTTCTCCCACCGCGGTCCGCGAGGCGCGCACCCCTTCCCTGCGCGCCGCGCAGGGACCCACGACACCCGAACTCCCGTTGCCGGTCCATGTATGGGACCGCATCTCCGAACAAGGCCTGTCCGCGACCCGGCTGGCCGGCTGGCGCTTCCTGATCCGCTGCGGCGACCGGGCGGTGGCCGCGGCCGACACCATGCTCACCCCCGACGGCTGGACCTTCTGGCACTTCTTCGAAGGCCCGTACGTCGCCTCCACCGAACGCGCCCTGCAACAAGCCGAGACGCTCCAACTCCAGTACCAGGCAAGGCTGTTGTCCGTACCCGGGCTGTACATGCTCACCCTGTGGCTGCACGGCGACACCTCCGGTGACGGCACCGAGGGCCATCCGGCCGCCACCGACCTGCTCGTCCCGCTGGCCCCGGCCCCGCCTGGCATTCCGGCCCACCGTCCCTTCCGTGTCGCCGAGTTGCTTCCGGTGCTGACCCAGCGGGTGACTCCTCTCCCGCTGCTCGGCCCGACCGCGCTCGGCTCACCCGCCGCCTGACCGACACCCGCCTACCCCGCTTCCCGCCCGGGAAGCGGGGTAGGTCCGTTTCCGGAGCCCGGGGGCGGCCGTCTCGGGTGCCGGGTACGGCCACTCGGGTGCCTCGCCGACTGGACTAGTCCCTTCCGACCAGTGCGAACCACCCGAAGTGACCGTGGGGTTGGGCTGAACCGCCCGCGCGGGTGACGCGTCATGAACCTGTGAGAAGCGGTGGTGGGAAAAGCCTGCGGAATGCCACGCAGGAGAGAACACTGAACACAGACCGACTCTTTCATCACGGGGGACGGACATGATCACAACAGAGCGAAAGATCCCGCCCATGTGCCAGCACCAGCCGCCGTGCCCGCCAGCCGAATCCGCCGACCGGGAGTCCGCCCGCCTTGTGGCGCACCACCCGGAGCAGGGGTGGAGCCTGCTGTGCAACGGCGTCCTGCTCTTCGAGGACACCGGTGAGCTGCTGCCCGACGGCCGCATCATCGCCCCGCACCGCCCGCTCGGTGCGGAGCAGGTGATGACCGCCGCCTGAGCAGGCACAACAATCCAGGGGCCGGCCGCACACACCGTGCGCACCGGCCCCGACACATGCCGGGGCACACCCGCTCGGGCCGCGACGGGTCCCCGGCCGGCCCGGTCACGCTCGTTCGCGCGCGTCCGTATCCGGGGCGCGCGGGGCTCGGCGCTACGGTCCCGTCAATAACGGCCTCCCGGCCGTCAGGGCGCCGTCAACGGAGGACGCTCCGGGCCGCCCGCGGGGCTACCGTTTTCCCCATGAAGCACCGCGACGACACCCGCCCCCTGGCGACCGGCCGGCCCCCGTCCGGCACCGCGGCCGTGGCGTACGACCGCGACTGGGCCGGGGAGGTACGCGGCGCCGTCCGCTACGCCACCGCGCTGCTCGGCCTGCTGCTGTGTCTGGACGGGGCGGCCGGCTCGCTGACCTGGTGGCGCGGTGTCCTGTGGCCGGTGACGGCCCTGCTGCTGCTCCTCGTCCTCTACCCGGCGCGCGTGTCGGCCGGCCAGGGCTGGCTGGCCTCCCGCCGCCTGGGGCGCACCCGCCGGGTCCGTACCGACCTGCTGATCGCGGTACGCCCGCTGGACGGCGTCAGCCGGCGGCTGGTGCTGCGCGACGCTCTCGGCAACCGGGTCGAGATCGACCCCGAGGTGCTGGTCCGCAACCCGGACCTGTGGTACCGGCTCGACGAGGGCGCCCGGCGCGCCGAGACGGCCGGCATCCTGCTGACCGGTACGACCGCCCTGCACACCCTCGCCCGTCGCGTGGACCGCGAGACCGCGCTGGCCGTGTTCCGCGCGTCGGGCATGGAGTAGCGACTTCCGCCCCGAACGCGACTTAAAGGCTGAATTGTTCTTATTTGCCATCACGCAGGAAGGCAGGAATCTCATCGCGGGTCGGGTAGTTCGGCAGGGGTGCCGGCTTGCCCTGAAGGAACGCAACGATGACGGCGACGGCCCGGCCGTTGTTGTCGTCGAGGCCGTTCCACATGTGGTGTCCGACTCCGGGCATGTACTGCGTGCGTTGGATGGCCGGGTCACGGGCAAGCACGGCGGTCGCCCATTGACGGACCTGGGAGGAGCACTCGGCGATCATCAGCATCGCGGGGGTCCGGGAGCGCCTCAGCAGCGGTGCGATGGAGGGCGAGTCCTTGACCGTCTGCTGGACGCGGAGGCTGGCGGCGGGACTGAAGGAGAAGTTCTGTGCGGTGTCCTCGGCGGGGATGCGGTGCGCGTCGCGCGCGCAGTAGGCGGATGCGGTGTCGCTGCCGAGGTCTGCGGCGGTGAAGGCGTTGTCGCCTTCGGCCTGTCCGATCAGTCCGGTGTCGGGGGTGAGGAGTCCGAGTCGCATGAGGCCGAATGCCACGGCGTACCGGGGGACGTGCGTCGATCGCGGTCCGGTCGGGGCCGGGGCGAGACCCCGTGCGGATGCTCGGCCCTTGTGCCCGGTGATGCGTGCGGTGGGGCCGTCCGCGGGCCCGGGCTCGGCGATGATCGCCCGGTGCAGGCGTGCGGCGACGCCAGGGTCGGCCAGAGCTCGGGTGAGTACGACTCCGCCTCCTGAGAATCCGAGGATGTCGACCTTGCCCTTGTCCAGGCGGTCGACGAAGGCGGCGAGGTCACGGACCGACCTGGAGATCGTGTACTGGTCCATCGTGAGCAGGTCGCTTCGTCCGCCGCCGGCCTGTTCGTAGGCGTAGACGTCGTAGCCCCGGCGGGCCAGGAGTTGCAGGAACCGGTGGTCTTGCACGGAGATACCCCGGACCGGTCCTCCGTGCAGGTACACGAACGGGACGGGATGCCGGGGGCCGGGGTCCGCGGGCGGGTAGTGATACACCGCGACCCGGCTGCCTGTGGTCAGGTTCCAGTGCTGAGTGGACACGAACGCAAGCGCGGGCGGGTACCGCCGGGCCGTGGGCACGATCGGGATGCAGACCGTCGCTGTCAACGCCGCCGCGATGACCACCGGCAGGAACGGTACGAGCCGCGTCGGCCAGGTGCTATGCCGGCCCCGCCACAGCGCGAGGACAGTTCCGGCTCCGAGGGTCGTCAACCAGGCGGCGAGCCCCGAACCCGCCCCGTTCGTGAGGGCGATCAGTGCGAGAAAGACGACGACCAGCGTCGCGACGGCGGCCAGGGCCAGCAGTAAGCGTCCGGCGAAACGGACGAGACGTAGAACGGGCGTGGGCACGGCGGGCCTCCGGCAGTTTCAGAACGGCGTTTCAAAACGACGTTATCAGAGGGGGTAGGCTGCTGGCCGTGGGTAGGCCGAGAACAAACGACGAGGCCGTCAAAGAGCGGCTTGTGGAGTGCGCGACCGAGATGCTCGCCACCCGTCCGCAGGAGTCGGTCACGGTCCGCGCCGTGGCTGCCGCTGCCGAGGCGTCGACGACGGCGGTGTACTCCTTGTTCGGTGGTAAGGACGGGCTGATCGGCGCGGTGCGCGACAGAGCCGTCGCCGGCCTGTTCCAGCACGTGTCGGCGGTGCAGACCTCCGCGGACCCTCTCGCCGACCTCTACGCGCTGGCCGTCGCCTACCGTCGTTGGGGGTGCGGAAACAGCCACCTGTACACGGTGCTGTTCGGTGGTGTGCAGTCCTTCGACCCGTCAGGGGAGGTCGGTGCCAGTGACCCGGTCCGTCCGCTCCTCGCGGCGATCGATCGCGCCTTGACGGAGTCCGTCCTCGCCGGCGACGCAACGGCGATCGCCCTGTCGATCTGGGCAACCCTGCATGGGCTCGTGACTCTCGAACTGGCCGGGGCCCTCGACGCCACCACGGCCGAGGTCGCATTCCGCTCGTCGATTCACGCCACGCTGCGCGGATGGGCGACCGCGGAGGTGTTCCGCGGTCTTCGCCGAGCCGACCTCTCTCGGTGACAGGATCAGGGCCGGTATCCGGGTTCTCCCGGTCTGGCCATCGCGGCGTCAGAGCTGACTTGAAGGCCTTCGACCTCGCCAAGCCGGCCGCTGGCACGGGCCTCGCGGATGCGCTCGCGGTGGTTCTGGACGATCTCCAGGAGGCGGGACCGCTGGCGAGGATCCAGCCGGAGGACCGGGCAACGGATGACGCAAGCATGCTCGTGCTTGCAGGGACACCACAGAACCGGCGCCCCGCGGCACACCCACGGCACCACCACTACGCCCCACGACGCATGACACCAGGCGGCCACCCCCCACCCCGCACGCCCTCCCTCCGACGCCATGTCACACGGCCGGCCTCACCCCAGCCGGCACCCGTCCGGCACCGCGTCCCGGCCATGATCCGCGGCGGTCCTCATCCAGGCAGGGAGCACTGCGCCTCGTACGCCATGACACTCGGTGGCCGTCGCCCGGTCGCCCCCCGGCACCCCGCCTCCGGTCACCCTCTCGGCGCCGTCTCGGCGCACCGGTCCCGGCCTCGCCTTCTTCGTGCGGCCCCCGCGTTCCCGGACCATTCTTAACGCAAGCTTGACGCCGTCGGCCCGCCGATCCGCAGGCCCGAGCGTCACTCTCTGCTTACGCTGGTGCCACCGTCCGGGTGATGGCCGGAAAGAGCCGCCACACGTCAGGAGCACACCGATGGCCACGACCGAACGCCCTCCCAGTACCGGCCGCCTGCGCGCCTGGATGCTGGAGGGTCTGTCCGATCTGGCCAAGCAGCACCCGGGTCCGCACGCCGAGCCGGAGCCCGCCCACAAGGGCCAGCGCTGGTGGCGGGTGATGTGTCTGACCGGTGTCGACTACTTCTCCACCCTCGGTTACCAGCCGGGCATCGCGGCCCTGGCGGCCGGCCTGCTGTCACCGGTGGCGACCATCGTGCTGGTCGTGGTCACCCTGGCCGGCGCCCTGCCGGTCTACCGGCGCGTGGCCGAGGAGAGCCCGCGCGGCGAGGGCTCCATCGCGATGCTGGAGCGGCTGCTCTCCTTCTGGAAGGGCAAGCTGTTCGTCCTCACCCTGCTGGGCTTCGCGGCGACCGACTTCCTGATCACCATCACGCTCTCGGCCGCCGACGCCTCCACCCACCTGGTCGAGAACCCGCATCTGACGGAAGCCCTGCAAGGCAAGCAGATGCTGATCACCCTGTTCCTGGTCGCACTGCTCGGCGCGGTGTTCCTCAAAGGCTTCCTGGAGGCGATCGGCGTCGCGGTCGCCCTGGTCGGCATCTATCTCCTGCTGAACGTCGTCGTCGTGATCACCGGCCTGTGGCATGTGATCACCGCCGGGCATGTGATCACCGACTGGAGCGGTGCCCTGACCACCGAGCACGGCAACGTCTTCGTGATGATCGGCGTGGCGCTGATCGTCTTCCCGAAGCTCGCCCTCGGCCTGTCCGGCTTCGAGACCGGCGTCGCCGTCATGCCGCACGTCCAGGGCGACCCGGGTGACACCGACGAGCGTCCGGCCGGCCGGATCCGGGACACCAAGAAGCTGCTGACCACCGCCGCGCTGGTGATGAGTTGCTTCCTGATCACCACCAGCTTCATCACCACGCTGCTCATCCCGGAACGGGAGTTCAAGCCGGGCGGCGAGGCCAACGGCCGCGCGCTCGCCTACCTCGCGCACGAGTACCTCGGCAACGCCTTCGGCACGGTGTACGACGTCTCGACCATCGCCATCCTCTGGTTCGCGGGCGCCTCCGCCATGGCCGGACTGCTCAACCTGATGCCGCGCTATCTGCCCCGCTACGGCATGGCACCGCACTGGGCCCGGGCGGTGCGCCCGATGGTCATCGTCTTCACCCTGGTCGCCTTCCTGGTGACGTGGATCTTCGACGCGAACGTCGACAAGCAGGGCGGGGCCTACGCCACCGGTGTGCTGGTGCTGATCAGCTCGGCCGCGATCGCGGTGACCATCGCCGCGCGCAAGGCGGGCCAGCGCGGCTGGACCCTCGCGTTCGGAGCCATCTCGGCGGTGTTCCTCTACACGACCGTGGTGAACGTCATCGAGCGTCCGGACGGTGTGAAGATCGGCGCCTGCTTCATCGTCGGGATCATGCTGATATCGCTGCTGTCCCGGCTCGCCCGCGCCTTCGAACTGCGCGTGACCCATGTGACGCTCGACCCGATGGCGGAACGGTTCGTCCGGGACATGGCCCACCGGCGCATCCGTTTCATCGCCAACAAGCCGGGGCGGCGGGACAAGGCCGAGTACCGGGACAAGGCCGAGCAGATCAAGGCCGACAACGACATCCCGGCGCAGGAGGACTTCGTCTTCGTCGAGGTCACGGTCACCGACCCGTCCGAGTTCGAGGCGGGGCTGACCGTGCGCGGCGAGGTGCTGCACGAGCGCTACCGGGTGCTGACGCTGGAGTCCGCCTCCATCCCGAACGCCCTCGCCGCGCTGCTGCTGCACGTCCGGGACGCCACCGGCTGCACCCCGCACATCTACTTCGAGTGGACCGAGGGCAATCCGTTCGCCAACTTCCTCCGCTTCTTCCTCTTCGGGCAGGGCGAAGTCGCCCCGGTCACCCGCGAGGTGCTGCGCGAGGCGGAACCGGACCGGGAACGCCGGCCGCGGGTACACACCGGCTGAGCCGGACATCCACTCCGCACGGCCCGACCACCACCCGCACCCGGTCGGTACGACACCGGTCGGTACGACACCGGTCGGTACGACGTGAGTGCCCCGGCCCCCGCACACGGTTCCCGGCATCTGGCTCTATCGTGACCGGCATGCAGTCCTACACCATCGGCCAGGCCGCGCGGCTGCTCGGCGTCAGCCCCGACACCGCCCGCCGCTGGGCCGACGCCGGCCGGGTGGCCACCCACCGCGACGAGTCCGGGCGCCGGCTCGTCGACGGCAGGGACCTCGCCGCGTTCTCCGTCGAACTCGCCAAGGGTGACGGCGGCGAGGAGGAGGCCCCGTACACCTCCGTCCGCAACGCCTTCCCCGGCATCGTCACCGCGATCAAGCTGGGCGACGTCGCCGCCCAGGTGGAGATCCAGGCGGGCCCGCACCGGCTCGTCTCGCTGCTGACCCGGGAAGCCGTGGAGGAACTGGGCCTGGAGGTCGGCATGGAGGCCACCGCGCGCGTGAAGTCGACGAACGTGCACATCGACCGCGTCTGACCGGTGTGCCGCCGACGGCCGCTCCCCCTGTCACAGGGGCACCACGCCGTGCGAACGCACATGCAAGCTACAAGACTCGTACTCCCGGCTCATGCGATGCGACAGGATACTTCTGCCTCGCAGATGCGGCAGTATCATCGCCGCACGGCCGATCAACGGGCGTGCCAGGGCGCGACCGTTGTCCCAGAACCGAGGAGTCGATCCGTGATGACCCGTTCCGCGCGCCGGACCCGGCGGCTGCTGCGACTGGCCGGTGCGGGAGCCGCCGCCGTACTGGCCCTGACCGCCTGCTCCTCCTCGTCGGACTCCTCCGACGCGCCGGACACCGGGACGCCCGGCTCCTCGGGCGCGTCGGCTTCCCCGAAGCTGTCCGGCACGGTCACCGTGTTCGCCGCCGCCTCCCTGAAGGAGAGCTTCACGACCCTGGGCAAGGAGTTCGAGCACCGGCACCCCGGGACCAAGGTCAGCTTCAACTTCAGCGGCAGCGACACCCTCGCCGCGAGCATCACCGGCGGCGCCCCCGCCGACGTCTTCGCCGCCGCCAGCCCCAGGACGATGAAGACCGTGACGGACGCGGGAGACGCGTCCGGCGCCCCGGTCACCTTCGTGCGCAACCAGCTGGAGATCGCCACCCGGCCGGGCAACCCCGCGAAGGTGTCCTCCCTGAAGGACCTCACCAAGTCCGGGCTGAAGGTCGTCCTGTGCGACAAGACCGTGCCCTGCGGCGCCGCCGCGCGAAAGGCCCTGGACGCCGCCGGGATCGAGCTCACCCCCGTCTCCTACGAACAGGACGTCAAGAGCGCCCTGAACAAGGTCGAACTGGACGAGGCGGACGCCGCGATCGTCTACAAGACCGACGTGAAGGCGGCGCAGGGCAAGGTGCGGGGCGTGGAGTTCCCCGAGTCCGCCGGCGCCGTCAACGACTACCCGATCGCCGCGCTGAAGAACGGCCGGAACACCGAGGCGGCCCAGGCGTTCATCGCCCTCGTGCGGTCCGCCGACGGCCAGAAGGTGCTGGGCGAGGCGGGATTCCTCAAGCCGTGACCTCGCTCGACAAGCCCGGTGCCGCGGCCGGCCCCCGTCCGGGCCGGCCGCGACGCCGCCGCGCCGGCGCGGGGGGCCGACGCGGGGTGCCGTTGCCACTGCTGCTGCCGGGCCTGCTGGCGCTGGCCTTCCTGCTGCTGCCGCTGCTCGCGCTGCTCCTCCGCGCGCCCTGGCGCGCCCTGCCGCGGCAGCTGGGCAGCACCGAGGTGTGGCAGGCGCTCCAGCTGTCGCTGATCAGCGCCACCGCGGCGACCGCCGTGAGCCTCGTCCTCGGCGTGCCGCTGGCCTGGCTGCTGGCCCGTACGGAGTTCCCCGGCCGCGGCCTGGTACGGGCCCTGGTCACCCTGCCGCTGGTGCTGCCGCCGGTCGTCGGCGGTGTGGCGCTGCTGCTGGCCCTCGGGCGCAACGGTGTCGTCGGACAGTGGCTGGACGCGTGGTTCGGGATCACCCTGCCGTTCACCACCACCGGGGTCGTGATCGCGGAGGCGTTCGTGGCGATGCCGTTCCTGGTGATCAGCGTCGAGGGCACGCTGCGCGCCGCGGACCCGCGCTACGAGGAAGCGGCCACCACGCTCGGCGCGTCCCGCTTCACCGCGTTCCGCCGGGTCACGCTGCCGCTGATCGCGCCCGGCATCGCGGCCGGCGCGGTGCTGGCCTGGGCGCGGGCGCTCGGCGAGTTCGGCGCGACGATCACCTTCGCGGGCAACTTCCCCGGCCGCACCCAGACCATGCCGCTCTCGGTCTACCTCGCCCTCCAGAACGACCCGGAGGCCGCCATCGCCCTCAGCCTCGTGCTGCTCACCGTGTCCATCGCGGTCCTGGCAGCCCTCAGGGACCGCTGGATGACCACCCCATGACCCACACCGACCCGCACCCCCACGAGCAACCCGCCGACGGCACCAGCCCCGCACCCGCCCCGGGGACCCCCGAGCGGGCCGCCACCGCACCCGAACCCGCGGCCGGCGGCCTGGACGCCCGCCTCGTGGTCGACCGGTCCGGATTCCGTCTGGACGTGACCCTGAAGGCCGCCCCCGGCGAGGTCGTGGCCCTCCTCGGCCCCAACGGCGCCGGCAAGACCACCGCCCTGCGCGCCCTCGCCGGCCTCACCCCCCTCACGGACGGCCACCTGCACCTGGACGGCACCGCCCTGGAGCACACACCCCCCGAGGCCCGTCCGGTCGGCGTCGTCTTCCAGGACTACCTGCTCTTCCCCCACCTGTCGGCCCTGGACAACGTCGCCTTCGGCCCCCGCTGCCAGGGCGTGGGCAAGGCCGAGGCCCGGGCCCGGGCGGCGGCCTGGCTGGACCGCATGGGCCTCGCCGGCCACGCGGCCACCAAGCCACGCCGGCTGTCCGGCGGCCAGGCCCAGCGCGTGGCCCTCGCCCGCGCCCTCGCCACCCGCCCCCGCCTGCTGCTCCTGGACGAGCCACTGGCGGCCCTGGACGCCCGTACCCGCCTGGAGGTCCGCGCCGGGCTCCGCCGCCACCTGGCCGAGTTCGAGGCGGTCTCGGTGCTGGTGACACACGATCCGCTGGACGCCATGGTGCTCGCGGACCGCCTGGTGGTCGTGGAACACGGCCGGGTCGTACAGCAGGGCACCCCCGCCGACATCGCCCGGCACCCGCGCACGGACTACATCGCCCGGCTCGTCGGCCTCAACCTCTACCGGGGACGGGCCGCGGGGCACACCGTACGGCTCGACGCCGGGCCCGCGGTCACGACGACGGAGGAGCTGTCCGGACCGGCCTTCGTGGCGTTCCCGCCGTCCGCCGTGACCCTGTTCCGCGACCGGCCCTCGGGGGTGAGCGCCCGCAACCTGTGGCGCTGCGAGGTCACCGGCCTGGAGACGCACGGCGACCGGATCCGCGCCGACCTCACCGGCGACCTCCCGCTCGCCGCGGATCTGACGACGGTCGCCGCCGCCGAGCTGGACCTGCGCCCCGGTACACCGGTCTGGGCGACGGTGAAGGCGGCCCAGACCCACGCCTACCCGGCCTGACCGGACCCGCGCCCTACGGTGGGTGCCCATGACCCTGAGCATCCGCAACCAGCTGCCCGGCACCGTCACCGAGGTCCACGCGGGCCAGGTGATGGCCACCGTCCGGGTCCGACTGGACGGCGGCCCGCACCTGCTGGCCGCCATCACCCTGGAGGCCGCCGAGCAGCTCTCCCTCGCCCCCGGCAAGGCCGTGCACGCCCTGGTGAAGTCCACCGAGGTCGCCCTCGCCGCCCGCCAGGCCGAGGGGCTGTCCATCCGCAACCGGTTCCCGGGCACCATCACCGAGGTTCGCCCGGGCGAGGTCATGGCCTCCGTGAAGATCGCCACGGCCGCCGGCGAACTCACCGCCGTCATCACCCGGGACGCGGTCGCCGACCTCGGCCTCTTCGTCGGCTCGGAGGTCATCGCCCTGATCAAGGCGACCGAGGTCTCACTGGCGGCGCCGTAGCAGCGGGAAACGGGAAGGCCCCGCCCGGAGGGAACGTGACGTTCCGGGCGGGGCCTTCCGAGCGGCGAGCGGTGCGCTCAGTCCTCGTACGCGTCCAGCGGCGGGCAGGAGCACACCAGGTTGCGGTCGCCGAAGGCCTGGTCGATGCGGCGCACCGGCGGCCAGTACTTGTCGGCGGCCGACACACCGGCCGGGAAGACGGCCTGCTCACGGCTGTAGGCGTGCGTCCACTCGCCGCCCAGCGCGGCCGCGGTGTGCGGGGCGTTCCGCAGCGGGTTGTCCTCCGCGGGCCACTCGCCCGAGCCGACCTTCTCGATCTCCGCGCGGATGGCGATCATCGCGTCGCAGAAACGGTCCAGCTCGGTGATGTCCTCCGACTCGGTCGGCTCGATCATCAGCGTGCCGGCCACCGGGAAGGACATGGTCGGCGCGTGGAAGCCGTAGTCGATCAGGCGCTTGGCGACATCGTCCACGCTCACGCCGGTGGCCTTGGTGATCGGGCGCAGGTCGATGATGCACTCGTGCGCGACCAGGCCGCCGGGGCCGGTGTAGAGCACCGGGAAGTGCGGCTCCAGGCGCTTGGCGATGTAGTTCGCCGACAGCACGGCCACCTGGGTGGCCCGCTTCAGGCCCTCGCCGCCCATCAGCCGGACGTACGCCCAGGAGATGGGCAGGATGCCCGCGCTGCCCCACGGGGCCGCCGAGATCGGGCCGACGCCCGTCTCCGGGCCGGCCTCCGGCTGGAGCGGGTGGTTCGGCAGGTACGGCGCGAGGTGGGAGCGGACCGCGACCGGACCGACGCCCGGACCGCCGCCGCCGTGCGGGATGCAGAAGGTCTTGTGCAGGTTCAGGTGGGAGACGTCACCGCCGAAGTGGCCCGGCTTGGCGAGGCCGACGAGTGCGTTGAGGTTGGCGCCGTCGACGTACACCTGACCGCCGGCCTCGTGGACCCGGGCGCAGATGTCGGCGACGTGCTCCTCGAACACACCGTGCGTGGACGGGTAGGTGATCATCAGCACCGCCAGCTGGTCGCGGTGCTGCTCGATCTTGGCGCGCAGGTCCTCGACGTCGATCTCGCCGTCGTCGGCGGTCTTGACGACGACGACCTTCATGCCGGCCATCACGGCGCTGGCGGCGTTGGTGCCGTGCGCGGAGGACGGGATCAGGCAGACGGTGCGCTGGTCGTCGCCGTTGGCGCGGTGGTAGCCGCGGACGGCGAGCAGACCGGCCAGCTCGCCCTGGGAGCCGGCGTTCGGCTGGAGGGAGACCTTGTCGTAGCCGGTGACCTCGGCGAGACGGTCCTCCAGCTCACGGATGAGGGTGAGGTAGCCCTGCGCCTGCTCGGCGGGCGCGAAGGGGTGCAGCTGCCCGAACTCGGGCCAGGTGACCGGCTCCATCTCCGTGGTCGCGTTGAGCTTCATGGTGCAGGAGCCCAGCGGGATCATGCCGCGGTCGAGCGCGTAGTCGCGGTCGGCCAGCCTGCGCAGGTAGCGCAGCATGGCGGTCTCGGAGCGGTGCTGGTGGAAGACCGGGTGGGTGAGGTAGTCGTCGGTGCGCAGCAGCGCCTCGGGCAGGGTGTCCTCGGCGGTCGCGTCCAGCGCCTCGATGTCGGCCTCGACACCGAAGGCGGACCAGACGGCGTCCAGCCCGGCCCGGTCGGTGGTCTCGTCGCAGGCCACGGAGACGTGGTCGGCGTCGACCAGCCGCAGGTTGACGCCCTTGTCCCGGGCGGCGGCGACGATCCCGGCGGCCTTGCCGGGCACGCGCGCGGTGACGGTGTCGAAGAAGGCGCCGTGGACGATCTCGACGCCGGCGGCCTTCAGGCCCTCGGCGAGGAGGGTGGCGTAGCGGTGCGTGCGCCGCGCGATGGTCCTCAGGCCCTCGGGACCGTGGTAGACGGCGTACATGCCGGCCATGACGGCGAGCAGCACCTGCGCGGTACAGATGTTGCTGGTGGCCTTCTCACGGCGGATGTGCTGCTCACGGGTCTGCAGCGCGAGCCGGTACGCCTTGTGGCCGTCGGCGTCGACGGAGACGCCGACCAGGCGACCGGGCAGGCTGCGCGCGAACTTCTCGTGTACGGCCATGTAGCCGGCGTGCGGACCGCCGAAGCCCATGGGCACGCCGAAGCGCTGGGTGGTGCCCACGGCGATGTCCGCGCCCAGCTCGCCCGGCGAGGTCAGCAGGGTCAGGGCGAGCAGGTCGGCGGCCACGGTCACCAGGGCGCCCAGCTCGTGCGCCTGGTCGATGACGGGCTTGAGGTCCCGTACGGCACCGGAGGCGCCCGGGTACTGGAGGAGCACGCCGTTGATCTCACGCTCGGCGATCTCCGCCGGGATGCCGGCGGACAGGTCGGCGACGACGACCTCCACGCCGGTCGGCTCGGCGCGGGTCTCGATCACGGCGATGGTCTGCGGCAGCGCGTCCGCGTCGACCAGGAACAGGCCCTTCTTGTTCTTGCCCATGCGCCGGGACAGGGCCATCGCCTCGGCGGCGGCCGTGCCCTCGTCCAGCAGGGAGGCGCCGGAGGTGGGCAGCCCGGTCAGCTCGGCGACCATCGTCTGGAAGTTCAGCAGGGCCTCCAGGCGGCCCTGGGAGATCTCCGGCTGGTACGGCGTGTAGGCCGTGTACCAGGCGGGGTTCTCCATGACGTTGCGCAGGATGACGGGCGGGGTGAAGGTGCCGTAGTAGCCCAGGCCGATCATGGAACGCAGGACCTGGTTGCGGTCGGCGAGCGAACGCAGTTCGGCTAGCACCTCGGCCTCGGTGCGGGCGCCCGGCAGGTCCAGGGAGTCGGCGTTCTTGATCACATCCGGGACCGCGGCGGCGGTCAGCTCGTCCAGCGAGCCGTAACCGACCTGCGCGAGCATCTTGGCCCGCGCCTCCTGGTCGGGCCCGATGTGGCGCTGCTCGAACGGGATGCCCGCTTCGAGATCGGAGAGCGGAATGCGATGGGCGGTCATTGCGGAGGCCTCCTGGTCTGACGCGACCTGCGAGGGGCACCCCGGCGCGGGTACCCCGACGGCCTCCCCCTCTGTCATCTGCACCTGAGAGCTTCACCGGACGCCCGCGGGCTCCGGCTTTCACCGTCGGCGAGGGCGGGAGCCGTCGACGCCCGCCCTGCTTTCCAGAGTGACCTCGTCCGCGCGGTACGTGAGCCTGAGAGATTCCGGGGAGGAGTTGCTCCTTCGGCGCCTCCGAGGTGGTCGGAGGACTCTCCCGCGCGGGGTCAGCAGCCGCTGTCAGCCTACCAGCGAGGTCAATGGGGCAGCCTTCGAGTGGCCGCCTCCTCCAATGTGCTCTTTCGTAGTGCTTACGGATGAGTTGCGACCACGTGGAGGGAGAGGGACCGTGCAGACCGACATCGATCCGCGCAGCCTGATCGGCCGCAAGGCGTTCGACCGCGATGGCACCAAGATCGGCACCATCGACGAGGTGTACCTGGACGACGCGACCGGCGTGCCGGAGTGGGCGGCCATACGCACCGGCCTGTTCTCCCGGGACGCCTTCGTGCCCCTGGAACCCAGCGAACTCGTCGACGGCACCCTGCGCGTCCCCTTCGACCGCGCCCTGATCAAGAACGCCCCCGGCTTCGGCGTGGGCCGCCACCTCTCCCCCGAGCAGGAACTCCAGCTCTACCACCACTACGGCCTCGACACCGCCTCCCCTCCCCCACTCCCGGACCACGACTTCGGCAGACTGGCAGGCTCAGAGGAAACCTGACCCCGCGCCCCTCCCACCCCCACCCCTCCTCCCACTCCGGGGCACCTTCCCGACCGCTGGCATCTCCCCGGCTGCGGACACCTTCCCGACCGTCGGCGTCTCCCCGGCTGCGGGCGCCTTCCCGACCGTCGGCGTCTCCCCTGCTGCCGGGCGCCTTCGCTACCGAAGCCCTCTCACCTGCCGGTGCCTCCCCGGCTGCCGGCGCCTTCCCGACTGCTCCCGACTGCCTGAGCCCTCCCGGCTACCGAAGCCCTCTCACCTGCCGGTGCCTCCCCGGCTGCCGGCGCCTTCCCGACTGCTCCCGACTGCCTGAGCCCTCCCGGCTGCGGGCACCCTCCCGACTGCGAGCGCCTTCCGCCTGCCGGAGCCCTCCCGGCTGCGGGCGTTGCCCCCAGCTCGGGCCGCCCTCAACGGGCGTCCGTCTCCCGAGCACCGGTTTCGAATCCGTTCCATGCGGGGCGCGCACCTCTTGCACGGCGCGGGGCTCATCGGACGCGCCGACTTCTTCAGGGTCAGCGGCCTCATCCGGGACGCCGGTCAGCGGTCCCTTCCAGCGCACGGGCCTCATCCGGGACGCCGGTCAGCGGACCCTTCCAGGGCAGGGGCCTCTTCCGAGACGCGGACCTCATCCGGGTCAGCGGCCCCTTCTGCAGAGGCACGGACCTCATCCGGGACGTGACCCTCTTCAGGGGCGAGCGCCTCATCCCGGGCAAGGAGCTCCTCCCGAAGGCCGGACTCCCCTTGGGCGCGGGACGTCTCCCGAACGCCGGAGTCCCCCGGGGCGGAGGACGCCTCCCCGACCGCGGACGCCTTCCCGACGGCGGACGCCTCCCCGACCGCGGACTCCCCCCCGGCGGGGCACGCCTCCGGGGTCCGGGGCCACGCCTCCCTGGCCCCGGGCTCCTCCGGGGTCCGGGGCGGAGCCCCGTGTCGGCCACTGTTCGGCGGGCCGGGACGGGTGGGCGGGTGGGAGAGATCCGCGACCAACGGCAACGGCTCCGCAGACGACAGCGCAGGATCGTCGACGAAAAACGTCCGCACACGCCCCGGCTCCGACTGCGGCGTCTCGAACCGCACCGTCACCCTCCCCAGCCCGCTCCCCTGCACCCAGCCCGGCCCGTACTCGACGTGCCGCACATCCTGCCCGGCCCGCCAGTGCCGCTCGGCGGGCTCCGGCCGCTCCGCCTCGGCCTCGACGGCGGCTTCCTCCGGCTCCTCCACCACCCGTACCGGCATGGCCTGCGCGAACAGGTCCTCCTGGGTGTAGTCGGCGAGCCCGGACACCCCGACCCCGAGCAGCCGTACCCCGCCGGTGGTGTCCACGGAGTCCAGCAGCCGCGCCGCCGCCTCGCGGATGACGGCGGGATCGTCCGTGGGCCCTCGGAGCGTCTCGGAGCGGGTGAGGGTCGAGAAGTCGTACCGCCGTACCTTGAGCACGATGGTGCGCCCGGACAGCCCGGCCCCGCGCAGCCGCCGCACGCACCGGTCGGCCAGCCGCTGCACCTCCAGGCCGACCCGCAGCCGGTCGTGGATGTCCACGTCGTACGTGTCCTCCACCGACACCGACTTGGTCTCCCGCTCGGCCACCACCGGCCGCTCGTCCCGGGCGTGGGCCATCGCGAACAGCGCCTGCCCGTGTGCCTTGCCGAGCAGCCGGACCAGCTCGTCCTCGCCCGCCTCCGCCAGCTCCTGCACCGTGGTGATCCCGGCTCTGCGCAGATGGTCCCCGGTCGCCGGGCCGACCCCCGGGAGCGTACGCACCGGCATGGGCGCCAGCATGTCCCGCTCGGTACCCGGCTCGATCAGCACCAGTCCGTCCGGCTTGGCCTGCTCGGAGGCGATCTTCGCGAGCATCTTGGAGGCGGCGAGCCCCACCGAACCGGTGAGCCCGGTGACCGCGCGGATGTCCGCCCGCAGCTTCTGCCCGGCCCGGCGCGCCGACGCCTCGTCGCAGGCCGCTCCCCCGGCCTCCAGGTCCACGAACGCCTCGTCCAGGCTCAGCGGCTCCACCAGCGGCGACAGCTGCCGCAGCAACGCCATCACCTGTTCGCTGATCGCCCGGTACAGGGTGAAGCGCGGCACCAGATAGGCGGCGTTGGGTGCGAGCCGGCGGGCCTGGGCCATGGGCATCGCCGAGTGGACCCCGAACACGCGCGCCTCGTACGACGCGGTGGCCACCACACCGCGCGGCCCGAGCCCGCCCACGACGACCGCCTTCCCGCGCAGGCTCGGCTTGGACGCCTGCTCCACCGAGGCGAAGAAGGCATCCATGTCGAGATGCAGGATCGTGGGCGCGTTTCTCACATCTCCGATGCTGCACCACGGCACTGACAATGCGGTGGCGCAGGGGCACCCCTCGGCGGAACCGGCCGGCGCGGGCCGGCCGGCCACGCCCCGTCGCACACCTGGGCGCAACGCTTCGACCGCCCGGCCACGAAAGCACCGGACCGCCCGCACTCGGGACGCGTCGGACCGTCCGACACCGACACCGACACCGACGCCGTCGCGTCAGACCGCCCGGTTGCGGCGCCGCGCCAGCTCGTCCGCGGGGTTGTGCCCGACCAGGGTCTCACCGGTGTCGACGCGCTCGCCGTGCAGCTGGGAGAGGGCGCTTTCCACGTCCCGCCACACCACGCCCACGGCGATGCCGAAGATGCCCTGACCGCCCTGGAGCAGGGCGTGGACCTCGTCCGGCGAGGAGCACTCGTACACGGTGGCGCCGTCGCTCATCAGAGTCATCCGCTCCAGGTCGCGGAAACCGCGTTCCCGGAGGTGCTGCACGGCCGTGCGGATGTTCTGGAGTGACACGCCCGTGTCCAGAAAGCGCTTCACGATCTTCAGGACGACGACGTCCCGGAAGCTGTACAGCCGCTGGGTGCCCGACCCGTAGGCGGGCCGCACGCTGGGCTCGACCAGACCGGTGCGGGCCCAGTAGTCCAGCTGTCGGTAGGTGATGCCGGCGGCAGCGCAGGCCGTGGGCCCGCGGTAGCCGATCTGCTCGGACGTCATGGACGCCACCCCTCCGCCGTTCGGCACCGCCGTCGGCAGCTGCGGAGCGTGCTCCACCGCGCCGCCGCGATGGGCATGTCCCCCGCCTGAGCGCAGCCGTGAACTCGGGGGCGGGTACGGACCGCTCTCCCCGAAACCGCGTCCCGGGGCACCCCCGACCGTACCGTCGCCGCTGGTTCTCACGCCGACCTCCGTCCTTGACCTGCCTTCTCGACGGTAGGCAGTCACCAGGGGTGCGTCAACGATCGCCACACTCGGCACGCCGAGTGATAATCACCCTAGGAGTGGTTTCCCGTGTCCCACCGCGGGGAAAGGCTAGCCGAATGCGCTCACGGCGAACGGTAGGACGCTCACACTGCCGGAGGCATGTGCCAGGAAGACGGTCGTGCCGGAGCCGGCGGCCTCGCCGGGTGGAACCCCTGCTCCGGCGGGCCGGCCGGGCCACTCACTGGCTGCTGGTGCCGAAGTCCTCGGGGGAGATCTGGTCCAGGAACTCCCGGAATTTCTCCACCTCGTCCTCCTGCTCGTCGGGAATGGCGATGCCCGCGTCGTCCAGCACCGTGTCACTGCCGTAGATCGGCGTGCCGGTGCGCAGAGCCAGCGCTATGGCATCGGAGGGGCGGGCGCTGACCTCCACCCCACTGGCGAACACCAGCTCCGCGTAGAAGACGCCTTCTCGCAGATCGGTGATGCGCACCTCGGTCAGCTCCTGGCCGACGGCCTCCAGCACGTCCTTGAACAGGTCGTGGGTCAGCGGTCGCGCGGGGGCCATGCCCTGCTGGGCGAAAGCGATCGCCGTCGCCTCCCCCGGCCCGATCCAGATGGGGAGATAGCGGTCGCCCCCCACTTCGCGCAGGAGCACGATCGGTTGGTTGGAGGGCATTTCGACCCGGACACCTACGACATCGAGCTCGTTCACACAGCAACCCTAGGCCGTGCCCGGGACGTTTGGGTAGTCGGGCCGGGAACAGGTGCCCGATCCGGCCGCCCGGGGACCCCCCGATTTCACGGGATCCGCACCCCGAGAGCGGTCTTCACCAAGGCCGCGTGCAGCTTCATCGTGAGGTCCGCCAGCTCCTTCGTACGGGCCTCGGCGTGTGCCCGGGTCTGGGGGTTGCGGTGGCGTTTGAGCGGGGCCACGATCTGGTCGACCAGGCCGGCCTCACGGTCCGCGGCGGCCTTCATCACCCGAAGGTGGCGCGGCTCGATCCCGAACCGGCCCAGCTCGGCGATCAGCGCGGCCACCGTGACGGCCTCGGCGTCGTACGCCCCGTCCTCCAGCGGAGCGATGAGCCCGTAGGACTCCCACTCCTTCAGCTCGCCCTCGTCGACGTCCGCCGCGGCCAGCAGCTCGGTCCTGCCCACCCTGGCCACCGTAGGGCCCTCCACCGCCGCCGAGGCGTCCTGCGCGGTGCGCTGGCGCCCGACCAAGGGCAGCGGGACGGCCTCGCCCCGCTCCATGGCGTCCAGGTGCTCCCGGATCACCTTGAGCGGCAGATAGTGGTCCCGCTGCATCCGCAGGATGTGGCCGAGACGCTCGACGTCCTCGGCGCTGAACTTGCGATACCCCGACGGGGTCCGGCGCGGCTCGACGAGCCCCTCCGACTCCAGGAAGCGGATCTTGGAGATGGTGACTTCGGGGAACTCGTCGCGCAGCACGTTCAGCACCGTGCCGATGCTCATCAGCCCACTGTCCCTGGCGGCGGTACCGCTTCCGGCACCGCCGCTCGGTGTTTGAAGCATGGACCTTCCCTCTGGGGTTCCCCCGGACACCGTCCGGGGGCGGGTCAGTAGCCCTGCCGGCTCGCGTAGAACACCAGCCGGTACTTGCCGATCTGCACCTCGTCACCGTTCGACAGGGCGACCTGGTCGATGCGCTCGCGGTTGACGTACGTGCCGTTCAGGCTGCCCACGTCGGCCACCGTGAAGGAGCCGTCCGGGGAGCGCCGGAACTCCACGTGCCGCCGGGAGACCGTCACGTCGTCCAGGAAGATGTCGCTCTGCGGGTGCCGGCCGGCCGTCGTCAGGTCACCGTCCAGCAGGAAGCGGCTGCCCGAGTTCGGCCCCCGGCGCACGACCAGCAGCGCCGAGCCCGGCGGCAGCGCCTCCACCGCGGCCTGCGCCTCCGGGGAGAGCATCGGCAGCGGCGTCTGGCCGGTCGCCTCGGAGTCGTACGCCTCCAGGCCGGAGATCGAGATCGTGGACGTCGTCTCGGAGGCCCGCTCCGGCGTCAGACCGGGACGCAGCGGCGCCCCGCAGTGGGAACAGAACCGCGCGTTCTCCGGATTGCGGTTACCGCACCTCGTACACACCAGGACCGACATCGACGGATCCTCCTGCCGCGGCTGCCCCGCCGGGGCATTGGACGCGTACGGGCCGGAGGCGAACCCTCCACCCGTACCTGAGGTTGACGGTTGCCCGAAACCTATGCCGCCGGACTGGGCAGGGTCAACTGACGCCGCGCCCTGACCTCCCTGAATGTCACCGCCCGGACCAGCGACCTGGTCCCGGAACAGCGGGCGCTGGCCCTCCGCGTCAGGCTGTGCGCGATGGCGAGCGGTGGCGTTGTCGCTGCCCTCTCGCGCGCTCTTGCCGAACAACTTCGCAAACAACTTCACGGGCGATTCCCCTTGACCGAAACAGACCCGCCCGTGGGGCAGGACGAACCCTGATTGCCTACACCGGCCGAGCCGGACATCCTCACAACGTCCGTATCCACCAAACAGTTTCCACCACGCACCACCCCTTCGGTGCGCCGACCCCCCGCAACCTCATGCCCCTGCCCGACGAGCCCCATGCACCGCCGGTTCACTGGGAGGACGACCGAGCGTAGTCAGGCCGCTCCGCTCGCCGCAAGGCGTCCACGACGATCTTGTCCGGCCGCTCCACGGTCACCGTGGCCTGCTCTTTCTTCAGAGTCTGCACCACGCCTCCAGGGATGTTCAGCGCCGGCTCCAGGTCCTGCGGCTTGCCGATGACCCTGAAACGATACGGCGCGTTGATCTTGTTCCCGTCGACGCTCACACTCCTGTCGGAGTCGGCGAAGTAGGTGTCGGCGACCACCCGGACCCCGTTGACCTGGATCGCCTCCGCGCCGGCCGCGCGCAACTCCTGGATCGCGTCGAGCAGCATGTCCGCCTTGACCGTCCCCTTCGTGTCCTCGATCGTCATGGTGATGCCGGGACCCTGTGCCGCCACGGTGCCCGCCAGGATGCCGAGTTGCCTCGCCTTCTCGGCGGTCTGCCGGCGTGCCTCGGCCGCCTGGTCGGAGCTGCTCTGCAGTTCCTGACGCTGCCTTTCGAGTCCCTGCTTCTCGTCCTCAAGACGCTGAGTACGCGAATCCAGTTCATCGAGGATGCGTACGAGATCTTCCTGACGTGCGCCGCGCAGCGCGCTGTCGGTGTCGCTGTTCGACGCCACCTGCACGGCCAGGCCGAAGCCGAGGCCGAACAGCAGCAGGGCGACGATGAGTTGCGCCCGGGTGAAACGCGGCGGCCACAGGCCCTTGACGAGCCGCTGCCGGCCCGTCAGCGGCTGCGCGGGCCGCTCCTCGGCCCGCGGGCCGGTGCCGGGCGCGGGCACCGGCACCTCGGCCGGCAGCTCCTTGCGCAGCCGGTTCCCCGGCGCACCCTCCGGGTCGCCGTGGGCGGCGTTCCGTCCGTTGGCGTCGTTCCGCTCGTTCTGGTCGCTCATGGAGGTCACGCCCGGAACACGTGCCGGCGGATCGCCGCCGCGTTGGAGAAGATCCGGATGCCCAGGACGACCACCACCCCCGTGGACAGCTGCGCGCCCACGCCCAACTTGTCGCCCAGGAAGACGATGAGGGCGGCGACGACCACGTTCGACAGGAACGACACCACGAAGACCTTGTCGTCGAAGATGCCGTCCAGCATGGCCCGCAGACCACCGAAGACGGCGTCCAGCGCGGCGACGACGGCGATCGGCAGATACGGCTCGACGACCGCCGGAACCTCGGGCCGGACCAACAGGCCGGCCACGACTCCCACGACGAGGCCCAGTACGGCGATCACGATGTGCCCTTCCCGGTCTTCCCGAACTTCGGCTGTGCTGTACGTACGATCACACTGGGAGCGGCGGGCAACCGGACCTCGCCCTCCGTGGAGATGGTGGCGCGGATGCCGTAGTTCTCCTCCAGGGCGTGCAGATACAGGCCGTCGGCGCTGTTCTGGAACCTGGTGCTCAACTTCTGCCCGTCCCCCACCGCCAGCACCGTGTACGGCGGCACCAGCGGCCTGTTGTCGACCAGTATCGCGTCACCCGCGGCCCTGATCGCGGACAGGGCGGTCAGCCGCTGCCCGTTGATGGAGACCGCCTCGGCCCCGGACGCCCACAGTCCGTTGACCACGCGCTGCATGTCCCGGTCCCGGACCCGGCCGGTGTCGGAGAAGCCCGACGTCTCCCGGGGGTTGGAGCCGTCCCCGCCGCCGGCGGCCTCCTTGGCGTCGTTCACGACGAGTTCCACGCCGGGGCCGTGCACCGCGGTGGCACCCGACAACAAGCCCACCAGGTCTGCCTCGGCGCTGCCGCCGCTCGACTTCAGGGCCGCCCGCCGGCGCGCGTCGACGTCGTCACGCAGCTTGTCGACGGTGCTCTCCAGCCGGTCCGCGTCCGCGGTCTCGCTGTCGACGCGGTCGATCAGCTCCTGGCGCTCCTTGGCCACCACGGGCGCCGACACCCGCGCCTGGGCCGCCCCCACGGTCACCACCAGGGCCGCGAGGACCAGTCCCGCGGCCAGGCCCAGCTTGGCCCGCAGGGTCTTGGGCAGACCGCCCTCGCCCGCGGACTTCCGCCGGGCGGCGGCCTCGGCGTATCCGTCGTCGAGGCTGTGGTCCATGACGTTGGTGATCAACGACATGGAGGCGTCCGGGCGCTGCGGCCGCGCGGGGCTGCTCCGAACGGGGGGTTGCTGCGGCATGCCGCACATCGTCGCATGTCGCGAGCAGTACCTCCGAACGGCCCCACCGGCGTGCCGGACAGGCCCCCCTGGGGGGACATTTGTCCGGCACGCGCGCGTGCGGGGGGCTATGCCGCCCCGAGCCGTTCGTTTCGGCCCGGGGACGCCGTACCGACGGCCCCGGGCCCGTGCGCGATCACCGGCCGGCGCTCTCCACGACCGCCGACCACTCGTCCAGCAGGGCCTGCGCGGAGGCGTCGTCGGGGCCCTCCGCCCACAGATGGGTGACCGCCTCGGCCGGGTCGGGCAGCACCATCACCCAGCGGCCGTCGCTCTCCACCACCCGCACACCGTCGGTGGTGTCGACGGAGCGGTCCCCGGCGGCCTCGACCACGCGCCGCATCACCAGGCCCTTGACGGCCCACGGCGTCGCCAGGTCCCGCTTGAGGACGTGCGCCCGCGGGATACGGGCGTCGATCTGGCTCAACGTGAGCTGGGTGCGCGCCACCAGTCCGATGAGCCGTACGAAGGCCGCCGTGCCGTCGTACACGCCGCTGAACTCGGGGACGATGAACCCGCCCTTGCCGTCGCCGCCGAAGATGGTGCCCTCCTCGCGCCCGACGCGCGTGAGGTCGTCCGGCGACGTGGTGGTCCACTCGACCTGGGTGCCGTGGTAGGCGGCCACCTGCTCGGCGATCCGGGTCGTGGTGACCGGCAGTGCCACCCGCCCGCTGCGCCGCTCGGCGGCCACCAGGTCCAGCATCACCAGCAGCGCGCGGTCGTCCTCGATGATCCGGCCCTTCTCGTCCACGAGCGACAGCCGCTCGCCGACGGGGTCGAACCGCACACCGAACGCGGCACCCGAGGAGGCCACTATCTCCCCGAGCCGCACCAGCCCCTTGCGCCGCATCTCGGCGGTCTCGGTGGGCCGGGACTCGTCCAGACCGGGGTTGATGGTCAGCGAGTCCACTCCGAGCTTGCCGAGCAGGCTGGGCAGCACCAGCCCGGCACTGCCGTTGGAGGCGTCCACGACGACCTTGAGCCCCGACTCGGCTATCCCCGTCGTGTCGACGTTGCGCAGCAGCGACCCGGTGTACGAGTCGAAGACGCTCGCCGGGAAGTACAGGTCGCCGATCTCGCCCGGGAACGCCCGCCGGTACTCCTGGCGCGCGAACACCCGGTCGAGCTTGCGCTGGCCGCCCTGCGAGAGGTCCCCGCCCTGGCCGTCGAAGAACATGATGTCCACGGAGTCCGGGACACCGGGCGAGGTCCGGATCATGATGCCGCCGGCGCTGCCCCGCGCGGTCTGCTGCCGGGCCACGGGCAGCGGTACGTTCTCCAGGTCGCGTACGTCGATGGCGCTGGCCTGGAGCGCGGAGATCACCGCCCGCTTGAGCGCCCGGGCACCGCGGGAGTGGTCGCGGGCCGTGGTGACGGTGGCGCCCTTCTTCAGCGTCGTCGCATAGGCACCGGCGAGCCGTACCGCCAGCTCGGGGGTGATCTCCACGTTCAGGATGCCGGAGACACCACGGGCGCCGAACAGATGCGCCTGACCGCGTGACTCCCAGATCACCGACGTGTTGACGAAGGCGCCGGCCTCGATGGTCTTGAACGGGTAGACCCGGACGTTGCCCTGGACGATCGACTCCTCGCCGATCAGGCACTCGTCACCGATGACCGCGCCGTCCTCGATTCTGGCGGCACGCATGATGTCGGTGTTCTTGCCGACGACACAGCCGCGCAGATTGCTGTGCTGCCCGACGTAGACGTTGTCGTGCACGACGGCCTTGTGCAGGAAGGCCCCGCTCTTGACGACCACGTTGGAGCCGACGACCGTGTGCTCGCGGATCTCCGCGCCGGCCTCGACCTTCGCGTAGTCGCCGATGTACAGCGGTCCGCGCAGTACGGCGTCGGGGTGCACTTCGGCCCCCTCGGCCACCCACACGCCGGGCGAGATCTCGAAGCCGTCGATGTCGACGTCGACCTTGCCTTCGAGGACGTCGGCCTGGGCCTTCACATAGCTCTCGTGCGTGCCGACGTCCTCCCAGTAGCCCTCGGCGACATAGCCGTAGATCGGCTTGCCTTCCTTCATGAGCTGCGGGAAGACGTCACCGGACCAGTCGACGGGCACGTCCGGCTCGACGTAGTTGAAGACTTCGGGCTCCATGACGTAGATGCCCGTGTTGACGGTGTCGGAGAAGACCTGTCCCCAGGTCGGCTTCTCCAGGAAGCGTTCGACCTTGCCTTCCTCGTCGACGATGGTGATGCCGAACTCCAGCGGATTGGGCACGCGGGTCAGACAGACCGTGACGAGCGCGCCCTTCTCCTTGTGGAAGTTGATCAGCTCGGTGAGGTCGAAGTCGGTCAGGGCATCGCCGGAGATGACGAGGAAGGCATCGTCCTTCAACGCCTCCTCGGCGTTCTTGACGCTTCCGGCGGTACCGAGTGGCTTCTCCTCATTGGCATAGGTGAGCTCCATGCCGAGCTCTTCACCGTCACCGAAGTAGTTCTTCACGAGCGATGCCAGGAACTGCACGGTGACGACGGTCTCGGTGAGCCCGTGCCTTTTGAGCAGCCGTAGCACATGCTCCATGATCGGGCGATTCGCCACGGGCAGGAGCGGCTTGGGCATGCTAGAGGTCATGGGGCGCAGGCGTGTGCCTTCGCCCCCGGCCATCACGACGGCCTTCATGTCGGAAGCGTCCTCCTCCAAGAGACGACGGTCTAGCCGACTTCACCCGTCCAGATTGTCCCGCACTTTTACACCGCGGGCCATCGAGGCGTTATGTCAGGACAATCGCCGAGCTCAATCGGCCATGGTGTCCGCCCGAACCAATCGGCGGACCTGAACCACGTAGAGCACTCCTGCCCACCAATACAGGGTTGTACCCCATCCGGCGAACGCCCATCCGAAAATAGCGGCGAGTGACGAGATCCAACCACTTCCGTCACTGAGGAGCAGGAGCGGGAAGGCGTACATCAAGTTGAACGTGGCGGCCTTCCCGAGGAAGTTCACCTGGGGCGGCGGATACCCGTGCCGGCGAAGGATGCCCACCATGACCAGCAGAACCAGTTCACGCGCGAGCAAGAGCGCGGTCAGCCAGATCGGCAGGATCTCCCGCCAGGTGAGCCCCAGGAGCGTGGAAAGCACGTAGAGGCGGTCGGCGGCGGGGTCGAGGAGCCGGCCGAGGCTGCTGATCTGATTCCAGCGCCGGGCGAGCTTGCCGTCGAGATAGTCGCTGACCCCGCTGAACGCCAGCACGAGGAGGGCCCAGCCATCACTCTTCGGGCCGCCGAACTCCGGCCTGAGGATCAGCCACAGGAACAGGGGTACGCCGACGAGCCGTGCCATGCTGAGGATGTTGGGGATGGTGAGGACCCGGTCCGTTTGGACACGGGTCTCCTGGACCTCCACCCGGGGGCCTCCTGTGCGAAACGAGCCAATGATGCTCATTGACCTTACCTCAACGCAAAAAAAGCTCCGGCCCCTGGGCAGTGCCCAAGAGCCGGAGCTTCAAAAGGAGTTCGGCGGCGTCCTACTCTCCCACAGGGTCCCCCCTGCAGTACCATCGGCGCTGTGAGGCTTAGCTTCCGGGTTCGGAATGTAACCGGGCGTTTCCCT